>NZ_CP019334.1:10000-1210000 GCF_002163675.1 Polaribacter sp. SA4-12 | reverse complement strand
ATAAGGATTACTTTGGTTTACAATATGAACTTCGCCATAAGGATTTTGATTTGAGTTTTCGTTTAACCACACAATAATTTCTTCTAAGGAATATTGCCCGTCAATAACTTTTAACCCTTTTTCTTGAAAATAAGTTCTGGCATTTGAGTAAAAGGTTTCGTTACCTTTATCAAAACCTGCAATAAATACAATTGGTTTTCTTGCGATAACTTCTATATCAACTTCTTCGTGAATAGGAATGACATTTTCTGCTAAAGTGATAACGTCTTTTTCTTTTTTTATTTCGTTGTTGTCACAACTGATAAAAGGATTGCTTAAAACGATTAAACCTGCTACGAATACTGATTTTTTTAGGAATGTTCTCATGATTTCTACTTTTTTAAATGTTAATACACTGTAAAAGTAAATGAGAAGTTGAGGTTAATTTTGCCTGTATTAGAATTCGGATACTATGAATTAGAATTCGTTAAAAAAGATCAATCTTGATTATAAACAACCAGTTTTGTCAATCCTTCTTCTTGTGGGTTTTTAGCAAAAGAACGTAAATAGACATCCATATATTTAACAATTCGTTCTTCAGGATAAAACAATACTTTATTGTCTGACTGTGCCCATTCATTCATTTGAATGTATGCTTTTCCGTTTTCAAAACGATAAAAACGCTGAATATCATCAGGTAAAGTATCTTCTAATTCTTCATTGATAAAAATATTATAATAGTTTAAATCTGCCGTAAAAAAATGGAATGACAACAAGCTATCATAAAAACCAGTAAGATTATTTGCAAGCGGTAAGGCAATTGTAAAAATTAAGATTGCTATTTTTTGTTTGTTGAAAAACTGAATGAAAAATTCAAATGCATTTGTTGTTTTTAAAGTCCAAAATAAGATAACAACACTAAACATATTCTGAATATTCCAAGGTACAACATTGTAGCCATACCCTAAATAAAATAATAGAAACGTAATTGTACCGTGCATTGCTAAAATAAATAAAACACCAAATTTTCTAGTTTTATTAAATAACAATAAAACACCCATTAATGCTTCTAACCAAGGAACTGCATAGGTGAAAACGTGTAAAAACCATTGTGGTAAAAAGCTAAAATGTTTGTTTAGAGCACTCAACCATTGTATGTAAAAAGCTTCGTTTACTTTTTGAATTCCACTCCAAAAATAAGTTGCAAAAAAGATAAGAATGATTGCATACAATATTTTTTTAGGATTTGCTTTTCTGTTGAAAATTTCAATAGCGAAAATGGTTAAAAAACTCTGGTAGAAATAGGGTTGTAGCCTGTTTTGATCAACCAAAGCTAAGAAAACGTAGAGCAAAATAATGGCCCAACCTTGCCATCTTTTATTCTGAAAAATGTATACAATTTGAATTAGAAAGAAGAAACTTCCTAAAATATAATCGAAAGGATATTTAAGAATTGGCCACCAATCAAACAACGGAATTGTAGGAAAACCTTTAGTGGAAACCCATAATCTTGGAGCGTACATCATTAAAATAAGTACGGGAATAAGTGCAATTATTCTTACCCAATTAATTTTTTGTTTGTCTGTTAAATTCGTAATCATTTTACTTTTTTTATTTTCTAACGGTTGTCATTTAGAAATGAGCTTTTTCAGCGATTGAGAAATCTCATTTTTATTAAATGGCACTTACTTAATTTTTTTACTATTTGTTCATAAACAAGTCTAGCCCTGATTGAAACGACATCCTTTTTTTTATTTTCGAAAAAAAGATATAGTGTAAAGCAGGAAATAGCTTCTACTAAACCAATTTTTCCGCCAAATATTTAGCAGTATATGATTCCTTGTTTTTAGCTAACTCTTCAGGAACTCCTTGAAAAATAAGGTTTCCTCCATTTTTCCCACCCTCTAAACCTAAGTCAATAATATAATCTGCACATTTAATCAACTCTATATTATGTTCAATTACAATAATGGAATGTCCTTTGTCAATTAACGCATTAAAAGAAGCTAATAATTTCTGAATATCGTGAAAATGTAGACCAGTAGTTGGTTCATCAAAAATAAATAAAGCCTTGTCTTTTGTATTTCCTTTTACTAAAAAGGAAGCCAATTTTATACGTTGCGCTTCACCACCAGAAAGGGTAGAAGAAGATTGCCCTAATTTTACATACCCTAAACCAACATCTTGCAATGGTTTTAATTTGCTTGCAATTTTGGTGACTAAATTTTCAGAGAAAAACTGAACAGCATCATCAATGGTAAGGTTTAAAATATCATCAATAGATTTTCCATCGAATTTGACTTCTAAAACTTCTTTCTTGAAACGTTTTCCATTACAAACATCGCATTCTAAATGCACATCTGCCATAAATTGCATTTCAATTGTAACTTCACCTTCACCTTTACAAACCTCACAACGACCTCCTTCAACATTAAAAGAAAAGTGTTTTGGTTTGTAGTTTCTTATGGATGATAATTTCTGATTAGAAAACAGTGCTCTAATATCATCATAAGCCTTAATATACGTTACTGGATTTGAACGAGAAGAGCGTCCAATAGGATTTTGATCTATAAACTCTACGTGTTTTATGTTCTCGAAATTTCCTTTAACTTCTGTATGTTGACCGATTTTATCTCCATAACCAATCAATTTTTTTTGCATTGTTGGATACAAAATATTTTTAACCAATGTACTTTTTCCAGAACCAGAAACTCCTGTAATTACAGTTAAACAATTTAAAGGAAAGGTAACATCAACATTTTTTAAATTGTTTTCTCTTGCTCCAATAATTTGGATGCTATTTTTTGAAGTTCTACGTTTTCTAGGAACTTCAATTTTTAATTCTTCGTTTAAATATTTTGCAGTTAAAGAATCCGATTTTAAAATGGCATCAAAATCACCTTCCGCAACAACATGTCCACCAAAAGTCCCCGCTTCCGGACCAATATCTATAATATAATCGGCCTCTCGCATGATATCTTCATCATGTTCTACCACAACAACGGTGTTTCCTAAATTTCGTAAATCTTTTAAAACACCGATTAAACGTTCTGTATCTTTTGGATGCAAACCAATACTAGGTTCATCTAAAATATACATAGAACCAACCAGAGAACTTCCTAAAGAAGTCGCCAGATTTATACGCTGACTTTCACCACCAGAAAGTGTGTTTGATGTTCTGTTGATTGTTAAATATGACAAACCAACATCAGTTAAAAACTGCAAACGATTATTGATTTCTGTCAACAAACGTTTCCCGATTTTGGCTTCGTATTTATCTAATTCTATATTTTTGAAAAACACTGATAATTCATCCAAAGGAAGCGTTACTAAATCAGAAATTGTTTTCTCATTTATTTTAACAAAATTGGTTTCATGTCTTAATCGTTTTCCGTTACAAGAAGTACATTTTGTTTTTCCTCGATAGCGAGAAAGCATCACTCTATTTTGTATTTTATAACTTTTTTCTTCTAAAACAGTAAAGAAATGATGAATTCCGTGAAAGCTTTCATTTCCATCCCAAACTAATGCTTTTTGTTCTTCGGTTAATTCAAACCAAGGTTTATGAATAGGAATATCAAATTGATATGCAACCTCAATTAAGTCTTCTTTATAATGAATGTAAGAAGGTGTTTTAAAAGGAAAAATAGCATCTTCAAAAATGGATAAACCCGTATTTGGAATGACTAAATCATCATCAATACCAATTACACTTCCGTAACCTTCACAAGTTGGGCAAGCTCCATAAGGATTGTTAAAGCTGAATAAATGTGTGTTTGGTTCTAAGAAAGACATTCCGTCTAAATCGAATTTATTACTAAATTCAGCAACTTTATGATCTTCTAAATTTTCAACAAAACAGATTCCTTTTCCTTCAAAAAAAGCAGTCTGAATTGCATCTGCTAATCTGTTGTAAAAATCTTCATCATCTTTTGTGATAATTCTATCAACCACTAAAAATAAATCCTCATTTTTAAAATCCGCTTGTGGGAAATCGGATATTCTATATACTTTATCATTCCATTTTAAACGCGCATAACCTTGTTGTTCTAAAACCTGTAAAACAGTTTTTAAATCTCGGTTTTCATCAATTGAAATAGGCGCCAATAATAATAGTTTTGTTCTCTCGTCAAACTTTTTTATAAAGTTCACAACATCAGAAACGGTGTCTTTTTTTACTTCATTTCCAGAAATAGGAGAGAAGGTTCTACCAATTCTGGCATATAATAATTTAATATAATCGTAAATTTCTGTAGAAGTCCCCACTGTAGAACGAGGATTCGTAGAATTTACTTTTTGCTCAATAGCAATTGCAGGTGCAATACCTTTTATGTAATCTACTTTTGGTTTGTGTAATTTTCCTAAAAACTGACGCGCATAAGAAGATAAACTTTCTACATAACGCCTTTGACCTTCTGCATACAAAGTATCAAACGCTAAAGAAGATTTTCCAGAACCAGAAAGACCAGTAATTACAACCAGTTTGTTTCTTGGAATAACAACATCTATATTCTTTAAATTGTGGAGTCTAGCTCCTTTAATTATAATGTTTTCTTTAGGGTTTACTTCAGAAATGTCTAACTTCATGTATCAATTATATGAGGGCTAAAAATACCATTTTTTTTATCATTTAAAAACCTATAAATAATAAACTATTTAATGCGTTAAATTTTTATTTAAAAAAAAAATTATATATTGAAAGACCTTGTAAATTACGAATTTCATAATGAGAAATAATACTACACTATTTATAGTACTACTAATTCTATTTTTTTCAACTTGTTCTAATATATTATTCGCTCAAACATTTAAAAAAAATGAAAGAGTAGCTAACATTGACTTTGTGGAAAAAAATAACGGAGCAGCTGTTGCTGATTATGATAATGATGGTGATTTAGATTTATTTGTTGTTGCTCGGGAAATGGATAAAGATGGTGTTGAAGAAAGTCATAGTAGATTATTAAGTAACAATGCTAACGGTACTTTTAAAGATGTTACTAATGAATCTGGTCTATATAATTTATTACCTTTTAATGATAAAATAAAACCGCATAGTGGGTTTAATGGTTCTAAAAGTGGAGTCTCTTGGGGAGACTATGATAATGATGGTTATCCAGATTTGTTTTTAACCTACACATCTTCTGTTCAATTATTCCATAATGAAGGAGATGGAACTTTTTTAGAAAAAACGAATCAAGCTGGTATAAAAAAGGTGAACAATTGTTTTAACACTACTTCAACTTGGTTTGATGTTAATAATGATGGTTTTTTAGATTTATATATTTCTGAATGGGGAGAATGTAATGAAAATTATTTTTATTTAAATAAAGGAGATGGAACATTTACAGATGTAACAGAGCAATTTGGAGTTAATTCAAGTAATAACTCATATATGACAATACCATTTGATTTCAATGAAGATGGATGGATGGATTTATATCTTTCTAATGATGGGCAAGCTAATATGTTACTTATAAATCAGGAAGGAAAAAGTTTTGTAAATGAAGCTGATAAATTTGGATTGAATAGTAATATTAATGATATGGGAATGACTGTTGGAGATTATAATTTAGATGGGAAATTTGATATTTTTATTACAGGAATTTATAAGAATATTCTTTTTGAAAATAAAGGTAATTCTACTTTTAAAGACTCTGCATTAGAAGAAAAAATTAATAACACTAAATGGGCTTGGGGAACGTTGTTTGCTGATTTTGATTTAGATGGTGATGAGGATTTATTTATAGTAAATGGATATCATTTAGATTTTGCACCTATTCAAAACGGAGATGTGAAAATTCAGAATAATGTTTATTATAAAAATTTATATCAGGAAGGTGAAAATACTTTTACAGATTTTTCAAATGCATCTAATTTAGGTGATAAAACAATTAGTGTTAGCTCTGTTGGGTTTGATTATGATAATGATGGTGATTTAGATTTGTATGTAACTAATAATGATAGAACCTCTTTCCTATATGAAAATACAACAACTAGTTTAAATTCTAATAACCCTAATAATTGGTTTAAAGTAGACCTTGAAGGAACAACATCTAATAGAGATGCAATAGGAACTATTGTTAAAGTTTACACGGAGAACAAAGAATTATTACGATACTATAGTGGAGTTAGTTTTTTCTCTCAAAGTTTGCAATCTATTAATTTCGGATTAGGTAATGAAAATAAAATTAGTAAAGTAACAATTAAATGGCCTTCAGGTTTAGAAGAAGTTTATAATAATTTTGACTCTAATTTACGGATTAAATTTATTGAAGGAAATGGATTTGAAATTGTAGAAGAAGTAAAAGTTGTTAAGCTTATTGGTTGTACAGATCCTAATTCTTGTAATTATAATCCAGAAGCTGTTATAGATGATGGTTCTTGTGAATATTTATCAAAAAAAGAAATTACAGGCCCAAAAACTAGTGGTTATTTTAAAATAGAAAAGTATTCTTATAAAGGTGATGATAATTCAAGTTATATATGGGAATTAGAAGGCGGAGAAATTATTAGTGGTCGTGGTACATCTCAAATCGACGTAAAATGGGAGTTTAATGATATTGGTAAAATTAGAGTAGTTGAAAAAGGGGAGAATTGTAGTAGTGAAATTGTTGAATTAAACGTTACTCTTTCATCTAAAAAAATGTCAGAAAATAATTCAATTGCTCGTATTTGGAATGAAGCACTACTAATAGCTATAAGAGGAGATTATGCTAGACCAACAGTTCATGCTCGAAATTTATTTCATACAAGTATCGCTTTTTATGATTCTTGGGCTATTTATAATCAAGTAGCTAAAACCTATTTAATTGGTAATAAATTACAGAACTATTCTAACGATTTTGAAGGTTTTAATTCTAATGAGAATATAGAAGAATCGAGGATCAAAACAATAAGTTATGCAGCTTATAGATTATTAAATCATAGGTTTAAAAACTCTCCAAAGTATAATAATTCAAAGCGTTTTTTTGATTTAATTATGAATGAATATGGGTATGATAGAAATTTTATATCAACAGATTATTCAAATGGAGATCCAGCTGCTTTAGGTAATTTTATAGCAGAAAGTATTATTAATTATGGTTTTACAGATAATTCTAATGAAGAATTAAAGTATGAAAATAAATTTTATACTCCAATAAATGAACCGTTAGCTCCTAAAATACCAGGTAACAAGTCATTAACAAATCCTAATAGATGGCAACCTTTAAGTTTAGATGAATATATAGATCAAAGTGGAAATCTAATAGAAGGAACTACTCCAGAATTTTTAAGTCCAGAATGGGGTTTAGTTTCTCCTTTTGCTTTAGTAGAGGAATCTAAAGAAACGTTTTTAAGAAATGATAATGAGTATATTGTGTATCACAACCCAAAAGATCCACCACAATTAAATATTGATAGTTCAAATGATTCTAATGATAATTATAAATGGGGTTTTTCATTGGTATCAATTTGGGGGTCACATTTAGATACAAGTGATGGTGTTTTATGGGATATTTCACCAAAATCAATTGGAAATTTAAATATTAAAGATTTTCCGAACAATTTTAACGATTTTTCAAAATTTTATAATGAAACAGATGGAGGTGATTTTGGGAAAGGACGTACTTTAAACCCTTATACAAAAAAACCATACGAAGAAGAAATTGTTCCTAGGGGAGATTATACTCGAGTTTTGGCTGAATTTTGGGCTGATGGTCCAGATTCAGAAACTCCACCAGGGCATTGGTTTACGTTATTAAATTATGTGAATGATCATAGTTTATTAGAAAAGAAGTTTAATGGAAAAGGTGAGGGGTTAAATGCTTTAGAATGGGATGTTAAATCGTATTTTATTCTTGGAGGAGCAATGCATGACGCAGCAATTTCTGCTTGGGGAATAAAAGGATGGCATGATTATATAAGACCAATTTCTGCTATAAGATACATGGCAGAGTTGGGGCAAAGTTCTAATTCTAATTTATCTAATTATCATGTTGAAGGAATTCCTTTAAAAGAAGGATTTATTGAAGTTGTTCAAGAAAATGATCCTCTAGAAGGAAATAATGGTGAGCATATTGGAAAAATTAAATTATATAGTTGGAAAGGACATAAAAGTATTACAAACCCGATAGAAGATGCAGCAGGAGTAGGTTGGATTCTCGCAGAGGAATGGTGGCCATACCAAAGACCAAGTTTTGTTACCCCTCCATTTGCTGGGTATGTTTCTGGGCACTCAACCTATTCAAGAGCAGCTGCAGAAGTTTTAACACTAATTACTGGAGATGAGTTCTTTCCTGGTGGGATGGGGGAATTTGTAGCTATAAAAAACGAGTTTTTAGTGTTCGAGAATGGACCAAGTGTTGATGTTAAGTTACAATGGGCAACTTATAGAGACGCTTCAGATCAATGTAGTTTATCACGAATATGGGGTGGTATTCATCCACCTGCAGATGATATTCCTGGTAGAATAATTGGGGAAAACATTGGGAAAGATGCTTTTAATTTTGGTGTAAACTATTTTACAGGAAAAAATAGTAATAAATCTTTAAGTACTGAAAGAATAGCATATCCAAACCCAGTTTTTAATAAGGAATTTTATGTGTTAAACACTATCGAAAGTGATGTATTTCGTTTAATCGATGTAAAAGGAACTAGTATAATTCTAAGTAATGTGTCATTTGACACTTCATCAAAAATAACAAAAATTAATTGTCCAGCTAACTTAGCTTCTGGCGTCTATTTTTTACAAATAAATAATGAATCAATACTATTGTTTATAAAGTAAAAACATAATCATAAAATAAAAAAAATAGATTATTCTTGTTGTTTTCAAAAAAATAAAGGATATTTGGACTTCATAAGAATCACAAAATTAGACGCATATAGTAAAAAAACTACTTTTTAGAATATTAATTTAATGTTAATTTAGAAGAACTTCTTGTTCTTCGAAAAGTAGTTATGGTGCAAAAAAAGACAATTACAGACAGTACTTTAGTAAGTGATTATATACAAGGAAAAGAAGCAGCTTTAGGCGTTTTAATAAAAAGACACCAACAAAGATTGTTCAGTTTTATATACAGCAAAGTACAAGATAGAGATATAACAGAAGACGTTTTTCAGGATACTTTTATTAAAGTAATTAAAACTTTAAAGAAGGGTAACTATAATGAAGAAGGTAAATTTTTACCTTGGGTTATGAGAATTGCTCATAATTTAGTGATAGATCATTTTAGAAAGTCTAATAGAATGCCAACATTTAAAAATACAGATGAGTTCGATATTTTTTCTGTTTTAGGTGATGGTAACTTAAATGCTGAGAAAAAAATTATACAAGAACAGATTTATAATGACGTAAGAGAGCTTGTAAAAGAGTTGCCAGAAGAACAAAAAGAAGTTTTGGTAATGCGTATGTATAAAGATATGAGTTTCAAAGAAATAAGCGAAAACACTGGTGTTAGCATCAACACAGCATTAGGTAGAATGCGTTATGCTTTAATCAATATGAGAAAATTAATAGAAAAACATAATATTATTTTAGTAAATTAACAATAAAGTAAAAAAAACATCGTTACTACTTTAGAACCAAGATACTAAATTAGATATATGATGCAACTTTACTCAAGAAAGTCATCTGAAATTCAGATGCAACCCAAAAAAGAAACAGTTCAATTTTTGATTAATTTTTCAAAATCGCTAACTTTTGTTAAAACCAAATCAGAAGACTTCATTGAATTGAATTTGAATTAAGAGAGGAAAAAGCTTCAACATTGTTGGAGCTTTTTTTTGTTTGGGCGTTTCCTAAAAAGGTCGGGCTTTACACTATATCTTTTTTTAGTCTGTCATTGCGAAGAAAGTTTTTTTACTTTCTGTGGCAACCTCAATTTTAAAAAGAGATTGCTTCGTTCCTCGCAATGACGTTTCAAAAAAAAAGGATGTCGTTTCAATCCCTAACGCAAATGTTTGCTAGCGATAATAATTTTGTCGTTTCGAAGTTTATTTTTTTATAAACTGTAGTAATCTCAATTTTAGTAAGAGACTACTTTGTAGTTTTTATTTTAATGACTTGTTTCTATTTCTTGGTTTTAAAATAATCTTCTAAAACAGATTTTCTACCAATTGTACTCGTAATAATATCTTTATCTAAATCCCACCCTCTTGCAGGCGAATATTCTCTTCCATACCAAATGATTTGTAAATGTAAATCGTTCCATAATTCTTTAGGAAACAAACGTTTTGCATCTTTTTCTGTCTGAGTAACATTTTTACCGTTTGTTAAATTCCAACGCCACATTAATCTATGAATATGAGTATCCACAGGAAAAGCAGGAACTCCAAAAGCCTGACTCATAACAACACTTGCAGTTTTATGTCCAACAGCAGGTAATTCTTCTAAACCTTCAAAAGATTGCGGAACTTCGCCATTGTATTTTTCAATCAAGATTTTAGACAATCCATAAATTCCTTTACTTTTCATTGGCGATAATCCACAAGGACGAATAATTTCCTTAATTTCTTCTACCGTCATTTTTACCATATCAAAAGGATTATCCGCTTTAGCGAACAATAAAGGCGTAATTTTATTTACACGAACATCAGTACATTGTGCAGACAATAAAACAGCGATTAATAAAGTATATGGATCTTTATGATCTAAAGGAATCGGTATTTCTGGATATTTTTCTTCAAGTGTATCAATTACAAACTGTACTTTTTCTTGTTTATTCATTTTTCAATTTTGATCGTAACAAAGATACAACGTTGCAAAGTAATTTTTTAAGTAAGTTAATAGGATTTATTTGAAGACTTTGTAACTTGCCTACTTTGTAACTTTCAAACTCAATAAATATGACATCACTAAAAATAGGAGATAATGCTCCACAATTTGAAGCAAAAGACAATGCTGGAAATACTATAAAACTATCAGATTATGCTGGTAAAAAGTTAGTGTTATTCTTTTATCCAAAGGCAAGTACACCTGGTTGTACAAATGAAGCGTGTGATTTAAGAGACAATTATCAAACTTTTTTAGCAAAAGGTTATGATGTTTTAGGTGTGAGTGCAGATTCTGCAAAAAGACAACAAAACTGGATTAATAAACACGAACTTCCTTTTCCTTTATTAGCAGATGAAGACAAAGCTGTAATTGAAGCATTTAATGTTTGGGGACCAAAGAAATTTATGGGTAAAGAATATGATGGAATTCACAGAACAACTTTTGTAATTGATGAACACGGAGTTATTGAAGATATTATTCTAAAAGTAAAAACAAAAGCACATTCTGCTCAGATATTAGAGTAAAAGTGTTCTTTATAAGAAGATGATTAAAACGAGTTGATAAAAATCAACTCGTTTTTTGTTTGTTATTAAAAATAACTGATAGCCGGTTTTTAACTATTTCTGATTTTTTTATACGTATAATTACCTCTTTCTACCTCCGAAACTATAGATAACTTAAAGCCTAAATTGTAATCACGTTGAGTACGCTTCTTTCTTGGTTTTTTTGATGAACTTATAATTAAGTAGATTTTATGTCAACATATTTTATGAATGGACAATTATTTTTAAAAAAAGCAGCTAATTTTATTAGCTGCTTTTTTAGTTTACAATAGTTTTATCACCTTCTTCTGTGAAAACATATTTATTGATAATGTATTCTGTAATTGGGTCTAATTCTTTTAAAGTTTCTGGATGAATTCCTCTTTGTGTAAAATAGTCCATTTTTCTTTTAGATGATTTTCCATACCATATTTGAGGCTTTCCATTTTTAAAAAAGGCAGTTTCTTTTGTTATTTTAATTTTCTTGAAATTTTTGAGATCAATCTTATAAAGAGAATTATCTATTGCATGTTTTATTCTACAAGTACTTTCTTCAAAATGAGTTTCTTTCCAAACAATACACGTTTCAGAATTATTGGTATTGTTTTTAATGATAAAAAATAGTAATAAAAAAGTTACTAAGCTTGAGCCAATAACAACCCTTTTTTTATGCTCTTTTAAAAATGATTGTTTTTCATTATTTTTAGTAATAATATTTACTCCCTTTTTAATTATTTCTTTTGTTGGTTCTTTTTTAGTTTGATAATCTTCAAAATCTTTATAACCTAAATATAGAGACATAAAATCTAAAAGATATTTATTTGGCTCTTTAACAATTACTTGTTCTCTTTCCTCAACATACTTATTATATAAACGGGTTGCTTTTTTAACACTGATATAATTTTTATCAATAGATGTAACTTCTTGTAGTTCTTCTACCCAAAAAGTGGCTTGTGCATTTTTATTTTTCTTAAGCTCCTTTTTTTCAATCTCATAAAAAAAATCAGTTATAAGTACTTTAATCATAGTAAGTTGTTTGGTTGTCCAAAAGTAGACATTTTAGACAGACCATTGTTAAAACTGTCTACAATTAGACAAGTTATGGCTGTTTATAAATTGTCCAAATATTGGCTATTGCTAATTTTAAATCACTTCCGATATTTGCAGTAGAAACAGTTCTCTGAAAAAAAGAAAGAGAATTATTACTAAAAAAACAGAATGACCTAGTAGTGTTTTTTTGATTGGGAAAACAAGATTATAACGCTATTTCATTCTACAACTTCCCGCAAAAGAGGCGCGCGACTCTTTTAAATTTTAATGTGTTGTGAACAACAAATAATCTGAATTCTAAAATTCGGAGGGCAACACTATTGTTTAATTTTTAAAGGAAAGTAACATGAAAAAAGTATTTTTAGTATTCGCAATATTAGTAGCAAACATTGTTTTTACATCTTGTACAGATTTAGATGAAAATTTAGAAAATGAACCTGTAAAATTAGAAACGTTAGCAACTGGAGGAGAAGAAGAACAGGATCCAGAAGTTGGTGATGATGATGGTGAAAATGGAGAATAAATTTTAGTTAATAAAGGAGGGAACTAAAGTTATTTTAATTAATAATTATAGTATTTTAGAGGAATGAAACTTAAAAGTTTATTCCTCTTTTTTTTAATTTTAAGTGTAAAAGTTTTTTCATTCCAGAAAGATAATAATGAAATTTCTTTTGATAGTATTTATAAAACTATTAGTTTTTATAGTAAACAAAAAAAAAATAGTAAAGCATTATTGTTTTCGAAAATAATGCTTCAAAAATCTTTGAATGAAAACAATGAAGTTCAAGAAGCAAAATCATATTATAAAATTGCTGAATTTCAAAGAAAGCTTAATAATAAAGATAGCGCTTTCTATTTTTATAATAAATCTAGACTATTATACTTTAATCAAAAGGACAGTATTCAACTAGGAATGAGTTTATTTCAATTAGCTTTAATTGAATCTAATTATGGAAGTTTTTCAAATAGTGATTCAACTGCTGTACAAGCTTTAAAAATATTAAAAGGCAGGAAGCGAAGTGTTATTGCGGCAACGTATAATTGTTTAGCTATTAATTCTAAAAAAAGATCTTTGTATGTAGATGCAATTTCTTATTTTAAATCTGCTGTTAATATTTCTAAACGTAAAGGTTCTATAATTAAATATAAGAATAATATTGCCATTCTTTATGGAGAATTAGGTAATTATTCAGAATCAACCTCAATTTTAGAAGATTTACTAAAAGATACAATTACTAGTAGAAAAACAAAAACTAGAATTATTGATAATTTGGCATATATAAAATGGTTGCAAAACCCTGAGGTAAATGTTCTAAAAGAATTATTATTAGCAAATTCAATAAAAGATAAACAAAAAGATAATTACGGATTAATCGCAAGTTACAGTCATTTATCAGAATATTTCAATAAGAAAAATAAAAGTAAATCACTGTTTTATGCAAATAAGATGTATGAAGTAGCAAAAAAAGAAAGTAGCTCACAAGATTTATTAGAAGCAATAGATAAAATTTTAGCACTTGAAAAACCTCAAAACTCTTTAAAATATTATAAGGAAAGTATTCGGTTAAGAGATAGTATTCGAGTAGAAGAAACAAAGCAACAATATAAGTTTGCCAAAATTAAATACAATTATGAGGAAGAAGAAAAACAAAAACTAAAATTTAAATCACAGGCTACAGAAAATAAACTCGTTGCAGAGCAAGAACATAATCAGAAAAAAAATATTGTAATTATTGGAATTCTATTAACATCTGGTCTTTTGTTTTTAATTTACAGAAGAAAGCAACAACATAAAAAAAGAATTCTACAAGAGAGCTATAATACTGAAACAAGAATAGCTAAAAAGTTACATGACGAATTAGGAAATGATATTTTTAATACACTCACAAAAGTTCAAAACCCTAATGTTAAAACGGAAGAAATTATTAACGATTTAGATAAAATATACCTGCAAACTCGAGCAATTTCTCATGAAAATGACTCTATAGAAACTGGTGCCGATTTTGAAAATTATTTTAGAGACTTAGTTGCAGGTTATAATTCGGATGCTTGTAAGATTATTTTAAAAGATTTATCTTCTTTAGATTTAAATAACTTAAACAAAGATAAACAGATTGTAATATATCGAATTTTCAATGAATTGTTTGTAAATATGAAAAAGCATAGTAAAGCGAGTTTAGTGGTTTTATCTTGTAAGAAAACAAACAACGATTTAGAAATAATTTATGCTGATAATGGCGTAGGATTTAAAGAGAATACAATTATTTTAAAAAACGGACTTAAAAATATGGAAACCCGTATAAAAATGATTAATGGAACAGTTAATTTTGAAAATAAACCTAACAGAGGTTTAAGAGTCAGTATACATTTTAAAAATTAAGCATGTTTGAGAAAATTTTAGTTGTTGAAGATTTAGATGTTAATAAAAACGGAATTAAAACTGCTTTAGATGAGCTTCATATAGAAGAAGTAGAATCTATTTCTTATTGTGATGAAGCTTTTTTAAAAATTAAAAATGCTTTTCTAAAAGGGGAACCTTATCATTTAATTATTTCTGACTTATCTTTTGAAAATGATGGAACACCACAGCAATTAAAATCTGGTGATGAACTTATAGAAAAAATAAGAACAGAATTTCCTGATTTAAAAATTATTGTTTTTTCTGTGGAAGACAAACCGTATCGAATTCAAAATTTATATAAGAATTTAAAAATTCAAGGGTATGTTTGGAAAGGTAGAAACGGATTAAAAGAGTTAAAAGAAGCAATTCATTTAGTTGCTACTTCAAATAAATTTTATATTTCGCCTGATTTAAAGAATGCAATTCATCCACAAAAAGCGATTGAAATTACAGATTCTGATATTTTTTTAATCACAAAATTATCAGAAGGTCTTTTGCAGGAAGCTATCAGTGAAAAGTTGAAAGAAAAAGGAATAACACCTTCTAGTGTTAGTGCTGTAGAAAAAAGATTAAAATTTTTAAAAGAACATTTTAATGCCAATAATCCTGCGCATTTGGTTGCTATTGCTAAAGATTTCGGACTTATTTAAAACATTATTTATCATAAATTATTTAAACTACAGAAACCCGTATTATTTTTGTTTTAATGGTTTAGTTTTGAAGTATAAAACTAAAACTGATTATAATCAATTTATAGATAGTGATAAATCTTTAAATAAAAATAAAGATTTAAAAGAAAAACGGAGTCAGAAAATAAAGTTTCTGAAGACGGTTCAATTTTAGAATAAAAAATATCACTTATCTTCTTTTAGAATGGTAGAAAATGTTTCAAATAAATTATTAGGAAGCATTGATATTTCTAAATATAATTTAACTCCGTGTAAAATTTGTAAACCATAAGTTTTTAAAGATGTGGATAAAATGTATAATTCTACGAACAAAGCTGTAGAAGAATCTAAATCGGTTAGATGTAAAGGCATTGCCCAAAAAGGAACAAGATGCAAACATTTTACCCAAATAGCGAATGGTTATTGTTATCAGCATAAATAAAATGGAGTTAAAAAGAGTAATAAACTTTAAGTCTTACGTGAAACCGTAAGGTTTTGTTTTTTAGAGCTTTTACTTTTGAATAGATATTAATTAAAACTTATAGTTATTATGGCAGTAAAACATACACCAACACAAGAAGTTCATAAAGGACAAAGAGGAGGAACTACAGGTTGTGGTTTTGATACAACAGAACACTCAAACCATTGGGTTAGTTCTAATAATAAAATTACTTGTGATAAAAATGGTTGTAAAAATTAAGTAATATGAAAAAATTACTATCAGTACTATTAGTTATATTTTTACTAACCGCTTTTCAAACCAAAGAAAAAGAGGCTTTTATTTGTACTACGAAGTCAAGTAAAACCTATCATTTAAAAAAAGACTGTAGTGGTTTAAAAAGATGTAAATCTAAAATTAAAAAAATCACTAAAATAAAGGCTGAAAATGTTGGAAGGGTTTTGTGTAAATTAGAAGTGAAAAAAAAATATAGAAAATTAATCTGATAATTACATTTTTTTTATTGAGTTAGTACTGCTTTTTATGACAATAGTCATAGTTGAAATAAGTGGTTATATATACTTTTAATTAATTGTTTAATTTACAATTTAGAGAGTACTAATTTAATCTTAAAATTATGAATAAAAATTTTTTAAAACTTGCGTTTCTAATGCTATCAGCATTAGTTTACGGACAAGCAGGCCATGTTATGCAAGGTGTTGGAGCAGTAAATATGTCAATGGGTGGAGCAGCAACTGCACAACCATTAGATATTTCTGGAGCGCTACAATGGAATCCTGCAGCAATATCTACATTTGACAATAAAATAATAGATTTTAATATTGGAGCTTTCTTCTCTTCTCCGGAATTAAGTTCTACATATGGTACTATGTCAGGTGTAACTGAAGATGATAGAGGTGTTTCTCCTATGCCAGCCTTTGCTATGGTTTGGGGAAAAGAAGATAGTAAGCATACTTTTGGAGTTTCAGCATTTGGAATTAGTGGTTTTGGAGTTACATTTCCAGAAAATTCTAATTACCCTCAAGATCGTATGGGAAATGGAAACCCAAATTTTGATCAAACAATACCAGTAAATCCAATTAGTTTTCCTCAAATGGCAGGAGGTTTTGGTCATTTAGAGTCTGATTACATGTTGTTACAAGTTGGTTTCACTTGGGCTTATGAGATTACTGATAATCTATCAATTGGTGTGCAGCCAACAATTAATTATGGAGCTTTAGAATTAGCACCGAGTCCAATTTCAGCCCCAAGTCAAACACTTGGATATCCAACTACTGATAAAGCATCTGCTTTAGGTTTTGGAGCACAATTTGGTATGTTTTATAATTCACCAGGAGGAATTAAGTTAGGAGCATCTTATAAAACAGGACAATCATTTGGGGATTTAGAATTTAATAATACTTATTTAGATGGATCAGAAGCACCTGAAACAGCTTTTAATATGGATTACCCAGCAATATTATCATTTGGTTTAGGGTACTCAAAAGCAGATTTCGATTTTGCAATTGATTATAGAATGGTTGATTATGAAAACACTGATGGTTTTTCAGAAAAAGGTTGGGTTATTGCTGAAGAAGGTCCTACTGCTGGTTTTCCTACAGGAGCTGTAAAAGGTTTTGGATGGAAAAATATTAACATACTTTCTGTAGGACTTCAATACAAAGGAATCGAAAAGTTACCTTTAAGAGTTGGTTATACATATAGTAGCAATCCTATTGATGATGAATTGGCATTTTTCTCAATTCCTGCAACAGCCATTATAGCGAATGCTTTTCAATTTGGTTTTAGCTACCCATTAACTGATAGTTTAATGTTGAATGGTGTTTATCATTATGGTACGAGTGATGGGAAAACTGAAGGTACCTTGTTAAATCCAACTCCAGACCAAGATTTTAATCAAGATGGGCAACCTGATGGACCTTGGAATGCTGCTACAAACCCACTTGGAATTATTCCAGGATCAAAAGTTGGCTATGAAATGACAACAAGTATGGTAATGTTTGGTGTTAGCTATACATTTAATAAATAATAAAAAGTATAATTTTAGTAATTAAAAAGCCTCATTTCCATAAAGAAATGAGGCTTTTAACTTCTACTTTTTCTATCACAATTAACTTCTTAATTAGATAATTTTCTGTTCAAATAATTTTATAACAAATTTAGAAAACTACCCTGAATTAAAATCACGTATAAATACCTGTTTTTTTAATTTCTTCTACTTCTTACAGTTTTATTTTTTGTTGTATTTTCTACATTTCTTTTAACGGAATTCGATTTTCTATTAGTACTCGTAGTGTTTCTTTTTACAGGTGTAACACTTCTCTTAGTCACAGAAGATCTAGTCCTATTAGAAGTATTAGCACTTCTTTTTGTTGGTGTTGCAACTCTTTTCGTGCTTACATTAGAAGGTTTTCTATAAGAAGTATTTGTACTTCTTTTTGTTGTTGTATTGTTTCTCGTTGTATTTACAGAAGATGGTCTTCTATAAGTAGTATTATTTCGTCTTGTATTTGCATTACTCTTTAAAGTTGTTGAAGCCGGTTTTCTTCTTCTTAAAGTTTTACTTCTTTTACCAATTTTAGCATTAGGGTTTGCTCTGTAGTAATAGTAGTTCTTATCTTCTCTAATTCTTCTATAGTTTGTTCTAAAGTCATTTCTATGGAAATATGCATCATTATAACTAAAGATATCTCCAATGTTTAAATTAATTCTAAAACCATTATAATTGTAATAATTGTTTTTTACATTTCCGTAAAAAGTAGGATTTCCCCAATGATCATATCTAACTTTTAAATTACCAACATCTGTTAATTTACCTCTATAATATCTCATAAAAACGTTTCCAATTCTGGTTACATTTCCATATCTATCATAGTTTACAAATGAGTTTCCTATTCGTGCAATTCTACCTTTGTAATCTCTATCAATATTTATTCCTCTTTCTCTTGTAGTACGATTACCATTGTAGTCGTAATATGTGTTATTAAAATTTGTATTAAAATCAAATTCACCGTTTGTGAAAATAAAGAATTCAATTCCTCGTTCTTCAAAATTCACAGAGTTTTCGTAAGAGTAATTAAACCCAATTCTGTTTGGTGATTTTTTGCCTTGATTGGCTTCAACAGTTGAAACCATCATGAACATTCCTAATATTATAAGTATACCTTTTTTCATAATGTATGGTTTTAGGGTTTTGCCTACTCTAATTTACTTTTCGGCTTCCGTATTTGATTAGTATAATTTCAAAGACTGTGCCAGAAAAGTATTTAGTTGATATGTTTTTGTTTGAATTATTGAATTATTCGTTTTTAAAACCTTGTTTTTTAGTTGCTTATATTTTCTTCAAATAATTCATAAAAAAGAGAAATAACTCGTAAATTGTAACCGTTTTTAACGACAAAAAAAGAAATATTTTTTATGATTGATGCTATTGAGAAAAACCTAGAAAGAGGAATAAGTTTATTAAGTTCTATTTCTGATGAACAATATTCAGACGCTTCTGTTGCGCCATATAATTCGAGTATAGGTTGTCATATGCGTCACGTTTTAGATGTTTTTTCTTGTATATTTAAAGGATTAGAAAATAATTTTGTAGATTTTTCTGTAAGAGAAAGAAATGAATGTGCAGAACAACAAACGAATGTAGGAATCGAATATTTTGAATCAATAATTCATCAACTTAAAACAATAGAAAAGGAAGATTTTAATACTGTAATTAAAGTTTCTGATGATATGGGTTTAGGTAATGAAATTGCTACCTACACAATTGGATCTGCATTAATGCAAGCACAAAGTCATGCAATTCATCATTATGCAAGTATAGGTTATCTTGTTTATCAATTAGGTATTGAGTTACCAGATGCAGCTTTTGGTTTTAATCCAACGACTCCAAAAATTAATTTACAGAAAAATTAAGAAGGATTACCGCTAATCTATTTGTAAAGTGTACACCTTGTTATTTTGATTAACGATAGCTTCTCTACAATTTGTAGGATGAAGAAATTGATGTTCTTTTTGATGATTAAAGCATGTTTTATCGATTACAAAATTTGCTTCAAAATCTTTTACTCCTTCAGGATTATATCTTGAAATTTTATAAGTTTCTGTTTCAATTTGTTCTTCAATTTTAAACCAAGCTCCACTTCCAATTCCACCTAACCAAGTTCCGTTTTCTAATTCGAAAACTTTTTTATTAGGCAATTCTGTTCCAATTAAGTTAGGTCCACCTACAAATTTTTTTAAAAAAGAAGCTTTATATTCTTTAACTATAGATCTATTTTTATAGTGATTAAAAGATTGATTGTGAATTATATGTATGTTATTGTTTGTAGTTCCCTTAATTACATTTCCAATAGGACTAGGCGTTAAAAAATTTGATTTTTTTAATTGTTTACCAATCTTTTTATTTACTGAAGAAGCAATAATGGTATCTGTAACAAACCTTGCACAATTAGTTCCTAGTTTTATAAAAGCTCCATAAGGAATTTCTTTTTCATCGATTAGTTGATGGATAAAATCGTTCGCTTTCTCAAAATCGATTTCATCATGCATGCTTGCAACTAATCTACCATCACCATGTGTTTTTTCTGGGTGATTTTCTATCCAAAGTAAAATTTCTTTTAAGTTGATTAGTTTCCCATCTTCAAACTTAGCTTTTATCGATATAGAAACATCAGGATCTGTTTCTTTACAGCGAACCCGACCATTTCCATAAGTAGTAATATATCTTCCAAAATCGAAATAATTAATTTCAGATTGCTCTTTTTTTATCAATAATAATGCAGCATGACCAGCTTGTACAGCATGTTTACCTCCAATACCAATTAGTGGCCAAATTTTACTTGAAGGTTCCCAATATGCAGGTCTTACAATTGTATCAGGATATGATAGTATGATAATGATTCCATCAGAATTTTGCATTCTCATTAATTATTAAAAAGTGCTTTTAGTAATATTTGAAAGGTTTTAAAAGCGAAATAAATAGTGAAGATTATTAAAAAAACTGCAACCGATAAAAGAATATAAGAGATATATTCTTTAGGAGTATTTTCAAACTTCTTTAAAGCCTTAAACCCCATAGTAAGAGTTATTGGTGAAGCAAAAAAAAGAAAAACTAAAAGACCTAAGTACTTTAATCCTTTTCCTAATAAATCTAGATTAGTACTCATTTCTGATAATTTTTAATTGCATTTCTAACGTTTCCAAACTGAACTAACAATTCACTTGCTTCAGCTAAGTCGATATTTAATTCTTTAGCTAACATTTTTTGCCCTCTTTCTACCAACTTATTGTTAGAAAGCTGCATATCAACCATTTTATTCCCTTTTATTTTTCCTAACTGAATCATTGTAGCAGTAGAAAGCATGTTTAAAACTAATTTCTGTGCAGTTCCTGCCTTCATTCTAGAGCTTCCTGTAACAAATTCTGGACCAACAATAACTTCTATTGGATATTTAGAAACTTGTGCTAACGGACTGTTTTTATTACACGCAATACAACCTGTAATAATACCATTTTCATTACATTTTTCTAATGCAGAAATCACATAAGGAGTTGTACCAGAAGCAGCAATACCAACAACAACATCTTTATCTGTAATGTTGTGTTCTTGTAAATCTAACCAACCTTGATTTGTAGAATCTTCTGCAAATTCAACCGCTTTTCTAATTGCTATATCTCCACCAGCAATAATACCTACAACTAATTCATGAGGAACACCAAAAGTTGGCGGACATTCAGAAGCATCCACAACACCTAATCTACCAGAAGTACCAGCACCTAAATAGAAAAGTCTTCCTCCGTTTTGTAATTTATTTACAATTTGTTCGGTTAAAGCTTCAATTTGAGGTAAAGATTTTTCTACAGCTAAAGGCACTGTTTTGTCTTCGTTATTTATGTTGCTTAATAGCTCAGATACAGACATCTTTTCTAGATGATTGTATTTAGAATCTTGCTCTGTAGTTTTTATAAAAGTCATCTTTCAAAAATACAGAATTCTATGTTATAATTGCAATTATCTTTTGGGCGTTTTAACGGGCTTTACACTATATCTTTTTTTATGAAAAATAAAAAAAGGATGCCGTTTCAATCCCTAACGCAAAGGTTAATTTATAAAGATATTTTAGTTTTTTTCCACTAATTCTATTGTTAAAGTGTCCGTTTCAGAAATATGAAAATATCCTAAAGGAAAATTATCTTCATTGGTTGTATTTATCATATTACCTAATAAAGATGAAGGTACAGCTTGAAAAGGTCCACCAGAATTTTGTCCACTTTGATTTTGTAATATTCTAAAATAAGTAAAATATTCTTTAGTTATACCATAAAGTCTTACAGTTCTAGTAGAAGGTAAAGTTACTTCTTCTCTATCTAAATAAAAGGAAAAAGGATATACAGAACCATTAAAATAGCGATCTTCTATAGATACAAATTGCTGATTATTAAAATCAAACAAGTAATAATTTTCTAGAGAACCATCATCAGTAAATATAACCTCTAATTCTATTTCATCACCAGAAAATAAAGTGTCATCTCCTTGAATAATACTATTTATTTTTGTTCCTTTTACTTTTGTCGCTTTTCCTTTATAGGTTTCATTATTATAAATTACAGTTAATTCATATTCAATATTATCTTCTGGTAAAAATTCTGAAGTAAGGTTTGGATCAAAACTAGGTTTATAATTGCCTAAAATGCTAGATTCAGAGAAGTTAATAGTTTTATCGTTCGATAAGTTTGTTAAAAAAACTGTTGCATTAGAAACAGTTGGTATCGTTTCTTCAAAATAATCTGCAGACAAACTTAGTTTTACAATTGTATTTGTAACTACTGGGTTTTCATCAAACAATACTTCAAAAGAAGCGTCTATAATTAGTTTAGGTTCAATTGAAGGAACATCAATATCTATTACTTTTTCACAACTAGTAAAAAAGAGTATTGCTAAAATTGGAAATAAATAGATCTTTTTCATCGGTTTAAAATTTAAAATTATAAGTAACAGAAGGCACCATTCCAAAAATAGAAGTTTGAATAGCTTCGTTTCTATAGGTTTCTCTGTTTTGTGTAAAGTTTATAGAAGCAGCATTTTGACGTCCGTACAAATTGTAAATACCAAAAACCCATTCTCCTTGTAATTTTCTGTTTTTGTTCTTTCTAGGAGTTAAAGTTGCAGAAATATCTAATCTGTGATATGTTGGTAATCTATCAGCGTTTCTTCTATTATCATCATAAATTGGTACGTTTAAACCTTGCACTTCATATTGCCCAACAGGATAGTTTGTCGGTTGCCCAGTTTGAAAAACAAAATTTGTATTGAATTTCCATTTTTCATTTAATTCATAACTAGCATTTATAGAAAAATCGTGGGTTTTATCATAAGGAGTGTTGTACCATTCTCCGCTATTAATTCCTGGTTCATTTGCTGTTCTACCTGCAGTTAATTGTTCAGATCTAGATAATGTATACGCTATCCAACCTTTAAATTTCCCTTCATTTTTCTTCAATAAAACTTCTAAACCATAAGCTCTTGCTTTTCCATTTAAAATTACAGTTTCAATTTCATTATTTGCTACCAAATTTGCACCATTTATATAATCGATTCTATTCTGAATATCTTTGTAAAAAACTTCAGTTTCTAAAGAGTAATCTCCATCTTTTATAGATTTAAAATAACCGATTGCATATTGATCTAATAATTGTGGTTTTATGTATTTTCCACTTGGCGCCCAAACGTCTAATGGAGTAGGAGAAGCCGTGTTAGATAATAAATGTAAGTACTGCGCCATTCTGTTATAACTGGCTTTTATAGAAGTATTATTATCTAAAAGATAAGAAGCAGAAACTCTTGGTTCTAAGTTGTTGAAATTACTAATAGCATTGCTTCTTTTAAAAGATTCTGTACCAATTGCATCTGCAGATTCATACTTTTTGAATTCACTATTATAGATTACAGCTTCATCATTTGTGTACATATTTAATTCATCTTGCCCTAATCTTGTAAAATTACTAAAACGAATACCGTATTGTAATTGAAGTTTATCACTAATTTTATGTTCAGCATCAATGTATGCAGCAAATTCGTTGGCATATTTGTCAGTTAATTTCTCAGCAATAATTCCAGAATCGTCTCTGTTTGGCTTTATTTCTCCAGGATTAAATTTACTGTAGATATTGTTAACACCATAACTCAATTTAATTTTATTACTCAAATAATGCTTAAAATCGTATTTAATATTATAGTTTGTAATTCCAGAATCCCATTCGAAACCAACAAAATCTAAGGTTAATCCATAGAAATAATCAGAATAAATTAAAGATAAGTTAGAGAAGAGTTTGTCTGAAAACAGGTGATTCCAACGTAAATTACCAACTTTATTTCCGTATGTATTTACAAAATTATCACTAATTCCAAACACATCTTTTCCAAAATAACCAGAGAAGAAAATGCTGTTTCTATCGTTAACACGATAATTTACTTTAGTGTTTAAATCGTAAAAATAAGCTTTGTTGTCATTATCAAACAACGGTAAAAATAAATGAGCATAAGAAGATCTACCACCAACTAAAAATGAAATTTTCTCTTTTTTTATTGGACCTTCAATTAATAATCTTGAAGAAACTAAGCCAA
Source organism: Polaribacter sp. SA4-12 (assembly GCF_002163675.1). Taxonomy (NCBI): domain Bacteria; kingdom Pseudomonadati; phylum Bacteroidota; class Flavobacteriia; order Flavobacteriales; family Flavobacteriaceae; genus Polaribacter; species Polaribacter sp. SA4-12. The sequence continues at coordinate 1,185,518 of NZ_CP019334.1, read as the reverse complement.
TTCCACCAGTAACATTAAGCTCTTTACTATTTCCTTCTTTTTGATAAATATCTAAAACAGAAGACAATCTTCCTCCGTATTTTGCAGGAATTCCACCTTTATACAATTTTACATTTTTTATTACATCAGGATTAAAAACGGAGAAGAACCCGAATAAGTGTGAAGAGTTAAAAACAATTGCTTCATCTAATAAAATTAGATTTTGGTCTGCTGCACCACCTCTTACATTAAAGCCAGAAGCACCCTCACCGGCACTTGTAACACCAGGAAGTAAAATTAGAGACTTAATAATATCTGCTTCACCAAGAACTACAGGGATTTGTTTAATAGATGCTGATGTTAGTTTGTTCACACTCATTTGAGGTGTTCTAACATTTAAGTTTTCGATATTAGCTTCTATGAGAATTTCATCTAAACTTTCTGCTTCCTCTTTCAATTTAAAGTTTTTTGATAGCTTTTCTTGTAGGTCGATTGTTTCAATAATGGTAGCATAACCTAAGTAGCTTAACTGTATTTTGTAAGTTCCTTCTGGCAATGTAACAGAATAGAATCCGTATTCATTTGTAGTAGTTCCTATGTTTAAATCTGGAAAGTAAATGGAAACTCCTATTAAAGTTTCATTATTACTATCGTCATAAATTGTTCCGCTAATCGTTTGTTTTTCCTGACTGAATGCAGTAAAACTGATTAAGAATAATAATGACAGAATTTTTTTAAAATGAAGCATTCTTTTGTCTTTTTTATAATTTTAATAACTAAATGTTTTGTTTAGATATTTATTGATTTAGATAAACAAAATTACAATTCTTAATTTTAATATAAGGTTAAAATTGAGGATTTTTAATTGTAAATAATATCTTTAACTTCTATTTTTTTATTTTTAATAAAATCATATAAAGTTAGTCTTCTTAGGGTATAGTAATCAGTCCAAAAATTTTCTAAAGAATTTAAGTATTGTAAAACAGATCTGTCTTTTTCTTGAAGCGCTAAATTTAAATCTGTAATTGTAATTTTACCAAGAACAAATCTTTTTTTAGTGATATCGTATCTTCTAATAGCAATTTCTTGGGCTTTTTTAGCAGTCTCTAAAAAATTACGTTGATTTTGCCAATTCAAAACATGCAAATAAATTTCTTGGTCAAACTCTTGTTTGTCTTGCTCAATATTTGTGTTTACTAAATCTTTACTTGCCTCAACTAACTTTCTTCTAGATTTAGAAACTCCCCAATCTAAAATTGGCATTCCTATAGATATCGAAACATTTTGTTGTTGATTATAATTTTGAAATAAATTATTAAAAACTTGTCCCTGTTGAGAGATACCAAAGTTTGCATTTAATCTTAATTGTAAACGATTACTACCTTTTACTTCTGCAACATCTTGTTCTGCTTGTAATCTTTTTCTTCTAAATTCTATAACTGCTTTTCTGTTTGATTTAGCTTCTTCAATTGCTTTCTTTACAGTAACCTTAAATATGGATAATTCCTTAGGTACATTTAGTAAAATATTTTCTGTGTCTAAAGATAAATATCTAGATAAATTTTGTGAAGTTCTTTTAAAATTAATCTCATTTGTGGTAAGACTATTTTTAGAGTTTAAAACTGAAAGCTCTATCTGAAGTAAATCATTTTCTGCTATTTTCCCCATTTTAAACCTTCCTTTAGATATTTGAAATAATGTATCTTGATTAGATAAGTTTGATTTGGCAATTTTAGATTGAACTTGAGCTTTTAATAAGGCAAAATATCTTCTTGAAGTATTTAATGAAATTTGCTCCATATTTTCGATGAATTCTCTTTTTGCTTCTTCATAAATTAAAGGCTCTATCTTTTTATCCCATTTAAATTGATTGTAAAAAATTGAATTTTGATTATAATTTATTGAAAAAGGAATAACTGAAAAACCTGTTGAAGAATTATCCCCAAAAACATCAACTCTTTCTAACTGAGAACTTAAAGAAATAGTTCCACCTGTTAAAGCAATATTCTGATTTAAAGACAAATTACCTTGTAATCTAGCTTGATTTGATCTAACAAATTCATACTGACCATCATCATTGATTTGACCATTTATAGAATTAGAATAGGAAGGTAAAGTTGCGTTTAAGCGTAACTGTGGTAAAAAACCTGCTTTGTAGTTTTTAAACCTCCAAAAACTTGCTTGGTTTTTATTTAAAAGTGTTTTATAATCTGGTGAGTTTTTTTGAGCAATTTTAATAGCTTCTTCTAATGTAATTTCTCTTTGACTATAAAGAGAAATAGATAGTAAAAAACAAAATAGTATAATTATCTTTTTCATTAATTTAATTTCTTAAACGATTATTTTTATAATTGATATTACTTGTTAAATGCCAATTATTGGCTCTCTATAGTTTATTCGTGTCTTATAGCTTCAATAGGACTCTTACTTGCAGCAGATTTTGCAGGTGCAATTCCAAAAATTAAACCAATTAAGGTTGCCACAAAAAATGATAGTAAAATAGAACTTAGCGTTAAAATAGTTTCAATTCCGGTTGTAATCTCTAGAATATAGGAGGCAAAAATACCTAAGACGATTCCTATAATTCCGCCACCAATACTTACTAAAATAGATTCAGTTAAAAACTGAAGTATAACATCTTCTTGTGTTGCTCCAATTGCTCTTATAATTCCAATTTCTTTTGTTCTTTCTAGAACAGATGCTAACATGATATTCATAATACCAATACCGCCAATTAATAAAGAAATACCAGCAATTATACTAAGTACAATATTAAATATCTGTTTGGTTTTTTGCTGTTGCTTTAATAATTGAATTGGAATTGAAATCTCAAAGTCTAACATATCATTATGTCTTCTTTTTAACATTCTACTCAACACATCTGCAGTTGCGTTTAATTCTGTTGAATTATTTACTTGTACAATTAATTTATCAATTTGATGATAATTACCTCTAGGTATTCTCTTTTTAGGACCTTGGTTATTACCCCCAACCATTATCATTCCTCCACCACTTAAATCTATTTGTTTATCACTTATTATTTTACGGTCTTTATAACGGACTAAAAAGGTTTTTATAGGTATATAAACATCTTTATTTAAATCTCTAATACCTAGGTTTTCTTGTGCGTTTTCTGAAATAATTTTTTCTTCAATTATGCCAATTACTTGTAACCAAACATCTTTTACTTTTATCTGTTTACCAATTGCGCTTTCTCCTGTAAATAATTTTTTTTCTATTTTCTTACCAATAACACAAACAGGAAGTGAGTTTTCTAGTTGTGCATTAGAAAAGTTTTTACCACTTTCTATAGTAATGTTTGCAGTTGCAAAATAATCTGTAGAAACACCAATTAATTTTACTGCACTTTGTCTTCCTTTTTTAATAACATAAGTTTCTAAAACTATTTCTGGACTTACAGTTTTAACAGAAGGAATGTTTTTTCTAATGCTAATTACATCTAGCATATCTAATCCCTTAGAAAAACGTTTAGCGGCTATTGCTCCATCATCTGCAGCATCTTCGTTTTCATTCTCCGTTTCATCTGGTATAGGAGTAATAACAATATTATTAACACCTACTAATTCTAACTGTGCTAAAATTTCTTTTTCTGCACCACTACCAATAGCAAGCATTGTTATTACAGCAGCAACACCAAAAATAATTCCTAAAGAGGTAAGTAAGGTTCTAATTTTATTAGCTAAAATTACACGAACAGCTTCACTAAAATTAGATTTTAGTTTTTCAATATAAATTTTGTCTATCATAATAGAACTAATTTAATTTGGCTATTTGTTCTTTGTCGTATCCTTCTGGTTTGTTTAAATAAACAACATCGTTTTCTGCTAAACCTTCAGTTATTATAACTGAATCATTATTTGAATCTCCAATTAGTATTTCCTTTTTGATAACAGAAAAGCCAGATTTTTTATAAACATAAGTTATAGAATCTTTAGAGAAAACGGCTTCTAAAGGAATGCTTAAAACATCTTTTCTTTCAAAAGTTAATATCTTATTTGAAGTTGTCATTCCTGGTCTAATATTAGAATTAGAACCATCTAGTTTTATTAAAACCTGAAAAACTTTAATATCAGAACCTCTTTTCTTTTCACCAACATTAGCAACATTAGTAACAATTCCTTCCATTTCTATATCAGGAAAAGCGTCAAATCCTATTTTTACAGGCAATCCTTTTTTTATTTTTCTAATATCAACTTCATTTGCATAAGTTTTAGATTCCATTTTAGTTAAATCTGGCAAACTTGCAATTGTAGGATTCCATGGACTTATTGAAGAACCTACTTTCTTTTTAGTACCATCCCAATTTTTATCATAAGTAATCATTCCATTTCCATCAGAATAAATTGTAAAAGACTTTAATAGTTTTAATAAGTCGTTCAGTTTTTTATTAATTTTAGATACAGATGTTCCAACTTCTACCATTTTTGCATTCGCTTGTCTCTTTTTTATGGTATAGTTTTCTAACTTTTCTTTTAAACCTCTTTCTGCTTTTTCTAAATTAATTTCTAATTTTTTTATGGTTGCAGGTGGTTCATAAATAGATTGTTCTAATTCTAATTTGGTTTCTTGCATGGTAAAACGCAAATCTTTAATAGAATTTCTTTCTTGCTTTAAAGATAGTGTGGTATCTAATTGCTGTTGTGTGTATTTAGATTGAGCTGTTTCTAAGTTTAAACGAGCATCTAGTATTTGTTCATTTACACTACTAGGGTCTAATCTACCAACGTAATCTCCTTCTTTTACAATGGTTCCTTCTGCTACTAAATCTTGTATTTTTAGATTGTTTAATCTAAATTTTCTAAGATTGTTAGGCCCATTAATTTTTTTAGAACTTGTAGATTGTGCTTCACCAGAAGTGATTACTTCACTTACAAAATTTCCTTTTGATACTTTTGATTCTAAGTATACTTTATCGTCTGTTGGAGATGAAAAATAATTGTAAATTAAGTAGAGAACAATTAGTGATGCTACAGAAATAAGCGCAATTTTTTTCTTAGTCATTAGTTTTCAGTTTGTTTAGCAACCAAATCTAATGAAAAAAGAGTGCCATAAAGCACTCTTTTTGTTAATGTTTTAAGAAAATTTAGCTTATTTTTAACTTAAAATACTGTTTAAAGTACTGTTAGGTCTCATTGCTGCATCTGCTAAACTATCAGTTGGTTGGTAATAACCACCAATGTTGTTCTCGTTTCCTTGAATTTCATTTAATTCAGCAATTATTTTATCTTCATTTGCTTTTAAATCATTTGCTATTTTAGAGAAAGAAGCTTTTAATTCTGCATCTTTATCTTGATTAGCTAAACCTTCTGCCCAGTACATTGCTAAGTAAAAATGGCTTCCTCTATTATCTAATTCACCTACTTTTCTTGAAGGTGATTTATCATTTTCTAAGAACTTATCTGTAGCGTCCTCTAAAGTTTCAGCTAAAACTAAAGCTTTCGAGTTATTAGTAGTAGTTCCTAAATGTTCTAAAGAAACTGCTAATGCTAAAAACTCTCCTAAAGAATCCCAACGTAAATGATTTTCTTCTAAAAATTGTTGAACATGTTTTGGAGCAGAACCACCAGCACCAGTTTCAAACAATCCTCCACCATTCATTAATGGAACAATTGATAACATTTTTGCAGAAGTACCAACTTCTAATATTGGAAATAAATCTGTTAAGTAATCACGTAAAACGTTACCAGAAACAGAAATAGTATCTTCTCCTTTTACAATTCTTTCTAAAGTGAATTCTGTTGCTTTTATTGGTGATAAAATTCTGATATCCAATCCAGAAGTATCGTGTGTAGGTAAATATAAATTTACTTTTTTAATGATTTCTGTATCATGAGCTCTTTTTTCATCTAACCAGAAAACTGCTGGTGTTTGTGAGGCTCTTGCTCTTGTAACTGCTAATTTAATCCAATCTTGAATTGGTAAATCTTTAGCTTGACACATTCTCCAAATATCACCTTTCTCAACAGTATGTTCTAAAAGTGTATTTCCAGAAACATCTTCAACGATTACTTTTCCAGCAGAAGCAATTTCAAAAGTTTTATCATGAGAACCATATTCTTCTGCTTTTTGAGCCATTAAACCAACATTAGGAACAGTTCCCATTGTTGTAGGATCAAAAGCACCATTCTTTTTACAGAAATCGATTGTAGCAGAGTAAATACCTGCATAAGAACTATCAGGTATTACTGCTTTAGTATCTTGTAACTCTCCTTTAGCATTCCACATTTTTCCAGAAGTTCTAATCATTGCTGGCATAGAAGCATCAATAATTACATCAGAAGGAACATGTAGATTAGTAATTCCTTTATCAGAATTTACCATTGCTAAATCTGCATTTTTTTCAAAAGCAGCATCAATATCTTTTAAAATTTCAGCTTTCTTTTCAGCAGAAACTTCATCAAGATTACTTATTAAATTTCCAAAACCATTATTTACATCAACTCCAATTTCATCAAAAGTTGCTTGATGCTTATCAAATAATTCCTTGAAATATGTTTTTACAGCATGACCAAAAATAATAGGGTCAGAAACCTTCATCATTGTTGCTTTCATGTGTAAAGAAAGTAATACACCACTGTTTGCAGCGTCTGTAAATTCTTTATCTAAGAAGGTAAGTAAAGCTTTTTTACTTAATACAGTTGCATCTATAATTTCACCATCAATTAAAGGTAAATTCCCTTTTAATGTAGTTTTTATACCATCAGTTGCAATATGGTTAATGCTAACACTTGTTGCTTTTTCTACCGTAACAGATTTTTCGTTATTAGCAAAATCTCCTTCACTCATAGTTGCTACATGAGTTTTAGAGTCAGCACTCCAAGCACCCATAGAATGTGGGTTTTTACGAGCGTAATTTTTAATTGCTTTTGGTGCTCTTCTGTCAGAATTTCCTTCTCTTAAAACAGGATTAACAGCAGAACCTTTTACTTTATTATATAACGCTAATACAGCTTTATCATCATCAGTATTTGCTTCTTCTGGATAATTAGGTAATTTGTAACCTAAAGTTTGTAATTCAGAAATTGCAGCTTTTAATTGAGGTACAGAAGCACTAATATTTGGTAATTTAATAATATTTGCTTCTGGCTTTTTAGCTAAATCACCTAGAAATGCTAAAGCATCTTCAACTTTTTGATCTTCAGTTAAATATTCTGAAAAATTAGCAAGAATTCTAGAGGCTAAAGAAATATCCTTCACTTCAATCTCTATATTAGAAGATTTTGTAAAAGCTTTTACAATAGGTAAGAAAGAACGGGTTGCTAAAGCAGGAGCTTCATCCGTTTTTGTGTATACAATTTTAGCTATTTTGCTCATTTTAAGTTATATTTTTTAGATGTTATTTATTTTCAACGAAATGGTTTTCGTAAAAAAAGCGAAGCAAATTTATGAATTTAAAGTGGTATTTATATTGATTAAAAAGTATTAATTGTGTTGTTTTTATAGGTATTTAATAATAAATCACGGGTATTAATACGAATATGAGTTTATAGGAAGATTAATGGCCTATTACGTAAAATTAAGCTTCTTACAAAAAGTATTCTGTACTATTAAAATTGCTAAAAGATTTGAATAAAGGGTGTTTTTTACGTTTCAATATTAAATCTCAAATAAGTATATTTTGGGCATAAAAAAAAGCGTTGTGAAAATTCACAACGCTTTTTTTAAATTTATGTAAAAAGAGATTATTTTCTTCTTTTTTCAGTAATTCTAGCTTTTTTACCAGTAAGACCTCTAAAGTAGAAAATACGAGCTCTACGTACTTTACCTCTTTTGTTAACTTCAATTTTTTGAATAGAAGGTAAGTTTACAGGAAAAATTCTTTCTACACCTACAGTACCAGACATTTTTCTGATTGTAAACGTTTCAGAAGCTGCAACTCCTTTTCTTTGAATAACTACACCTCTAAAAAACTGAGTACGTACTTTTTCACCCTCTTTAATTTCGTAATAAACAGTGATTGTATCACCAGCTGCAAATTCTGCAAATTCTTTTCTTGCTACAAATTCTTCTTGAACAAACTTTATTAAAGCTTCCATATCTTAATATTTATAATTTTTTGTAAAGCAACATTCACGATTTCTTCGTCAGAGGTTATTTTAGCGTTTGCAAAAGTAATCATTATTTTTTATTGAAAAAACTAAAACTAATTATTTTTTACTTGATAATTAGTACAGTAGAAAACCCAGAACTTACGAGACTCTTTCCCATTAATCTTAATAATGATTGGTGTTAGTTCTGTAACTTTATCAAAATGATTATTTAATAATGGATGAAAGTTTCCTTTTCTATCTTTATTCTTAAAACGTTTATCAGAATCTATAAACAATGCATTTTTAGTATTTAAGGTTGATAAATCATCACCTAAATAATCGAAATGTAAAGCGTGTAAACCTATGATGTTTTGAGCATAGACTTTATCATCCATAAAAAAGTTTAAACAAGCAGACGTTTTATAATTATCATCAGAAAACACAAATGTGTTTGGATATTTCTCCTGTAATTTTTCTGTTTCTAAAGCTAATTCTTCCCAACCAACCCAAGTATCATCGCTTTTAATAGGAACTAAATAGAATAGGATTTGAAGGCTTACCAATACGTGAAAGACAATTGAAAATATAATTTGAATTTTCAATAACTTCTTATTGATAAACATTCCTGCTAAAATGATTCCTGTAATATAAGAAGGCATCATCCAATTTAGTTTTACCCAATAAATAGGAGTAAGGCTAAAGAAACCAACAAAAGTTGGAATAAAAAACGCCAATAAAAATAAGGTTTTAACTTGTGGAATTTTAAACTTTAACAACGCTCTTTTTACATATTTATAAGTAAACGTTATAAAAATTAAAAATAAAACTGGTAATAATAAGAACATTTGATGACCAATTGCACCAAAGAAATTTGAAGGTGATATTTTAAATTCTGAGATAGAACTTGTTCTTTCTGATGATTGAAAAGCAAATGATGCAAACTCGTTTTGGTAGTTCCAATACCAAACAGGAAAAGTTACTGCTACTGATATTATCAGCGAAAGCCAAAACCAAGGAGAAAGTAATAGTTTTCTGTATTTGTTAGAAAACATAACGAATGCAATTAATCCTATTTGCAATAGTAATGAGGTGTATTTGCTATCGAAAGCAAGTCCCATTGCAATTCCGCCTAAAATCCAAAACCATTTTTTTTCTTCAAAAATTGCTTTGTACAAACAAATTAAACTCAATGTCCAGAATAATAAAAGTGGAACATCTGGTGTAGAATTAAAAGATAAAATAGAAATAAAAATAGTAGAAGCTAATAAAACAATTGCTCTTTGTAGTTTCTGTTTTGATAAAAAGTAAGAAGCTAATTTGTAAAAACTTAATATGGTTAAAGAGGTAACAACAAAATCAGCAAATTTAATTGCAAAAATAGAGTGTCCAAAAACATCTGTAAAGACCCTTAAAATGTATCCAATCATTCCTGGATGATCAAAATAAGAAAGAGATAAATTCTGTCCGTATAAATAATAATACGCATCTTGAGGCATTAAACCCATAAATGGGAGTAATATCAATCGAAATAATTGAAATCCTAAAACCCAAGAAATGGCTTTATTATTTTTTATAAATGTTTTTATCTTATTCAAAGTTTTGCGTTCTGAAATTTATATTAAAAAGGCTAAGAGTTTTCATCTTCTAATAAATCGGGTCTTATTTCTTCTGTTCTTTTGTAAGCTTGGTCACTTCTCCAATCATCAATTTTAGGAAAATTACCAGATAATAAAACATCAGGGACTTTCATTCCTTCAAACTCAGAAGGTCTAGTGTATACAGGAGGTGATAATAAATTATCTTGAAAAGAATCTGTTAAAGCAGATTGTTCATCACCAATAACACCAGGAATTAAACGAACAATAGCATCTACTAAAACGGCAGCTGCTAATTCTCCGCCAGTTAAAACATAATCGCCAATAGAAATTTCTTTTGTAATATATTTATCACGAATTCTTTGATCTACACCTTTATAATGACCTGTTAAAATAAGGATGTTTTCTCTTAAAGAAAGTGTGTTTGCAGTTCCTTGATTTAATGTTTGTGCATCTGGAGTCATATAAATAACTTCATCATACGTTCTCTCAGATTGTAGTTTTTTAATACAATTTGCAATGGGTTCAATCATCATAACCATACCAGCACCACCACCAAACTGTGTGTCGTCAATTTGTTTGTAATTGCCCAAACCATACTCACGTAAATCATGAATTACAATTTCTGCTAAACCTTTATCTTTGGCTCTTTTAATAATAGAATGATTAAACGGACTTTCTAATAAATTTGGGGCAACTGAAATAATATCTATTCGCATGTTTGCAAATGTAACATTTTTGTTGGGTTTAGAAATACGAGATTTTCTAGAATTTTCTTAAATAAATAACACTAAAATTTTGATGTTAATTTTTTAATTTGATGATAATTATTACTTAATTTTGATGTTTATATGGAAGAATTAACATTAACAACACCGGCAGTTTTATTTTCAGCAATTTCTTTAATTATGTTGGCATATACCAATCGATTTTTAGCGTATGCAGCAGTTATTAGAAATTTGCATGGTATTTATTTAGAGAAGAAAGATACTTCATTATTAAGACAAATTAAGAATTTAAAACTCCGTTTAACGTTAACAAAATGGATGCAGATTTTCGGTATTTCTAGTTTGTTGTTTTGTGTTGTAACCATGTTTCTAATTTATGTACATCTAAACACAATGGCAGTTTGGGTTTTTGGTTTTGCCTTAATATTGTTGATTATTTCTCTGTCTTTGTTGATAAAAGAAATACAAATTTCTACAAAAGCATTGCAACATCATATTGCAGATATCGAAGACCATTTAGAAAAGAAGTAGCTAAATTAATGTGTACTTAGCTTCATTGTTTTTCCGTAGGTTATTTTTTCTCGGATTAATGAGTTTACAGGTTTACTATCAATTAGCATTGGTGTCCAATTACCTTTCATTTTTTCGATGATTTTAGTAACCTTTTTTTGATCATTTTTAAGACAACTAATACTACCTTTTGGATTTAATATTTCTCCATTTTTTGAAACGATAAATTGAAATTGTGCCACACAATCGGGTTTATTGAAGTAAGGAAGTTTTTTGTAAAAATAGGAATGATAACTCTCGTAGTTTTTTAGTTTAGGAGCATTATATTCCGTTGTAAAGTACACAGTATCTCCATTGTGCATAAAATGTTTATAAGCTTGCTTCTTAATTATTTCAGCTTTTACTTGTTGAGTTGCAGATTTTGTTAGGAATAAATATTTTACACATCGTTTAGAGTTCTCTAATAAAATTAATGAGTCCTTTGTAATTTTTGATATTTTATAATTAACATTCGCTAAGTTAATATTATCTCCATTAATTTTAAAAGGAGTTTCTTTTTTTAAGTCTTTATTGATTATAAAAGTAGCGAATCCGTTTGCCTTAAAAGTTACATTCCAATGGTTTTCTTGAGAACGTTTAAGCTTTTTTCCAGAACAATCAACTGCGGAATTCATTACCCAGTTTTTATTAATGTTCAATTCTTGTGAAGATGTTATTTGAAATATTAAAAAGAATGTAAAAAGTAAAATTTTATTCATGTCAATTTTTTTTTAACCAAATTTAGTTTTTTTGAAGTAAAAAATCATGAATGAAAACACTTATTTTTACAAAAAGAATAGCTCCCTGAAACCAGAGAGCTATTCTTATAAAAATATATAGTATTAAAATTCCTTGTAAAAACTAGGAATGATATTTTTACTTTACTGCCATTAATTCAACATCAAAGATTAAAGTAGCATCAGGTGGAATTACTCCTCCTGCACCAGCAGAACCATATGCTAAATTAGAAGGTATTACAAAACGAGCTTTATCACCAACTTGTAATAATAAAATTCCTTCATCCCAACCAGCAATTACTTGACCAACACCAACATTAAAATCGATTGGCTCTTTTCTCTTATAAGAAGAATCAAATACGGTACCATCTAATAACTGACCTTTATAATGTACAGAAACTCCAGCTCCTTTTGTCGCTTTTTTTCCATCACCTTTTTGTAAAATTTGGTAACGTAATCCGCTTGCAGTTTCATCATAACCAGCAGCAACAGTATCTAATAAAGCTTTTTGTTTTGCTATTTCACTAGCTTCACGTTTTTCTCTAGAACCTTCAAAAGTTCTAAAAGATTCAACCGCGTTAAAAGCTTCTGCTTCTGCACCAACTTTAATAATTTCTACAGCTGTTAATTCATCACCTTGAGCAATAGCATCTACGATATCTTGTCCTTCAATTACAGAACCAAAAACAGTATGTTTACCATCTAACCATGGAGTAGGAACGTGCGTAATATAAAACTGACTTCCGTTTGTAGCTGGACCAGAGTTAGCCATTGCTAATTTTCCTGGTGCATCATGTTTTAAATCTGGATGAAATTCATCATCAAATTTATAACCTGGGTTTCCTGTTCCTGTTCCTTGTGGGCAACCACCTTGAATCATAAAATCTGGAATTACTCTGTGGAATTTTAATCCATTATAATATGGAGTCCCTTGGTCTTTTACAGAGTTTTCTAAATTTCCTTCTGCTAAAGCAATAAAGTTTCCAACAGTTCCAGGAGCTTTTTCTTGTTCTAATTGTACTAAAATATCACCTTTTGATGTAGTGAATTTTGCGTAGATTCCGTTATTCATTGTATTCTTATTTAATCGTTGTTATATTTATTATTTACTGAAACAAGTTCAGTGAAAATTATTTTTTTGCATTTAAAATTGATAAACCATAAGATAAACCTATGTTTATGTTTGATGAATTTACATTTCCATATGGAGACCACATTTGTCCACCTGCAATATTAAAAGAAAAATCGTCATTTACATGATAATTGATTCCTACAGTTGGTCTTACTAAAATACCTTCACCAGAATCTACTCTTCCTCCACCAGCAACTCCTGCAGCAGCTTCTGCAAATAATGATAATTTGTCGTTTGCAAATTTATTAGATTTAATTCCTAAGCCAAAAATTCCATGAGCATAACCTCCAGATTTTCCTTCGTAGGCAAAAGAAGCTTCACCGGCTATGTAAAATCTTTTATTTAAATCATAATTTACTTTTAAAGCAATTAATTGCAGGTCACTTGCAGGGATTCCAAATTTTGCAACATCAAAATAAGTTTGATTTTGAGCAGAAATTTGAATTCCTTGAGTTTTAATTTTTGTAACTTTTTCATCTGTAAAAGGATGAGAAGTACCGCCACTTAAGCCATAATATTTTAAACTAAAACCAGCAGTTATAGCTTCGAAACTAGCTATTCCTCCAACTGATTTATGGTAACCAGCATGTGTACTTAAACCAAATTGTTTCGTTAGTTTTACATCAAATCCTGCACTTGGGTATATTGCCAAGCCTCCTTCAGGAAAAATTCTACCACCAGCAGCTCCAATACCAAATTTACCAAAGAAGTTTACGTGCTTTGTTTCTATAAAGTTTTTTCCTGCTCCAAAAAATACATCCATAAAACCAGCTGTTAAACCGCTGTACATTGCATCTACATGTGCATAGATAAAAGTATTTTTATTTAAATAACGTTGATATTCGAAACCTAAAACAGATAATGTGTGTTCTATTTGTTTGTAGCTTGGAGTAGTACTTGCATCAGTTCTAGAATTTCCAAAAGGAAAAAAGTAATCAAATGTAATTTGTTGTACACTTTTTACAGCAGGCTTTTTCCAAAATTTATCTTTAGATTTGTTATTAACGATAAAGGTCTTTTGAGCATCCGCATAAGAAGAAGTCCTTAATAGAGTAGGTATTTCTACAAAAACGGAAACATTATCATTTTTTTGTATCCCAGTAAAAAAGTTTACATAAGTATATTGAACTCCAAAGGAATATCCTTTTTTCTTAAATTGTAAACCTATATTTGGAATTATAATTCCACCACCGTTCACAAGACTTCTATAACCACCTCCGCCACCAAAATGAACGTTCGCATCAAAATATAAATTTTTATAAATAGGTAAATTAACACCTAAATTAACACCTAAAGTAAATAATCCTCCTTGATCTCCTGTAATTGCACCGTGAAAACCTGCTCCTGTATACAACCAATCATTAATAGGAATGTTATAGTTGAAACCAACAAACCCCATAGTTGGATCTAAGCCATAACTCACTTGATTAACTGGTTGATGAATTAAAACATAACTTAAACGAATGCTATTATGCATTTCTTTAGGTTCAAAATCTGAAAGATTATAAGTTTGAGAAAAACTATGTAATCCTAAAAATGTAAAAAGTACTAAAAAAAACTTTTTCATAATGACTAGTTTTTAAACTCACTTGTAAAATGTAATTTTACTGTAGGGTATTTACTTTGAGTCATTTGTATTGTAAACTCAGAATCGGCTAAAAACACTAACTGACCTTGTTTGTCTTTTGCTAAATAACGTTGTTTAACGCGTTTAAATTCTTTAAACTCATCGTTTTTAATGTCTTCTGGCTCTACCCAACATGCTTTATGAACATTTAAATTTTCATAAGAACATTTTGCACCATATTCATGCTCTAATCTGTATTGAATAACTTCATATTGTAAAGCACCAACAGTACCAATTATTTTACGACCATTCATGTCTAACGTAAATAATTGCGCAACACCCTCATCCATTAATTGGTCTAAACCTTTATAAAGTTGTTTAGATTTCATTGGATCTGCATTGTTTACATATCTAAAATGTTCTGGTGAGAAACTCGGAATTCCTTTAAAATTCAATTGTTCGCCTTCAGTTAAAGTATCACCAATTTTAAAGTTACCAGTATCGTGTATACCAACAATATCTCCAGGAAATGATTCGTCTACAATTTCTTTCTTTTCAGCAAAAAAAGCATTCGGACTAGAGAACTTTACTTTTTTACCGTTTCTAACATGTAAATAAGGAGCGTTTCTTTTAAAAGTACCTGAAACAATTTTGATAAAAGCCAATCTATCTCTGTGTTTAGGATCCATATTTGCATGAATTTTAAACACAAAACCAGTTAATTTCGTTTCCTTTGAATCTACTAAACGCTCTTCAGCCTTTTTAGGTTGAGGAGAAGGAGCAATTTCAATAAATGCATCTAACAATTCTTTTACTCCAAAGTTATTTAAAGCAGAACCAAAAAATACAGGTTGGAGCGAACCGCTCAGGTATTCATCTCTATTAAATTCAGGATACACTTCATCGATCAATTCTATTTCTTCACGTAAAGTATCAGCAGCAGTTTTACCAACTATTTTGTCTAATTCAGGGTTTGATAAATCATCAAACTGAACACCATCAGAAATGGTTGTTTTATTATCACCAGAAAAAAGATTTAATTTCTTTTCCCAAATATTGTAAATTCCTTTAAAGTCATATCCCATTCCAATAGGGAAACTCATAGGTGTAACGCGTAAACCTAATTTTTGTTCAACTTCATCTAATAAATCAAAAGCATCTTTACCTTCTCTATCCAATTTATTGATAAAAACCAACATTGGTATGCTTCTCATTCTACAAACTTCAACCAGTTTTTCGGTTTGAGGTTCTACACCTTTTGCGACATCAATTACAACAATAACACTATCTACAGCAGTTAAAGTTCTAAAGGTGTCTTCAGCAAAATCCTTGTGACCTGGTGTATCTAAAATGTTTATCTTTTTGTCTTGATAAATAAAAGCCAAAACAGAAGTAGCAACAGAAATTCCACGCTGACGTTCAATTTCCATAAAATCGGAAGTTGCACCCTTTTTAATCTTATTATTTTTTACAGCTCCAGCTTCCTGAATTGCGCCACCAAACAGTAATAATTTCTCTGTTAAAGTGGTTTTACCAGCATCTGGATGCGATATAATACCAAAGGTTCTTCTACGTGCTATTTCTTCTAAAAAAGTCATCTACAAAATTTGAGGTGCAAAGATAGGTTTTACTAAGAGAAATATCAATCTAAAATTTCGATCGTCATTTTTACATCATCAATAGGCCATTCATCTTCACCAACTCTTACTTTAGAGATTTTTGTCATCGTATCAAAACCAGAAATTACTTCCCCAAAAACAGTATGTTCATTATCTAAATGATAAGCGCCACTTTTTTTCTGAACCATATAAAACTCAAAAGGACTAGATAATTTATTTGGATTTCGTTTCCATTCTCTAGCAGCAGCTAAAGCTCCGTATTTATGTCTTCTATTTTTTCTAAATTCAGGTTTTAGAAGATAGTTTCCGTATTTGTTACGTTCTTTTTGAGTGTACATTTCATCAGAATTACCACCTTGAATTACAAAGTTTTTTGCAACTCTGTAAAAAACGGTTGTATTAAAATATTTAATCTTAGTTAAAAAAATAAAATTAGCTCTATGAATAGGAACGTCTTCGTATAAACGGATTTTTATATTACCAAAATCGGTTTTAATAAGCACTAATGTTTCTGGATTCTGTTTGCCAAATTCAGTCAAAAAAGCTTCCGTATTATGTCTGTTTAAACTATCCCAAGTTTTTACTATTTCCTTTTCTTTTACAGCTTCTATTTTAATTTTAGACTCCTTTTTCTTTTCAATCGTAGGTTTTATCACCTTATTTTCCTTTTTCTCTTTGCATTGATAAAAGGTGATAAATACTGCAAGTAAAAATAATATTCGAAAAATTTTCATGAATGAAATACAGTTAAGTAAGTTACAAATATATAGCATCACAATAAAAGAATAGAAAAGTCTTATAGGTTTCTAAATATTTTATGATTTATTACTCTTTGATTTTACTATTTTTGTAATTATGGAAGAACAAGTTGTTTTAGTAGATGAAAAAGACAATCCTATTGGATTGATGGAAAAAATGGAAGCGCATGAGAAAGCACTTTTACATAGAGCTTTTTCTGTATTCATTTTTAATAAAAAAGGAGAATTAATGTTGCAACAAAGAGCTGCAAGTAAATACCATTCACCTTTATTATGGACAAATACTTGCTGTTCTCATCAAAGAGATGGAGAAACTAATTTAGAAGCTGGTAAAAGAAGATTACAAGAAGAAATGGGGTTTGTTACCGAAATAAAGGAAGTTTTTTCGTTTATTTACAAAGCACCTTTTGATAACGGCTTAACAGAACACGAATTAGATCATGTTATGGTTGGCTCTTATGAAGATGTGCCAAAGATTAATAAAGAAGAAGTAGAATCATATAAATGGATGACTTTAATTGATGTTAAGAATGACATGGAAAAGAATCCACAAGAATATACTGCCTGGTTTAAGATTATATTTGATAAATCTTTTGAAAAATTAACAAATGCCTAAAGTAAAAGTTTATAGAAGAGCACATTTTAATGCAGCTCACAGGTTATTTAATCCAAAATGGTCTGATGAGAAAAATTTAGAGGTTTTTGGTAAATGTAGCAACCCAAATTATCATGGCCATAATTATGAAATGATTGTTGCTTTGTTTGGTGAAGTAGATCCAGTAACTGGTTTTGTGTACGATTTAGGTATTTTAAGAGAGTTGATAAAAAAAGAAGTTGAAGATCCTTTAGATCATAAAAACTTAAATATTGAAGTAGCTGAGTTTAAAGATTTAAATCCAACTGCAGAGAATATCTCAATTGTTATTTATGATAAATTGAGACCTCATATTCCAGCACATTTAGAAATAGAAGTAACTTTATACGAAACACGAAGAAACTTTGTACGTTATTCTGGAGAATAATAACTTTTACAAGTACTTATTAAATATAATTTATGAAAATAATTGCCATGATTCCTGCACGTTATAGTGCATCTCGTTTTCCTGGAAAGTTAATGAAAGATTTAGGAGGGAAACCTGTTATTTTAAGAACTTACGAAGCAGCATTACATACAAATTTGTTTGATGATGTTTATATCGTAACAGATTCTGATGTTATTTTTAAAACGATAGATAACTTAGGTGGAAAAGCAATAATGAGTAAAACAGCACACGAATGTGGTTCGGATAGAATTGCAGAGGCTGTAGAGAATATAGAAGCAGATATTGTAATTAATGTACAAGGTGATGAACCTTTTATTGATGAAGTTTCATTAACTAAATTAATTGATGTCTTTAAAAAAGACACTAAAAAAGAAATTGATTTAGCTTCTTTAAAAGTACAAATTACCAATAAAGAAGATATTGAAAATCCTAATAACGTTAAAGTTATAACAGATGTAGATAATTTAGCAATTTACTTTTCTAGAAGTGTAATTCCGTTTCATAGAGATAAAGATGTAAATGTAAAATACTATAAGCACAAAGGAGTGTATGCGTTTAGAAAACAAGCGTTGTTAGATTTTTATAAAACACCAATGACGCCTTTAGAAGCTGCCGAAAAAATTGAAGCAATTCGATATCAAGAAATTGGTAAGAAAATTAAAATGGTAGAAACTGATGTTGAAGCTGTAGGTATTGATACTCCAGAAGATTTAGAAAAAGCAATTCAATTTTTAAAATCATAAAAAATGAATAAAATAAGTGAAAATATAAAGGTAATAGCTTTTGATGCTGATGATACTTTATGGGTAAATGAAACTTATTTTAGAGATGCAGAACATCAATTTGCAAAGTTATTAGCAAAGTACGAAACCGAAAATAAAATTGATCAAGAGATATTTAAGACAGAAGTAAAGAACTTAAAATTGTATGGTTATGGCGTAAAAGGTTTTATTTTATCCATGGTAGAGTGTGCTTTAGAATTGTCTAATTACCAAGTAAATCAAAAGACAATTGAAGCTATTCTAAATATTGGTAAACAAATGTTAGACGAGCCAATAGAATTGTTGGATGGAGTAGAAGAGGTGTTACAATCCTTAGAAGGAAAATATAAATTGATTGTTGCTACAAAAGGAGATTTATTAGATCAAGAACGAAAATTAGAGAAATCTAATTTGTTATCTTACTTTCATCATATAGAAGTGATGAGTGATAAAAAGGAGAAAGATTATCTGAAGTTGATTAAACACTTAGATATTCATCCGTCAGAACTTTTAATGATTGGAAATTCTTTAAAATCTGATGTTTTACCATTAATAGAAATAGGTGCTTCTGCAATACATGTTCCTTTTCACACTACTTGGATTCATGAAGAAGTAACAGAAGAAGAAAAATCGCAATCAGATTACAAAACCGTAAATAATATAAAGGATATTTTAAATTTCTGATGAAAAAATATTTAGACATTGATTCTTGGAATAGAAAGGAATTGTATCAGCACTTTAGAACTTTGTCTGATCCTTCTTTTGCTGTTGTTGTAGATGTTGATGTAACGATTGCTTATAATTTAGCTAAAAAAACAGACGCTTCTTTTTTTGTAAAATACTTGCATTCTTGTATGAAAGCAATAAATGCTATTGAAAATTTTAGATATAGAATTGAAGATAATAAAATTGCTATTTATGATGTAATTAATGCATCAGCAACGATTGCAAGAGAAGATACTACCTATGGTTTTTCTTTTATCAACTTTTCTGAAGATTTTACTGTTTTTAATGAAAATTTTCGAAAAGAGAAGGAAAGAATTCAAAATTCGACCAATTTATTTCCTCAAATATACTCTTTAGGATGCATTCATTGTTCTGCATTACCTTGGATCTCTTTTACAAGTCATAAAGAACCAAATTCTGGTAATAAAGATCATAGCGTACCACAACTAGCTTTCGGAGGATTAAAAGAAGAAAAAGACAAAATTTTAATGCCAGTTTCAGTAAATGTTAACCACGCTTTAGTAGATGGATATCATATTGGGCAGTTTTTTAAGAAATTTCAGTTAGAATTAGATAAATTGAATTAGTTTTGCAACATTAAAATTTATAATAAGTTATGGCAAGTATAAAAAACTTAAAAAAAGATATCAATTACGTTTTAGGTGATGTTATCGAATATGCATTAGATGTTTCAATCTTAAAAAACGCACCAGAAAAAGGTGATGCTATTATTGATGAAGCTATCTCAACTTTTGATACTTTAGTTTCTAAAGTAAACGATAAAAAAGTTGAAAATAAGAAAGCTCACTTTAAAGCGATTAATGTTGAATTAGAAGAAAAAGCTAAAGGTTTAGTAGAAAAGATTAATACTTTATAATCTTAACAAATTTTTAAGCAAAATTTAAGACCATCATTTTATAAATGATGGTTTTTTTTTATTAAATTTGAATGAACATACTAAAACGATTTAGTATTCGTTCTATATTGTAGAATTTAATAATAAAAAATGGCTAGAGCAATGTTTGAGTACACTAAAACGGTACTAAAAAAGGTGAGTTTTAATTCAGATTTGTTTTGTAAAGAAGTAGAAAAGGCTTTGAGTAGATTGTTACCTTATGAAATAGATGAGCTAACAATTTGGTTAAAACAATTTACTTCTAATAAACCAGAATTATATCCTTACATGGCGTTAATTAAACAATAAAAAAAAAGGAAGCACTTTAGCTTCCTTTTTTTATTGTCTTTAGTTTTTTTAATTTCCTCTTTTATGTTTGTACTTTCTCATTAGTTTTCTACCAAATTCTCTCTCTGCAATATGTAGTTTTAATATCTTTTTAAATGATATTATTTTTTCTAATTTAGATATATATATTTTACTGTCTTCGTATTTTTTTTTCTCTAAAGATCTTATCATATTGTAAAGAACTTTAGCTCTATCTTCATTTAAAGCATCTATGCTTTCAGCTTTAGAGATCTCTTTTTTAATTTCACCAATCTTTTCTCTAATATACTTATTCGTATTATTCTCATGATTATTATAAATAGGCCAAAATTTTTGAGCTTCTTCAGAAGTTAAGCTTAACTGTTCTGTTATGTAAGAGATTTTAAGAGCCTTAATTTTTCCTCTACTTCCTTTTTTTTCTTGAGCAGAAATAGAAAGAGTACAAAAAATGATAATACATATAAAGGTTATTAGTTTTTTCATAATCTTAGTTTTAATTTAATTCTTCTAAAATAGAACTGTTATCAATAGAGTTGATGTAGTCTTCAATGTTTTCATCTTCTAATGTAGCAAAATAAAAATCATCATCATCTAAAACATCATCTTGTAAAATAAGAGTAACATCATTTGTATTTAAGGTATTTGAGTCTAACCAATATTCAATGTCAACGTCAGATAGAGAATCTAACGTTAGTTCTTCCGTTTTATTAAAAACAAAAGAATTTAGTCCAATAAATAGAATAACAGAGGCAGCAGCAGCAATAGGAATAAATTTTAAAACTCTTTCTTTAAAAGAAATAACTTTTGTTTCTTTTTTTGTTGATGTAACTTTCGCTAAAATATCATTTTCTAATTCTTTAAAATAAGAATCAGGAATCGTAAATCCTTTTTCTTTTGTAAACGTTTCTTCAGCTAATTTAGCTTCAATAGCATCTTCAGTTGTGCTAAAATAGTTTTTAGGAATAGAAAAACCACTTTTCTTTCCTAAAATTGAGCTTAAATACTCTTCGCTATTTTTAATTTTGTTTTCCATGATACTATTTAGACCTTTTTTTTATTGAAAGGTTTAATTTGTTCTGTTTTTTATATACTGTTCAATTTTTTTAACTGCATGAAAATAAGAGGCTTTCAATGCTCCGACGGATGTTTCTAAAATCTCAGACATTTCATTGTATTTTAATTCCTCAAAGTATTTCATGTTAAAAACGAGTTGCTGTTTTTGTGGCAAAGTAGCAATTGCTTTTTGTAAAATAAGTTGAATTTCATCACCAGTAAAAAAATCGTCACTAGCTAAAGTAGAAGCTAATTCTTGCTGATAATCTGTAATATCTACATTTCGTTGTTTTGCTCTTTTATTGATAAAAGTAATAGATTCATTTGTTGCAATTCTGTACATCCAAGAAAACAACTTGCTTTCTTGATTAAATTTATCAATGTTTTTAAAAATCTTGATAAATGTGTTTTGTAGCACATCATCTGTATCATCATGAGATATCACAATTTTACGAATATGCCAATACAGGCGTTCTTTATAGAGTGTTATTAATTCTCTGAACGCTTTTTCTTTAGTCTGAACATTTTTTAATTGTTCTATTAAAAGAGTTTCATCTGTCAACTATATAGTTTATGAATTTTAGACTCAATAAATGTAAAAAGGTTTAACGTTTATTTTTTATTCTTGGTCTTGAGTAACCAAAAAGCCTTTTTTGCTTAATTATTTCAGAAATTCCTTCTGGCAGCATTTCTTCCCAACCTTCTTCTCCTTTAACGATCATTTTTAAGACAGTTCTAGAAAAGATATCAAGAATTTCTTTATTAGTTACATCAATATCTACAAGTTTACCATTGTGTTTAAAGAATTTGTATAATTCTTTCATTCTTGGGTGAACTATTAGGTTGTCACTAGTAATATACTCTCCTGTAACAGGGTCGTGAGAAGGATACATATATACTTTTAAGTCTTTGTAGAATAATTTTCCAAAAGCTTCTAAAATTCCTCCACTTAAATTACGATAATATTTTTCGTCAAAGATTTGTACAAGGTTTTGTGCACCCATTGCTAATGCCATTCTCTCTTTAGTAAATTCACTAAAGTATTCAACTAATTTAAAATACTGTTGAAAGTTAGTAATCATTACATTTTGACCAAGAGAACATAATAATTCTGCTCTATCTAGAAAATCTCTTTCATTAATTTTTCCTTCAGATGTAAGGTTACTTAATGTAATTTCAAATATGACTTTAGTTTTATGCTCTTCAACTTTTTTTTCTGCTAAAAAGAGTTGTTTAGATTTTTCAAACATGTCCATATTTACCATAGTAACAGGTCTAAAGCTACCACGAAGCGTAAGAATATTTTTCTTATAAAGGACTTGTGCAGGTAAAAGGTTGTTTCCATCAGGTCCAAACATTACTGCATTTGTCATACCGTTTTTAAGCAATTGTAAGCTCATTAAACGATTGTCTACATACATAAAACGAGGTCCAGAGAAATTTATCATATCAATTTCTAACTGGTCATTATTTAGATTATCATAAAAAGATTTTACTAAATCTTTAGGATTATCATTTAAATAAAATGCACCGTAAATTAAATTTACACCTAAAATACCTAAGGTTTCTTGTTGTAAACGAGCATCTGTTTCTTTAAAACGTAAGTGTAAAACAATTTCATTATAATCCTCTAAAGGATCTAGTTGAAAACGAATACCAACCCAACCATGACCTTTAAATTTTTTAGCAAAATCGATAGTTGTTACCGTATTTGCATAACTAAAAAATAATTTATCAGGATGTTTTTGTCTGCTTAAACGGTCTTCCATTAAGTCAATTTCATGACCTAACATTTTTTTCAAACGTGGTTGTGTTACATAGCGATTATCTTCTTCGGTACCATAAATTGCATCAGAAAAATCTTTATCATAAGCACTCATTGCTTTTGCAATGGTTCCAGAAGCAGCACCAGATCTAAAGAAATTACGAGCAGTTTCTTGTCCTGCTCCAATTTCGGCAAAAGTTCCGTAAATATCTGTGTTTAAATTAATTCTTAGCGCCTTATTTTTAGTTGTAGGTACATTACTAATTATTTTGTCTCCTTTTAAAGAAATTGCCATGTATTACTGTTTAACGTTTAAACAAATGTACTAAAATAGACTGCTATCAGTCAATTTTTATGTTATTTTTGTTCTAATGAACTTTACCAAGAAACAACTTAATATTACCTTTTTAGGAACAGGTACTTCTCAAGGAATTCCTATGATAGCAAATGATGATCCAGTTTGCTTGTCTAAAGACTTAAAAGATAAGAGATTAAGGTCGTCTATTTTAATTTCCTGGGATGATGTTTCTTACACGGTAGATTGTAGTTTAGACTTTAGACAACAAATATTAAGAGAAAATGTGCACTCTTTAAATGGTGTTTTTTTTACACATGAACATGCAGATCATATTGGAGGGTTAGACGATTTAAGAGCTTTTTGTTATAAAATAGGAGAGATGCCTATTTATTTAAATCAGAGAACTTTACTAAGTCTAGAAAAGCGATTTGAATATATTTTTAAGTTAGAAAATAGGTATCCAGGAGCGCCAAGTGTTTTACCAAAAGTGATAGGTAAAACTCCTTTTATTGTTGATGATTTAGAAGTTACGCCAATAGAAGTTATACATGGAAACATTCCTATTACAGCTTATAGATTTGCTGATTTTGCTTATTTAACAGATGTAAAATCGATTTCTGATGAAGAAAAACGAAAACTAGAAAACTTAGATGTTTTAGTTGTAAACGCGTTAAGAATAGCCGAACATCCTACACATTTTAATCTGCAGGAAGCTTTAGATTTTGTAGCAGAAATTAAGCCTAAAAAAGCCTATTTTACACATATAAGTCATATGTTAGGTTTTCATGAAGCTGTATCTAAAACACTGCCAAATAACGTTTTTTTAGCTTTTGATGGCCTAAAAATTACCGTTTAGATTTTTATAAACTAGATTTTAATGTATATTTGTTAGAAGTGCTTAATTTTTAAGTACTTCTAAACAACATAACAATTACTTATAATAACCAACTTTTAGTATAAATGGAAAAAAATTCAGAAAAAAAACAACCTGTAGTTGAAAGTCAAAAAGAGGTAGATAGAATTGCAGCCGTAAGGGAATTGATTTTCGGTGAAAATATGGTGCAATATAGTACTGAGTTTGCTGATGTTTACGATCAAATTAAAACACTTAAAGATCAAACGAATAAAAATTTATCAGAATCTGTTACAAATATTGAAAACAAATTAGCTGATTTAGAAAGTTTGATGGATCATAAGTTTCAAGACTTAAATGATGATTTAGATAAAAAATTGGCTGATTTAGATGATGAAAAAACAGATAGAAAAAAACTTGGTAAAGCTTTAGAGAAAATTGCATTGATGTTGCAAGAATAGATGAAAAAAACACCTGCAGATAACAATAAAGACAATCGTTTTGAGTTGCTCAGAGATCTTTTATTAGCTGAAGATAGAGAAAAGTTTGATTCACTTAGTCAAGAAATTATTATAAGAGAAAAATTATCTAAAAGTGTTAATCCTCTTATAGATGAGAAAATCTTAGACCTTCGTGAAAATTTTCCAGAATATTTTGGGGATACAATTACAGAAACTATTAAAATTCAAATTAGAGACTCTCAAGACGAAGTTGTAGAAGCCTTGTACCCAATTATGGGTAAAATGGTTAAGAAATTTATTGTGGCAGAAATTACCAAATTGTCTGATAGTATTAATAAAACGATCAAAGAAAAATTCTCTTTTAAAGAAATTCTTAAAAGATATTTTAAAGGAAAAAGAAATGATTCAGGTATTGTTTTAGAAGAAGTTTTTGAGTTTGTTGTAGAAGAAGTTTTTATTATAGAGAAAGATTCTGGTATACTTTCTGGTAGTTACTCTAGAGGTAGTATTGCAGATAAAGATATGATTTCTGGTATGTTAACTGCTATTAAATCTTTTGCAGAAGATGCTTTTTCTAAAGAAGGACAAGATTTAGAGAGTATTAAATTTGAAACTTTTCAGTTATCCATCAGAAACTATAAAACCATTTATATTGCCATTGCAACTTCTGGGGTATTAACAGAAGAATTAAAGGAAGAATTGTCAGAGAATATAAGTAATTTATCAGAAACCATTTTAAGAGATCGTTCTTATTTGTCTGAAGAAGAGCGTTTAAATGAGCTGATACTTAAAGAATTAATCGAAAAGGAATAATCATTATATTTTATGATTGCAAAAAAAGTACTACTTGTTGGTAATTTTGGTGTTGGTAAAACTTCATTAATTAGAAGATTCGTTTTAAACGAATTTTCTGAAGATTACATTAGTACAATTGGTGTTAGAGTAAGTAAGAAAGTAGTTGAGTATAAAAATGAAACTATTAAATTAATGATTTGGGATGTTGCTGGTACAAGTGGTAGCGAAAAAATACCCAAAGCCTACTTTTTAGGATCTAGTGCAGCAATGTTTGTTTTTGATTTAAGCAGAGAAGAAACCTATTTAACTATTGATGAAAATCTTAAGATGGTTAAAGAACTTTCTGGTTTAAAGAATATTACGATTGTTGGTAATAAAAAAGATTTACTTTCTGAAGAAGAATTAGAAAATGTTTTACAGAAAATTTCTATTGATATTGATTTGATTACCAGTGCGAAAGATGATGAAAATGTAGCAGATGCTTTTATGCAATTAACAACCCAAGCTTTAAAATAAGACTTATTGATACCTGCAAAAATAGAAGATGTTTTTATCCAATTAACTACTGATTATTCAGGAGTTATTACAAACATTGTTGCAGGGAAATTTACCAAAACAGAATTTACTATTCAAGAATCTATCTACGATTCTTGTCCTTTTTTAGAAGGAACTCTAGAGGCTTTAACTTTAAATGAATCTTTCCTTTTAGAAGGAATGGTTATTGAGTCTGAATCTAAAGAATACAATATAGATTTAGAGCTTTTTAAGAAAGATGATGTTATTGAAATCTTGATTCATAACAGAACAAGTGTCTATAAATATGTAGACCAGCTTAATCAAAATAGAAACGATATTTTCTTTATCAAAAGAGAAATTGCTGAGAAAAATATAGAGCTAGATAAACTGAGAAAGATTGCTGATAAAGCAAATAAAGAAAAATCACGTTTTTTAGCAATGATGAGTCATGAAATTAGAAATCCTTTGAATTCAATTCTTGGATATGCTGAAATGATTTCATCAGAAACACTAAATGATCAAGTCATAAAATACATAAAAAACTTATCATCCGCAGGAAAAAATTTAAAAGTTATTGTTGATGATATTTTAGATTTATCTCGAATTGAAGCCGGTAAATTAGAACTCGTTTCCGAAGAAATTTCCGTCAAAGAAATTGTACAAAATTGCGAAAATGATTTTCAGCATTTAAATACAAATGAAGATGTAAGTCTTGTTTTTTCAATTTCTAAACAAATCCCAGAATTTATTTTAGGAGATGCTGTAAGAATGCAACAGATATTAGCTAATTTAATTAATAATGCTATAAAATTTACAGATAAAGGAACTGTTACTGCACTTGTAAATGTACTTTCTGAAACTAAAAATGACCTAAAACTTATTTTTGAAGTTACTGATACTGGTAGAGGGATGTCTAAGGAGCAAGGTTTAAAAATATTTGAAGAATATCAGCAAAATGAATTGAATGATAATAGAATTCATGGTGGCGCAGGTTTAGGATTAGCAATCGTAAGTCGTTTGGTTAACGCAATGAATGGAATCATTTCTGTTGAAAGTGAACTAAATGCTGGGACCTCATTTTTTGTTGAAATACCTTTTTCTAAAACGGTTAAAATAGGACAATTTGTAGCTAAAGAAATACTTCAAGAAAAAAATATTGATTTAAAAAATAAAAAGGTTTTAGTTGCTGATGATGATATTTTAAATCAAACAATAGTTTCACATATTTTAAATAAGGAAAAAGCAAATGTTACCCTTGTAAATGATGGTTTAGAGGCACTTTCTAAAATACAGGAAGAAAATTTTGATGTTATTTTGTTAGATATTAACATGCCAAATATGACTGGTGAAGAGTTAATGAAGCAAAAAAATATGTTCATAAAATATAACGCTAATACTCCTTTTTTAGCATTAACAGCAAATACTTCTAATGAAGATATTGAAAGGTATTTAGAGCTAGGTTTTTCTGATGTAATTTCTAAACCTTATACAATTGCAGATTTTGTACTAAAAATTAAAAGTGTTTTAGTAAGAGCTTAATTAAAGTAGGGCTTAAAAAGAAAGTTCTTGTTTTTATTTGTTTTTTACATAGACTAATTTATGTCTGCTTTTAGAGGTTTCTCTTTTGTCTAATTCAAATTTACCAGTAGATTTAATTAATGGAGTCAGTTTGTCGAAACCATAATTTCTTGAGTCAAAATTAGGTTGTTTCTTTTGTAGTAAACTTCCAACATCTCCTAAAAACGCCCAACCATCTTCGTCTGATAAATCTGAAATAGTTGTGGAAATTAGTTTGATAACTTTTGATGTTATTTTATCTACACTGTCTTTTTCTGTATCTTTTTGATGAACATTTTCTTTCCTTTCAGTTTGCTTTCTAATAATTTCGATATAAATAAATTTATCACAAGCAACAATAAAAGGGTTTGGAGTTTTTTTCTCTCCAATGCCTATAACTTGTTTACCAGCTTCTCTTAATCTAGTCGCTAGTTTTGTAAAATCACTATCGCTAGAAACCAAGCAAAAGCCATCTACTTTTTCAGAATAAAGAATATCCATTGCATCAATAATCATTGCTGAATCTGTCGCGTTTTTACCTGTAGTATATGCGTATTGCTGAATTGGAGTAATTGCGTTTTGGAGCAATAAGTTTTTCCATTTAGACAAATGTGGACTCGTCCAGTCTCCATAGATTCTTTTAATAGTTGGGTTGCCATATTTTGCAATTTCCTCCATCATTTCTTTTACGTGAGCTGAAGGTATATTGTCTCCATCTATAAGTACTGCGATATTCATGTTATTTTGCGCCATTTTATTAGTTTAAGAATTGCTTTTGTTGAGCAATAATAGATATGTAGCTAAGTTAGGTTTTTGGTTTCATTAAATCAACTTGTAAAAACTATTGTTTTTGTTATACAAAAAATCCCAAACTTTCGTTTGGGATTTTTATTTATTCAGTTTCTGTTTCAGGCTCTGTTCTTGTTTCGGGTTTCTTTTTACCTTTTTTTATTTTAATAGTGAGCTTGTTTTCTTTCTCATCTAAATCCATATTTATAGTGTCACCTTCATAGAGTTTAGAATTTACAATTTCTTCTGCCAAGGCATCTTCAATGTATTTCTGTATTGCTCTTTTAAGTGGTCTTGCACCGTACTTTTTATCAAAACCTTTGTCTGCTATATAATCTTTTGCTTTTTCGCTTAAGTTTAAAGTATAACCTAAATCTGATATTCTTTGTAATAACTTATCTAGCTCAATATCTATAATTTTATGAATATCTTCTCTTTCTAAAGCATTAAACACAATTACATCATCAATTCTATTTAAAAACTCAGGAGCAAAAGATTTCTTTAAAGCACCTTCAATTACAGATTTTGCATGTGCATCTGCTTGTTCTTTTTTAGAGGAAGTACCAAAACCTACACCACCACCAAAGTCTTTTAATTGACGAGCTCCAATATTAGAGGTCATAATTATTATGGTGTTTCTAAAATCGATTTTTCTACCTAAACTGTCAGTAATATGTCCGTCATCTAAAATTTGTAATAACATATTAAACACATCTGGATGTGCTTTTTCAATTTCATCTAATAAGATAACTGAATAAGGTTTTCTTCTAACTTTTTCTGTTAATTGTCCACCTTCTTCATAACCAACATAACCTGGAGGTGCTCCAATTAAACGAGAAATAGCGAATTTTTCCATGTATTCACTCATGTCAATTCTAATTAAAGAATCGTCAGAATCGAATAATTCACGTGCTAAAACTTTTGCCAATTGTGTTTTACCAACACCAGTTTGTCCTAAGAAAATAAAAGAACCAATTGGTTTGTTTGGGTCTTTTAAACCAACTCTATTACGTTGAATTGCTTTTACAACCTTGGTTACGGCTTCATCTTGCCCAACTACTTTTCCTTTAATTAGTTGTGGTAATTCGTGTAATCTATTTGTTTCTGCTTCAGCAACTCTGTTTACAGGAATCCCTGTCATCATAGAAACTACTTCAGCAACATTATCTTCTGTTACAATTTCTCTATTTAATTTAGAATCTTCTTCCCACTGATTTTGAGCAGAAGTTAAAGCAGATTCCATGTTTTTTTCATCATCACGCAATTTGGCAGCTTCTTCATATTTTTGACCGTTTACAGCTTTTGTTTTACGCTCTTTAATAATTGCTAACTGAGTTTCTAATTCTATTACTTGTTGAGGAACAACAATATTTGTGATATGAATTCTAGAACCAGCCTCATCTAAAGCATCAATAGCTTTGTCTGGTAGAAAACGATCGGTCATATATCTGTTCGTTAATTTTACACAAGCTTCAATAGCATCATCTGTATAATCTACATGATGATGTTCTTCGTATTTACTTTTTATATTGTGTAAAATTTGTATCGTTTCTTCTACAGAAGTTGGGTCTATAATTACCTTTTGAAAACGACGTTCTAAAGCGCCATCTTTTTCTATATTAGTTCTAAACTCATCCAACGTAGTTGCGCCAATACATTGTATTTCTCCTCTTGCAAGCGCAGGTTTTAACATGTTTGAAGCATCTAAAGAACCTGTTGCTCCACCAGCACCAACAATGGTGTGAATTTCGTCTATGAATAAAATAATATCATCATTTTTTTCAAGCTCATTCATTAAGGCTTTCATGCGTTCTTCAAACTGTCCACGATATTTTGTACCTGCAACTAAACTAGCTAAATCTAAAGAAACAATACGTTTGTCAAATAAAATTCTTGACACTTTTCTTTCAATAATACGTAAAGCTAAACCTTCTGCAATGGCAGATTTACCAACACCAGGTTCACCAATTAACATTGGGTTATTTTTCTTTCTTCTACTTAAAATTTGAGAAACTCTTTCAATTTCTTTTTGTCTACCAACAACAGGGTCTAATTTTCCTTTTATAGCTAAATCTGTTAAATCTCTACCAAAATTATCTAACACCGGAGTTTTAGATTTTTTAACGTTTTTTCCTTTTTGAGGTTGATCAAAAGGATTCGTTTTTTCTGAAGGAAACTCATCGTCAGAAGGTGTTTCTGCAATTGGGTTTGATGGTAAATCTACATCTTCTTCCTCTTCAACATGTAGTTGTTTATAAAGCGATTTTGCTTCATCGTAATTTACATGATATTTATGAATCAGTTTTGTAGTTGGGTCATTCTCATTTCTTAAAATGCACAATAATAAGTGTGCAGTATCAATGGAATCACTTTGATATAACTTTGCTTCTAAAAAAGTTGTTTTTAAGGCTTTTTCAGCTTGTCTTGTTAATCGTAAACTCGGTTTGTCTGTGCTTTCTATAAAAGTAGGATTCGCGGGATTTAGTTGCTCTAATTTTTTACGCAATAAAATTAAATCAACATCAAATGCTGTTAGTATTTCTATTGCTTTTCCTTCTCCTTTTCTTATTAAGCCAAGTAAAAGATGTTCCGTTCCAATAAATTCGTGCCCTAAACGCAGCGCTTCTTCTTTACTGAAAGTAATTACATCTCTGACCTTTGGTGAAAAATTATCGTCCATATTTTTTTCTGTCTAAAATTGATGTGTTGTAAATTTAGTCCTTTTTTTTTGTAGGTTATTACAAAAAAGATGCCAATGATAAAATATTGACAGTTTAACAGACACACTAAGGTAGAAAACTCTTGTAAATGAGGCAAATAAAAAACTGTTAAAAATTATCAAAAAATGTTGATAACTCTACTCAATTACAGTAGTTAAAATCTTTGTAAATAATATAAGAAATAGTATCTTGCCTTGTTTTTAAAAAATGACTAAAAATTAATCAAATATATATATGGCAGACGGAGAAAAGTTAATTCCGATTAACATTGAAGAGCAAATGAAAGCTGCGTACATCGATTACTCGATGTCAGTAATTGTTTCTAGAGCATTACCAGATGTAAGAGATGGTTTAAAACCCGTTCATAGAAGGGTCTTATTTGGTATGCATGAGTTAGGGATTAAAGCAACTGGGTCTTATAAAAAATCAGCAAGAATTGTTGGGGAAGTTTTAGGTAAGTTTCACCCACATGGTGATACTTCTGTTTACGACTCAATGGTTAGAATGGCACAACACTGGAGTGTACGTTATATGATGGTTGATGGTCAAGGGAATTTTGGTTCTGTTGATGGAGATTCGCCAGCAGCAATGCGTTATACTGAGGTTAGAATGCAAAAGATATCGGAAGATATGTTAGCTGATATTGAAAAAGAAACGGTAGATCATCGTTTAAATTTTGATGATACTTTACAAGAACCAACCGTTTTACCAACTCGTATTCCTAATTTATTAGTAAACGGAGCTTCTGGTATTGCAGTAGGTATGGCTACAAATATGGCACCACATAACTTAACAGAAGTTATTAATGGTACAATGGCCTATATTGATAACAGAGATATTGAGATTGATGAGTTGATGCAACACATAAAAGCGCCAGATTTTCCTACAGGAGGAATTATTTATGGTTATGATGGTGTTAAGGACGCTTTTCATACAGGTCGTGGACGTATTGTAATGCGTGCAAAAGCCATTATTGAGGAAGTTAAAGGACGTGAGTGTATCATTGTTACTGAGATTCCTTACCAAGTGAACAAAGCAGAAATGATTAAAAAAACTGCTGAACTTGTAAATGATAAGAAAATTGAAGGTATTTCTAATATTAGAGATGAATCTGATAGAAACGGAATGCGTATCGTTTATATTTTAAAACGTGATGCAATACCTAATATTGTTTTAAATAAATTATTTAAATACACACAATTACAAACTTCTTTTAGTGTAAATAATATTGCACTAGTAAAAGGAAGACCAGAGCAATTAAACTTAAAGCAATTAATTCATTATTTTGTTGAACATAGACATGAAGTTATTGTTCGTAGAACAGAATTTGATCTTAAGAAAGCGGAAGCAAGAGCTCATATTTTAGAAGGATTAATTATTGCATCTGATAATATTGACGAAGTAATAAAAATTATTAGAGCTTCTAATAATGCTGATGAAGCAAGAGAAAGTTTAATTGAACGTTTTGCTTTAAGTGAAATTCAAGCAAAAGCAATTGTAGAAATGCGTTTGCGTCAATTAACAGGACTAGAGCAAGATAAATTACGTGCAGAGTTTGATGCAATTATGTTAACAATTATCGATTTAAAAGATATTCTTGCTAACGAACCTAGACGTTACGAAATTATAAAAGCAGAATTACTTCATATTAGAGATAAATATGGTGATGACCGTAGATCTGTAATTGAGTATGCGGGTGGAGATATGAGTATTGAAGATATGATACCAGATACGAAAGTTGTGGTTACTATTTCTAATGCTGGTTACCTAAAACGTACAAATCTTGAAGAATATAAAGTTCAGAATAGAGGAGGAAGAGGTCAGAAAGGTGCAACTACTAGAAATGAAGATTTCTTAGAGCATTTATTTGTGGGTACAAACCACCAATATATGATGTTCTTCACTCAAAAAGGTAAAGTATTCTGGATGCGTGTTTATGAAATTCCTGAAGGTGGTAAAAATACCAAAGGTAGAGCAATGCAAAACTTAATCAACATTGAACAAGATGATAAAGTTAAAGCATTCTTAGTAACTCAAGATTTAAAAGACGAAGAGTATATTAATAGCCATTACGTAATTATGGCAACTAAAAAAGGTCAAGTTAAAAAGACTTCTTTAGAGCAATATTCTCGTCCAAGAACAAATGGTATTAATGCAATTACTATTAAGGAAGGTGATGAATTATTAGAAGCTAAATTAACAACTGGAGACAGTCAAGTAATGTTAGCATTAAAATCTGGTAAATCAATTCGTTTCGAAGAAGCAAAAACGCGCCCAATGGGAAGAACTGCTTCTGGAGTAAGAGGTATTACACTTCAACATGACAAGGATGAAGTTATTGGTATGGTTGCTGTAAATGATATGGAAAGCAACATCTTAGTAGTTTCAGAAAAAGGATATGGAAAACGTTCTAAATTAGAAGACTATAGAGTTACTAATAGAGGAGGTAAAGGAGTTAAAACTTTAAATATTTCTGAAAAAACTGGTGGTTTGGTAGCTATTAAGAATGTAGATGATTCTAACGATTTAATGATTATCAATAAATCTGGTTTAACTATTAGAATGGCTGTTGAAGATTTAAGAGTTATGGGGCGTGCAACACAAGGTGTTCGTTTAATAAATATTAAAGATTCTGACAGTATTGCTGCTGTTGCTAAAGTGATGCATGAAGAGGAAGTTGTTGAAGAAGAAAATGTTGAAGAAAATGCTGAGGATTTAGACAATGGCACGGAAATTGATAAGGATTCAAATGATAATCAAGAATAACAATAAATTAATAATTAGTAAAATGAAAAATCAAATATTAGCGTTAACTGTAGGCTTATTATCTATAGCTTCTTTTGCGCAAAAAAATGAACTAAAAGCTGTTGAAAAGGCTATTAAAAAAGGTCTATTTAAAGAAGCAAAAGCTACTATAACTACTTTAGAGGCTACTGAAGATTCGATGGATCCTAAATACAAAGCAAAGTATTTCTATTTAAAAGGATCTGCTTATGGTAAATCTAATGTTGAAAAAGCTGCAGATGCATATGATAAGTTATTTGAATATGAAAAAACAAGTGGTAAGCTTAAGTATACAAAGTTAGCTAAACCTCAATTAAATGAGCTAATCCAATTTGTTTCTCAAAAAGCAATTGCACAATATGGTGAGAAAAATTATAAACAAGCAACAAATAATTTTTATTTAACCTATAAATTAAGTCCTACTGATACTACATTTTTATATAATGCAGCTATAAGTGCATCGATAGCAAAAGACTATGATGCTTCTTTGAAATATTATAAGGAATTGCAGGAAATTAAATATACTGGTATCACTACTCAATATTTTGCTGTAAATAAGGCTACAAGTAAAGAAGAAGATTTAGGTACTAAAACTAATAGAGATGCAATGGTTAAGTTTGGTAAGTATATTAAACCAACTGTTAAATCGTCAAAATCTAAGCAAGCAGATATTATTAAGAACATAGGTTATATTTATGTTAGTCAAGGAAAACCCGAATTAGCAGTTGCTGCTTTAGAAGAAGCTAGAAAAACAGATCCAAAAAATTTAAACTTACTTTTAAATCAAGCTGATATGTACATCAAGCTAAAAAGAATGGATAAATTTGAAGAACTTATGGTAGAAGCTGTAAAATTAGATCCTACTAACGCAAATTTATTTTTTAATTTAGGTGTAGTAAATGCAGGTGAAAATAAAACAGAAGAAGCAATTGGTTATTATAAGAAAGCAATAGAGTTAAACCCAGAGTATGCTGATGCTTATATGAATTTACACGTTGCTTTAATGAGCGAAGAAAAGGCTATTATTGATGAAATGAATGAAAATCTTAGTAACTTTAAGAAGTATACAGAGTTAGAGGGTAAACAAAAAGCATTATATAGAAAAGCTTTACCATCTTTAGAAAATGCCGATCGTTTTGGTAGATCTATAGAATCTGTAAGAGCTCTTTTAAATCTTTATGATATTCTTGAAATGACTGAAAAAGCAGATGCTTTAAGACCAATTTATAAAGAAATGAGAACTAAAGAATAAGTTTTTACATCGTATAAAAAAAACCGAAACTTTATAAAGTTTCGGTTTTTTTTTATGCCTTTAATTTAAGGAGTATTGCTAAATCATTTTTTTTATAATCCTTAATTTATGAGTGTGTTTTTGTATATCTGCATTAAAAATTCCACTATGATCTAAGGTATCAATTCTTACCTTACCATAACAATGTATAATGTGATAATCATTTAAAATGATACCAACATGTATAATTTCACCTTCTTCATTATCAAAAAAAGCTAAATCACCAGGTTCACTTTCTTCAATAAAACTTAATACTTCACCTTGTGTCGCTTGTTCTTTAGCGTCTCTTAGAAGACGATGCCCACAAAGTTTATATACCATTTGTGTAAAGCCAGAACAATCAATACCAAAAGGCGTTTTTCCTCCCCATAAAAAAGGAGTGTTTAAATAAGTAAAAGCAATTTGTGAAATCTCTCTTTTAGTTTTCTTTTCTGATAATACTGCGCCTTCGTATACATAAGTTTGTGGTGTAATTTGTAGTTTACCGTTGTTGTAAAAAGGTAAGTTAGCACCTAAAGGAATTGTTGTTAATTCGTTTTTCTCATTTGTAATAAAATCAATAATCTCACCAGAAATATATTGTTTTTCAGATTTTAATTCTGAAAAGATATTTTCTGTAATATTCGTATATTGTTTATTATCAATAAAGCCTTCATAGTTGTCAAAAGTTAAACGAATTTTACTCCATTCTTTTTCCTTTTCAATAACTTCAAAAGTTTCACCAAACAAAACCTGACTCACCATTTCTGATGTGTCAGAAGTTGTTGCTCTAAGAGGAGCAATACTTAAATTACAAATGCCATACAGCATAAAATTTGATCGTATTTTTTATTAATAAAATTAAATTCTTTCTAAAACTAATGCACTTGCACCACCACCACCATTACAAATCGCAGCTGCTCCAATTTTAGCATTATTTTGTTTTAAAATTGATGTTAAAGCAATCACAATTCTTGCTCCAGAAACACCTAAAGGATGTCCTAAAGAAACGGCACCACCATTAACATTCACTTTATCATCAGTGATACCTAAAATCTTCATATTAGCTAAACCAACAATAGAAAATGCTTCGTTTAATTCAAAATAATCTACATCATCTATTGAAATATTTGCTTTCGCTAAAGCTTTTGGTAATGCTTTTGCAGGTGCAGTTGTAAACCATTCTGGTTCGTGAGCAGCATCAGCAAAACTCTTTATTTTTGCAATTGGAGTTATATTTAATTCTTTTGCTTTTTCTGCTGACATCAAAACCAATGCAGCACCACCATCATTTATAGTAGAAGCATTTGCAGCAGTAACAGTTCCGTCTTTTGTAAACGCAGCTCTTAATGCAGGGATTTTCTCCATTTTCACATTCTTGTATTCTTCATCTTCAGAGAAAATAATAGGCTCTCCACGTCTTTGTGGAATTTCTACAGGTACAATTTCATCAGCAAATTTTCCTTCGCTCCAAGCTTTTGCAGAACGATTATAAGATTGAATAGCAAAATTATCTTGATCTTCTCTTGAAAAATTATATTCAGTAGCACAAGCGTCTGCACAAACACCCATTGGTTGCTTGTCATATGCATCTACTAAACCATCTTTTTGTAAACCATCTTCCATGATTATTGGTCCAAATTTAGAACCTTTTCTTGCATTTTGATAATGAGGAATAGAACTCATATTTTCCATACCACCAGCAACTATAACATCTGCATCACCTAAAGCAATTGTTTGAGCAGCCAACATGATAGATTTCATACCAGAAGCGCAAACTTTATTTACAGTTGTACAAGGTACAGTATTAGGAATTCCAGCATATATTGCTGCTTGTCTTGCTGGAGCTTGACCTAAGCCAGCAGAAACAACGTTACCCATAAAAACTTCTTCTACTAAACTTGGATCTAAATTTATTTTTTCTAAAGCACCTTTTATGGCAATTGCTCCTAATTTTGGAGCTGGAATTGTAGATAAACTTCCCATGAAACTTCCAATAGGAGTCCTTGCTACAGATACAATTACGACTTCTTTCATAAATATATATAGTTTACTTTGTGTATGATTTGTTATGCTAAATTAACTATTTTAAATCAATTTTAGTTTTATTATTCAACTTGAATTTTTGACCTTGAATATTTTATGGTAAGTTTGTTGTAAGAAGATAAAATCTATGAGTAATATAGTTAATAAATTGTACCAAAATAACACCATTATTTATAAGGTGATTTTGTTTTTAGTTGCCACAACTGCAATTGTTTATTTGTTTCCTAAAGGAGGACAATTTAAATATGATTTTAATAATGGACAGCTTTGGAAATATGATAATTTATACGCGCCTTTTGATTTTGCTATACAGAAAACAGAAGAAGAAATTATTATAGAAAAAAAGGAAATTGAAGTAAATTCAAAACTATATTTTTTGCATGATTTTGATGTTGAAAATAGCGTTAAAGCAAATTATAATAGAAGAATTTCTTTTGTAAAAGAATCCGATTCTTTAAGCTTAGAGCAGATTAAAAATTTATCACTAATTGGGCAAAAAGTGATTAATGATGTCTATCAGAAAGGTTTTTTAGAAGATATAAGTCAAGATAGAATTGCCAATAAAAATGAAATAGTTGCTATAAGAAAAGGAAATGAAGTTGAAGATTTTGTTTTTAAAAGTTTATTAACTTCTAAAGAGGTATTAGAAATAATAAGTAATAATTTAGAAAAAGAAGAAGCTTTTTATGGTAAAAAAATAATGTTAGATTTATTATCTGAGGTTATAAAACCAAATGTGTCTTTTGATAATGAATATACAGAAAAGGTAATTGACAATGAAATTAAGAACATTTCTTATACTAAAGGTAGAGTAGAAGCTGGTAAACTAATTATTTTAAAAGGAGATTTTGTAGAAGGTAAAAAATTAGCAATTTTAAATTCTTTAAAAAGTGAATCTGAGTCTCAAGTTTGGACAGAGTCAAACTATAATTGGATTATCTTAGGTTACACCATTTTAGTGTCTCTTGCATTATTAATGCTTTTATTATTTCTAAAAAAATACAGAATAGAAATTTACGAAAACAACAACAAAGTTACTTTTATCTTTTTCAATGTTTTTTCAATGATTTTTATCCAAACATTGGTTATAAAGTATAATTCAGATTACTTATATGTAGTGCCTTTAAGTATACTTCCAATTGTTTTAAAAGCCTTTTTTGATGCACGTTTAGGTTTGTTTACCCATGTTTTAACTGTCTTGCTTTTAGGATATATTGTACCTGATAGTTTTGAGTTTATTTATTTACATATTATTGCAGGTATTGTAACGATACTTACTGTTTCAGAATTATATAAAAGGGCAAGTCTATTTATTTCAGTAGCTCAAATAACGCTGATTTATATGGTAACGTATTTCGCTTTTTCTATTATAAAAGAAGGAAATGCTTCTCAAATCAATTGGACTTATTTTATGCTTTTTGCAGCAAATGGATTGTTATCATTCTTATCAATCATCATCATATATATGTATGAGAAAGTTTTTGGTTTGGTCTCTGATGTAACCTTATTAGAGCTTTCTAATACAAATACAAAGCTTTTAAGAGAGCTAAATGAAAAAGCCCCAGGTACATTTCAACATTCAATGCAAGTAGCTAATTTAGCAGAAGCAGCTGCAAATGAAATAGGAGCTAATTCTATGCTAGTTAGAACAGGAGCATTGTATCATGATATAGGTAAAATGTTAAATCCGATGTATTTTACAGAAAACCAATCTACAGGTGTTAATCCTCATAATGATTTATCCCCAAGAGATAGTTCGAGAATTATTACAGATCATGTTATAAAAGGAGTGGAGTTGGCAAAGAAATACAAGCTGCCAGATAGAATTATAGACTTTATTAGAACGCATCATGGTACAAGTTCTACGTACTATTTTTATATGAAAGAGAAAGAATTAAACCCCGATACAGAAGTAGATATTAAGAAGTTTCAGTATCAAGGACCAATTCCTTTTTCAAAAGAGACTGCAATTTTAATGATGTGTGATTCTGCAGAGGCAGCATCAAAAAGTTTAAAAATACCAACAGCTTTATCTGTAAGTAATTTGATAGATAAAATTATAGCAAAACAAATGGCTGATAATCAGTTTTTAAATTCAAATATTACTTTCCGAGAAATTGAAATAATAAAGAAAGTTATCAAGAAAAAATTGATGAATATTTATCATTTAAGAGTAGAATATCCTGAGTAAAAAAAATAATTAAAAAAAAGTTTTAAAAAGTTTGCTACATCAGTAATGTAGTACTATATTTGCACTCGCATTTGAAATATGTGCGAATAAGTTCTAAAAAAGGAGAGGTGCCAGAGTGGTAATGGAGCAGATTGCTAATCTGTCGACGGGTAACTGTC
Source organism: Polaribacter sp. SA4-12 (assembly GCF_002163675.1). Lineage (NCBI taxonomy): Bacteria > Pseudomonadati > Bacteroidota > Flavobacteriia > Flavobacteriales > Flavobacteriaceae > Polaribacter > Polaribacter sp. SA4-12. The sequence goes on along the minus strand of NZ_CP019334.1, from coordinate 1,145,795 downwards.
GCCAGGGTTCGAGTCCCTGTCTCTCCGCAATTTTTTAGTAAACTCGGGGTGTAGCGTAGCCCGGTCATCGCGCCTCGTTTGGGACGAGGAGGTCGCAGGTTCGAATCCTGCCACCCCGACACAGTTGTACGTAGCAACTTTAAAACTACGGGCTCTTAGCTCAGCTGGATAGAGCACCTCCCTTCTAAGGAGGCGGTCGGAGGTTCGAATCCTCCAGGGCTCACTTAAACCTTACTAGAAATAGTAAGGTTTTTTGTTTTTAATAATATCATCAAAATGAAAAAAGGAACTATTATTTTTATTTTATCATTATTGTTTAGTTCTTCTAGTTTTGGACAATCATCAATAAAATACTTTGTTAAAGGAGGTCTTAATTTATCTAATACAAATTACAATGTTATAGTTAAAGGTGTTTCTTCTAGTAGAGAATTTGATTCTAGGAAATCTTTTTATGTATCAACTGGTTTTAACCTTTCATTGACTCAAAAAAAGGATAATACCTTACTTCAAATTGAATTGGTTTATTCTGAGCAAGGGTGGGTTTATAATTATACAGATCCAGGTGATTATACAACACATGAAATCAATCAAATCAATTTACCTTTTTACATAAAAAAAAGAATTTTCAAGAATTTCTATTCTAATATTGGTGCTTATTTTGGGTATGTAGTACATTCAAAAGAGAAAAGCAGCAATAATCCTAATAAGTTTGAAATAGAAGGATATAAAAATTTTGATTCAGGTTTGCTTATAGGATTTGATTATCATTTTAATTTAGGAATTTTTATAGAAATGAAATATATGTATGGATTATCTGATATCTCTAAGGTGTCATATCCTTCTTCATTTATAGAACATTCATATAAAAATAGAGTACTACAAATCGGATTAGGTTATCAGTTTTAAATCCTTCAATATTGATTAATACTATTGCTTCCTTTTTACTTTTATGAGTTTTTGTTTTAGACACACTAATGAAACTTAAATTCTAAAGCTGAGCAATGTCTTACTTATTTGGTATTTCTTCTAACAGTGCTTATTTTACATGTTTTCGAATATGTAAAGGATAAACTGAACTAGATAGAATAGTTTTACTAAAATAGTGTCTATCAAAAATGTTATTACTTCATTATTAAATGAAAATTCAATTAATAACTTAACCATCAATAATTAACGATTCATTCTAGTTTTTCTATTTAATAATGGTGCTTAATTCAACAAGAATAAACATCTAAAAGTATATATTCGCATTCGATTTTTTATTAAAACTACTAACTACGAATTCTAAAATAATACATGAGCAACTTAAAAAACTGGTTGAATTATTATAAAAATAGTTTAACAGACAGTGAAAATTTAGCTGTTGACATTTCTAGAATTAAAAACTTATTTAATCAAAATTATTGCGATTTAAGTACGGCAACTATTAACTCAAAGAATGCTGCTGACATGCTTGATATTGAAGAGAAAAGAATCAATAGACTAAAAGGAATCACCAAAAAAGATAGTGATAATTGGTACAAAGTTTTTGATACTGAGATTATTATTGCTCCTTTTCAGTTAGATTTTCAATCGAATGATCCTAAATTCAAACAAAAATCAATTCATCCATTTTGGATAACGGCTAGAGTAAATCGCTTAGGTCAATTAACTGCTCCAAGAGAAATATTTCCATTAATAGTTCGTAATTATTTAGATCCAATTGCTGAGGTTGGAAACGATTTTATCTTTTCATCAATTGAAACAATATCAGAAACGAGAGAAATAGAAAAACCTGAAATTGAAAATGAAGAAGAAGGATTAGCGTGGAGCTCCTATTGGGAGTATATTAATTTAGTTTTTTCAGAAATTACTTATGGAGATATAAGTGATTATAGAGCTGAAGGATATAAGACCAATCATAACATTACTTATTTTGCTAGAAGTTCTAAGATTTCAGCAGCAAAAAGCATTCTCTTTTTGTATGAAAATTTAATAAATGAGACTGAAGAGTTACCGTTAATTTCAAAAATAATAAATCCTATTAATAGAGAGCGAAGAGATCCGATTACCGATAAAGGTTTTTTAGATTTTAATCATTTACATTTAGGACAAATGTCTAATGAGTTTCCTCTTTCTATTAGTCAACGAAAAACGTTATTATCTTATTTTACAGCTGAAGAAAATGCTATTACAGCAGTAAATGGACCTCCAGGAACTGGTAAAACTACTTTATTACAAAGTTTAGTAGCTACAGAGGTTGTTAGAGCAGCTATTAGAGGTGAAGATGCGCCAGTTATTTTAGCGTGTTCAACAAATAACCAAGCAGTAACAAATATTATAGATAGTTTTATTAACTCTAAAAGTGACATGGGCAATTTAGCAGAACGCTGGATTCCTGGTTTTAATGGGTATGCAACTTATTTACCATCTAGTTCTAAAAGTGAAAAATCTTTAAAAAACATAAATTACCTAAAAGGGAATATGTTTGGTAACGAAGGAACTTTATGTGATCTAGAAAATGAAGAATATTTATTGAATGCTGAGCATTTTTATTATAGTAAATATCATGAATATTTTGGTTTTGGAGCTAGTTCATTAGATGATGTTTGTCAACACCTTCAGGAAGAAATTACTGTAATGGAAGATAATTTGATAGAAGGAGTTCAGATTTCTCAAAACTATTTATTTTCTATTGAAAAAGTTAATAATTTACTGCTTGATAAGAATAATCACATTAAAAAAAATGTGATTAAAATTTCTAAATTACAAGAATGGAGAGATATTATTGTCAAGATAAAGGTACTTGCTAAAGGAGATGGTTTTATTAATGAGATAAAGCGTTATTTTAAAATTGATTCAGAAGAAAATACATCCAATTCTGAACATCTTTTTATTATTGATAAAGAAACACTTATTAGCGATGAAAAAGCGTTAGTTTTTATAAAAAAATGTATTGCAGATCTTAATTTGGCTTTGTCATCAAACTTAAAATTAAAAAACTGGAAACATCAAAATAATATTACAGGATATCCTTTTATTTCAGAAGCTCAAATGTGGGAATTTGAATATGAAAAAATGGAATCTAATGATAAAACACATCGATTCTTTTATGACGAAATAGATTTAAGTTTACGTCATAAAGCTTTTTTATTAGCGACACATTATTGGGAAGCAAGATGGATTTTAGAAACACAAGATGTACTAGAAAATGAAACAGAAAAAGGAACAGGGGAGAAGATTGTAATTGCAAAATGGAAACGTAGAGCAATGCTAACACCTTGTTTTGTGGCAACTTTATATACTGCTCCGACACATTTTTTATTCAGTCAATTTCAAGGAGAAAATGAACACGGAAAGCCTATTTTCGAATACTTACCATTATTCAATTTTTTAGATTTATTGATTATTGATGAAGCAGGACAAGTAACTCCCGAGGTTAGTATTCCTATATTTTCATTAGCACAAAAAGCAATTGTTGTTGGAGATTTAAAACAGATAGAACCAATTTGGTCTATTCCTCCAAAAATTGATTTTGGAAATTTAATCAACCAAAATATTGTTACAGACCATTCACAAAATGAATATTTAAATGAAATTGGTTTTTTAGCTTCTAGTGGAAGTATCATGAAAATGGCTCAAAATGCTTGTGAATATCAAACACCTTTAGTTACCAAAAAGGAAAATGGCTTGTTATTATTAGAACACAGAAGGTGTAATGATGAAATTATTGGTTTTTGTAATGAATTAGCGTACGATGGTATTTTAAAACCAATGAAAGGGAAGGCGCATAAAGATCAATTATTTGCTTCTATGATGGCGTACCACGTAGATGGTTTTAGTGAACGTAAATTTAATAGTCGTCATAATTTAAACGAAGTTAAAGCGATTATTTTGTGGCTGAATATGCATAAAGGAGATATAGAAAAAGCCTATAATGTAGATTCTATTGAAAGTGTTTTAGGCATTATAACACCATTTGCTAGTCAGAAAACAGAACTTTCTAAAGCTTTAATAGAATCTGGTTTTAAAGTGAATAAGATAAAGTTAGGAACTGTACATGCGCTTCAAGGAGCAGAACGTAGTATTGTATTGTTTAGTTCTGTTTATAGCAATAAAGATGAAGGTGTTTTGTTTTTTGATAGAGATAATAAGCCAAATATGTTGAATGTTGCTGTTTCAAGAGCTAGAGATAGCTTTATTTTATTTGGAGATACTAGAATTTTTGATGAAACAAAAAATATCCCTTCAGGGATATTAAAAAAACATTTAAATATGTTTGAAATGCCAACATAAAACAAACGCTTAATAGTTAAGAATTGATTGAAATAAATATAAAAATATTCAATTTTGGACAAAAAAAAGTAGCTTAGGTTTAACCTAAGCTACTTTTTTTATCTATTAATAATAAAATTATACTCTATATATTTTATCGAATAAATCTTGATAAATTTCTCTTATAATTTTACGTTTCATTTTCATTGTAGGCGTTAAATGTCCACCTTCAATAGACCAAACATCTGGCGTAAGTTCAAAACGCTTAATTTGTTCCCATTTACCAAAGTTTTTATTGCACTTATCAACTTCTTTTTGAATACGTTTTATAACTCTATCAGAACTAATAATATCTTGGTTTGAATCTCCTATATCTAATTTTTTATGATGAATCCATTCTCTAATAAACTCAAAATTAGGTTGAATAAAAGCAGCTGGCATTTTCTCTCCTTCACCAATTACCATTACTTGTTCTATAAATAAAGATTGTTTTAATTCTCCTTCTAATAATGGTGGTACAACATATTTACCTCCAGAAGTTTTAAACATTTCTTTAGTTCTTCCAGTAATCTTTAAGAAACCATCTTTATCAAATTCTCCTTTATCACCTGTATAAAAATAACCACCTTTAATAACACTAGCTGTTTTTTCTGGATCTTTAAAATAACCTAACATTACATTTGGTCCTTTTACTATAATTTCTCCATTTTCTGCTATTTTTACTTCAACATCATCAATAACTTTACCTACAGTACCAATTCTAAAACCATTATTTCGTTCGTCATTTACAGCAATAACAGGTGATGTTTCTGATAAACCATAACCTTCCATAATTGGCATACCTGCTGCTGCAAAGACTCTTGCTAATCTTGGTTGTAAAGCAGCACTTCCAGAAACCATTATTTTTAATTCACCACCTAAAGCAGCTTGCCATTTAGAGAAAATTAATTTTCTAGCTAAACTTAATTTTTTTTCATACCACCAACCATTTGCGCCATTTGGTTCGTACCTTAAACCTAAATTTAAAGCCCAAAAGAATAAACCTTTTTTAATACCGGTTAATGTTTCTCCTTTTAAAACTATTTTATCATAAATTTTCTCATACAAACGTGGTACAGCAGTCATTACATGAGGTTTAATTTCTTGTGCATTTTCTGAAAGTTTTTCAATAGATTCTGCAAAATAAATTGAGACTCCACAATATTGATATAGATATAAAATCATACGTTCAAAAATGTGACAAACAGGTAAGAAACTTAATCCTTTAGATTTACCATAATCAAACGGAACACATTTTTCAGAACTTAAAACATTAGAAACAATGTTTTTATGAGAAAGCATAACACCTTTAGGTCTTCCTGTTGTTCCAGATGTATAGATTAAAGTAGCTAAATCATCTTCTTTTACATCGTTTTTTCTTTCTTCAACAGCATTTTGATTGCTATCATCTTTTCCTAATTCTAATACTTCATTCCAGCTTTCTTCACCTTTAATATCATCAAAAGTAAAAACTTTTATTAATTTAGTCTTCTTTTTTATTTTGTTAATCTTTTTTAAGACTTCTTTATCTGAAACAAAACAGTAAATAGATTCTGAATGGTTTAATACATATTCATAATCTTCCTTACTAATAGTAGGATAAATAGGAACATTTTGAGCACCTGTTTGTAAAATACCTATATCGCAAATATTCCATTCTGTTCTATTGGTAGAAGAAATTATAGCAATCTTATCGTTAGGTTTTATACCCAATCTTATTAATCCTCTACTAATTTGATTGGCTTGGTCAATATATTCTTGGGTAGTAATTGATTGCCAACTACCACTCGTTTTTGATATAAACGCTTTCTCTAAACTATAAGACTCCAATTGATAATAAGGGAAATCGAATAACCTTTTAACTTCTATTGCCATAAATATTTATTTGAAGTAGGCAAAGTATGAATTTTACATCGATTTCGCAAATACTTATTATAAGAGTTTTTTATTAAGAATAATATAATATTTATAATGTATTAAATCTTTTTTGATAAATTTCTTTGTGTTTATTTAAAATGAATTTTTTGAAGATTTACTTGTAGGAATTAAGTGTCCTTCATTAATAGATCCTAAAGTTTTTTTTTATTATAAACGAATACTTAAAAGATCAAATTAATAAAAACGATTTGTGGAAAAAATTCATCAGTTTAAAGTAAATAAGAAAGCTAGCTTCTTTTAAAAAGAAGCTAGCTTAACTTGATTGGTTTTAGTTAGCCCCTAATCTAACCTATCCCATTATGAGTGCAATTTATAACTTATTGAGTAATAAAAAACAGGTATAAATACCTATTTTTTGTCAATTAAGTATTTACTGAAGCTTTTTCCATTAATTTTAGTGTACTTAGAGTCTATGTCATAAGATACATTCATATTTGTAATGTTAAACTCGCCAGAAACTTTCATATATTTAATGTTTAAGTCTTCTTCAAATTTTGTATTTTTAAAGGAAACACCATCAGAAAAATTAGTATACTTAAATGTTGCAGAGTCTTTAAATACAGCATTATAGAAGCTTACGTTATTATTGAATTTAGCATATTTAAAAGTAGCAATTTCATCAAAAGTTGTATTTTCAAAACTAATATTTTTATCAAATTTGGCATATTTAAAAGTACTATCATCATTGAATGAAGAACCAGAAAAATCTGAATTTCTTTCAAAGCGAGAGTATTTAAACATTGCTTTACGTTCAAATTTACAATTTTTAAAAACTGCAATATCTTCAAAACTAGCTGTAAATGTATATCCAGAATCTTCATCTGGTATATAAGCTAAAACATCGTCTTTAAATATACAGTTTGTAAAAGAAATCTTTACATCTATCATTTTTTTGATTTCGTTTGAAGAATTACCAGAACTCCAATTAAACCAACTTTTTTTCTTTTTGCTTGGAAGTTTTTCCATAGCATTATCCATATATGTAAAATCTAAAACACCTACAATTGTTGTATTGTTAATAGAAATTGATTTTCCAGCTTTAATGTCTTTCATAATACTAGAAGCTTCCACTTTTTTCTGAGCAAAAGAAATAGAGGATACTAAAAATAAACTGAATGCTATAAGAGTAATTTTATTTTTCATCGTTTTGAGTTTTAATTTGTTTACATATTAATGACATCTCAAAATTTAAGTTGTGACACTTTGTAAATTATTTTTATTTTTAAAACGCTCATAAAATGACTTGCATCATTTTTAAATTTTTAGTTAAAAGGTATCTTTAGTCATGCTTTTTTTAAGCATAGATAAAAAATAATTTAAAAACATATTATGGAAGTATTACAAAATGTAAAACCCCGTGTATATAAATTTGGGGGTAAACAAGCTGAAGGAAACAGCAAAATGAAAAACCTATTAGGTGGTAAAGGAGCTAATTTAGCTGAAATGAGTGCAATCGGTATCCCTGTGCCTCCAGGATTTACAATAACTACAGAAGTTTGTACAGAATATAACTTATTAGGAAAAGAAAAAGTTGTTGAGATGATTCTACATGATGTAGAATCATCAATTGAAAACATTGAAACCTTAATGGGAACAAAATTTGGAGATAAAGAAAATCCGCTTTTAGTTTCTGTGCGCTCAGGAGCAAGAGTTTCTATGCCAGGAATGATGGATACTGTACTAAATTTAGGAATGAATGATGACGTTGTTTTAGGGTTGGTAAAAAAAACAAATAACGAGCAATTTGCTTGGGATTCTTACCGTCGGTTTATTCAAATGTATGGTAGTGTTGTTTTAGGTATGAAGCCAGCTTCAAAAGAAGATATAGATCCATTTGAGGAAATAATGGAGAACTTAAAAGAAAAAAGAAAAATTGAATTAGATACAGAATTTACTATTCAAGATTTAAAAGATTTAGTATTCGATTTTAAAGTAGCTGTAAAGAAAAATACAGGTCATGATTTTCCTACAAATCCTTGGGAACAACTTTGGGGAGCAATAGTTGCTGTTTTTAATAGCTGGAATGGAAATAGAGCAGTGTATTACAGAAATATGCATGGTTACCCTGCAGATTGGGGAACTGCCGTAAATGTGCAAGCAATGGTTTATGGAAACATGAGTGAAAATTCTGGGACAGGAGTTTGTTTTACTCGTGATGCAGGTACTGGCGAAAATGTTTTTAATGGAGAATATTTAATTAATGCACAAGGAGAAGATGTTGTTTCTGGTGTTAGAACTCCTCAACAAATTACAAAACTTGGTTCTAAACGTTGGGCAGAATTAGCAAAAGTTGAAGAAGAAGATAGACTTGAAAATTATCCTTCTTTAGAAGAATTAATGCCTTCAATTTTTAAGGAATTAAATTCATATCAAAATACGTTAGAAAAGCATTATAGAGATATGCAAGATATGGAGTTTACAATGCAAGATGGAAAACTTTGGATTCTTCAAACCAGAAACGGTAAGCGTACAGGTGCTGCAATGGTGAAAATTGCAATAGATTTATTAAAAGAAGGAATGATTGATGAAAAAGAAGCTCTATTAATTGTTGAACCCAATAAATTGGATGAATTATTACACCCAATATTCGATTTAAAAGCATTAAAAAAAGCCAATGTTATAGCACAAGGTTTACCTGCTTCTCCCGGAGCTGCAACTGGTAAAATTGTATTTTTTGCTGATGAAGCAAATAAATATAAGAGTAGTATTTTAGTAAGAATAGAAACTTCTCCTGAAGATTTAGAAGGAATGAATATCGCAAAAGGTATTTTAACTGCAAGAGGAGGAATGACATCTCATGCTGCAGTTGTTGCACGTGGAATGGGTAAATGTTGTATTTCTGGAGCAGGAGCTTTAAAAATAAATTATAAAAAAAGAACTTTAACTGTAGGAGATCATGAATACCATGAAGGAGATTGGATTTCTTTAAACGGTTCTACAGGTAATATTATTGAAGGGAAAGTTGCTACAATGGAACCAGGATTAAGTGGTGAATTTGCCGAATTGATGAAGCTTTCTGACAAATACTCAGTAATGAAAGTAAGAACAAATGCTGATAGTCCAAAAGATGCAAAAATTGCTAGAAGTTTTGGAGCTCAAGGAATAGGGTTAACAAGAACAGAGCACATGTTTTTCGAATTAGACAGAATAAAAGCGATGAGAGAAATGATCCTTTCTGAAACGGTTAAAGGAAGAAAACAAGCTTTAGAAGATTTATTACCTATGCAGCGAGAAGATTTTGAAGGAATTTTTGAAGCTATGCAAGGTTTCCCTGTAACGATTCGTTTACTAGATCCTCCATTACACGAATTTGTTCCTCATCAATTAGCGACACAGAAAGATTTAGCAGAAGATATGCATATTACTTTACAAGCTGTTAAAAGTAAAGTTTCTGAGTTAGAAGAATTCAATCCTATGTTAGGTCATAGAGGTTGCAGATTAGGAAATACATATCCAGAAATTACAGAAATGCAGACGCGAGCAATTATAGAAGCTGCATTAAATTTAAAAGAAAAAGGTATTATTTGTAAACCAGAAATTATGGTTCCTTTAGTGGGTACTGTTAAAGAGTATGAATTTCAAGAAGAAATAATTAGAACTACTGCAGCAACTATTTTTGATGAAAGAAATAATACTATTGAGTTTTCTGTAGGAACTATGATCGAAATACCAAGAGCAGCTTTAATGGCAGATAAAATAGCAGAAAAAGCAGATTTCTTTTCTTTTGGTACAAATGATTTAACACAAATGACATTTGGATATTCTAGAGATGATGCTGGTAAATTTTTGCCAATCTATTTAGAAAAAGGAATTTTAAAAGTAGATCCTTTTGAAGTCTTAGATCAAGAAGGAGTAGGGCAATTAATAATCTTAGGTACAGAAAGAGGTAGAAGTACAAAACCAAACTTAAAAGTTGGTATTTGTGGCGAACATGGAGGTGAACCAAGTTCTATTGAATTCTGTTATAATGTTGGTATGGATTATGTGAGTTGTTCTCCTTATAGAGTACCAATTGCAAGATTAGTTTCTGCACAAGCAACCATTAAATCAATTGAGTAAAACTTCCATAATTTACTTTGATTAGAAAACCCAGAAATGTAATGTTTCTGGGTTTTTATATTAAAAAATTTATTTTTTAAGTGTTGTAAAAGTAAAAAGACCAAATAATTAAATTTGATCTTTTTAAACTTCATAACAAATGTCATTCTCTTTAACATTATAAATTAATCCCCCGAAAAATTTAACAATGTCATAATAAGGCATTTATCAAATTTAGTTATGTTGTAATTAAAATTATTGTAAAAAATCGTAAAAAACTTACTCTTTTAAGTATTTCTTTAAAAAAGAGTAGTCTTGTTTAAAAAATGAATTAAAATCTTGATTCATAAATAATTTAAAATCTTTTGCAAAATGAGATGAATCGTAATAGTTATATTTATAAATTAATTCATTAATTTCAATTTCTGTAGAAATATAATTTTTCATTAAGTTTAAAAAACGGAATTGCCTTATATACTTACCAGGAGTTATTCCTACAATCTTTTTAAACTGAATTTCTAATGTTTTTTGTGAAACGGATATTTCATCTACGATGTCTAATACAGTTAATAATCCATTTTTTTCTCTAATTAAAGAAATAGCACGGTCAATTTGTTTCGTGTTTTTATTAATATGCAGTGATGCGTTTAAAAAAAATAGATTTAAAGTATCAATCAAATCTATAGAATTTTTAGAATCTTGAAAAATTGGTAAAAGTTTATTATGAAAAGTTTTATTAATTTGTTCTAAAGGTGTGTGTTTGTTTTCTAGTTCAGAAACATCAATATTTAGTAATTTATGGAGTGCCGTTGGATGTAAATTTGCACCTATTGATGTTGTAATAGAATTTGTAGAAAATTTATATGATCTAAAGTACTGACCAGTAATTATAAGATCTTCTAAAAGTATTTCATCACCATTAACTTTAACTTTTTGAGTACCAGCCTCAATATAAAATAAATGTGTTAATCCAATAGGTAAAATAACGGATTTAAAAGGAATGTCATTTTCATCAAAAGAAAGATGAAAATATTCCTCAATTAAATGAATTACTTTATTATTGGGTTCAAAATATTTATGATTCATATCTAATCAAATGTAACTATGTTAAATTATAATTAGTTGTAAAAAATCGTAAATAACTGGTTTTACCTTAATAGTATTGAGAATACTGGTTTGTAAACATTTTGTGATTTCTTCGCAATAATTGGCAAGACGATAATTATGATAGCTCTAAATTAAATATTTTGGGCGTTACCAAAGGTCGGGCTTTCACTACTCGCTTTTTTTATGCTCAATTTATTTAAGCATCTGTAATTAATTATAAGAATTTTATTTTTTAAATGAGATACTGAAATGAGTTAAGTATAAAAAAGAGCTCAAACAAACCGTTCTATCCCTAACGCAAAAAAAAAAAAACAGCTTTTAGATAACTCTAAAAGCTGTTTTTTTATATAAAATAAGTAGTTTATTTTTTTATTATGCCTCCAATTTTTCTAGGCTTTCTTTCTCTAAAAGTACCAGCAAAAAGAAGTCCACCAATAATTCCCATAAGTATAAAAGCAACTTGCTCAAATAAATTTGCAGAACCTGTAGTAGTCGATGGGTTAAAAAATGAGTTACTTAAACCCATAAAAGATTTACTTCCTGGTACTAACATTACAACTCCCTGAATTAAATAAACTGTTTTTGGAGTTTTAGAAATCATCCCAAATAAACGACTCACTCCAACTACAGCCAAAGTACCAATAAAGGTACTAACTAATACACCATATCCAGAGAATAAAACAGTCGTAAAAAATGCAATAACACCTGTTAAAGCACCAAAAACCATGTCTTTTTTTCTTACTTGAAATATTGGTAAAAGAGCAATTGAAAATATTGGAACAGCACAAAATATTGTCCATTTTGGCATCTCAGAAACATGATACGTTAAATCGATATCAACCAAAGATGTCATTAACCCTAAACCAAGTAAAACTCCAAAAAACTGTTTAAATAATAAGAGAATGGAATCAAAAAGTTTTGCACCTCCAGAAACGAGACTTTTAGAAGTTATTTCTTCTAAAGCAGTTGTAATTGCTAATCCTGGAATAAAAATAATAATAGAAGCTAATATGGTTAAGCCTAAATTAAAGTTTGGGAAAACTAAGGTTAATGAGCAACAGATAATAGTTACAACTAATGCACTTAAAGATTCGAATACGTTTTGTATATAATTAGATTTAGTTGATAAAAACACCAAAAAATAGATAAGAGCTCCTAATAATAATGAAAAAGCAAAAGAGATCCAATTGGTACCAATCATTATGCTAAAACAACCCGCAGAAAAAGCATATGCTAATGTTAAATGCAAGTGATTTACTGTTTTGGTTTTTGCATGAATAATGTTCAATTCTTTATTTATAGCGCTATTATCAATTTTAGAATCAATAACCTTATTTGTTAGTTCTGCAATTCTAGAAAAAGCACCTAAATTTAATGATCCAGGAGGAATACATTCAATATAATTAAAAGAATTTTCATCCTCATAAAAAACATAATTTATCCAAGTCGGAGAATCCATAAAGCTACCAGTAATACCTTGTGTACTGGCAACTTCTGTTAGGTAAGATTGAATTTTATAGGAAGGAATACCATATATATGTAGTGCTTTTCCTAATTCAACTATAAATTGATATTTTTCTGGAACTTTCATTTTTTTTATTAAATAGTGCTGTTTTATTGATTATTAGAGCCAAAAAAAGGGCTTTAAAAAAAGCCCTTTTTGAGATACTTTTTTTGTAAAATTATTTTGTTAACCAGGTTTTAGCATTTACAAAAGCTTCTAACCAAGGTGAAACTTCATCTTGCCTTCCGTCTGGGTAATTTGCCCAGTTCCATTGAAAAGTAGAACGCTCAATGTGTGGCATTGTAACTAAATGACGTCCAGATTTATCACACATCATAGCTGTGTTAAAATCAGAACCATTTGGGTTATTTGGGTATCCTTCATAACCATATTTTGCAACAATATTATAGTTTTCTTCAGCTTCTGGTAAGTTAAATTTACCTTCTCCATGAGAAATCCAAACTCCTAATTCTGTTCCTGCTAAACTAGATAACATTACAGAATCATTTTCTTGAATTTTTACAGAAGTAAAAGAACTTTCATGTTTCTGAGAATCATTATGAACTAATTTACCATGTACTTTATGATCAGGATTAATTAAATCTAATTCCATCCATAATTGTGCTCCATTACAAATACCAACAGATAAAGTATCTTCTCTTTTAAAGAAGTTCTTTAACGCTTTCTTAGCTTTTGCATTGTATAAAAATGCTCCAGCCCAACCTTTTGCAGAACCTAAAACATCAGAATTAGAGAAACCTCCAACAGCGCCAATAAACTGAATATCTTCTAAAGTTTCACGACCAGAAATTAAATCTGTCATATGAACATCTTTTACGTCAAAACCAGCTAAATACATTGCATTTGCCATTTCACGTTCAGAGTTAGAACCTTTTTCACGAATAATAGCCGCTTTTGGTTTTGTTCCTTTTGAATTTATTTTTGGTAATTTTCCTTTAAAGTTTTTAGGGAAAGTATATTGTAAAGGCTGATTTTTATAGTTATCAAAACGATCTTGAGCTAAATTATTAGCTGTTTGTTTTTGATCTAATAAGAAAGAAGTTTTATACCAAATATCTCTCATTTCAGCAACATCAAACGTAAAGTTTTCTTCACAGTTTTGAATATTTACAGTTCCTGAATTATTTGCAGTTCCAATATTGAAGAACTCAATGTTATTTTCTGATAAAATTGCTTCTACAGAAGCATCTGCTTGAAAAACAATTCCTGAATTTTCAGAAAATAAAACTTTGATAGAATCTTCTTCATTTAAAGCAGAAATATTAAAATCTGCTCCTAAATTTACATCAGCAAAACACATTTCTAATAACGTTGTAATTAAACCACCAGAAGCAACATCGTGTCCTGCAGTAATTTTATCACCTTTAATTAACTCTTGAATTGTATTAAAAGTATTCTTTACAAAAGCAGAATTCTTTACATCAGGAGCTTGATTTCCAATTGTATTTAAAACTTGGTGGAAAGAACTTCCTCCTAATTTAAATTCATCTTGAGAAATATTAATATAATAGATGTTTCCTCCATCAATTTTTAAAAGAGGTTCCACAACTTTACTGATTTCATTACAGTTACCTGCAGCAGAAATAATAACAGTTCCTGGAGCAATAACTTCATCATCAGCATATTTTTGCTTCATTGATAAAGAATCTTTTCCTGTTGGTACATTGATACCTAAATCTATAGAAAATTCTGAAACCGCTTTTACAGCTTTATATAAACGAGCGTCTTCACCTTCGTTTTTACAAGGCCACATCCAGTTGGCTGACAATGAAATTGAATCTAAATTATCCTTTAAAGGAGCCCAAATAATATTGGTTAAAGATTCTGTAATTGCATTTCTACTTCCTGCAGCAGGATCAATTAATCCAGAAATAGGAGAGTGACCAATTGAAGTTGCAACTCCTTCTTTTCCTTTATAATCTAATGCCATTACACCAACGTTATTCAACGGAATTTGTAACGGACCAACACATTGTTGTTTGGCAACTTTACCACCAACACAACGGTCTACTTTATTTGTTAACCAATCTTTACAAGCAACAGCTTCTAACTGTAAAACTTGCGTTAAATAGTTTTTAAAATTCTTAATTTTATATCTAGAATTCTTGTAGTTTCTTTTTACAGTTTTATCTGTTAAAACAGTTTTAGGAGAAGAACCAAACATATCTTCTAAAGCTAAATCCATTGGTTTTTCACCTGTTGATTTAGATTCAAAAGTAAAACGGTCATTTCCTGTAACTTCACCAACATCATAAATAGGAGAACGTTCTCTATCTGCAATTTTATGTAAAGTTTCTAAATGTTCTTCTGCAATAACTAATCCCATTCTTTCTTGAGATTCGTTACCGATTATTTCTTTTGCAGATAAAGTAGGATCTCCAACAGGTAATGCATCTAAATTGATTTTACCTCCAGTATCTTCTACTAATTCTGATAAACAATTTAAATGTCCTCCAGCACCATGATCGTGAATAGAAACAATAAAGTTTTCTTCACTTTCTACCATTCCACGAACTGCGTTTGCAGCACGTTTTTGCATTTCTGGATTAGAACGTTGTACAGCATTTAATTCAATTCCTGAATCTAAAGCACCTGTGTCTGCAGAAGAAACTGCAGCTCCACCCATTCCAATTCTGTAGTTTTCACCACCAAGAATTACAATTTTATCACCTTCTTTAGGTGTGTCTTTTAAAGCTTGTTCTGCTTTTCCATAACCAATTCCACCAGCTTGCATAATCACTTTATCAAATCCAAGTTTTCTTGGTTTAGATTCACTTGAAGAAGAATTTTCTTCATGCTCAAAAGTTAATACAGAACCTGTAATTAAAGGTTGTCCGAATTTGTTTCCAAAATCTGAAGCTCCATTAGATGCTTTAATTAAAATATCCATCGGAGTTTGGTATAACCAATCTCTTGCTTCAAATTTATTTTCCCAATATCTTGTATTCTTAACGGAATCGATAGAAGCTTCTAAACGAGAGTAAGAAGTCATATAAACAGCCGTTCCTGCTAAAGGTAAAGAACCTTTTCCTCCTGCAAGTCTATCTCTAATTTCTCCACCAGAACCAGTTGCAGCACCATTAAAAGGCTCAACAGTTGTTGGGAAATTATGAGTTTCTGCTTTTAATGAAATTACAGAATCAAAAAGAGATGTTTGATAAAAGTCTGGTTTGTCTGCTGTTTTAGGAGCAAATTGTTCCACTTTTGGTCCTTTTACAAAGGCAACGTTGTCTTTATATGCTGAAACAATATCATTAGGAAATTGTTTAGACGTTTCTTTTATCAATTTGAATAATGATGTTGGCATTTCTTCACCATCAATAACAAAAGTTCCGTTAAATATTTTATGTCTACAGTGTTCAGAATTTACTTGGCTAAAACCAAATACTTCAGAATCTGTTAATTTTCTTCCAATTTTAGTTGCAACACTTTCTAAGTATTCAACTTCTTCATCACTTAAAGATAAACCTTCTTTATCGTTATATTCTGCAATGTTTTCAATATCTAAAATAGCTTCTGGTTGAATATGTACATCAAAAGATTCTTGATGTAAACCATTAAATTTTTCAGAAATCATTGGGTCAAAGTCAGAAAATTCTTCAGTAGAAGTAATAAATTCTTCAATTCTGATGATATCTTTAATACCCATATTCTGAGTAATTTCAACTGCATTTGTACTCCAAGGAGTAATCATAGCTGCTCTTGGACCAACAAAAAAAGCATCGATTGATGTTTCTTCTATTTTTGGTTGATTAGCAAATAACCAAGTCAGTTTAGAAATTGTTGTTTTTGCTAAATCTTTTGTTGTTTGAACGGCGAATACTTTACTGTCCTTATTTCCAAAGAAATGAATCATTATAGTGTTATTTTTGGGTATTGTTGTAAAAAGTGCAAATTTACTTTTTTTCAAATTAAAATGTGAGTTTATTTTAATTGAAATTTAATAGTTGTTCACGTGTTTATTAACCATAAAAAAAGACTGTCTAGTTAGACAGTCTTTTTTTATAATTTAAAAATAAGAAATTAATTCTTTATCAGTTTTTTAGTGATAAATTGTTTTCTGGAATTAATCTTTACTAAATAGATTCCTTTAGCTAATTGAGAAATATCAATATTATTTTTATTTTTTGTTACTTCTGATATTGAAATCAATTTACCTAAAACATTATATATGTTAATTGTTACATCTTCTGTAACATTAAAATAAACGCTGTTTCCATTTGCTGGATTTGGATACATTTTAAAAGAGTTGAAAATTTCATTTTCAATATTTAAAACACCATCAAACACACCAATACCGTTAAATGTGTCTTCAGAGAAAGTTTCCCATTCATTAAGATTCCATTCTGGTAGATTTTTATCTGAACCAATGTTTGGTTCTAAAACTGATAATTTTCTTCTTAATGTAACGTTTTCTGCAAAATTTCCTCCGCCACTATTAAAAACTCCAATAATATCTATTAATGATCCATTTTTGAATAATCCAATAGGGTCATTTCCATTAAAATTAATTGGTGCTCCAGAAGATAAATCAGCTTGAGAGTTTAAACTATCATCTTCTGCTTGACTATTTATAATTACAAATACATCATTAATATTTATGGTTCCAGACAAAGGCAATTCACTAATCCATCCACCAGCTCCATTAGTTTGTTTTTTTATACTATAATTAGCCATATCAATGGTATTACCTGTAAGGTTTACAATTTCAATTGCATTATTACCATTAAATGTTCCTTCAACATATTCAGAGAAAAATAATTCATTTGCATTATTAGTCCCATCAGTAGTTGTTGCGTCTACTGGAGTACTTTGTGCAGATTCGTTATTTGCTGAATCTTTTGCTAAAACTGTTACGCTATAAGTAGTTGAAATATTTAAATTAGTAATAGTAGTAGCAGTATTTATTGTGTTCGTGTTAAAAGTTCCGTCTAAATATACATCATAACTTGTTACTGCTGTGTTATCTGTAGATTCTGTCCAACTTACTCTAAAAGAATTACCAATTTCATTAGTTACAATTAAATTTGTAGGTGTAGTAGGAGCATCATTGTCAACTAAAGTTGTACCATTAACTGCTGTTGTTTGATTAGATTTATTATTTGAAATATCTTTTGCTAAAACAGTAACTGCATATGTTGTACTAGAAGATAGTCCGGTTATTGTATAATTTGTACTTGTAGAGTTTCCTTTTAAATTTCCGTCAACAAATATATCATAGCTTGTTACTCCAATATTATCTGTAGCAGCTGTCCAAGAAGCATCTATAGAATAAGTCGTTATATTACTTAAAGAAACTGAAGTTGGAACTGTTGGAGCTTCATTATCATTAGTTGTATAAGTTCCCCAAGTATCTTCTGCTTCTGCTCCTCCCCAAATAACAGTTGCTAAATAAGGATTGTCTATAAATGGATTCCTGTTTCCTTGTGCATATGTATTTGAGGTATTTTCATGAAATGTATTTCTTCCTTTTTCAAATTCAGAAACAGGATCTTCAACATTCCATTGTAAGAATAAATCAATCATATCATCTGGAGTAGAGGTAGAATTACCAACACCAACAGCTGTTGGTAAACATTGATCGCCATAACGTACGTACATATACATCATCATTCTAGCAACATCACCTTTCCATTCATCTCCTGGATACCAACCTCTTGTATTTGCTCCTTCAGGACCATTATAAGTTACTGAAGAACGATTAGAATTACCAGATCCAGATGCAAATTTATAATTACTTCTAGTTGAATTTCTTGTTTTATCTGCAGGTCTTAAATGATGTGCATCAGTTCCAGGACCAGGATTAGTAGTTATTAAAATAGGATCTGCTAATGATTTTGAAAAAACATGTTCTCTATTCCAAACAAAAGAAGCACCACCACCACTATCTTGCAAACTATTATCTCTAGTACTGTCGTTTGTAATATCTCCATCAGAGCCATCTTCCCAACCATAAATTAAAACCACTTCAGAGCTATTCGAAGGGTTAGCATCTGTTATTTTTGATGCTTCCCATACTCCAGGAGTATATGTTAGCATGTTTGTATGTGTAGCTATAATTTTAGTAGCTAATTCATTTTTTAGATCGATTCCAATCAAAGCTAAATTGACATCATCATAATATGATTCAACTTGAGAAAATGAGATTGAGAATGATGTAATAAAAATTAATAAAAGTAGTTTTTTCACCATTTATATTGTTGTTAAATTAAAAAATAGATACTTTCTTTTTCAGTAATAGCAACTCTAATATCAGCAATAAATATAGAGTTTTATTTTCTTTCTAAAAGTGCCATGTAAAACCCGTCGAAACCAGAAATATGTGCTAATACTTTTTTGTCTGAAACAAAGGTAAAATCTTTTCCTGATTCTGATGTTAAGAAATGATTAACTTGATCTTGATTTTCTGAGGGTAAAACTGAACATGTAGCATACACTAATTTTCCTCCTGGTTTTACCATTTTAGAATATTGTTGTAAAACATCTTGTTGTATTTTTTTTATATTCTCAATAAATTCTGGCTGTAGTTTCCATTTAGAATCTGGGTTTCTACGAATAACACCTAATCCAGAACAAGGAGCATCAATTAAAACTCTATCTGCTTTACCGTGTAATTTTTTAATTGGTTTTGTAGAATCAATTACACGCATATCAATATTGTGTGCTTTGTTTCTTTTGGCTCTAACTTTAAGTTTACGAAGTTTACTTTCATAAATATCCATGGCAATAATTTGCCCTTTGTTTTCCATTAAAGCAGATAAATGTAAGGTTTTACCACCAGCACCAGCACAAGTGTCTACTACTTTCATACCAGGTTTAACATCTAAATACGCTGCTACTAATTGAGAAGAGGCGTCTTGTACTTCAAAATAACCATTATGAAAAGCTTCTGTTTTAAATACATTTGCTCTTTCTGGTAATATCAATGCATCTGGATGATCAGGAACAAACTCTGTAATTACATTTTCTGCATGTAATTTTTTCTGAAGAATTTCTCTAGAAATGTTTAATGTATTTGTTCTTAAAATTACACTTGCTTGTACATTTAAAGCAGCAATTTCTTTCGTCCAAATTTCTTCACCTAATTCTTTTTCACACATTTCATCCATCCAATCAGGAATAGATTCTCTGTATTTTCTAGTTCTAGACAATTCATCAAAACGACCTTTAATCTTTCTTTCTGGGACATCACCAACTTGATTCCAATCTGGTAATGGAATTCCTCTTAAAATACACCATACAGAGAATAATCTCCAAATGTTATCTCTATCAAAAGGAGCTTTTACTTCAGCAATTTCTGAATATAACCTGTTCCAACGTACAATATCGTATATGGTTTCTGCAACAAATTTTCGATCTCTTGCACCCCAACGTTTATCACGTTTTAATGCTTTTTCTACGGCTTTATCAGCGTAAACACCTTCGTTAAATATATCTCTAATGCTGTCTATAACCGCAAAAGTTAAGTTTCTATGTAATCTCATTTTTTTCTTTGGAATGGGGCGCAAAGATACGAAATCTGCTTTATGTATACTGAATTTTGGATTGTTTTTAATAAAGCACCAATTTTTGATAGAAGAAGCCTAGGTGTATAGTTTTAGAAGGAAAGGAAATGTATTCAAATTAGGAATTTATTATAAAACCAATTTTCATTGTACTTAAAACCCCATCACTTTAAATTTGATGGGGTAAATTCTTTAATATTGTGTTTTACTTTTAATATTGTTGATAATAATAAAAGAACCATACAGTATTGCTACTATAAAGAGTATTATTATTCCATTATCAATTGGGAGTCCTGGTGGCGGGGGAGGTGGTGCAGGTGGTGGAACTATTTGTATTAAAGCCATTTTATAATTCTTATAAATAAAATTATCTATTTCTTTTGAATTTGATAATTAACATTTTGTTTTTACTAAAAGATATTAAAATTAAATAGAAAAGGGTTTCATATAGCTGGGGGGCAATCTGAAAATTATTGTTAGAGCTAAAATGTTTTTGTAAAACTCATATTAACCTTTTCTATAAACTATCTTATTATTCAATCACGATTTTCTTATTAATTTCACCTTTACTAGTGTTTAGTCTAACTATATAAATACCTGTTGGTATTTGTTTTTTAATGTCTAATTTGTAAGAATTATTTTGTTTTTTAATTTTCCAAAGACTCACTTTTTCACCTAATATATTGTAGAGTTCAACATTTGTAATATCAACTTCTAAATTTTTAGAGATCACTAACGTATGATTTTTATTATCTGCATAAACGTTTGTGTATGCATTATCAATAATATCATCTGTAGATAAAGCGGTGTTGGGTTTAAATCCTAAAACAAATCTATCTGTGTATACACCTTCATTTAGATTTAATACAGCTTTAGTATTTATAATCTCATAAAAGATACCAGTTGTTTTATCTATAATATATACGTTTTCACTTACATTTTTTATTTCATCTACAGTAATTGAAACCTCACCAGAATATCCCATTGTTATTTCTAACGGTACTTCTAAATCACTAGTTATATCTTGTATACCAGAGATTACATATTTAGTGTCATCAGTTGGAAATTTCCAATAAAAGTCAGTGGTACTTATGTCATAGATACCTGCATCATATCCTTTTTCATACTCAAAAGTATTGTTAGGATTAAACGAGATTCCGATTTGACGGTGAATACTTATTGCTTGCTCGTTTAAGTAATCCATACCTAATTTAATGATTGGTACAGTGTTTTCATAATTTCCGGTATTTTTAGAAGCAGTTTCTTCTCCTTTAAAGAATACAGAAACGCCTGCCGCTTCATCAATAAATTCTCTTTGACTATTGTTAAATACAACAGCACCTCCGGTTGCATCACCTTCTATAAAGAAACCTTGACCGATAGGAATATAGAGCCCTGGAGCATCATACGTATGACCTGTTCCTGTACCACTAGTTCCATTACTTTGATTTACAGTATAAGCATTTGCCGCAACACCTAAATCAATAGTTCTAGTAGCATACCCACCAATATATCCTGCAAAATTATGTCCTGTAGAAGTACCTGCTTGGGAATTTACTTCAGAAGCATGTTGCCAAAAATAAAGTGTTCCTGTTAATGAGCTGTCATTATCTTCTATAAATTTTTTAACACTTATAGCAGAAGAAAAAGGATTTCCTACTAAATAAGATTGTCCTGCACCAATGTTAGAAGCATCAAGATTACCATCATTAGGGATTCCAGTAAATGTATAATTTTGTGCAACACCCGGACCTTTAAATATAAATCCATCTCCTGCAGCAATAGTTCCTGTTTCAGACCTTTGTGCCCAATTAGAACGACCATCAGTAGAAGGTGAATAGGTATAAATCCAATAGCTAGCTAAAGAAATAGGATTTGTATTATGATTACCATCATAACCACCTACAAAAGTAATGTCTTGAATAGTATTTGAAGCAGCTAAAGGGGTTGTACCATCTTTAAAAACAGTTTCTAAGCTATATGTTGTACCGTTAGAAGTAACAGGCGAACTCATGTAATTATATCTATAAAAACTTGGTACTGTAGAGTTTTGATCTACTAAAAGTTTTCCAAGTCCAGATACCTTCGTAGCATCTGTATGAGTTTGTACTAATTGTGAGGTACCTACCAAACGAATTTCATCATTAGCATTGGTTAAGTTTACATCATTAGTAACAACCAATAGATTATTAGTAACAACTAATTTACTATTGTTGTCTATTTCTAGTTTTCTGGCACTTAATCTTGCTGTAGAATGGTCATAATCTTCATCTATCACTACAAAACGTGAACGGTCAGGGAAACCATTAGACCAAGCAGAACCTGTTCTAGTTGTAATATCTACTCTGTGCAAACCTAACATTGTATTTGCGTCTGTATTAGAACTTATAATTTCAGAAATAAGTGGGTCATGAGGATGTCTTTCAGTACCTCCTGCTCCTAATAATCTGTATGGATCTAGAGCATCGTCTACAAAAACTACCCATTCTGATGGTGTATAGTTCTTATTTCCTGTTAGAGTTTCGTCTATTCTTACAAAAGAGGTTTTATCTGTAACGCTGGTAATTTCATCATATCTAAACTTGTAAGAATTAGAATTAATTTTTGATGATAACGTAATAATATCATTCCCTCCAGAAATTTCTGTTAAATTATCATCTACTACTACAGTGGCATTTGCCCCTAAATTAGTGATGAGATTTGCAGAATTTTTAAACAATACAGATTTACCAGGAGCAAGGGTTGTTACTACAGTATATAATGCATTTGGAACTTCGCCTGTTTGGTCTCCTGTTTTATCTTTATATAACTGAATATTAATTAAATTTGGATTTACACTAGCAGTGGTACTAATATTTGTTATTTCTATCCATTTTTCATCACCAAATTGATATACTTGTGTAATGATTGGTAAACCATTGGCTCCAGTATCTCTATAATCTAAATCTCCAATTGAGTTAAAATCATTATCAACATCGCCTAAATTACCAGGTGCTGGTGGATTATGATTATCATTTACGGTAGCTCCTGCAATACCAGAATCGTCATTATCATCAAAATTATCATCTAAACCATCTCCATCTGTATCTACACCAGAGGTTACATTATTTACATTTCCGTTTTCTGAAATATCATCTATAAAATCATTATCAGAATCTAAATCTGTATAGTCTGGGTTGTCTGTACCGTCTGTATTTTCTGGGTTTATACCTACAAAACCACCTGTTTCATAATTATCATCTAAACCATTATTATTGTCATCTGTAATTCCGCCAACTCCAGAACCAACACCACTTGGTGCTACATAGGTTTTAGAAGGTTGTCCTTCTATATTATCTGGAATACCATCATTATCTGCATCGATATCTAAATAATCTGGTATGGTATCAAAATCTGAATTGGTTGGTGTATTTCCTGTACCACCAGTAGTAGAACTTGGAACACCTAATGTATTACCAGAAGTACCTACTGTACCATCTGCTCTACCATCTCTATCTGCATCTGTACCTCCAGATTCTATAACATCTGGAATACCATCGTTATCTGAATCTATATCTAAGTGATTTGGTATACCATCTCCATCTGAATCTGTAGTTGTTTCAGTAGTTACACAATTTGACTCTACTGTAACCTCTGTTATTTCAATTCTACTTGAATTTCTAACTGTCATATCTATTAATAAATACTGAGTAGGTGCATTTAATGTGTAAATAAAAGATCCGCTCGTACCAAAACCTTGGTAATTGATAACTAAAGGATTTGTACCAGGTGTGTTAGTGGTGCTTGTTGCGACTTGTGTTATGGTTTGCTGGTTGACATTTGCAGAGACATTTTGCCACCAATTGAAACGAACTGTACTAGATGATTCTCTTAAACTACCTAAGTCAATTACAGCATAGTGAGCCAGATTATTCATTGCTAAACCTTCATTATCTATCGCAACACCGTCATTGATTTCCGTAAATGGAGCTATTGCATGCCCTGATTGTACATTACTGCCACCTACACCAGCTACGGGTGTGTTAACTGTTGTACACGTAGTACTTTCTGGTGTGTGCCCTTCATCCACATCTAAAATACCATCATTATCATCATCTAAATCGTTTACATCAAGAATTCCATCGTTGTCAGTATCTGTTCCTGGTACATCTCTATAATCTACGTTTCCTCCGTTTGAGAAATCATTGTCGTCATCTCCTAAATTTCCTGGAGCTGGTGGGTTATGATTGTCGTTTACTGTAGAGCCATTTGTAGCAGAATCGTCTGTGTCATCAAAATTATCATCTAAACCATCTCCGTCTAAATCTGTATTTGCCAAAGTATTTCCATCTCCATTTTCATTAATATCTGTAATTCCATCATTATCTGAATCTGTGTCTTTATAATCTGGGTTATCTGCATTATCTGTATTTGTAGGATCTAAACCAACAAGTGCACCTGTTTCGTAATTATCATCTACACCATTATTATTTAAATCTGTAATTCCTCCAACTCCAGAACCTATACCACTTGGTGCCACCCAGCCACTTGTGGTTTGTCCTTCTATATTGTCTGGAATTCCATCGTTATCTGCATCTATGTCTAAAAAGTCTGGAAGATCTTCTGTAACAGAACCATCTGTATCTGTTGGTGTATTACCAGTACCTGCAGAACTTGGTATACCATTAGTAGTTGGTGCAGTACCTACTGGATCATCTGCTCTACCATCTCTATTTGCATCTGTACCTCCAGATTCTATAACATCTGGAATACCATCGTTATCTGAATCTAAATCTAATGAGTTTATAATACCATCTCCATCAGGGTCAATTACAGATGATGGACATTGTAGTACACCAAATACAATATTATCTATTCCTACATCATTACCCTGTCCACCAGCAGGTTGTTCATTTATAATAACAATATCAATACTATTAGTAGTTGCTGTAAAATTTAACACTACTCTTCTCCAATTATCATCATTTCCAACAACAGGGGCTAAAGTAGTCGAAGAAATTGTTTGTAAAGCAGTTCCTCCACCACTAGGCTGGATTTCTAACAAAAATTCAGGCTTATCTGGACATCCATCACATAAACCCGCCATATCTAATCGATATCTATAATCTGCACCAATAATTAAATTTGATAACGATTGACGGAAAAACTCTGTTGGAGCCGTATTTATCATGTTAATTGCTAAATACCTACCATTAGAAGAACCTCCAACATTAGGATCTGAAAATTGATCTATGTTTGCATCTTTATCTCCGTTAGTATCTGTTCGATTATAATATTGTAATCCTGAATCAAGAGATGAAACTACTGCGTAAGAACCATCTGGAATTGATCCAGCTGTATCATACAAATGATTCACAACATTTGCATTTGTTGTTCTATTATCTGTCCCAGTACCAAAGTCTTCACTGTAAAGAACAGCTATTTCTTCCTTAGATGAAACATCACAATTACCATTTTCTATAAGATCTAGTATACCATCATTATCATCATCCAAATCGTCAGCATCTGCAATACCATCGTTATCTGTATCTACAACACCAAATATATCTCTGTAATCTACATCTCCCCCTGTGCCTATATCTCCATCTGAATCTGTAAAGTTATCTGTTTGTGTTTCATCAAAAGAACCATTTGGATCAGTATAATTGTCTCCATTATCTAAAGAATTAATTAATCCGTTTGTACCAAAAGCAGCAGGAGCGCCATCTACAACTCCACCTGTATGTGCTAATCCGCTTCCAGATTCTGCTACATCAAAAAGACCATCATTATCTGAATCTAAATCTTTATAATCTGCATTGTCTGTACCATCTGTATTTTGAGGAATTAATCCTAAAGAACCTGTTCCATCTGAATTACCATTTGGTGTACTATCGTAAGCATCGTCTAAACCATCATTATCTGAATCTGTTCCAGAAGGAGTTATATACCCAATTGTAGATTGTGCTTCTATATTGTCTGGAATACCATCATTATCTGTATCTAAATCTCTACAGTTTGAAATACCATCTCCGTCTAAATCATCTATAACTGTACTAAATTCAACATTAAAAGTATTTAAATCAAATTCATCCGATTGTCCATAAAATGAGTTGTCTACATAATAATCTGAACCATTAGCATCAACAGTACTTGTATATTCTAACGTTCCATTGACTAAATAGGTAATTTGTGCACTTACTTTTCTTATGGTTAAAATATTACCACTTGTTCCAGTAATACCCAAACTTCCTCTATCCGTTCCATTTTCGTAAACTCTAATTCCTGTACCACTTGCTCTAATACGAAAAGCATAATCCACATCTGCAGTACCAATGCTTGCTTCTGTACCTGCTTCGTTAATACCAATATAAACATCCCTATCATTATTATTTGTATAGGTGCCATCTAAAGTAAAGTCTAATTCGAAATCACCAGTTACACCATAGGTTGAGAAATTAGGAGAATGTGTACTATTTACAAAATTATCTGAACCGAGACCAAATGCAGGGTTATTATATGTAATGTTATTACTGCTGTAAGTAAAACCAGAACCACTTACCGTTGTAAAAGATAAATTTTCTGTAAATGTACCTGTTGCAGGTGTACAACCTTCTTCTGTATCTAAAATACCATCATTATCATCATCTATATCTATAGAATCTGGTATACCATCGTTATCTGTATCTGTAATAGATGGATTATCTCTATAATCTACATCACCTCCTAATGAGAAATCATTGTCATCATCTCCTAAATTGAGATTACTTGGTGGATTAATTCCGTCATTTACAGTAGCTCCTTGAATTGCAGAATCGTCTGTATCGTCAAAAATATCATTTAAACCATCTCCATCAGCATCTGCATTTACATCTACTATTGCGTTATCTGTATCTCCATTTTCTACGATATCTGCAATTCCGTCGTTATCTGAATCTGCATCTAAATAGTCTGGGTTGTCTGTGCCATCTGTATTGGTTGGGGTAAAACCGATAATACCAGAAAATTCAAAAGCATCATCAACTCCATTACCATTGGAGTCTATAAATATACCTCCATTTTGTAGACTTGGTGGTATGTAGCCACTTGTAGGTTGCCCTTCTATGTTATCTGGAATACCATCATTATCTGAATCTATATCTAAATAGTTTGGCAGCGTATCTCCATCTGATGAAGCTGGTGTGATACCTGCGCCAGAAGAACTTGGTACACCTGTTGGCCCTGAAGCTCCATCTGCTAAACCATCTCTATTTATATCTTGCCCACCAGATTCTATAACATCTGCTAAACCATCGTTGTCTGAATCTAAATCTAAATGATTAGGTACACCATCTCCATCTGCATCATATACATCAGGAATACCATCTCCATTAGAATCTGTGTAATTTGTTAACCCTTGGTCACCATCTACAGGAGTAAGATCAGAATTATCTAAATAGTTTAGAGTTCCATCACCATCTTCGTCTCCATAAGGATCAAATCCACCACTTTCTATAGTATCTAAAATACCGTCATTATCATTATCTAAATCACAAGTATCAGAAATACCATCATTATCTCTATCTGGGTTACCTGTAGCTACTGCATCACAGGCATCACCAGCACATAACAAACTTAAAACAGTACCAATATTACTATCTACAACAATTTTACCATCTGCAGCTGCTTTAGCACCGTTACCTGCTGTAATTGCTCCTTTTGTAACTAATTTAGTTGTTATTGGCACTGTACTGATGATAAAACCACCACCACCAGGACCACCATATTCTATAAATGTTGGTGAAGCTGGGGCAGTTTGTACAGTTGCTGTACCACCTCTTGCATAGGCTCTTACAGTCGAATTAATGATATTTGCTTTTATAGCTATATACCCAGCACCTCCAGCACCTCCAGTAACTCTAGACCCAAAACTTCCATAAGTAAAAGTACCTGTATTTGGCCCAGCATCACCATCACTAAGAATGTCTCTATTTGCTCCGCCTGTAGTAATATTATCAGCTAAAATTATAACAATTCCACCTCCATTACCAGTTGCTGGAGCCCATTCTGCTTCAGAACCACCAGTAGCTCCCATAAAAAAACGTAAGTTATTAGCAGTATCAAAAATGTTTGCAGTAGCTGTTGCGTCAAAACCACCAACAGAGGTACCATTACCACCACCAGTACCACCACCACCGTAACCACCACCACCACCACCAGAACTAAGTATTGCTGAAGTTGAATTTGCTCCATCACCACCAACACCAGCACCACCATCTGGTGATCCTTGAGTATCGTCGCAACCACCATGACCACCTCTACCAGTACCTCCTGAATTGGCTACAAAGTTTGGATAGTTATTTCCATAATAAGCTGGGTTTGTACCCCAGTTTTCCTCAGGTGTATTTAAAAAAGATAGTGCTTGTCCACAAAACGTAGAAGTTTCGTTTCCATTGGTGTTTCTTCCAAAAAAACCAGCACCACTTGCACTAATATCTGCATTTAATGTAATGTTGTTTTGGCATGCATCAATAAAAATAACTCCTCCAGTACTTCCGTCCCAAGGTTGCGCAGTTACATTACCAAGAACATTTACATCATTTGTATATCTGGCAATTCTTACTAATTGAACTTTTTCTGTAGAAGGGGTAAAAGTTTTTACAACAGGTTTATCTATTGTAATACCAGAACCAAAAACACCTGTAATTGTAGCAATATGAAAATTACCTGCACCATTGTCTGTTCCACCAGTATTACCACCACCACTTATTCCTGTCATTTGAATAATCATTACAGGGTCATCTATAGCCAAACCAGTTGCATCTCCTAATGTGATGTTTACACCACTAATAGCAGAAACTGTTTTATATGTGTTTACAACACCAGCAATATTAGTTTGTGCGCTACTGTTTAAAGCTAATACAAAAGAAAATGTAAGTAGCAGTAATATGTTTTTGAAAGTAATTGTTTTCATTTAAAAAGCTTTTATTTGATGATATTTATAATAGATGAAACCATTTTTGTAGAGGTAACCCTATATAATTCTTTTTTATTTTTGTTAAAAAAATATCCGCTAAGGTTTATTTTATGTTCAATTTCAACCTTATCTTTTAAATCGTATGTTTCGCCATTTTTGCCATCACAATTATATACGATTGGCATTTTAATGCTAATTTCAGCATTAGCTGGTAAAGAAAAAGTAGCTCTACCTGCATTAATGTAATTAAAAAAAGATTCTGAATGTGTTTTAGATAGTTGAATAACTTCTCTATCATTATATGGGTAATTAATTAATGAATTAGGCAATAACTCTAACTCCCCATTAATTCTATAATTATTTTTGTTTTTTACTTTAATGATAATTTCATCATTAAACTTTTTACAAATAGTAATTTTTTTATTTAGTTGCGTTTCAACAGAAATAAAGTCGTTTATATCATTTACCATATAGACATAAACAGGTAGTTTACGCATATATCTTTCCCATCTCTTATGCGCTTCGTGTTTTTTATCTCTACTGGTTTCAATGGCTTTTTGCTCCATTGGATAATCTTCTAGATTCTCTAAAACATGTTGTCTTAAATCTGCAATACTATTTAAAAAGGGTTGTATAACTTTAAAAGAGACTAGTTTATCGGAAGTAGATTTATCTAATTTTAAAGTCTGTACATCATAAATAGTTCTATTATTTTGAGCGTAAGTTGACTCAAATGCTATACAAATAAGAAAGAATAGAACAAGAAAACGGGTAGAAATATGCAATTTAAAACGATGTATTCCCCCAAATACATTCGTTTCTTTTACATAATTAATCATATATTAAGAAACATTTTATTGCTACAAAAGTAGTGTTTATTTTATTGTGTATAAATATTTTGACACTATTTGTTCTCAATAGTCACATACTTGTTCTAAAAAATTATTTATTTTAAATTTTTTAGACAAAATAAACAATAAAATTATTATTTAAGTAGTATGAAATTAAAAGATGAGTTGCTCATTTTTAGGCATCTTTCTAAGGTTTTACTTAGAAAATTATGTTTTATAGGTTGCTGTAATATATTGTTGTTTTAAAGTTTTGAATATATAAAAAAGAACAGTTGCAAAACGATTATTTACTTGTTTGTGTTTAGATACTAAATAGTCTATTTTTTTTAATATTTATTTCTCATTATAAAAAGTAATCTATTAAATTAATCTGTATTTTCGTTTTTCATTATTATAAAATTGAAGTTAAGTTATCCAATTACATATATAAAAGGAGTCAGTGTACAAAGAGCAACGCTTTTGTACACAGAATTGGGGTTAAAAACATGTAATGATTTATTAAATTTTTTCCCTTTTAGATATATTGATAAAACTGCTTTCTATAAAATAAAGGAGCTACAACCAAATTCTTCTGAAGTGCAAATTGTTGGTAAAATAACAAGAGTTAAATCTGTTGCACAAAAAAGAGGAAGTAGGTTAGTGGCAACTTTTCAAGATGCTACAGGAACCATGGAATTGGTTTGGTTTAAAGGGCAAAAATGGATTAAAGATGCTCTTAAAATTAATGAACCTTATGTGGTTTATGGGAAGTTGAATCATTATAATGGGTTTTTTAGCATTCCACACCCAGAATTAGAATTAGTAACAGAATACAAGAAAAAGTTGCAAACCAAAATGCAACCTGTATATCCATCCACAGAAAGATTAACAAACTCTGGGGTTTCTAATAAATTAATGAGAACGTATGTTCAATATTTAT
Organism: Polaribacter sp. SA4-12; assembly: GCF_002163675.1. Taxonomy (NCBI): domain Bacteria; kingdom Pseudomonadati; phylum Bacteroidota; class Flavobacteriia; order Flavobacteriales; family Flavobacteriaceae; genus Polaribacter; species Polaribacter sp. SA4-12. Next base: position 1,114,684 of record NZ_CP019334.1, on the reverse strand, counting down.
TGGAACAGGTTTTTGATGGAATTCAAGAAAGCTTATCACAAGAAATTATTAATGATTTTAAATTGATGAGTAAACGTGATGCATTATTAAATGCTCACTTTCCTAAAAGTCAAGAAAATTTAGCAAAAGCGCAAAACCGATTAAAGTTTGAAGAATTATTTTTCATTCAATTACAATTATTAAGGAAGAAACTCATCAATAAAACAAAAATACAAGGATTTATTTTTGAGAATGTAGGTGAAAACTTTAATACTTTTTATAAAGACCATTTACCTTTCGATTTAACGAACGCTCAAAAAAGAGTGTTAAAAGAAATTCGAAAAGATGTTGCTTCTGGTGCGCACATGAATCGTCTTTTACAAGGTGATGTTGGATCTGGAAAAACAATTGTTGCACTGTTAGCAATGCTTTTGGCGTTAGATAATGGTTTTCAGGCAACAATTATGGCGCCTACTGAGATTTTAGCAAATCAGCATTTTATAGCAGTCTCAGAACTTTTAAAAGGTATGAATATTAATGTTGATATTCTAACGGGTTCTGTAAAAATAAAAAAGAGAAGAGAAATTCATGCGAATTTAGAAGATGGAACTTTACATATTTTAATAGGAACGCATGCTTTGTTGGAAGATAAAGTAAAGTTTAAAAGTTTAGGAATTGCAATTATTGATGAACAACATCGATTTGGAGTTGCGCAGAGAGCTAAATTATGGGGGAAGAATAGCCCATCCCTAGCCCTTCCCAAAGAGAAGGGAATTGAAGTGCGGAATCGTTATGAAACTGCTCGTCCTTCTGTTTATAAATTGATGAAAGAATTACAGAAAGACAGAAAAAAACAGACTACCGAAGCGGAACAAATTCTTTGGGAGCAATTAAAAACGAAGAAATTAGATATTAAATTTAGAAGACAGCATGTTGTAGATGAATTTATTGTTGATTTTGTTTCAACTTCTAAACGATTAATTATTGAAGTTGATGGTAAATATCACAACACAAAAGAACAAATAGAAGCTGACGAATTAAGAACACAAATTTTAACAGAATTAGGTTTTAAAGTCATCAGATTCACTAATGAGGAAGTAATAGGAAATATTGAAAATGTAACCAAGAAGATAACACAAGAATTACACAACAGTGAGAAAAGCCTCCCCTTCGGGGAGGTTGGAGGGGCTTCTTTACCTCCTCACATTTTAGTAATGACAGCAACACCAATACCAAGAACTTTGGCAATGTCTGTTTATGGCGATTTAGATATTTCTGTTATTGATGAATTACCTCCAGGAAGAAAAGAAGTAAAAACGGTGCATCGTTTTGATAGCAATCGTTTGTCGGTTTTTAAATTTATGAGAGATGAAATTGAAAAAGGGAGACAAGTGTATGTTGTGTATCCTTTAATTCAAGAATCTGAAGCTATGGATTATAAAGACTTAATGGATGGTTATGAAAGTATTTCTCGTGATTTTCCAACACCAAAATATCAAATTAGTATTGTTCATGGACAAATGAAACCTGCTGATAAAGAACATGAAATGCAGCGTTTTGTAAAAGGTGAAACTCAAATTATGGTTGCTACAACGGTAATAGAAGTTGGTGTAAATGTACCCAATGCAAGTGTTATGATTATTGAGAGTTCAGAGCGTTTTGGACTTTCGCAATTACATCAATTAAGAGGAAGAGTTGGGCGAGGAGCAGACCAAAGTTATTGTATTTTGCTTTCTAGTTATAAATTATCACCAGAAGCTAAAACACGTTTAGAAACGATGGTAGAAACTACCGATGGTTTTAAAATAGCAGAAGTAGATTTAAAATTACGTGGACCAGGAAATATAATGGGCACACAACAAAGTGGTGTTTTAGATCTTAAAATTGCCGATGTTGTTAGAGATTCTAAAATTTTAGTAGCAGCAAGAAATACTGCTATTGCTTTATTGCAAGAGGATTCTAATTTATCGAAACCAGAAAATAAAAATATTAAAAGCGCATATTTAGAAATGTCTAAAACCTCTAAAATTTGGTCTAATATTAGTTAAGAACGTCCAATTTATCTATGTTTTTGGTTGAAGCCTAAAGTTCTAATTGTTTTTCTTCTTTTATTAAATCAACCACTCCGTTATATAAATCTTGAATCGCTTCAATTTCTGTAATACCTAAACGTCTTTGATTACTGATATCAAAAATGGAGTTTTCACTTTCAGAATGTTCACCATGAATACCTCTTATCTGTAAATGATGATTTTTTGTGATTTCTTCTAATTTATTTTTACTTAGTAGAGGCAAAGATATGTGTACACTCGCTCTCATGGCTGTTCCTAAATTAGTCGGGCAAGAAGAAATATACCCTAAATGGTTGCTATAAGAAAAGCTTAATTGTTTTTCTAGTTGATTTAAAGCCATCGTTAATCGTGTAAAAACCTCTTTAATATTTCCACCTTTTTGCATGGAAATGATTCTCATTTGGTCTTCTTCGTTTATCCAAACTAAGAAATCTTTTTTGATATTATGATAGATTCCTCTTCCATGTGGCCAATTTCTATTTAAACCCGCTTCTTCTAAAAAACGATCTCCTTGTTTGAATAAAAAATGATTATTTGTCATTTCTTCTCTCTTTACTTCAGGCATATTATTCAGGGGATAATAATCACCTGCTAAATTACCAGAAAGTGTCATTAATGCAGTTTTAATAAGGGTTTCTACTTCATTTCTTTCTTTATCAGAAATTAAAGAACCAAGAGGCGTGTCTTTTAGATTTCTACCAACTCTAATTCTTGTAGATAAAATATATTTTCCTGTTGGGTCAGGATTATTGATGTCTAAATCGGCTATATTTAAATTACTTTGATGTTTATTACTTTCAGTAAAATTATGATACTCTTTAATTATTGGATTGAATAATTCCTTAAAAACTTCATAAGATTCTTTATCTCCTGCATAAACTCCAATGCTACTATCTGTATTTATTAAACCAGATTTAATTGCTTGTGGAAGTGAATATCCTAGCTTCGTTTTTTTATGGATAAGTACATTAAACACATCTTCCGTTAAATACTTTTTTAATAGAGAATTGCTATTAGATTTAAAATTAGGAAAGTGTGTCATGTAATTTATTCTTTAAAAGATATGGAAGTCAAAATTATGCGTTTCTGTTGTTAATTGTTATAAAACAGACAGTAATTCGCTAATTTATCTTTTTAAAATTTAAAAACAAACTTAATTACAATTTCAGTAACTTTTTAGTTGAATAAAAAGGAATAAGCTTCTTTAATGTTAAGAAACTCATTCCTTATTATTGATTTTTTTCTTACGAATTTTTTTGTTTGTCTATGTGATAAAACCTAAAATCGTGTTCGTTTTGTCGTTCTGAGCTAAAGCTAGAAATACGCTTTAAATATCCAATAACACGTGTTCCATAGTCGATATTTTTAGAATTACATTTATTACATTTTTGAAGTGTTTTCTTTTCAATATGGTCACAATCATTACAAATAGTAATTTTCACATTAAAACAAAAGTAATTACATCCAGCTTTAGCTGTAGCATCAATTAATTTTAAAAATCCTTCTTTATTTGGAGCTTCTTCTAAATTTAAATGAAGCGCAGAACCACCGTCTAAATATTTAATAATATCTGTACCATGTAAAATTATTTTATCTAAAGTGTTTACCGAAGTACTTTCTACAGGGTAGAAATAAGAATTATAACAATCTCTAGGTACAAATAAGCCATCTTCTTTATCCCATTTCGCATTTTTAACGCCTAAATTTTCTGCGGGTACAAACTCTGTGTTAAACATGTAACCATATTTTGCTTTCGCTTCTTTATTAGCATCATAAATTACCTTTAATTGTTTTGCAACAAAGTATTTATAAAGAGTACTATTTTCTGCTTTTATTCCTTGGCTTTCTGCAGCTTCTACCATTCCATTAATTCCGATGGTTAAAAATTGTTTGTCAAGTGATATAAAACCAGCATCGTAAACAGGAAGCATTCCTGCATCTTTATATTCTTCAATTAATTTTCGGTAAGCAATTTGGTATTTCTGAATTTTAATTATTTCACATTTAAGGTTTTTTCCTTGCTGAATTATGCGATTCATATTTAATGTAATCACGTTAATAGAACCTGTTGAAACTCCACCAGCACCAAGTGAATAACTAAACGTATTATCGCTAATTTCATTTCTTAATCTACAGCAAGAAGCTAAACTATCTGCACTTTCAGATTGATATATAAAAAATGAATTTCCTTCGCTTAATTCAGTAGCGCACATATCTGCAAATTCAGTATCCACAGGCTTGCCATCTTTTACTAACATTGCAGCAGTAACAACAGGAAAAGTTAATACTGCTTTTTCTCTTTCTTTGTTGAACCATTTCATAAAGAATTGTTGCAGTTTTTTAAGACTTTCCCATTCAGGTTTTGACATATCAGGAAAAACAAATTCACCAAACAAACTATCAAAATACTTTTCATCATAAAGAGAAATATTCCAAAATACAGATTGGTAACCTCTTGCAGCAGCAGGCTGATTAATAGCATAAACGGCATGTTGTAAGTGGTTAGAAACTGTTTTTGTATTCGTGTTTAAATAATCATTTCCAAAATCTTTTCTTGCAAAATAATCGAAGTACAATAAAAACTCTACCGTTGCCAAAGCACCTGCAAATTGAGAACTTACCGCAAAAACAAGATTTACAAATTCACCACAATAACTCTCTAAATGTTGAGGAGCTCTGCTTTCTCCACCAAGTTTTGTAAGTCCATCAAATAAAAACGGATACATACTAATAGAAACACAATAAGGTTTTAAAGATGTTTCATCATGTACATAAATTTCATGAGCCTCAATCTGTCTCACATATTCGTTAGCCAAGTCTTTATCGAACAATTGTTCAATTTTATTTTTTACTAATTGCCTATTCACTTGAACATTAATGTCTTTATTTAATTCAGCTTCCATAGTTGCAATATTTTTTGAGGAAACATTAGCATTGGCATCTAATTTAGAACCATCAGCAGCATTGTTAGCATTAATGTAATTGTCAATAAAATCAATTTTTTGATCTATTTGTTTCTGAGTTAATCTAATCATAGGGCATTAGTTTTTTAGGAATAAATGATTTAAAATAGTATTTGTTTGTACTTCTATAAATTGCTGATTTGTTTTATGGGTTTCTAAACCTCCTTTTTTAGCGTTCCATTTTCCGGTTTTAGCCCAAGTAAGGTGTTTTAGGAGATTTTTATCAATGGAATCTCTACCAGAATAAAGGCAGGTTTTATATCCTTCTTTTTGGGCGTATTTAAGGTGATGACTTAGCTCTTTTTGATGCCATTCTCCTCCCATAAATAAAACACAACTTGCAAAGCCTTTGTATTTTTTTAATGTTTCTTGGTATGTTTTTGTAGAGAGTTGTTGTCCGTTTTCTTCTTTCCAAAGAAAGGGAGAATGACAGCCTTTACAACGAATTTGACAACCACAAATACTAAAACAAATACTGATTTCACCAGGAACTTCTTGGAGAACAATCTGGATGTTAGAATAATTCATTTTCACGAATATTATAATCAATAAGACCTACTTATTGATGGTTAATAATGTGTCAAAAAGGTACGATAACCCAAAAATTAAGTAGATACATCGTGCCATAACTTTTATCCCGAAAGTTTGACTAATTTGAAATTGGCAGGTCTTCTGACTTACTCCAGATTTTACGTCTTCCCATTTATAAAATAATAAACAGTGACAAAGAATGAAAAACTTTTAATAGAGCTCACAGCTGCGGGAACAGTATAGGTTTTTCACCTATTTCCCTTTTAATTTTAACAATTGATATTGTTATTAAAACCAAATTCTATTCAAATTTAGAAATCATTTAGCTCGTATGTCTGTAGTTTAGAATAACTTGTTAAGAAACTTATGAACACATTATTTTAGTGTTAAATATGTGGTGTTTTTAGTTTCAAAAACCTAATGTGTATAATGGTTTTGAGTTGTTTTAAAACTTAATTACGTAGTTTAAGTCTGAAGTTAATTTAGAAGCGAATTATTAATTTAAAAGTAAACTTAATTACAATTCTAACAGCTTTTTAGCAGCATTAAAAGGTGTTGTTTTTCCGTTTTCTAAATTATTTATTTCTTTTGCCAAAGCATCCTTAATTTTCGGGTTTTTATAAAAATTATCTTTTAATTGTTGTTCAATAGTTGCTAAAAGCCAATATTTATTTTGAGTATTTCTTTTTTTGATGAAATAATTATTTTCTTTTGTTGATGCAATATAATCAGTAATCATTGTATCAATTTCTGAGATTCCAGAATTATGTAACGCGCTTGCAGTAAGTACTTTTGGTTGCCATTTACTTTCTTTTATAGGATAAAGATGTAATGCTCTATTAAATGCTACTTTGGCAATTTTAGCATTTTTCTCATTATCGCCATCTGCTTTATTAATAACAATAGCATCTGCCATTTCTATAATTCCGCGTTTAATGCCTTGTAACTCATCACCAGCGCCAGCTAATTTTAATAATAAAAAGAAATCTACCATAGAATGAACAACGATTTCAGACTGCCCAACACCAACAGTTTCTATAATTATCGTATCAAAACCAGCAGCTTCACAAAGTATAATACTTTCGCGTGTTTTTTGTGCAACACCACCTAAAGAAGTTCCAGAAGGAGAAGGTCTAATAAAAGCATTTTTATCAGTTACTAATTCTTCCATTCTTGTTTTATCACCTAAAATAGAACCTTTATTTACAGAGCTACTTGGATCTACCGCTAAAACGGCTATTTTTTTTCCTTGGCTAGTTAAATGCTTTCCAAAAGATTCTATAAACGTACTTTTTCCAACACCAGGAACTCCTGTAATTCCTATTCTTACAGAATTATTAGCATAAGGCAAACAACGTTCTAAAATTTCGTTAGCTTTTTGTTGATGTTTTGGGTTTGTACTTTCTACCAAAGTAATAGCACGACTCAAAAAAGTAATGTTTCCTTCTAAAATTTGAGAAACAAAAGTGTCTACAGAACTTTGTTTAGCTCTGTTTAATTTTATTTTTTCTGCAGCAGATTTACTGGTTGTTTCTGGTTGAGAAACACCTTCTTTTTCATGTAATGCTGATGATTTTTTATCCATTGTAAAAGTTAATATGTAAATTTAATCATAAATATTTTGCATTTTGCAACATAACCAAAAATGTATCGTCTTTAGTGTAAGAAAGTTTTAATGAGATCAACCAAACAACTACATCAACCAATTATTGACCAATGCAAAAAAGACTGCAGCAAAGCACAAATGCAGTTGTATAATTTGTATTGCAAGGCAATGTTCTTGGTCGCTTTTAGATATGTAAAAGACAAATTTGTAGCAGAAGATGTTATGCAAGATGCTTTTATAAAGGCGTTTAAGAATATCGAAAATTATAAAAATGAAGTCGCTTTTGGGGCTTGGTTAAAAAGAATTGTGATCAACCAAAGTATAGATCAATTAAAGAAAAATAAACTGGAATTGGTTTCTATAAATGAAGAAGTAATTGCAAAAGCAGATGAAGATGATTGGAATGTTGATAGTGATATTTCAATTGAAGGAATTGTAGAAGAGATTAACGGTTTAAAAGAGAAATATAGATTGGTTTTAACGCTTTATTTGTTGGAAGGCTATGATCATCAAGAAATATCGGAAGTTTTAAAAATTACAGAAACTACTTCTCGAACACATTTATTAAGAGGGAAAAAAATACTGAAAGAAGCATTAAAAAATACGAGTTATGCAGCAAGATATTAGAAATTCATTAAAAGGTTATCAGGAAGAAAATGTAGAATTATCTGCAAATCATTCTAATAAGTTTGAAGCTTTATTACAGTCAGAAATGCATCAACAAAAAACCAAAAAGAAAAATTATAAATGGTTGTCTGTAGCAGCTTCGATTGTGTTGTTAATTAGTTTGGCTATTAAATTTTATCCAACAGAAAATGCAACGAATATAAAAGATGTTGAAACAAGTTCTGTACAAAAGGAAATTAGTTTAGGTAGTATTTCTCCGGAATTTCAAACCATAGAGACATATTATATAAAGAGTATCGATTTAGAAATTAGTCAGTTAGATTTAACTGAGGAGAATAAAGAAATCGTTGATGGTTATTTATTTAAAATAGCAGAACTCACCAAAAATTACAAATCGTTAACGCTAGAGCTCAATACAAATGGGGTTAATGATTCAATAATAGATGCATTGATTAGTAATTTACAATTACGCTTACAGCTGTTAAAACGCTTGCAAAAGCAATTAAAACAACTTAAAAATTTAAACACAAAACAAAATGAAACACAAATTATATAAACCAATATTAACTTTAATTGCCATCTGTTTTTTAGGAACAACTTTTGCCCAAAAGTTTGATGAAAAGTTTACAGAAAAATTTAAAGTAAATAAAGACGTAGAAGTTGCCATAAATGCTTCTAACACTGAAATAAATGTAAGTACTTGGAATAAAAATGAAGTGCAAGTTGAGGCATTTATAGAAATTGAAGGACTTTCTAAAGAAGAAGCAGAAAAGTATTTTAAAAATTGGAATTTTGAAGCTTTAGGGAATAAAAGTAAAGTAAAAATTACTTCTCAGGGTAACAATTCTTTAGGTTTTAGAAACGATTTTATCATTTTTAATGATACAGATTTTAACTTTCCTGATATTGAAATGCCTGATATTGAAATGCCAGATATTGAAATGCCAAATTTTGAAGCGATTGTAATCCCTGAAATGGATTTTGATTTTGACTTCGATTTTGATGGAATGCACATCTTAGAAGACTTAGAAAATCTTGATGAGATAGTTGGTAAAGATGGAGATTATTCTTTTGAATGGAATGATGGTGAAGATAAAATTAGTATAAAATCTAAAAAGGAATGGGACGCTTTTAAGAAAAGTAAAAAATACAAAGAGTTAAAAGAGAAAATGTCTGTTGCAAAGATTAAAATGAGAAAGAATCTTATTGAGTCTAAGAAAAGTCTTAGGAAAATTAAGATGAAAGAAATTAAAGAAGGTTTGGCTAAAGCAAGGCTAGAAATCAAAAAAATAGACAAAGAGAAGATTAAAAAGGAGTTAGCAGAAGCTAAGAAACATATAATGGAAATGAAGTTAAATTTTAATTCGAATTCAAATGATTTAACCATCAATGGAAAGAAAATTAAGATTAAAAAAAGACTAGAAATTAAAGTTCCAAAAAATGCAACTTTCAACTTAAATACACGTCATTGTAAAGTCAAATTACCAAACACAAAAGCTTTTGGTAAAGTAAGTTATGGTGGTTTTGATGCGAGTAATTTAAATGGAGGAAGACTAACGATAGATTATTCTAAGGTTTCTATAAACGATTTAAACGGGTGTACTTTATTCTTAAATAATGTAACTGATGCAAAAATTGCATCAGTTACAAATACAACATTATCTAATAATTCTTCAGGCTTAAATATTAGCCTTATTAATGAAAACGTACACCTTTCTGATAAGTTTGGTGAATTGACGATTAATCGTTTTAATCCTAATTTTGGCAAGTTTGTATTAAACTTAAGTAACTCAGATGCTTCTATTCTTTTGGGTGATGTAAAAACATCTTTTATATATAATATCAACACGAGTAAATTAGATAACAAAACATCTTTTGGTGTTATAAATAAAGTAATAAAGACGAATGAGATAAGTACAACATCAAATATATCAAACGAAAACACAAAAAATAAAATTGAATTGAATGCAGAATATAGTACTATAGTTATCAAATAAATTAGATACATTTTATTTACCAAACTTCTAACAAATTCCATTTCGCTATTCTTTTTAAAGTGCCTATCTTTATCGGCTGTAAATAGTAATTTTTTTAATGGAACTCTACAAAGAAAATCAACTTAAAGTATATAACTCTTTAACCAAAACTAAAGAGGATTTTAAAACCATAACAGACGGATACGTAGGTATGTACGTTTGTGGTCCCACAGTTTATAGCAACGCACATTTAGGTAATGTTAGAACCTTTATGTTCTTCGATGTTGTGTATAGATACCTATTACATTTAGGCTATAAAGTGCGTTATGTGCGTAATATTACAGATGCTGGTCATTTAGAAAACGATGCAGATGAAGGTGAAGACCGAATTGCGAAGAAAGCACGTATCGAAAAAATTGAGCCAATGGAAGTTGTACAGCGTTACACTGTAGACTTTCATGATGTATTAAAAAACTACAACTTTTTACCACCAAGTATAGAGCCAACTGCAACAGGTCATATTGTTGAGCAGATAGAAATGATTAAAGAAATCATGGATAAAGGTTTTGCTTATGAAGTAAATGGTTCTGTATATTTTGATGTTTTAGAATACAATAAAAAAGAAAATTACGGAATCCTTTCTGGAAGAAAAGTGGAAGATTTAATTCACAATACCAGAACTTTAGACGGACAATCAGATAAGAAAAACCCACAAGATTTTGCACTTTGGAAAAAAGCAGACGAGCGTCATATTATGCGTTGGCCTTCACCTTGGAGTGATGGTTTTCCTGGTTGGCATTTAGAATGTTCTGTAATGAGTACAAAATATTTAGGCGAAAGTTTTGATATTCATGGAGGTGGAATGGATTTAAAATTCCCTCATCACGAATGTGAAATTGCACAATCTAAAACGTGTAGTGGTAAAACGCCCGTTAATTATTGGATGCACACAAATATGCTGTTGTTAAATAGCCAGAAAATGGCAAAATCTACAGGAAATTTTATTTTACCAAATGAAATTTTAAGTGGAGAAAACGACCTTTTACCAAAAGCATTTTCTGCAAGTGTAGTTCGTTTCTTTAATTTGCAAGCCAATTATAGAAGCATCTTAGATTTTTCTGGAGACGCTTTAGAAGCATCAGAAAAAGGACATTCTAAACTGATGGAAGCTGTTAATTTTATTCCTAAAATTGAAGCAGGAAAAACATCTACGTTTGATGTTCAAAAATGGAAAAAAGCATGTTATTCAGCAATGAATGACGATTTTAATACACCTATTTTAATTGCAAATTTATTTGATGCTGTTAAAGTTATCAACCTAATAAAAGAGCAAAAAGCAAGTTTAACTTCGGATGATTTAGAAGAACTTAAAACAACTATAAATGCCTTTGTATTTGATGTTTTAGGATTGATGAATGAAAATTCTCAAGACAATTCAGAAAAAATAAATGGAGTCGTAGAATTGTTAATCAAATTAAGAAAAGAGGCAAGAGAAAATAAAGATTGGGCATTGTCAGATCAAATTAGAGACGAGTTAATTGCATTAGGAATTCAATTAAAAGACGGTAAAGAAGGCACCACTTTTTTAATAAATTAATTATAAATTACGAGTCTGTCAGTTCGAGTGATTTCGATTTTTTATTGAAATTGTATCGAGAACTTTTAGAAATAAATAGGGTTTAGTTTTTGAAAAAAATACTTTCATTTCCATTCATATTGTTGGTACGCTTTTATCAAACCGCAATTTCACCATTTACACCATCAACTTGTAGATACAGTCCTACGTGTTCACATTATACTATAGAGGCGTTACAAAAACATGGTTTATTTAAAGGAGGTTGGTTAGCGTTAAAAAGAATATTTAGTTGCCATCCTTGGGGTGGAAGTGGTTATGATCCAGTGCCAGATAAGAAAGAATAAAAATTGTCACCTCGAGCGCAGTCGAGAGGTTTTTTAAAATTACGTTTTAATAATTAGGTCTCGACTGCGCTTGACCAGACATATAAAGAAGTATATGAGTTTTTTAGCAATAGAGTGGAATCCTTCAATAGGGATTGATTTAGGTTTTTTTGTGATTCGTTGGTACAGTTTAATGTTCGTTGCAGCATTTTTATTGGGCTTAAGATTGATGAAAAAAATCTATATAGAAGATAAAATTCCAGAAGAAAAACTAGATATTTTATTTATGTATGTTTTTGTTTCTATGCTTGTAGGTATGCGTTTAGGAGATGTATTTTTCTATAGCTGGTCTTATTATCAAAATCATTTATTAGAAATATTTTTACCAATAAAAGAAAGTGCAAACGATTCTTTATTCGGAATAATAAAAGGATGGAAATTTACAGGTTTTACTGGTTTTGCAAGTCATGGAGCAGCAATAGGAATCCCGATTGCATTGTACTTTTATTCAAAAAAACACTTACAAAAACCTTGGTTGTTTATTTTAGATAGATTGGCAATTATGGTTGCTTTAGCAGGATTTTTTATCCGTTTTGGAAACTTTTTCAATTCAGAAATTTATGGAAAAGAAACTGGTTCTAATTTTGGAGTAATCTTTAAAGCTGCAGGAGAAACAACAGCAAGACATCCAACGCAATTATATGAAGCTTTTAGTTATTTAGCCTTGTTTTTTGTAATGTGGCACTTGTATTGGAAAACAAATAAAAAGAAGCAAACTGGTTACCTTTTTGGGTTATTTATGGTGGTTTTATGGTCTTTACGTTTCATCATAGAATTTTTAAAAGAACCACAAGTAGAAATTAGGGGAGAAGAATGGCTTTTTAGTCCTTTAAATACAGGGCAAGTTTTAAGCATTCCTTTAGTTTTAATTGGTATTTGGTTAATGTTTAGAAAAAAATAAGATTTTTAAAAGTTTTTTTTCTCTAAACCCCCTTATATTTATCATCTAATTTATTTTAAATCTCACTAAAAATATAATTAGCTATGACAAAAAAAAATATTGCTATATTTTTATTTTTTTCTTTAATACAAGTGTCTTATAATGCACAAAGTTTAGCGTATTCTGGTACAAACTCTTTTGATATTTCTACTTCTACACATATTGGAGCATACGGAATTCCTAGACAAGAGGCTAGTCCTACCGGTATGATTTATGGTGATGCTGGTAAAAAGTTATTTCTTGTTGGTACGGGGGGAGATTATGTTTTGCAATATTCATTAAGCACAGATTATGATGTATCAACTAAAGGAGCCATTCAAAGTTACTTTAGGGTGAACCCAAGTGAAAGTAATCCTGAAGATGTTTTTTTTAATAGTACTGGTACAAAAATGTATATTTTAGGTGGAGCAGGAGATGATGTTACAGAATTTGTGCTAAATACACCATGGGATCTTTTTAGTATAGACATAACTTTAGATACACCAGTTGTATTTAATGCCGAAGCAGCTATAGATACTTACTTAAGCCCAACAACTAGTCATGGAGACAATTTAACGGGTTTTAGGTTTAATAATGATGGTTCTAAATTATTTATTTTAGATAGAAGTGCAGATCATGTTTTTGAGTTTAGCCTAGATACAAATTACGATATTAGTACTGCCGGAAGTGTAGATGCAGATATTGATGTTGTAGGATTAGAAAATAATGGTAGAGCAATAGAATTTAATAATGATGGCACAAAACTATACATAATGGGTGCTGCAGGAGATGATGTAAATACTTATAATTTAGCAACTGGTTATTCTCTATCATCGGTTACAGTTATTACATCAACATCAATTTCACTACCTGAAACTGTTCCTAATGCATTATTAATTAATAATGACGGTACAAAATTCTATATTGCAGGTAATACTGATGAAGAAATAAAAGAATACACATTAAGTACACCTTATGATTTTGCACTTTCAACATTTACAGTAACACCAGATGATACCTATATATTTACTACAATTGAAAGAACTCCACATGGTATGGTTTTTAATAATGATGGTACAAAACTATTTGTTATAGGTTCCTCTTCAGACACAGTACTAGAAATTCACCTTTCTGTACCTTATGATATTGGTACAGGTTCTTTAGAAAGTGTTTTATCCATTGCTTCTGAAGAAGCAGCACCTTTAGGATTAGCTTTTAACGGTGATGGTTCAACTTTATTTATAGTTGGTAATGATGATGATGGAATTAATCAATATGCACTTTCCACTAATTTCGACTTATCTTCTACGGTAACAAAATCTGGTCCTTTTTCCGTTAATATTACTGAAACAAATAACGAAAATAGTCCAAGAGATATGGTTTTTAATGATGATGGATCTAAACTATTTTTACTGGGAAATAGAAGAGATAGAGTTTTTCAATTTTCATTATCTACTAATTATGATTTATCAACACTTGCAGCCGACTATGATGGAAATTATAATATAACTTCTATAGATAACTCCCCGCAAGGAATTGCTTTTAATAGTGATGGAAGTAAGTTTTATATAGCTGGTAATACAGGAGATACTATTTACGAATTTACTTTAGAAAATAATTTTGATGTAACTACAGGTACAATATCAAATACAAATTCTTTTTCTATAGCTACAGAAGAAATCACAGTTACAGATATTCTTTTAAATGATGATGGTTCAAGATTTTATATCTCTGGTAGTGCTGGTGATGATATGAATCAATATTATATGAAATCATTATTACCAGAAACACCAAATGATGGTACTATAGATGATACTACAAATCCTGTTTTAATAACATTAACAGGAGATACTTTTTTCGCTAGTTCAGGTACATTTTCAGATTCTGAGGTTACTATTGGTAATGTACCAGAAGGACTAACAGTAGTTTTAACTCTTAACTCAAATACAGAAGCCCAATTAAGTTTTATAGGAAAAGCAAATAGTCATATAAATAGTGATGAGGCTGCAGCAAATTTAGAATTTACATTTACAGATTTAGCTTTTACAGTTAATGATGCCGAAGATGTATTATATGCAGTTGCACATACAGATGTTCTTAGTTTTGACTTTATAGAATGTGCAGATAATGAAATTGTATATAACGGAAGTTGGTCTGGTGGAAATAATTCTGGTGTGCCCGATGACAGTGCTACAGATTTACTTTTAGGAATAAGAGTACAAGGCGATATAACAATTACATCAGATACAAACTGTGATTGTTTAAATGTAGAAAACGGTCAAACTTTAACAATTGTAGATGGAGTAAACTTAACAGTTACAAATGCTCTAGAGTTAGGTGGAGATTTACGTTTGTTAGGCTCTGCACAACTATTACAAACACATACTGGAGTTAAAAATGCATCTGGGACAGGTAATTTGTATAAAGACGTAAAAGGTACTTTATCAAACGTTTATCAAAGTGGTTATTGGACATCTCCTGTTACTACCGATGGTTTAACATATAATTTATTTGGTGTTTTAAAAGATGGGTCAACTGCATTAACAGCATCTAATACGCCTTTAGATATTACTTTTACAGGAGGTTTTGATGGTGATGATTCGACTTCTCCAGTTACTTTAAGTAGAAAATGGTTAGCTAAACTGACAAACTCAGGAGATTGGTCAAGAGATATGACAGAAACTTCAACGCTAAACCCTACAGAAGGTTTTAATAAAAAAAGCACAGGAAATGCTTCTGGACAAAATTATACTTTTGTTGGTAGGCCAAATGATGGTGAATATACAACTGATATATCTGCTGGAAATTATAGTTTGTTAGGAAACCCTTACCCTTCACCAATTGATATAGATGTTTTTACAACTGAAAATTCCACTGCCATAAATGGAACTATATATTTTTATGAAGCAGGTAATGAAATAGATCATTCTAGAGGTACCTATTTAGGTGGTTATGCAACCCGTTTTATGTCTGCCGGTAATTCAGCTACTTCAATAGATGCAGCTTTAATTGGTCTTAATAAAGTTCCAGGGCAATATGTTGGTGTTGGTCAAGGTTTTTTTGTAGAAGCTTCTGCTACTGGTGGTGCAATTACATTTAATAATAATACTCAAAGAGATTTTAATACACCAAATGTTTTCTTTAGTAAAAACCAGAAAAAGAAAAAATCATCAGACTTTCCAATTATAAGATTAGGTTTCGAGTTTTTATATAATGGAAAAATTTACCATAGACCAATTTCAGTTGGTTTTAGAGATTTTATAAGTTCTTCTAGTGAATATAAAGGAGCAGAAATGTGGGATTATAACCCAACCGATATGGCTTTAAAATTAGAAGAGAATGACTTACCCTATGTTATTACTATGGTTGAAAAATTCAACTCTAATTTGGTGATTCCATTAAAGGTTAAAAGTGATGTAAATAGAAATGTTACATTTAATATTGATGAAATTAATAGTTTAGATACAAACGTTTATATATATGATAAAATTACTAAAATCTATCATAATATCACTTCTAACAAAGCAATAATTAATCTTGATTCAGGTGAGTATAATGATCGTTTCTTTATCACTTTTAATGAAACTGTATTAGGGTTAGATAATGAAGAGTTAAATGAGTTTTCAATTCTAAATAAAAATAATAAATTATTAATTTCATCTAAATATTTAATAGATGAGGTTTTTATTTATAATTTATTAGGTCAAAATGTTATAACCATAAATAATTCTTTAAAAGAATCAAAGATGAAAATAAATACTACTAATTTAAAGAAAGGTATTTATGTTGTAAAGGTTAAAAGCTTAAAAGGTAGTTTTACTCAAAAAATTATTATCAACTAAATTTTCTTTATTGGTTTCCTAATTGTAGTTTTGCCAAATATGGAGAAATTAAAACAACGTTGGGGAGTAAAAAGTAATTGGTCAATTTTGGCAATATTATTAGTTTTTTCTATAAATGGTTCTTTTGCCACTTTAGTTGCAAAACCAATTACCGCTTATTTAGGAATATCACCAGAAACAACAAGTGCATGGGTGTATTGGCCATTAAGAATTTTATTAATTTTTCCGATTTATCAAGCTACGCTTCCAATTGTTGGTTGGTTTTTTGGTCAGTTTAAATTCTTTTGGGCTTTCGAAAAAAAGTTTTTAAGTAGATTAGGTTTAGGTTTTTTATTTAAAAAAGAAGCTTAAATTTCTATAATTTCTTCCGTTTTTTCTTTGTTTACAACGTACGTATAAATCCACATTATTGTAAATGTTGGTATTACATCTAAAGGTAGAATTTCTTCTACAAAACTGATAATACCCGCTATTTTACCTTCTTTTCCTTTATACATTCTTGTCATTAAATATGCAGAAAGAGGTGCCCACGCAAAATCTAAAAAAGGAATTGGTATAAATCCAAAAGCATCTAAAACAATGCTTAAAGCTAATTTTTTGTATTTTTTATTCATGTAGTGTTTTAATTATACTAAATTAATCAAAATTCTTGCCAAATAATATTTATTTAAATCTGAAATTGATAATTTTGTTTCATCTAAAAAGATTCTGAGTGGATTTTAATAACTTCAAAAAAAAAATAGAACAACTAAAAACTACTGAATTAGGTGGTTTAGATGCACAATTTAAATTAGCTCCTAAATTGCGTTTAAAATACGACGCAGATAAAATAAGAGCAAATAACCCAAGAAGAGCTGCTGTATTGGCTTTGTTTTATTCGAATGAATATAATAAAACTTGTTTCCTTTTAACGCAAAGAGCGAGCTATAAAGGAACGCATTCTGCACAAATAAGTTTTCCTGGAGGAAAGATTGAGGAAACAGATGAAAATCTTCAGAAAACAGCATTAAGAGAAACTTTTGAAGAAGTTGGTATTATAGAATCATCAATTAACGTAATTAGAGAATTAACAGATGTTTACATACCTCCAAGTAATTTTTTAGCAACGCCGTTTATTGGTTTTGTTGATCAAAAACCAGATTTTGACTTAAATTACGAAGTAGATAAAACAATTGAGGTTTTAGTAAGTGATTTATTGAATGATACAAATATAACTTCAGTAAATATGAATACTTCATATATGGGAAATATAGAAGTACCTTGCTTTAAATTAAATGATTACATTGTTTGGGGAGCCACAGCAATGATGCTTTCTGAAATTAAAGAACTGTTAAAATAGTATCTTTATTAATTGTTTTTGTAAGTTTGTTATCAACTCACTAAAAATTAAAAGAGAATGCCTTTATTTAAAAGGAATATATTTGGTCAGATTTTATTTATAAAAAAAATAATCATAAGAATTTTCGGGCTTATTTCTCACGGGAGATATCGTAAATTTAATAACTTACAAATTGAAGGATCCGAAATTTTAAGAAACTTACCAGATAGAAATGTGTTGTTTATTTCTAATCATCAAACTTATTTTGCTGATGTAGCTGCTATGTTTCATGTTTTTAATGCGTCTTTAAAAGGTAGAGATGATAATATTAAAAATGTAGGTTATATTTGGAATCCTAAATTAAACATTTACTTTGTTGCAGCAGGAGAAACCATGCGTTCTGGTATTTTACCAAAACTAATGGCTTATGGTGGTTCTGTTTCTATTGATAGAACATGGAGAAGTGCTGGTAAAAATGTAAACAGACAAGTTAAAAATTCTGATATTTCTAATATTGGTAAAGCAATAAAAGATGGTTGGGTAATTACGTTTCCACAAGGTACAACAACTCCTTTTAAGCCAATTAGAAGAGGTACAGCTCATATTATTAAAACCTATAAGCCAATTGTAGTGCCAATTGTAATAGATGGTTTTAGACGTTCTTTTGATAAAAAAGGATTGAGTATTAAAAAACGAAATGTGTTGCAATCTATGGTTATTAAAGAACCGTTAGAAATAGATTATGAAAACGAAGAAATTGCAGATATCATTACTAAGATAGAGTATTCTATAGAACAACATAAATCGTTCTTAAAAGTACTTTCACCTAAAGAAGCGGAAGAATATCTTAAAGAAGAAGAAGTGCTAAACAAGAAAAGAGAATTTTGGACTTCTTAATCTTAAAAGCATAATTATTTTATATAAAAAAGTCTCGAAGAAATTTCGAGGCTTTTTTTTGATTCGCTAACGTTTTTGTGTATAAAAAGTTGCGATTTTTATGAACGGCTATTTTCCGCAGGAAAATAGGAGTGAGTAAAAAAGCAACAACTTTGATTAAGCTAAAATTAAGCAATTTTTTTTACACGGTGTTAGCATATGTATTTATTCAATTTTTTGATATTCTTCTCCGTTTTCGAAAATCAGATTATTAATGTTTAATTCACGAATCGGTTCAAAGTTTTGTCCTGCCATTCCAATAAAAAGAATTCCAAACTTTTCTTTATAATAAACTAATTCAGGGACTGGTTGACAAGAAGTTATTGTTTCCCAATCATCATTAAAAGACTTTTCCTCAAGAGAATAATATCCTTTTCCATTATCAAATTCATAAGTTGTTTCTGAATAATAATTTGCTTTTTTTCTTTTTCCGTCTGCTAATTCAAATATAATTCCATTTTCAACTATAACTGTAGTCTTTTTGTTATTACTAAAACTTACATTTAATGTATCGTTCAAAATTCCTCCTTTTCTTTTTCCAAGATACTTCCACTTTCCAGTCAATCTTTCTCCAATATTTTTCAACGTGTCAGAATGTTTAATCTGAAGTTTTGAATCAATTTTTATTTCACCAAAATCTTGTGAATAAGTTTGGGTAAAAAACAATGTAAATAATATTATCAAAAGTTTGTTTCTCATATGTATGCTAACTTAAACATGTTTAAACAATGTTTTGATGTTTTATATAGTAGTTAGCGAAGTTAGTTTTTTGAGTCAAAAAAACTACAGTAAATACAACTGTTTTTCATTAAAATAAAATCAAAAATGTGTTCGTTTTTACTAATGTTTTCAAACAAAAAAACCGAAACTATTAAGTTTCGGTTTGTAATAAAAAATCTAAGAATGTTGTGGGTTTAATTAAACCCTTTATTTTACTCTTTTACCATGTGTTGTAAAAGACAACCCTTGTTGGCTCATTGTAGAGCTCATTATAGCTTCAAATAATGGTTCAGAAGTGTTTTTTGGTACTTTCCATTCAAAAATGAAGTTAGAGCCTGTTCCTCCTGTAAGATCCATTTCATCTATTATAATTTCAATAGTTTCTAAAGGAGCTAAATAAATTGGGTAATTAAAGTATTTTCTAATCGATTTTCCATGAGTGTCATAATACTCAGCTTTTAAAAGATAGATACTATCTAAATCGCTAGTATTTCTTAAACTAACCATTGCAGTTAAACTTTGTTTTTTATGTTCTGAATAACTATAAATTTCTGAATAAATAGAAAGATATGTTTTTCCGTATTCTAGAGAATCTTTAGAAGTTAAATTAATTTTTCTTTTCGACCAATTCTCTTCATTTATAGAACTAATTTCTTTTTTCTTTTCACAATTGAAAAACAGAAAAACGATTAGTATTGAGATGTATTTTAGTTTCATATAGTGTGTTTAATGTATTATAATGGTAGTTAGCGAAGTTAGTTTTTTTGAATTAAAAAATCAAGAAGAGTAACACCAGTTTTTTATTAAAATTAGCTTATAATAAATGCTTAATATCTTGTCTGTAACTTCT
Source organism: Polaribacter sp. SA4-12 (assembly GCF_002163675.1). NCBI lineage: Bacteria > Pseudomonadati > Bacteroidota > Flavobacteriia > Flavobacteriales > Flavobacteriaceae > Polaribacter > Polaribacter sp. SA4-12. The sequence continues at coordinate 1,094,386 of NZ_CP019334.1, read as the reverse complement.
GCCAATTGGTAAATCCTTATCATTAATTGTTATATAATTACTAGCATAGGAAAAGATGTTTTCTTTGTTGACAATAAATGAGCGATGTATTCTTATAAAAGAATGTGGTAAACGTTTTTGTATTTTACTGATACGTTCTTTACTCTGATATTCTTTTTTAGTTGTGTGAATTATAATGTAATCACTTAAACTTTCAATGTACAGTATTGTATCAAATTGTATGTTAACTTTCTTTCTATTACTAATAACTTCAAGTAAAACTTTACTCTCATTTTTTTGTTTTTCATCATAAATATCAATCTTTTGATTGGCTAAAGAAAGGTGTTTAAACAAAATAAAGGTACTTGTTGCAAATACAAATAAATATAGAACAACAAATAATAGAATTGTATCAGAAGCATTTGGCGCTACTTTATGAAAATCAAAGTGGCCAAGTAAAATAAAAGAGAAAACAATTAAGTATGATTCTAGCAAAAGAGAAATAGCTACCGTTAAGCAACTATATAATAAAAATTTAAAATATTGATGAGTTATTAAATAACGTGGTACCAAATAAAAATTAAATAAATATACAACACTAATTACTATAGGTGTTAAAATGGCTACATAAGTGAATGCTGCAAATATATTACCCCAAGAATGCCCAAAGACCAAAGAGATAGATATCAGCACAACTCCCCAAAATGCTAAATGATATTTTATTTTTTTTAACTTCAGAACCATTTTTTTTATAAATTTATATCATTTTTGTGCTAAAATAATCATTTTTAAGAATGTCTACTATAAACACAAGGATACAGCAGCTTAACAACAGTTTTCGACATTGTAGAATTGACTGTATTTTTCTTTATTTGTTTCATTATTAATCATTTAAAAACATATTATTATGAAAGAATTATTTGTGTCAGGTGGAGCGTTATTTATGTCAATATTATCAATATTTCTATTGATTATTATTGTGGGAATCATTTTTTCAATGATCTCGAAGTCTGAAGAAAAACTTATTGAAAGACTTCATCAAATTAAGTATGTGGGAATACTAGCGCTTACATTTGGTATTTTAGGGCAAGTTATTGGTCTTCATCAAGCATTCTCTTATTTAGGTGAGGTTGGAAGTGTTAAGCCACAAATTATGTATAATGGACTTAAAGTTTCTACAATTACAACTATTTATGGAATGATTATTTTTATTATTTCTTTACTACCACTCATTTTGATAAAGAGGAAATCTACATTGAAAAGCAATTAAAAAACAATAGTAGCAACTACTGTTTTAAACAAATAAAAGCCTCACAAATTAAATTTGTGAGGCTTTTTGTAAAATAAGAATTCTTAAAAAAAGTTTATTCTTTTACTTTATTTTTAAAAGTATCAAATTTATTAGATTCTTTCTTTGGCCAACTGTTGTTAGAAGTATCTACATCTGCAGTTTCAAAATCTGGATCTACTTTTATACTTGTTATTTCTTGTGTTGAAGCAAATACTCTTTTTACGGTAGTATCATCTTTCATCCAAATTTGAGCAGGAAAAGTTTGTTTTTCTTTAGTTCCATCAGCATACGTTAACTCAACGATTAATGGCATAATTAAACCTCCTGGTTTTTCAAATTCAACAGAATAAATAAATGAAGGTACTTCTTTACCATCTGCATAAGTATCCATAGCATTAGAGTTTGCATCTTCTTTTTTATCAGTGATATAAACTAAGTCTCCTAAACCATCAAAATATTGCTTGTATTTCTCTTTTAATTTAGCAACTCTTTCACCAGGTTTATCAGTTAAATATAATGGTTTAACTTCTTTAATACCAATATCATTAACATCAGTTGTATAGAACCAACCTCTCCAAAACCAATCTAAATCCATACCAGAAGCATCTTCCATAGATCTAAAGAAATCTGCTGGTGTTGGGTGCTTAAACATCCATCTTTTAGAATAACTTCTAAACGCGTGGTCAAATAATTCTGGTCCCATAATAGTTTGTCTTAAAATGTACAAACCAGCAGCTGGTTTTGCATACGCATTAGAACCAAACTGTTTTACATAATCTCCTTGAGACATTATAGGAGAGATGTTACTTTGATCTCCACCCATATATCTTGTGATTTTTTTTGCAGGATTTTGATCAAATAACTCTTTATCATATTTGAATTCTGCTAAAATTTCAACAAATGAATTTAAACCTTCATCCATCCAAGTCCATTGTCTTTCATCAGAATTTACAATCATAGGAAAAAAGTTATGACCAACCTCATGTATAATTACACCAAGCATTCCTTTTTTAGTTCTATCAGAATACGTTCCATCAGGATTTGGACGACCAAAGTTGAAACAAATCATTGGGTATTCCATTCCTTGGCTTTTTGCGTGTACAGAAATTGCTTTTGGATACGGATAATCGAACGTTAATTTAGAATATTCAATAAGTGTTGTTGCAACAGCTCTTGTAGAATGCTCTTCCCATAAAGGATTTCCTTCTTTTGGATATAAAGAAACTGCCATTACACTTTTACCATTTATATTGGTAGCCATTGCATCCCAAATATATTTTCTAGAAGAAGCAAAAGCAAAATCTCTAACTCTTTTTGCTTTAAATTGCCACGTTTTTGTATTTGTAGCACGTCCTTTTTCAGCTTTTTCAGCTTCAGCTTGTGTTACAATTAATACAGGATTGTCAAAAGTTTTTCTAGCTTTTTCCCAACGTTTGCGTTGTGTTTTAGTCAACACCTTTTTTTCGTTTTGTAAAACACCAGTTGCGTCTACAATATGATCTGAAGGTACTGTTAAGTTTACTTCATAATCTCCAAATTCTAGAGCGAATTCACTTCGTCCCCAAAATTGCATATTTTGCCATCCTTCAACGTTATTATATACTGCCAATCTTGGAAAAAATTGAGCAATTACGTAATTGTTATTTCCATCAGGAAATTTTTCATAACCAGAACGTCCTCCATCTTCTATATAGTTGTTTACTTTATAATTCCATTTTATTCTGAATTTAAAAGTTTCTCCAGAAGCAAGTGGTTTTGGTAAATCAATACGCATCATGGTACTGTTTACAAAGTGAGATAAAGGTATACCTTCACTTTCTACTTTTTCTATATTAAAACCAAAGCCATTACTTTCTTTCATAAAAGAAGTTTTAAACTTTTTAGGAGAAAGATAAGTAGAAACTCTAGAAGACTTCGTTAAAGGAGTTTTAGAATCATCTGCTCTCATGTTTTGGTCTAACTGAACCCATAAATAATCTAATTGGTCTTTAGAATTATTGTGATACGTAATTTTTTCATCACCATAGATATGATTTTTATTTTCGTCTAAACGAATGTCCATTACATAATCTACTTTCTGCTGAGTATACTGACTTCCAGGAGCACCAGATGCAGCATGTTGATCGTTAGGAGTAGCCAAAACATCTTTTAGTTGTCTAAATTTGTTTTGATCTATGTGACCTTGTTGTATTTTATTCTCCTCTTTTTTTTCTTGTGCAATAGTACCTGCAACAACAAAGAATAGTGAAAAAAGTAATAAAGAGATTTTTTTCATTTTTTTATTTGAATTAATTGGGAGCGAAGCTATGAATATCGTCGCAGAAAAGTTAAAAATGGTTAAAACTTTAACAAATCTTTATAAAATATTAACTTTAGATGATAAAAAAAGCGACATTATTAAATGTCGCTTCTATATTTTTTTGAGAGATTTTAACTCTTCATTTTACTTTTAAATTTTTCAAATTTATTCTCACTTTCTTTAGGCCAGCTATTATTAGATGTATCTACATCTGCTGTTTCTTCATAAGGATCTATAGTAATCTTAGAAAGTTCTTTAGTTGTAGAAAAAACTTTTGTTACTTCTTTGTCATTATATCTCCAAATTTGTGCAGGATACACTTTTCTTTCACTTGTACCATCTTTATAACTAAATTGAACAATAATTGGCATTACCAATCCACCAGGTTTATTGTATGTAATTTCATAGTGATATTTTGAATCTGCATCTTTATCAGAACCAAAACCTAATCCTGTTGTTTTATCTTCAATAAAGCTAACGTTAATTCCGTTAGACCTTGTGTGGTATTTTTTTACACTTTTAATACCAATATCATTAACATCAGTTGTATAAAACCAACCTCTCCAAAACCAGTCTAAATCTACACCAGAAGCATCTTCCATTGTTCTAAAGAAATCTGCAGGAGTTGGGTGTTTAAACATCCATCTTTGAGAATATGTTCTAAAAGCATGATCAAATAATTCTTTGCCCATAATAGTTTCTCTTAAAATCCATAATGCTGTTGCGGGTTTACCATATGCATTGTTTCCAAATTCATATACATTATCTCCTTTCGTCATAATTGGCGCAATTCTAGATTGATCTCCGCTCATATATTTTACAATATTTTTAGGATATCCTCTTGTTACAGGAAAGTTTTCATCATATGCTAATTCTGCTAACATTTCTACATAAGAATTTAAACCTTCATCCATCCAAGTCCATTGTCTTTCATCAGAATTTACAATCATTGGAAAAAAGTTATGACCAACTTCATGAATCGTTACTTTTATCATTCTATATTTTACTCTATTAGAATAGGTTCCATCTGCATCTGGTCTTCCAGGATTGAAACAAATCTGTGGATATTCCATTCCCATTTGTCCATCAACAGAAATTGCTTTGTGGTAAGGATAATCAAACGTGTATTTAGAATATGTTTTTAAAGTTTGTGCAACTGCTCTTGTAGAATGTTCACCATATAAAGGATTTGCTTCTTTAGAATATAAAGAATATGCCATTACAGTTTTACCATTGATGTCTACTGCCATTGCATCCCAAATAAACTTTCTAGAAGTTGCAAATGCGTAATCTCTCACGTTTTTAGCAACAAATTTCCAAGTTTTAGTTTCTTTAGATTTTCTTTTTTCAATTTTTGTAGCTTCTTTTTGAGAACGAATTACAACAGGGTTGTCAAACGTTTTTCTTGCTTTTGCTAATCTATTTAATTCAGTTTCTGTTAGTACTTCTGTTTCGTTTTGTAAAACTCCAGTTGCACCTAACATATGGTCTTTTGGTGTTGTAATATTTACAGTATAATCTCCAAATTCTAAAGCAAATTCACTTCTTCCCCAAAATTGGTCGTTTTGCCAACCTTCTACATTATCATACACACATAATCTTGGAAAAAATTGAGCAATTACATAATTATTATTGTCATTCTCTGTAAAATGTTCAAAACCAGATCTTCCTCCAATTGTTCTGTGATTATTGATGTTATACCACCATTTAATTTTAAATGAAAACGTTTCACCAGAAGCCAAAGGTTTTGGTAAATCGATACGCATCATTGTTTGGTTTACTGTGTGAGATAGTTTACTCCCGTCATTATTTGTTACGCTTGTGATATTAAAACCACCATCAAAAGGCTTCTCAGGAAAGCTACGTTCAAATCTTTTTAGACCAATTACTTTCGGAATTTTGTTTGGTTGAATATCTGGAGTTTTAGAGTCTGCTGCACGCATGTTTTGATCTAATTGTACCCACAAATAAGTTAACTCATCTTTAGAGTTATTATGATAAAGAATCGTCTCGTTACCAGTTATTTTTTGGTTTTCGTCATCTAAAATGATGTCCATTATATAATCTACCTTTTGTTGCGTATAATTTACACCAGGAGCACCAGAAGCAGTTCTTTGACTATTAGGAGTTGCTAGTTCATCTTTAAGTTGTTTAAACTTATTTTGGTTTGTATGACTTTGTTTTGTCTTTTCTTGAGCAAGTGCGGATGCTCCAATAAAAAAAACGGTTAATAAGTGTAAAGTAATTTTCTTCATTTGTGCCTGGTTTTTATTTGTGCACAAATTAAGGATAAGTGAGTAAAAAAGTTAAAAATTGTTAAAATTTTAACAAACCTTTATCGTTTTTAGCAGTTAATAGAATACTTTTATGCTTTTTCCCTACTTTAGATTTGATTAAGTTTTTCTGCTCCGGAAAATGCTTTGTTAAAATTTTATTTTCAATTTCGATGCTATTTACTTCTTTTATGTTTTCTATTTCTAAATAAAAATAAACAAGATCTCCATCATATTCTTTTCCTATATAATTGAATTCCTTAGAAATATCATCAATTTTAAAATGTAGTTTCTCTTTTAAATACTTTATAAAATAAACATCATTGTCTTTTAATTCCTTTTTTGTGTGAAGTCTTAAATCGATATTATAATCTTTATTTAAAGCAACTTCTATATCATTCATAAAAACATTAATTGTTATTTGAACGGATTTTTTTTCGCTTCTATATTCAATTTGAGTAAGACTCAAATAATACTTGTGAGCAGAGAAGGAGAGTAGTGGGATAATAAAAAGAATTAAATTAGCTTTTTTAATTTTCATGTTGATATTAAAACAATTATTGCGCCAAATTACTCTTTTTTTATGATTTTTAAATAGGGCACACTTTCTTTCTGAAAGATTTTTATCAGTTCTAAAATTTTATTTTTTTTATGAAGATCTTCTATACCCAAAGGATTGCAGTATTCTAAAAAGTGAAAATAGTTGTCTTTAGGAATCTTTAATTCTTCAAAGAAAAATTGTTCACCAAGTTCTGTTAGTATTTTATTTGGAACCGCTTTTTTACGGTTTAACTCTTTACGTAATATACTTTCATGATCTTTAAAAGGTATTGTAGCACTTGCTCCTGCGCCACCAAAGGAATTTGGAACCGTATTTACAATTGGTGGTTTCGATTTATCTATTTCATCAATTTGTAAGTCTTTTTTCTTAAAATCAACATTAGAAAAATCCATTACATTTCTTAATAATGAGTCTTTTACATCTGTTGGTACGGCATTCACATCTACACCCAATCTACCCATTAAATGATTTCTCTTTAATTCAAACTCCTCTAAAACATACGTGTTTGGTATTAGTTTGATTTTTAGTGATTTGTTTTCGATATTTTTTTTAGAAATAGTTATTTTTCTTGTAATATGTTGAATGGATGAAATTTGTATAGCATCTCCTATAGAAACAAAAATGCCAAAATTACCATTGTCAGATGAAAACGTACCTTGGTTTGTTTTTAAGTTGATAATATTTGCATTCTTAACAATGCCTAAAGAATCTACAATTTGTCCAGTAATCAGCGTTCCTTTTTCTTGTGATAAAGAAATACATGTAAAAAGCAATAAAAAGAGTTGAAGTAGTTTTTTTGCCATAAATTACTTTGTTTTTATGATTTTTAAATATCCTGTACTTTCTTTTTTTAAGACTGTTATGAGTTCTAAAATTCTATTTTCTCTATAAAGTTTCTCAAGAGTGAAAGGATTACAATATTCAATAAAATGAGAGTAATTTTCAACGGGAATTTTTAATGTTTTAAAAAAGTAATCTTCACCTAATTCAGCTAATATTTTTTTGGGTATAGCTTCTCTATCTATTAATTTTTTAAGCAATTCTTTTTCTTTTTTTTCCTTTTTAGTGCCAAATAAAAATCCAAACCCCATTTTTAGACCTTCATAAGAGTTAGAAACTGTGTTTACAACACGAGCTTCAGATCGATCATTTTCATCTATTCGATAATCTTTTTGTGTAAAATCTACGTTAGAAAAATCCATTACAATTCCTAATAACGAATCTTTTTTATTTGTTGGTACAGCGTTAACATCTACACCTAATATACCACTTAAATGATTTCTTTTTAATTCAAACTCCTCTAAAACATACGTGTTTTGTTTTAGTTTTATTTTTACTGATTCGTTTTCGAGATTCTTTCTAGAAATAGTTATTTTTCTAGTAATGTGTTGAATGGATGAGATTTGTAAAGAATCTCCAACAGAAACAAAAATTTCAAAATTACCATTGTCAGATGAAAACGTACCTTGGTTTGTTTTTAAGTTGATAATATTTGCATTTTTAACAATGCCTAAAGAATCTACAATTTGTCCAGTAACCAGCGTTCCTTTTTCTTGTGATAAAGAAATACATGTAAAAAGCAATAAAAAGAGTTGGAGTAGTTTTTTTGCCATTCAGTCCTTTTAATGGTTAGATAAAAATGAGTCTTCGTCTATTATTTTTTTAGGGTATAGTTTACTTTCTTTAATTAATAATTTTGTCAGTTTAAGCACATCATCACTCTTAAAAATACGGATTATATTTTTATCAATACAATCATTTAAAAACTGATTAATGTATTCTTTTTTAATTTTTAAGTCTGTTACAAAAAAGTCGTCTGTAAATCTTTTTCTAATTTTTTCTAGCTGCACATCTTCAGCAGACATTTTTTTTAGTTGTTTCTCTCTTTTATTATTACCGTTAAGACTATTTATTAAATTATCTAAACTAACTAAGCCTCCAGCTCTAAACTTAACTAAAGATTTATCTTTTTCTACAGTTGTGTTTGCGTAAGATAAATTCAATTTTTTTGCATTTACAGTAGGTCCTTTATAGGTAGTTGTTTCTGGATCTTGATAAAAAATACTTTGTTTTTTTTCTAATACAAAACCGCTTAAAGTAACGGTGTCTTCATCTAAATTAATTATAAAACCTTTACCAGAGAGTAATTCTTCGGTAATAACAATAAGTTTGTCTTGTAGTGTTAGGTGTGATACAAACAAGCGATCACCAACTTTTACAGGAATTTCAAAAACGCCATTATCATTGGTAATTGTTCCAATTTTGGTATTCTGATTTATAATATGCACATCAACAACACCAATACTATCTAAAACAGCTTTTCCTATAGTAACAATTCTTTTTTCTTGAGCATTAAGAGAAACGAAAGTTATAAGAAAGGTTAATAAAACAAGTAGTTTTTTCATCAATACAAAGAAAACAGAAGTGCTTCTTAAAAATGTATTAAGAGAATTATAAACTTGTGTTAAATAAAAAAAGCATCACGTTTTAGTGATGGTTTTTTTAAGTTATTATATGCTTTTTATTTTTCTAAAGTTAAAAATATTTCACCAGAAATATCTGCATTTATTCCGCTAATATTTTGAGACTCATCTATAGCAATTTTTAATTTTAGCTTTGATCCTGTAAATTCAACAATTTCTGCAGTATTACTTTGTCCGCTTGAATCTGATATTGTAATTGAATTACCATCAAGACTCCATATTCCAGAGTCAAAACCTTCAATTGAGTTTAATTCAATTTCTTGATCAATATCTTGTTGACCAGGTATACTACTAGTTGTAGTTGTTACAGATGTGTAGCTTCCAGTTGCAGCAACAATATTTGGGTTTTCAGCAAAAGTATAAATAAAATCAAAATCTTTTCCATAACCACTACTATTTGATGTTATCGTAACCCCGTTAATTGTAAAAGAAGAAGCTAATTCCATAGTTTGTTCTGTAGCATTCCATGTACCAATTAAATCAGCATTTGTAATATTAATGTCTAGATTGTCATTTGATTCACATGCTGTTAAAAAAGTAATAACAGTAAGTAATAATAAAATTTTCTTTTTCATAATTTTCATTTTTTTTTTCAAAAGTACATTTAATAAATCACTAAATTTGGTTTATGAAAAAAATGATTATTGCAAGTACATCAACAGTTCATGGAAGTAGCTATTTAGCATATTTAACACCAACCTTAAAAGTTCATTTTAAAGGTGTTAAAGAGTTGTTATTTATTCCTTATGCAAGACCAGGAGGAATTTCTTATGATGAATATACAGCAATAGCCAATAAAGCATTTTCTAAGCTGAATATTAATGTAAAAGGGATTCACGAATTTGAAAATCCTAAAGAAGCAATTAAAAAATATGAAGCAATTTTTACTGGTGGAGGAAATACATTCGAACTCGTAAATCAAATTTACAAAAACGACGTTTTAACTACTTTACAGGAAATAATTAATGCGGGAACTCCTTATTTAGGAACAAGTGCAGGAAGTAACATTTGTGGTGTAAATATGATGAATACCAATGATATGCCAATTGTGTATCCGCCAAGTTTTACAACGCTAAATAGTATTCCTTTTAATATCAACGCACATTATTTAGACCCAATTGAAGGCTCTACACATATGGGGGAAACAAGAGAAACTCGTATTAAGGAATTTCATGTTTTTAATGAAACTCCTGTTTTAGGTTTGCGTGAAGGGAGTTGGTTAGAAGTTGCTGGTAATACAATTACTTTAAAAGGAAATCATACAGCTCGTTTGTTTTTACAAAACCAAAACCCAAAAGAATTAGAGAGTGGAGTAGAAGTAAAGCTTTAAAATTTACGTTTAAAATAATCGTTTTTTCTTGTTCTAGAATCTCTAGATTTTGTTTTATTTAAATATTTAACAAAAAAGAAAACTGCAATTAAAAATCCAATCCAAAGTATCATTAGTACTTCACATAATCTACAATCTCTAAACCATAACCAATCATACCAACACGTTTTGTTTGTTGTGTATTTGTAATTAGTTTTAATTTACGGATGTTTAAATCGTGTAAGATTTGAGCACCAATGCCGAAATCTTTATTGTCCATTTTAATATCTGGAGCTTTAATATTTCCGTTTTTTTGATTTTCTTTTAAAACAGATAATCTACTTAATAAATTTTGAGATTGATTTTGTTGATTTACAAAAATTACAGCACCTTTTCCTTCTTCATTAATCACTTGAAACATTCTATCTAACTTCTTGTCAGCATTATTTGTTAATGTACCTAAAATATCATTATTTACTAAAGTAGAATTTACCCTAGTTAAAATAGGTTCGTCTTTAGACCAAGATCCTTTAGATAAAGCAATGTGAACTTGGTTATTGGTTGTTTGTTGATAAGCTCTCAATCTGAATTCTCCAAATCTAGTTTTTATTTCAAAATCTTCTTTTATTTCAATTAAAGAATCATGTTCCATTCTATAAGCAACCAAATCTTCAATAGAAACAATCTTAATATCAAACTTTTTTGCAACTTCTAAAAGTTGAGGTAAACGTGCCATTGTACCATCTTCATTCATGATTTCTACAATAACACCTGCAGGTTGTAAACCGGCTAAACGAGCAAAATCAATTGCTGCTTCTGTATGACCAGTTCTTCTTAAAACACCTCCTTCTTTTGCTTTTAATGGAAAAATATGACCAGGTCTTGCTAGATCGAAAGGTTTTGTGTCTTTTTCAATTAAAGCTTTAATCGTTAGAGCTCTATCTGCAGCAGAAATACCAGTAGTAACTCCTTTACCACGTAAATCTACAGAAACTGTAAATGCCGTTTCCATTGGATCTGTGTTGTTATTTACCATCATACCTAAGTCTAACTCTTTACAACGAGTTTCTGTTAATGGTGCACAAATTAATCCTCTACCATGAGTTGCCATGAAATTAATCATTTCTGGAGTAACTTTTTCAGCAGCTGCTAAAAAATCTCCTTCATTTTCTCTATTTTCATCATCTACAACAATAATAACTTTACCATTTCTAATGTCTTCAATAGCTTCAGAAATAGTGTTTAATTGAGTGTTATTTTTAGTGTTTTTAGTTGTCATAATAGTTATGCTTCTTTTTTTGAAAATAATTTTTTAAAGAAATTGGTTATTGGTTGTGTAATTGCATCAACATTAAAAATACCTTTATCTCTAGTGGCTCTTCTTGTTAATAATATTCCAATAGGAATCATAATAAAAGCAGCAATCCAAGATCCTAAAAAGGATGTTATAGAACTTTCTTCCGCTAAGTTTTTACCAAACGTGTTACTAAAGAAATAGGTAACGTAAATTGCAATTGCTAGTATCATCGGTAATCCAAATCCTCCTTTTCTAATAATAGAACCCAAAGGAGCACCTATAAAAAAGAGAATTAAGCAGGAAAGTGAAAATGAAATTCTGTTATAATACTCTGTGTCAAAAAAGTTTAGGTTTTTCCGCTTCCATTTAATAGAAGCCTTGTTGTTTTTTATTGAAGCTAATGCTCTTCCAGACTTAGTTGAAGCAGCGTTTAGAATATTAATCTTACTTTTTAAATCAAAGTTTTCTAAAATATCTGGTTTGATATTTTCTGTTTTTAGAGAATCTGGATATTTATATAAATCTCTAGCATGTACTGTCGCAAATATATTTTTAGATTTTAAAAGCAATACTTCATCGTAACTAGCTTTTAAATTAGGAATTGTATCTCCTAACTGATTTAAACTTAGCATCATAAAGTTCTTTGTATGACGTTCTTTATCTAAATCACCATCACCACTAACTTCAGAAATATCTATATTAAATTCATATTCTTTAAAAGTAGCATTAGATGCTGCCATTTTTTTCTTTTTTATGGCAGTATTAGCAGATTTTACATGCTCTTCATAATAGTACCCATCGTATAGAATAAAGGTCATATAACGACTTCCTTCTTCAGAAATAATTTTACCTCTTTTTGCTGTAATTACTTTTTGGTTTCCTTTACCAGCTGTTAAATCGTAAATTAAAACTTTCTTTAATAGGTTTTCTTCTTCACCATATTTTTCATCAAATTTAATCTGAAACCCAGGGATATCACTGTTAAAACTACCAGGAACTAAAGCCATAGCAGGTTTTTTCTTTTTAATATTTAAATATAAATTCTTTTGCTTTAAAACAGCATAAGGATAAATATTATTTAAAAATAAAAAGTTTATTCCGCTAAGAATAATTGTTAAGAAAACTAATGGTCTTACTAAACGTTGTAAAGAAATACCGGCAGATTTTGCTGCTGCAAACTCGTAGTTTTCACCTAAATTACCTAATGCCATTATAGAAGATAAAAGCACTCCAATTGGTAAAGCTTGTGGTGTAATAATTAACGTAGTATAATAAAGAAATTTAAAGATAAAAGGCATGCTAATTCCTTTACCAGCAATGCTTTCGAAGGTTTGCCATAAAACTTGCATCACCAAAACAAAAAGCACAATTAGAAATGTAGCTACAAAAGGTACTAAAAATGTTTTTAGGATGTATTTATCTAAAATCTTCATCGAGGCAAAAGTAGTTTCTTAAGATGAAAGAAGCTACTAAATTTCTGTTAATTGAAAAAAAATTAGTCTATTGTAAATTTCAGCTTTTTATATTTTTCTTCATTAAAAGAAAAGTAATTGCTAGACAAAGCTTGATTGCTTTTAAATTCTGTAATTGTAAATGTTGTTTTAGAACCATTAGATCCTGTTTGAATTAACTTATATATGTGCAATGTTTTTGCATCTATAGCGAGTTCTACCTTAACAATATCAGATTCACTATCAATAGGATTTAAGGTTACAAATTGTATTTTTCTACCTTTTAAATTCTTTAAATTACCCATTTCAAAATTGTAACCTTCTTTGTAAAAAGTTAGTAATTTAGAAGGGTAAATAAAACCATCATCTCCACTCATATCACCATCTGTAATGGTAATTTCTTTTTCATCATTATTAATTACGTACAGTTTTTTTCCATCGAAGATGAATTTATTACCTAAGTAATTTAAACTATATTTTTCTCCATGTAATGAAATCTGACCTCTAATTGGTGGTTCATCACCTTCCATAATACCAGCATCTTCATTACTTAAAGTTTGACTAAAATCGATAGACATATTTTTATAAGCTCCCATTTTTGTAGAAACTTCGTCTAAAAGTGATTTTGCTTTTTCTGAATTTTGTGAAAAAGTAATTGTTGTTAAAAATATACTTAAAAATAAGATTGTTATTTTTTTCATTTCTATTGTTTCTTTTCGTTTTCTAATAATTGATCTAATGCAACAAAATCTGGCACTAAAACCTGTCTTGCTTTACTACCTTCAAAACCTCCTACAATACCTGCAGCTTCTAATTGATCTATTAAACGACCAGCTCTATTGTAACCTAATTTTAATTTTCTCTGTAAAAGAGAAGCCGAACCTTGTTGTGCTGTTACAATAATTTCTGCAGCATCTCTAAATAGTTTATCTCTGTCTGAAATATCTATATCAATACTTGTGCCACTTTCATCATCTACATACTCTGGTAATTGATGTGCTTCTGCATATGCTTTTTGTGAACCAATAAAGTCTGTGATCTTTTCAACCTCAGGAGTGTCTACAAAAGCACACTGAATTCTATTAATTTCATTACCAGCAGTGTATAATAAATCTCCACGACCAATTAATTGATCTGCACCACCAGCATCTAAAATTGTTCTAGAATCTATTTTTGATGTTACTCTAAATGCAACTCTTGCAGGGAAATTGGCTTTTATAATACCTGTAATTACATTTACAGATGGTCTTTGAGTAGCTACAATTAAATGGATTCCAATTGCTCTAGCTAACTGAGCTAAACGTGCAATTGGTGTTTCTACTTCTTTACCAGCAGTCATAATTAAATCTGCAAATTCATCAATTACCAAAACAATATATGGTAAATATTGATGCCCATCATTTGGGTTTAATTTACGTTGTTTAAACTTTGTATTGTATTCTTTAATGTTACGAACCATTGCATTCTTTAACAAATCGTAACGATTGTCCATTTCTATACAAAGTGAATTTAAAGTATGTACAACTTTAGTTGTATCTGTAATAATTGCGTCTTCACTATCTGGTAATTTGGCTAAATAATGACGCTCAATTTTATTGAATAATGTTAATTCTACTTTCTTAGGATCTACCAAAACAAACTTTACTTCAGCAGGATGTTTTTTATATAAAAGCGATGTTAAAACCGCATTTAAACCAACAGATTTTCCTTGCCCTGTTGCACCTGCCATTAATAAGTGAGGCATTTTAGCTAAATCTACCACAAAGGTTTCATTAGAAATTGTTTTACCTAAAGCGATAGGCAATTCCATCGTTGACTCTTGAAATTTCTTTGATGAAATAACAGAATGCATAGAAACAATGGTCGATTTTTTATTAGGCACTTCAATACCAATAGTTCCTTTTCCTGGAATAGGAGCGATAATTCTAATTCCTAATGCAGATAAAGAAAGTGCAATATCATCTTCTAAATTTTTAATTTTAGAAATTCTAATTCCTGCTTCTGGTACAATTTCATATAATGTAATTGTTGGTCCAACAGTTGCTTTAATTTCTGCAATACCAATCTTGTAGTTTTTTAATGTATCAACAATTCTATCTTTATTAGCTTCTAATTCTTCTGGGTCGATAGAAATAGATTCATTGTATTGTTTTAAAAGATTAAAAGTTGGGAATTTGAAATTACCTAATTCTAGTGTTGGGTCAAACTCACCAAATTCCTTTACCAATTGATTTGATAAGTTCTCTGTAGAAGTTTCTTCTTCTCTACCAATGGCAACATCAATTTCTACTTCAATTCCTTTTTCTTCTTCTTTAGGTATTTCAGTTTTTAATACAGGTCCTGATTCTTTTTCAACTTTTAAAGTAATTTCTTCTTTTTTGTTTGAAACATCAGAATGTTTAGAAATTGTTGGTTGTAAATTTTCTAAAGAAAGTTCAACGACAGATTTTTCTTTTTTATCCGTTTTTAATGTGATCGTTTTAGTTTCTTCTTTTGTCTCTGTTTTTAGAGCTTCATTAGTTGATGTTGAGGATACAATATCGTTTACACTTTCTTTTTCAATTAATTCTTCGGCTCTTCTTTTTTCTCTATTTTTTTTGTAATTCTCTAAATATTTATCAAAAGTTACTTTGTAACGTAAAACGATATAAGCTATAAAAAAGAAGCTTAGAAGAATTACTAAACCAGTTTTACCTATAAAAGCTTGTAAGTATTCATTAATTTCAAAACCAATAATTCCTGAGAGAAGTGCATAATTACTATGAGAAAACCCTAAACAAACAGAAAGCCATAACATGGCTATAAGTGCCCAATTCCAAGAAATGATTGCTTTAGAAAGTTTCTTTTTAAGAAGAATATGTGCTCCTGATAAAAATACTTGAAAAGCAATAATAAATGCGCCAATTCCAAAACCTTTATAAATAAAAAAGTGACTTAAATTTGCACCAATTTTACCGAGTAAGTTTTTACTTCTAACTGTTTTATCAGTTAATTGAGTAAGTGTACTTTGATCTTCTTGCCAATTAAAGAAAAAGGAAATAAAAGCAATACACAAAAAAACAGAGAACAAAATTAAGAAAATTCCTAAAATAGTCTGTGCTTGTCTTGTTTTAAAATAGGCAAAAATAGACGGTTTTTTATCCAAAGAATCTATTATTGTTTTTGTGCTTGTTTTCCTTTTAGCCATTAATGTTTTTGGTGAAATTTAGTAGTAAATATACGTTTTTGTCTAAAATAGTAAAGTTATTTTAGGAATGTATATAAAACCAGCAATAATTAGTGAAATAAAAGCAGCAAAACTTGGTGCGCCTGCTGCTATATCTTTTATTAATCCTATTTTTTCATGATAATCTGGGTGAATAAAATCTGCAACTTCTTCTACAGCAGTATTTACAGCTTCAGCAACTAAAACCAACCCAATTGCTAAAAATTGAATCATCCATTCTACATTAGATATATCAAAATAAAAACCTAAAATAGTCGCAATTATAGCAACAAAAAGTTGTGCTTTTATACTATCTTCAGTCGTTATTAAAAGCCACATTCCTCTTAATGCAAACTTTAAACTACGAAGTCTTCCTCTTAAAAAGCTATCGTTAGGATTTTTCATAAATTATAGTGCGTTTAAAGCTGCTGTATAATTAGGTTCATCAACAATTTCAGAAACTTGTTCAGTATAAGCTACGTTTCCGTTTTCATCAACAATAACAATTGCTCTAGAGTGTAAGTGCGCTAAAGGACCATCTGCAATTTCTAATTGGTAAGATGTACCAAAGTTACCATCAGCAAAATCAGATAACATAACGACATTATCAATTCCTTCTGCACCACAAAAACGAGCTTGAGCAAAAGGTAAATCTTTAGAAATACATAATACAACCGTGTTTTCTAAATCTGCAGCTTTTTTGTTGAATTCTCTAACAGACGTTGCACATGTACCAGTATCTACACTAGGAAAAATATTTAAAATTACTTTTTTACCAGCAAAATCTGATAAACTCTTTTGAGATAAATCTACAGCAGTTAGCTTAAAATCAGAAGCTTTTGTTCCTGTTGTTGGTAAATTACCTATTGTATTTATTGCATTTCCTTTTAATGTAATACTTGCCATTATAGTGTGTTTTTTAGTTTGTCAAAAGTAACTATTTTTATTGAAAAAACTTTATCAGAAAATGGATTACTTCTACATAAAAACATCTTGCTTTAATACTTATCTTCGCAGTCTGAAAAACTAATTTTACATTGAATATTTCTCAATACACATCAGAATTTAAATACAACTGGAAACTTGCAGCACCTGTAATGTTAGGTATGTTAGGTCATACATTTGTTAGTTTTGTTGATAATATTATGGTTGGGCAAATGGGAACAGCAGAATTAGCTGCGGTTTCTCTAGGAAACAGTTTTATGTTTATTGCGATGTCTATTGGTATTGGTTTTTCTACAGCAATAACACCATTAATTGCAGAAGCAGATTCTTCAGATAATTTAAAACAAGCAAGATCTACTTATAAAAGCGGTTTGTTTTTATGTACAACATTAGGTATTGCGTTATTTTTAGGAATCTATTTCTCTAAACCTTTAATGTATTTAATGAAACAACCAAAAGAGGTTGTAGAATTGGCGATTCCGTATTTAGATTTGGTTGCTTTTTCATTAATTCCAATGATAATTTTTCAAGCAATAAAACAATTTAGTGATGGAATGTCGATGACTAAATACCCGATGTACGCTACGTTATTATCAAACATTATAAATATAATTTTAAACTATTTATTGATTTTCGGAAAGTTTGGTTTTCCAGAAATGGGTATTGTTGGTGCAGCTTATGGAACTTTAATTTCTCGTATTGTAATGGTTGTTTATTTATGGCTATTATTACGTTATAAAGAAAGGTCGAAACAAATAGTTAGAGATATAAAATTCTTTGTTTTAGATTTTCTAATGATAAAGAGAATCATCAATTTAGGCTCTTTAAGTGCAATGCAAATGTTTTTTGAAGTAGCTATTTTTACAGCTGCTATTTGGTTAAGTGGTTTGTTGGGTAAAAATCCACAAGCAGCAAATCAAATTGCATTAAACTTGTCTTCTATGGCGTTTATGGTTGCTATGGGATTAAGTGTAGCATCTATGATTAGAGTAGGAAATCAAAAAGGATTAAAAAATTATAAAGAGTTGCGTAGAATTGCTTTTTCACTCTTTTTATTAGGAGTATTACTAGCAGTTTTCTTTGCATTGTTATTCTTTATTTTTCATAAAAGCTTACCAAAAATCTATGTAGATTTAAGTGATACTGCAAATTATGCAGACAATATAGAAGTAATTTCTATTGCATCAAAATTATTAATTGCAGCAGCATTTTTTCAAATTTCAGATAGTATACAAGTTGTAGTTTTAGGAGCTTTACGTGGTTTACAAGACGTGAAAATTCCAACAATTCTTACTTTTATTTCTTATTGGGTTGTAGGTTTTCCTGTATCCTATTTTTTAGGAAAAGAAGAAATGTATGGTAGTTTTGGTATTTGGTTAGGCTTGCTTGCAGGATTAACTACCGCTTCCATTTTATTATTTATTAGATTTAATTCGTTAACTTTAAAACTCATTAAGCAAAAACATGACCTTACCTAAATTTTTATTAGCAGATAACAGTAATTTTCCTGAAGATATTTTTGTGTTACATACAGAATTTCCTCGTTTTTTAATCAATTTAAAAGATGATGATATCGAATGGTTCGAAGATTTAACAGGAGAAACTGAAGAAGATATTGCTACAGAATTAGCCGATTTAATGGATAAAGCTGGTGCTTTTTACGATTTAGAAATGAAAGATTACGAGTAATTAATTTACTTTAAATTTTGTTTCATTTTTAATGGTTTGATCAATTATATTGATTAATTCATCTTTCAGAACTTTTAAAGTAGCTATATAATCTCTATGTAGGCTTATACAAATGCCTATTTTATTTTGAATATTATTCCTAGTTTCTAAATTAGGAATAGTATTTAATAATACTTCTGCAAATTCCTTTTCTAAATTCCCTTTTTTATGATCTAATTCATAAATGTTAAGAATTGTTTCATTGATTTTTATTTGGATTTCTTTTATGTGAATTGAGTCAATTTCAATTTTATTGATGAGTTCGTTAAAATTAAGGTTAGCAGATGAATGTGCACAACCTAATCTCTTTTTTCTTAGTTTAGAGTTGCATAAATCTATTCTTAAGAATTGATTCTCTCCAATAATATTCGTTTTTAAAGGAAGTTTTGTTTTGGGGTCTAATCTTACTTTTTCATGATACATGCCACATTGAAACAATTCAAAATCTTCTAAATTACTTTTAATATCGTGTAAAGTCATGCTTTTTAAATTGGCTATGCTATTTTACGTAAAAATAATCGTTTAGAAAATTGATTACTATAAGGGTAAATACCTGTTTTTTAATAAAAAGAAACCTCATAACTTAATAGAAAGTTATGAGGTTTTTATATGTTGAAAACAAACGAGATAATTAATACCAGCGTTTTTTCTTCTTTTTAGAAGCTTCGGATTTTCTTCCTTTTTTATTTTTACTAATTGTATTCGGTTGTTGTTTTCTATGCTTAGGAGGATTGATAATATACGGGTGATCCGTTATAACTTTAATTGGTTTTTCAATTAAAGCTTCAATCAATTTAATATATGCGTTTTCGTCAGGAGAACAGAAAGATAATGCAATTCCAGATTTTCCTGCTCTACCAGTTCTACCAATTCTATGTACGTATGTTTCAGGTACATTAGAAATGTCGAAATTAATAATAGCGTCTACATTTGTAATATCAATTCCACGAGCAGCAACATCTGTTGCAATTAAGATATTAGATTTCTTATCTTTAAAATCTTCAATCGCTTTATTTCTTATTGCTTGTGTTTTATCACCATGAATACTAGTAACCTTGTAATCGTTTTTAAGTAAACTCTGTTCTAATTTGTCAACACCGAGTTTTGTACGTCTAAAAATAATTATTTTCCCATTTAATGTGTGTCTTAATAAATGCAGACACAAATCTGTTTTGTTCTTTTTTGGAAGATAATATAATAATTGACCAATATTTTTAGCAGTTGTTTCCTCTGGGTTTATTTCAATTTTTATAGGATTTTTTAGAATTCTATTCGCTAATTGATCTATTTTTTCTGGTATTGTTGCAGAAAAAAGTAGTGTTTGTTTTTTCTTAGGACATAAAGCTTCTATTTTCTTAACATCAGCAATAAAGCCCATATCTAGCATTAAATCAGCTTCATCTAAAACAAAAATTTCAACAGCGCTTAAATCGATGTTTCCTTGCATTTGAAGATCAATTAATCTTCCTGGAGTTGCAACTAATACATCTACACCAGTTTTTAATATCTCTTTCTGAGGATCTAATGAAACACCACCAAAAACTGCGGTAGTTGTTAAATCTGTGTGTTTTGTATAGCTTACAAAATTCTCTAAAATCTGTATTGCTAACTCACGAGTTGGCGTAATAATTAATGACTTTATCTTTTTTGTACCTTTTTCTTCTTCTTGTTTTTCTAATAACAATTGAATAATAGGCAACGCAAAAGCAGCAGTTTTTCCTGTACCAGTTTGTGCAGAAACAATTATATTTTTTTTAGCTAAAACTAAAGGAATTGCTTTTTCTTGTACTTGGGTTGGTGTATGAAATCGCTCTTCAGCAACTGCTTTTAAGATTGATTTATGTAATGGTAATTCAGAAAACTGCATTTAAATATTTTTATGCAAAGGTAGTTTAAAAGAAACTATATTTTTTGATGAATTTTGTATTTTAAAAAGTAGTTGTTTTGGTTTTTTTTGTAAAATGTATTATTCTAGTTTATTCTAGTTTATTCTAGTTTATTCTAGTTTATTCTTTTACTGTTTTAATTATTTTCATTCCTTTCTCTGTATGGATTTGAAAAAAATAAATTCCTGCAGATAGATTATTAACATTAATGTTTCTTTCTTTTGTTTCAAGAACAAGTTTGCCCAAGACATCGTAAGCTCTAATGTTTTTTATTGGAGCAATACTTCGAACTGAGAGTGTATTCTGCATAGGATTAGGAAAGACACTTACTACTTCTTTTACTTCTTGAATGTTAGTTGATAGGGTTGTATCTGTATCTTTGAGATCGGTATAAGTGAAATATGTAAAATCAATTAAATTGATGTTATTTGCCCAAATAGATGATGCATTCCTCCAATCATCGATAAAAATATTTTCAGCAGCGATTATTGAGTTACTACTTAGCCAATCACTCATAAATTCAGGTTCGGATGAAAAAATAATGGAGACATCTATATCTGGGTTTCCATTTGCAAAATCTATAAGTCTATTTTCTAAATAACTAAAAGCAGAATTTGGGTTACTTACATATGCGTGTATTCGAACTCTGTCTAAATTGGCGCCTATTGTACTTGCTTCTGTTTCGGTTGGCCAACCTACATATGCTTCTGTAGTTATTGGATGGGAATTATTGATAGCTAAATTTTTAATTGTTTGTAAAACAGAAATATAAAACTCAAAGGCTCCTTCTATGGTGCATGGAAGGTTATTTGGTGTTAAATAAGTATTACAATAATAACCGCCTGGACCAGTTGCATAGTTGCTCCAATATTCAAATTCTAAATTATAGATATCAAATTTTTCTAAAGGATCACTTCTGCTATTATTATAAGTGTCAATTGTATTGGTGAAAAAATTTCCGTTTTCGGCAGTTGCTCCAACCGATATAACACCATAAATGGTTTTAGCCTTATATATAAAATTTGCTAAAACATAATTTGTCTCAGTATTTGAGAGGTTGTTATTGGCGTTAAAAATATGAAGACCATATAGCAATAACGTCTCAATATTATTAGCTTGAGCATATTCTAACAATATATTTTCGGCAGTAGTATTACCTATTATTAATTCGAAATCATCAACATACATCGTACGATTTGCATTTGATTCGAGATTAAAGAATAGAGTTATTAGACTAAATATAAGTGCAGTTCTTTTTAGGGTAATGTTTTTTGTTGGTTTAATAATAATTATACTTTTTTATGAAAAACAAAATTTTAAGTTCTAATGTTCTTTCTTAAATGGTTAATAGCTTTGTTGTAAAAGTTTTGTTGAGTTGGTTTAGCGGCAAAGCTACTAAATAATTACTAATCAGGAAAGTCTGTGGTGATTTTTGTGAATAATCTAGAATCATACCGTTTTATTTTACGGTGTTTTAGCCCTTTTTTTATCTCATTCAATCTTCCGTAACGTAATTTCTTTCAGTTTTTTTTTTCTAAATATTGTTGTTTTGGGTGTTTCAGAAAAGTGAATTTTCTGCAGAAAAAAGAAATAAGTATAAATGCAACAACTTTAGGTTCAGCTAAAATTAAGTGATTTTTCATACACGATGTTGTGCGTAGTTGTTTTTAAAATGGTGTGAAGCAGGGGACTCGAACCCCTTTAACCCTCAGTCCTAATAAAATTTAATTTTCGTCAGTTACTAACATTCCAAAGCAAAGGCTCCATTCTTCACACGAGGGTCGCTTCACGAATAATCATTTTCAATTTTTCCATAATTACAGATTTTATCAGTTCTACAAACACTATTGCTAATGCGAAGAATAGAAATTGACTGAGGTCAAATAGATAACTGGTTACTAATTCTACTTTGTTACATAGGCTCTTAAATATCTTTAGAACGGTAATTCTTCCCAATTAACCGTTTTTGTTTCTTCTTTTTTATTTTCTTGTTCTATTGTCTTTTCAATGGTTTCAATAAATTTTATCGAGTTAGTAACATTATTAAATATTAAAACACTTTCAGAATAATTCAAAATTTGATTGTCGTGAGCAAAACTTCTATTGTTTCTAATGTCATTAAATGCTTCTAAGACGTGGATAGAATATTTTAAAATTCTTTCAGTCATTTGAGATTCGATTTTCTCATTTGCTACAATGAACTTTACATATTTACCAAATATAGCATTTAGTGATTCTTCTTTTTTAATTTCAACCTTATGGTTTTTACATAATTGTCGGATAAATTTCATTACATATGTATGCAATCTATCTAAAGCAACTTCAGGTTCATTTTTATCTATACTTTCTCGGATAGATTTAGCTAGTAAGCTAAAGTCTCTATCATCAGAAACTTCTTTAATTACGCCAATTTCTTCAATAATTGTGTCCTCTAATAGTTTTCCTGCTATTTTTTGACACTCGTCAAATAGATTTTGCTCAGGTTGAGTTATTTCTCCATAAGACATAAGTTTTTTGTCCTTCCAATAATCTAGCATTTCAGAGATTAATTTTCCTACTGTATAGTTTTTTTCTTTATGCCAAATTGCTCTTAGTCTGTTGGCTTTAGAATCTCCAAAATCAGAGTAATTATCTGAATATAATTCTAAATTCAATGTTTCAAAAACAAAATTACTTAAAGTCCTATTTGAAAAATCAAGTACATAACCGCCTTCCATTTCAAAGAACTTTTCTAATTTCAACTTTTCACTTCTATTTAGGTCTGCCATTCGGTTTTTCTTAATTATGCCAACTTCAGGATATAAACACCTTTTGTACAGTTTTTTTCAACCTACAAACGTTCTTGAATCCATTTTCTAAAACTATAAAAGTTTTGTGGAGCAACTCCATGACCAACTGGGTATTCAGAATACTCGTAGTTAAGTCCTAAATTTTCTAGAAAAGGTTTGTTTTTTCTAGCCCATTCTACAGGTAAAACTTGATCTACAGAACCATGAGAACCATAATATTCCGTTTTAATATCTTTAGAAATAGTTTCTGGTAATAATTCAGCATTTACATAACCGCTTAAAGCAATTACATTTTGTACTTTATTCGGGTAAAAGAAGCTTAAAGAGTAGCTTAAAATTGCACCTTGACTAAAACCTAGTAAAAACGTTTTTTCAGGGTCTGTCTTGTATTTTTCTTTTATTTCATCAATAAAAACAGCTATTTTATCAATAGATTCTTTTGCTTGTACTAAGTCTGAAAATTTACCGTTTATGTCATCAAAATTAATAGAATACCAAGCATAACTTCCACCTCCCATTGGTAAAGGTGCTTGTGCGCTAATAATTAAAAATTCGTCTGGTAATTCTTCTGCAAAAGAAAATAAATCTTGTTCATTACTACCATAACCATGTAATAAAATTAATAAAGGTGGGTTTTCAACAGCTGTTACTGGTTGTCTTACTAGGTACTGTAAATTGCTCATTTTTTATGCTACTTTATTATTTTACTATATATTTTTAAACCAATCTTGAAATTGATCTCCAATTACTGGTACTCTTTTCTCTTCTCCTTTAACAGCTCCAATGATTCCAATAATCCAAAGAACAAAAATGACAATACCAAAAGCCCAACCAGCTGTAGAACCAATAAATTTATAGATTATCCATTGGTTTGTAAAGTATAGTACGTTTAAACCAATCATTTGCCTAATATGAAAACTAGTAAAACTGTTTTTTGTGTTATTGTTTGATATGAATGCAATTAAGGTTCCAACGATAGTTATATAGCTAATAATTGCCATTGTTTTTCCATCGTTTACAGTTTGATTTTCCATGATGTTTAATTTATGATTAATTGGTTGTTAGCGTAAATTCCATATGCTTTTCCTTTTAAATTTTTATTTAAAAAAGCACTGTTTTTTGATGTTGATAAAATATCTTTCTTTGTAAAAGTGTAGTTGTTTTCCGGATTGAATAAAGTGATTTCTGCTTTATTGTTTTCTTGGATAGTATAATTTTCTATTCCGAAAATTGTTCTAGGTTTAGTGGTTATATTTTCTATGAAATCTTCTAAATTTAAAACTGAATTTATTGCTCCAAAAGCACTTTCTAAACCAATAGTTCCGTCTTTTGCTTCGCTAAATTCTACTTTTTTATGTTCTATATCAATAGGGTTGTGGTCTGATGTAATAATATCTATAACGCCAGATTTAATTCCTTTTTGCAAGGCTTTTATGTCAGCAACAGTTCTTAAAGGTGGGTTTGTTTTAAAATTACTGTCAAAACCATGTAATTCATCATCAGTCAATGTTAAATGATGTGTAGAAACGCTACAAGTTACTTGCAAACCTTTCTTTTTAGCTTCTTTAATTAAGTCAACAGATTTTGCCGAAGAAATAGTCGGAATGTGTAGTTTTCCGCCAGTATATTCTAATAAATAGATGTCTCTAGCAATTTGTATGTGTTCTGCTAAAGCAGGATTTCCTTTGAGCCCTAATTTTGTACTGTTAATTCCTTCATTTGCAATTCCTTCACCAGCAATTGAGTTGTTTTTAGGAAAACTAAATACCAAACCATCAAAGTTCTGAGCATATAAAAGAGCAACTTTCATTAAGTTGTCATTTTCAATTGGTTTTTTGTAATCACTAAAAGCAATTGCGCCAGATTGTTGCATATCATACAATTCTGCCATGTCTACACCTTTGCTTTTTTGTGTTAAAGCAGCAATAGGATATAAGTTTGTAGCAAATCCGTTAGATTTATGAATTAAAAACTCAACTGCAGACTTATTGTCAATTACAGGATTTGAGTTTGCATTTACAGCTACGGATGTAAAACCGCTTTTTGCAGCAACATTTAATCCGTTTTTAATAGTTTCTCTTTCTTCAAAACCTGGTTCTCCAAAAGAAACACTCGTATCAAACCAACCACAAGAAACGTGTAAATTATCTAGTTCTACAACTTGATAATTGTCTTCTGTTGTAATGGAATCAGCGATTTTACCAATAATTCCGTTGGTAATTAAAATGTCTTTTTGTTGATTATGATATGGGCTTGAAGAGTCTATAATCGTTGCCGATTTTATAAGCGTAGTCATGGTTTATAGAATTTTAATATCAAAATTTCTAAAAGCAAAGATACAATTGCCAATGATAAAAACCATTTCCAAAGCCAATGAACTTCATTTTTTTTGTTGATTTCTTTAAAAGTGTTAGCAATAGAGTTAGAAATAGTAATTTTTTTGTTCGATTTTTTTAGTTCGTTTAAATCTAGAAAGTTTAATAAACTTTCTTCTTTTTGGTAATTATATGCTAATTGTTGAATTGTATCTGTGTCTTTTAGAACAGAGTAAATTCCTGCTTTTAAAGGTTGAATTTTTGAAGTAAGACTAACTTTGTTTTGAAATTTCTGTTGTAAAGGAATGAAAGAGTTTTCTGAATTTACGATTCTTAAAACCTTGTCTTTATCAATATTTGTTTTAATATCAATCTTATTTTCAGCATCAATTCTATAGAAAAGTTGTGCGTGTTTAAAGCTTAATTTACCAAAATTATAAAAAACGGGTACAATTAAAGGTGAATTAATGAAGTTACTATTTTTTCTGTCTAAAGAACTTGAGATCCAATAAATGCTGCTCTTAGCGTTCTTAATTTGAGATATAAATGAAGTGTTGTTTTCAAACGAAACAATATTGCTTGCGTTTTTAGATGAAATAGGGAAGTGGCTCTGAACAGTTGGATATTGAAAGTTGGTTACTTTTTTAGAAAATACATTTTGAAATAATGGATGGGTGTAATTGATATTTGTAATTTTTAAAGTATCAATTTTTTTAGGTTGAATTTTACCTGCATTTAAATTTTTAAGTAAAGAATTGTAGGAGTTGATATCTAGTTTTTCATTTGGAATAATAACTAAATTTCCACCGTTTTTAGAAAACTCAATAATTTTTTTTGATACAATTTCAGAAATATTTTCAACTTCATTTAGTATAATTAATTGTTGTTTTGATATACTATTATAGTTGGTATTTTGAACGGTAGATTGTGTAAAATTAAATTCCTTTTTATTGTAAATTTTAGAAAGAAAATCTACGTCTTTTCCTATGGATAAAACATTGATTTTTTGATCGTTTTTTAAGGTGAAATAAAACACGTTGTCAAAAGGAAAAGTGTCGTTAAAATTGATGGCTATTTTTCCTTTAAATTCTTTTTGGTTTTGAATTTTAAATTGAATCGTTTTTTGAGTATCTTTTTCAAAAGAGGAGGAGAGCTTGCTAATTAGTTTTGAGTCGTTGTAAATAGCAATAGGAATGTTGTTTTTTGCTTCGCCTTGATTTTTTACAAGGACGTTAAGTATAAAATTAGTTGCGTTAGAATTACTGATAAAAACACTGTCTATAGAAATGTTTGTTTTTGTTGAAGATGCTAGTTTTATGGCTGAAAAAGGGGGTGTTACATTTGTAAACATATTTATGTAAGTGTTCTGAAAATCAGATACTAAAATAACTTTACTTAAATCGTTGGTTTTATTCTCTAATTTTGACTGAAATTTCAATAAAACTGTGGGTAATTCTATTTTTTTTGAAGTTTCTTTAATGTCTAGTAGTACATTTTTAAGTTCAGTTTTTGTAATTTCATCGTAGAAATCTGAATTTGTCTGTAGCGAATATACATCTTTTTCTGAAACATTTTCTATAATTTCTTGAGCTGCTATTTGTAACAAATTTCCCTTTTCACCTGTTGTATTTGTGCTTAAAGAATTATCTAAATAGATAAAGTTATGCTGTTTTAAATTAGATTTTTTATCGCTAAAATAAGGTTGTGAAAAGGCAAGAATTATCGCTGTAAATAATAGTAACCTTGTGGCTAAAATTAACCACTTTTTTATGCGGGAACTTTTACGTGTTTGTTGCACTAATTTTTGTAAAAATGCAACGTTTGAAAAAGGGACTTTTACAAACTTTTGTAATTGAAAAAGATGCACTAAAATAGGAATAATTAGTAGTGCTAAAAAGTATAAAACTGCTGGGTTTTTAAACTGCATTTATTTTTTTTAGTAATTTTAAAAACACTAATTTATTATAAAAATTACAAAGAGAAGACTCCTTGTTAATTACTAATTAAAACTTTTCGAAAACACCCAAACCAAATAATGCAAAATCGTATTTTACAGGATCGTTTTTGTCTAACTTTCGTAAGTTGTTATCTAATTCAGAAAGTGCTTTCCAGTCATTTTGTTTTCTTAAAAGTAGTTTTAACTTTCTTGCTACGTTGCCAGAATGTACATCTAAAGGACAAGATAAGTTGGCTGCCTTGTGTGTTTGCCAAAGTCCAAAATCAACTCCTGCATTATCGTTTCTAACCATCCAACGTAAAAACATATTTATACGTTTTGCAGCAGAATTTTTTAATGGATCAGAAATATGCTTTTGAGTTCTTTGTTGATGAGAAACTTCAAAAAACACTTGTTTCAAGTGATGAATTGCATCTTTATAGGTTGTAGCATTATCTTTAATAGATAATACATTTTCTAAGCCTTGGTGATTGTTATAGATGTGTTGTAATGATTTTATAAACTGTTGTAAATCGATGGCGTTAAAGGTTCTGTGAACAAAGCCTTCTAAAGATTTTAAATCGCTTTCTTGATGGTTTAAAACAAAATCATGAGGAGCATTATCAAACAAAGCCATCATTTTAGAGGCGTTTCTTATAATCATCGTTCTATTTCCCCAAGAAATGGTTGCTGTTAAAAATGCAGCAATTTCAATATCTTCTTTTTTAGAAAATAAATGTGGAATTTGAATAGGATCAGACTCAATAAACTTAGGATTGTTATATAGAATAACCTTTTCATCTAAAAATTCTTTAAGCTCAGATTTATTCATTTAAAACTCTATTAAAGTACTTATTAATAAGAAAAAACAGTTGTATGTTCCATGTAAAAGTATAGACCATTGTAAGCCAAAACGAACTCTTATATAGCCCAAATAGCCTCCTAAAAGTATTTGAGGAAGTACTAGTATAGGTGATAATAATAAGACATTTGTTGTGAATTCAAAATTTGAAAGATGTACAAATCCAAAGATTAAAGCAAAAAAGTAAAAAGCAATTTTAAAAGACTTAGGCTTTTTAAAGAGTGTTATTGGTCCTCTAAAGATTGCTTCTTCAATAGCAGGAACAACAATTGCTCCTATTAATAGCATTAGAGGAATTCCCATTTCTTTAAATTGATCTGCTAGCTTATGGTTTTCCATATTTACCAAATCTAATTCTTGAATAAGTGCAAAAATGGGAGTTATAATAAATCCGGTTAAAATACCAATTACAAGAATCTGAAAAAATATTTTAAATCGATATTTTAGATCTGTATTTGTGTCTTTTTCTAAAACTGGATTTTTTAAGTATGCGACAAGGTTTAGGAATATTTCTTTCATAATAGCGTTTATACATTAGTTGTATAAAATTGAAGAATGTTACATAATTAAATTATTTTTCCATCTTTCATGGTCAGTTTTCTGTCTGCCATATTTGCCAATTCTTCATTATGAGTAATGAGTACAAAGGTTTGTCCAAATTCATCACGAAGTTTAAAAAATAGTTCGTGTAAGTTTTTTGCAGATTCACTATCTAAATTTCCACTTGGTTCATCTGCTAAAATAACAGAAGGATCGTTAATTAACGCTCTTGCAACCGCAACTCTTTGTTGCTCTCCACCAGATAATTCGTTTGGTTTGTGATCTATTCTGTGTGATAATCCTAAAAAGTTAAGAATCTTTTTTGCTTTTTCTTCTGTTTCTTGTTTTCCTTTTTTTGCGATAAAAGCAGGAATACATACGTTTTCTAAAGCGGTAAATTCTGGTAACAATTGATGAAATTGAAAAATAAAACCAATATGCTTGTTTCTAAAAATAGATAATTCTTTGTCAGCTAGATTTTTAAGAGAAACGTTGTTTAGTTTTAATTCGAAGTTTTCTTCTTTTAAAGGTTTATCTAAAGTACCTAAAATTTGAAGTAAAGTTGTTTTTCCTGCTCCAGAAGGACCAACAATAGCAACAATTTCTCCTTTTTTTATATGTAAATCTACTCCTTTTAAAACTTCTACATCCCCGTAATATTTGTGAATGTTTTTACCAATTATCATACTTGAAACTTTGTAACGAATGTATAAAAAAGACTTGAATTGAATTAATAAAAAACCGGATATCCTTATAAGTGAAGAATATCCGGTTTAAAAAAATGGGGAAATAAATTTTAAAAGATATTTTTAAGCTTATTGTAATCAATAAAATAAACCAATCTAACAGAAAAAGTGTGTCTTTGTGATTGATCGAATAAATTATCTAAATTTTTGAAGAAATTTAAATCAGACTTTGTGTCTTCATTAAAAATTGAATTTCTGTAAAAAGCAATTAATTGACTTCCAGGAGCAAATTGCCAGATATAGTTTAAATCTAAATTCCAACTATTAAAGTTTACGTTGTCACCAGTATAAGTTGTGTTTGGGTCTAAATTTCCTTCAGAATTTAAATTGTGATATCCATTATAATTTACAGATCCCCAATAGTGTCTAAAACTTAAAGATAATGATGAGTTTGTACTAAAATTATATTTTCCAGAAATGGTATTTGTGTAGTTTTTTCTATCTCTCATACCAAAAACGATATTTGATCCTTCTTCATCTACAAAACCTTGATCGTTCTTTGTTTTATTATAATTTAATCTATATCTCAAAGAAAATTGATTTGTAAAACGATAACGAGGAGCAATACTAAAACCGTAGCTAGATTTTGGATTGTCACTGTAACCTGTGTAATATCCGTTTACATTTAATTCTAATTTCTTTTGTGAATTTGTGGATATCCAACCATTTATGTTTGTTCTTTCAGGTTGTAAAAAATAGATTCCGCTTGTAGATCCTTGTCTTGGCTCAAAAAAATCTTTACTCTCTGTACCGTAATTATAATTACCTCCAAAAGAAAATCGTTCTTTTGTTTGTGCATTAAAGTTTAAACCAGAATTATAACCTGTGTAAACGCCAGAATAATGCTGAAAATTTAATTGGTTATAAAAGTTAAAACTATAGTTGTTAAACTTTTTTGTTGGTTGTAAAGTTCTCCAGCCAGCACTTCCATAAATTGTTTGTTCATTGTTACTAAATAGAATTCCAAAATCATTAGGATTAAAATCCTTGTTTTCAAAATTGTAACCAATTTCCCAATTCCAATGTCCAGAATTATATCCAAAGCTATTATCAAAAGTATAACCAGTATTTGGGTTGTTTACATCATCAGAAATGTTACTCATTCTAACAGAGCCATCTGCATTGTATTTACTGTCTTTCGTTTCTATATGCCAATCTAAAGCGGTTACATTTGCGTCTCTAAATCTCCCATCTCTAGTAACATTTGTATTGATTAACGTTACTGTAGAGTTTTGGTTAAATTGTTGATCTAATACCAATATGTTATAATTTGTAAAAGGATCTATAACTTCTTTTCTAGTTTTACCAGTTGAAGTGTTTTTTATAGTAGCGTCCGTTTTTTCGGTAAGAGCATTAAAAAAACCAATTCCTAAACCGCCTTTGGTTCTTCCTGAAACTTTTATAGCATTTAACATTGTTACTTTGCCTGGGTAATCTGTAATTTCTTCTTCTGAAGATAATGTACTTTCAATATCAAATTGATCAATAGGAGAGCTCCCAATTCTTCTTGAATAAAATAGGTTTCCTTTGTTAAAAAGCTCTGTTCCTTCAGTAAAAAACTGTCGTTGTTCAGTAAATTGTTGTTCAAATGGACCTAGGTTTAATTCTACATCATCAAAACCAACTTGACTAAAGTCTGGAATTAGAGTTGCATCTAGCGTAAAATTTTCTGTTAAACCATATTTTATATCCATACCAACACTCCAATCAAAATCGGTTTGTCCTTCAAAAGTATTTGCAGTTGCAGATGCATAAGGATATAAGTTTAACCTTGTAGGAGGTTTAATATCTCTAAAGTCTGTAATTAAACCATCATATTGTGTCCAGCGTCCAACAGAATTATCAATGTGTGTCCAAGTGTGTTGTTCGTTTAATTTTTCTAATCTTCTGTGAAAGTTAAATCCCCAAGACTGTATAGGTCTATTAGCAAAACGTAAAGCTCTGTAAGGAATTTTCATTTCTACATTCCAGCCTTTAGCATCCGTAGAAACAGCACTTTTCCAAACGGCACTCCAATCAAAATCTTCATTTCCATTAGAAACTTTAGAATCTGCTTGATTTCCCGTAGCTTGAACAACAAATTCAAATGGATTTTGACCATCGTCATTTGGGTTTATAGTTACCAAAAAGAAATCTGCAACACTAAAATTATCTCTTGTAGAGAACTCTTTAGGGATTCCTTCAGGATCAGGATCCTTCATTTGAGCAGAGATATAAATAGCATCATCATCATAAATAACTTTAACAATAGATTGGTATTCTGAAGAAACTGGTTTGCCATTACTAGGTCTAAAAACCACAAAATCTGTAATTAATTCAGCATTTTTCCATGCTTCATCATTTAATACACCATCTATTTTAGGCGCATTTTTTACTCTTGTAGTTTTAATTTTTTTTCGTTTTTCTTTATCTTGTGCTGATAACTGATTGAGTGATAGTAAAGCAATCAGTAGTAAAATGGTTTTTTTTAACATGTAATTTTTGGTTGGTTATGTGTAAACACGATGCTAAAGCATTTATCTTTATTAATATAATAAGTCTTTGAATCATGTTAATTAATAGAAAGACTTCTTAAAAATTGGAGTGTTACACTTGTTAAATGTTAAAATTTTCTTAAAGAAAATTGGGTGTAAAATTTTCGATATTTTTTTTAATGAAAACTATGCAATGTTTTGTTTATGAATTTGTATGTTTGTTTTCCGTATTAAACATTTACACATGAACTTACACGAATATCAAGGAAAAGAAATTTTAAACAGTTTTGGCGTTAGAATTCAACGTGGAATTGTTGCAAGTACTCCTGCTGAAGCAGTAGAAGCTGCAAAAAAGCTTACAGAAGAAACAGGAACAGGTTGGCACGTAATTAAAGCACAAGTACACGCAGGTGGTCGTGGAAAAGGTGGTGGAGTTAAGTTGGCTAAAAACTTAGACCAAGTAAAAAGTATTTCTGATGATATTTTAGGAATGATGTTAATTACGCCTCAAACTTCTGCAGAAGGAAAATTAGTAAATCAAGTTTTAATTTGTGAGGATGTATATTATCCTGGAGATTCTGAGCCAGATGAATATTATATGTCTGTTTTATTAAACAGAGCTACTGGTAAAAATATGATTATGTATTCTACTGAAGGTGGAATGGATATTGAAATTGTTGCT
The DNA here is from genome assembly GCF_002163675.1 of Polaribacter sp. SA4-12. Classification (NCBI taxonomy): domain Bacteria; kingdom Pseudomonadati; phylum Bacteroidota; class Flavobacteriia; order Flavobacteriales; family Flavobacteriaceae; genus Polaribacter; species Polaribacter sp. SA4-12. The sequence continues at coordinate 1,061,334 of NZ_CP019334.1, read as the reverse complement.
GAAGAAACTCCACATTTAATTTTTACAGAAGAAATAGATCCTTTATTAGGTATCATGCCTTTTCAAGCACGTAAAGTTGCTTTTAATTTAGGTTTATCTGGTGTTGCTTTTAAAGAAATGACAAAGTTTGTTACTAATTTATACAAAGCATACATTGGTTCTGATTCTGCAATGTTTGAAATCAATCCGGTTTTAAAAACATCTGACTCTAAAATAATGGCAGTTGATGCTAAAGTATCTTTAGATGAAAATGCTTTATTTAGACATAAAGATTATGCAGCAATGCGTGATTTAAGAGAAGAAAACCCAATTGAAGTTGAAGCTAAAGCTGCAGGATTAAACTATGTAGATTTAGACGGAAACGTTGGTTGTATGGTAAACGGAGCTGGTTTAGCAATGGGAACTATGGATTTAATTAAAGAATCTGGAGGAGAACCTGCTAACTTTTTAGACGTTGGTGGTACTGCTGATGCAGCAAGAGTTGAAACTGCATTTGGTATTATCTTAAAAGATACGAATGTAAAAGCAATTTTAGTTAACATTTTTGGTGGTATTGTTCGTTGTGATAGAGTAGCACAAGGAGTTGTTGATGCTTATAAGAGTATGGGAGATAAAATTACTGTACCAATTATCTGTCGTTTACAAGGAACAAATGCTAAAGAAGCAAAAGAATTAATTGATAATTCTGGAATGGAAATTATTTCTGCAACAGAATTTCAAGAAGCTGCTGATAAAGTACAAGAAGTTTTAGAAGCATCTTAGTTTAAAGTTTAAATATATTTAAAACGCCTCATGAAAATGAGGCGTTTTTTTTATGACTTTTAATTAAGTTATAATAGCAGTATTAATCTTTTAATTTAAAAGACCTTCAATAGATAGGTAGCGTTCTCCAGTATCATAATTCATCGTTAATATTGTTTCTTCTCCATTTAAAGTCTGTAATTGTTTTCTAACTGCAGCTAATGATGCTCCTGTAGAAATACCTACTAAGATTCCTTCTGTTTTTGCTATGTTTTTAACTTCAGCAAATGCTTCTTCCTTGGTTATTCTAATGGCTCCATCTATTGTTTCAGTATTAAATACATCAGGTATAAATCCTGGTCCTATTCCTTGTAAAGGATGAGGTCCTGGTTTTTCTCCAGAAATTACAGCAGAACTATCAGGCTCAACAGCAAATACTTTTAAACTAGGAAATTTCTCTTTTAAAACTTCAGACATACCTGTAATATGACCACCCGTTCCAACTCCGGTAATTAAATAGTCTATTCCTTCAGGAAAGTCATTAATAACCTCTAAAGCAGTAGTTTTTCTGTGTATTTCTGGGTTTGCTGGATTTTTGAATTGAGAAGGCATCCACGAATTTTTATTATTGGCAACCATTTCATCTGCTTTAGCAATTGTTCCTCCTAAGCCTAGTTCTTTCGGAGTTAAAACAATATTAGCACCATAAGCTGTCATTAAAGCTCTTCGTTCAACAGACATTGATTCTGGCATAACTAAAGTCAGTTTGTAGCCTTTTATAGCAGCAATCATTGCTAAACCTATTCCTGTGTTTCCAGAAGTTGGTTCAATTATTTCAGTATCGTTTGTTAGTATTCCACTTTTTTCAGCATCTTCAATCATTGCTAATGCAATTCTGTCTTTAATGCTTCCTCCTGGATTTGCTTTTTCGAGTTTCATCCAAACATTTGCATTTGGAAATAATTTACTTAATCTTACGGTTGGTGTGTTGCCAATGGTTTCTAAGATATTATTGAATTTCATAATGATGTGGTTTTAATAAGTCGGTTTTATTTCTATGAATATGTGTTGTTAAAAATCCCTTTAATAGGTGTCTAGCTAAGTTACTGTTTTTTCATTTTTATTCGTATTAACTTAACATAAACTTCACTTAAAGTTTCGTTAAAAGAAGTTTTAAAAAACAATTTTTGTTAAAAAAAGAATGGAATTATTTATAACAATTTTTGGAGCATTATTCTCTGTTATGAACCCTTTTGGAACTGTACCTATATTTGTTGGGTTAACAAAAGAACACAATAAGTTAGAACGTAATAAAATAGCGTTTTGGACATCTATAAATGTTTTATTAATATTACTAATCTCATTTTTTGTAGGTAAATTTATCTTACTATTTTTTGGAATTACATTAAATTCTCTAAAAATAGCAGGTGGATTAATTATTGTTTCCTCTGGTTTTGCATTATTAACAGGCGAGTATAATAAGCATAAAGGAATGAAGAAAGATAAGGTTAAGAAAGATCTTAAAAGTCGTTCAGAATTTTCTTTAACACCTTTAGCAATACCAATGATTGCAGGTCCAGGAACAATTTCTTTATTGATAACTTATAATCAAGAATTTAAAGGATTGGACAAAGTTTTAATTATTCTTGGTGCAATTGTTTTATCTACAATATGTATTTATCTAATATTAAAAAGTTCATTTAATATCGTTAAAAAATTGGGAGCTTCAGGAATAAATGCGTTGTCAAGAATTATTGGATTTATTGTGATTGCAATAGGTGTTGAATTTATTATTTCTGCTGTTGTAAGTGTTTTAAAAATTGCCTAACTTAATGATGATATACTGTTGTTTATATATATAAACAATTTAGTGATTTTGTCTTTATGAAGTTAAATTATTAATAAGAAAACGAATTTGATTAATTTTATAATTTTTCTCTCAATAAAGCAATTTCATCACGCAGTTTAGCAGCTACAATAAAGTCTAAATCTTTAGCTGCAGCTTCCATGTGTTTGCGTTTTTCTCTAATTCGTTTTTCTATTTCTTCTTTTGGTAAATATTGTAAGTCTTGTTCTGCTGCCACTTGTTTAGCATTGTCATAATGATAACTAGAAACTGCAGATTTAGACAAAGTATCATCTATTTTTTTATTAATCTGAGTAGGTGTGATGTTATGTTTTGTATTATATGCAATCTGTTTTTCTCTTCTTCTATCTGTTTCATCAATCGTTTTTTGCATACTTTTTGTCATTTTATCAGCATATAAAATAGCCAAACCATTAACGTTTCTTGCAGCTCTACCAACAGTTTGTGTTATAGAACGATGACTTCTTAAAAAACCTTCTTTATCAGCATCTAAAATAGCAACTAAAGAAACTTCGGGTAAATCTAAACCTTCTCTTAAAAGGTTTACGCCAATTAAAACATCAAAAATACCCTTACGTAAATCTTGCATAATTTCTACACGTTCTAAAGTGTCTACATCAGAATGAATGTATCTACAACGTATGCTTACTCTTGTTAGGTATTTTGTGAGTTCTTCTGCCATTCTTTTGGTTAAAGTTGTCACCAAAGTACGTTCGTCTTTTTCTACTCGAATTTGTATTTCTTCAATTAAATCATCAATCTGATTTAAACTTGGTCTAATTTCTATAATTGGATCTAATAAACCTGTGGGTCTAATAATTTGCTCAACAAAAACACCTTCTGTTTTTTGAAGTTCGTAATCTGCAGGAGTTGCAGAAACGTAAATAACTTGGTTTTGAACGCCTTCAAACTCTTCAAACTTTAAAGGACGGTTGTCCATTGCAGCAGGCAGTCGAAAACCATATTCTACTAAGTTCTCTTTTCTACTTCTATCGCCACCATACATTGCGTGTGTTTGTGGAATTGTAACATGGCTTTCATCAATAACCATTAAATAATCATCAGGGAAATAATCTAATAAACAGAAAGGTCTTGTTCCTGGTGCTCTTCCATCTAAATAACGAGAATAATTCTCAATACCTGAACAATACCCTAATTCACGAATCATTTCTAAATCGAATTCTGTACGTTCTTTTAAGCGTTTTGCTTCTAAATGTTTGCCGATTTCTTTAAAATAATCTACTTGTAACATCATATCATCTTGAATTTGATGAATGGCGTTTTGTAAAACATCTGGAGAGGTTACAAACAAGTTTGCAGGATAAATAGTAAGCTCTTCGAACTTTTCTAAAACGGTATTACTTTCTAAATCGAACGATTCTATTTCTTCAATTTCATCACCAAAAAAATGGATTCTATAGCCATTATCTCCATAAGATGGATAAATAGTTACAACATCACCTTTTACTTTAAAGGTTCCACTTTTTATTTCGTGTTCTGTTCTAGAATATAAACTTTGCACCAATTGATGTAAAAATTTTGTCCTTGCAATTTGTTGATTAACATGAATAGGAATTACGTTTTTCTTAAATTCTACAGGGTTTCCAATACCATATAAGCAAGAAACGGAAGCAACAACTAAAACATCTCGTCTACCAGAAAGTAGGGAAGAGGTTGTGCTTAAACGTAGTCTTTCAATATCTTCATTTATAGATAAATCTTTTTCTATAAAAGTACCTGTTACAGGGATGTATGCTTCTGGTTGATAATAATCGTAATAAGAGACAAAATATTCTACTGCATTTTCAGGAAAGAATTGTTTAAATTCAGAATATAACTGAGCTGCTAATGTTTTATTATGAGCTAAAACTAACGTTGGTTTTCTTACTTCTTTTACAACATTTGCAACCGTAAAAGTTTTTCCAGAACCAGTTACACCTAATAACGTTTGAAACTTTTCTCCTTCAATAATATTTTGTGTAAGCTCTTTTATTGCTTGTGGTTGATCTCCTGTTGGAGAAAATTCTGATACCAATTTAAATTCCATGTTGTAAAAATACGGATAGAAAAAAGATTATTACTTTCTAATTAAACTAAAGTTTCCAGATTTCTTAATTAGGTGATCTTCTAAGTCAACAATTTCTGCCATAAACCAGTAACTATTAGAACCTAGAACTTTTCCATTATAATTACCATCCCAACCAAGAGAATTAAAATCTGTTATTGAATGGAGAATTTTTCCATATCTATCAAACACGATTATTTTTATTGATTTAAAGAAAGCAGCGTCTAAACCTTTAAGATTCCAATAATCATTTTCTCCATCACCATTTGGTGTAAAATAACTTTTAAAACCAATAACAGACGCATTTGTTTGTATTGATGGCTCACAATTATTGATGTCTTTAACGTAAATAGTTCTTAAACCTGGAGTAACGTTACTAAATGTATAATCTGTTCCGTCTCCAAAAAAAGTAATATTATCTAAAGAAAATTCATAATTACTATCTCCATTAAGGGTTACAGAAATTGTGTTGTTCTCTGTTTCTGTATCAACAGTTATTTGATTAAATTCTGCTGATTTAGGATATGCTACAGTAAATTCTTTATAATTAGAACATTCTAGTCCATTTTCAGTTTTATAAGCAGTTAAACTAAAGGTTCCTATAGAATTTAAGAGAAAATCTTTATTTGTACTTATAATTTTATCTGCACTATTTCTCCATTCATATCTATCATTAAAAGAATTACCATCTAAAAATATTGGTAAATGTGCTGTTGGCACTGCACAAATGGTGTAATTATCATCTAGATTTATAATAGGTGTACTATTTACAACTAAATTAAAAGGTTCTATTCCTCCACAGCCTAAAGAAGTATCTACTCTAACATAAATAGTTGTAGATGTTGAATTAAATTTATTAACAATTTCGTTTTCAGTTGTTTGAGCTTCTATTAATGATGGGTAAAATCTAATCGTATTTGTGTCATCTAAATTAAAATCATCTTTAATTTGAGCTCTTTTCGCTTTTAAATCAAAATAACCGTTTAAATCACCATTTATATTATCAGAACTATCACATCTATAGATGTTAGGAATCGTACCAAGTTTAACAAATTTAGATTCAATAAAAAAGTTAGTAATACTAGGACACCCTTTATCGGAAATAACTCTTACAAATAGTTCTTGAGGATTGCTTTCGTTTTCGAATATTTCTGGATTTTCAATTCTATTTTCATCATTTTCTACATCTAATTTGTTTCTATAAAAAATGAAATCTTTGTTAAAAGCATCGTCAACAATTTTATAGCCAATATCAAATAAATCAAAATAATCTACACCGTCATTATTTGTGTCACATTGTATTAATTCTTGATCTGGAGTTACAACAGGAAGTGGATGTACTATTATTTTTTTGTAAAAAGGAACATTCACACTATCCATATTTACTATTGAAGTTACAATATAGGTTCCTGGAGTTGTGTATTGATGATTGGTAGTAAGACCTGTTGCTGTATTTCCATCTCCAAAATCCCATTTTGCAGCTGTAATTGTTTGATAAGCATCAAGATTAAAATCAAAAACATCTGTAATGCATTTTTCATCATTTATAATTCTATTTCTAAAATAAGATTGAATAAAATTAGGAAGACCTCTATTGGATATTCCACTTTCTAGCGTTATTGCATCATGCTGATAATCACATGCTGTACCTAACTTATCAGGTTCATTAATAACTCCTAAATTTTTAGTAGAAATTATATCATAACCAATATAATATCCATCATCATCATAAAGGTTTTTAGCAGACATTTGTACAACATATATTTTACCATCTGAAGCTAAACTTATTGCAGCTGCATTTCTAGTTGGTTTCATCGAAAATATAGATTCACCTAAATAATTTTCATCAGGATTGTCTAATGTCATCTGCATTATATTGTAACTACTCCCATTTCTATCTCCATAATTAGCAGTATAATATATTAATTTAGAATTAGGAGAAAAGCTTACACCATAACTACTATAACCTGATGTAAAACTTAGTAATATTGTTATGTATTTAAATCGAGATAAAATCCCTGTAACATTATCAAAATCATATATGTAAATATTAAAATTAGTCGATAAAACAATTTTACTACCATCAGGAGAAGCTTTCATTTCTCCAAATAAAGGTATTTCTACTTCTCTAAGTTTTGTTTTTACTGCTGGTTTTACACCTTCTTCTGTAACTTTAAAAGCAGAAAAAATATCGTTAGCTCCTTTGTCTACCTCACTACCATATGTAATAACCCAAATGTCTTTTCCGTTTTTATGATGTACGGCTGTAATTCTTTGTGCTTTAGAATATGTTAATCTTTGGTTTTTATATTTTACTCTTCCTAAAGGATAAGTGCTAGAAATTTCTATTTCTGAATAATAGATACCTGCATAAAATAGCGGATTATTTAATTCATTTTGTCTTGTTGTAAAAATATAATAAGTTGAGGTGCTGTTTGGTTTAGGAATTATGATGGATGCTTGGGTGTTTTCTAATTCACCAAATAAGCCTTCACCATTTATCATAATTTCATGATTTTTATTCCAAATAGTTTCTCCATTAGAATAAAATAATAAATTTCCTTGAGCATCAGAAATTGTAGACGAACCTTGTAATACTTCCATTTCACTATCGTCTAAGTGATCTATGTTTCCTTTGTTAAAATGTAAGCCAGCTTTACCACCAAAATACCAATGATCTGTTTCTCTTTGAGAAAAAGTATTGATACTTAGTATAAAAAATAATATATAAAGCTTCGTTTTCAATTTTTTTTAATTTTAAAGAGGTATTAATTTTACAGAAAATAGGGTATAGTAAATATACTATTACTTTCTAATTAAACTAAATGATCCTGATTTCTTAATAAGGTTATCTTCTAAATCAATAATTTCTGCTGTAAACCAGTAACTATTAGATGCTAAAACTTTTCCGTTATAAATTCCATTCCAACCTAGAGAATTAAAACCTGTTATAGAATGGAGAACTTTTCCATATCTATCAAACACAATTATTTTTATAGATTTAAAGAAAGCAGCATCTATACCATTAAGATTCCAGTAATCATTATTTCCATCGCCATTTGGACTAAAAAATCTTTTAAAACCAATAACAGATGCATTTGTTTGTATTGATGGTTCACAATTATTGATGTCTTTAACGTATATAGTTCTTAAACCAGGAGTAACATTGTTAAAGGTGTAATCTGTTCCATTACCAAAAAAAGTTTTGTTATCTAAAGAAAACTCATAATTACTATCTCCATTAAGATTTACAGAGATTGTGTTATTCTCTGTTTCTGTATCAACAATTATTTGATTGAATTCTGCTGATTTAGGATATGCTACAGTAAATTCTTTATAGCTAGAGCATTCTAGTCCGTTTTCAGTTTTAAAAGCAGTTAAACTAAAGGTTCCAATAGAATTTAAAAGAAAATCTTTATTTGTACTTATAATTTGATCAGCACTGGTTCTCCATTCATATCTATCATTAAAAGAATTACCATCTATAATTATTGTAGAATGTTCTGACGTTTCTACACAAATTATATAAGAATCGTTTATGTTTATAATAGGTTTCGTATTTACTACTAAATTAAAAGGTTCTATACCACCACAGCCTAAAGGTGTATCTACTCTTACATAAATTGTTGTTGTTGGTGATGTAAAATCATCCTCAATTAAGTTTGTTGTGGTTTGTGCTTCAATTAAAGATGGATAAAATTGAATTGTATTATCATCATTTAGGTTGAATTCTTGTTTAATTTGATTTCTTTTTTCATCAAGATTAAAAACACCTTTTAAGCTTTCGATTGTATTGGTGGAATTATCACAGGCATAAATTGTACTAATATTTCCAAGAGAAACAAACTTAGATTCAATAAAAAAGTTAGTAATATTTCTACAACCTTTTTCAGATATTACACTTACAAATAATTCTTGACGGATACTTTCGTTTTGAAATAATTCAGGATTATTTATCCTGTTTTCATCGTTTTCTGCTTCTAAATAACTTTTATAGAAAATAAAATTTTTGTCTAAAGTTTCAATTACAACTTTACTACTGATATCATATAAATCGAAAAAATCTACACCGTCATTATTTGTATCACATTGAATTAATTCTTGATTTGGAATTACTTCTGGAAGAGGATATACAATTACTTCTTTGTAAAAAGGAACTTCAACACTATCCATAGTTACAAGGCTAGTTACTATGTAAGTTCCTGCAGTTGTGTATTTGTGATTCGTATTTAGACTTGTAGCTGTATTACCATCTCCAAAATCCCATTTTGCAGCTGTAATTGTTTTATAAGCATCAAGATTAAAATCAAAAACTTCAGAAACACATTTATTTTCAGTGATTATTCTATTTCTAAAATAAGATTGAATAAAATTAGGAAGTCCTCTATGTGAATTACCATTTTCTAAATTTAAAACCTGGTCTTGATAATTAGAGTCTTCTCCAAACTTGTTTGGTTCATTTATAACTCCAATATTTTTAAAAGGAATAGATTCAGATCCAGTAAGTTGACCATTATTATCGTAAAAGTTATTAACTTTAACTTGAGCTACATATATTTTACCATCAGATGCTAATTGAATTGAGGCTGCACTTCTATTTGGTGAGCCAGTAAATATTGGTATTCCTCGATAATCACTTGAAGCATTTAGCTTATCTATTTCAGCTTGAAAAATTTTATAGTGTTCTTTTCCTCCTGTATATCTATAAGCAGGATAATATAGGTATTTAGAATTAGGAGAAAAGGTTAATCCGTAACCTAAATATCCTTGAGTAATATTAGTTCTTAAAAAAATAGAAGAGTATTCTGATAGGCTACCTGTAATATTATTAAATTTATAAAGATGAATTCTTTCATGAGTGCTAGATAATGCAACTTTACTGCCATTAGGAGAAACTTTTAATTTACCCAATAATGTTTCATCTATTTCATTTAGTTCTGTTTTAATTCCACTATTTATACCAAACTCAGTAACTTTAAAAGTGTAAAAAAGTTGATTAGTTTCTTCATAAACATCCTTACCATAAGTAATAACCCAAATATCTTTACCATTTTTATGGTGAACAGCTGTAATTTTTTGTGATATTAAACCTTCTAATCTTTCATTCTTCTTAATTACTTTTCCTGAAGGATAAGTGCTAGATATTTCTATTTCAGAATAATAAATTCCAGGATATAATAACGGTGTGTTTGTTAATGTTTGTCTTGTGTTGAAAATGTAGAAGTTGGTTTCACTATTGGGTTTAGGAATTATTATAGACGATTGTGTGTTGGTAAGTTCTCCTGCTAAATTTTCACCATCTTCAATTATCTGATGATTTTTATTCCAAACAGTTTGTCCGTTTGTGTAGAAAATTAAGTTTCCTTGTTTGTCAGAAATACTAGAAGAACCAGTAAAAGTACTCATTTTACTATCGTTTAATATATCTAAACGACCAGCGTTAAAGTGCAATCCAGCTTTATCACCAAAATACCAATGATCTGCTTCTCTTTGAGAAAAAACATTGATACTTAATAATATAAATAATATATAAATCTTTTTTTTCAAGTTCTTTTTTTAGTTATTAAAATATGTATGCTTTAATTTTTTCTTAACTTTTTTTTATAATTCAGTTAGTTCGTTAAATATGTCAAAATAATGTTTTTCAGTTCTCAATTCAATTTTCAATTTGTCATCTTGATGGTTAATTTTATAAATTTCTTTAGATTTAAAAAGAGGTTCTAAAATTTTAGTCAGTTTAGATATTAGTTGAGATTTATTATTTTCTGTTTCGATAATGTATTTGTCATAAATATTAAATTTTGACAATGATTTATTGAACATTAATTTTATGAAATCAGTTTTTTTTTTTTCTAATCAGAAATTCAGAATTATGAGTTCCTTTTTTTTCTGCAACAAAATGCTTAAATTGAGAACAAAATTCCTCATTCCTTTTGTAGAAAGGAGAACTTTTTTCGTCTAGGGAAGCATTTGTTTTTATTTTCATTTTATTGGTTTGGGCAATAAAGTGTAACTGTTTTTTATGACGCTATCTCCTTAATAATGAAAAATGACCTTTTTTAAGTATTGGAGATCTATTTGTATCAGCAGGAATAAGTTGAACATTAAACCAATAATCATTGGAAGGCAATTTTTTACCATTATAAGTTCCGTCCCAACCTTGATTATCAATTGGTAATTGTGCAACTAACTTTCCATATCTGTTAAATATATTGATGCTACTATTAGGGTAAAAAGTTTTATTAGCACCTTTAATTATCCAAGTATCATTTTTTCCATCGCCATTTGGCGTAAAGAATTTTGGGAATTGAATGACAGATATTTGCAATTCAGTATCCGGAGAACAACCATTTTTATCATTTACAATTATGGTATAAATACCACCTTCAAGATTCTCGAAAAGTGGTTCATCTTGAAATCCAATTATAGGAAAACGATCTCCATTATCATCATTTCTAAGAGCAAATTGATAATCTCCAGGACCTAAATCATTACTTATAGTATCTATGGAAATAGAAATATTATCATTGCTACTAATAGTATTAGATTCATCGATTATGGTGATAAAACTTTCTTTTAATAGTGCAATATTAGACTCATTCACCACTATTGTTCTTTTTCTAGAACAACCATTAGGAGATTGATCAGCAGCTGTTACGGTATATTTTCCACCAGTTGTAACGTCTAAAGTTACGTCAGTTCCTAAAGTTGTTCCAGCTTGATCAGTCCAAGTATAATCATATGTTGCAGCAGGATTTTCAGCTTCTAAAGTAAGCGGAGTGTCATTTAAACAAACAATTTGTGGCGTATCAATATCTTCTTCCCCCATTACTGTAAAATTCGGAATTGGTTTTATGTTGATATTAAAAGACAAACCAGTATACACACAAGCAATTGGTGTGTTTTTTGTGTTTTCTACATGCACATAAATCGTTTGGTTGTTCGCGTTATTCTCAAAGATGTTTTCATCAAGCGCTAAAGCCATGTTTCCAGCTTCAGCATCTGCTAAAGAAGTATAAAAAGTAACAGAGAAATCTGCAAATTCAGAAGGCAAATAATTAACCAGAATTTCTGGTATTTTATTTTTTAGAGTGATGTCTCCATTAATCCCATTTGCATCATCAGCAAAACTATCTGAAGTATTATCACAATCAGAATAATCAGAAATATTGATAGGAATATTAGGTTCTGGATAGATTAATAATTGAAAAGTAGCAAAGACAGATTCACACATATTTCCTCCTAAATCAAATACTTTAAAGAAGATGGTTTCTATACCAGGATCATCCGTAGAAAAATCAGCAGGAAAATTAGTTTCACTTGTAATATTTTGAAAAACAGTAGGATTTGATATTTCGTTACCATCTTGTGCATCTTGTTGTGTTGCGTAATAAGCAACTCTATGATTTATTTTACCATCTAAAATTTCAATGTCTTTAGAAGTTAAATCAATATTTTGAGCAACTCTATTTCGAGGATCACTATCAGAAGGAGTAATAATATCACAAACAGCAAAAGGAGTGATTGTATTAGAAACTGTTGGAACAGGATTCACAATTATTTTAAAAGATACATGATCATTAAAACATTGTGTAGCTCCATTTCTGTTTTGAACACGGACATAAATAATTTGTTCACTAATATCCCCCAAAGCAAAACCAGTTTGAGCAGCATTTGTAAAATTAGTATCGTTTGTAATAATATCTGTATTTGTATTTGCACCTGTTGCAGAAGTGTGAAAAGAAACAATATAATCTGTTTCAGTTTGTGTAGCTCCTAAAATTTCATCAACATTATCTCTAAGATTAATGCCAGAATTTTCACCATCTACAGTACTTCCAGATGCATCATCATCACACAGATTAAGATCTATTGGTGCATTTGCTAAAGGAGTAGAATTTACAGTTAAAGTAAATTGGCCAATACCAGTACAATCGTTATTTACTTTGTTTTTTATTCTTACAAAAATAGTTTGAGTGTTTGCATATGCAGGATCATTGTTATTTCTATGATTTGATATGTCAGGAATTTCATTTATAGAGGCAGTTCTATCTGCAGTTGACTCGTAGAATAATACTTCTAAATTTGGTTGGATTAATACAGGAAATAGGTCTAAAATTTCTTGTTCAGCTTCACTAAAATCAAAGAATGAAATTCCATCAGTATCAGAGTTTGCAGCAGTATTATTTCCATCAGCATCTAATAAATCATCACATTCAATAAAACTTCTGGAGTAATTAACGTCACCTGCAAAAGAAACAATCAATTCTATTTTAGAAATTCTGTAACAACCAAATTCTGAGATTGTTCTAACCCAAGCTTCTCCAGTATTAGAAACAGGATATCTTAATTTATCAGCAACTTCTGGAGTACCTGCAATAGCTTCAGCTTGTGAAGCATAATATTCAAAAGTTTCATTAGCTCTATTATCAGAAATACTAATTTCAGCTTCTGTTAAGTTGAAAGTTGTTATTAAATCAGGGTTATCATCACATTGTTTGATGATAACAGGGTTTGTTTTTATAATAGGTAAAGCATCTACAATTAATTGAAAAGACATAAATAAACTACCAGCAGTATCATCTGAAACAGTATTACAATTTGCATTGTCTATGTTTTCTACTCTTACATAAATATTTTGTGAGTTATTAACCTGATAATCTGTATTTTTATCAATTGCATTTGTTGTGCTACTAGTTTGAGCATCTGCTAAAAGAGTATGATAAGAAACAGCATATTGCGTTGCGCTTAAGGTTCCTAAAATTTCAGCATCTTTAGAGCTTAATATAAAGTTGTTTTTAATACCATCTGTATTACCACCAGCACTTGCAGTATCATCACATAATCTGTAAACTGTTGGTTGAATAGGTTCTGGTTCATTTGTTACTTCTAATTCAAATTCTGTAAGAGCAAAACAAGCATTAGGTGCGTTTTTGTTATCTACTCTTACATAAATTGTTTGTAAACTAGCTGTGTTTACTTCATAAGGATTAGGTAATTCTGAGCCTGTAACATTTCCTGTTGCTTTTGCTAAAGTATCATAATACTTAACATTAAAAATTGTTGGGTCTAATCCATCTAAAATCTCTGTGTTTTTTAGAGTGGATAAATCAAAACTGTTTGGAGTAGTAAGGTCTGTATCACAAAAATTAATAGAATCAGGTGTTCCTTTTGCTCTAGAGGCTTCAAATACACCGATATTAAAAGTACCATTATATTGTGTTATATTAGCACAATTGTCTGTTAATTTTACTGTTAGTGTATATTTTCCACTATCTATTTTTGTTAGATTATTTAGTGATAAATTTTCTGTTGTAGCTTTTAGCGTTGATGTTATACCATCATCAAAAAACCATTCATAAGTTATATTATTACCAGAAACAGTTGCAGGCTTTATGGTTATATTGTCGCCAATACAAAGCTCTAAATCTTGATTGTTTATTACTTCATTAGTATTTAAATCTGAAACTTCAATTGGTAATAAAAGAGATGATAAAAAAGGAGGTAAACCTTGACTAGCCAATACACCAGTACCCAAATTTACGCTTTGATGTGAATAATTAACAGCAGCTCCTATTTCATTTGGATTATTAATTACACTAATATTATTAGAGTTTTCACTAGACCAATAAATTTTACCATTAGGACCAAGTTGTAAAGCGCCCCTCGTATTAAAATAACTATGTACACTAAATCTTGAGTTATTAATTTCAGAAAAAGTTGGCAATGTTAAATCGAATTGATATAAATTTTCTTGAGTTGCACTAGAATTTCCAGTAGATACATATAGTCTTTCACTAGAAGTAGAAAACTCAACTCCATAACCATTCCCGTTTAGAGATAATTGGTTTGCATTACTAGAATTATTAAAATTAGTTACTATACCTGTCTCATCATCAAAATCAAATATAAAAGTACCATTACTCATATTAGCAGCTGCTAATTTTGTACCATCTGGAGATACTTTTAAATACCCACGTACATCATTAGTTCTAAAATTATTTATTTCACTTATAACAGGATTTGCGGTATCTACTCCTGTATCACTAACTTTATAAGCATAAAATTCATTATTACCACTAACACTCGATTGTTGAGACATTGAAATTACCCAAACAGTATTACATTGTTTCGCTCTAACAGCAGTTACTTTTTCCGTCCATTGATTGTCTTTTCCATCTGAAATATTTGTAGCACCGGTAACATCTCCAATAGTTGTGTTTATGTCGCCCATACTTCCGTTTAAATTCATATCTATTTCATATAGAAAAAACCCAGCAATTCCCCCACCACTAATTCCTGTAGCAGTGGTTCCTACCGTAAATAGATAATAAATATTTGGTTTTCCAGGAGCAGGAACTGTTAAAGCAGATTGAGCACTAGAAGAGTCTCCTCTTAACCCAACACCATTTGGCATTGGGTTGTTGTTTTTATCCCAAACGGTAAGTGATCGAGCATTACTATCTGGTGCTCCAACATAAAATAATAAATTACCATTAGAGTCTGAAAATGAAGAACAGCCTTCTGTAGTATTTAGTTTACTTCCAGTAACAGGAACTGGAGTGCCGGAATTAAAATTTAGCGCTGCATTTCTTCCAAAATACCAAAAGTTAGCTTCTTTTTGAGAAAATGAATTTAATGCAATAAAAAGGAGTAAAAAAGGTGTTAATTTCTTCATTTGATGTTATTTCTATTCTAAAACATCAAATATATTTAAAAAGTATTATAAATCTCTCTTTTTTAACAGTGCATAAGACAAATAAATTAAGATAAAAGTCCAAACTGTAACAATTAGGATTGAAGAGAAATCTACATCGTAACTTTTTGTGAAATTTTCACCTATTTGATTTGCAACAGATCTAACAGCACCTAATCTAGAAAAAGGCTCTTTTATTAAGTTTGCCATCGCTTCAAATGGTAAAAATTGCATAATTGAATCTACAGATTCTGTTGTGTTAGTTGCATCTTTAAAGGTCCAAAAAAGATATCCTTTAAACATACTTTCTGCAATAAACCAAACAACCATGGCGCCAACTGCAAATGCAGAACGTTTTACTAAAATTCCGAAGAATAGTCCCATAGAAAAGAAACCTACTAACTTAATAAAGAAAGCAACTAAATATTTTAAATCAGAAACGATGATAGCAAATTCATTATAGTCTGAATAAACGAGTCCTAAAATTAAAGAAACTACAAAAACAAATAGAGTAGAAATTAATGCAAAAGCAACTACAGTATAAAATTTAGAAAGGATAAACTCTTTTTTGCTTAAACCATCAATTAAATTTTGTTTTAAGGTTTTATAGCTGTATTCATTGGCCATCATTGAGACAATTACCAATAATAAAAAGAATTTTAGAATGGCGGCCATGTATGTGTTAAAATGCCAAATGTATGGAAAATTGAAAATTCCCATTTCAGCTAAATGAAATTTTATAGGCCCAACATCAAATTTTATTGCTGCGATTAATGCAATAGAAGTCAGTAATCCAAAGTAAATAATTGATAATACTTTACTGGCTGTATTGTGTTTTAATTTATGAAATTCTATAGTAAGTAGTCTTAACATGACGTTATATGTTTTTAATTTGAATTTGTTCTCAACTTTGCTCGAACTGACATTCTAATGATTAGTTGTTGTTTGTTAAATCTAAGAATTGTTGTTCTAAACTAGGTTTACGTTTTACCAAGTGAGATAAAATAATACCCTTTTTGAATAGAAATTCATTGATTTCTGTTGCAGAAATAGAATTGTTTAATGTAGCAATAATAGTTTCGTGATCTTTATTTACTTTGCCAATTGCAGGATGTTCTTCTAAAAGTGATAATAGTTTATCTTCATCAGATTCAACTTTTAGTTCAAATAAACCATTTGAAGCTGTCATTTCATCAACACGACCACTATATAATTTTATGCCATTTCTTATTACAACAACGTGAGAACACACTTTTTCAACTTCATCTAGAAGGTGTGAAGCTAATAAAATTGTAGTTCCATTTGCAGCAATATTTTGTATAATTTGGCGAATTTCATGAATTCCTTGAGGATCTAAACCATTTGTAGGCTCATCTAAAATTAAAATCTCAGGATCATTTAATAGGGCAGAAGCAATCGCTAAACGTTGTTTCATACCTAAAGAGAAGGTACTAAACTTACTATCTCTTCTATCAAAAAGATTTACTGTTGTAAGTTTTTCGTTAATTTTTTCTGTGGATATTCCTTTAATCTTACATATCAAAGCTAAATTCTGATTAGCAGTCATGTAAGGGTAAAAATTAGGTCGCTCAATAATTGCGCCTACTTTTTTTAATGCTTCATGAGTGGATAGTTTTCCGTTAAACCAAGAAAACTCACCAGAAGTTCTATTAACAACATTTAAAATGATTCCTAAAGTGGTAGATTTTCCACTTCCATTAGGACCTAAAATTCCATAAACATTTCCTCTTTGTATATCAAAAGAAAGATTGTTTACTGCGTGAACTTTTCCGTATTTTTTATCGAGATTTTTAAGTGATAAGATAGTTTCCAAAGAAATTGATTTAGTCGGTTATGTCTGTAAGACGACTAAAATACAAATTTGTTACTTCTTTAATGTGTAATTGTTTAAAAGTGTAATTGTTTAATTGTAGAAAAGCTATTAACAGTTAAACAATTAACCAGTTACACGCTTAAATATATTTTCTAATATTCGTTATAATCGAAATCATCAAAATGACCAAATTCGTCATCAATGTCACCATCGTCTCCAAAGCCGTCATCTAATTTTTCTGCAACAAATTCTTTTTCTGGAGCTTCACTAGGCACTTCACCAACTGTTAATATAATCTGTGGTAAATTCTCATTTTTATCAGCAGAAATTTCAATAACTTCTACATAAAAAGTCCACATTTTTAAGAAATCATACACGTAAATTAATTTGTTGTTTTCTTCAGATAAAGTATCATTCAAAATACAAGTTTGCATAGAAATACCTTCTCCAACTTCTTCCATATTGAATAACGGAATTTCTTCATCTTGATTCCATTCATCATCAGTTCTGTAAAAAGAAGCCATTTCTTTTCCTCCAAAACCAAAGGCTTTAGCAATTGTAGAGTGTAAATCTTCTAAATTTAAGTTGTCATCAACTAAAATAGTTCTGATTACATCTTCTTTGGTGTCTAAAATTACGCGTATTTTGTACATAAAATGGTTTAACTTTTCTGCTGCAAAAATACAAAATTTTATATGTACTTTTACATTATAATCTGAATGATATGGATACAATTGCTATTTTAAAAGCCTTTAACGAGCATTCTAAAGGGACTTTAATGGAAACGCTTGATATTGAATATGTTGCTCTTGGCGATGATTTTTTAACAGCAAAAATGCCTGTAAACTCTAAAGTTCATCAACCTTATGGACAATTACATGGAGGTGCAACTGCAGCTTTAGCAGAAAGTGTAGGTAGTGCAGCGTCAAACTTTTTTATCGATAGTAAAAGTCAATTTATTAACGGAATTCAGTTATCTATAAACCATATAAAAAGCAAAAGAGAAGGTGTTGTTTTTGCTACTGCAAAGAATATTCATAAAGGGAGAACCACGCATTTATGGGAAGTTACTATTGTCGATGAAAATGACGATTTAATTTCTGTTGCAAAAATGACAAATATCGTTTTAAATAAAAAATAAATTATAACATACATTGAATATCATTTTTAATAAAATTGAAGAAAATTTTAAAGGAAATAAACCTTTTGTAGCCTATAGAAAACCAAATTCATCAACAATTTCTGGTTTTTTTATGGATGACAATACATTAAATTTCACTTCAGAATTTACAGAAACCGGATTTGTATTTGCACCTTTTAATAGTGAAGAAAATGCTATTTTATTTCCTCTTGAAAATGCAGCGTTTATCAATGAGGATATCTTAATTGAAGAAGATTTTTCTTTCAATACTATTTTTGAAGATGCGACTAATTCTGATAAAGAAAAACACATTCATCTTGTAGAAAAAACGCTCGATGAAATTAATAATAACGAGCTTAAGAAAGTTGTAGTTTCTAGAAAAGAAGAAGTTTTATTAAGTGAATTTGATGTACTAATCACGTTTAAAAAACTTTTAAAAACCTATAAAAATGCATTTGTTTATGTATGGTTTCATCCAAAAGTTGGTTTGTGGTTTGGTGCAACTCCAGAAACATTATTAACTATTTCTGATGCTGATTTTACAACAATGTCTTTGGCAGGAACTCAAGTATATGTGGATTCTGATGAAGTTATCTGGAAATCGAAAGAGTTAGAAGAACAACAATTAGTTACAGATTTTATTCAAAATCAATTAGAACCAATATCAAGTAATTTAAAAATTGATAAAACAGAAACTGTAAAAGCAGGAAACTTATTGCATTTAAGAAGTAGGGTAGAGGGTAATTTAAATAAAAAATCGAACTTAAAAGAGTTGATAAGAAAATTACATCCAACGCCTGCAGTTTGTGGCTTACCAAGGGAACAAGCAAAAAGGTTTATCAACCAAAATGAAAACTATAGTAGAAGCTTTTATACAGGTTTTTTAGGTGAATTAAATCTTGAAAATAAAAATTCATCACTCTTTGTAAATTTAAGATGTATGAATATTGAAGAGAAAACAGCTTCTATTTATGTTGGTGGTGGTATTACAAAAGAGAGTAATGCTAAAAAGGAATGGGAAGAAACCATTGCTAAAAGTAAGACGATGAAAAAAGTATTGTAAAAATGTTGATAAATGCTTTGTTGCGTTGGATTTTGTAAGTTATCTAAAACAAAGCAATTAATTTTGTATGTTCTTAGCTTTAGTTTTTCTTTTTTTCCAAATTATTTTAATATCAGTATACAAAAAAGCAACAGCTATTAGAACTCCAAAAAATCCTCTAAAAAAAGTGCCTTTGTAAATACCATAACAAGATATGAAAATTATAAATAAAGCAAATGGATAAATAAAAACTCTCAAAAGTATTCTTTTCAAAGTCCACTCACTTTTTTTATTCTCTTTTTCTTCAATAGTTTCTTTTGAGTCTAATCCAACAAGTATTTTTAATTCATTTAATAAGTTTTTTGTTTCATTCTCATAAAATTTTTTAAAGACCCAAATAAAACCAAAAGCTAAAAGACTAAATACTCCGAGAATTATTAGCATTGAAAAATCAAAGTTTTTGAAATTTTCAATTATTGGAATTATTAGAAAAAAAACAAAAAATAATATAAGTAAACTACTCAAAATTACTCTCCATAATTTCCCATTCAAGCTTAATTCAGATTTAATATTTGTTATTTCTCCGTCTTTATCGAAGTTTATCTTAAAAATTGGATAAAAAAATCCAACCCAATAATTACTTGTCCATATAATATATTCGTTCGTGTTTTTTTTAGCTATAGTTTTTCCTTTATTGAATAAACTTGTCAAAATATGATTCACTAAATTATTCTCTTTTTCAAGTGTTATTAATTTATCAATTTTTTCTTTATGAAATTTCATAGGTTTGACAGGGTAATTAAAGCCAACTAGCATTAAAAAAAAGAACCATAAATATAAAACTTATGGTTCTTTTTGAGTAAAATTAATTTGAATTAAAATTCTTTTAAGTAAAATTTTTCTGTTTTATATAGAAAATATTCTACAAAACCAGTCTATGGTTAGTGTTATATATCGTCAAAAGAAACATCTGTAAAACTTTCAGTTGATTTAATTTCATCAGTAATTTCGGTTTCTTCTTCCTTTTTAAAATCTTTTTGATGACGTTCACTAATTACTTCGCTACCTTTTTCGTTTAAAATATAATCAGTTGCTTTACCTAACATTTCTTGAAAATCAGTGAAATCTTCTTTATATAAGTAAATTTTGTGTTTTTGGTAGTGGAAGCTTCCATCATCATGTGTAAACTTTTTACTTTCTGTAACAGTTAAGTAATAATCATCTGCCTTTGTAGCTCTTACATCAAAAAAGTAAGTTCTTCTTCCTGCTCTTAATACTTGTGAAAAAATTTCTTCTTGCTCAATTCTCTCTGCTCTCTCTGCCATAATTCTTTTAAAATAGTAATTATAAAATGTTTGTTATACTTAACAAATCTAACAAAATATTTAATGTAGCAATGTTAAAGATTAAATTTCTTTTTCTAAAAGTTGTTGATCATACAAACCTTTATAGTAACCTTCTTGCGTTATTAACTGATTATGAGTTCCTTGTTGTGTAATTTCACCTTCGTCTAAAACAATGATTTTATCAGCATTTTTGGCTGATGAAACTCTGTGGCTAATAATAAATGTTGTGATGTTTTTAGAGATTCTTTCTAAATTTGATAATATTTTTTCTTCAGTTTCTGTATCTACAGCAGATAAACAATCGTCAAAAATTAAGATTTTAGGGTTTTTAATAATTGCTCTTGCAATAGAAACACGCTGTTTTTGTCCGCCAGAAAGTGTAACACCACGTTCTCCTAAAATGGTTTTGTAACCATTAGGGAAATCGATAATGTTTTTATGAACATCAGCATTTTTTGCTGCTGCTATAATTTCTTCTTCTGTAGCATCTTCTTTTCCGAATTTAATATTGTCTTCGATACTTTCAGAGAATAAAAAAGGATCTTGAGGTACAAAACCAATCTGACTTCTAACATCATCTAAATTAGCTTCTTTTATTGGTTTTCCGTCTAATAAGATAGTTCCTATGTCTGTATCATATAATCTAGAAATAAGTTCAATAATTGTAGATTTTCCAGAACCTGTTTTTCCTAAAATAGCTATTGTTTCTCCAGATTTTACAGAGAAATTTACGTTTTTTAAGGCAGTAATATTTGTATCATCATAGGTAAAAGTAACATCCTTAAAAGTAACATTTCCTTTTAATTCTGTAGACGATGTGTTTGTATTAACAATTTCTGGCACTTGTTGTAAAAATTCATTAATTCTTGCTTGAGAAGCTTCTGCTTGCTGTATCATAGAAGTTACCCAACCTACAACTGCTACTGGCCAAGTAAGAATGTTAACATACAACATGAACTCAATAATGGTCCCTATTTTTATTTCGTTATTAATATATTGTTGTCCACCAACATAAATAACAATGATGTTACTAATACCAATTAAAAATACCATTAAAGGAAAAAATAATGCATTTGCTTTTTGAAGGTGGATGTTTTTATCCTTGCTTTCATCAGCTATTTTATCAAAATCCTTTATAATTGAAGCTTCAATTCCGTACGATTTTACAACATTAATTCCTGAGAAAAACTCTTGATTAAATGTTGTTAATTTTGATAAATATTCTTGAACAACGGTACTTCTTTTATGAATAACTTTACTTAAAATAAAGATTGAAATTGATAATAAAGGAAAAGGAATTAATGTATACATGGTTAGTTTTACATCGATACTCATCATTTGTGTAAAACCAACAGTAAACAATACAATCATATTCATACTGTACATAATTGCTGGTCCAACATACATTCTTACTTTAGAAACATCTTCAGAGATTCTATTCATTAAATCACCTGTTCTATTCTTCTTGTAGAAATTAAGCGATAATCTTTGGTATTGCTCATAAATCTCGTTTTTAAGATCAAATTCTATCAATCTAGAAGTAACAATTATTGTTTGTCTCATTAAAAAAGTGAAAACTCCAGATAATACGGTTACACCAATTATAATAAGTACATTTATTAATAATTGGTGATTTACTTCTTCTAAATTCGTTACAATTCCGTTTTGATAATCTTCAACAACGTTTAAAGAATCACCAATTATTTGAGGGATTTTTAAAGCCAAGAATTTAGCAGAAAAGGTCATTATAATACCGATTATTAATCGCCATTTATATTTAGAAAAGTACTTATTAATGTGTCGTAGTTCTTTCAACGAATATTTATTTTTAAAAAAATAAAATTACAATTAATATAGCCTCTGTAAATTATTTTTTTGTTAAAAAAGAGAAAGCGCAAAGGTACAAGTTTAAGTGCAAAATTAATTCTTAAAAAAGAATTAAAAACTTGATAGGATAAAACTAAAATAACACTATTTTTGCACCGCAATTTATATATAAGTTCTTTAGAAAATGATAAACAGAAGACATATTAGAGTTAAAGTAATGCAGTCTGTATACGCTATGTTACAATCTCACAATGATGATATCATTAGAGAAGAAAAGTTTTTAAAACATAGTATTTTAAAAATGTACGACTTGTATGTTTTAAACATACAATTGTTAGTAGAAGTACAAAAATTAGCAGCTAAAAAAATTGCGCTTTCAAAAAAGAAGATTCTTGCAACAAAAGAAGATCTAAACCCAAACAACAAATTTTTAAACAATAAAGTTATAAATACTTTTGCAGAAAGCATTAGTATAGAAGGCTATATTGAATTAAATGGTTTAAATAATTGGGAAGAAAATGAAGAGTATGTAAAAATTATTTATGATGAATTACAAAAAAGTGATTTATATAAAAAATATTTAGATACTGTAGACGATTCTTATAAAGTAGATAAAGCCTTTGTAATAGATTTCTTTAAAGAAATTATTGCTCCAAATGATAAATTAGGAGAATTGTTTGAAGACACAATGATTTCTTGGGTAGATGATATTCCTTTTGTAAATACTTGGGTTGTAAAAACATTAAGTAAGCAAAAAGAGGATGTTACATTTATTTTAAGTAGTCTTTATAAGGATAAAGATGATGAAGAATTTGTATCTAAAATGTTTAGAAAAACAGTCTTAAAACATAAAGAATACGAATTAGATATTGAAGAAAAAACACCGAACTGGGAAACAGAAAGAATTGCTGGTATAGATATGATTCTTATCAAAATGGCAATTTCAGAATTTTTAAATTTCCCATCAATACCAACAAGAGTTACTATTAATGAGTATATCGAAATTTCTAAAGATTATTCTACAGAGAAAAGTAGCTATTTTATTAATGGTGTTTTAGATAAAATTTCTAAAGAATTTATAGAAAATAAAAGAATCGTAAAAATAGGTAGAGGATTACTATAATTTATTTATTATTTTTACATAAAATTAAATCAGAATGAAAAAAACAACAATTTTATTAGCTTTAGTAATTACTGCATCATTTTTTACAGCATGTAAGGATGGTGGAAATGTAACAACAAAAATTAACAAAGAAAATTTAGAGAAAGCTGCATCAAGAGATTTAGAAATAAAGAAAGGAACAGCTTTAATAACTTTAGACAAAAAAGTCTATGATTTTGGTACTGTTAATGAAGGTGATATTGTAGAAACTAGTTTTATGGTTACCAATTCTGGTAAAACAGATTTAGTAATTACAAATGCACAAGCAACTTGTGGTTGTACAATTCCTGTTTGGCCAAAAGCACCAATAAAACCAGGAGAAACAGGAGAGGTTAAAGTAAAATTTAACACAAATGGTAAACCAAATAGACAACAAAAATCTATAACTCTAACTACTAACACAGAATCTGGTAGAGAAATATTAACATTAAAAGGTTCTGTAACACCAAAAGCAAAAATATAATTATGTATACTGTAATGTTTTTACAAGAAGGAGGATTAGGATCTTTAGCGAGTATGTTACCTTTCTTAGCAATTATTGTAGTGTTTTATTTCTTTATGATAAGACCACAAATGAGTCGTACAAAAAAGGAAAAAGCATTTCAAGCTGAAATTAAAAAAGGAGCGAAAGTTGTAACTTCTAGCGGAATTCATGGTAAGATTGCAGAAATTAATTCTGCAGACAATACTATTACTATTGAAACAGGAGCAGGAAAAATTAAATTTGAAAGCTCTGCAATTTCAATGGAATTGAGCAAAAAATATTCAGCTCCAGCAAAAAAATAAAAATTAAGTTTTTAAAATATTAAGTGAGCATTGTCTTTTAAGATACTGCTCACTTTTTTGTTTACAAGCTTTTGTGTAAATTGCATAGAAATTATTTATTGCCTTGAAAAATAATAAAAAAATATCGAAAAGTTTTATAAGTTTTCTAATAGCATCTGTTTTAATATGGTTGTTAATAACGCTATCTAAAGAATATACTACAACTTTAACATTACCAGTAAAGTATACGAATATCTCTCAAGATAAGTTATTGCAAAAAGAACCTACAAAAGAAATAGACATTTTAGTAAAATCGACTGGTTTTAATATTATAAGATCAAGGTTTGGCAATAAAAGTTTAGCTTTAAGTGCTCATAAATTGATTAGAAAATCTTCAAGTAAATATTACTTTTTAACCAAAAATCAATTTATTGCAATTCAAAAACAATTACGATCAGGTGTTCAATTACAAGATATAGCTTTAGATACAATCTACTTAGAAATAGGTAGTTTAATCTCTAAAAAAGTTGCTTTAAAACCTAATTTAGAGATCAAATATCATATTGGTTATGATATTTTAGAGACTGTTTTAATTAAACCAGATAGTATTTTAATTTCTGGGCCAGAAGCTCAAATAGAAAACATAAAAACAATTAATTTAGAATTGTTAAAATTAGAAGATGTGAAGTCTAGTTTTTCTGAAAAGGTTAAAATTATATTACCAGAAAACTCAAGTAATATTAAAGTGAATTCAAGCTTTACTACCGTTAGTGGAAAAGTAGAGAAGTTTACTGAAGGCTCTTTTCAAATTCCTTTTATAGTTGATAATCTTCCTGAAGGTGTGGAGTTAACTACATTAAATAAAACTGTTGAAGTTGTTTTTGTAGTTGGTCTTTCTAATTTTGATAAAATTGATAAAAACTTTTTTAAAGTTGTTTGTGATTACAATATTTCTAAAGAAAATAACCTTAGTTATTTATTACCAAAAGTGACTTCAAATTCTAGCTTAATCAAAAGTTTTAAATTGATACCTAATAAAATAGATTTTTTAATTCAGAAATAAGATGATAGTAGGTTTAACAGGAGGAATAGGAAGTGGTAAAACTACGGTTGCTAACTTTTTTGCAGAATTTGAAAATGTTATTATTTATAACGCAGATTCTGAAGCAAAAAAATTAATGAACTCTTCGTTAATCATCAAATCTAAAATTATTGAAGAATTTGGAGAAGAATCGTACCAAAATAACCAATTAAATAGACTTTTTATAGCCAACCTTGTTTTTAAAGATAAGAGCAAGTTAGAAGCGTTAAACGCAATTGTACACCCAGAAGTAAAAAAACATTTTCAACAATTTGTTAATCAACATAAAAACAAGGATTATATCGTTTATGAAAATGCAATTCTCTTTGAAAGTAAGAGTAATTTAAAATGCGATATTATCATTTCTGTTTATGCACCTATAAAGGTTAGAATAGATAGAACTGTGTTAAGAGATGGAAGCTCTAAAACAGCTGTAGAAAATAGAATAAAAAGTCAATGGTTAGAAGATAAAAAGCTACTGCAGTCTAATTATGTTATTTCTAATTTTAATAGAGAAGATACTCGTTCTCAGGTTATTAGAATTCATAATATTTTAACAGAAAAAATAGGTCGAATTTAATTAAATTCATGTTTTTTGTTAAAATAATCTTAAAATTAAAATAATACCGTTAATTTAGGTTAAAAACAATAATTCCAACTTTTGAAAGCCGTAACTTTGGTTTATGGGGAAGAAAATGTTTGTTCTTATTGTTGCTTTAATGAGCATTTCTTTAGTAGGGATTATTACTGTACAGTTGTATTGGATTAACAATGCAGTTGAAAGTAAAAAAGAACAATTTAAGAATGATGTTCAGAAATCTTTAGGAAGTGTTTCTCAGGTGATTAATGAAAAAGAAGAGACTTTTTTTGATAAAAAAATTGAAGGATTAACCGATAATGTAGGTTTGGCAAATGCAGCTAAAATTAGAAATTACCTTTTTCAAGAAATAGACACCCTTAAAAAAGAGAGAGTAACATTTGGATCTACATTTTTAGAAGAAAACTTTAAATTACCTACAGATTTTTTAGACAATGATTCTATAATTGTAAAGAGAGTTTCGGGAAAACAAGATTTTTTTCATTCAAGATTAATTAAAGGTGTAGATAATGCTTTTTCTTCTACAGATGAAAAAAGATATTCGTTTACAAAAAGGTTTACAGATATAGAGAAAATGTATTATTCTCCATATTTTGAGTATTATAAAAAAACAAAACCTATTCATCAAAGAGTAAGAAATAATGAATTAAATACTACGATAAGAGAAGAGTTAGATAAGAGAAATATATACTTAGATTTTAAATATGGTGTATATAGTAAAGATGGTTTAGCTACAAAGTTAAAATCTGGTTATTATACAATTAATCAAAAAGAGAGTTACCAATATCCATTATTTTTTAACACAAATGGAGATGTAGATTACGAATTATTTATAACTTTTCCGTCAGAAAAGGAACATATACTTTCAGGAATTTCAAATATTTTATTGCTGTCTTTATTCTTTATTTTAATTATTATAATAGCTTTTTCAAGTTCATTATATCAATTGATTAGACAAAAGAAAATATCAGAAATTAAAACTGATTTTATAAATAACATGACGCATGAGTTTAAAACGCCAATCGCGACCATTAATCTAGCTTTAGATTCTATAAAGAACCCAAAGGTGATAAATGATAACGAAAAAGTTTTACGTTATGTACAAATGATTAGAGATGAGAATAAGAGAATGCATTCTCAAGTAGAAAATGTTTTAAGAATTTCTAGGTTAGAAAAAAACCAAGTAGAAATTAGTAAGGAAAGTATTGATATGCACGACATAATAGATGATGCAATATCTCACACTAGTTTATTGATTGAAGATAGAAAAGGAAGTTTAGATACTCATTTTGAAGCAATAATTACAGAAGTTCCAGGAAATCAATTTCATTTAACAAATGTAATTGTGAATATATTAGAAAATGCTTTAAAGTATTCTGAAGGATCTCCAAAAATTGATGTCTATACAGAAAGTACAAATAAATTCTTTGTTTTAAAAGTAAAAGATGAAGGAATAGGAATGAGTAAAGCTGTTCAAAAAAATGTTTTTGATAAGTTTTATAGAGAACAAAAAGGAAACATACATGATGTTAAAGGCCATGGACTTGGTTTAGCGTATGTAAAAGAAATAGTAGAAAAACATCATGGTTCTGTTATTGTAGAAAGTGAAAAAGGAGTAGGAAGCATATTTACGGTAAAATTACCTTTAATTTAAAAAATATAACAATGGGAAGTAAGAAAATATTATTAGTTGAGGATGATCCTAATTTTGGAACAGTTTTAAAAGATTATTTAGCATTACACGATTATAATGTAACACATGCAAAAGATGGTATAGAAGGTTTAATCATGTTTAAAAACAGTGATTATGACTTATGTATTTTAGATGTAATGATGCCTCGTAAAGATGGTTTTTCATTAGCACAAGACATTAGAGGAACCAATAAAGAAGTGCCAATTATTTTTTTAACAGCTAAAACTTTAAAAGAAGACGTTTTAAGAGGATATTCTGTTGGTGCAGATGATTACTTAAATAAACCATTCGATTCTGAAGTGTTATTACATAAAATTAAAGCAATTTTACAACGTAAAGACATCGATAAATCTACAGAATCAGAGCAATTTGAATTTAAAATAGGTGGTTTTTTCTTTAATTCTAAATTAAGACACTTATCTGTAGGAGAAGACGGAGAACCAATAAAACTTTCACCAAAAGAAAGTAAATTGTTACGCATGTTAGCAATTCACAAAAACGATTTAATGCCAAGAGAATTAGCATTGACGAAGATTTGGAGAGACGATAACTACTTTACATCAAGAAGTATGGATGTTTACATTGCAAAGCTTCGTAAATATTTAAAACCAGATGAACATGTTGAGATTTTAAATATTCATGGTGAAGGATTTAGAATGGTAGATAAGTCTTAATAAAAAATAACTTCCTTAAAAATAAAACTCAGCATGATTGTTAATCAAGTTGAGTTTTTGTACATTTATAATATGGCTGAATTCATTAAAATATATAATGATAACCCCAATCAAAAGGCAATAGATAAAGTTGTTGCCGTTTTAAAACGTGGAGGTTTGGTAATTTACCCAACAGATACTGTTTATGGTTTAGGTTGCGATATTACGAACACCAAAGCTTTAGAAAAGATAGCTCAGATAAAAGGTGTTAAACTAGAAAAAGCTAAGTTTTCTTTTATTTGCAATAATTTAAGCCATTTATCTGATTATGTGAAGCAAATAGATAGCGCTACTTTTAAAATTCTTAAAAAAGCTTTACCAGGACCTTATACGTTCATTTTACCAGGAAGTAACAACTTACCAAAAGTGTTTAAAAAGAAAAAAGCAGTTGGTATTCGTATTCCTGATAATAATATTACGAGAACTTTAGTAGAAAGTTTAGGAAACCCAATTGTAACAACATCAATTAGAGATGATGATGAAGTTTTAGAATATACTACAGACCCAGAATTAATTTTCGAAAAATGGGGAAAACTAGTAGATATCGTAATTGATGGTGGTTATGGAGATAACCAAGCATCAACTGTTATCGATTTTACTGAAGGTTATCCAGAAGTTATTAGAGAAGGTAAAGGAAGCTTAGATATTCTATAATGGCTAAAATTGAATTAGAAACTATTATTAATATTAATGATATTACTATTGTTTTTGATTTAATAAGAAGTATTGATTTGCATAAAATTTCTACAGAAAAATCTAAGGAAGAAGCAATAGCAGGAAGAACTTCTGGTTTGATTAAACTCAGTGAAACCGTAACTTGGCGAGCAAAACATTTAGGATTTACACAAGAATTAACCTCTATAATTACAGATTTTGAATCTCCATTCTTTTTTGCTGATGAAATGGTTAAAGGAGCCTTTAAAAGTTTTAGACATGAACATTATCTTCATCAAAAAGATAATAGAGTTATAGTAAAAGATATTTTTAAATACGAATCGCCATTGGGTTTCTTAGGTAAAATTGCAGATTTTCTATTTTTAAAAAGATATATGCATCATTTTCTCCTTGAAAGAAATATTGTAATTAAAGAATATGCTGAGTCTGGTAAATGGAAAGAAGTTTTAAAAAGAAAATTATTTTAAGTCTTTAAACTCTTTTCTACCTAAAGCAAAGTATTGCCAAACAATACTTGTATGTAGGTTGTAATCTTGTTTTTTTGATAATTTCTTACGCTTCTTTAGAAATTTATTAAAGTTTTTATAAAAACTAAAATGTGCTTTTATGATTGCCCAAGTATGAATTGGTCTTAATTCTATCATAAACTTGATTCCTGCAACTCCATCTAAAACTAAACGAGAAAATATTACGAATAAGAACCATTTCTTTGGAACATTCTTAACCACATTAAATAAACTATTTCTAAAGTTTAAAAATGTTTTATGAGGATTTGTTTCTTGTAAAGTAGCACCACCAACATGATAAACTGTAGATTCTCCTACATATTTAATTTTGTAACC
Organism: Polaribacter sp. SA4-12; assembly: GCF_002163675.1. NCBI lineage: Bacteria > Pseudomonadati > Bacteroidota > Flavobacteriia > Flavobacteriales > Flavobacteriaceae > Polaribacter > Polaribacter sp. SA4-12. The sequence continues at coordinate 1,031,246 of NZ_CP019334.1, read as the reverse complement.
ATTATTTTGAGTTCTCCAACATAAATCAATTTCTTCTTGATGTGCAAAATAGTCTTCATCAAAACCTTCTAGTTTGTGATATACTTTAGAACGTATAAACAAACAAGCACCTGAAGCCCAAAAAACATCCGTTGTATCATTAAATTGACCTTTATCTGTTTCTAAATGATTAAAAACGCGTCCTCTACAATAAGGATATCCATATAAATCAATAAAACCACCAGCAGCACCAGCGTATTCAAACTTAGTTTTGTCTTTAAAATCTAATAATTTTGGTTGAATAATAGCTGTTTCTTCATCCGTTTTAAAAACATCAATTATTGGTTTTAACCAATTTTCAGTAACCTCAACATCAGAATTTAATAAGCAATAAATATCTGCATCAATAGATTGTAAAGCATCGTTATAACCTTTTGCATAACCACCATTTACAGCGTTTTCAACTATTTTTATAGAAGGAAAATATTCTTTTACATATGAAATTGAAGAATCTGTGGAAGCATTGTCTGCTATATAAACGGCAGCATCTTTCGAACTAAAATCTACAACAGATGGCAAGAACTGTTCTAACAGTTTTTGACCATTCCAATTTAATATGACGATTGCTATTTTCAAGAGGGCAAAATTACATTTTATAAATTAGTTTAGACCTAATTTTTTACTAATAAAATATAAGGTTTGTTATTTATAATCAGGAATATCTTTTAAGAAAATATAAGTTTCATTTTCAAAGTCCATTTTGCAGAAGAAATGCTCTAATCCATTGGTTACAATCAAATAATTAGCTTTTAATTTTAAATTATAACGTGCAATTTGATCAAAAGTATCTTGAGTAATCTTAATAGAGGGGGCTTTACATTCTACAATTATTTCATGATTTCCTTCTTTATTAAAAACTAAAATGTCAGTTCTCTTCTTGCGATTATTAATCGTTAATTGTTTTTCTAAAGCAATTAACGAAATCGGATATTTTTTTTCTTCAATCAAAAAATAAACATAATGTTGACGAACCCATTCTTCTGGAGTTAGAACCATATATTTTTTTCTCAATTTATCAAAAATAAGCGTCTTATTTTCGCTACTTTTGAGTTTGAAATTATAAGTTGGTAGGTTGAGTCTTTGCATCAATCAAAAGTAAGAAAATGAACGAAATAAGAAACATTGTTTCAGATATAAAGAAAGGAAATATAAAACCTATCTATTTTTTAATGGGTGATGAGCCTTATTACATTGATAAAATTTCTGATTTTATTGAAGAAAATATTTTGGATGAAGCGGAAAAAGGCTTCAATCAGCAGGTTATGTATGGTAGAGATGCTAGTATAGAAGATATTGTTTCTTCTGCAAAAAGGTATCCAATGATGGCTGAAAGACAAGTTATTATTGTAAAAGAGGCGCAAGATTTAAGTAGAAATATTGAAAAATTGGTTTCTTATGCAGAGAATCCACAACCAACTACTGTTTTAGTGTTAAATTATAAATATAAAAAACTTGATAAGCGTAAGAAGTTGCACAAAGCAATTGCAAAAACAGGTTTTATTTATGAGAGCAAAAAATTATACGAGAATCAAGTTTCAGATTGGATTCGTAGAGTTTTAAGCGGAAAAAAGTATCAGATAGAACCAAAAGCATCACAAATGTTAGTGGAGTTTTTAGGAACTGATTTGAGTAAGATTTCTAATGAATTAGATAAGTTAATGCTAATTTTACCCAAAGAAACAATTATAGATGATACTCATATTGAAGAAAATATAGGTATTTCTAAAGACTTTAATAATTTCGAATTACGAAAAGCAGTAGGAGAGAAGAATATTGTAAAAGCGAATAGAATTATAAATTATTTTGCAGAAAACCCAAAAAATAATCCTTTGGTAATGACTATTTCTTTGTTAAATGGTTTTTTTACACAGTTACTTTCATTTCATGGTTTACAAGATAAATCTAAAAATTCAGTTGCTAAATCTATAGGTGTTAGTCCTTATTTTGTTGATGAATATTTTTTAGCTGCCAGAAATTATCCGATGCGAAAAGTAGCGCAAGTAATTGCAACTTTAAGAGACGCAGATGTAAAGAGTAAAGGAGTAGGAGCGAGTCAATCTCAGAAAGATATTTTAAAAGAATTATTATTTAAAATTTTACATTAAGATGAAAAACATATTTACCAAAGAAATTACTGATGAAGTAATTGCAAGAATAGAAAAGTTAACTGCTACTTCGCAACCAAATTGGGGTAAAATGTCTGTTGGTCAAATGTTAGCACATTGTTCTGTAACCTATGAAATGGTTTATACAGACAGGCATAGAAAACCAAATGCGTTTGCAAGGTTTATTTTAAAGATGTTTGTAAAAAATATAGTTGTTTCTGAAAAACCATATTCTAAAAATGGTAAAACTGCACCTCAATTTATAATGAAAGAGGATAAGAATTTTGATGATGAAAAGAAACGCTTGATCGATTATATTGTTAAAACTCAAGAATTAGGAGAAGGGTATTTTGAAGGTAAAGAATCTCATTCTTTTGGAAAACTAACAGCAATAGAATGGAATAATTCATTTTATAAACACCTAGATCATCATTTAAATCAGTTTGGAGTATAGGAGTTGATAATATATTAAAAAAAAAAAGAGCAGTTATAAACTGCTCTTTTTTTTGTTTTAATGAAGGACTATAAAATTAATCTATCATTATTTTCTTAGTAAGGTTTCCTTGTTCTGTTTGTACTTTAACTATATATATTGTAGATGATAATGCATCAACTTTTAGTTTATGCAAGTTTGTGTTTTCAAGGTTTTTCCATTCTTTTACTTTTTGACCAAGAATATTGAATAACTCAACTTTTGTGATAATTTTAGGACCTTTATTTTTAATTACAAGCTCCTTTAAATTGTTGTCTACATAAGTTGAAATATCGTTTCCTAATTCTATATCTTTTAGATTTAATGTTAATGCATTAAAAACAATAGCAAAACGATTTACATATTCTCCTTTAGGAAGATTTAATTCTACAGGTTTTTGTAAATTATGAATTTGACCATTAAATAAATCTACAAGGTAAAGTTTATATGAATCCATATTTACCTTTTCATCAACTAGAATATAAACAGGTTTATCAGAATCTATATTCAAAGCTATGGGGATTTGCATCTCTTTAGTAATTTCTCCTAAACCAGCAATAGCTAAGTTTTTGCCGTCTTCAAATTGCCAATATGCATCTGTTGGTTGTATATCAAAAATTTGACTATCGAAACCATTGTCATAATTAAACGTATTTCCACTTTTAAAATTGACACCCAATTGCCTATGAATATTTATATTATTTTTATTGATGTAATTAAAACCTACTTTAAAAGAAGATAATGCTACTATTTTAGTTTTCGCAGCACCTTTTAATAGAGTATTGTTGTCGCTATAAACTCTTTGTGAATTTTCAAAAGAAAAAGTTCCACCATTAAGGGCTTCAACGAAAAAAGCTTGCCCTACAGGAATAAACTGTGAAGGTGAGGTGTAACTTCCATCACCACCACTAAGGCCTGCTGTTCCGGTTACAATAGTGTTTGCAGCTATTCCTTGTGCTTGGTTTCTTATAGAATACCCACCAATATATCCATATGTACCATGTCCTTCTACAGAAGCTGTGGTTGTACTTTCTCCTAAATGCTCCCAAAAATAAAGCGTACCATCGAGTATTGGATTATTATCTGTAATGAATAAATCTGCATCAATAGCGCTAGGGTAGGGATTTCCTACTAGATAAACGTCTCCAGGAGTAATTGTTTTGTTAATTGTACCATCATTAGGTGTACCAACAAATGTAAAGTTTTGAGGAACTCTTCCTGTACTTTTCATTGTATAACCATCTCCAATTGCAATTAAACCATCATTTTTTTTGTGAATCCAAGCATTTCTATCTCCGCCATTACCATCACTGGTATAAGAATAAATCCAATGGCTAGCAATTTTTATTGGATTATCAGTAGTTCCATTTGTATTTGTAATATCACTTAAGTCACCATCCCATTGTAGGAAAGTAATTGGATTAATACTTGAGTTTTCTGAGGTTGGTGTTGTACCATCATTCATAACACCTTCTACAGTAAACTGTGAATCTCCTAAAGCAGGAACAACAGGTGAAGACCAATAATTATATCTATATATATTAGGTACAGATGTTTTCTGGTCTCTATAAAGTTTACCGTTTCCACTAACATTTGTAAATCCTAAATGAGATTGTACTAAATGAGCATTACCAATTAACTTAATTTCACCTTCCAATTTGAGTTCGCCATCAAATTCTAAAAATTTAGTGTTATTTACTATTAATTTAGAATTGGGTTTTATCCAAACACACTCTACATTTGCGCTACTTGATAAAATGGCACTTGTTTCAGAGGTTTCTCCATCAATAATTAATACTTTAGTACCATCTTCATTTAATACATCATCATCTATAGTTGGAGGAAAGCTACTACCATCAGAGGCTCCTGTCCATTTTGTTGTTGCATCTCCATTCCAAAAAATGGCGTTAATTACAGCATAAGTGAAGTATTTTGTGCCATTAAAATCTATATTTGCTACTAAGTGATCACTTGATCCGTCTATTTGTCTTATAGTTAGTGGTATATGTCTAACATTGGTAGTGAAACTAGGGTCATCAGCAACGATTATTACTGGAATTTCGTTTGTAAGACCAAGATCAAGAACTGTATCAAAAACAAAACCACTTCCATTGTCTTTAATAATAGCAACTTCAACAGTTCCAATAGTACCTGTTTCTACTATTTTCCAAACACGATCTAATTGTTTTTTTTCTGAACAAAGAATTGGTGTAGAAGAGTTATTTGTTAAGCTAGCTCCGTTATTACCCCAAACTAAGAAAGATTTATTACCAGTTATATTATTAGTATTAGCAAAATTAGAGTTATTAACACTAGTATTGGAAATAGCACCTAAACCAATTGTTATTACAGCATCTGAGTTGATAGATTTAGATTGTTTTTGTAAGAACTCCATAGCCATATCTTTACCAATACCCGCTACATCATTATGGTAGGTTTTTACGATATCATTATCCCAAATAACAGTTAAATCTTCTGTTACATAATTTCCTTCAATAATTCCTCCAGCGACTTCTGTTCCGTTTAAAGTAAACCCATATTTTAGAGCTAAATAACTTTCTATTTGCTGTCTTTGTATATCTGTATGAGCAACACTAAACAACATTATTTCTGCAATACTACCAATTATACCTCTTGTATTGTCTGTTCTATCTCTACCTACGTAGTAGGTATGACTAGCGTTAGGCAGATTATTGGCGAAAACTCTTGAATGTAATTCATAATTATCGGGTCTATCTCTAGTTAAAAAATTATCTTCAAAACCACTAACATATTCAACTCCATTTCTAACATCTGAAGGTGTGTCAGGGTCGTTATAAATTTGATCTTCTGATGTATGACCAAACCCAATACCATTTCCATCATTATTTGTAAATGGTGTTGTAGATGATGCCGTAGAAACATCATTATACACAATATACATAGTTCTTGGATCTAAGTCATTGGTATTTGTTAAAACATCGTTCCCACTGTTAAAAGTTACTACTGGATTAAAGTTTAGGTTGTTGGCTGCAACAGTATTGTCTGGTGAATTAGTACCTCCAGTACCTGTAAAATCTAAGCCTGTAGTTTGATCTACCCAACTAGTAACAGTTGCATCTCCAGTTACATCCATATCTGCTCTTAACCATAGCGTAGCATCATCAAGAGAAACAAGAACAGTATCATCTGAATCATCTCTGTAATCCAAATCTCCACCAGAACCAGAGTCTCCGTCAGTGTCAGGTAAAATACTTGAAAGTGGATTGTTTATACTATCATTAGAATCCCAAGGTTCTGTTGTATTATCTACGGTGTCAAAAATATCAACTAAACCATCTCCATCTGTATCTGTAGCATTGAATGTATCTCCATTTCCATTTTCGTCGATATCTGGAGTTCCATCGTTATCTGAATCTAAATCTAAAAAATCTGGGGTATCTGTACCATCTGTGTTTTCTATTGGGAAACTGGTTGCAGCTAAGTCGTTATCATCACTTCCATAAATATTATACAATCCATTAGCACCAACTGGGCCAGAAGGAGCAAAGTAAGTAGCTGTTGGTTGTGCTTCTATATTATCAGGTATACCATCGTTATCTGAATCGATATCTAAATGATTTGCAACACCATCTCCATCTAAATCAAAATAATCTTGAACACCGTCTCCATTCAGATCGCCTAAAGTACCTCCTCCATTATCATCAACATCTAAATAATTTGGAATACCATCACCATCAGAATCTGCATTTGGGTTAATTCCACCAACATTTTCTAATGTGTCTAAAATTCCATCATTATCATCATCTATATCTATACTGTCTATAATTGAATCGCCATCTGTATCAGGACTGTTTATTGCATCTCTATAGTCTAAATCTCCTGCTCCATTTTTATCTCCATCTGCATCTGGTAATATACTAAGTAATGGGTCATCAATTTCGTCATTAGCATCTATATCGCCGGTATTTGCGCCTTCAAAATTATCGTCTAAACCATCTCCATCAGTATCAGTTCCGCTAATACTATTACTACCTCCATTTTCTTCGATGTCTGGAGTTCCATCATTATCTGAATCATTATCTCTATAATCAGGTAAATTAGGAACCGTATTGTCAAAATCTAAAGGTGTTAGACCTGTTACACTTGTATAAGTGTCATTATTTTCATAGGCAGCATCTACACCATTTACACCAACATTGCCAGAAGGAGGAACATAACCTTGTGTAGTTTGTGCTTCTATATTATCTGGAATACCATCATTATCTGAATCTATATCTATATAATCTGGTAAATTAAAACCTAGAGCATCAGTATCTGAGTTTATTGGTGCTGTTGATATATCAGCCCCAACAGTATTACTAATACCACAAGGACTACCTATTGTACAATCTGTATCATAAGCATCATTTAAACCATCATTATCTGCATCATTATCTGTATCTGTAGAAGGAGCAACATAGCCAACTGTTGATTGTGCTTCTATATTGTCTAAAATACCGTCGTTATCTGAATCTAAATCTAAAGAGTTTATAATACCATCTCCATCTGTATCTAAACCACAAGGATCTGTATAAGAATCATAGGTTATTCCATCAATTCTTAGATTACTATTATCTCTTATCATTGAGATTCTTATATATCTAGCATCAGCAACTAGTGTATATTGTTGATTTATATATGCGTTGATTGTAATATAAGAGAAAGAGGCATTATTTGCAAACCCAGAAGTTCCAATAGAAGATTGAACTTCCATTGTGTTAATCGTATTACCTACTGAAGAACGAATTGTAATAATTGTACCCATTACAATTGTTCTACCTAAATCTATGATTAAAAAATCATTATTATTATTTAAAACAGCATTACCTGTTATTTCTAATAAAGCATTAGTAGGATTACTAACATCATTAGAGATTGGAGCTGCAGTTGCATTTCCTATAGGGAATACAACAGAACCACATTCATCTATGTCTAAAATACCATCATTATCATCATCAATATCAGTACTGTCGGCTATACCGTCTCCATCTGTATCTATGCCATCAAAATCGTCTCTATAATCTACATCTCCACCTGAATTTACATCTGCATCTGTATCTGGTAAATGTATTGAAGGGGTGTCTTTATCATCATTTACATCAAAAGCTAAATTACCAAATGCATCAAAATTATCATCAATACCATTGTTGTTTAAATCATTACCACTTAATGTGTTGTCTGTATCTCCATTTTCTTCAATATCTGGCTTTAAATCACCATCTGAATTATCGTCTCTATAATCTGGATTGTCAACTCCATCAGTATTTACAGGAGTTAAACCTGCTGAGTTATAATTATCTGTAAAGTCGTAACGACTATCTAAACCGTTTACTCCAGGAACAAGGTTTGGTGCTTCATAGCCAGATGTTGTTTGCGCTTCTACATTATCTGGAATACCATCATCATCTGAATCTAAATCTAAATAATCTGGAATAATATCTAGATCTGTGTTTTCTAATGGAAAATTGTAAGTGCCTCCATCTGTTCCATTTTCATAGATATCATACAATCCATTTGCTCCAACACTTCCTGTTGGAAGTACATAAGTATTGTCTTGAGCTTCTCTATTGTCTATAATTCCATCATTATCTGAATCAATATCTAAAGAATCTGGAATGCCATCACTATCTGTATCTTGGCAATCTACTAAAGTAAATGCTGCATATGTAACATTGTCTATTTGTAAAGAACCAGCTCCATCATCTACGCTTAGTTTTATTCGAATAAATCTTGAAGTTCCTACTAATGTATATGTTTTTGCTACTTCAGTATTATTACCAAAAGTGTCATTTTGTAAGTTACTAAAGGTAACTCCATCTAGAGATTGCTCAACAGACATTTCATGGTTAGGAGAATTATTAGATTTTGCTCTTATAGAAATAACTATATTATTTGGAATGATATACCCTAAATCTACTATTAAATAATCATTAACACTATTTAACGATGCTCTTTGATTATTATTTCCATTTATTGCATTTTGAGGATTCCCTACACTGCTATAATCTGCTATGCCAGATGCAGTTCCAGTAGGAATTACGGTATTTATTAAAGGACATTCTGTAGTATCTAAAATACCATCATTATCATCATCTATATCTACGATATCTGGTATTCCATCACCATCGGTATCTTTACCAGTTACATCATCTCTATAATCTACTTCTGCATCTTCTAAAGGATCTGAGTTAAATAAATTTGTTGGTAGCACTTCAATTTCATCGTTTACATCCCAATTAGAAGGAGTGTTAACATCATTATCAAAATTATTGTCTAAACCATCATTATCATCATCAAAACCAGAAAGAGCATCTGGTTGAACATTATTACTAGTAATACCATCTGTAGAACGATTATTTTCTTCAATATCTGGCGTTTCATCTCCATCAGAATCAGAATCTCTATAATCTGGTATTGTATCTGAATTGTTTAACGCACTATCTGTATTTACAGGTAAGTTTGTTGCTGGGGAATAAGAATCGTTATTTTCATATAAATTGTCTAAACCGTTTTCTCCGACAATACCACTTGGGGCAATATATCCTGCAGTGGTTTGGAACTCTACATTATCTGGAATACCATCATTATCTGCATCGATATCTAAATAATCTGGTAATGTTATTAAATCTGTATTTATTGGAGAAATTGTATAAACGCCTCCTTCTGTATTACTTTCATAAACATCATATAAACCATTTGCACCCACAGAACCAGTTGGGAGTATACGAGTAGTACTTGGTTGTGCTTCAATATTATCTATAATACCATCGTTATCTGAATCTATATCTAAATGATTGGCAATACCATCTCCATCAAAATCAAAATAATCTTGGACACCATCTCCATTTAGATCGCCTAAAGTACCACCACCATTATTATCTACATCTAAATAATTTGGAATTCCATCTGCATCTGCATCTGCATTTGGGTTGATTCCACCAATATTTTCTAATGTGTCTAAAATACCATCATTATCATCGTCAATATCTGTTCCATCATCTATACCATCACCATCAGAATCTAAAAGAACTATAGCGTCTACAGTACCAACAGCTACGTGTAAAGATTCAGCTTCAACAGGTGTTGCTAAATTATCTCCACCACCTGCACCTACTCCTGGAAATAGTGTGAATTTATGACTAGTTGCAGTTGCAATAAAAACAATGGTTGTTTGGCCCCAAACATCTTGAGTTATATTAAAAACATCTCTTCTAGGTTGACCTTCTACTGTGTAGGCAAATTGATCTAAATAAGTTCCTGAGTAATATTCATTTGTACCAGATCCACCATCTTCCATTGATCTGGCGGTAAGTGTGTAAAGTTTTATTTTGTATAGTTTACCTATTACTAAATCAGTAATCGTTGTAGCAACATTTTCTTCAAATTGCCCACTTCCACTTACATCACCAATATCTCTAATCGTAATCCAACGTACATTAATAGCTGTTGGTGGTGAAGGAAGATCTCCTGTAGCTCCACTAATATTCCATGTAGCGTTATAACCTACAGAACCACCTGTTAGTGGAGGTAAAAAATTACCCCCCGCCTTCTCTTTGTTAGAGACGTCTGGTGTACCATCTTCTGCAATGTCTGCATCTTGCCAGTTAGTGGGGTTACAATCTCCACAAATTTCTGAAGTACTACTTGTAGGAGGTATAGATTGAGAATATGTTTCATTACAAAAAGCCAAAAGTAGCGTAATACTTAGAACAGTAATGTGGGTGAAATTATTTTTTAAGTATTGAATTCCCCAAAATTCAAAAATCTTAGAAATATTTTTTCTCATAAAATTTTTTTATAGTAAAGTAGGGAGGATTTATTACAAATATACATTTTTAAAATAAAAAAAGAAGGTTAGATGCTTGATAGCACCTAACCTTCTTAAAATAATAATTATAACTTTTATATCTAGAATCCAGTTCCAGGAGTTTCTGGACTTTGTGCTTGCGCTTTTTGTGGACTTAATATTGGATAAGTACCCAATGCAGTTAAAGCAGCATATTTACCGTAATTCCCAATCTTTTTTAGAGGGTCTTTACGAGAAATTTCTTGCCCATTATTCTTTGTATTTTTATTTGTAATGATTTATGTTAATGAACCTATTACTATTAAAAATACACCAATTTTAATAATAACAGGATTACTATTATTGCTGGTAAAATTATTGAAATTGTAAGACCATATAAACAGATAATTGCTAAAAAGTATTTAGTTAATAATTAATTTTTTTGTCTGTATTTGATTGTTCTTATCCTTAATTCGGATAAAATAAATCCCTTTATTTAAGTTATTTACCTCGTAAGTGTTGTTTTTTATAACGTTTTTACTAAAATTTTGAACTAGTTTACCTGTTACATCAAAAAGACGAACTTCTTGTACTTCTTGTGATAATGTAAAAGAAGTAGAAGTAGGGTTTGGATATAGTTGTAAGAAATCTTTTGCTAAACTGATGTTTTCAGTTGAAAGTGTTCCTGGTTTATTTGCAAATACTTTAAATTCTCCTGGAGCTAAAGATATTGCTGCTGTTGTATTGGTAACAGTTATTGTAGCATTGTCTTCTAATAAATTATACCAAGTACCAGTTTGTTGAAAAAACGGAGAAATACTTTGAGTAGTTGTGCCAAAGTTACCAATTACTACAACGTTTTGAATATCTGCTGCTGTTGGATCTGTTAAATGAATTTTATTTAATCCGTTAGAATTACCAACATCTAAGGTAAAGTCTGATGTTTTAAAAATATCATATTTTAACTTTAGTTTAATTAGTTTAGACCAAGTGCTTTTAATATCTCTTCTGCCTTCATTTGATAGGTAATTCCATAAAATAGGTTTATTACCAGTTCTACCACCTTGATCAATCGAGATATCATATCCTAATTCACCAAATTGCCAAATCATTTTCGGACCAGGAATTGTAAAGAAGAATGCACCTGCCAATTCTTCTCTTTCTAAAGCTGTATCTAAATTTTTAACGTTATAACTTCCATTAGACCCCCCAAATTGAAGGTTTTTGTACATTAAACGTTCTTCATCATGACTTTCCATATAACTTACATTTGCTGGTACAGACCAATTTCTGTTTTTATAAGAAATCCAAGAAAAATCTGCCTCACTACCAAAGCCCATTGTTGCTTGGTTATATTGATGATTGTGATTTCCCCAAACCATAATTCCTTTTCCTTCATTAAGTCTATAATTTACCCACTGAGTTTCTTCGTTATTGGTACCCAAATGTTCGAAAATAATGTAGAAATTTGGGTCTATTTCCCATTGATCATCTGCGTATTCTTTTAAAATATCAACTCTGTCTTGTTGATATTCGTTTGTACATGCATCACCAGAAGAACAGTTTTGAGTGAATCCTTTTGTTAAATCCCATCTAAAACCATCTATTTTGTATTCATCAATCCAATATTGAGAAACTCTTTTTACGTAATCTTTAGTAGCTTGTTTAGAGTGATTAAAATCGTTAAAAACACTATAAGAGTGTGTTGCTGTTTGATTAAAGAATGGGTTATCTGCACTTGCTTGACCACCATAACCTCCATTGTCACTATTCCACATTCTATAATATGGGTTTTGTCCACTTGCGTGATTAAAGGCAACATCTATAATAACAGCGATTCCTCTTTTATGGCATTCATCAATAAATTGCTTAAAAGAAGTAGCATTACCATAGTATTTATCTAATGCCATATGAAAAGAAGGGTTATAACCCCAAGATTCATTACCATCAAATTCCATTACTGGCATAAATTCTATTGCGTTTATACCTAATTCTTCTAAATAATCTAACCTTGCTTTTACAGCATCATAAGTATGAAGTGCATCAAAATCTCTAATTAAAATTTCGTAAACAACTAAATCTGTTTTTGCAGGTTTTGTAAATGAAGTGTTTTGCCAAACATAAGTAGCATCACCAGTTCTTAATAAAGTTACTGCATGATTTGTTTTTTCTGTAGGGTAACTTGGTAAGTTAGGGTATGTAGTTGCATTTATATATTGATCATTAGATTCTGTTAAAACAACAGTAGAGTAAGGGTCTGCAACTCTTAAATTTGCATCAATTATATATTGATAAGAATAATCTGTTTGTGGTGTTAAACCAGTAAGTTCAATCCAAAAACGATTTTTAGCAGTGTCTTTTTTTAGTAAATAAGTATCATTTATCTCCCAATTATTAAAACTACCAATTAAATGAATAAAATCTTTACCAGGAGCATAAAAAACTAAAGTAGCTTTTGTGTTGTCTAAAGTGTTTAAATTAATTCCATCTTTCATTCCTGAAGGAAGAGTTGCTTCTGTAACAGTTGGTTTTACAACTGCCTGAAAAGTTGTGCTTTTTGTTTCTCCGTTATTAATAGCTTCTAAAATATACGTTGTATTTTGAGTTACAGTAGGAGAGAAGCTATATGCAGTTGCATTTGTTTTTTGATTAATAACAGCACCATTTGCTTTTAAAGTGAAGTTTGCAATTAATGAAGTGTTTGCACTTATTGATAAACTTTGTCCTGAGTTTAAGACTGTTGTTGCAGTTGTAGGTGCGTTTAAAGTTAATTGAAATGAACCAACATTAATAATAAAATCAGAACAACCATTATCTTTCATTTCTTGATTACCAGTTGCGTTTCTAAAAACCATTCCCATATTGGTAATGCTAGTTGCTTGTGCATCTGTTAAAGAAAAATATGTTTTTGGTACAATTGTAATTTCCCAACGATTGTTAGATGAATTTAAAGTCATTAATCCAACTCCGTCATCTTTTCCCCAGTTACCAATTGCTTTTGTACCCCAAGCATTGGTAGCGTTTCCAACACCAGAGTGCATGTATACTTTTGTTGGGTTGCTAAGACCATTACAATCTGTAGCAGAACTATTAGCGTCTATACTAATAGTTATAGATTCTGTTATTTCAAAAGGGTTTGGAGTAATCGTAACTTGACTAAACCCTAAAGAAGTTATAAATAATAATAGTAAAGTAATTTTTTTCATAAAAATAGTTTGTTAAAAGACAAAGGCTATCCTTTTATAGATAGCCTTTGTTTAGTTTTAAAAAATTATTGAACAGTTACTGTTCCTTTATTGTAATCTACTGTAACCTTATATATTCCATCTCCAGGAGATTTCACATTGTTCTCATCATCTCTAACGATCATTCCAGGATATTTTTTACTTTCTCCCCAATCATTGTCCCAAGAACCTTGCACAGGTAAGAATTTAAATTCATCACTTGAAGTTAAAGTTTGAGTTAATTCAAACAATCCTTCAGATACTTTTGTAAAAGCAGGGGCTGTTGTATTGTCCCAGCCATTTGGTGAACCTACTAAATGTAATGCATCAGGAGCTTCTAAAAGGTTAAAAGAAAGTGTATTAAAATCGACAGTTACCATATAAGTGCCAGTAGTTTCAATTTTAATATTTTGCTCATCATCTTGTTCTAATCTACCAGAAGTGGTTTTATTTTCTCCCCAGTCTCCAGCCCAATCGCCAGAAGTAGGAAGCATTTTAAATTCATCTCCTTGAGTAAATGCTTGAAGTTTTGTGAAAACACCGTTTCCTGAAGTATATAATTCTTGAGTTGCATCAGCATTATTCCAACTATTATGAGAACCAACCATAAACAATGTGTCTATGTTTTCTAACTTAAAGCTTAGTGTATTAAAATCAATAATAACTACATAAGTTCCGGCTGTGGCTATTTGGATGTTTTTTTCATCATCCTGAACTATTTTTCCAGCGTTGTTTTTGTCTTCACCATAATCACCATCCCAAGAACCAGAAGTAGGTAACAATTTAAATTCTTGACCTGCATCAAATGCTTGTACTTTTACAAATACACCATTTCCATCATTATAGAATTGTTGTGTTGGATCGGCATTATTCCATCCATTATGAGCTCCTACCATAAATAAATTGTCTGGTATTGCTGCTTTAAATGCAGTTAATGCAATTGTAATTGCGTCTGAAGTTCTTGTTAAATCTCCCGATGCAGATTTTGCAATTGCTTTAATTCTGTAATCAAAATCTGTTGCTATATCAGCTTTTCCTCCGTTTGCAATTACTAAATCATTTAAATCATTATGAGAAACTTCAAACATAGTTGTTGCACTTGTACCAATGTTAGTTGGAGTTGCAAAACTTGTTCCTCCTAAAGCCATTTCTATTTCATAGCTAATATCTAAACTACTAGTTGCTCCAATTTCTGAATCGTCCCACGTAATTGTTAATGCAGTATCATCTGGATTAACATCCGACAATACTTGTGAAAAAGAATTATCTGGGCTAGAAATTACTGGAGGATTTACAGCAAATTTTGATACTTGAAATAAAATTATATTAGAAGTAGAACTTCCTGTGTTTAATCTTAAGTAAATAGGTGTATCTGTATAAGACTGTACAGAAGCGTCATCTAATACTTGATTAAGTTCAGCAACAGTCATTGTAAAATTCTTTTTGTCTGTGCTTCCTAATAATACAGGAGCTGCAAAAGTATCTTCTAAAGACATTTCTACATTGTAAGTTGCAGAAGTATTAATTTCATCTTTCCATGTAATTGTAAATGCTGGATTATCTTGCAAAGCAAAGTTTAAAAATACATTGCTAATTCCTGGTGTTATTAACTCAAAAACAGGATCTGGACTTGTTATTGTTAAGCTTTCTTCAGTTTCACAGGCACTTAATAAAAGTGTCAATGATAAAAATAAGTAGCTTAATGTTTTTAAATAAGTTTTCATTTTATATCTATTATTAAGTTATTATAAATTTAAAGGAATGAAGATATAACGACCAGTTAAATCATTAAACCATACATCATAATCATCTTCTACAATTACAGGTACGGCACCACCACCATCAGTAGCTACACCAGAAAAAGAAGTAGTGCTTCCCCATTTAGCGCTAGCTCCAGTAACAAATTCTATATTACCGGGTGTTAAGTGTATTGCAGTTGCAAACCAAATATGACCATCAAAAGCCAATGGTGTCATTGCTACATTTGCAGTACTAGATCCTTGAATTTCTAATGAAGCAGGACTTGTTTTTCCTGTTGCATCATATGCCTCAAAAGTAAAAGTCTTACTTGCAAAATTCATTTTTAAAGTATAGAACCCTCCAGGAATACCATTTCCACCTCCATAAGGAAGTCTTTCTGGTTCTGGTGATGAACTTGTTAAAGTAGTTCCCCAAAATTTAACGCCATCATCTGTACCTAATTGTGGATGCCACAAACCTTTTGTTTCTAGAACTTTAAAGTGTCCGTTATCTGCCCATAAACCAGTGTAATAAAAAGTATTACTATCTGTTTCATCTCTAAAAAGAGCTGGATTATTGTTATTATTATTCCAACCTGGAGCAGTTGCGTCTCCAACTAAATAATAATCGTCATATACATAATTATAGTAAGGATAAACACTAAACATAATTGCATTTGAAGCAGCTGTTTCACTGTTTTGAGTTCCTAAAGAAGAAACAATTCTTACATAAATATTAGACCAATTAAAAGGATTTAGTCCTGCATTTCCTGCAGCAGCATTTACTTCATTTATAGATAATGTAACTGACGTTTTACCAGTAATGGTAGATGCGATTACTGTTTCAGCAAAAGTATCATCCTTAGAAAATTGAATAGTATAATTTACAGCGGCTTGAATACCGTAATCTGCTTCATCCCAATTTAATGTTAAAGCAGGGTTTGACGTGTTAACAGCATCTAATTCTAATTGCGTGAAATTTAATTCAGCTAAAATAGGAGCTGTTGGTTGTGATATCGTGAATTTTTCAGTAGTGTCATCACAAGATTGTATGAACAACAGTACTAAACCAATAATACCAATTACTGAAAATCTTTTAATATTTTTCATCATTTGTAATTTGTTTTTAAAATTAATACCCAGCATTTTGAGTTAAATTTGGATTAGAAGCTAAACTTGCAGTTGGTATTGGGTAAATACTCATGTGAGCAGGTAAAGAAATACCATTACTACCATTACCTTTCCAAGCCCAATTATAGTTACCTCCTGTAAAACGGTTGTAACGAATTAAATCTTGTCTTCTGTGTGCTTCCCAATGTAATTCTCTTGCTCTTTCATCAAGAATAAAATCTAAACTGATATCTGCTGTTGTTAAATTATTTTGAGGATTATTTGCTCTTGTTCTTAATGCATTTACATAGGTTTCCATATCTGCATTTGAACCACCAGAACCACCTCTTAAATGAGCTTCTGCATACATTAAGTATACATCTGCTAATCTAAATAAAGGGAAATCTGTATCAACAAAAGTTTGATCTGATCCAAATGCTCCTGTTGAGGTTGCATTAGAATACTTTTCTATTACATATCCTTGATCTTTATCAGAAATATCAGAAATATCGATACTTCGAGTTCCAGAAATAATTGTATTTCTTGTATCTCCAGAAAAGATACCTCCATCAAATAATTGAGCAAATTGCTTTCTAACTCTTAAAGCGCCTCCCCAACCAGATGCACCAACACCTAAAGCAGTACCATTAACTTCTAAACTTCCAACTTCACCATTAATCATAATAGTTGTTGGTCCGTAGTTTTGTGTAATTAAACCATCAGAAATTAAAGGAAAAATAATCTCATTAGTAGCAGAGTTTGTATTGTTGTCTGCCATAAATAAATGTGCATAATCAGTTGCTAATGTGAAACCACCTGTTATTATTTTTTTAGTAGCGTCTATACATTCAGTATATTTATCTTGTCCGATATAAATTTCTGCATTTAAATACATTTTAGCTAAAATCATCCACGCAACTGCTTTGTCTGCTCTACCATGCTGATTTGTTTTTGGAGCCATTAAATCTACATCAATTGCAAGTAATTCGCTTTCTATAAATGTAAATAATTCTGCTCTTTCTACTTGAGGAGGATTAAAACCTGCGGTTGGATCTGATTCTAACACCATAGGTGCTTTACCATATAAATCCATAAGATTGTAATATGCTAAAGCTCTTAATAATCTTGCTTCAGCTCTATATGTTACAATTTCTGCTCTGGTAGCTGTAGTTACATTTCTAGCATCTAATTTTGCTGCAGTTGTTTCTCTAAGAAAATTATTAGAAAAAGCAACAGAAACCATTGCTCTACTAAACATACCTAAGATTAAAGGATTTTGAGCTGTCCAAACATTACGTTGTATTTCTCTTGTTCCAGGATCATTTTCATAAGACCATATCATTTGATCTGCAGAAAGTGTTTGTAAATACAGTAAAACTCTACCATATTGACTTGTACCTGCGTCTAATCCTTGAATATTTGAACTTCCTGGTCCATCAACTCCTGTTAAAGATAAGTTAGCATAAACTCCTGCTAAAACATCTAAATAAGCACTTTCATTTTCAAAAAGAGCCTCACTTAAAACAGTTTGATCATCTTCTGGTACAATATTTAAATCTTTTGTACAAGAAGCAACTATTGATGTTAAAAAGATAACAACGAATAGATTTTTAATTGTTTTTATATATTTTTTCATCTTGTTTTTATTAGAATTTAATGTTAGCTCCAACTAAGAAGTTTCTAGATCTTGGATAAATTAAATTATCAATTCCGTTAAACACTTCTGGATCTAAACCACTATAGTTTGTTATAGTAAATACGTTTTGAACACCAGCCCATACTCTAATACTACTGTAAGAGAATTTTTTAATTGGGTTGTCAAATGTATATCCTAAAGTAACATTGTCCATTCTTAAGTAAGAAGCATCTTCTATATAAATATCGGAATTAATAACATCTGATGTTCTTAAGAAATCTGTGTCTAATGCTGCTGTTGGTATGTTTCCTAAAACGGCATTGTCTTTTAATAATTCGAATTGAGATCTAGAAGAGTTTACGTTATTATATACATAATTTCCTAAACTTGCTCTTAAGTTAAAAGCTAAATCAAAATTTTTGTAATTAAAATTAGATTGAAAACCGAAAGTAACATCTGCATTTGGGTTTTCTTTTAAATATCTATCATCATCATTAATAATTCCATCACCATTTAAATCTGCATAAGCACCTTCAATTGGTTTTCCTGCTGTGTCGTATAATTGTTTATATACATGGAAAGAGTTTGGTGCAAAACCTTCTCTTAATAATTGAATTGTATTACCTGTTCCTCCAGAAGTTCCACCAGTTCTAACATCTTGATTGTTTGATAGTTCTGTAATTTCTCTATCTAAATACGTAGCGTTAAAGGTAAAGTTCCAATTATAATCTTCGCTTTTAAGAATATCTCCATTAATAGTAAATTCTAAACCTTTAATCTGTAATTGACCAATGTTTTGAATTGCGCTGTTTCCGAAATTTGTTCCATCAGCTAAAGCTGCATCAAATAATAAATCGTCAGATGTTTTTTGGAAAGCACTTATAGCTCCAGTAAATTTATTATCAAATAAACCATAATCTACACCAAATTCAATAGTTGTTGTTTCTTCCCATTTTAAATTTGGGTTTACAACAGAAGGAATAGTAGATTGTACTGGAGTATTACCAAATATGTATCTTGAGTTTACGTTTCCAAAACGGTATCTATCTAAATATAGGTCATTTACTCCTGGTAAATTTTGTTGACCCGTTAAACCATAACTTGCTCTTAATTTTAAATTAGATACAACTTTAGAATCTTTTAAGAAATCTTCATCACTAATATTCCAAGCAATTGCTGCACCACCAAAGTTACCCCATCTGTTATCATCACTAAAACGAGAAGTACCATCTCTTCTAAAGTTAAGCGTTAATAAATATTTTTTAAGGTATGAGAATTTTGCTCTACCAAAGAAACCAATATTTACAACATCTGGATCTGCAAAAGTAGTTGAAAAAGAATCTGGGTTTTTTAAGTTTCCAGTATCTGTTCCAAAGTTTTCAAAACGTTGGTAAGAATAACCAGTAGTTAAATCTAATTTAAGGTCTTTGAATTCTTTAACATAATTTAAGTAAGTGTCAAATAATTCATTAGATCTTTCTTGAGTTCCTCTTGATTCTGTACCTGCATAACGTAAAACAGCATCAGCGTTTCCTACATCAAATCTATTTAAATTTTGAGTAGAACCTTTAGTTTTATCAAAACCTGCATTTACAACAGCTCTTAATTCTGGTAAAAAGTGAAACTTATAATCGAAGTTTAAGTTACCATATTGTCTAAAGTTATAACCAGTATTATTGGCTAATAATAAAGAAGCTACAGGGTTTTGTGTTCCGTTTGAAACGATATCACCAGTTCTGTGTTGATAATATCCACCAAAAGGAGAACTAGAATCATATACTGGTTGAGTAGGATCGTAACGTAAAGCTGCACCAATTTGTCCAGAATCACCAAAACGACTGTCTTCAAAAGCTCTATTATAGTTTAAGTTAATTTTTAAATGATCTTTAAACAAAGAAGGGTTCATAGAAAGAGAAATTGTTTTTCTATCAAATTGAGATGTTAATACAGCTCCTTCTTGACTAGCAAATCCCATAGATAATCTAGTAGGTATTGCTCCAAATATTTGACCTTTTGCAGTAATATTATATAAAGAAGATACTGTAGAGCGTAAAACTTCATCTTGCCAATTTGTATTAGTAGCACCTAATAAACCAACATCGCCTGGTAATTTTTGAGTAACTATATTTCTAAATTCATCAGCAGAAAAAACATTTATTCTGTCTTGTACTTCTCCAAAAGTATATTGCATGTCTAAATCTAAAGTATACTCTTTTCTACCTTTCTTAGTAGTAATGATAATTACACCATTAGAAGCTCTAGAACCATAAATA
This sequence comes from Polaribacter sp. SA4-12, assembly GCF_002163675.1. Lineage (NCBI taxonomy): Bacteria > Pseudomonadati > Bacteroidota > Flavobacteriia > Flavobacteriales > Flavobacteriaceae > Polaribacter > Polaribacter sp. SA4-12. Next base: position 1,010,841 of record NZ_CP019334.1, on the reverse strand, counting down.
GCGGTTGCAGAAGCATCTTTTAATACTGAGAATGATTCAATATCATTTGGATTAATACTTGCTAACACACCTCTAGACCCAGCAACTCCGCTTTCCTCAATAGGTAAACCATCAATAATAATTAATGGATTGTTTGAAGCTCCAATAGAAGAACCACCACGAATTGTAATTTGAGATCCAGAACCAGGAGCACCACTTGTAGTAACACTAACACCAGAAACTCTACCACTTAGTAAATTTTCAGGAGTTACAATATTACCTTTAGTAAAGTCCTTTGCTGTAATAGACTCAACAGAACCTGTTGCATCTTTTACAGTAGTTGTACCATAACCTACAATAATGATCTCTTCTAAAGATTCTGCAGATTCATCTAATTCAACTTTAATGTTGAAGTTACTTCTAATTGTAACTTCTTTATCGGCAAATCCTAGATATCTAAATACAAGAACATCTCCTGTGTTTACTTTCTCTAAAGAAAATTGCCCATCAAAATCGGTTTCAGCACCTCTTGTTGTGCCTTTAACCACTACACTAACACCAGGTAAAGGTTCACCTGTTGCTTTTTCTTTTACTACACCATTAACTGTTTGTTGTGCAAACATCGTAAACGAAGTAGATAAAAGAATTCCAATTAATAATAATTTAAATTTTTTCATGTATAATTTGTTATAATAACTGTAAATTTGATTTGGACTTAACAATAAACTTACATTCCACCTTGTAAATGTAGCTATAAGGCATAGATTTTCAATATGATAAAAGTCACGAAATCGGTTTCGTGTTGACAACTTTTTCATTAAATTTTTACTAAATTGGTAAAAATTAACCTTAATATTTGTCTTTTAATAAAATATGAAGCAAAAAATTACAATTAAAACAATCGCCAAAGAATTAGGTGTTTCTACTTCAACGGTTTCTAAGGCTTTAAAAGATAGTCATGAGATTAGTAAAGAAACGAAAGAGAAAATTCAAGCTTATGCAGATTTTTATAACTATAAACCTAATAGTTTAGCGCTTCAGCTTCGAAATCAAAAAACAAAAGTTATTGGTGTTATTTTACCAAAGATTGTACATCATTTCTTCTCTACAGTTATAATGGGAATAGAAGAAGGTGCAATTGAAAAAGGGTATCATATAATGGTTTGTTTTTCTAATGAATCTTATGAGAAAGAAGTTGAAACGTTAAGAGTTTTATCTAATGGAAGTGTAGATGGTTTAATTGTCTCTATAGCAAATGGAACCCTTAAGAATAAAGACTACAAACATTTTACAGATTTAGTAGCAGAAGAGATTCCATTGGTATTATTTGATAGAGTTGTAGATGAAATTTTATGTGATAAAGTAGTTGTAGATGATGTTGGTGCAGGCTATAAGGCTACTAAACATTTACTAGAAAATGGTCGAAAAAAGATCGCTTTAATAACAACTCCAAATCATGTAAATGTAGGGGCTTTAAGAAGGCAAGGTTATGAGAAAGCGTTAATAGAAGGGTATATTAAAGCTGATAAAAACCTTATTGTAGAGATTGACGAAAGTTTAGATATAAAAAAACAAATAGAAAAGGTTTTTGTAGAAGGTATTGATGGTGTATTTGCAGTAAATGAAATTTATGCTGCAAACGCTATGAGAATAGCTAAAGAAAAAGGCTTAAAAGTACCTGAAGACCTTTCTATAATTGGCTTTACAGATGGTTTAATTTCTGAATATTCATCACCATCTATCACAACAATGGCACAACATGGTTTTACGATGGGTAAACAGGCTGTTGAACTTTTAATTGAAAGAATTGATAAAGAATCTGAAGTTTATAAACCTAAAAAAATTGTCATTTCTAGTGACTTAAAATTACGAGAATCTACGAAACCGTCGTCGTAGATTTTACATTTACTTTTTATCAAATAGGTAAAAAATAGATATATTTGTCTTATTAATCTGATTTATCAATAAATTACATTCCACAAAATTTATTAATTGATAAGTCTAATACACTTATCGTAATATTCATTTTATAATATTCGATAATGGAGAAACGTAAATTAAGTTTCTGGCAAATCTGGAACATGAGTTTTGGATTTCTAGGAATTCAAATGGGTTTTGCACTGCAAAATGCAAACGCAAGTAGAATTTTACAAATTTTTGGAGCAGATGTTCACGAACTTTCTTGGTTTTGGATTATAGCACCTTTAATGGGATTGATTGTTCAGCCCATAATTGGTTATTATAGCGATAAAACTTGGGGAAAATTTGGACGAAGAAAACCTTACTTTTTAGTGGGTGCAATTTTAGCATCTATTGGCTTAGTTTTAATGCCACAAGCAGATATTTTTATTGCCTTTTTACCAGCACTTTGGGTTGGAGCAGGTTTCTTAATGATTATGGATGCTTCTTTTAATATTGCTATGGAGCCCTTTAGAGCTCTAGTTGGCGATAATTTAAGAACAGATCAAAGAACAGCAGGTTTTAGTATACAAACTGCTTTAATTGGTTTTGGAGCTGTAATTGGTTCTTGGCTTCCTTATGCTTTAACAAATTGGTTTGGCGTTTCTAATGAAACTTCACAAGGTGTTGTACCAGCAAATTTAATTTGGTCTTTTATTATCGGAGCAATTATTTTAATTATTTCAATTTTAGTAACGATTACAACCACAACAGAATATTCTCCAGAAGAATTAGCAAGTTTTGATAATGATTCTGTTGATACTGAAGAAGAGGAAAAAAGTTCTAGTTTGATGGATATTTTTGAAGATTTCAAAAAAATGCCTACAACAATGCGTCAATTAAGTTGGGTGCAATTTTTTTCTTGGTTTGGTCTTTTTGGAATGTGGGTTTTTGCTACACCTGCAATTGCGCAACACATTTATGGTTTGCCACACACAGATAGTAGTAGTAGTTCGTATCAAGATGCAGGAGATTGGGTAGGAATTCTTTTTGGAATTTACAATTTAGTATCAGCATTCTACGCTTTTGCTTTACCATATATCGCAAAGAAAATTGGTAGAAAGAGAACGCATTCTATTTCGTTAATTATTGGAGGTTTAGGGCTTTTATCAATTTATATTATGCCAGATGAAAATTGGTTAATAGTATCTATGATTGGTATAGGTATTGCTTGGGCTAGTATTTTAGCGATGCCTTATGCAATTTTAGCAGGTTCTATATCAGCTAAAAAAATGGGAGTTTACATGGGGATTTTTAATTTCTTTATTGTAATTCCACAAATCATCAATGCTTTAATTGGTGGTCCGTTAGTAAAATACGCTTATAATAATGAAGCAATATTTGCTTTAATGATAAGTGGATTTAGTTTTTTAATTGCTGCAGCTTTAGTCTACAAAGTAAAAGATGTAGATGATGTAGTACAAACAAATTAGAATGAAAAAAGGATTTATATTTGATTTGGATGGTGTTATTGTTGACACTGCCAAATATCATTACTTAGCTTGGAAAAAATTAGCTAATCATTTAGGCTTCGAATTTACCAAAGAACAAAACGAATTATTTAAAGGCGTTAGTAGAAAACGTTGTTTAGAAATTTTGTTAGAAATTGGTAATAGAGAAGCAACACAAGAAGAATTTGATACTTGGATGGTCGAAAAAAATGTTGACTATTTACAGTATATAGAAAATATGGATGAATCAGAAATTCTTCCAGATGTTCCTAGAGTATTAGAATTTTTGAAAGAAAATAACATTCCAATAGCTTTAGGATCAGCAAGTAAAAATGCACAACCAATTTTAGAGAAAGTAAATTTATTGCATTATTTCGATACAATTGTAGACGGAAATAATGTAACAAAAGCAAAACCAGATCCAGAAGTTTTTCTGCTTGCAGCAAAACAATTAGGTGTAGATGCTAGTGATTGTGTCGTTTTTGAAGATGCTGTAGCAGGTGTAGAAGCCGCAAATGCAGCGAAAATGATGAGTATTGGTATTGGAGAAAAAGATGTGCTTTCTGAAGCGCAATTTATCTTTAAAGATTTCACAGAAATCAGTACCAATTTTATTAAAGATTTAATAAAGAATTAAGATGAATCAAGAATATATAAAACCAAATGAATGGTCGATCCTAGAAGAAGGATTTGATGCAGAAATGGTGAAATCTTCAGAAAGTTTGTTTAGTATTGGTAATGGTGTCATGGGACAACGTGCTAATTTTGAAGAACAATATACTGGAGCTACGTTTCAAGGAAGTTATATTGGAGGTGTTTATTATCCCGATAAAACACGTGTTGGATGGTGGAAAAACGGTTATCCAGAGTATTTTGCGAAAGTATTAAATGCACCAAATTGGATAGGAATTAACGTTTTAATTAACGATGAAAAACTAGATTTAAATACCTGTAAAGAAGTCTCAGATTTTAAACGAGAACTAAACATGAAAGAAGGTTGGTTGTCTAGAAGTTTTGAAGCTATTTTACAAAACGGAATCAAAATTAAAGTGGATACCAAACGTTTTTTAAGTTTAGATATCGATGAGGTTGGTGCCATTAATTACAATGTTACTCCTTTAAATTCTGATGCAAAAATCACCTATATTCCATATATAGACGCAGGAATTACGAATGAAGATACCAATTGGGATGACCAATTTTGGGATGTTTTAGAAGTTTCTAATAGCAACCAACAATCTTACATTCAGGCAAGAACCATGAAAACACATTTTTATACGTGTACGTTTATGGAATCTAGATTATTTATAGATAATAGTGAAGTTATTACAGGTTGTAATAATGAGCAAACTTCAAATTATACATCTTGCACATATCAACAAGAAATTAAACAAAATCAAACATTTACCATTCATAAATTTGGTGGTTATGTGGTTGATAGAAATCATAAAAAAGACGAATTAGTTGCTGCTGCAAAAGAAGCTTTAGACAAAGCTGTAAGTCTTGGTTTTGATGCTTTATTAGAAATGCAAAAGCAATCTTGGGCACAAATCTGGAAAATGTCTGACATTACCATAGAAGGTGATGTGAAAGCACAACAAGGAATTCGTTTTAATATTTTTCAACTAAATCAAACCTATTTAGGAACTGATGCTACTTTAAACATCGGCCCAAAAGGTTTTACAGGAGAAAAATATGGAGGAAGTACTTATTGGGATACAGAAGCGTATTGTATTCCTTTTTACATGGCTACAAAAGATCAATCTGTTGCAAGAAAGTTATTAGAATACAGATATTATCATTTAGATAAAGCTATTGAAAATGCGGGTAAACTTGGTTTTACCAACGGAGCAGCATTATATCCAATGGTTACTATGAATGGTGAAGAATGCCATAACGAATGGGAAATCACTTTTGAAGAAATTCATAGAAATGGAGCCATCGCTTTTGCAATTTTTAACTATTACAGATTTACTGGCGATTATTCTTACATTCCAGAAAAAGGATTGGAAGTTTTAATTGGTATTGCTCGTTTTTGGCAACAAAGAGCTACTTTATCTTCTGATAAAAATAAATTCATGATTTTGGGTGTAACAGGTCCAAATGAATATGAAAACAATATCAACAATAACTTTTACACGAACTACATTGCAAAATGGTGTATTAATTATGCGTTAGAAAATATTGAGCTTGTAAAAATAGACCATGTTTCAGATTATATCAGAATTAAAGAAAAAGTAAATTTCTCTGATGAAGAATTATCTAAATGGAAAAATGTTGCAGACAATATGTATTTTCCATATTCAGAAAAGAAAGGTGTTTTCTTACAGCAAGATGGTTTCTTAGATAAAGAATTAATTACAGTTGAAAACTTAGATAAAAGTCAAAGACCGATTAATCAAAAATGGAGTTGGGACAGAATTTTACGTTCTCCATATATTAAACAGGCAGATGTTTTACAAGGTTTTTACATGTTTGAAGATGATTTTTCTACAGAAGAATTAGAAAAACATTTCGATTTTTACGAACCATTTACAGTGCATGAAAGTTCACTTTCTCCTTGTGTACATAGTATTCAGGCTGCAAAGTTAGACAGAATGGATCAAGCGTACACATTCTATTTAAGAACATCTCGTTTAGATTTAGACGATTATAATCACGAAGTAGAAGAAGGATTACATATTACTTCTATGGCAGGAACTTGGATGAGTATTGTTGAAGGTTTTGGAGGAATGAGAGTGCTAAATAATTCACTTTCTTTTTCACCAAAAATTCCTAAAGGATGGGATTCTTATTCATTCAAAGTAAACTTTAGAAATCAAGTTATTACTGTAAATGTTTCTCAAAATGGAACTCATTTTGAATTAGATGGAACTCAAGAAATCAACATTTTAGTAAACGGAGAAAAAGTAACAGTCTCTCCAAATAATTTATTAACTGTTTAAAACAGAAATTATGAAACTTATCAGAAACATTTTATTATTATTTATCATAGCTTTATTCTCATGTAACACTACAGAGACCCCAAAAAATGTTTCTGAGGTTTCAATTTCTAATACTTTTTTAGAAAGAGTAGAACCAACAAATTGGTGGGTTGGATTAAAAAATACTTCTTTACAATTATTGGTAAAAGAAGATAAAATAGGAAACTCAAAACCATCAATTTCTTATGCTGGCGTTTCTATTGAAAAGGTACATAAGGCAAGAAGTGAAAACTATCTTTTTTTAGATTTAAAAATTGATAAATCTACAAAAGCAGGGAAATTTGATATTGTTTTTACTTTTGATGATAGCACAAAAAAAACTCATACTTATGAGTTAAAATCTAGAGAAAAATCGGCAGAATATTATGTTGGTTTTAATAGTTCTGATGCTATTTATTTAATTACTCCAGATCGTTTTTCGAATGCGGATGAAAGTAATGACATCAACAAAAAATTAAAAGAAACCTCTTTAGATAGAGCAGATGATTACAAACGTCATGGAGGAGATTTACAAGGAATTATAAATCATGTAGATTACATTTCAGATTTAGGCTTTACTACAGTTTGGCCAACTCCTGTATTAACAAATGATATGCCAAAAGGTTCATATCATGGTTATGCAATTACAGATTATTATCAGGTTGATCCTCGTTTTGGAACACTAGATGATTATAAAAAATTAGCTCAAAAATTAAAAGAAAAAGGCATGAAATTAATTATGGATCAAGTTGCGAACCATTGTGGTTTAGAACATTGGTGGATGAAAGATATTCCTTTTAAAGATTGGGTGAATTATCAAAAGAACTACGAAGAAAATATAGAAAATTGGAATTGGGAAACAAACATCAATTCTAATCATAGAAGAACTACAAATCAAGATTCTTATGCTTCAGAAATTGATAGAAAAGAAAATAATGAAGGTTGGTTTGTTGCAGGAATGCCAGATTTAAATCAGCGTAATCCGTTTATGGCGAATTACATCATTCAAAATAGTATTTGGTGGATAGAAACTTTAGGTTTAGGCGGAATTAGACAAGACACATATCCTTATCCAGACAAAGAATTTATGTCTAATTGGGCTGGATCAATTATGAATGAATATCCTAATTTTTCAATCGTTGGAGAAGAATGGAGTTACAATCCGTTGTTAGTTGGTTATTGGCAAAAAGGTGCGAAAAATAAAGATGGATATGAATCTAATTTAAGATCAACAATGGATTTTCCGATGCAGAAAAACATTATAGATGGACTTAATGAAGAAGAATCTTGGGATAAAGGTTTGGTGAAAATCTATGAAGGTTTAGCGAATGATTTTTATTACGCAACACCAAAAGATATTATGGTATTCTTAGATAATCATGATAAAAGTAGGTTGTACACAGAGGTAAAAGAAGATGTAACAAAAGCTAAAATGGCGTTGGGTTATATGTTGATGATGCCAAGAATTCCACAAGTTTATTACGGAACAGAAATTTTAATGGATGATACTGCAAACCCTGGCGATCATGGTTTAATTAGAACAGATTTTCCTGGAGGTTTTAAAGGTGATAAAATAAATGCTTTTACAAGTGAAGGTTTAAATGCTGAACAAAAAGAGATGCAATCTTTTGTGAGTAAAGTTTTAAATTATCGTAAAAAGAGTGAAGCAATTCAAGATGGAAAAACGATTCATTTTGCTCCATTTATGGGAACTTATTTTCTGTTTAGAACAAAAGGAGATGAAACAGTTGTACATATTATCAACAAAAACGAAGCACCAATTACAATCGATTTAAAGCGTTTTAAAGAAGTTGGTTTAGCAGGTAAGAAACTGAAAAACATTATTACTGGAGAAGATTTTCTTTGGAATGATGAAATTCAATTATCAGAAAAAGGTAGCGTTATTTTAACAACAAAAAAGTAGACTATAAAATTAAAAACCTGTCAGTTCGAGTAATTCTGATTTTTTATCAGAATTGTATCGAGAACTTTTAAAGAACAAAATATGAAAAATATAATTATTCTTTGTTTAATGCTGTTTATTATTTCTTGTAAATCAGAAAGTAAAGAGAATAAGAAAGAAGAAAAAAAGGTTGATAATATTTCTGCAAAAGTATTAGAAGATGCTGTATTAACCGCAGGAAAATTAATAAGAGTAGATTCTTTTCCCACAAAACACATAACTCCAAGACCTGTTGATGTTTGGTTGCCAGAGAACTATTCGTCAAAAAAAAAATATGCAGTTTTATACATGCATGATGGACAAATGTTGTTTGATGAAACTACTACTTGGAATAAGCAAGAATGGAAAATAGATGAAGTTGCTTCAAAATTAATGAAAGAAGGTACTACTAAAGATTTTATAGTTGTTGGTATTCACAATATTGCAGCATTAAGATGGTTGGATTTGTACCCAGAAAAAGCAATGAGTTTTCTAACAAATGAAGAGTTAGGAAGTGTAAAAAGTCTTTCGAATAATGATGTTGCTTTAGAAGATTTAACTGGTGACGAATATTTAAAATTTTTAGTCGAAGATTTAAAACCTTATATAGACAAAACATATTCGGTTTACACAAATAAAGAAAACACATTTGTGGCTGGTTCTTCAATGGGTGGCTTAATGTCTATGTACGCAATTTCTCAATATCCAGACGTTTTTGAAGGTGCAGCATGTCTTTCTACACATTGGGTTGGTGCTCAACCTATAAAAAATAATCCATTGCCAAATGCAATTCTCACTTATTTAGAAAAGAATGTTCCAGATGCAAAAACACATAAAATGTATTTTGATTATGGTAATAAAACTTTAGATCAGTTTTATTCTGAATATGCACCTAAAGTTGATTCTATTTTTCTAAATAATGGATTTACTGATGCAAATTTCAAAAACTTATTTTTCGAAGGAACAGATCATTCAGAAATTTCTTGGCAAAATAGAGTAAGTATTCCATTAACATTTTTATTGAAAAAATAAACTGATTCTAAAAGATTTTTTAAAATTTATTTTCCAAAAGATGAAAGAAATCAAAACAAATAAAATAATAGATTCATATTTCTACTTATGTAGTTTTGTGTCTATTTTATTGCTGATTTCTTGTAATTCTGCTATAAATCAACAAAATGTTGTAGGTCCTACTTTAAGGACCAATAAAGAGATTAATGCTAATAATTTTGCTTTTCCTGAGGGTAAATTAAAAAGTTTAGTAATGAGTTTTGATGATGGGCCAGAACACGATAGAATTTTGCTCGATAAACTAAACAAAGCGAAAATCGTTGGTACTTTTCATCTAAATTCTGGCAGACTTGGTAAAAGAGCAAATTGGTTAAGTTCTGAATTGGGTTATGACGTATTTTTTGTCAAAGAATCAGAAGTAAATAGTATATATAAAGGTCATGAAATTTCTAGTCATACTGTAAATCATTTAGGTTTAAATAACCAAAAAGATTCAATAATTAGGGCTGAGGTTTTTGCTGATTTTCAAAAATTAAATAGCTTAATTAAGAATACAAATCATAATGCAGTTCAAGGTTTGGCTTATCCTTTTGGCGCTTTTGATGAGAAAACGTTACAATCTTTAAAAGCTTTAGATGTTAAATATGCAAGAACAACTGTTGCCACAAAAAACTTTGAATTACCTGCTAATAATTTTTTAGAATTAAACCCAACTTGTCATATCAATGATGCTATAAATTATGGTAATTATTTTTCCAATTTAAAGGCAACTAAAATGCAGTTATTGAATGTTTGGGGACATAGTTATGAGTTTCATAATAATTGGAAATTAGCTGATTCTATTTGCAATTTATTAGGCAACAAAAAAGATATTTGGTATGCCAAAACCATAGAAATGGTTGAGTATTTAAATGCAATTAAAGCTTTAGAATATAAAAATGATTCTGTTTTTAATCCTTCAGAAAATAGTGCAGTTTGGATTAAAAATAAAGCTGATGAATTTATAGAATTAAAACCAAAACAAACTTTATCTATTCATTTTAAAAGTTCTTTTGTACAAATAAATGCTATTGATAGTCTGTATCCTGATGCATCAAAAGATATAAAATTTCACGGAGATTGGACAAAAGTTAATTACAAACATCGTATTGAATCTTTTAAAAAGAATCCTTTAAATTTTGGTGATATTATTTTTATTGGAAACAGCATTACAGAACAAGGTGGTAATTGGGCTGAAAAAGTTGGCATCAAAAATGTAAAAAATCGAGGAATTGCAGGTGATGTTACTGATGGGGTTTTAAAAAGACTTGATGAAATAACTCACTTTAAACCTAAAACGGTTTTTTTATTAATTGGTATTAACGATTTGTTCAATTTGCACTATCAAAAACAAATTCCGTCTACAGAATATGTTGCAAAAAATATCATTAAAATAACGGATTCAATTTATCAAAAATCGCCAGAAACAACAATTTATTTGCAAACAATTTTGCCAACAGCAGAAGCGTATATGGCAAATTACATCAATCAAGTGAATAACATCATTAGAAATACTAAAATTGATGTGAATTACAAGTTGATAGATTTACATAACGAATTTGTTAACGAAAATGGATTAATAAAATCAGAATTGACTTCAGATGGAACGCATTTAAATGAATTAGGATACGAAGTTTGGGTGAAAACGATAAAAGATAAAATATAGGTTTAGAAACCTAAATAGATACAGAATAAAACACATTATGAAATATTTTAAAATAGTAATTTTCCTTCTTTTTATAACACAAATTTCTATTGCTCAAAATTCAAATAGAATTTTTAAAAACGTAAAACAAAATGAAAACGGATTAGAAATTAACGTAAATGATGGCAAATATCTTTTAAAATTTTATTCGGATCAAATTGTAGAAACTTCATTTATTCCAAAAGGAGAAGAGTTTTTAGACACATCACATGCAGTTGTTTTAGAGTCTGAAAAAGTTGATATAAATTCAGTTATTTCAAAAAACGAAAGTATTTTTTCTACGAATGGAATATCTGTACATATTCAACATAATCCTTTTCAAATTATTTATAAATACAATAACGAAATTGTTACATCAGAAAAGCAAGGTTATTTTAAGTCTAAACACCAACCGATGGATATGGTGAATGGGAATATTGTTGCTGATGAAACAGAAAAAATTGAATTCAATTTAACTTCTGATGAAGTTTTATATGGAGGAGGAGCAAGAGCTTTAGAAATGAATAGAAGAGGGTATAGATTGCCTCTTTTTAATAGAGCTCAGTATGGTTATGAAACACATGCAGAATTGATGAATTTTACATTGCCAATTGTAATTTCTTCTAAGAAATACATGATTCATTTTGATAATGCGCCAATTGGGTATTTAGATTTAGATAGTAAAAAAGACAATTCTTTAACCTACGAAACTATTTCTGGTAGAAAAACATATCAAGTTATTGTTGGTGACTCTTGGATGGATTTAGTTGAGAATTATACAGATTTAACAGGGAAACAACCTTTGCCTCCAAGATGGGCTTTAGGTAATTTTTCAAGTAGGTTTGGTTATCATTCACAAAAAGAAACAGAAGCAACTATAGATAAGTTTCAAGAAGAAAATATACCTGTAGATGCAGTAATTTTAGACTTGTATTGGTTTGGTAAAACGGTACAAGGAACTATGGGGAATCTAGAAGTTGATAAAGATTCTTTCCCAGATATGAAAGGAATGATTTCTCGATTAAAAGACAAAGGAGTTAAAACGGTTTTAATTACAGAACCATTTATTTTATCAAACTCAAAAAAATGGAATGAAGCTGTAGAAAAAGATGTTTTGGCGAAAGATTCTGTTGGAAATCCTGCTAAATACGATTTTTATTTTGGAAATACAGGAATTGTAGATATTTACAAACCTGAAGGAAAAGAGTGGTTTTGGAACATTTATAAAGACATTATAAATTTAGGTGCAAAAGGACTTTGGGGAGATTTAGGAGAGCCAGAAGTACACCCAACTTGGGTGCAACACGCAACAGGTTCTGCAAGTGAAGTTCATAATATTTATGGACATGATTGGGCACGTTTAATTTTTGAAGGGTATCAAAAAGAATTGCCAAATGAAAGACCTTTCATTTTAATGAGAGCAGGAGCTGCTGGCTCGCAGCGATTTGGTATGATTCCTTGGTCTGGAGATGTAAATAGAACTTGGGGAGGTTTGCAGTCTCAACCAGAAATTGCGCTACAAATGGGAATGCAAGGTTTGGGGTATATGCATTCTGATTTAGGTGGTTTTGCAGGTGCAAATTTAGATGATAACTTATACACACGTTGGTTACAATATGGCGTTTTTCAACCAATATTTAGACCTCATGCACAGGAAGATGTGCCAAGTGAGCCTGTTTTTAGAAGTGCTAAAGCAAAGAAATTAGCAAAAAAGGCAATTGAGTTACGTTACAAATTATTGCCTTACAATTACAATTTGGCATTCGAAAATAATCAAAAAGGAACACCTTTAATGCGTCCAATTTTCTTTGAAGAAGATGATGATAAATTAATGACAAATTCATCAACCTATTTATGGGGAAAAGATTTTTTAATTACACCAATTCTTAAAGATTCAGTTAAAACGAAAGAGATTTACTTCCCAAAAACTGCAAATTGGTTCAACTTTTATTTTGATGAAAAAATAGAAGGAGGACAAACAAAAACGGTAAAAGTAAAAGGGAAATCAATTCCTACGTATGTTAGAGGAGGCGCTTTTATTTTGATGACAGATTTGGTACAAACTACAGATGATTATAAAGCAGATAAATTAGAACTTCATTACTATTATGATGCTTCTGTAAAAGAAAGCAAAAGAGAATTTTATAATGATGATGGAATTACAGCAAATGCTTTTGAAAAAGGAAAATATGAAATTTTAGAATTTGAATCAGAATTAACTAAACGTTGTTTAGAAATTGATTTTGAAGCAGAATTTGGTAAAGAATGGAATTCTTCAGAAAAAGATATCACTTTGATTATTCACAACATAAACTGGAAACCAAGAAAAGTAAAAGTTGATGGAAAAAGAACACGAGTTTCATCAGAAAATAATACACTTACGATTCCTGTGAAATGGAATCCTAAAAAAGAATTAAAAGTAATAATAACATTAAAATAGAAATCAATTATGAGGAAAATAAATAGCGTTTTATCCGTCTTAGTTTTATCAATAGTAATTGGTTGTTCAACAGATAAAGTATCAGAAAAGAAGATGATGAGTACAAGTACAAAGAAAAAAACAGTTGTTTATCAGGTTTTTACACGTTTGTTTGGGAATACAAATACCACAAATAAACCTTGGGGAACTATTGAAGAAAACGGAGTTGGTAAGTTTAATGATTTTACAGACAAAGCATTAACAGAAATTAAAGATTTAGGAGTTACTCATATTTGGTATACAGGTGTTCCTCATCATGATGTAATTCGTGATTATACCAAATTCGGGATTTCAAATGATGATCCAGATGTTGTTAAAGGTAGAGCAGGATCTCCATATGCTGTTAAAGATTATTACAATGTAAACCCAGATTTGGCTGAAAATGTGGCAAATCGTCTAAAAGAATTTGAAGCTTTAATTGCACGTTCTCATAAAAATGAATTAAAAGTGATTATTGATATTGTTCCTAATCACGTTGCAAGAAATTATGAAAGTGTATCAAACCCTGAAGGAACTAAAGATTTTGGAGCAGATGATGATAAAACAGTTATTTATGATGTAAATAATAATTTTTATTACAATCCGAAGAAAGAATTTGAAGTTCCTGATTATTTAAATGACTATTCACCTTTAGGAGGTGAAAGTCATCCTTTATCTGATAGAGAATTTGATGAAAACCCTGCAAAATGGACAGGGAATGGTTCGCGATCTCCAAAGCCTAATTTTTATGATTGGTACGAAACTGTAAAAGTAAATTATGGTATTTCTCCAGAAGGGAAAAAAGATTTTGATGAATTACCATCAGGTTTTGAAAATGAAGATTATAAAAAGCATTTTGCTTTTTGGCAAGATAAAACAGTACCCAATTCTTGGGTGAAGTTTAGAGATATTGCTTTGTATTGGTTAGAAAAAGGAGTTGATGGTTTTAGATATGACATGGCAGAAATGGTGCCTGTTGAGTTTTGGAGTTTTATGAACTCAGCTATAAAAATGAAAAATCCAAATGCTTTTTTATTAGCAGAAGTGTATAATCCACAAATGTATAGAGATTACATTAGAAAAGGAAAAATGGATTATTTATATGATAAAGTTCAGTTGTATGATACTATAAAACACATTATGCAAGGTGATGGATTAACGGATCATATTCCTCCAATTCAAGAAGATTTAAAAGATATTGAGCATAATATGTTGCACTTTTTAGAAAATCATGATGAGCAAAGAATTGCTAGTCCTGAGTTTGCAGGAAGTGCTGTTAAAGCCAAACCAGCAATGGTTGTTTCTACAACTATTTCTACTGCACCAACGATGGTTTATTTTGGACAAGAATTTGGTGAAGATGGATCTGAAGACGCAGGTTTTGGAACACCATCTAGAACTTCAATTTTTGATTATGTTGGGGTTCCTTCTTTTCAAAGATGGGTAAATGATAAAAAGTTTGATGGAGGACAGTCTACTAAGGAAGAATTAGAATTAAGAGATTTTTACAAGCGTTTGTTAAACTTTACAATTAAAAGCGATGCTTTGATGGGTGAATATCAAGATATTCATCAATTTAATAGTGAAAATACAGAATGGTACAATGATAAAGTATTGTCTTTTGTACGTTGGAGTGCTGATGAGAAATTAATTATTGTTTCTAACTTTAACTCAGAAAATACGTACGGTTTCGATTTAGGTTTACCACAAGATATTATTGAAAAATGGAACTTAAAAGATGGTGAATATACGTTAGAAGATCAATTGTATAAAAGATATGTTACCACTTTAGTTGTTAAAAATAATCAAGCGAAACTTAGAGTAGATGTTAAACCATTAGAATCGTTCATTTTAAAAGTTAAAAAATAAAAAAAGTAATTATGAAAAATATCATTTTTATTATCAGTTTAATAGCATTAATTAGCTGTAAAGAAACTACATCAACAAAAAAAATAGCTAAAATGGAAACAAAAGAGTTTGTCTGGGAAGGAGCAAACATTTATTTCTTGTTAACAGACCGTTTTAATAATGGAGACACAAGCAATGATATTAATTTTGATAGAACTAAAGAAACTGGAAAACTTCGTGGTTTTGAAGGTGGAGATATAAAAGGTATTACCCAAAAAATTAAAGAAGGTTATTTTACAAAACTAGGAATTAATGCCATTTGGATGACGCCAATTGTAGAGCAGATTCATGGTGGAGTAGACGAAGGAACTGGTTTATCTTATGGTTTTCATGGGTATTGGACTAGAGATTGGTCTAAAATCGATCCAAATTTTGGAACAAAAGAAGACTTAAAAGAATTGGTTACAATTGCTCATAAAAACGGAATTAGAGTTTTGTTAGATGCTGTAATTAATCACACGGGTCCTGTAACAAGTAAAGATCCTGTTTGGCCAAGTGATTGGGTAAGAACTGGCCCACAATGTTCTTACAATAATTACGAAAACACCGTAAGCTGTACGTTGGTTAAAAATTTACCAGATATTAAAACAGAAAGTGATGAAAGTGTAGCGTTACCAAAAGAATTAATTGCAAAATGGAAAGCTGAAGGACGTTATAAACAAGAAGTTCAAGAGTTAGAAGAATTCTTTGCAAGAACTGGTCACCCTAGAGCGCCACGTTTCTATATAATGAAATGGTTAACAGATTATATTACAGAATTTGGTATTGATGGTTACAGAGTAGATACAGTAAAACATACAGAAGAATTTGTGTGGCAAGAATTTAAACAAGAATGTGATTATGCTTTTGCAGAATACAAAAAAAATAACAGAGACAAAGTATTAGATAATAATAACTTTTATTTGGTTGGTGAAGTGTATAATTATGCCATTTCTGATGGAAAAGCATTTAATTTTGGAAACAAAAAGGTTAATTATTTTGACAAAGCATTTAATAGTTTAATCAATTTTGAAATTAAATGGAATGCGAAACAAATGTCTGAAAAAGATGTATTTCATAAATATGATACAATTCTTCAAAACGGTTTAAAAGGGTATGGTGTATTAAATTATATGACTTCACATGATGATGGTCAACCGTTTGATAAAGAAAGAAAATTACCATACAAAACAGCAACAATGTTATTGTTAACTCCTGGAACTTCACAAGTTTATTATGGCGATGAATCTTCAAGAAATTTAACGATAAAAGGTACAGTTGGAGATGCAACTTTACGTTCTTTTATGAATTGGGATGATATTAACAATAATGAAGAAACAAAGAATATTCTAAATTATTGGCAAAAATTGGGTCAATTTAGAGCAAATCATATGGCTGTTGGAGCAGGAAAACATGAATTAATTTCTGAAGAAAATGGATTGGTTTTTTCTAGAGTTCGGAATAATGATAAAGTTGTAATCGGACTTAATTTGCCAAAAGGGAATAAAGAAATTACTGTTTCTTCAATCTTTGAGAATGGCGAAAAAGTAAATGATTTTTATTCTAATCAAACTTTAGAAGTTAAAGACGGTAAAGTTCGTTTTTCATCAAAAGATACGGTTGTTTTATTAGAAAAGAAATAAGTTATGAAAATCAGATTTTTTTTGATTGTTATTTGTGCAAGTTTATCATCTTGTTGGGCTGAACCAGAAACAGTTTTGGTTTCTCCGGATGAAGCAATTTCTCTAGAGTTTTCTTTAGATGAAAAAGGAAAACCTTTTTATACCGTTTTATTTAAAGATAAATCGATTATAAAAAAATCGTCTTTAGGTTTTGATTTTGAAAAGAGTAAGTCATTTGTTGATAATTTTGAAGTCATTAAATCGTCAACAAAAGCATTTAATGAAACCTGGCAAATGCCTTGGGGAGAACAGTTAGATGTTGTTAATTATTACAATGAATTACGAGTTGAGCTTCAAGAAAAATCAGACTTAAAAAGAAAGTTAAACATTGTTTTTAAAGTCTATAATGATGGAGTTGGTTTTAGATATGAATTTCCAAAACAAGACAATTTTAAAGAAGCTTTCATAACAGAAGAGAATACACAATTCAATTTAACAGAAGACTATAAAACCTTCTGGATTCCTGGAGATTGGGATATTTATGAGCATTTGTATAGTACAACAATGTTATCAGAAATTGACGCAAAAAATTATAAAGTAAATAGTGCCTTAGCGCAGACAAGTATTCCAGAAAACGCTGTTAATACACCTGTAACTTTAGTTAGTAAAGATGGTATTCATTTAAGTTTTCATGAAGCGGCTTTGGTAGATTATTCTGGGATGACTTTAAAAGTAGATCCTAAAAATCTATCTTTTAAAAGTAGTTTAGTTGGTTCTAGAAATACAACTTATAAAGTAAAAAGAACTTTGCCTTTTAATACTCCTTGGAGAACGATTCAGATTACAGAAAATGCGCCCGATTTAATTGAATCGAACTTAATTGTAAATTTAAACGAGCCTAATAAATTAGGAGATGTTTCTTGGTTTAAGCCAATGAAATATACAGGTGTTTGGTGGGAAATGCATTTAGGGAAATCTTCTTGGGATTATGGTATGGAAATGGTTGATGGAAAATGGACAGATACAGGTAAAGCACATGGAAAACATGGAGCAACAACAGAAAATGTAAAACGTTTTATTGATTTTTCTGCAAAAAATAATATTGGAGGTGTTTTAGTAGAAGGTTGGAATACTGGTTGGGAACGTTGGATTGGTTTTGAAGATAGAGAAGGAGTTTTCGATTTTGTTACACCTTATCCAGATTATAATTTTGATGAAATTTCTAAATATGCAAAATCTAAAGGTGTAGAAATTATTATGCATCATGAAACTTCTGCAGCAACAAAAACATATGAAAAGCAACAAGACGCTGCATACGCTTTAATGCAGAAATATGGAATGCATGCAGTGAAATCTGGTTATGTTGGTAAGATTTTACCAAAAGGCGAATACCATCATGGACAATATATGGTAAATCAATATAACAATGCAGCTATAAAAGCGGCAAAATATCAAGTTGCTGTAAATGCACATGAACCTATAAAAGCAACTGGTTTAAGAAGAACATATCCTAATATTATTTCTAGAGAAGGTTTACGTGGACAAGAGTTTAATGCTTGGTCTGGAGATGGAGGGAACCCGCCAGAGCACCTGCCAATTGTAGCTTTTACACGAATGTTAGCAGGACCTATAGATTTTACTCCAGGAATCTTTAATATTAAATTTGATGCGTATAAAAAGGAGAATCAAGTAAATACAACTTTGGCGCATCAACTTGCTTTATACGTCGTTATTTATAGTCCTGTTCAAATGGCTGCAGATTTAGTAGAACATTATGAAGCAAACCCAAAACCGTTACAATTTATTAAAGATGTTGGTGTAGATTGGTCTAAAACAAAAGTTTTAGGAGGAGAAGTTGGCGAGTTTGTTACAATCGCAAGAAAAGAACGTACAACTGGTAATTGGTTTTTAGGGAGTATTACAGATGAAAACTCAAGAGAAATAGAAGTCGATTTTAGCTTTTTAGATGCTGATCAATTGTATGAAGCTAAGATTTATAAAGATGGGAAAAATGCTCATTGGGATAAAAATCCATTAGATATTGAGTTTCAAACTATAGAATTACAAAACACTTCTAAACTAAATTTTCATTTAGCTGAAGGAGGAGGAATTGCTATTAGTATTAAGCAAAAGAGTTAGTTTGTTAATTTTGAATGGGTCTTTCTTACCTATACAAAAACCATACAAGTCGTAAATTTTATCTTTATTTTGTGATATTTTGTGTAAATTGGTAACTGAACATTGAGTTACCAATTATGTATAGAATTATTTTTTTATTTCTTTTAATTTCTTTTTCAAGTATTGCTCAAGAATTACCGCCAATTAAGACCTATACAGCTAAAGATTATAAAGCTGAAAACCAAAACTGGGCAATATCACAATCTGAAAATAAATTTATTTATGTAGCCAATAATAAAGGTTTATTAGAATTTAATGGTGCAATTTGGCAGTTATATCCTACGCCAAATGAAACCATAATGAGGTCTGTTAAGGTTTTGGGTGATAAAATCTACACTGGTTTTTACATGGATTTTGGTTTTTGGAAAAAAAACGATTATGGAGAATTGGTGTTTAATTCTATTGTAAAGAAGCAGCATATCCAAATGCTAGAAGATGAGCAGATTTGGAGTATCTTAGAAATTGATGGTTGGGTACTTTTTAAATCTTTAGAAAGGATTTATCTCTACAATTTAGAAACAAATGAAGTTAAGATTATAAATTCAGAATTTAGACTTTATATTTTATCAAAAGTAAATGATGTTATTTATTTTCAAGAAGGTAATAAAGGTGTTTTTAAAATTGAAAATGGTGTTCCGAAGTTAGTTTCTGATCATCAAATTTTAAAAGAAAATATTATAGTAGAAATCTTTAAAAAAGAAGGTAAATTACTATTTCTTACTCAAAAATCAGGGTTCTTCTATTTAGAAGGAAATGAACTCTCAAAATGGGAAACTCCATCTGAATCAATTCTTAAAAATGTAACAGTTTATAGCGCAAAATTGTTAAAAAATAATGATTATGCCTTAGGTACAATTTCTGATGGTTTTATATATTTAAATAGTGATGGTGCTGTTAATTACCAAATAACACAAGGATCGGGTTTAAATAATAATACGTTGCTATCTGTTTTTGAGGATAATGATAGTAATATTTGGTTAGGTTTAGATAATGGAATTAACTGTATTAATAGTAATTCTCCTTTCAGAATTTATAATAAGAAAAGTGATTTTATTGGTACTGTTTATTCGTCAATAGTCTTTGAGGGTAATTTATACTTAGGTACAAATCAAGGTTTGTTTTACCGAAATAATGAATCTAAAGACAGTTTTAAACTTATTGAAAATACACAAGGACAAGTTTGGAGTTTAGATATTATTGATAATTCACTTTTTTGTGGACATGATTCAGGTACTTTTTTGATTGATAAAAATAAATCAAAACTAATTTTTAATAAGCAAGGTACTTGGAGGTTAAAACAAATTGATGAAAATAAGATTATTCAAGGTTGTTATGATGGATTGTATATCCTTGAAAAAAAGAATAATACTTGGAGATTAAGAAATAAAATAGCTGGTTTTAATAATTCTAGTAAGTATTTTGTTAATTATGATTCAAATAAATTTTTTGTAAATCATGAATATAAAGGGGTTTTTAAGTTAACCTTAGATCAAGATTATAGAAAAGTTGTGGCTATTAGTAAAGAGGAGTCTCTTGCTAAAGGGCTTCATTCCTGTTTAATTTCTTATCAAGATAAAATTTTATATTCAAGTAAGAGAGGTGTTTTCTTATATGATAAAAAAAAGGATGTTTTTATAAGAGACAATATATATAGTCAATTGATTTCTGAAGACAACTTTATTTCTGGTGAATTGGCTTTTAATAAATCAAATAATATGCTTTGGTCTTTTTCAAAGGAAGATATTAAATATTTAATACCAGGAAAATTAAGTGATAAGCCAACAATAAAAAGTATACCAGTTTCAGCTTCTATGCCCAGAGCAACGTATGGTTATGAAAATATTATTCATATTGAAAATGAAAAATATCTTATAGGGACTTCTAATGGGTATGTTTTAGTTAACTTAAACAACTTAAATGGTCCAGGAGGTTTTAATGTAGAAATTAATAATGTAAATAACTTTATTTTTGATAACCCCAAAACGAAAGTGAACTTGTCTTTAAAGAAGAAATTTTCATCTAATGAAAATAACTTTCAATTCTTTTATAGTGTTCCAAATTATAATAAAATAACAAACATAAAGTACCAGTATCGTTTATTAGGTAAAAGTAAACAGTGGAGTATTCCTACAGATTCTAATTCAGTTTTATTTGAAAACGTTTCTTATGGTAGTTATACTTTTAAAGTTAGAGCTATTGTTGGGGGAGAAGTAAGTGTAAATGAAGCTGCTTTTAGTTTTATAATAGAAAGACCTTGGTATCTATCGAATACATTAATAACGCTTTATGTCATATTATCATTATTAGCGTTTTATTTAGTACACATTGCATCAAAAAGATATTATAAAAAGCAAAGAGAAGAATTACTCGAAAAAGCCCAAAAAGATTCAGAATTAAAAGAATTAGAAAGCTCACAGCAGATTATAAAACTAAATAACGATAAGTTAAGGAGTGATATAGAAAGTAAGAATAGAGAACTAGCAACCTCTACGATGAATATTATAAAGAAAAATGATTTCTTAAATACGATAAAATTAGAACTAATTAACGGTGGAGATAAAAGTATAACATCTGTAGTTAAGATTATTGATAAGAACTTAAACAATACAGATGACTGGAAAATGTTTCAAGAGGCATTTAACAATGCTGACAAGAACTTTCTTAAGAAAGTAAAAGATAAGCACCCAGGGTTAACACCAAACGATTTAAGGCTCTGTGCATACCTAAGGTTAAATTTATCTTCAAAAGAAATAGCTCCTTTACTTAATATATCTCCAAGAAGTGTAGAGGTAAAAAGGTACAGATTAAGAAAAAAGATGGACTTGCCTCATGATTCTAACTTAACAAATTACATCTTAGAAATATAATTCCCCAACACCCGCTTATTTAACCACTACATTACCACAACAAGGTTAAAAATGTATACTTTTTAGTTAATTAATTACACGTTGTAGAGCCCTATATTTATTGTTGATTTGGTGTTTTTATCCTTTTTTCTTTAAGATGTATACTTTTTGTATTGGTTGTTTTTATCATTTAACTAATAATTAACTATAATTTTAATCTCAAATAATAAATACCTTAATTCATGAGAAAAAAAATCACATTGTTATTCCTTCTATTCGTAGGTTTTTGTGCAACTGCACAAACTCTAAATGTAAAGGGAGTTGTAAAGGATGCTAAAACAGGCGATCCATTGCCTGGAGTAAGTATAATAATTAAAGGAACAGTCGTTGGTACTGAAACTGATTTTGATGGGCTGTATAGTCTATCTAAAGTAGATAGGGGAGTAACTCTTGTCTTTAATTATTTAGGATATGCCATTAAAGAAGTGGTAGTTAATAGTCAAACGTTAAATGTTTCTTTAGAAGAGTCGGCAGAATCGTTAGACGAGATTATTGTAGTTGGATATGGTAAACAAAAGAGAAAGGACGTTACGGGATCTGTATCTATTGTAGGTGAAGAAACTCTAGAAGCTTTAAAACCAATTGATGCTACAAGTGCATTACAGGGTACAACATCTGGTGTTGCAGTAAACCTTTCTTCTGGTGCACCTGGAGCAAAAGTTAATATTTTGATTAGGGGTGTTAGTTCTAACACAAATAACCAGCCATTAACTATTGTTGATGGTTATGAAGGTGATTTAAATAGTATCAACCCAAATGATATTGAATCAATAACTGTATTAAAAGATGCACAAGCAGCTATTTATGGTATAAAAGGTGCAAATGGAGTTGTGTTAGTTACTACTAAGATTGGAAAGAAAAATAAAAAAGCAACTATAAAGTATGATACATATGCTGCTTTTCAACAAACAACAAAAAAACTTGATTATTTAAATGCAACTGAGTATGCTTTAATTTTAAATGAAGCTTATTCAGCAAGTGGTCAAACATTACCATTTAATAATATTGGTCAATTAGGTAAAGGTTCAGATTTTCAAGATGAATTATTTAATGATGCATTGTTAATGAACCACAATATTAGTTTATCTGGTGGTGGAGAAAATTTCAGATATTTTATAAGTGCATCTCGTACAGAACAAGATGGTATTATTGCTAAAGATAAATCTAACTTTATTAGAAATAATATTAAATTAAATTTAGCCGTTGATATTAATGAAAAGCTTAATTTTTCAATTATTGCTAATTATTTTACATCGGCTTCTCAAGGGTTTGATGGTTCATTATTATTTAATGGATTAAATTATGCTCCAACATTTGGTCTAGATGAAAATGATACTAATAATTTTTTAGGAATTGAAATTGTAAATCCATTGTCATTATTACAAAATACATTTGGAGAGAATAATGGAAATGGTATTGAGGGTAATTTTAAGTTAGAATATAAACCAATTGAAGGTTTAAATATAGTTTCACGTGTTGGTTATAAAATTTATAACGAAAAACAACGTTCATTTACACCAATTCAAGAGTATGGTTCAAGTAAGGTTTATAACAAAACTCAAAGTTCTGTCTATCAATTTAAAGCAACCTCAACTCGTGTAAATTGGGAAACATTTGCAACGTATCAAAAAACATTTGCAGAAGATCATAATGCAACTTTTACTGCAGGTACAAGTGTTCAGAATGATTTGTTTGATGGTATTTATGCTACAGGTTTTGATGTGCCAAATAACTCATATGAGTTTGCAGACATTAGTTTAACAAATACACAAAGTGAACAAAGAAGTTTTAATACTGGTAACGGAGATATAAGATTAACATCTTTCTTTGGTAGAGCTCAGTATGATTATAAAGGAAAATATTTATTTTCTGGATTAATAAGAAGAGATGGAGCTTCGGTATTTGCTGAAGATAAAAGAGTTGATAACTTTTGGTCTGTAACAACAGGTTGGAAAGTTTCTGATGAAGATTTCTTAAAAGATAGTGATGTAATTAGTTTCTTAAAATTAAGAGGAAGTTATGGTACATTAGGAAACTTAGTTGGAGATAATTTATATAGATCTTTATTAAGTGGAGAAGGAACTTATGTTTTAGATGGTTCTTTAGTAGATGGTACTGCACAAGGTGGTTTACCAAACCCACAGGCAACATGGGAAACTGCAGAGAAATTAGATATTGGTTTAGATCTTAATTTATTTGATGATAAATTATCATTTGTAGCAGATTACTTTGTAGAAACAAGAAAAGATTTATTAATTCAAAACTTTCCAGTTTCAGGATTGTTAGGTTCTGGAGCTCCTGGAGGCGCAAATCCTACAGTAAACGCAGGTACATCTAAAAATATAGGTGGTGAATTAGCAATTAATTATAATGCTATTTCTAAAGAAGATGTTTCATTAAACTTAGCTTACAACGTAACTTATGTTAAAAATGAGGTTACAGAAGTTTTAGATGATGCTTTTGTTGAAGGTGGTGGTTTTGCTATTGGTAATCCTGCACCATCAAGAATGGAAGTAGGGCAACCAATTGGATATTTTTACGGTCTTGTTTCTGATGGAATATTTCAAACACAGGCAGAGGTAAACTCACACCCATCACAATCTGGTCTTGGGTCTAATGTAACATCACCAGGAGATATTAGATATAAAGATACAAATGGAGATGGAGTTGTAGATTTTGAGGATAGGGTTAATATCGGTAAGCCTCAAGCAGATTTTTATATGGGATTCAATATTTCTGGAACTTATAAAAATTGGGATTTTGCTACTTATTTATATGCAGAAGTTGGTAAAGATATGGTTAGAAACTTCGAACGTTTTTTACCAAATGTTAACAAACCTGCTTATTATTTAGATAGATGGACAGGAGCAGGAACAAGTAATTCTGTACCTAGAGTAACAAATGACGCAACTAACAATAAATTGTTTTCAGATTTCTTTGTAGAAGATGCTTCTTTTTTACGTCTTCAAAATATTCAAGTTGGATATAATTTTTCTTCAGACTTATTAGAAAAAGTTGGCCTTACTAAATTAAGATTATATACATCTATCAATAATTTATTCATATTAACTAAATATACAGGTTTTGATCCTACAGTTAATGGAGGTGCAATTGGTGCAGGTATTGATTATGGTACATATCCATCTGCAAGACAGTTCTTATTAGGTTTAAATGTTACATTTTAAAAAATAAAAGATGAGAAATTACAATAAAAAAATAAAATTAGGATTCATCTTTATGGCAAGCTTATTTATTTTAAGCGCCTGTTCAGATGATTACTTAAATAATTCTAAGATTTATGCAGAAGATTCTGAATCTTTTTTCAATTCAGAAGCAGATTACTATAATGCATTAGTAGCTGCATATGACCCATTACAATCTACATTTATAAATGTATTAATGGGCGAGATTGCATCAAACAACACACTTTGTGGTGGTGAGAGCGCAACTGATGTTCCTGGATATCAACAAGTAGATGATATGACACATTCTCCTATAAATGCTCAACTTCAAAATTTATGGAGTTGGATGTATGGAGGTGTAAATAGAGCATCTTATATAATTGAATTTAAAGATAAAACAGATTTTACAGGTAAAAATGTAATGCTTGGAGAAGCTTATTTCTTAAGAGCATATTACAATTTCGAATTAGTTAAATGGTTTGGTGATATTCCTATTAAACCAGAAGGACGTTTTGTTTTAGGTGATGAAAAAACATTACCAAGATCACCAAAAGCAGATGTTTATGCTTTAATTGAAGCAGATTTAAAATATGCTGTTGCTAACTTATCTTACACAGCTCCACAAACTGGTAGAGCTACAAAAGGTGCTGCAGAAGCATTGTTAGGTAAAGTTTACTTATATCAAGATAAATTTACAGAAGCTGCATCAATTTTAGAAAGTGTGATTAACAATGGAGGTTACGTTTTAGAGTCTGATTATAATAAAATTTTCGAATTTGCTGGTGAAAACGGAACTGGATCTGTTTTTGAAGTGCAATATACAGATGTAGAAGGAGCAGGATTTGGTTGTTTACAATGTAGTGAAGGTAATGTAGCTGTAGGTTTTCAGGGTGTAAGAGGGTATCAAGGTACTTTATTTACTTCTGGGTTTAGTTTTAATGTTCCAACTCAAGAAGTTGTAGATGAATTTGAAGCTGGTGATAATCGTAAAGATGTAGCAATTTTAGATATAAATGCTTGGGCTGCATCAACTGGAGCAGAATTTACTACAGGTTATGAACACACAGGGTATTTTAATAGAAAATACATTCCTAGAGTTAGAAGTGCAGATGCTGCAGGAGATTTAAATATTACAAATCCAAATAACTACAGAGCAATTCGTTTTGCAGATGTATTATTAATGGCTGCAGAAGCAAACAATAGAAAATCAACTCCAAATGATACTAAAGCTAAAACTTTTTTAAATAGAGTTAGAGAAAGAGCTTTTGGTAATGCAGACAATAACATTACTACAACAGGGTCTAATTTAACTTCTGCAATTTATAAAGAACGTAGAGTTGAATTAGTAGGTGAAGGTCACCAGTTTTTTGACTTGGTTAGAACAGGTAGAGGGGCTCAAATTGCTGGTTTTACAACTGGTAAAAACGAAGTTTTCCCAATTCCTTTAGAAGAAATACAGTTTTCACAAGGAAATTGGTCACAAAATCCACAATACTAATATAAAAAAGTATGAAAAAAATTAAAACAATATATAAGGCATTAATTATATTTTTAATTATTAGCGCTTGTACAGAAGAAGATAGAAGCCTAGACTTCTTAAATAACATAGCACCTCCAACTAATGTTGCGGCTGCTTATAATTTAACACAAGACAATTCTGGGTTGGTAACAATTATACCAACTGCAGATGGAGCAACTTTGTTTGATGTTGATTTAGGAGATTCATCTCCAGTAGAAAAAGATATTGAATTAGGAAAGAATGTTCAGCATACTTATGCTGAAGGTAACTACACTGTAAAAATTGTAGCTTACAATATTAAAGGAGATGCTGTAGAAGCAACTCAAGAATTGGTAGTTTCTTTTAAGGCGCCTCAAAATTTAGTAGCAGCTTTAGATAATGATGCAGCAGTTTCAAAGCAAGTAAATATTACTGCAACAGCAGATTATGCAGCTACTTATGAGTTTTATTCTGGTGAAGCAGATATAACTCAACCAGCTGCAACTGGAAATATTGGAGATGTTGTTAATTATCAATATGCTGAATCAGGGATATATTCAGTAAAAGTAATAGCAAAAGGTGGGGCAATTGAAACTACAGAATACACTGAAGATTTTGAAGTAACTGAAATTTTAGCACCTGTAACATCAACTGTTACACCACCAGCTAGAAATGATGTAGATGTTATTTCTATATTTAGTGATGCTTATACAGATGTTGCTGGAACCGAATTTAATCCAAATTGGAGTCAGAATACAATTTATACTGCTTTCGATTTAAATGGAGATGCAATGTTACAATATAGTAACTTAAATTATCAAGGAATAGTCATAGGATCAGAAATTGATGCTTCATCTATGGAAATATTACACTTAGATATTTGGACACCAGATGCAACAAGTATAGATATTTATCCATTACCAAATGGTGTGCAACCTGCAGACGAAAAGTTTGTAACGAAAGTTTTAACAGCAAATAGTTGGACAACGATTAACATCCCAATGTCAGATTTTACAGATCAAGGTTTACCAGTTGACATGCTTAAACAATTTAAGTTTGTAGGAGCTGGAACAGTATTTATAGATAATATTTATTTCTATAAAGCACCATCACCTACAGGAACTCCAATCGTTTTTGATGATTTTGAAGGAAATGGAAATATTTCAACTTGGGCTGGAGATGATTGTGGAATGGATAATGCATTTGCAAATCCATTTAAAGATGCTTTAAATGATTCTGATACAGTTTTAGAATACAATGATACAGGTGGACAATATGCAAATGTACGTTTTGATAAAGATTCTGATTTTGATTTATCTGGAGGTAATAGTGTATTTACATTAAAAATTTATGTGCCTTCTTCTAGTGTAACTGGAAGTCAACCAAATCAACTTTCTTTAAAATTACAAGATTCTGATTCAAACCCTTGGGAAAGACAATCAGAAATTATTAAAGAAATCGCATTAGATACTTGGCAAACAGTTTCTTTTGATTTTGAAAATGATGATGTATTAGGTGTTACTAATCCATTAAGTATTACAAACTTTAGAAGAGTAGTTTTACAGGTTAATTCAGAAAATAATAATGATAATGTTATTGCTTACTTAGATGATTTATCTTATGGTAATGAAACAGCTGTAGACACAGCTCCATTCGTAAAAGATAGTTTTGAAGGAGATGGTACAATTACAACTTGGGCAGGAGATGATTGTGGAATGAATAATACTTTTGCAAACCCATTTAAAGATGCTTTAAATGATTCTGATACAGTTTTAGAATACAATGATACTGGAGGACAATATGCAAATGTTCGTTTTGATATTTCACCAGATTACGATTTGAATGCAAAATCTAAATTTTCATTAAAAATTTATGTGCCATCATCTAGTATTTCAGGCAGTCAACCAAATCAAATTTCTTTAAAATTACAAGATTCAGATGGAAATCCTTGGGAAAGACAATCAGAAATTATTAAAGAAATTGCATTAGACACTTGGCAAGAAGTAACGTTCGATTTTGCAAGTGATACTGTTTTAGGAGTGACTGATGCATTAAGTATCACAAACTTTAGTAGAGTTGTTCTTCAAGTAAATTCTGAGAATAACAATGATACAGTAATTGCTTATATAGACGATATAAATTATTATAATTAAAATATAAAAAAAATGAAAAAATTTAAAAATATTTATATAATTTTATTTTCTGTAATGACTGCTTTCTTTAGTTGTCAAGAAAATGATTATCAATTTGGAGAAATTATTTCTCCTTCAGACATCGTTATTACTGCAGAAATTGTAGGGGTTGATACAAATAATCCTTTTGGAGACGGGAGTGGTTCTGTAAACTTTTCTGCAACTGCAAATAATGCGTCTTCGTATGTTTATTATTTTGATGGAGTTGCATCTGCTTCACCTACTGGTGAATTAGCAAAAAGGTTTTCTAAAGTTGGTGTAAACATTTATACAGTTGTTGTAAAAGCAAATGGTACAGGAGGTGTTTCATCAACAAAAACAATTGACGTAGAAGTGTTTAGTTCTTTTTCTGATATTGAAGCAGAGAATTTATTAAGTGGTGCTAACGTTGGTGATAATAAAAAATGGTACTGGCAAGCTGACAAAGATGTTCATGTTGGTTTAGGCCCAGTTACTGATGATTATGGAAATGGTGAGTTTGGATATGAAGCTTGGTGGAATGGTATTAAAGCTTGGGATGCTGAAAAAGGATGTATGTATGATAATGAATTTGTTTTTACTAGAACAGCAAATGGTCTTACGTTTGAACAAACTGTTGGTCCTGCTTTTATTCCTGCTACTTATGCTGGAGATCTAGGTGTTGGAGGAGACCAATGTCATGATGAAACAGTAGCTACTTCTATGTTTGGTGTAAAAACAGTTTCTTTTGGACCTTCAACTTCTAAAGCGGCCTTAGAAGGTTCTTATGATAATGTACCATATAGAGGTACAAGTTTTGAAATTTCTGATGGAGGTTTTATGGGATGGTTCGTAGGTTCTGGAACTTATGATATTATTTCTATTTCTAAAGATGAAATGATTGTTAGAATAATTCAAGCTGGAGATGGATTTGCTTGGTATCATAAATTTACATCTACAAAACCTGTTCAAGGCACAAGCTATACTTATAATAACTTAGTATGGGAAGATGATTTTAATACAGATGGAGCTCCTGATGCTACAAATTGGACTTACGACCTAGGTGCAGGTGGTTGGGGTAATGGAGAGTTACAAACATATACTGATACAGCAGATAATGCTAAAGTAGAAGGTGGTTCTTTAATTATTACAGCTAAAGCTGATGGTAGTGGTGGTTATACTTCTGCAAGATTAAAATCTCAAGGGTTACGTAAGTTTACTTATGGTAGAATTGAAGTGAAAGCAAAATTACCTGCAGCTGCAGGTACTTGGCCAGCAATTTGGATGTTAGGGTCTAATTTTCCAACTGCTAATTGGCCACATTGTGGAGAGATAGATATTATGGAGCAAACTGGAGCTGATAAAAATACCACTTTAGGTACTTGTCATTGGTTTGATACTGCAAGTTCTTCTAATGCAAGTTATGGTGAAACTACTGCAGTTGCAGATGCATCTTCAGAATTTCATTTATATACAGTAGAATGGACAGATACAGCAGTTAAAATTTATTTAGATGATGTTAAATTTTATGAGTTAGCAAATAGTGCTGATTTACCATTTAATGCTGATTTCTTTTTAATTCTTAATGTAGCAATGGGAGGATCTCTTGGAGGAACTGTTGATGCAGCATTTACAGAAGATACAATGGAAATTGATTACGTAAAAGTATACCAAGAATAATAGATTTTTGAATTTGATTTAATAAGGTCAGTTAAAAGTTGCTGGCCTTATTTTTCAAATCTTAACGATTTCTAATAAAATTTTTATAACGTAAGTTTTTTGCTCACTTCAATTCTTTGTTGTGGTAGCTTAATAGAAAATTTACGTCTTAATATTAATGCTTAATAGAACAAACTAATAAAGAAGAACGAGTGTTAAATACACTGTTTTCAAATCAAATAATATTTCAGGTTTTACAATCTAAAAACTAAATTTATGAATAACATTTTCTTAAAATTTATACTTATCCTATTTGTGTTCAATTCTTGTGCGCAAAAAAACGAAGTAACTGTTTTAAGTAATGAACAAGGAATAAAGTTACTTGTAAATGGAGAAGATTTTATAATTAATGGAATGAATTGGGACTATTTTCCAATAGGGACTAATTATTCTTACAGTTTATGGGAACAACCTGATGCTTTAATTAAAGAAGCGTTAGATGCTGAAATGAACTTATTAAAAAGTATGGGCGTAAACACAATACGTGTCTATACAAGTATTCAACCTAAATGGATTACTTACATCTATGAAAAGTATGGTATTTACACTATGTTAAATCATTCTTTTGGTAGATATGGAGTTTCCGTTAATGGAAATTGGATACCTGTAACAGATTACAGAAATGTTGAAACTCAGAAAGCTTTAATAAAAGAGGTTTCAAAAATGGCAGAAGCCTATAAAAATACTCCAGGTTTATTATTATTCCTTTTAGGAAATGAAAATAACTATGGTCTTTTTTGGGCAGGAAGCGAAACGGAAGACTTTCCGGATAATGAAAAAGAAATAGCAGCAAAAGGCGAAAAGTTAGGACGACCAATGTATCGCCTAATGAATGAAGCTGCAAAAAAAATAAAATCAATAGATACTTCGCATCCAGTTGCAATTTGTAATGGAGATTTAGGCTTCCTAGATATTATAGCAGAAGAATGTACAGATGTAGATATTTATGGTACGAATATGTATCGTGGAAAATCTTTTGGAGATGCTTTTGAAAAAGTGAAAGCAAAATTAAATATGCCAATTTTATTTACGGAGTTTGGTGCAGATGCATTTAATTCAATTGAAAATAAAGAAGACCAAAAAATGCAAGCGTTTTATATGGTTGAAAATTGGAAAGAGATTTATCAAAATGCTGCAGGTTTAGGAAAAGCAGAAAACTCTATAGGAGGATTTACTTTTCAATTTAGTGATGGTTGGTGGAAATTTGGACAGACAATAAATTTAGATAAACATGATGATAACGCTTCCTGGGTTGGAGGAGGTTATGATTTAGATCTTATCAAAGGAAATAAAAATATGAACGAAGAGTGGTTTGGTATCTGTGCAAAAGGACCTACAAACGAAAAAGGTTTGTACACATTACAACCTAGAGCTGCTTATTATGCTTTAAAAGAAGCACATCAAATAAACCCATATTCAAAAGGAGTAACTGCAGATTTAATTGCAAAACATTTTAGTAAAATTAAATTATCAGAAGCACTTTTAAAATCAACAAAAAATAAGACTTCCTTAGATTAAGGAATGATATAAATATACAGCGTAGTAAAATATTCTGAAGAAATAAAATATTAATTAGAACCTCTTATAAATCGTTGCAGAGGTTTTTAGAATACCAATTTTAATGACAAACAAGACCATCTTTTTAGGAAAAAATAAAGCAGACTTTCAAACCCAAGAAGTGAAAGGAGAAATGATAAATTTTGAGAATGAAGTTTATTATAAAATTGCAAACAGTAATGAAATGAGACCATTTTTTATGAGTATTGTTTCAGACTCAAACCACTGGATGTTTATTTCTAGTAATGGAGGACTTACGGCTGGTAGAAAGAATAGTGAATATTCACTTTTTCCTTATTATACTGATGATAAAATTACAGAATCTGCAGATGTAACAGGTAGTAAATCTATTTTTCAAGTTTCAAAAAACGGAAATATTTATTTATGGGAACCTTTTTCTCAGAGACAAATTGGGTTATATCAAACAAGACAAAATTTATATAAAAACAGTTTTGGAAATAAAGTTATTTTCGAAGAAGTTAATGAGGATTTAGAAGTTACTTTCAGATATCAATGGAGTTCATCTGATAAATTTGGGTTTGTAAAAAAATCAACTTTAATTAATAATTCTTCTGATAAAATTCAAATTACATTTTTAGACGGTTTACAAAATATTATTCCTTCGGATGTAGAAACAGATTTACAAAACTCTAGAAGTAATTTAGTTGATGCTTACAAGAAAAGTGAATTACAAGCAGAAGCTGGTTTAGGTATTTATGCTTTAAGTGCAATTATTGTTGATAAAGCAGAACCAAGTGAAGCATTAAAAGCAAATATCGTTTGGTCTTTAGGTATTGAAAATCCAACTCATTTATTATCATCATTACAATTAGATAATTTTAGAAGAGGAAAAGATATACATCAAGAAGTAGATGTTAAAGCAGAAAAAGGTGCTTATTTTATTAGTGCAGATTTAGATTTATCAGCAAATGAAACTAAAGAATGGAGTTTTATAGCGAATGTAAATCAAACAATTGGAGATATTGAACGTATTTCTAAAGCAATTATAAATGATGAAAATTTAGAAGAAAGTATCCTTGAAGATATTGAATTAGGAACTAAAAACTTAATTGCTTTAACGGGTGCTGCAGATGGTTTGCAAGTAACAAACGATCCTTTAGTAAACACAAGACACTTTGCAAACACACTTTTTAACTTAATGAGAGGTGGTACTTTTGATGATGATTATAAAATTGAAAAAGAAGATTTTATAAAATACATTGGAAAAGCAAATAAAAAAGTAATCAAGAAAAAAGAGGAATTGTTAAATGACTTACCAGAGGAATTTACATTAAATACGATTCTTGAAATTGCAGAGAAAGATGAAGATAAAAACTTCAAAAGACTTTGTTTTGAATATTTACCATTAAAATTTAGTAGAAGACACGGTGATCCAAGTAGACCTTGGAACAAGTTTTCTATTAACACAAAAAATGAAATTGATGGTTCTAAAATTTTAGATTATGAAGGTAACTGGCGTGATATTTTCCAGAATTGGGAAACGTTAGCACATTCATACCCTGAGTTTATAGAAAGTATGATTCATAAGTTTTTAAATGCAACAACTTTTGATGGTTACAATCCTTACAGAGTAACAAAAGATGGTTTCGATTGGGAAATTATTGAAGAAAATGATCCTTGGTCTTACATTGGTTATTGGGGAGATCATCAAATAATTTACTTATTAAAATTCTTAGAATTTATAGAAAACCATTACCCTAATCAATTAGAAAAACGTTTTTCTGAAGACATATTTGTATACGCAAATGTGCCTTATAAGATAAAAGATTACAAAAGTATTCTTGTCAATCCTAAAGATACTATAGAATTCGACTATGAATTAGATGCTAAAATTCACGAAAAGAGAGATGAATTAGGAGCAGATGGCGCTTTATTAAGAGATGAAAATTTCTTTATTTATAAAGTGAATTTAATTGAAAAATTATTAGCAACTGTATTAGCAAAAGTATCTAATTTTATACCAGAAGGAGGTATTTGGATGAATACACAACGTCCGGAATGGAATGACGCTAACAACGCTTTAGTTGGTAATGGAGTTTCTATGGTAACGTTAAATTACTTAAATAGATTTATAAATTTCTTCGAAAAAGTAGTTGCTAAATCAACAACTGAAGAAGTTGAAATTTCATCAGAATTGGCAACCTTCTTTAATGAAGTTGTGGCAACCTTTAACCAAAATAAAAATATCCTTTCTGGTTCTGTTTCAGATACTGAGAGAAAAACAGTTTTAGATGGTTTAGGTGAAGCAGCAAGTACATTTAGAACTGCTATTTATGAAAACGGATTTTCTAGTGATAGAAGTACAATTTCTAAAACAGAATTGTTAGCATTCTTTACAATTACAAAACAATATTTAGAGCATACAATTAAAGCAAATAAGCGTTCAGATAATTTATTCCATGCGTATAATTTAATGACGGTTGAGAATGATACGGAAGTATCTATTTCTTATTTACCAGAAATGTTAGAAGGGCAAGTTGCTGTTTTAAGTGCTGGATATTTATCGCCAAAAGAAGCTTTAAAAGTTTTAGACGGTATGAAAGCGAGTGCTTTGTTTAGAGAAGATCAATACAGTTATATTTTATATCCAAATAAAGATTTACCACGTTTCGATCAAAAAAATGTGATTTCTAAAGAGGCTGTAAATAACTCTAAATTATTATCAAAATTGATTAGTGATGGAAACACACAAATCATTAATAAAGATGTTTTAGGCAATTACCATTTTAATGCAAACTTTAACAATGCAAATAGCTTAAAAGAAGCTTTTGAAGAATTACCAGAAAACTATTCAGATTTAATTGAAAACGAATCTAGTTTGTTATTAGAAACTTTTGAAGAAGTCTTTAATCACAAGGCATTTACTGGTCGTTCTGGAACTTTCTTCGGATATGAAGGATTAGGTTCTATTTATTGGCACATGGTTTCTAAATTATTATTAGCGGTTCAAGAAAATTGCTTGTTAGCTGTAAAAAACAATGAAGATGAAGCTGTAATTGGTCAATTATTAGATCATTATTATGAGATTCAAGCAGGAATTGGTGTGCACAAATCACCAGAATTATATGGGGCTTTTCCAACAGATCCATATTCTCATACACCAGGAGGAAAAGGAGCACAACAACCAGGAATGACAGGTCAGGTTAAAGAAGACGTGTTAAGTAGAATTGGTGAGTTAGGTGTTTTTGTAAAGGAAGGGAAAATCATTTTCAATCCAAGGTTATTAAGAGGAAGTGAGTTTATTAAAACTCCAAAAACTTTTAATTATACAGCAATTAGTAAAGAAGCAAAATCAATTGAATTAAAAGAAGATTCACTTTGTTTTACGTATTGTCAAGTACCAGTTGTTTATAAAAATTCGAATGTAGAAAGTATAAAAATATTTTTTATTGATGGTCGTGTTGAAGAAGTTAAAGACTTAACGCTTGATACAACTATTTCAAAAATGATTTTTGAAAGAACAGGACAAATAAGTGAAATCGAAGTTTCAGTAATAAAATAACAAGTATTGATGACCAATAGCTTTTATAAATATCTTCTTTTTATTCCTTTATTATTTACCGTTTTTAGTTGCAAAAAAACTGTAGAAACTAAAGTAGATAAAGAGGTTGCTATTGAGAAAAAAGTAGATTCCCTTCTAAAGTTAATGACTTTAGAAGAGAAAATTGGTCAAATGTCTCAAGTAAGACACTTTTGGGATATTTCTAAAAATGATATTGCTACTAAGTTTATTGGCTCCGTTATTCATACACAAGGAGTAAATCCAGGTGAAACGGCAAAAGAATGGCAACAGAAATTTATCAATTTACAAAAGGAAGCCCTTTCTACACGATTAGGAATTCCGTTGTTGTTTGGTGTTGATGCAATTCATGGTCAGAATACATTTAATGGAGCAACAATTTTTCCACATAATATTGGTTTAGGAGCAACAGCAAACCCAAAATTGGTTGAAGAAGTTGCGGCAATTACAGCAATAGAAGCACAAGCAACAGGTTTTAACTGGGTTTTTTCTCCATGTGTTGCAATTCCTTATAATGAAAAATGGGGGAGAGTTTATGAAGCCTTTTCAGAAAGTACTGAGCTAACATCTATTTTAACTAAAGCTTCTATAAAAGGACATCAAGGAGATTTGTCAGATTCTAAAACGGTGATGGCAACAGCCAAACATTTTATTGGAGATGGAGCAACAGAATTTGGTGTGGAAGGAGGAGAAACATCTCTTTCTAATGATGAAATAAACAAAAGATTAATGCCTCCTTATAAAGTTGCCGTAAATGAGAAAGTTGGAGCAATAATGGCATCATTTAATACTTTAAAAAGGAAACCAATGCATGCTAATAAAGCATATCTCACAGATACTTTAAAGCAGAAAATGAAGTTCGATGGAATTGTAGTTTCAGATTGGAAAGGCTATACAAGATTTGGTAGAAATAATATTATTAATGCTGGTGTAGATATGATAATGGCAGTTGATGGCGATTTAGATTATTTTCAAAATAATTTAAGGAAAGCTGTTGATTCTAGTTATGTTTCAAATGCAAGAATTGATGATGCTGTAAAAAGAATTTTACGTCAGAAATTTAGATTGAATTTGTTTGAAAATCCGTTTCCAGACTCAACATTCGTTTCTGAAATAGGAAGTAAGGAATATAGAAATAAAGCAAAACAAGCGGTAAGAGAATCGTTAGTTTTATTAAAAAACTCGAATAATGCTTTGCCTTTATCAAAAGAAACAAAGAAAATTGTGGTTGTTGGTGAACATGCAAACTCATCTGGCTTACAATCTGGAGGTTGGACAATTAATTGGCAAGGAACTTTAGAAAATTATAAAGGAGCGACCACTATTTTAGATGGAATTAAACAGCAATCAAAAGGAGATGTTGTTTATGATAAAGACGCAACAGGAAATCATTTTGATGCAGATGTTGCAATTGTAATTGTTGGAGAAACTCCTTATGCAGAGTTCTTTGGAGATATCGGTCATGAATCAAATACTAGAAAATTAACACTTACCAAAGAGCATAAAAAGTATCTAAAAACGTATTCAGAAAAAGGAATAAAAACGATTGTTGTTTTAATTTCAGGAAGACCTTTAGTGGTAACAAAACAGATAAAAAAATCAGATGCATTTGTTGCAGCTTGGTTGCCAGGTTCTGAAGGAGATGGAATTGCAGAAGTTTTGTTTGGAGATTTTAATTTCTCTGGAAAATTGCCTCATTCTTGGCCAAATGCAGTAAAAGATTTTAAAGGAAAATATGGACCTAATTTTTGGGACAAAAGCATAAAACCATTATATCCTTTTGGATATGGTTTAAAATATTAAATAATTATAAAGAGTAAGAACATGAATTTCAAATTTCAAATTTTAGTAACGATTTTAGTATTGTTTATTGGTTTTGGATGTAGCTCTAAGAAAGATAATAAAGAAGTAAAAAAAGAAATTAAAGAAGAAATGACAGCAGCCAAAATTTTAGGAAATCCAGAATATTTAGCCATTTCTTATGGAGGATATAGAGAAAAATCAAGAGAAGATAATCAACCTACAATTCCACAATTAAAAGAAGACTTAAAGTTGATGCACGCTATGGGTATTCGCATTATTAGAACCTATAACGTACAACCAAAATTACCACATGCAGCAAATATTTTAGAAGCAATTAGTCAACTTAAAAAAGAAGATTCAAACTTCGAAATGTATGTAATGTTAGGTGCTTGGATGGATTGTTTAAATGCTTGGACAGACAAAGAACCAAATCACGATATAGAAAGTGCTCAAAATGGAGAGGAGATTGCAAGAGCAGTTGCTTTGGCTAATAAATATCCAGATATCGTAAAAGTGATTGCCGTTGGTAATGAAGCGATGATAAAATGGGCAACCAGTTATTATGTTCAACCAAGTGTCATTTTAAAATGGGTAAACCATCTTCAAAATTTAAAGAAAGAAGGAAAGCTGTCTAAAGATTTATGGATTACTTGTTCAGATGATTTTGCTTCTTGGGGTGGAGGAGATCCAAGTTATAGAGTAAAAGATTTAGAAGATATCATAAAATCTGTAGACTATGTTTCTATGCATACCTATGCTTATCATAACTCTCATTACAATCCTGGGTTTTGGAAAGTACCAGAAAACGAACAACAATTCTCAGACATAGAAAAAATAGACAATGCAATGTTACGTGCTTTAGAATTTGCAAAAAAACAATATAAAGATGTGTCAGATTATGTAAAAAGTATCGATTCTACAAAAACAATTCATATTGGTGAAACGGGTTGGGCAACTATTTCTAGCGGACATTATGGCGAGAATGGTTCTAGAGCTACAGATGAATACAAACAAGGGCTTTACTATAATCAATTAAGAGAATGGACGAATAAAGAAGGAATTTCTTGTTTCTATTTTGAAGCTTTTGATGAACAATGGAAAGATGCTCAAAATGCAAATGGATCTGAAAATCATTTTGGATTATTCACTTTAAAAGGAGAAGCAAAATACCCAATTTGGAATTTAGTTGATAAGGGAAATTTTAAAGGTTTAACGAGAAATGGAGCGCCAATTATAAAGACATTTAATGGAAACAAAGAAACACTAATGGATGGTGTTTTAGTACCTAATACAGACTATAATAGATAAAATTAATACAATGAAAACGAACTATTTTTATTCAATCCTTTTTTTATTAGTGATGATGAGTTGTAATAAAACAGATAATAAATTGGTGGCAGATGTTTATGAAACTTCAGCAAGTGGAAATAAACTAACCAAAATCACTGAGTTTACTGCTGATGATAATCCATCAATAATTAAGTTGAACCCTAGCCAAGAATTTCAAACGATTACTGGTTTTGGAGGAGCTTTTACAGAATCATCTGCTTATTTACTAAATAAGATAAGTAAAAAAAATAGAGATACTATTATACAAGCTTATTTCTCTGAAGAAGGCGCAAATTATTCGCTAACAAGAACACATATGAACTCTTGTGATTTTTCTTTAGGACAATATTCGTATTCTCCTGTAGAAGGTGATGTTAATTTAGAACACTTTACAATTCAAGAAGATAAAGACGATTTAATTCCGATGATAAAAGATGCAATGAAAGCATCTAAAGATGGATTTAAAATATTTGGTTCACCTTGGACAGCTGCTCCTTGGATGAAGGATAATAATAAATGGGTAGGTGGAAAATTATTACCTAAATATTATGATACTTGGGCATTATTCTTCTCAAAATATATTGATGCTTACAAAGAAGAAGGAATTGATATTTGGGGTTTTACTGTAGAAAATGAACCTATGGGAAATGGAAATAATTGGGAAAGCATGCATTTTTCTCCAGATGAAATGACAAATTTTGTACAGAATTATTTAGGACCACAATTAGAAAAAGATGGTAAAGGCGACATTAAAATTTTAGGCTATGACCAAAATAGAGAGCATCTAAACGAATGGGTAGATTCACAATTTCAAAATGAAGAATCTACAAAATATTTTGATGGTACAGCGATTCATTGGTATGCAAGTACGTACGAGGTTTTCCCTAAAGAATTACAATATGCACATCATAAAGCACCAAATAAATACTTAATTCAAGCAGAAGCTTGTGTAGATTCTCAAGTTCCGGTTTGGCAAGATGATGCTTGGTATTGGAAAAAAGAAGCAACAGATTGGGGTTGGGATTGGGCGCCAGAAAAAGACAAACATTTACACCCAAAATATTCTCCTGTAAATAGATATGCAAGAGATATAATTGGTTGCCTAAATAATTGGGTAGATGGTTGGGTAGATTGGAATATGGTTTTAGATACAAAAGGAGGACCTAACTGGTTTGAGAATTGGTGTATTGCTCCAGTAATTGTCGATCCAGAAAAAGATGAAGTGTATTTTACGCCACTTTATTACACAATGTCACATTTTAGCAAATACATAAGACCAGAAGCTAAAGTAATTGGTTTAGAAAATTCTGATAATGAATTACAAGTTACTGCCGCACAAAATACAGATGGATCAATTGCTGTAGTTGTTTTTAATGAAGGGAAAATAAAAAAGAGTTTCAAATTGCTTTTAGGAGATAAAGAAACACTTGTAAATATAAATGCACAAGCATTACAAACGATTATGGTATCAACTATTAAAAACTAAAAACTATGTCTAAAGTAAGTACGTCTTCTAAAGTTCCAATGGGTCAAAAAATTGCATTTGGTTTAGGAATGTTAGCGAATCAAATGTTTCCTGCAGCTATGGCAATTTTTATGGTTGTGTTGGTTCAAGATTATAGTTTTCCAACTTGGATGTGGGGAATTTTATTTTTTTTACCTCGAATTTTTGATGCTTTTACAGATCCAATAATGGGTTTCATTTCTGATAACACAAAATCTATTTGGGGAAGACGAAGGCAGTATGTACTTTTAGGTGCTTTGGTTATGGGAGTTTCTTTTGCGTTATTATGGCAATTATATATAGAAGATGGTGTAAGTTATAATTTTATTTATTTCTTAATATGGTCCTTGGTTTTTTATTTAGGGCTTACTATATTTTCAGTGCCATATGTAGCTATGGGCTATGAAATGAGTGATGATTTTCATGAACGTACAAATATCATGGCAGTTGCTCAGTGGATAGGTCAGTGGGCTTGGGTCATTGCACCTTGGTTTTGGGTTGTTATGTATGATGATAACTGGTTTGGAGTTACAACGGAAACAACAAGGGTTTTAGGTATTTGGGTAGCTGTTATTTTTGCTTTTTTAGCAATGGTTCCTGCTCTTTTTATTAAAAGTAAATCAACTAAAGAAGATGTAAGTTTAACGCCTTTAACATTAAAAACTATTGGAGGAAGTTTAAAACAGATTCTAGAAAATTTTAAAGAAGCTTTCAAAATTGAACAGTTTAAGAAATTGTGTTTTTCAACATTTTTAATCTATAATGCATTTAATGTTGTTGCTGGTTTTTCATTTTTTATTGTAGTTTATTATCTATTTAATGGTGATGCAGCTGCTGCAGGCCTTTGGCCAACACTATTAGGTAGTATAGGTGCTTTATCAACGACTTTTTTAGTAATACCTATTGTAGCTAAGATGTCTAAGATTATGGGGAAAAAGAAAGCTTTTATGGTTTCTCAAGGAATTTCTGTATTGGGATATATTATGCTTTGGTTCTTATTTATTCCTGGTAAACCTTATATGTTTTTATTTGCATTGCCTTTTTTCTCTTTTGGTATTGGAAGTTTGTTTACCCTAATGATGTCTATGACTTCAGATGTTATAGATATTGATGAATTAAATACAGGAAAACGAAGAGAAGGAGTTTTTGGAGCTATTTATTGGTGGATGGTAAAGTTTGGTTTTGCAATTGCTGGATTATTAACAGGTGCTATTATGACATTAGTAGGGTTTGTTCCTGATACTGAAAATACAGAAGCTTCAATAACAGGAATAAGAATATTCTACTCGGGTTTACCAATATTAGGAACACTTGTAGCTATGTGGATAATGCGTAATTATGATCTTACAGAGGAAAAAGCTTTAGAAATAAGTGCAGAATTGGCAAAACGAAAAAAGAAAAACAAAAAGGCATCTTCTGCTTATGGAGCCGGTCATTTAACTTCAATCTCGAATAGTAATTTAAAACTTGAAAATTTCACTGAAATTAATTTTACAGACAAAACTTTATCAGAAGTAAAAGGATTATTCAAAGAAAAATTGAAGAATCAAATACATGGACTTTGTTTTAGCCCTTATGTAGAAGGTCAGGATATCAATGATATACTTTCGGAATCACAAATTCGTTTACGTATGGATGTTATTTCGCCTTATACAAAATGGGTAAGATCGTTTTCATGTATAGAAGGAAATGAATTAATACCAAAAGTTGCTCATGATAAAGGACTGAAATCAATAGCTGGTGCTTGGATTAGTGATGATAAAGAACGAAATGAAAGAGAAATTAACAAGTTGATTGCACTTGCCAAGTCTGGTAAAGTTGATATTGCTGCTGTTGGTAATGAGGTATTACTTCGTGAAGAATTAACAGAGAAAGAGCTTATAGAATATATTAATAGAGTAAAAGAAGCATTGGC
This sequence comes from Polaribacter sp. SA4-12, assembly GCF_002163675.1. NCBI lineage: Bacteria > Pseudomonadati > Bacteroidota > Flavobacteriia > Flavobacteriales > Flavobacteriaceae > Polaribacter > Polaribacter sp. SA4-12. The sequence goes on along the minus strand of NZ_CP019334.1, from coordinate 968,564 downwards.
AGGTTTAGATATACCAGTTGGTTATGTAGATACTTATTACGAATATTATAAGCATGAAAAATTAGTAAACGCTTGTGATGTTATTTTAGTAAATTGTTATCCGTTTTGGGAAGGATTTGGTATCGAAGATTCGTTAAAACATTTAAGAGAAATGTATGAAGTTACGAAACAAATATCAAAAGGTAAGAAAATAATAATTTCTGAAACAGGTTGGCCAAGTCAAGGGCAAACTGTTGATGATGCGCATCCATCTCAATTAAATGCTATGAGATATTTTATTCAAACTCAAGAATGGGCAACTGCTGAGAATATAGAAATATTTTATTTCTCCTCTTTCGATGAATCATGGAAAGTACGTGTTGAAGGAGAATTAGGAGCTCGTTGGGGAATTTGGGATAAAAATGAAAAATTAAAATATTAGATTATGTCATACAGAAAAGAGCATCATTTTTCTTTAAAGCCTAAAATAGGTTCGGAAGATATTGGAGTAGATTTTAACAAATATTCATTTGATGAATTAAAAACACTTTGGAGAGATACTCTAAATAAAGGAATGCATGGAATCTGTTTCAGTTTGTATGAAGATGGTCAAGAACCAGGAGATATTATTACAGAAAAACAGGTAGAAAGAAGGATTAAGATACTTAAAACTCATACAAAATGGATTCGCTCTTTTTCTTGCATAGAAGGAAATGAAAATATACCAAGAATTGCTCATAAACATGGCTTAAAAACAATGGTTGGAGCTTGGTTGGGAGATGATTTAGAAAAGAACGAAGAAGAAATAGAAGCACTAATTAAATTAGGAAATGAAGGATGTGTAGATATTGCAGCTGTTGGAAATGAAGTTTTGTATAGAAATGAATTATCAATAGAACAACTAATAACATATATAAATAGAGTAAAAGAGGCTATTCCTAATGTTGAAGTTGGTTATGTAGATGCTTATTATAAGTTTTCAACATATCCAGAATTAGTAGAAGTTTGTGATGTTATTTTAGCAAACTGTTATCCTTTTTGGGAAGGATGCCCCATAGATTACTCATTAAATCACATGCAAAAAATGTTTAACCAAGCAAGTGATTTTAGTCAAGGTAAAAAAGTTATTATTACAGAAACTGGTTGGCCAAATCAAGGGGGTAGTGAAGGAGGAGCAGATCCATCTGATGAAAATGCAATCAAATACTTTATCGACACTCAAATCTGGTCTTCAAAAAACAATATTGAAACCTTTTATTTTTCTTCTTTTGATGAGTCTTGGAAAGTTGGAAATGAAGGTAGTGTTGGTGCTTATTGGGGATTATGGGATAAGAAAGAGCATTTAAAGTACTAATTATATAAAAAAGGTTTCTTTTAAGAAGCCTTTTTTTTCTATTATAATTGTTTTTCTTATAAATTACTTTTTTAAATAAATTTTCATAAAACATGAAATTTCACAAATATATTTTTCTTTTTTTATTAAGTATCTTAATCTTTAATTCTTGTACAAAAGAACAAAGAGATAATAATCCTAAAGAATTAATAGGTGGATTAGAATTATTGTCTTCAGAACAAACAGGGATAGATTTTAACAATTCAATTAAAGAATCTGAAAAGGTAAATCATATTTATTACAGTCAAATTTATAATGGAGCAGGAGTTGCTGTAGGAGATATTAATAATGATGGATTGCCAGATGTTTTCTTCTGTGGAAATCAAGTGACTGATAAACTATATTTAAACCAAGGAGATTTTAAGTTTGAAGATATTTCTAAAAAATCTAAGATTACCAGAAGTCCAGGTTGGTCTTGGGGAGTAACAATGGTAGATATTAATAATGACGGTTTTTTAGATATTTATGTCAGTAGAAATGGAGAGTCTATGAATTCTTCAGACAGAACAAATAAACTTTTTATCAACAATAAAGATTTAACTTTTACAGAATCAGCTAAAGAGTATGGTTTAGATGATTCAGGATTTTCTTCGCAAGCTGTATTTTTTGATATGGATAATGATGGCGATTTAGATATGTATCAAGTTAATCAACTCCCAGATTCTAGATTATTTCAACGGTATAAAAACATACCAAAAAAGAGGTTTCAATTGTATATGGATAAATTGTACAAAAATGAAGGTGGGAAATACATAGAAGTATCAAAAAATGCCGGATTAATAGATAGACATACTTATGGATTAAGTGTAAGCGCCAGCGATTTAAATAACGATGGCTTCACAGATTTATATGTTGCAAATGATTATGATGAGCCTGATTTCATGTATTATAACAATGGAGATGGAACTTTTACCAATGTAATTAATTCAAAATTAAAGCACATTTCTAGATTTAGTATGGGCTCAGATACTGGAGATATTAATAATGATGGGAAAATTGATTTAATTACTCTAGATATGGCTGCAGAAGATCATTATCGTTCTAAAACCAATATGAAATCTATGAACCCAATAGAGTTTCAACAAATGATTCAAAAAGGAAATCATTATCAATATATGTTTAACACCTTACAGATTAATAACGGACTTGGTGAGTTTTCTGATATTGCAAATATTGCAGGTATAGGAAAAACAGATTGGAGTTGGGGAGGTTTGTTAGTAGATTTAGATAATGATGGTTTTAAAGATATTGTTATAAGTAATGGTATCAAAAAAGACATTAGAAATAACGACTTTTTAAATGGCTTGTATTCAAAACTAAAAACAGATTCACAAGAATTTTACGATATGGCAAAATTGGCGCCTTCAAATCCTTTGCCTAATTATGTTTTTAAAAATAAAAATGGTTATGAATACGAAAACGTAACAAAAAAATGGAATTTTGATACACCAACTTTTTCACATGGTATATCCTATGCAGATTTAGATAATGATGGAGATCTTGATATTGTTATCAATAATATGGAAAGCAAAGCATCAATCTATAAAAATAAAGCCAATGGTAATTTTCTGAAAATTAAACTTCAAGGTTCTGATAAAAATAAATTTGGATATGGAGCAAAAGTAAAAATTTATTATGATGATAATAAATCTCAAATTGCAGAAAACACAGTTACTCGTGGTTATTTTTCATCAATAGAACCTAAAGTGTTTTTTGGTTTAGGTAAAATAAAAATAATTGATAAGGTAGAAATTACTTGGTCAGATGGTAAGCAGAATAATTTAACAAACGTAAAAGTAAATCAAGAATTAGTTGCTAAATATTCATCAGCAAGTAAAATTCAAAAAACTCAATCACAGCCAAAACCATTTTTAAATTTATTGAATGCTCAAGAATTAGGGATAACTTATAAACACAAGGAAAATACTTTTGACGAATTTAAAAAAGAAATATTATTACCACACAATATTTCTCAAAACGGACCATTTACAGCAGTAGCAGATGTAAATGGAGATGATTTAGAAGATATGTTTATTGGTGGAGCTTTAGGGCAAGAAGGTGTTTTATATCTTCAAACTAAAGAAGGTAAGTTTCATAAAAGTAATTCTCAACCCTGGGTTAATGATAAAGCATCAGAAGATTTAGTAGGTTTGTTTTTTGATGTTGATAGTGATACTGATTTAGATTTATACATTACAAGTGGAGGTAGTGAATATGAGCAAGGTAATGTCTTACTAAAAGATAGATTATATATAAATGATGGATTAGGTAATTTTATTAAAACACCAAAAGCTTTGCCAAATATATATGAAAGTTCACAGACAGTGAAAACGTCAGATATTGATGGAGATGGAGATTTAGATTTATTTGTTGGTACACGATTAATTTCAGGTAAATATATTTTTCCAGCAACTAGTTATTTATTAATTAATGAAAACGGAAATTTTAAAAAAGCAGCTAAAAAAACTGCTCCAGATCTCGAAAAAATAGGGATGGTAACAGACGCTGTCTTTTCTGATATAGATAATGATGGAGATGATGATTTATTAGTTGTAGGTGAATGGATGAAAATTATAATTCTAGAAAACAACAATGGGGATTTTAAGGATAGTTCAGCAAAATTCGGAATCAAAGATGATAGTAGAGGTTTGTGGTGGTCTATAACTGCTAATGATATAGATAATGATGGTGATGATGATTATGTATTAGGTAATTTAGGAAGAAATAATAAGTTTAAAGCGACAAAAGAACACCCTTTTAAAGTGTATGCAAATGATTTTGATAATAATGGTACAAATGATGTTGTGTTAGCCAAATACTATAAAAATAATTATGTTCCTATGAGAGGAAAAGAATGTTCTACCCAACAAATGCCTTATCTTTCAAAGAAATATAAAGATTATCATAGTTTTGCTTCATCAACCTTAATAGACATTTTACCTAAAGATAAAATGAATGATGCTGTTGTATATGAGGTTAGTAATTTTGAAAGTATAGTTTTAATTAATGAAAATAATATTCTAAAAAGAACTTCTTTACCTATACAAGCACAAGTTAGCCCAATAAAAGATGCGTTAATTGAAGATTTTAATAGAGATGGCTTTAAAGATATTATGTTAGTAGGTAATCATTATGGTGTAGAAGTAGAAACCACTCGTTATGATGCAGGTTCCGGATTATTACTTCTTGGAGATGGTAGAAATAACTTTAAAGCTACTCCTTTAGAAAATAGTGGGTTAAATATTTCTTCAGATTTTAGATCGTTAAAAATTATAAAAAGAAAAGTTAAAAAGGATAACTTAATCATTGTTACTAGTAACAATGATTCTTTAAAAGTAATCTCATTTTAAACAAATTTATTCTGCTTTTTGTGTATTTCTAAATTTTAATATTCAAAAAAACCTATAATCCTCATTATCAAACACAACATTGCCTATACATTATAAATAGTAAGGTATTTTATTCTATAATTTTATTATTTTTTTAAAGTTTTTTTTTAAGCTATTACTGATTATTCATAAATAAAACACATTTATATTTATGATGTATGTATTTTGTTTGGGTGTTATTTGTCGATTTAACAATTATTCTAAGATATATTGCAGATAATATAATTGTATATTATCAATATAGTTTCTTTATTGATAATTACTCAAAATAAAATATTAATCTATACAAAACTATTTATGATGAAAAAAATTACTTTATTATTAACGCTATTTGTAGCGACTTTTGGGTTCTCTCAAAACTTACCTTTCGATTTTAGTTCAGCAAACCAATTAATGCCCGGTGGTGATGGTGCTGTAACAACAATTGTACAAGATGGTGCAAACGATGTTTTACAAATAGTTGGCGCACAAAATGCATGGGATCATGCAGCAATCACTTTTAAAGATAATATTGATTTATCAGATGATGCAAATAACACAATTACATTTAAAATTAAACCAATGAATGGTACTGGAAATGGTAATCATTTATTGAAGTTTGAAGGTGGAGTTGCAGGTCCTGCGATTGCAGAAATGCCTTACACAACAACAGGCACAGACTGGCAAACGGTTACTGTAGATTTTGGAACTGGACTTGGGAATTATTCTAAAATGGTTTTATTCGTAGATTCAGGAGCAGATAATGCTGGTGTTTCAGATACGTATTTAGTCGATGATATTTCTGGAGCTAAGCATACAACAGTTGTTATTGAAGCGCCTAATTTACCATTTGATTTTAGTTCAGCAAACCAATTAATGCCTGGTGGTGATGGTGCTGTAACAACAATTGTACAAGATGGTGCAAACGATGTTTTACAAATAGTTGGCGCACAAAATGCATGGGATCATGCAGCAATCACTTTTAAAGATAATATTGATTTATCAGATGATGCAAATAACACAATTACATTTAAAATTAAACCAATGAATGGTACTGGAAATGGTAATCATTTATTGAAGTTTGAAGGTGGAGTTGCAGGTCCTGCGATTGCAGAAATGCCTTACACAACAACAGGAACAGACTGGCAAACAATTACTGTAGATTTTGGAACTGGACTTGGGAATTATTCTAAAATGGTTTTATTCGTAGATTCAGGAGCAGATAATGCTGGTGTTTCAGATACGTATTTAGTCGATGATATAGCTTTAACTACTTCTTCTACAGGAGGAGGTGGAGGAGGAACTTCTGATGATGCATACTGTGAAAAAGTAGTAACTCATTTAAATATTGGTGCAGCTTTAGTAGCATCAGAAATTAAACTTACTGTAGAGAATTCTGGAGAGAAATCAATGAAAGTTACTATAGAATCTAACAATGATGATGCTGTTGATTTTATCTTGATACCAGGAGATGTTACAGGTTCACCAACACAATCAGCTGTAGATTCATCTGTTGTAGGTAAATTGAGCATAACTCTTACTTGGGAAGAAACAGCACCTACTGACGTAGCTTTAAATATACTTTGGAGTAAAGTTTCTACAGAAGGTAATTGGCAATTAGGTGATGCTCCAACAACATTTAAGTTTGATGCAAGTTGTGAGACTGCAAGTGTTCGTGATAACACATTATTAAATGTTACTATGTATCCTAACCCTACTTCAAGTAGATTAAATATTTCAGCTAAAAGTACTATTAAAAGTGCTGCTATCTTCAATCTTTTAGGTAAACAAGTAATGAGTTTAGAGATAAATAAAACGAGTGAGTCAATAGATGTTTCTAACTTATCTTCTGGTATTTATTTAATTAAATACACTGTTAATAATGCAGTTGGAACAGCAAAATTTATCAAAGAATAATTTAATTCTTTATAATAATTTAAGAGGGATGCTATTTTAGCATCCCTTTTTTTGTTATTTTTTTAGCATATTAACAATTCAAAAAAATAAAGTATTAACTTAAGAAATATATATAAACTGAATAAAAACGTACGCGATTTTCGACTATTGAAGTCAATATTCTAGATTAGAAACTTTAAATAAAATAGTGAAAACGTCCAAAATTTAATTTTTGGACATTTTTTTTGGCAAATTTTTTTAATAAAAATTTTTCCTAAAAGCCAGTTCAAGCATTATTGAGATCAAAATATTGATTGAAAGTAGCAAACTAAGTTGCCTTTCTTAAAACAAAACATCCTATAAATTGTAAGAAAGGGTAATTGATTTTGGGCGTTACCTAAAGGTCGGACTTTACGCACTCACTTTTTTTCTTAAAAATAAAAAAGAGCTCAAACAAATGCGTCAATCCCTAATGCATGCATACTTATCGACTAAGAGCTAAAAACCAAAATTAAATAGTAAGTTTAAATTAACATGAAAACCAAAATGAAAAATGAGTAAGAGTTCCTTCTCTTTGGGAAGGTTAGTATATCAAAATAATACAAATCTCAGCAGGAATAAAAAAAAGCATTCACTTTTATAAAGTTGCAAAAGACCATACTTATAGTTAAGAATTTATTGAAATCATAAATGAAGAAAAAAAACGTATTAGAAAGAAGAAATCAAATCATGTAAAAAAGATAGAAAATCAAAGAAAAATAAGAAATATTATTGTCTAATAACTAGTAATAGTTGTTAGTCTAAGCTAATATCTATTTTATTTAAAAAGAGCATCTAAAGTTAAAATATCTAAAGAACCATCAGCAAAAAGGGTGTTTTTTTCTTCAAAACTCTTAATAGCATTCAATGTTTCAATTTTATAAACACCATCTAATGCAATTTCAAAACCATTTGCAATTAATCTTTTTTGAACTTCATATATTAAAGCACTTTTCTGTCCGTAAACTAACTTTTTATTGGCATTGAACATGCTTTTAATTTTATTGTTAGCTAATAACTTATTGAAAGATTTTAAATCTGTTCCTGTTTCTTCTATGTATTTTACTTCTGAATTAGATAAACCTTTTGCCTTTAAAGTAGATGACTTTTCTAACTTGGTTTCATAATAGTTTATTGTTGCTAATTTCTCAGTATATTTTGTAACTGCCAATTTAGTTTCTTCATCATCATCTTCTGGAGTTCTAACATCAATATTGTTTGCAGTCCATTGCGTCATCACATAACTATTTAAGTTTTCAATAGCTTTGTAATAATTTAGAACCAAGTCTTGATTATGATATTCAAAATCTAATATTTTTTCTGTTCTATAATTAACATTTTGAGAGTTGTATCTTTTGTATTGATTGTATTTCCCGAAACCAATAATAAATGCAATAATCAAAAGCAATAAAATAATTAATTGTTTCATAAGAAATCGTTTGGATAATTTTGGGTTTTTAACAAAAATAGGTAAAAGTTTCTAAAAAGTGAAAAGGATATTCTTAGCTTTCTTTTCTGTTAGAAGAATCTCTTATTAAAAGATTTACATCTAGTATTTTTTTAGTTAGAGTTTGCTTTACAACATCTTTTTTAATGTGTTCTAAAAAAACATAAGCAGCTTGTTTTCCAATTTCGTCACTATGTTGTTCTATACTAGAAATACTAGGAGTCACCATAGAGCTAAAAGGTTCATTTCCAAAACCAACTAAAGCAATTTCATTTGGAATGTTAATCTTTTTTTCATTTAAAATCTGTAGAGCACCAAGAGCAGCATAATCTCCCGCAACGTAAACTGCATCAGGTCTATTTTCTAAAGAAAGTAATTGAAGCATTTTTTCCCTACCATCTTCTATAGTTAAGTTACTTTCTACTAATAACTCATCGTTAAGAGGTAAATTGTGTTTTTCTAACGCGTCTATATATCCTTTAATTCTATTATTAAATATTCTAGTACGTTTATATCCACCAATATGTGCAATTCTTTTACATCCTTGATCTACAAGGTGTTTTACGATTATATGACTGCTGTTGTAATCATCAATTCCAATATAATCTACATTTAAATCATTTTCTCCACGATCAAACAATATTAAAGGAATCCCTGCTGATTTTATTTTCTCATAATGTGTTAAATCGACAGTTTGGTTTGCCATAGAAGCTATAATTCCATCAACTTGTGTATATAATAAAGTATCAATACTATCACATTCCTTTTTATAAGATTCATTAGATTGGGTAATAATTATATTATAACCTTCTTTATTTAATACTTCTTCTAAGTTCTGAATAACAGAAGAGAAAAAATTACTATTTGTTCTTGGTACAATTACACCAACTAGTTTACTTTTTCCACTTCTAAGAGCACTTGCTAGATGGTTTCGTTGATAATTTAAATTTTTTGCAACTTGTCTAACGGCCTTTTTAGTTTTTTCGCTAATTCTAGTGTCGTTATGTAATGCTTTAGAAACAGCTGCTGGAGAGATGTTTAAAACATTTGCAATATCTTTTATGGTGGTTTTCTTTTTGATAATAATATTTTTTATATCTTTGCTTAAACGTTATAGCAAATATAATGCGATATTTCATAATAATCAAAAAGATACTGTAAAGATGTCCTTTTGATTTTATTTTATCAAACTGCTTAAACGTTTAACCAATTAACTAAAAATATTAAATAAGAATTAAAATGGCAAAAGTAGTAACATTCGGAGAGATCATGTTAAGATTAGCTCCTCAAGGATTTTTAAGATTTTCACAAGCAAATAACTTTGACGCTATTTATGGTGGTGGAGAATCTAACGTAGCAGTATCATTAGCAAATTACGGAGTAGATGTAGATTTTGTAACTCGTTTACCTAAAAATGATATTGGTGAGTGTGCAATGATGGAAATGCGTAAAAGAGGTGTTGGTGTAGATAAGATTGTTTATGGTGGAGACCGTTTAGGTATTTACTTTTTAGAAACTGGTGCAGTATCTAGAGGATCTAAAGTTGTTTATGATAGAGCGCATTCTGCAATTGCTGAAATTGAATCAGGAATGATCGATTGGGATGCAGTTTTTGAAGGATGTGAATGGTTTCACTGGACTGGTATTACTCCTGCAATTTCTCAAGGTTCTGCAGATGTTTGTTTAGAAGCTGTAAAAGCTGCTAGTGCAAAAGGAATTACTATTTCTACAGATTTAAACTATCGTGCTAAATTATGGAATTTCTGTGATAATGCTCATAGAGAAGCTATTATGACAGAATTAACTTCTTACTGTGATATCGTTTTAGGAAATGAAGAAGATGCAGAAATGCACTTTGGAATTAAGCCTGCAGGTGCAGCAGTACAAACAGCTGGACATGATGTAAAAGCGGAAGCTTTCTTATCTGTATGTCAACAAATGACAGAAAAATTTCCAAGAGCTAAAAAAGTAATTACTACTTTAAGAGGTTCTATTTCTGCTTCTCATAACACATGGGCAGGAGTTTTATATGATGGAAAAGAAATGTTACAAACTCGTCAATACCAAATTACTGATATCGTAGATAGAGTAGGTGGAGGAGATTCATTTATGGGAGGTTTAATCTACGGATTATTAAAATACCCAGAAGATGATCAAAATGCATTAGACTTTGCAGTTGCTGCATCTTGTTTAAAACACACTATTAAAGGTGATGCAAACTTAGTTACTGTTGCTGAGGTTGAAAAACTAATGGGTGGTGATGCTTCAGGTAGAGTTGCTAGATAATATATTTATAAAATCTACAAGGTTTTTTTTAGCCTTGTAGATTTTAAATTAAATCTTAAAATCAACAATTTTATATGAAAAAATCGATTGCAATAATGTGTGGTGGTGGTCCTGCACCAGGTATAAATACTGTTATAAGTACATTGGCCAAAACTTTCTTAAAGGATGGTTATGATGTTATTGGTGTTCACCATGGTTATAAAGGATTACTTTCTGATGATCCATCATTAGTGTTTTTTGATTTTCATCGTGCAGATCGTATTTTTAGTCTTGGAGGTTCTACTTTAATAATGAGTAGATTTAAACCAAAAGACAGCGATTTCAGAGCAGATTTTTTTAAGAAACATAATGTAAAATTATTAGTTACTATTGGAGGAGATGATACAGCTTCAACTGCTAATAGATTAACTAAATATGTGAATAGTCAGGACTTGGATGTGAAACATGTTCATGTTCCAAAAACGATTGATAACGATTTACCTTTACCTGATAGAAATCCAACTTTTGGTTTTCACACAGCCAAAGATGAAGGAGTTCGTATTGGTAATACAATTTATGAAGATGCTAGAACTAGTGAAAACTGGTTTATAGTTGCTGCAATGGGGCGTTCTGCTGGACATTTAGCATTCGGAATTGCATCTGCTTGTCATTATCAAATGATGATTATTCCAGAAATGTTTGACAAAACCAACATTACATTCGAAAAGATAATTAATATGATTATTTCTTCGATTGTTAAATGTAAAATTCAAGGTATTGAATATGGTGTTGCTTTAGTTAGTGAAGGTGTTTTTCATTTTATGGAAGAAGAAGAAATTATCAACTCTGGAATAAATTTCACGTATGATGATCATGGACATCCTGAATTAGGAAACGTTAGTAAGTCTCATATATTCAATTATTTACTACAAACTAAATTAAAAGAACTTGGGTTAGATATTAAATCTAGACCTGTAGAACTTGGATATGAATTAAGGTGTTGTAAACCAATTGCATTTGATTTAACGCTATGCACATTATTGGGTATAGGCGTTAAAAAATTATATGACCAAGGAGTTTCTGGTTGTATTGTTAGTGCAAATTCAAAGGGTGATATAATGCCATTGTATTTAAAGGATTTTGAAGATAATGAAGGTAAAATTCCACCTAGATTAGTCGACATTAATTCTGATATGGCACAACTGTTTATAAACAACCTTTTTTATATTAAAGAAAAGGATTATGAAGAGGCTAAAAAATATTTACCAAATCCAGAAGCGTACGATTTCAAAAAAATATTAAATTGGAATTAAACGATTAAATAAAATAAATTCGTTTTCCTGTTTATTTTTATATAGCAGTTAAACAAATACAATATTAAACAAAAAACATTTTTAAAATGGCACAATTTTCAAGATTAGAAGTAGCACAAGTAATGAAAGAAACAGGAATGATTCCTTTATTTTTTCATAACGATATAGAATTAAGTAAAAAAGTATTAAAAGCATGTTATGATGGTGGGGCTCGTTTAATGGAGTTTACTGCACGTGGAGATTTCGCTCACGAAGTTTTTGGTGAATTAACAAAATATGCTATTGCTGAATTACCAGGAATGATAATGGGTGTTGGTTCTGTAACAGATGCAGGTGCAGCTTCATTATATATGGCTTTAGGAGCAAACTTTATTGTAACTCCTGTTTTAAGAGAAGACATTGCAATTGCATGTAACCGTAAAAAAGTATTATGGTCTCCTGGATGTGGTACTTTAACAGAAATAACTAGAGCTGAGGAATTAGGATGTGAAATCGTAAAATTATTCCCTGGTGACATTTATGGACCACAATTTGTAAAAGGAGTTAAAGGTCCACAACCTTGGACTAGTTTAATGCCTACAGGTGGAGTTTCTCCAACTGAAGAAAACTTAAAAGGTTGGTTTGATGCAGGTGTAACTTGTGTTGGAATGGGATCTAAATTAATTTCAAAAGAAATTATTGCGAATCAAGATTATGCAAAATTAGAGAAAGATGTAAGAGCAGCTTTAGCTATTGTAAAAGCAGTTAGAAAATAAAAATATTATTTATTACTATTATTTATTTATTTATTTATTTATGAGAGCTCCAACTGAAAAGTTGGAGTTTTCTTTGTTTTATATAAAAATATTTAATCTTCACTTTTTTGCATTTCGTCGACACTTTTATTTAGCTGACCAATACTCTATGTATGTTTTTGATTAAATAGACTAATATTGTATTATAATAAGGTAAAACATTAAAGATGGCTAAAAATTTGAAAGTATTGTTAATTGAAGACAATCTAATTGAAATAATGAAAATGAAGAGAACAATCTCTTTATTAAAATTAGGTCACACAATGCATGAAGCTAAGAATGGTGAAGAAGCATTAAAAATTTTAGAAGATAAAAGCAAATTTCCTGATATTATTTTATTAGATTTAAACATGCCAAGAATGAGTGGTATAGAATTTCTAACAATCATAAAAGAGAGCGATGAATTTAAACACATTCCTATTATTATTTTAACAACATCAGATAATCAAAAAGATTTATTAGAATGTTATAGAATAGGTATTTCTGGTTATATTTTAAAACCATTAAAGTATGATGATTATGTTAAAAAAATCGAAGCTGTTTTGGGGTATTGGAGTATAAATGAATTAAAAAAAATATAAATGAAAGGTATTGTTTTTACAGAGTTTTTAGATTTAGTAGAAGATAAATTTGGTTTAGAAATGGTTGATGAAATTATTTCTCAATCTAATCTTGAGTCTGAAGGAGTTTATACAGCCATTGGTACATATAGTTTTTCTGAAATGCTACAATTGGTTACAAATTTAAGTGGTAATACAGGTATTTCTACAGATGACTTATTATTAGTATATGGAGAACACTTTTTCTCTATTATAGAAAGAAGCTACCCAGGTCTTTTGGCTACTTATAATGATCCTATAGAAATGTTAGCCTCTATTGAAGATCATATACATGTAGAAGTTCAAAAAATATACCCTAAAGCTGAATTACCTACTTTTATTGTAGAAGAGAAAACAGAAAACTCTATAATAATGGTTTATAAATCTAGTAGATCAATGCATCATTTTGGACTAGGTTTAATGAATAAAACTTTTGAACATTTTAATAGTTCTGCAACTATTGTGTTAGAAAAAATTAAAGAAGACGGTACCGAAGTAAGGTTTATTGTTAATAAAAACTAATGAGTCAAGATCAAATAGAAATATTAAAACGTGCTCTAAAACGAGAAAAAGCTGCAAGGAAATCTGCAGAAAAAATTCTTGAAGATAAATCTAGAGAATTATATGATATATCTGTAGAACTAAAAAGTTCAAATATAAAGTTGAATGATCTTGTAGAAGAAAAATCATCTACGATAAAAGGTATTTTTGAAAACATAAATGATGCGTATTTAGTAATAGATATGTTTGGTAATGTTTTAAAAATGAATGACGTTGCTATATATGTTTTTGGTTATGATATAGATAAAGAAAATTTTAATACAACAGATATTATCTATAAAGAGGATGTAGAGTATACTTATAACGCTTTTAAAGAATTATACCAAAATGGCTTTTTTAATGATTTTACTGCAAGAATCGTTACAAAATTTAAAGAAGTTAAATGGGTGCAAATAAATGCAACTCTAATTTATAACAAAGAAGGAAAAGCCGTTGCTGCACAAGGTATTGTAAGAGATATTACCAAAGAAAAAGAAGCCGCAAATTTACTAATAGAATCTAAAAACAGGTTATCTGCTCTTGTTTTAAACCTAAATAGTGGTATTATTTTAGAAGATGAACATCGAAAAATAGTTTCATCAAATACAAAATTTTGTGAGTTATTTAAAGTAGATGCGCAGCCTCATGAATTATTTGGGATGGATTGCAGATTAGCTTCAGAACAAAATAAATTGATGTTTAAAGATCCTTCTTCTTTTATAGAAAGAATGGATGAAATCCTTGAAAAAAAAGTTGCAGTATTTGGAGATCAATTAGAAATGATTGACGGGACAATTCTAGAAAGAAATTATACACCAATAATAGTTGCTGGAAAAATGAAAGGCTATTTATGGACATTTAGAGATATTACGCTAGAAAAAAATTATAGTTTAAGTTTAGAAGCTCAAAAAGAAAAGTACAGTAATATTATTGCCAATATGAATTTAGGATTGGTAGAATTGAATACAAACAATGAAATTTTGATGGTAAATCAAAGTTTTACAGAAATGTCTGGTTATACCGAAGAACAATTATTAGGTAAGGTTGAAAGTGATATTTTTCCTGTAGAAAACGATTCAGATATTATAGTAAAAGAAAATTTAAAACGACTTAAAGGAGAATCTAATTCATACGAATTAAAAACAAAATGTAGTAAAGGTAATTTTAAGCATTGGCTTGTAAGTAGTGCCCCAAACTATAATTTATCTGGAGTAGTTGTAGGTTCTATTGGTATTCATTTAGATATTACAGAGTTTAAAAAATTAGAACTACAAAAAGAAAGCATTTTAAAAGAATTAGAAAGTAGTAATAATCAATTACATGAGTATGCGCATATAGTATCTCATGATTTAAAATCTCCTTTGAGAAGTATTGATGCTTTAACATCTTGGATTAAAGCAGACAATGAAGGTAAATTTGATGAAATGACACTTCAAAATTTTGAACTTTTAGATACTACTTTAGAAACTATGGAGAAACTTATCTCTAATGTATTAGAATATTCTAGTGCAGGTTCAAAATCACAAGAAGATGAAGATGTAGATTTAAATAGGACTTTAAGCGATTTAAAAAAGATATTATTTGTTCCAGAAAATATATCTATTAATATATTAAATAAATTGCCTATAGTTAAAGGAGATGCCACTAAATTTCAGCAATTATTTCAAAATTTTATAAGTAATGCTATTAAGTTTTCTGATAAAGAAATAGGAATAATAGAAATAGATTATAAGGACAACAATACTTTTCATCAATTTTCTATTAAGGATAATGGAATTGGTATTGAAAAAAAATATCATGATAAAATTTTTAAAATTTTCACTTCATTAAATAAAAGAGAAGATTCAACAGGAATAGGACTATCTATAGTAAAAAAATTAATTGATTTAAACGAAGGGGATATTTGGTTAGAAAGTGAGCCAAATGTAGGAACCACTTTTTTCTTCACCTTAAAAAAAAGATAAATGAAAACCGTACAACTTAAAAAACATAAAAATTCTGATTGGAAATATTTATCAGAAAATATAAGCTTAAAAGCACCTTTAGTATTAGTTTTTGGTAATAGATATTTATTGGAAGATGAAGGAATTTACGAAGAAGTAAAAGATATTTTTAAAGACGGACATATTGTATTTGGTTCTGCTTGTGGTGATATCTCTTCAGAATCTATTGATGATGAATCGATAACTATTACAGCGATAGAATTTGAGAAAAGTAGTTTTGTAATTAAGACATCAAATGTTTTAAGTGAAGGTTTAGACGCTAAAATAGATAGTTTCGCAATTGGTAAAGAATTAATTAGCCAATTACCAGAAGAAGGTTTAAAACACGTTTTTGTACTTTCTGAAGGAAGTTTTGTAAACGGAAGCCAATTAGCAAAAGGAATGAATGCTGCAACAGATAACAATTTGTTAATAACAGGTGCTTTGTGTGGTGATGATGCAAGATTCGAAAAAACAATTTCTTCTTATAATGAGAATCCAAAACAAGGAGAAATGGTTGCTATTGGTTTGTATGGAGAATCTTTAGAAGTTACATTTTCTATTAATGGAGGTTGGACACCATTTGGTCCTGAAAGAGTTGTAACAAAATCTGAAGGAAACATCTTATATGAATTAGATAATTTACCTGCATTAGATTTATATAAAAAATATTTAGGAGAGAAAGCAAAAGAATTACCAGGTGCCGCTTTATTATATCCAATGAATGTAAAATCTGATGATGGTAATGATTATATTGTTAGAACCATTTTAAATATAGATGAAGAAGAAAACTCTATGATTTTGGCTGGAGATATTTTTGAGGAATCAAGAGTTCAGTTGATGATGACACATGTAGATAACATCGTAAACGCAGCAGAAAAAGCAGCTATTAGTGCATCAGAATTTAGAAAAAAGAAAGCCGAATTAGCTATCTTAGTAAGTTGTATTGGTAGAAAATTAGTTTTAGATCAAAGAGTAGAAGAAGAAGTAGAAGAAGTTATGGAAGTTGTTGGAGATGCTACAACAATTACAGGTTTGTATTCTTATGGAGAGATTGCACCTCTTGCTGGAGAAAGCAAATGCCATTTACATAACCAAACAATGACAATTACACTAATTAGCGAATAATGAATTCTTTATTAAAAAGACAAATAAGAAAGTATGTTTCTCAAGAATTGCAGTCTAATGGAGAGTTAGATAATTTTTTTGAGGCAATAGATAAGTCGTATACAGTGGCTGATGATCAATTTGGAATGCTTCAGAGAGCAACTAAAATTAGCTCAGAAGAACTGTTTCAAGCCAATAAGCAATTAATAGAAGAAACCGCTTCTCAGAAAAGAATCATCAGAAAATTAGAAAGTGTAATTGATAAATTACAATTCTATGATTTAAAGAATGATCGTCCGATTGAAAGTTCTGATTCATTAAAGTTAGTAGATTTTATTGATAATCAAACGAATGAAATAATTAAAATAAATCAACAAAAAGATAAGTTATTAAAAAACTTAGAGCGTCAAAATCAAGAATTAAATGATTATGCTCATATGGTTTCTCATGATTTAAAATCGCCATTGCAAAGTATTGAAGCATTAACAGCATGGGTTTTAGCAGATTATTCAGCTATATTAGATGCTACTGGTAAAGAAAGTTTAGAGCTTATAAGAGAAAATGTTGAAAAGATGGACACGCTTGTAAAAGGGATCTTACAATATTCTACAATTGGTAAATCTGAAAAAGAATTATATGATGTTAGTTTAGATTCTTTAGTTAGCGAAATATTAATAAATAGAGAAGAACCTGAGAATGTTACTTTTCTTATCCCTGAAAAATTACCAGTTATTAAAGGAGATAGATTTAGGTTAGAACAATTGTTTATGCATTTAATAAACAATGCAGTTAAATTTAATGATAAAGAAGAAATTATTGTCGAGATTGGTTTCAAAGAAGAAATAGATTTTTGGAAATTTTATATAAAAGACAATGGTAATGGAATTGAAAAAAGATATTTTGAGAAAATATTTGTTGCATTTCAAAAATTAGAAGATGATTATAAGTCTACAGGAATTGGTTTGTCTATTGTAGAAAAAATAATTGAAGTTTATAATGGAGATATTTATTTAGAATCTGAGCCAAAAGTAGGTTCTACTTTTCATTTTAGCATAAAAAAATAAGAATGGAACAACCAAATTTAGAGTACATAAATCAGTTAGCTAGAGGAGATGAATCTATTAAGAATGAGCTTATTAATGTTATAAAAACAGAGTTCCCTGAAGAAAAAAAAGAGTACTATGATAGCTTAGAAAATAAGGAATTTAAAAAAATTGAAGAAAATGTTCATAAACTTAAGCATAAAATTAGTATTTTAGGACTTGAAAAAAGTTATGAAATAGCTAATGAGTTTGAACACAATCTTCGAGAACTAAGTTTAGAGAAACAACAAGATTTTGAGAACATTTTAAAAGCCATTTCAGACTATATAGAAACTATATAAGTCTTCTTATGGATTGTATTATTATTGATGATGAAAAAATGGCTAGGGTTATTCTTAGAACCCTGTGTAATGAAATAGATTCTCTAAATATTTTAGAAGAATTTCCTAGTGCTATACAAGCCATTAAATATTTAAACGAAAATAAAGTAGATTTAATTTTCTTAGATATTCACATGCCAGATTTTAGTGGTTTAGATTTTATTAGAAGTTTAAAAAACCCACCAAATATCATCTTAATAACCTCAGATCCTAAATTTGCAATAGAAGCTTTCGAGTATGATTTTATTGTAGATTACTTATTAAAACCATTAGAATTAACACGTTTTAGAAAAGCAGTTGATAAGGCTGAGAAAAAAGAAGTATCTGTTGCTACTAAATCTGAGCAAACGCCTAAACCTATAGATATAGAAAATGATTTTTATGTAAATATAGATCGTAGGTTAATAAAAATAGATTTACCAAGTGTTTATTTAATAGAAGCTAAAGGAGATTATATTAAAATAAAGACTGAAAATAAAGATTATACAGTGCATTCTACACTTAAAAAGATCGAAGAAAAACTACCAGACTCTTTATTCCTAAAAATACATCGTTCTTATATTATCAATATTAAAAAGATTATCGATATTGAAGATAATAGTGTCTTAATAAAGAAAGACGTAATACCTGTTAGTCGTTCTAAAAGACCCGAATTAATGAAACGATTAGACTTATTATAATAGTTCGTCTAAACAAATGGTACACTTCGTCTATAGTTAAAGTGTAGGAAACGAAAGTTATAAATCTATTGTCTTTTTGGGAGTATTTTTGCAGGATGCAGAAGTATATTGTAAAAACGTTATTGTTCATTCTAACTTTTATAGGAGTTATAAACTTAAACGCTCAATCATATCAGATTAAAGAGTTTGGTAGTAAAAATAGCGCAAAAGAAAATCAAACAAAATTTAGCGAAAACCAAGATAATAGAGTTGTTAATTATAGCTCTTTAATAAACTATTTACCAGAATCTGGTCTGTATAATTCTAAAGTTGAAAACGTTTCGATCTCTAAAGAATTATTAGAATTAAAAAACATAAAAGAAATTTTATCTTTTAACTATTATCAAGAAAGTGAAATTGTTTCATCCGTTTTAGCAACCAAAACACAAGGTTTAATTTACAATCATTCTAAAGTTATTTGTGATCGATTAAATGGTGATCGATTAGATGATATTAGCACAGTTTTAATAAAAGGTCATCAAATAATAAAATCTACAATAAAAAAAGCTTCAGGTAAAACAACATATAGTTTGAGGTTCTCCATAAAAAGTGGAGATACAAAAAAGGAATTATTTAGTTTTTGGACTATTGATCAATATCCTACTGGGTTTTATCAGAATTATCAAATTTGGGGAACTTCTTTCACACAAATTTTAGCAATAGTAAACTACACAATAGATAAACACACAATAGAAAAAGGTTTAATTAGTAAAAAAGTAGAAAACATTTTACCAAATGTATTTGTTAGATCAGGCGTTTATTCTAACGGAATTTTAAGGTTAAATATTATCAACAAAACAAATGAAAGAGAAATTAACTTTGATGGGAATATTGCGGAAACAGAAATCTCAAACCATAATAAGGTTACAGATTCTTATTCTTTATCGGGCGATTATTATGACACTTTATCAATAGAAACAGGCGTATTATTTGATATTGGTTTTTCCATACAAGTAGATAATTCTAATCAGAAAGACGTTCTATACATTGCGGAAGGACCTTGGGGATTAGATTATTTAAATACTTACGCAACTGTAAATAGTTTTGATATTGATACTGCTGAAAGAAGATATTTAGATGATGTATATGAAGTTGATAGAAATGCAATTGCTTCTGGAGAAGTAAAAGGAAATATTAATTTATTTAGACATCTTTTACCAGAATTGAAAGCGTTAAATGTTGAAGAATATAATTTTATAAACTTTAAAATTATAAATAATGAACCTATAGAAATTGTAATTATGCAAGATGAAGATAGAGCTTGGGAAAATAGAATTAGATATACAGTTCTTGCAAACTCAGATGAAAAAGAATATAATATCTCTTTTAATGATTTTACAGATGCTGCAGGAAATTCAGTTGAAATTAGCAACATTAAAACTGTAGTATTTTCTATAATTGGAGATTATACAAATTACAAACCATTTAATATCAACTTAAAACAACTATCGTTTAGAACAAACACCGTATTAGCTGTTGATAAATTAAATTCAATAGGAAATTCAAAACTGATGAATTATCCAAATCCATTTACAAGTTCTACTACAATTCAATTACCAACAACCTCAGAATATGTTCAAATACAGGTTTACGATTTAATTGGTAGAGTAGTAGATGCTAAAAGAATTAATACCAAATCTTCTTCTTCTAAAAAAGTAGAATACAATGCTCCTCAATTAAAAAATGGAGTATATAAATACAGATTGATTGACGATAAGAACAATCAACATTCCGGAACTTTTATCGTCAATTAGTCCCTCAATTCATTTGGAATGTTGATTTTAGGCAAAAGTTAATTCTTTTGCCTTTATTTTTTATACAAAGGTTTACTTAAAAAATACCATTTAAATCTTAAACCAAATTCTGTATAGGTAAAGCCATTTGAACCTGCATTGGCAACAGCAGAAGCAATGTTACTTTGAAGTCCGTATAAGTTTATAAGTGCTCTCTCAGAAAATTTATATCCTAAATTAGCTTGAACTCTATAAGTACTTAAACCATCATCATCTTCTATATATTGTAAACCTGTAGCAGCTGTTAATCCGTAAAACCATTCTTTGTTTTTAGCAGCAGACTCATCTTTTATAAGATTGACAAATACTTCTAACGCATTAAATTTACTTGGACTAAAGTAAATTGATGGAACTTGATTTTTAAAAGATAGGTTTTGATAATTAATACCAGCTTTTATAGAAGGTTTTGCCAAAATATTATAATACAAAGAAGTAAATAACAAGTTTCTTGCATTTTCATCACTTTGCCATGTATAATAATACTGTGTAAACCAACCTAAATTAAAGTTCGTATTTAAACTGTAATTTAGAATAATGTTGTTTTGTACAATTTCTTCATTTAATAAGGCAGCATTAAAATTTTGAACATCTCTTTTGTAACCTAACTCTAAATTTTGAAGTTTAAAAGGTTTTATGTTCACCGAAATATCTGTTAGAAGCTGATTGTATTTACTTTCTTCAGATTTTGAAGATGTAACTCCTAAACTTCCTTTTACAGTTAAATTATTTAATAATTGATAAGAAGCACCTAAGGTTAAATTATTTGTTGTCGCTTTCTTATTAGTAGGACTAACACTATTAGATGTTGTTCTATAATTATAATTGGCTAAAATTTTAAATTTAGTAGAAAACGGAATTTCTGTTTTTACATCGTATGCATTCGCTTCATTACTTCCATTATCAAAAGAATGATAGTATTTTGTTTCTACAAAAGGAGTAAAACTTAAATCTAATTGTTTTATAAAGTTCGTTGCATCTTTTTGTTTTTCATAAAAAGTTAAAGTGTTTTCTGCACTTTTATAAGCTTCATTAATATAACCAGAAGCTTTTAAAACATTTGCTTTACCAAGATTACCATCAAAAGAAGCACTGTCTTTTTCTAAGATTAAGTTATAATCTTTCAAACTCTTTTTAAAATCACTTTTATAAACATTTAGCGTTGCTCTTAAAGAAAGCATCCAGTTTTCAGTTTCTTTACGAGTATCGAATAATTTATTAATTTCTGCGTCTGCTAAAGAGTATTTTTTATTCCAAATTAAAGCTTGAACATATCTTTCTATAGCTTGATTATTTACAGCTTTAGGAGTCTCATTAGTTACACTATCTAAAGCTTTTTTAGCATAAACTAAAGCAGTTTTATCATCCTCATCTAAATGATACACTAAAGATGTTCCTATTATAGAGCTTAGTTTGCTTCCTGGTATTTTTCCAATTACTTCATATGTTTTTAACGCTTTATCTATTTGTTTAGATATTAAATACAAATTAGCAAGGTTTAACAATGTTTCTTTATCGTCTTTAAAAGAAGTGAAATTTTCATTTAAAATAGTTTCAGCTTCATCATATTTTTGATCTGTTACTTTCGTACTAGCCAAACCTAATCTCATATATTTTTTAGAAACCAAAGCATTTGGGTTTCCAGGTAATACTGCTAAAGCTTTATCTACGGTAATTAAAGCATCTTCAAACTCTTTTAAGTTAGATAACGTATTTGCATAACCTAAGAGTGCCGCAAAGCTTTTATCGTTCTCCTTTAGTAATGTTTGATAATAAACTTTTGCATCAGGATAATTTTTACTCCAAAGTAATGACTCTGCATAATTTAATTTTACTTCAAAATCTGTAGGATAATCTTTTAGAAGATTTGTAAAAAGAGTTACAGCATCTGTTGCATTTCCATTTAGTCCAATTGCTCTTCCGTAACAAAGTCTTGCTGTTTTATTTGTAGGATATTCTTTTAAAATGTTATTAAAAAAAACTTCTGCTTGTTGGTATTTACCTGTTTCTAAGTAAGTAAAGCCCTCTTTCATATCTTGTCCAAAAGCTTGTAAACTAAAGAAAAGAAAGACTAAAAGAGTAGAATATATTAATCTCATATAAGTGTTGTTTTGCGAATGCAAGTTAAGCAATAGTAACTAATCATTAAACGATATAAAATGGTTTTTCAACGACAGTTACAATTATTATTAAAGTAACTAGATGATATTTGTAGTAGCAGATATTAACAAAAAAAGTATATTTTATATAATTGATTAATGTTGTGAAAAAAAATATGACTATTTTCAAATCATATAAAGAGCTTAATAATAAAAAGAAATATGCAAGGAATTATAAAATTTGTAAAAAACAGTATTAAACCTGAGCAGTTATTTATGTTAAGTGTTTTACTGGTAAATGGAGGGAATTATATCTATAATTTAGTTTTAGGAAGAGTTTTAGGTCCAGAAAAATTTGCAGATGCTGCAATCTTAATTACTTTTTTATTGGTACTATCTTTTGTTGCAATGACTTTTCAGCTTGTTACTGCTAAATTTTCTGTCCTTTTTGAAGATTCAATATTTAGTGGATTTATTTCCAAAATATATAAGAATGCATTATTTACAGGAATCTTTTTAGGAATTGCAATTATTGTTTTTTCAACTCAATTGCAGCATTTCTTTAGAACGACTTCTTCTACAATGTTTGTTATTTTCGGATTTGGAGTGCCATTTTATTTTTTAATGAGTGTAAATAGAGGTGTTTTTCAAGGAAAACAGGAATTAAAATCTTTATCGATAACGTATCAATCAGAAATGATTAGTCGTTTATTGTTAACGTTTACATTATTGTATTTATTAGATATAGATTCTTCTTTAATAATTGCAATTGGTATTTTTTGCTCTTTTGTATTTGGATTAATTCCCTTTAAAAGCAGCAACTTTTCAATATTTAAACCTTTTAGCTTAGAAGCGGATAATAAAAAATTAGTAAAGAATTTCTTTATAATTACTGCTTTTTATGAGTTGACTCAAATCATTATTAATAACAGTGATATTTTATTAGTAAAACATTATTTTGAATCTTACGAAGCGGGTTTATACGCCTCTTTAGCCTTAATTGGTAGAGTGGTTTACTTTATTGCTTGGATGTTTGTAATGTTGTTATTACCAACTGTTGTTCAACTTAAAAAGGATGGAAAGGATACATTACCAATTTTATTAAAGTACGTTAGTTATATTGCTGTTATTGCAATTACAATTGTTGTTAGTTGTTTTCTTTTTCCTGATCAAATTATAAAAGTATTATTTGGTAGCGAATATTTATCAATTTCGTCATTATTATGGAAATATGCTTCTGCAACAGGAATTTTTGCCATCTCAAACATCTTTGCATACTATTATTTATCATTAGATAAATATGTACCTGTAGTTCTTTCTGGAATTTTTGGAATGTTACAAATCGTTTTAGTTGTTCTTTTTCATGAAACATTAGAGCAAGTAGTACACGTACAAATTATTGCAATGGTTTTACTTTTAATAGTACAACTTAGTTTCTTCTTTTTTAAAGATTCTAAAAAAGCAACAGTAATTAAGGAAACAATAGATAAGTAATGTCTAAACTTTTTTTCCAGTCATCTATATATAATTGCATTTGAGCAAATTATTATAAAAAATAAAAGTAAAAATCTGAAATTTGAATTATAATTAAAAAAAATATTATGAAATTAGCCATCGTAACAGCATATCCACCAAGTAAAGTAACTTTAAACGAATACGCATATCACTTAGTAAAAAGTTTTAGACAAAACGAAAAAGTGACAGAGTTAATCTTACTTACTGATGAAACTCCAGAAGGAAAAGATATTAACTTTACAGAGAATGGATGTAAAATTACAGTGAAAGAATGTTGGAAGTTTAATAGCTATACAAACATTATAAATGTTACGAAAGCGATCAACAAAACAAAACCAGACGCAATATTGTTTAATTTACAATTTATGAAGTTTGGTGATAAAAAATTAGCAGCAGCTTTAGGTTTGGCTTTACCAATGGTTTGTAGAGCTAAAAAAATACCAACAATCGTTTTATTGCATAATATTTTAGAACAAGTAGATTTAGAAAGTGCAGGTTTTACATCAAATAAATTAGCACAAAAAATATATAACTTTATCGGTACAACTTTAACGAAGCTAATTTTAAGAGCAGATCTTGTTACAGTAACTATGGATAAATATGTAACAACTTTAGAAGATAAATATAAAGTTGATAATGTTAAGATGATTCCTCATGGTACTTTCGAAATACCAGCGAATCCATCACAAGAATTACCAGAAGGACCTTTAAAAGTTATGACTTTTGGTAAATTTGGAACTTACAAAAAAGTGGAATCTATGATTGAAGCTGTAGAAATTGTAAGAAAAGAAACGGGCTTAGATTTAGAGATTGTAATTGCAGGAACTGACAACCCAAATGTACCAGGTTATTTAGCGAATGCTAAAGAAACATATAAAAATGTACCACAACTTACTTTTACAGGATATGTAGAAGAAGTAGAAGTAGAGCCTTTATTTACAGAAAGTGCTGTAGTTGTTTTCCCTTATACTTCTACAACAGGAAGTTCTGGAGTATTACACCAAGCCGGAAGTTATGGTAGAGCAGTAGTAATGCCAAACTTAGGAGATTTAGCAACTTTAATTGAAGATGAAGGGTATAGAGGTGAGTTTTTTGAACCAGAAAGTGTAGCTAGTTTGGCAAATGCAATTAAAGCAATTGTTACTAATGATGCCTATAGAATTCAATTAGGTGAAGCTAATTATAAAGCTGCAACAGCTTTTCCTATGGAAAGAATTACAGGTATTTACTTAGACGAGTTTACTAAAATTATTAATAAAAAGAAATAATTAGATATTTAATTTATTACTTAGAAATATATTGATAAGATAATTTCTTCTTACCATCACTAGTAATAAATCCGAATTTTTTCTGAGGATTTGTACGCCAAGGAAGTCTACCTAATACTTCTTTTGGTACATTATCAAAATCATATAAAGTCCATGACATAAAAGGAATCGTATCCTTAGTCATGGATTTTTGTATTTCTTTATAATAGTTGGCTTGTTTTTCTTCTGAACCAACAAAAGGTCTCCACATACCACCATAAGATGATAAACCAAATTCTTGTAAAATAATAGGTTTGTTATTTTTAATCTTGTCTTTTAATTTATGATATTCTGTTTCAAAATCTGCGAGTTTATCATAATAATGAAAAGAAACTACATCTACTTTATCTTGTAAAATAGTAGCGCTTTTTGTGTTAGACCAACCAATTGTTACAGGGTGTTTTTGATCAATAGACTTTATTAAAATAATCATAAAATCTAACCAAGCAGTTACATTTTCTTCACCTCTAGAATCAAAATCTAAGTTCGGTTCATTTTTAACATCCCAAGCTAAAATAGCTTCATGATCTTTAAACATTTCTACAACTTTTTCCGCATGTCTTTGGTTTAAAGTCCAATCTAAAACATCATAATTTCCATAAAAATCAAACAAAGTAATTACTACTTTTAAATCTAATTTTAAGGCTGTGTCTAATACCTTTTTTAATTTTTCTAGTTTTTCGTATTTTACTTCTGCTTTTCCAAAATCTTCATAAGGCACAAAGATTCTAATAGAATTTAAACCCGCTTTTTTTATAATTCTAAAATCGTTTTTTATAATATTGATGTCAAATTCATCTCCATACATATTCCAAGGAGTTGCTTGAGGATAATAATTAATACCTTTTATGTTTGTAAAAGCTATTGCTGTTTTTACAGGTGTGTTTTTATATTTTTTTGATGCTTCTTTCACCATATGTCTAATGCGCCAAAAACCATCTTCTAATAACAAAACATATTTATAAGTTGAAACTTCAGTAGATTCTAAAATCAATTTATTGTCTTTAAAAACCTTCTTATATTCTAAAGCATCAGTATCTGTTAAAACAATTAATTGTCCATCTTCGCTAAAAAACTCAATATCTAGGTTATGTTCTAAAGTGGTAGATTCTACAGATATTTTATTAAGTTTATTA
This sequence comes from Polaribacter sp. SA4-12, assembly GCF_002163675.1. Lineage (NCBI taxonomy): Bacteria > Pseudomonadati > Bacteroidota > Flavobacteriia > Flavobacteriales > Flavobacteriaceae > Polaribacter > Polaribacter sp. SA4-12. The sequence continues at coordinate 941,853 of NZ_CP019334.1, read as the reverse complement.
TAATCTAAAATATTGTAAATGTTTTCCCTAGCACTTTCTGTAAAGTAATCTTCTATACCGACTCTTGTATTGGTTTTGTAAGCAATATGTTTTACGTACCATGCATCTAAATAATCATTTCTGATAGCATTTACTTTTTGTTGACTAATTGTTCTACCTTCATTACCATCATTTTTCCAAGTTACTTTTGGCGAATATTGTTCAACCTTTTTAACTTCTGTATGTAACATCTTACTTCTATCTGCACCCGTATTTAAAAAACTATATAAAGAGCTAATTAAGAATAAAAGAATACCAATTATAATAAGGTAGGTGAGCATTAAAACACCTCTAAGAATTCGTTTATTAGTTTTTACCATAATTTAAAACTTTTAAATTCTTTTTTAATTCCTGCAGATTCAATATCAATTTTATACAAACCGTTTTCATAAATATTTGCATCTAAATAAAAGCTAGCAAATCCATTATTCGATTCTTTAAAGAGTTCATTAACGGGTACATTATTTTTGTAAATAGTTAGTTTTACAGATAATCCATCAGGAATAATTTGTCCCATAAAACTTTTTAAAGGTCCAACTTTTATGCTGCGATTATGCTCATTAAAGGAAACATTATAATCTTCTATTACTTTTTTGTATTTAATTGTTATGGTATTGCTTTCTGAAATACCAATAAAGTAAGCCTTTACTTTCCATGTTTCTTCAAAATCTGGATGCACAATTTTTGAATGTGCAACACCATTTAAAGTCGTTCCAGAAGTTTTTAAAATTCCTCCTTCTTTATTTGTAATGTAAAATTCAATGTAACTACCATCACTAATAATATTATTATTTCTGTCTTTTATGGTTGATGTAAAAAATGTTGTAATTTGATTTCCATCTGCATATTCATGATTTCTATGCATAAAAACTTTAAAACCTATAGCAATTGCAGGCATAATATTCACATCAAATTCTTTAGAACTTAAACCAAATGATTCTGATGAAATAATCATTCTTCCGCTTTTTTTAGGAGAATAAATATTTTTATATCCAATTAACTTATCAGTTAAAATATCTTCTGATTTTTCTAGTTTTAAAAATTGATGTTTAACTGCAACTTTACTATCATCTCTAATAGGATTGTCTAAGCTATCTGTTGGTATTACAACTAACATTGTGTAATCTAAACCACCAGCATCTATACTTGGTGGACCTAAATAAGTTTCTATACTTGTTGGTTGTTGTTGAGAAAGAATAGAAATATTACCAGAAACAGATTCATCTATATAGATGAAATTCCAAGATAATATGCCTCTTTTTTTTGATAAAAAATCAGGAATTTTAAAAGCTATTTTCTTATTTGAAGCTTTAGATTCTACCAATGAAGATCCATAACTATTAGAACAGTATAACTGATAAACAGTATCTTTTTTTACTTCAAATTCTAGTATGATTTCATCTCCAACAATAAATGCTGTTTTTGTTGATAATAAAGAAATATAAGATTGCTTTATAGTTGTTTCTTGAGCGAGAAAAGAAACAATTATCAATTGAAAAAATAGTAGAAAAAAACATTGTTTTAACTTCATTATTTGGGGTTACCTATATAAAAATTTAACTCTATTCTAACATAACTAAAAAGTGGATGATCTACTTTTTGTAATTTGGCATTCGTGTGATTTTTAATCCTATTTGGTACTATTTTAAATGCAATATCTTCATTTGGTAAACCATTCACAAAACAGTAACTCATATCATCACTAACAGTTCTTATCGCTGGATTTAAAGGAATTGGATACTTAAAACGTAACTTTCTTTCTTGTCGTATTCCTTCTTTTAAAAACAAGTTATCTACCCAAATCATTTCTTTGTCATCATTGTAAAAAGTAATAATCATTTGTGGTACCGTAATTTCTTGAATTCCACTATTAAATAAGGTTCCACTAATAGTATTAGGAGTTATATTAATTTCACTTAAAACAATGTCTTTATATAAATCTGAATTAGAAGTGTTTCCTGCAGCTTGTAAATTAAACTTTGTAGGTTGTTCACTTAATTCTATGGGTGTAAATTCATCTGGGTTGAAGGTTTTAGGAATAGAGTCTTTTGTTTTAGACCAGGCAATACCTTCAAAGTTAATTCTAAAAGCACTAATTTCTTTCGGCATTAATTTATGCTTTAAAATGTGCTTTGCATTATAAGTAGCTAACTCTTTATTATCATCATTGTAAAGAGTTCCTTTTAAAACAACATCAGAAGGAACATTATCTATATTTTGCACTTCACCAATAATAGAATATCTCTTATTAAATTTTATCAATTTTGCAGAAACAATTTCTAAAACAGGTTGTTTTAAAACATCTTCGTGATGAGTTTGTTCTGTTGTAATTCGTCTTCTTCCTTGATTAAAATAACCTGTAGTGTTTTTAGAATACAGTTGGTCTGGAGGTAAATCTATAGATTTTCTTGTTGGCTTTAAATACCATTTTCCATTTCTCTGAACAGTAGTTTTAAATTCTGTTTTCGATAATTTTTCAAGTGGAGTAATCCATTTAGTTTCTACTTTTAAAGTTGTTAAACTATCAGTTTCTTTTATAATTTCTGTAGTAATCGCATCTAACTTTGCATAAGAACTCAGTAAACCATCGGTAACGGATATTTCTAATAGATATTGAGCACGAGAAACATCACTTTTAGGATCTATATAACTGTAACTTTTATTTAATTCTTTAAAATCGACTGCATCATAATATGCTTTTACTACGTTTTCTGGTGATCTTTGAGTATCATTTTTTATATAAAACATATAGCAAGCATAGCCAATCACAATAATTAAAACTACTGCCCATATATGAAATGCCTTTAAAACAGTTCTAGAAAACTTACTGTAATCGTTTTGAAATTTAAAATATGCAGGTTTAGGTTTTATTCTTGTTTTTAAACCATTAACAAATAAGGATTGTATATTTAAAATAAATGCAATTAGTACCGTTAAAAACGGAATTGTTCCCCATATAATTTTTACCCAAGCAGGTACATCTTCTTTTGGTAAAATAGAGGAAACAGGAGGTACGTTTAATTTTTCCCAAACCATAATACCATTTTCTAATTGTGATAAACGCTGCCATCCGCAGAAAAATAAAACGGGATCATAAAATTTATCGTTAGAAAAAATATACTTTAAATTATACTTTTCGGGTGTTGTTAGAAATTGCTGTAAAGAACCGATACCTGCAACTCCTTTAAATTTAGAGTTCTCTAGGCGTTCTATTGGTCTTGTTGTTAACTCAGGTAAACGCCTTGCAGAATGGTAGTTTCCATCTACACTCATCGCGTTAGATTGTGCCGCTAACCATGCCATTTGATCACCAAAACCTAAGGTTAAATATCTCCAATGATCATGAGAATCTTGACTCAAGAAATTCACAATAGGAAGCATTTTTATTTTTTGAGGTTGAGAAGGTCTAAAATATCCTAAACTCATCGTAAATATTACCATAGCAACATAGAATGCTGCTAACATTCCGCCTAATAACCTGTGATAAACTGCGCCAAATCTTTCTTGTATTAAATCTTTTAAATCTCCTTCTACAAATCGGTAAATAAATTCACCAAATATGGGAATCGACATAATAGAACCCCAAAGTGTAAATCTATCTAATGTTAAAATATTAAAAGCATGTTCACCTAAAATTATTTTTGGTATTGGTGTTGTTCCACCAGTCCCTAAAATAACTAACATTGTAAAAGACAATCCAAAGAACAAATACCTTTTACTAAAATATCTGTAAAAAATATAGGGCATTATAAATAGTAAAATCCCCCAAGGAATTGTGAAAAAGACTAATCCGGAAGAAGTTACATCTATAAAGCTATCTCTAGATCCATGAGGAATTGGAACTTGAGTAATTGGGTTTAATTTAGAATTCATCCAATAAGGAAAAATGCAAAATATAATAAGAAACAATGAAGAAAACCCAAAAGCTAAGTTTCGTTTTAATTGTTTCATAAATGTTCTTAGAAATAGAGGAAATGTGACTTCTTTGTAAGAGTCTACTTCTTCTCTAGCAACATCCATAATTACAGTACCAATTAGTGGGAAAATAAAAAATAACATTCCAAAAATAGGAGTTACATGATGAGAAGTAACCGTAACAGCAATTAAAGAAAGAGATGTAAAAAAGAATTTGAACTTACCTGTTTTAAGCCATAAATAAATTTCGGGGAGTGAATGCATTAGAATGGAGACGCCAATAATACTGGGCAACTGACCAAAAATATGCAAGGTTTCTACAAAAGACGAAGAAAAAACAGCTAAAATAGCAGCATAACCAGCAACAGTTCTATTAGATGTTATTAATAAAGAATACCTATAAGCCCCTGTAACAAAAAGTATAATTGCGATTAAGGCAACTGTAAACATCCCAAATTTTAAACCACCTATTAAAGATAAAGCTCCAATTGTTTGATGCACTAAAGGAGGATAACTCTGTACAGTAAAACCTGTATACCATTTATAATTCCAAGGTTCAAACCAGCTATTCGCATAATGATCTGCAAAAAATAAATGAATTAATGCATCATAAGTTGATTCTAATGTAAAGAAAATAGTAGAGCCATGAAATGTTATAGCTAGTAATATTGCAGTAATTAAGTATTTATTCGATTTTTCTTTCATTAACAGATTGCTCGCTTATATTAATGTAAATATAAAATATTTTTAAGGATAGTTTTTTTTTATTTATCTAAAGCAAACTACCTTTCATCTAAGGTTAACTACCTTTAGAGCTATAATCATTTTATTAAAGATAAAACAGAAGTATTTTTACATCACAGAGTAACCAAAAAAAACTTATTATGAAAATATTAGCCATTGACGATCAAAAATTAGTATTAATTCCATTAGAGGTTCGTTTAAAAGAAATGGGATATGAAGTTATTACGGAAACGGATGGTTTAAAAGGAATTGAATTATACGATTCTTTTGAGCCAGATTTAGTAATTGTTGATATTAATATGCCAACTATTTCGGGGTTAGAAATTGTAAAACATATTAGAGATGTAAAAAAATCTGATACACCAATTATGATTTTATCTGGTAATACAGATGATGAAATGATTACAGAAGGTTTTGAGTTAGGAGTTAATGATTACATGAAAAAGCCATTAAGTTTAACCGAAGTTGGTTTAAGAACAAAAAAATTAATTGGAGTTCCTGCTAATGTTTCTTCTGATAAGAAATACACAAATACTATTATTCAACAAAGGTGTGTAGGGGTTGTAATACCTTGTTATAATGAAGAAGAAAGATTAATGAGTAAAGAATTTACAGATTATATTGATAAACATACTGGATATCATTTATGTTTTGTAAATGATGGAAGTAAGGATAAAACATTAGAAGTTTTAAACAACTTAAGAAAAGGTAGAGAAGATTTTATCACTGTTTACGATTGTGAGAAAAACGGGGGTAAAGCAGAAGCTGTAAGACAAGGAATGTTATATATGGCTAAACAAGAAGATTTAGATTATATAGGATTTTTAGATGCAGATTTATCTACAGATTTAGCAGATTTTGATGATTTAGTGATAACTATTGAAAACAATGCTAAATATAAAATAGTAAGTGGTTCTAGAATTAGTAGAATGGGCGCTAACATTACTAAAGAATCTGCAAGAAAAATTATTAGTATGACTATTAATTTTATCATTAGAAAGATTCTTTCTATGGACTTTAAAGACACACAATGTGGCGCTAAAATTTTCCATAAAGATGTTATTGATATTTCTTTTGGTGAAAAATTTGTAACACAATGGATTTTTGATGTTGAAATTTTTAGAAGAATAGCACTTCATTTTGGTTTAGAAAAAGCAAAAGAAATGTTATGCGAACAACCATTAAAAAGATGGATTCATGCAGATGGTTCTAAATTATCAATGAAAGATTCAGTGAAAATTGTTGGTCAATTAGGTCAGATTGCATGGCATTATAGAAAAAGTAAAAAGAAATAATTAATTAAATTTGTTAGCAAGTATTGTGGAATGCTGTGTTAGTTTACTATTTAAAATTTTTAAAACACAACATTATGAAAAAAGGTGTAATTATAATTTTTGGGAAGAATGATCTTACTATTTCAAAAAATCTGTCTTTTAAATCTTCTTTTAGTAAAAAAGTTAAAATATGCCTTGTTAATAATGGTAATGATACTAAAGGACTAAACTTTTTATATAAGTTAAAAGAGTCGTCAAAGTGTGATGTTTCTATCTTAAACTTAAGAAAAGAGAAAGAATCAATGTTAGCAGTAAAAGCTGGTGTACGATTTTTAACAAATACAGAAGATATTAATATATTTGTATACGCAAATCCAAAAAACATTCTTGATAAGAATCTAATAAAGAAAATTTTAAAGATATCTGATGAAGATTTGGAAAATAAAGATGATGAAAGAGTGTTGTTAAGAAGAGTATATTCTTTTGATGAATTGATTAATTGCTAAGATAAGTATAATGGAAGATTTAGGTAAAAAATTTTATAGAATAGAAGGTCAAGTTCAGAATTACGATTGGGGAGGAAATAGCTTTATTCCTAATTTAATTTCTGAAAAGGCTGAAGAAAATACTGCGTATGCAGAATATTGGTTAGGAGCTCATTTAAAAGCACCATCAAAAGTAATTACAGAAAATGGAAGTATATCTTTAGAACTATTTTTAAATCAAAATCCAGTAGAGAAATTAGGAGAAGACGTTGCTAGTACTTTTGGTAAATTACCTTATCTTTTTAAAGTTTTAGATGTTAAAGAAATGCTTTCTATACAAGTACATCCAAGTATAGAAGCTGCTAAAATAGGCTACAAAAAAGAAAACGAAAAAGGAATTCCATTAACTGCAAGTAACAGAAATTTTAAAGACGAAAATCACAAACCAGAAATAATGGTTGCCTTAACTGATTTTTGGTTGTTACATGGTTTTTTAGAACGAGAAAAATTAATAAAAAATATAAAAGAAACACCTGAGTTAAGTTTCTTATTAAATATTTTTTTAGAAGATGGTTATTTAGGTCTTTATAAAAAAGTGATGGAATATAGTCAAGAGGAAGTAAATGAAGTTTTACAACCTTTGGTTGATAGAATTCTTCCTAAATTTTTATCGAATGAATTAGAAAAATCTTCACCAGCATTTTGGGCCGCTAAATCATTAGCAAATAGTGATTCTAAAAATATTGATAAAGGGATATTTTCTATTTACTTTTTTAACATATTAAACTTATCTAGGGGAGAAGCCATTTTTCAGGATGCAGGAGTTCCACATGCTTATTTAGAAGGAGTAAATATGGAGTTAATGGCAAATTCTGATAATGTTTTAAGAGCAGGTTTAACAAGTAAACATATTGATGTTGTAGAACTGATTAAAAGCACAAAGTTTGAAGAAACCATTCCTGATATTTTACATGGAGTTGAAAACAAAGCAAATGGAGAAGTTGTTTTTAAAACCATAGCTAAAGATTTTGAACTAAGTAAAATAGAACTAACAAAGTCTATAACACATAGTTCTATTTCAAATTCTGTAGAAATATTGATGCTTTTAAAAGGAAGTGCAAATTTTACACAAAACAACGAATCGATGTCTTTAGAAAAAGGACAATCAATTCTAATTAAAGCTGATACAGCTTATAAAGTTCAAACGAATTCTGAAGCTGAAATTTATAAAGCAAGTGTACCAAAATAAATTAATTTAAAACTGTTTTAGAGTTCAAAACTCTAAAACAGTTTTCTGTTCCTAGAAACTTAGGGTCTGCAAGTTCTTCAGACCAAAAACCTTCTAAAATATCTTTGTTTAAGCATTTGTAAACTACAATTCCTTTGTAGATTTTATCTTCAAAACCTTTGTAATTAAAATTGATAACGAGAATGTTATTTTTAAAGAAACCTGTACCTAATTGTTCTTGATTATTGTTGATCTTCCATTTGGCAATAATTCGTTCATTACTATCTAAAGATAAACTGAGTTCTCCTTTATAAGAATCTTCATCAGCATCTTGATTGCTACCAATAATAGAAAATGTACCAACTAAATCTTTAACTGTCATTTATTTACTTATAAAATAGTATGAATTTATAATGTAAGATAAGTTTATTACAGAATTATCATATTATAATTTGTTACAAACATAAGTAAAAGAAATATATTAAATTTTAGAAAGAGTATATTCTTATAAATAGAATATACTCTTCTTAAAATAGATGATTTTTATTTTTTTATAAACCTTAAAATCTTTTTCCAATTCCAATTCCAATACCCCAAGTACTAGAACTGTTAGAACGATGATCGTAAATAACTGTAGGAGAGACATCCCAATGATTACCAAATTCTACTTCATATTCTAAACCAGCTCTTATGATAAAAAGGTCTTCGTTTTTTTCAAATTCAACTCCAGTACCAACAACTAAAACCCAATGTTCTTTATACTTATAAAGAGCATCAAAAGTTATAACTAAAGGAAACTCTTTTTCAACAAAAATTTCATGTCCCCTTTCTATTTCAAAAGTTTCAAGTTCTAAATCGTTATGGAAACCAAATCCCCATTTTTCATTAACCCAATATTCTATATCCAAACCAAAAGTAGGTACAATAACTGTTTGTTCTCCTTCACTCGTAGTTGTAGGAATAAACGTGTGACTTATAACTGGACTGATTCTAAAATGTTTAAAATTTTCATGTTCTTGAGAAATAGCGATAAAACTAGTTAAAATAAACACAATTATTAAGATACTTTTTTTCAAAATTATTTTTATTAAAGATTATTTATCAAGCAAAAGTATCTAATTGCTTTTTTTCAAAACAAGATAAATGTCAATTAATATCAAAAAAAAATGATTTAATAAACATTAAAAATGAATACATTTTTTTTAAATTAGAAATTAAAATAGGTTGTCTATAATAAGTGTATAATCAGTAAAAAAAGATAATTACAATCAAATGAAATAATAATATTTTTAAAAATTAGCTTTATAGGAATAAATAAGATTTAATCTTTACTAACTTTATTAAATTCGTTTATCATAACGTAAGCCCAAATAAAGACGCATATACCAACAAAAATAGAAAGATAGAGAACTATATTATCTGCGCTCATGATTTATTAATTTTAAGTAAATCATTACTCCTAATAATGTAGGAGCCCAAAGGCCAAGAAAAATTCCATGCAATTTATCACCAGTTAGAAAAAGATATTCTGCTACAAGAATAATAAGAATGCATAATACTAACATTAAGGAGTTAGCTATACCCAGTTTTTTAATAAAATTCATTTGGTACATATAAGTTTTTATAAAGTTACTGATTTTCTTAATATTAAATTTTATTTTATTAGAAAAATGAATAAAATATTTAAAACAGTAATGTAGACTTTATAAACTATTAGAAGTTAAGATTAATTTTATTCTCCTTTTAAATAAACCCAATAATTATTCTCTTTGCAAAAATTAGAGTTTTCTTGTATATTTTCTAAATTTCCATTTTCTATAAAAAAAGCATTAAAATGGACAGTGTCTTTTGTCGTATTTATTATTTCTAATTTAACCCATTTTACAGATTTTGTCCACTTTTCTAATTCTTTGTATTCTTTTTTAGAAAGTCTTGTAGAACTATGATGACTTTTGTGCAAGTATTTAATATCAGCAAAAACAAAAGCGCTATATCTAGAACGCATTAATTGTTCTGCAGTGGTAACACTTTCTATGTTATTGTGTGCTTTTTGACAACACTCTTTGTATAGTTTTGAAGGATTACAAGGACAATTCATAGTGGATTATAAGTTTATTATTTGTGTTTACTTCCAGATACAAAAAACAACAAATATTGATAATCAACTATTTGTGTTTTTTAGATGCAAATCAGGGTACAGGTATATTCTGAATACTACAAATCAAACATATAATATTATAGGTATAAATGTTTGATCATATACCTAATCTACACTACCATTTTCCTGTGCGAATCTAATGAAAGAAATCTAAAAAAACACTACGCTCTCTGCCCCCAAAAGTAAAAATTATGTAATTAACCTAACTTAAATCTTCTATATAGTTTTACTTCCCCATAATTTGGGGGTGGGTGTATCAGCAGATTTACGTTTTTCATGCTCTTAATAAAACAATATCCTGTTAAAATATCATTATCTGCATATAAAAAGGCATCAACAACTGATAAAAATGATGGTATTATATAATATTGTTGAAATAAGTACCATAAGTAGTTCTAATTAGAGTCCTTTAAAGATAACCAAGAGTAAAACTATTATATCATTATTCGCTAAAAGTTGCGTTTATATGTTCAATTCAATATTAAAAAATTATTGAAGATGTATTTTTTTTGTTAAAACAGAAATTGAATTGATATACATATATGTATATCAATTCAATTTGAACATAAATTAAAAAGAATAAGTAGCGAATTAAACATCTAAATTTGTACTTAAAAATTTATTTAGGGGATATAATCAATCATAATTGATTAAATAAAAAAATCTATTTATGCTTTTCTGTGATAAAAATTCTCTATTTAAGTATAAATTATTCTGATTAGGTAGGGTTTTTTATTTTTTTTGTGCTTAATAAATGATGATTAATACAACGATTTCGCTGGCTTAAGTATTTGTATATTAGTTTTTTACGGTGTTTTTTAGCATGTGTTTTAAATAATTGCTAAATTGATTTTTTTTCTAAAAAAAATGTATTAATCGTTTATTATTTGAGGTATTATTAACAATATATAGCAAATTTGTCAACGATTTTGTCAACTTATTAAAAATTAAATAAAAATGAAACTTTAGAAAGGAATAATTGTGCTAGATAAATGAGTAATAATTATCTTTATCTGGTAGAAAATGATATAATTTTATAAATAAATATGACAGTAGCTGAGAAAATTGCTCTTTTAAAACAAAAAAGAGAAGAAGCCAAAAAAATGGGTGGAGTAGAGCGACTTGCGAAACAAAAAGCAAAAGGGAAGTTAAATGCTAGAGAACGTTTAGACTTACTTTTTGATGAAGGAACTTTTAAAGAAGTTGATACTTTCGTAAAGCATCGTTCGGTTAATTTTGGAATGGAAAAAGTAGATATAATCTCTGATGGTGTTATTGTAGGACATGGATTAGTAAATGGTCGTCCTGTATTTGCATTTTCACAAGATTTTACTTCTCGTGGAGGTTCTCTAGGTGAAATGCATGCTGCTAAAATCTGTAAAATAATGGATTTAGCATTAAAGGCAGGTGCGCCTGTAGTAGGACTAAATGATTCTGGAGGAGCTAGAGTAGAAGAAGGTGTAGACGCTCTTAGAGGATATGGAGATATTTTCTTTAGAAACTCTCGTGCATCAGGTGTTATACCTCAAATATCTGCTATTATGGGCCCTTGTGCTGGTGGAGCAGTATATTCTCCTGCAATGACAGATTATATATTTATGGTAAAGAAGACTAGTCATATGTTTATTACTAGTCCATATGTAATTAAAACTGTTACTGGAGAAGAAACAACTTTTGAGGACTTAGGTGGAGCAATGGTTCACAATTCAAAGAGTGGTAATTCTCATTTTGCATGTGAAAATGATGAAGACACTATTGAACAAATTCGTGAATTGTTAGAGTTTATGCCTTCTAATAATATGGAGCGTGCTCCAATGATCCCTATGGGGGATGATCCTGAAAGATTATGTGATTCTTTAGATACAATCATTCCTGATGATGCTAGAACTCCTTATAATATGAAAGATATTATAACTGAGGTTTTAGATGATGAATACTTTATGGAAGTTCATGAACACTTTGCAGAAAACTGTATTGTTGGTTATGGTAGATTAAACAACCATAGTGTTGGTATTATTGCTAATCAGCCTATGATTTCTGCAGGTTGTCTTGATATTGATGCTTCAGATAAAATTTCACGTTTCATTCGTACTTGTGATGCTTTTAATATTCCTATTGTAACTTTTGTTGATGTTCCAGGATTCTTACCAGGAGTTAACCAAGAATGGGGTGGTATTATTCGTCATGGTGCAAAATTATTATGGAGTTACTCAGAAGCTACTGTTCCAAAAATGACAGTTGTTTGCCGTAAAGATTATGGCGGAGCTTATTTAGCAATGAGTTCTAAATCTTTAGGTGCAGATATGGTGTTTGCATGGCCAACAGCAGAAATTGCTGTAATGGGAGCTAAAGGTGCTGTAGAAGTAATTTCTAGTTACCGTAAAGATATTGCAAATGCAGAAGATAAGGTTGCTAAAACACAAGAGAAAATAGATGAGTACGAAAAGGCATTTAGTGTACCATACCTTGCTGCTGAAAGAGGTTATATAGATGATGTTATTCTTCCTTCTGAAACTAGAAGAAGATTAATAGCTAGTTTAGATATTCTTTGCAATAAAACAGAGTTACTTCCTGCTAAGAAACATGGAAATATTTCATTGTAAAAGATATATCTTATGACAAGAGAAGATAAAAAACGTAAAGCTGCTGCTATCGGTGCTGCAATAATGATTAGCCGAATGCAGAATATGACTCATGACGAGTATCACGAGAACCGTTGGATGTTAATGGGACTTAATAGAGCAATGAGTGCAAGAAATGTTGCTCATTTGCATGGTAGAGCCTTTGGTGGCCATAAGTGGTAATACAAGTTTATTTATAAAAACGAAAAAAATATAATATAGTGAAATACGATAAGCACGGTGTCTTAGAAATGACACAACTAAAATTCGAAGCAGATAGACCAAAAGCTGCTAATCCAATTAAAATTAATGACGTTAGTTTACGTGATGGTCATCAGTCTTTATTTGCGACTAGAGGTCGTACTGAAGATATGTTACACGTAGCTGAAATGATTGATGATGCAGGTTATAACGCTGTGGAAACATGGGGTGGAGCTACATTTGATACAATGCACCGTTTTTTAGGAGAAGATCCTTGGGAGCGTTTACGTACCTTAAAAAAACATATGCCAAAAACACCATTTTCAATGTTGTTACGTGGGCAAAATGTAGTAGGTTACCGTAATTATGCTGATGATGTTGTTCAATCTTTTGTACAACGTTCTATTGATAATGGAATGGATATTTTCCGTTGTTTTGATGCATTAAATGATTTCCGTAATTTTGAAACTGCTGCAAAAGTAATCAAAGATAATGGTAAGCATTTTCAAGGTGTAGTTTGTTATACATTAAACCAACCTCGTTTAGGTGGTGATGTTTATAACCAAGAATACTATATCAATAAAGTTAAAGATTTAATCGCGTTTGGTGTAGATTCTATTTGCCTTAAAGATATGGCAGGTTTAATTGCTCCTTATGATATTTACAATTTAGTACGTGAGATTAAATCAATAACTGATATTCCATTAAACCTACATACTCACTTTACTTCAGGTATGGCAGATTTATCTATATTAAAGGCTATTGAAGCAGGTGTTGATATTGTTGATACTTGTATCGGACCATACGCTTACCGTACTTCTCATCCAGCTGTTGAACCTCTTATTATGACTTTACTCGGTACTAACCGTGATACAGGAATGGATATTAAGAAGATTACAGCTATTGCAAGCGAAATGGAAAAAGACATTCCTAAGTATAAGCATTTAGATAATACTCCTAATTATGCTATTACTGATATTAATGTTTTATTACACCAAACTCCGGGTGGTATGCTTTCTAATCTAGTGAACCAGCTTAAAGCAATGGACAAGTTAGATAAATTAGATGAGGTATTCCGTTTATTACCAAAAGTTCGTAAAGACTTAGGAAATATTCCTTTAGTAACTCCAACTTCTCAGATTGTAGGTGTTCAAACTGTAAACAATGTATTATTTGATACTTACGAAGGTGAGTATTCTAATATTACTAAAGAGGTTAAGGATCTTTGCTATGGTTTATACGGAAAAACAACTCATCCAATAAATCCTGAAGTTCAGAAAAAAGCCTTAATCGGATACGAAAGAGGTGAAACTCCAATTACAGTTAGACCAGGGTCTATTTTAGAGCCTGAAATGGATGCTGTAAAAGAGAAATTTGGTACGCTTGCTAAAGACATAGATGATGAAGTACTTTGTGCATTATATCCAGTTACTGGAAAACGTTTCTTAAAATGGAAATATGACCTTGAGCCAATTCCTGCAGACGTTAAGCCTAAAACATTAGAACAAGTTAAAAAAGAAGATGAATTAGTTGCTAAAGCGCTTTCTGGTGAACTTACTGCTAAATCTGGTGATTCTAACTTACAAGATATCGAAGTATTAGTAGATGGTGAAAAATTCACTGTTTCTGTACCTATGATGGCTGGTGCTAGCTTAAATGCTGGTGGAGCATCTCCTAGACGTAAGAAGAAGAAGAAAGGTAAAAAAGCTGAAAGTAATGACAATGAAGGTACTGTAAGAGCTCCAATACCAGGAATGGTAGTTGAGTACAAAGTGAAAAAAGGTGACAAAGTGAAAGTTGGTGATGCACTTGTAGTTGTTGAAGCAATGAAAATGATGAATAGTTTAGAATCTAAAGTTAATGGTGTTGTTACTGAAATAACATTAGAATCTGGTGATTCTGTAGGTAAAGACGACGTTTTATTGGTAATTGAACCAAAGAAATAATACAAAACGTTCATATTATAAGAGGATGTCTATTTATTTAGACATCCTTTTTTTTTTGTGCTTTAGATTAATTTATTATGATAAGATTATATTCTTCTTAATAAGATTGTGTTTGGTGTATTTAAGCTGAAATTAATAATGAGTTATAAGAACTGTTTTTATCGATTTATAGACGCTTTTATGTAAGTATTAACCTATTTCCCGATACAAAAATTCCCAAAAATATGTCCAAGAATATCTTTATCAACATCATATTCACCAGTAATATTACCTAAATGACGTAAGCATTCACGTATATCAATAGAAAACAAATCAGTCCCAATTTCTAGGTCAATACCTTGCTGAACAGAAGTAATTGCTGTTAATGCATTGTTTAAAGCCTCAAAATGACGTGAATTGGTAACAATTGTTTCATTATTACTCAAAGCACCAATATTAACTAAAGAAGTTAATTCAGCTTTTAAAGCCTCAATTCCAGTTTTGTTTTTTGCAGAAAGTAAAATTAAATTATCAATTTCAGATTCTAAAATAGAAGTGTCGTGGCAAGATAAAGTATCAACTTTATTCGCAATAACTAACAAACGTTTATTAGGAAAACGAATTTTAATAGTTTCAATTTCTTCTAAAAATTCTTCACTAGAATAAATATATTTATTAGCATCAATTAAGAAAATAATTAACTGCGCATTATCCGCTTTTTCATAAGCTTTTCTAATTCCGATACTTTCAATAACATCTTCAGTTTCTCTAATTCCTGCAGTATCAATAAAACGAAATGCGACACCATCAATAATAATTTCATCTTCAATAGCATCTCTAGTTGTACCTGCAATATCAGATACAATTGCTTTTTCTTCGTTTAAAAGCGTATTTAACAAAGTTGATTTTCCAACATTTGGTTCTCCAATAATTGCAACCGGAATTCCATATTTCATAGCGTTTCCAAAAGAAAAAGAATCAATCAAACGTTTTAAAACAAAAGTGATTTTTGCCACTAATTCTTTAAATTTAGTTCTGTCTGCAAACTCAACATCTTCACCAGAAAAATCTAATTCAAGCTCTATTAAAGCAGCAAAATCTAATAACTGAACACGCAATTCTTTCAATTCATTGGTAATTCCACCACGCATTTGCTGAATTGCCATTTGATGACTCGCTGCAGAATTCGATGCAATAACATCAGCAACAGCTTCAGCTTGCGATAAATCCATTTTACCATTCAAAAAAGCACGCATTGTAAACTCACCATTATCAGCCATTCTACAGCCATTTTTTAAAAAAAGTTGAATAATTTCTTGCTGAATAAAGCTAGATCCATGACAAGAAATTTCAATGACATTTTCACCAGTATAAGAATTCGGATCTTTAAAAACGGACACTAAAACTTCATCTAAAAGAATATCATTCTGTACAATATGACCCAAATGAATCGTATGAGATTTCTGATTCTTCAGCGTTTTACCTTTTCTAACAGATTTAAAAAAAGCATCAACAATAGTAATCGCATTTTCACCAGAAAGTCTAATCACAGAAATAGCTCCAACACCAGCAGGAGTTGCCAAAGCAATAATAGTATCGTTTTTAATCATACTGCAAATATACACAGCTTAATTTATTCTAAATACCATTTTTATCTTAAAATTATTTGGTATTTTTATAGTGCAATTCCTTTAAATCATTAATTGTTGTAACAAAACAAGAATTTCAGCGTCAAATAAGTACACAATTAAAATTGAATAGATAATCATGAAAGAAGACAAACAATTATTAGTACTTACACATTTAAGTCAATTACTAGATTTTGTAACTGGTATTGGAGGTTTTATCGTTCCTTTGGTTTTGTGGCTTACTAAGAAAGATGAAGTCTTAGGTATGGATCAACACGGTAAAGCAATTCTAAACTTTAGAATATCGATGTTTATCTACATCTTAATCTGTATTCCTTTAATTTTATTGGTAGGATTAGGCATTTTAGGCTTAATCGCAATAGGTTTTTTCTATCTAATATTCCCAATCATAAATGCAATAAAAGCAAGTAATAATGAACCACCAAGTTACCCTTTCAGTATTACTTTTATAAAATAGTTGAAAAGAGAGAAGTAAGAATTTAAGAATCGCTCATTTGGGCGATTTTTTTTGTTTTCAGTATTTTATCAGAATAAATTGTAGTGATAATTTGGGCGTTACCTTTCAGGTCAGGCTTTCCACTATATCTTTTTAATTTTTTCATTGCTAAGTTTACTTTTTTGTAAACTGTGGCAATCTCTTTATTAATAAACAATAATAACTCTTATAAAGTAAAAATAAAAAAGGATGCCGTTTCAATCCTTAACGCGGGCTTTTTAGTAAACAATTAGCACGAGAAGTATTTAGATACTTTTTATAACATCTTCATATTCGTAGAAAAAATTTTCAAATTTTGGCATTGTTTCCATATAAAACTCAAAACAATCTCTCCACGTATTTTTATTATGGACACTAAATTTTCCTTCAAACGGGACATAAATTCTATGAATTTTTTTGCCACTTTCAAGCTCATAATCATCATTAAAAATAACTTCAGGAAGTTCATTTTCTAACAACGTTTTTAAAGAAATCATTTTATCAAAATAGAGTAGGTTTACCAATTCCTCAGGATTTTCAATATCCAAACAAACCATTGCTTTTTTTCTATCCGCCACAAATTTAAAAGAGAATCCTTTTATTTTTGTGTTGTACAACAACCATTTCTTTGGAAACGATTTTCCAAAACTTGTCCAAAATTCCTTACGTAATAATGCAGCTTCGTCTTTAGAGAACATATTTTTAAATTAGTTGCAAAGTTACAGAGTTGTAAAGTTGCAAAGTTTTAGGATAAGAGTTTCTTCCCTTTGGGAAGATTAAGTTGGGATTTCTAACCGTGAATTGTCGCTTTTTTTCCACGTTCTTTCATTAATTCAGCTTCAAAAGCTAATAAGTCATTCCATTTTTTATCAACAATCTCTCTATCTTGATATTCTCTGGCAAACTTTAAAAAAGTAGTATAATGTCCAGCTTCAGAAATCATTAAATTATTATAGAATTTAGACAATTCTTCATCTTCCATATTTTCAGAAAACACTTTAAAACGCTCACAACTTCTAGCTTCAATTAAAGCAGCAACTAATAAACGCTGAATTAAAGCATCTGTTCTATCGCCTGTTTTCTTAAAAAATTTTTGCAATCGAATAGCATAATCATTCTTTTGCTCACGACCTAAAACCATTCCACGTTTTACCATTAACAAATGCACCATTTTAAAGTGTTGCATTTCTTCAATAGCAATATTACTCATCTCTTTTACAAGCTCTGTTTCTTCAGAATAATTAATAATTATAGAAACAGCGTTAGAAGCTGCTTTTTGCTCTAAAAAAGCATGATCTGTAAGTATTTGTTGTAAATTATCTTTGGCAATTTCTGCCCAAGAAGTTTCGGTTTCAAATTGTAATCCTAACATACTAATTATATTGTTTTTTGTAATCCCATACCAAAATAAGCAAGTGCTTTAATTTCTTTAACACTCGATAAACGTTCGTTCCCAAATATTAAAATTCCGTTTTCGGTAGCAGAAATATGATATTGTTTATTGCTTTCAAAGAACAAAATTAGTTCATCTGTGAAAAATGCTCTAATTTTTTCTTCGTTTTTTCCAGCTAAATAAAAACGTTTGCTAAAATCTGGATGATTACTAATATCAATATCTTTATAACCAGCAAATTCTAAGAGATATTCAAAAATACCTTCTCTGTCTAATGTAAAATTAGGAACTGGTTTTAAAGTATGAATATGCAACATAGTTGTTTTAATCACTTGTTTCGCAATCATTTCACCTTCAGTAAAATGAACATCAAAAATGGTGCAATCTTCGTTAGAAAGTACGTTAGAAACTTTGTTTATTTTACGTGTTTTAAAATAACCAAAAGTCGGTAACTCTTGCATTTCTTGTGCAGAAAAGGCATAATATTTCCAATGCATTTTTTCACTAATATTTTGAATAGATTTTTGCCTTTTAGTTAAAACACCTTCTTTTGGAATAATTTGTTTTGGCAATATCTTACGTAGTGCAAAAGGATGTTCACTTCCAGATTTAGAATCATCTAAACCAATTACTTCAAAATGTCCGCCTTTTCTAGTAAAAGAAGCTGCGTAATTACTCATGTTTTCCATCACAGAATGATCTACAAAATCACACATCGAAAAATCGATAATTGCTTCTTCTGTTTCAGGAATTTGATCGAGTTTCGTTTTCAGTTTTGTATAGTTTAAAAAACTAGAAAAGTTCTTTACACTCACATAATAGGTACCTTCTTCTTTAAACATTAAAACATTTGGTTTTAAAATGTTTTTTATAAATAAAAGGATGTTTTTATTGATAATAACATGAATAATAAACGTGACTAAAATACCAACAATTATTCCTGTAATTAAGCTTGTTGCAATGGTTGTAAGTAGTGTAACTAAAAAGATAATTAATTGCTCAGAACCAATACTAAGTACTTTTTTTAGATTTTCTGGTGATGCTAATTTATACCCTGTAAATACTAAAATAGCAGCTAAAGCTGGCAATGGAATTTTACGTAATTCAGTTGCAAATAATAAAATAAAAGCAACTAAAAACGCTGCATGAAAAAAGTTTGCAGATCTATTTGTTCCTTTATTATTAACGTTTACAGAACTTCTTGCAATTACAGTAACAACATTTAATCCTCCTAAAAAACCACTAATAACTGTTGCTAAGCCTAAGGCACGAATATCCTTATTTACGTTAGACCTTCTTTTTAAAGGATCTAATTTATCAACAGCTTTAATACTTAATAAACTTTCTATACTTGCAATTAAAGTAATGGCAATTACTGCATTTATAAAATCTCCATGATATACTTTACCAAAATCAGGAAAAGCAAAATTCGATAATATATCATCAGGCAATGCAATCAATAAACTTTTATCAATAGGATATGGAGTTGCAGAAACCAATTCAAAATAATAATACATACCAACACTTAAAACCACAATCCACATAGGAGCAGGAATTAATTGAAAATATCGATTTCTTATTTTACTGTAAAAAATCATAATTAATAAACTTACAATTCCGACTAAACCTGCATAAAACATGCTTGAATTATCCGTTTTTATCAAGTTTATAATTCCTTCAGGAATCTGTATTAGAAGTTCAATAATGCTTCCTTTGGCTTCTAAATTACCAAACATAACATGAATCTGTTTTGCGAAAATTCCAATTCCAATGGCAGCTAACATTCCTTGTATAGCAGAACCAGGAAAGAAATCACCTAAAGAGCCCATTCTTAGAAAACCAAGAATAATCATGATAATTCCGGAGATTACAATAGCAGCCAAAGTATATAAAAATCCTTGTTGCATATCGCCTTCACCCAAAGTTGTAATTGCTGCTAAAATAACAACTACCAAACCATTTCCAGGACCTGTAATAGTAACGTTAGAGCCACCAATTATAGAAACAACAATACCACCAATAATGGCTGCAATAACTCCAGAAATAGGAGGTGCGCCAGATGCTAATGCAAGTCCTAAACCTAAAGGAAGTGCAATTAATGAAACGACAAAACCAGAAAATAAATTTTTTGGAATGTCACTTACAAACGTTTTAAATGTATTTTTTTTCGGCATCTATTTTACAATTAAAACATCAGTTGGTAATTCAGATAAAATATATTCAATATCATGAGGGAAAATCCGATCGAAGAAACCTAATTTGTTAGGAGCATTCATTATTAATAAATCGGCTCTTTTTACTTTTGCATAATGTCCAATAGAGTATCCTCTTTTTCCAAAAATACTTTGCGTTTTTACAGTAATATCTTTATTATTAATCGTTTCTAAAATATGTTTTACACGTTGATCTTCTCTAGTACTTAATCTTTCTCTTGCAATATTTGCTTTACGTAAAGTCTTGTCATCACTTACTTTAACATGCAATTCATCTTGACTAACTTCTTCTACAATTGTAATTTTACTACATTTTAAATGTTCAGAGAAAAGAAAAGCTGTTTTTATAGTTTCTTCTGTTCTTTCGTCTTTTAAACCATTTACAACAATGTGTTTACAAGGAACTCTTTTTATAGATGGTTTTATGAGCAATAAGACAGAACAAGGTGATTTTCTAGTAATTTTTCTAGCAATTGAACCTACATAGTATTTTAGTAAATTTTCTTTTTGAATTGCACCTAAAATAAGTAAATCTATATTTTCTTGCGTACAAGTTTCTAGAATTACATCTACTGGATTACCTTCTTTCCAGATAGTTGTACCTGGTTTTTTTAGAGCATCTCCTTCCGTTAAAATAGCCTTTAAATCCGATTTTTTTTTATCTGATTTTGTTCCAACATGAACGCCAACCAATTCAGCATCAAATATATTAGCCAATCTAATAGCTTCAAATATGTTTGCTTTTAAGTTTGGTGAAAATGCAACACCGATTAATATTTTATCAATTTTCTGCAAAAAAAGTCTTTTAAAGTTAAGTTATTGCGACAATATAGGGAACTTTACAAGAAATAAAAAAACTATAAATTAATTTTTATGATGGTAAAACATTCTTAAATTTACTTTCTTAATAATAAAAAAATATGTTAGAGCTCGCAGGAATTATCATTTTAGGAATATTAGCACAATGGTTTGCATGGAAATTTAAAATCCCTGCAATTCTACCTTTAATTTTAATTGGATTACTTGTTGGTCCAATTGCTGCTGAGTTTTTAAGTGAAGATGGCACAAAATGGATAGAACCAATTTGGAATGGTAAAAAAGGACTTTTTCCTGGAGATGGATTGTATTACTTTGTTTCTTTAGCCATAAGTATTGTACTTTTTGAAGGTGGATTAACGCTAAAAAGAAGTGAAATTAAAAATGTAGGTCCTGTTATTACAAAATTAATAACCTTGGGTTCTGCAATTACTTTCTTTGGAGCAGGAATTGTTGCCCATTATATTTTTAACTTAAATTGGGATCTTTCTTTTCTGTTTTCAGGATTAATCATTGTTACAGGACCGACTGTAATTACACCAATTTTAAGAAATATTCCATTAAAAAAAGATGTCTCAACCGTTTTAAAATGGGAAGGAATTTTAATAGACCCAATAGGAGCATTGGTTGCAGTATTGGTTTTCGAATTTATAAGCGTTGGTGGTGGAAGTGGTTTTACAAAAGTGGCTTTAATGGAGTTTGGTAAAATTTTACTTTTTGGTACAACCTTTGGTTTTACTTTTGCACACGCTTTAGCGTATGCAATTAATAAAAAACTGATTCCTCATTATTTGCTAAATGTAGTATCTCTTTCAACAGTTTTATTAGTGTTTGTAGAATCTGAAGTTTTTGCACATGAATCTGGTTTATTGGCAGTTGTAGTTATGGGAATGGTTTTAGGAAACGGAAAACTAGCAAACTTAAAAGAGTTGCTCTATTTTAAAGAATCTTTAAGTGTTTTATTAATTTCTATTCTTTTTATTTTATTATCAGCAAACATAAATATCGAAGATTTAATGTTGTTGTATACTTGGAAAACGGCAGCACTTTTTGCAATCGTTGTGTTTGTAATTAGACCTTTAGCAGTTTTTGCAAGTACAAGAAATTCTAAATTAAAACTAAATGAAAAACTATTTATAAGTTGGGTTGGACCTCGTGGAATTGTAGCTGCGGGTATTGCTTCTTTATTTGGAAGTAAGTTAATGAAACAAGGAGTAGAAGGAGCAGAGTACATTACACCTTTGGTTTTTATGATTGTTTTAGGAACCGTTTTATTCAATGCAACAACAGCGAGATTGTTTGCGAAAATGGTGGGTGTTTTTCTAAAAAGTTCGAATGCAATTTTAATTATTGGAGCTTCTAGTCCTGCTAGATTAATAGCTAAATATTTAAAAGATAATGGCAAAAGAGTTATTTTGATTGATGCAAATAATGATTATGTTGATCAAGCTGTGAAATCTGATTTAGAGGCTTTTAGAATTGATATTTATAATGAAGATTTAACTGATAATATAGAATTAAACGATGTTGGTTATTTATTAGCAATGACCAGTAGTGAAACAGTAAACCAATATGCACTCGATAATTTTTCAAAATCTTTCGGAGAACATGGGGCTTACAGATTGGCAACTTCTGATGAAATTACTTTAGGTGATGCCTCTTTAAATAATAACTTCTTAACACCTAAAGACGATTATATAAATTTAAGTGAAGCGTTTAGAGACAATCCTAAAATTTATGAAGTAGCTATTACTTCTGAAGAAGAGTACAAGGAAATGGTTTCTAAATTGTTTAACGAACTAAAATCGGTGCCTTTATTTGTTAAGAAAGATGATAAATTATTCTTACTGCCAGAATTTGAAAAATTAGAAGGAAACAAAGAGAACTGTACCTTAATTTACTTAGGGAAAAGCGTATAAAATTATTTTTAAGCAAAATAAGTAGCCTCTATTTCTTTTGCTTCTTTAATTATTTCTGAAGGATATTTATATAAGTCTAGAATTTTAATCGCATTTCTAGTCTTTAGTTTTCCTGGTTTTATTTTGTGATCGAAAAAGAGATTATTGTCTTCAATTTTTTCACTAAAGTGATATAAATCGTAGTTGTCTTTTACTAATAACTCTGTCAATTCTATATCGTGTGTAGAAACTAAAACAGTATGATTTTCCTTATTTAAATAGGATAAAATAGCTTTTCCACCAGAAATTCTTTCTATTGTATTGGTGCCTTTAAAAATCTCATCCAATACAAATAAACAAGGATTGGTGTCTTTAGAAGCTTCTATTAACTCCTTTATGGTAAGTACTTCTTGTAAATAATAACTTGTATTATCTAACAAATCATCTGTAATTCTAATAGAAGAATGTATTTTGTAAAAAGGAGCAGCATATGCATCAGCAAAACAAAGATGAAGTGTTTGAGCCAAAATACTATTAATAGCAACCGTTCTTATAAAAGTAGTTTTCCCAGACATATTAGAACCAGTTAAAAGCATACTTTTATGTAATAAGTGTGTGTCGTTAGTAATACAATTTTCAATTAAAGGATGATAAATTCCGTTTACTTTTAACTCATTATTATCATTAAAAGTAGGTGTACAAATTTTTAAGTTTCCAGATTTTAAAGAAGCTGTAGAAATAGCAGCATCAATTTCTCCTATAAAAAGGAACATATCTTCGATACTTTTTCGTTTTTTAGTAATAGCATCTAAAAAGCTATAAAAAACTAAATACTCGACATTAAATAGTATTTTAATACTTTCTGCCAAAAACCATAGAAAGAATAAAACCTCATCAGTTATGTTTTTTTCAAAAGCTATAAACTCTGTTTTAAATTTAATAGACCTCATGTCCTTTATAAAAGAAAGATCTTTAAAATGAGCTGCTATTTCTCGGTTTTTAGCTAATTTTTGACTCACTTTTAATGTTCTAGATAATTGAGTTACTCCATTTAAATAATAGGCAACACTATGTTTGTTTTTATAGTGAAAAAAAAGATTCGCAGAAAAAACAGGAACCAATAAAAGACTAAATATTGGATAGAAAAATAAGAGTATAATCGAAGAAATTGCAGTAATTGTTAAGCCCCTAACAATCCATAAATGTTTTGGTTTTTCTAATTGTTTGTCGTTGATTAATTCTTCTAAATAATAAGAGTTATTGTTATTTAATTTAGAAAGTTCTATTTGGCAAGAAATACTTAAGTCTTTATTTTTTTGAAATAAAGTCGTTAAATCATCAAATTTTTTTAACTCTTTAAGAGTACCAATTGTTCTTAATTTAAAGTATAAATATTGTTGTCCTATTTTAGAAGAAGTTCTATCTACAAATTTAAAAATATCATCAATATCAAAATCGACTTTACTTTTTTCTGATAAAATATGATGTGCTTTCTCTTTGTGTCTGTTGTTATTAAAATACTTAGAAATTACAAAGAAATTATAAATTTCTTTCTTTTTTGGAGTTCCCCAGTTTTTATAAAGTGAAGTTTTAAATTTCTTTAGACGTTTCTTTTTACGGAAGTTGTGAATCAAAAACCAGACAATACATATAAAAGCAAAAAATATAAAGTAATCCATAATTAAATAATAATTAATGTACTTATAAGTAGTATTCGTAAGTATAATGTTACATATCTAACCCAAATGCGTTTTTTAATTTTTCTAAAAGAGGGTTTATTTCTTTCATCTTATTGTATTTTTCAAGTGGAGTATACGCAAACTTTTTCTCCACAGTTTCATTTAATACAACAATAATTTTAATTCCGTAATTATTAAGTTTTTCTCTTAAGTAGTTGATTAATTTTGGTCGTCCTTTTCTAAACTGATCTTCCATTAATTTATTAGGCACGGTAAAAGTAATTTTAAAGTCTTGGCCTAATTTTGGTAAATCTGTACCTACAATAGAAGCCATACTTCGTTCTCCTTTTGTAATTAATAAAGCAACATACTCTTTCCAAAGTCCTTGTAAAACTTCTTCTGTAAAAACGTCTTTTGGGTGATTGTCGAAGTTTTCTTCTTCAGCTACTTTTTTAACTACTTTTTTCTCGTGAATACTTTTTAGTGATAAAGAAGAAGTACGTCTTTGTGCCGATTTTAAAACAGGAGGTTTCAATTTAGGTTTAGGTGGTTCTACTTTTTGAGGTTGCGCAACCACAGCCTTTTTTTGACTCAGTTTTGCAATCTCTTTTACAGCAGGAGAAAGTGCTTGAAAAAATGTAGCAGGAATTATGTAGTTAGCTGATTTTTTTTTTTCTCCATCAAAAGTGATAGAGGCAATCTGCATGATGGTTAATTCTACCAGCAATCGCTGATTTTTACTAACCCTATAATTTAAATCGCAATCATTTGCTTTTTCTATAGCTTGCATTAAAAAAGGAATACTTGCCTTTGTGGCTTGTTCTAAATATTTCTTTTTAGCAGCATCACCAACTTCTAACAACTCTAAAGTAGCTTTGTCTTTGGCAACTAATAAGTCTCTAAAGTGACTTGCTAATCCGTTTATAAAATGATGCCCTTCAAAACCTTTACCTAACACCACATTAAAAGCATTTAATACTTGTGGTATTTTGTTTGATAACATTAAATCTGTCATATTAAAATACGTTTCGTAGTCTAATACATTCAGGTTTTCTGTAACAGCTTCTCTCGTTAATGTATTTCCAGAAAAACTAACAACTCTATCAAAAATAGACAACGCATCACGCATTGCTCCATCCGCTTTTTGAGCGATAATATGCAACGCATCATCATCTGCTGTAATATTTTCCTTTTCACAAATTACTTTTAGGTAATTTTTAGCATCTAAAACGCCAATTCTTTTAAAATCGAAAATTTGACAACGCGATAATATCGTCGGAATAATTTTGTGTTTTTCAGTAGTTGCTAAAATAAAAATAGCATGTGCAGGTGGTTCTTCTAACGTCTTTAAAAAAGCATTAAAAGCTGCTTGAGATAACATGTGTACCTCATCAATAATATATACTTTGTATTTACCAGTTTGAGGCGGAATACGAACTTGATCTGTTAAACTTCTAATATCATCAACAGAATTATTAGAAGCAGCATCTAATTCAAAAATATTAAAGGCAAAATCTTCGTCTGCAGAAATTTCTGCATCTTGTTGATTAATATTTTTTGCCAATATTCTTGCACAAGATGTTTTACCAACTCCACGTGGACCTGTAAATAACAACGCTTGCGCTAAATGGTTATTTTCTATAGCCTTTTCTAACGTGTTTGTAATGGCTTGTTGCCCAATAACATCCGCAAAATTTTGAGGACGGTATTTACGTGCAGAAACTATAAAATGCTCCATTTATTAATCTATATTTTATACTATTAATGTCTGTTTGAGCGCAGTCGAGAACTATAAACAAACCTTCCGACTGCACTCAAAGAGACAAGTTTGTTTTTCATAAAATTATGAAACAAAAATAGGTGTCTACTTCTTTTTTTACAAGTCGGTTTCTTAAAAAAATGCTAAAGTTGTAAACAACTTGTAAATAGTTGTAATTTGATACGACTATATCAATAATTGTAAAACATTTTAGATTCCCGTTTTCATGGGAATGACAGTTTCAGTAGAAACCTCGAAGTAAAACTTCTCGGAAATGTTTTTAATTAAAAGTTCTTAAAATTGTACTATGAATAGCAACACTGTTCTTAGTGCAATTTTTTAAAAATCTAACAAAATTATATTAATGAAAATATTAAAATCTATTGCAGTTCTAACCTTATCACTCGTATTAATTTCATTTTTTGCGTTTTCTACTAAAAAGGAAGTAAAACCAAAAGTGCCATTTATTATGAAAGAAAATACCAAAATCGCATATTTTGCAAGCGGATGTTTTTGGTGTGTAGAAGCAATTTTCGAAAGTGTAAGTGGAGTAGAAGAAGCTGTTTCTGGTTATGCTGGCGGACATACATTAAATCCAACATACAAATCAATAGGAACAGGAAAAACGGGGCATTCAGAAACTGTTGCGGTGTATTATAACCCAGATAAAGTAAGTTTCGAAACTTTGGTAACTGTATTTTTTGGTTCTCATGATCCAACTACAAAAAACGGACAACACCCAGATTATGGTTCGCAATATAGATCTATTGCTTTTTATACGAATGATGCAGAAAAGGTAATTATTGATACTGCCATTGCCAAATTAAACAAAGAGGTTTATAAAAAAAATATTGAAACGGAAGTTACAAAACTTAAAAAGTTTTACAAAGCAGAAGAATTTCATCAAGATTTTGAACGTTTAAATCCAAACCAAGGCTATGTAAAAGCGGTTTCTGTACCAAGATTAAATAAATTTAAAAAGAAGTTTCCTGAGTTATTAAAAAAAGGGAAACATTAAAAAAAGTTTTATAAATTAAAAAAACAACTCATTGAGTTGTTTTTTTTTATACAGAAGGATTGTAAAACGTGTTTCTTTAATTACGTGTTTTAAGTACTAATGTTAGTAAGTAAATCACAAATGGTAAATCTGTTAAGGCTTTCATAAATTAGTTTTTACTATTAATTCTTTTTAAACGGCTTAAGTTATCAGTAGTTTTATATACATTCGAGTTATGTTTCTCCATATAAAATTCAGGATTAGATAAGTCCGTAAACCCAAACTTTTTATAAAGCCATTCAGCTGTATCTGTTAATAAAATCCAACGTCTTAATCCTTGAAGATTTGGGTGTTCCATTATTTCATTTATCAGCCATTTACTTAATCCTTTTCCTCTATATTCCTTTAGAATATAAACATCTCCTAAATATGCAATCGTTGAATAATCTGAAATTATTCTAGCAAAGCCAATTTGCTTGTTTTCGTAAAAAAGCCCAAAATTTAAAGAGTTTTCAATTGATGTTTTCAAAGTATTGATTGGAATTCCTTTAGCCCAATCAGTTTCGTTAGCAAGGAATTTGTGAATACTCAAAATATCTAATCTATCCTTGTCAGTTGAAATGGTATAATCATTTCTATGTGCTTCTCTAATTTTCATTTCAATTTTCTTAATGAATGCCAATGTGTTTTATAGCTAGTTGCGTTTAAAATGAACGGCTATTTTTCCGCAGGAAAATAGAAGTTTATAGAAATGCAACTAATTTTAATGAAGCTAAAATTAATCAATTTTTATAAACGGTGTTATCTAGCGCTTTTTATTCAATTCTTATTTCTTTATAAATTTCATTTATTGAGTTGCTATATTTTTCTTTTAGAAATTTATCTACTAATTCATTATAACAAATCATTTTAGATTGAATCATACAACCCATTCCGAAAGTTTCAATTTTATATTTATCGTCTAATATTTTTGCCAATTCCGTATCATAACCAATTCCGAAAAAGAAATACTTTATTTCTCCTTTTTTTAAGTCACTTGCAAATCGAGTTTCCATTTCTTTACAAGTTTTTAATTCATAATATTCAGAAAGAATTTTATTCCTTTTATTCATTTGATACTTATAAAATCCAACGTAAGAATTTATTACCAATGAAATAAAAACCAATCCAATAGTAATATTTTTAATTTTCCTACTTTCTTTAGCTATTAAATAAATAATAAACCCGATAATTCCAATTAATATTAAAATGGCAGAAATATTCAGTAATAAATTGAATTTATTAATATTCCTAACATCTGAATTGGAAAACAATAAATATATTCCTAAAAAAGAAAGAATTGAAAATATTATTGATGTTTTGAGTTTCATTTTCTATGTTGGGTAAGTTTTATGTATAAGAATAGTTGCGGTTTTTATAGCGAGAATTTACCAAAGAAAAAAAATAGCGTTAGTAAAAAGTAACTAATTTTGGTTCCGTATTCATTTAGTTATTCTTTATCTAATTTCAAATAATAAAGCTTTGCAGCTTCTTGAATTTCTGTATCTAAGCTGTCGTCAAGCGCATAGGAATATAATACCCATTTATCGTTTGGTTTATAAAATTTAAAAATAAACCGAATAGGTTGTCTATCATATTTTATCATATATGAGTATAATTCAAAGCTTTCAGCAAACTTTTTCTTTGTGATAATTTCATATCCGTAATATTTACCCATATAACTTTCAGTAAAACTATTTACCGTACCAATTATTTTATCAATATCATCTTTTATTCTTTCTGTCCATTTATTGGTTGCATATAATTCCTTTACAGCTTTTCCGGCATCTATTTTATAAGTAGCAAAGAAATTGTCAATTAAATCTTGTGGGTTATCTTGTGCAAATAAGGTACTTGATGTTGAAATCAATAATACAATTAATAGTTTTTTCATTCTGTTTTTAGTTTTATATGTTCTGTTTAATTATCTATAAGTGTTGTTATTTGTTTAATTTATAAAGGTTTTTTAAAAACTTAACCTTTTCAATCTCGCTCCATTTATTTGTATACACCAGAAGGTTTATAAAATTATCTTTTACAGATCCGAATAAAAACACGTTGTCCAGTTTTCCATCATTAAATTTCCAAATGATGTATTCTAATTTTTTGTTTTTTTGAATTTCATCAGTTTTAAATTTGAGTTCTCTTCTATAATCAGAATCCCATTTGTAAAATTCTTGTACATTCTTAAAATCAGAGTTTTTACTTTTATAAAAAGAATATGCCTTTTTAGGGTTTTGAGCAATGGCAATTATTACTTCATCTTCATTTTGTAAATATGTTTGACCCGAGTCATCCATTGTATTTAGTTGCGTCCATTTACCAGGAATCCGAACATTTGTAGTTTGAGTTTTAACAATTGAGTATTTATCTGTCTCTTGACTAAATGCAAGAATAGGAATCATTAAAAGAAGGGCAACTATAATTTTTTTCATTTTTTTTTGTTTAATTAGACACAACTTGTTTTATAAAAAGCTTTTATTATATTTAAAAACCTACTCTTTGGTAAGTGTGTTTACATCTGTATGTGCAAAAGTTTTACCATAAATGTCTAACATCATTTCTTGCGTATAACTCAATGTGTTGTTTTTTAATGTAAACGATCTTTTAAAAGATAACGTCTTTGCTTTTTTTAGCATAAAAGGCGATTGTACAATGCCCCATTTTGTATCATTTTCTGCTACTGCAACCTCTAGTTTTAACTCGTTGTTTATAAAGGTTACTTCTCCACCAGCTAAAATATTTACACCTCTAGGAATCGAAAAAGAATTCATAATTGTATGTTCATTTTTATCCCACAACCAATAACCAGTTTCACTATGAGAAACTTTATCGTTTGCCTTTTCTCTAACTACTTGATGATATCTAACAGCATCTAACTCTTGCTCTTCTGCATTTTCAACTTCTAATTCTATAGGTTCTATGGTTAAAACTTCATAATAAGGGTTGTTTTCATCTTCTTCTGGTTTTGGCGCAATATCTACACCCATTTCACCTTTCCAAACACCAATTAATTGTACCAAAGGATTCTCTATATTTTCACTCATTTTTTATTGTTTATTTTTTGATGATAGTATTACTTTCTTAACTTGTAAATGTATTTTTTTTATGAAAGAATTTCGCTGACTATTATCATGGTTTTACTTTTTTTAGAATGTTATTTTTTAGTTTTTGTTTGTTGAAATATTAAATGATTTTACTATAGTTTTAAAATCACTAGAGAATTTCTCACTTAATATTTTACTGTCTTTGTGATTATTGTAATCTATCACATTTATTGTGTCAGTGTTTTTGTATTTGTCAGTTGCATATTCTTCTGATTTTAATGTTGAACTTATAATTACTTGTTTCCCTATATGTTCATAAATTTCAATCATTTTTCTTTCTTTGTTAGAAGATATTTCTCCGCTTCTAAAACTATCAATGATAATTGGGAATTTATGTTTTAGGATAGTATTAAGTGCAATTAATTTACAGAAATAAAATTCTTGACCTTCACTTCCTGAAAAAGTTCGGTCCTTTTTAGGAAATAACTCATTAAAAGTAAGGTTTCCGTTAGGGTCAATAATTCTATAAAGACGATTCATTTCGTTAGTTATTTTTCCTATTAGGTCATTTCGCTCTTTTGTGTTATCTGAAGAAGTAGTCGTAAAAGACGAAATAATCTGGATAGCTTTATCAATTGAAATTTGCTTGGAATAGATTTCTTCATCGATTGAAGTTGCATCAATTATTTCATCTTTAAATAAAATATATTCTCCTAAATCAGGGGAAAGAACTTCTATTTCTTTTTTAAATTGGTCTTGTTCATTTTGAATTTGTAAGTCATATTCTTGGATTATTTCTTCTTTTATTTCAATGTTTTCATTTATTGAATTAATAATCCTTGATCTAACATCTTTATTGCTGATTTCAAAATCAAACTCATCATTAGTGAACATAATTTTATCACTTCCACATTCTCCACAATGAGTTTTTCCTTGATTTAAATTAATATTTAAAGAACTTAATTCAAAACGCAGTGATTCTAGTTTTATTTTTCGATTGAATTCACGATTTCTATCTTTCTTTAAATCAAGTATTGATTTATTTATTTTTTCTAATTCTATTTTCTTTTTATTGAATTGTTCCTTATCAATACTTTTTTGGGTAAACTTTGCAACATTCGTATTCTGTTTTGCAATTTTAAGCTTCTTTAATAGGTTTTTTTTATCTTGTTTAAGTATTTCTAATTTTTTCTTTTCGTTTTTTAAGTCATATTTTTCAGGTTCTTTATTCTCAATTCCATTAAGAGAATATACCATACTTAAAAAATCGTTTTTATTGTATTGTCCTTTTACAATTAGATTTGATGGTACCCTATTGTCTTGACCAAGAAAAAATAATTCATATAGCAGATGAACATCTACTATTTTATTTTTAGCATCTTTAATTATAATAGGTAATGAAGTAATTATTTTATTAAAAAAGTGCTTAAATTCAGATATAGTATTACAAATTTGAAAGAATTTTTCATTACGAATTATTATACTGTTTCCGTGTCTTAAAAATTCATAGTCTATGTTTTGAATTTGAACTAGAGAATAAAAATGATAATCTTTAAAATTAAAACCGCTTGGAAAAACTGGCTCATTTCCAATTGAGTACATTAATCCTTGAATTAATAAAGTCTTTCCTTTATTATTTCCTTCACTATAAATAATATTGACATTTTCTTTAAAACGAGATTCAATATATGCCTCATTTCCATTACCAAAGGCTACTTTTTTAATTTTCATCATTCCATCCATTTTTTATTGTTGAAATAAGGAAGAGAAGACTTTCCTTATCTAAAAAAGGTAATTTTAATTTATCACCGTTAATCTGATTATAGATATTCTTAATTCCTTGTTTAGAGTCAGAGTTAAGTTCTGAAATAATGCTTTCAGTTACTCTCCAAAATCGTTTATTATCATTTTTATTAAAAAAGGATTTACAAATATTAGAATTACATTCTACAATCAAATCTTGCTGATCTTGAAAATCGGTATATTCATTAAGGATTTCTAAAAATGGAATAGGAACAGTATTTATTGCAAATAAATCTCCTCCTACAAATCGATTAATGATTAAAGTATGAATGTCTTTTTTATGTAAATGTCTATTGAAAAGCAATACATCCGAAATAGTTTTAATCGAACTGCCTTCTATAAAAGAGTTTTTCTTAGATGCTTGAACGTTTCTTATTTCGTCAAATATTGATTTATAAAACTCTTCACTTTTAATTGTGTTGCTTTTGAATTTAGTGATTTGCTTGATATATGAGTTTACTCTTTTAAAATCTTGAACATATATAACTAAATCCATAAATTTTTTTAGACTAGTTACATCAGGTTGGTTGCTGTGAACTCTTTCGAATTCAGCTTTTAGGCCATTTTCAACTCTAACTAATGTCTTTTTTACAATGTTTGAAGAGCCATAGGAATTAAGAGTTGAGTCAATTAAATATGTGGGTTTCAATTTTGGAATAAATAAAATATACTCTAAAAAATTAACGCTTGATTCAAAATTATCAAATAGCGTAAATAATGATTTTCCAATTTTTTGGGGATTCATTACAGAATGATTTTTTGATTGAATATCCCAAAGGTTATTTTCAACAGTATTTATTCCTGTAACATCATTAAAACAATCCACAACAATTGTCTCGATTTGTTCCTTTTCTTTATGCATCCCAATAAGGTATAGCATAGATTTTGTTTCTAAATCTGAAGCTTTGTAATTGTTTTGTTCAGTATTTTTAAAAGTGTACAAATTTGATTTGGTTTTAATTAACGCCAACTTAATCCGATTATGATGTCGTTTTAATGACTTATAATCGGCGTTAGCGAATTTTGTTTTTTTAAATTTAAAAATCAAGAGTATAAACACCTGTTTTTTAAAATATAAATTTCCAATAAAGGTTTTAGTTTTTAGTACGGGTTTCCGTAATAAATGCAATTTTTTGTTAAAAGTAATTCTTAAAAGAAGTGATTAACGTGATTATTATCATGCATTGCTAGTTATAAAAGTTATAATTATCAACATTTAAAATCATTTTACCTTTTTAAACAACAATTAATTGTACCAAAGGATTCGTTATAATTTGACTTATTTTTTATTTATCGCTTTAATTATTCTATCTTCTTTTATTAATACATCTTTCATTAAGAGTTGATATGGAAACTGTTTATGTTTCGAACTCTTAAAAGCTTCTAGTATTTTTAAAAGAGAAGAAGCTGTTATTAAAGATAGGTTTAACTCAAAATCTAGGTCGCAATCATTTACAAATTCATCACTAAAATCGGGTGCAACTAATAAAGATTTTACCACATTGTGTCCGTTACCAGTAGCCAAATTAATGTACGATTTCATTTGGCGAGTTACAGAACTAAATTTATTGTAACCGCTTTCTTTTACTGTTTTACATTCAATTATTATTAAGCCATCATCTCCCAAATTTAAAACCAAATCAATTTTATTTTTAGCAGTATTTAATTTCTTCTTTAAGTTTTCATCAACATTAAAACCTAATTTTTCAAAAACAGCTTTTGTAACGTCCTCAAATTTTAAACCTAACTCAGCTTCTTTTATGGTAATTCCATTTTCTTTTAATGAATTTAAATCTCTAAAGCCAATGTTTTCATAATTCTCGATAAATAAGTTTTCAGAATCTTTATAAGCATCAAGAATATTTAAAATTACATTTCCTCTTTTTTTAAGATCGAACTTCTCGCAAAATTCTAAAAGTTGTTTTTTCTCGATAATGTCAATAATATCTCTAGGTTTTATATTGTAATCTAATAAATACTCACTTTTTAGAACAAACTCGTTTTGCATTTCAAATTCATTCCGAATTTGATTATTAAGTTTTGGAAAGGTTTCATTTAAATCTGAGAGTAATTTTCCATAACCATCAATAGAAATACCAACCTTTTCATCTTTTTCAATTTCATCAAAATATGATATTAAATTTTCAATTTTTTCTTCAAGAGTTGTTCCTTTAAGGTTGCCAGACATTTCAAAACCTTTTTCCCAAATTTCATTTACAAATTTTTTCTTCTCCGTTAAGTTAGTTCCTTCTTTATGCAGTTCATTTGACAATAAATTAGAGAAAGAAATACCTTCATTAATAATTTTTTTTATTTTTTCATCAAGCGGAAGCTTAATATCAATATTATGGTTCCTACAAACAATATTAATTTGTGGTTCTCTTAATAGTTTTAAAAATCTACGGTAAAATTTATCTGCAACTTGTTTCTTTCGTATTTTTCTTAAAACTCTAACAATTTCATCAGCTACATAAACTTGTCTATTTTTCTTTGAATAAAAAATTACTCCAATTACTTTTAAATCGTTAATTACTTGTTCAATTTGTAATTTAACAGGTGGAATAACAATGTAGTTTATTAGTTTTATTTCTTCTTGCGATAGTTTAAGCTCATTTGATAAGGTTAACAAAATAGATAATTCATCATTGGTAATTTTCGTATCTCGATTACTTACATTGTCATTAAAATATGCTGTATTTACGCATGCTTTATAAATTAAATAATCACGTTTCCTTTGATTGTCAATTTCAGATTTCTCACTATCAAGTTGTTTAATTAAATCACTCGTTTTTTTCTTTATGCTTTTAATTTCTTTTTGATAAAGATTTACAAACCAATCCTCTTTAATTAAATTATGACCATCTTGTATGATAATGTCAATTAAAATATCAAGTTGAGAACTTGTATCAACAAACTCTTGTTTTATAACTTCGGTAAATTCATCTGTAATAAGATTAAAAACTTTTGCGATATTAATATTATCGATACCTTTTAAGTTGTTATTATTATCTGATAATATTTTTTCAATTTCTCTTTGATTTTTAGGGTTATTTGAAATGATATTATCAATTATCTTTAAGAAGGAATTTTTTTCAAGTGAGTTAACATTATCTAATATTTTTTCTAATTTCATAGCTTTTGTTGTTTAGTAAGTAACCTATCAAGTTTTTTATCTATTAATTCTATTTTCTTTTCAAGTTCATCATTATTATCACTAACCATTGCATCAACAAAAATTGAGTTTACAAGGGATAACCCAAGTATACCTCCTGATGTTACCACGAATATAAAATAGATATATGTAAAAAATGAAGCTGTCGAAGATAGCCCTTTTGTTAATTGTTCTGGTATTTCATACCAACCTTCAACCGTGAATATTTTGAATATTGAGTATAATGAGTTCAAAGGGTTCCCAAAGTGTTCAGGTGATATTTCCTTAAAAAGGTTGAAGGAGAAAATACCAATTATAAAAATGTAAATTACAAATCCAATTAAAACGACAATAGAGGTTTTTAAAGCTCTGCTAATTCCTTTTACCAGATGTTCAATTCCTGGAATAAATTTTAAAAATCTAAATGATTTAAAAACTCGTAAAACTCTAAATACAAGAAGATAACTAAAAGTTGTAATTTCAATATTTCCAATAAATGAAATCAAAGTTGGTATTGATAATACAATTAAAATAAAATCAAATTTTCTCCAATTCGATTTAAAATAACCTGAAATTCCAAATTCGATAAATTTTACAAATAATTCTAAAATAAAAAGCCCTGTAATAAAGTTGTCAGTTACCGTAAGAAGGTATTTGTTATTTTGTGAGATATCAAATCCGCTTAGAAATATAGTTACTGCATTCAACAAGATTAATAGCAGTATGAATTTATCGTTTATAAATAACTTCTTAATCATTATTTGTTTTCAATTATTGAAATTCAGTTAAATTTATTAATAGTAATTATAGGGTTCCATAATTCTACCAATTATTCTTATGTTTTATGATTACGATGATATTCATTGATATGACTTCGTTTTTATAACTAAACTATCCGAAGTTAAACAAGCTCTCTTGTTATTTATAAAAAAAAAATAATAGGCAAAACACCTGTTTTTAAAAACTTAAATTTCTAACAAAGATTTTAGTTTTTATTACGGGTTTCCATAATTAATGCGATTTTTTGTTAAAACTCATTTTTAAAAGCAGTCATTAACGTAAGTTTTATAATGCATTACTAATTATAAAAGTTATAATTATCAATATTTAAAAGTAGGAGGTAAGTCCTCAAAAATAAATGCATAAAAAAAAACCTCACAAAAATGTGAGGTCTCTTAAAAAAAAAATAGCAATAAACTTATTTCCCTCCATTGTTTTGCTACTTCATATATTTTGTTTTCTTTAAAATTTTAGGATCCTTTAAAGAAGAATAGCATTAATGAATAAAATACCTTTCTAATTATTCAATAAATTTAATGTTTTTTTGTATTAAGTTTAATGACAATTGTCATGATTTTATTTTTTATAAAAACACTTAAATACTTAAAAATAAGTAAGATAATTCAATATGAAAAGCATTAATAAACAAGGCAATTTGTAAGGTTTCTGAGCGATTATAGTATTAAGATTAAGAGTTAATACTCCCAAATTTTACGCATTTTATTTTTATCTCTGGTTACTTTTGTGCCAACTAAACTTTCCCAAAGAAACAAACCAGAAATTTTTTCAATCTTATTTGTAGGTACTTGAAACGCTTCTATTTCTTCATCCGTTTCTTCATTTGGTATAATAAAAGACCATAAATGTAAAGCGCCTCTGTGGTTTTCTGTAAGTATAGATTTGTAATACGCATGTGGTATTGGCAAAGTTACGCCGGTTTCTTTTGTAGATTCGACTACTTTTATTTCTTTATCAAACATAAATAGCGGTCCGGAGATTACATAGGTTTCTAAAATGTTTTTTTGAGCATTTAAAACCCTTATGGCGCTTTCTAACTTTTTCCAGATTCCTCTATTAAAATTGGGGTTTTGTGGCGACATGTTAGAGAGTAAAAACGTTTCGCTATTTTGTATTTTAGTTTCTATTTGGTTTGCACTAGAAACAAGATGACCTCTATCGAAGCCAGAGTTTACATAATCTGCTAAATCTGCTCTAAACCTTTCTGGAATTCTATCATCTGGTCTAAAATTATCTAATCTTTCTACATCTGTTCTGTCTTTATCTACAATTTCTAAAGCCCATTTAGCTTGTCTAAAATAGTAGGAATACCCTAATACATAATGTCTGTTAAAAAGAATTTGATCTGCAGCAGGAACTCCATATCTGGTTTCTCGCTTTAAGTTAGATTGATTAATCATGGCTTTATTTTTTGCAAAAGTTAGCAATTCTAAATTTATGTAGCCTTGTTTTAAGCCAAAAAAAAGCCTCACAAAATGTGAAGCTTTTAAAAATATTTTTAGCATTAAAACTTATTTAGTAGGAGTTTTATCTACAACCAATCTTGTTTTTCTATTGGCAACTTCCCAAGCTGTATAAAAAACCAAACGTGTTCTTTTTGCTAATAAATCGTATTCAATTTTGTCTGGTGTATCTGTTGGTTTGTGGTAATCATCATGCGTACCATTAAAATAAAAGATAACTGGTATATTGTGTTTTGCAAAGTTATAATGATCCGATCTGTAGTAAAAACGATTTGGGTCGTCTTCATCATTATATTTATAATCTAAATGAATGTTGGTGTATTTTGTATTTACGCTATCCGAAACTTGTTGTAGTTCTGTACTTAACTTATCTGCACCAATTACATACACGTAATTCGGGTTTTTTTCATGCGCTTTATCAACTCTACCAATCATGTCTATATTTAAATTACACACCGTATTTGCTAACGGAAAAATTGGATTTTCTGTATAATATTTAGAACCTAACAATCCTTTTTCTTCACCAGTAACATGTAAAAATAAAATAGATCTCTTAGGACCATTTCCGTCTTTTACTGCCGCTTTAAAAGCTTCAGCAATTTCTAAAATTGCCATAGAACCAGAACCATCATCATCTGCACCATTGTAAATTTTACCGTCTTTTATACCTTCGTGATCTAAATGTGCGGAAATAACAACAATTTCATCTGGTTTTTCTGTTCCTTTTATAAAAGCCAATACATTTTCTGAATCTTTTAATACAGCACCTCCTGCATTTTTATTTAAAAATTCTGCGGGCACTTCTTGGTAATAATCATCGCCACCTAAAGGTGAAATAATTTGTTGACTTACATAAAAGTCTTTTAAATACTTAATGGCTTTTTTCTGACCAGGTTCTCCTGTATTTCTTCCTTCAAACTCATCCGAAGCAAAAATATATAAATGTGTTTTTAAGTTTTCTGCTGTAATAGTTGCTGCGTATTTTGTTGGATCTCCTGTGTTTTCAATTTCTTTAGAAGCATTCTGACTAGAACTACATGCTATAAAAAAGAGAAGACCAAGAGTGTATAGAGATGTTTTCATTGATTTCGTAATTTGAATTGGTGTTAAAAATAATGACATTTAAGCCATCGCAATATTAATCATTTTTTACTAATGACAAATTGTTGCAACTCCTTATTGAAGTTAATCAATTCTTTTGGAAATAAAGTATCGAAAGCATTTTCTTCAATTAATTTTTCTGGTGTACCTGCATGAAACGTGTTTTCTGTTAAAAGAATAATTTCATCAGCCAATTGAATAGATAAATTAACTTCGTGAGAAGAAATGATAACTGTTTTCTGAGTTTCTGCCACTAACTTTTGCAATAAAGAAAATATTTTAATGGTGTGATGCATGTCTAAATGTGCGGTAGGCTCATCTAAAATAATAATTTCTGTGTCTTGCGCCAACGCTCTAGCAATAAGAACTCTTTGTAATTGACCATCACTCAATTCGTAAAAACGATTGTTTTTAAGGTGTTCTATTTCTGTTTGATGAATCGCTGTTTCTACCTTTTCGATATCCTTGTCAGAAAGTTTGTCAATCCAATTTGTGTAAGGTTGTCTCCCTAAGGCAATTAATTCGTACACCGTTAATTGACTTTCTGGTAAACGTTCTGTTAACACCAAACTTAACTGTGTAGAAAGTTCTTTTTCTGTAAGTTCGTTTAGTTTTTTCTGATGGATAAATATGTCGCCAGAAATAGGATCTTGTACTTTAGAAATTGTTCTTAATAAAGTAGATTTCCCAATTCCGTTTTTACCTAAAACAGTAACTAGTTTTCCTTTTTCAATTTCTAAATTGATATTAGAAGCGATAACTTTATGGTCCTTTTTCTGCTGATAACCTATGGATAGGTTTTCAGTTCTTAGAATGATATGTTTTGACTTGTTTAAAATGATCTTAGTTTTTCTGAAGTTCGAATTTTACTTTTCTAACTCCATGATTTGTATCCCATTGTTTTGTTTCTATAAAACCAAATCTTCTATATAAATTAGATGCAGGCTCGTTTTTAACACCTGTTTCTACTATAAATAGACTAGAATTATAGTTGCTTAAAGCAAAATTCATTAAAGCACTTGCAATGCCTTGTCTAAAGTTTAGTGGATTTACAACTAAACTTTGTATGTGAGTATACTCACTATTATGATTAATTTCAATAACTCCTGCTAATTTATCATCTTTTAAATACCCAAAGAAATCTGTATTACTATTTCTATAATTTTCTAATTCCCTTTTTAAAGGCGGAAAATCGATAGCATTTAATAACTCAGCTTCAATTTTATAAGATTCTTGAAAAACAGCACGAATTTCCTCAGAAACAAGTTCGTTTTTATTGTCAAGTTTTTCAATCATCTTTTATTCATTTCTATTTCCTTTAAACAAATATCCTTTTCTTTCTAACTAACAACCAAATTACAACTGGCGCTCCAAATAGTGAGGTAATTGCATTAATTGGTAGTGTAAATTCGCTTGTTGGTAATTGTGCAATCATATCGCAAATTAATAAAACAATTGCGCCAATTATGGCAACAGCAGGTAATAGTATTTTATGATTTGAACTAGAAAATAACATTCTCGCTATGTGAGGAACCGCCAAACCTACAAATGCAATTGGTCCAGAAAAAGCAGTAATAACTCCTGTTAAAAGACTGGTAATTAATAAAATGATATTTCTACTTCTCTTTACATTTATTCCTAAGCTTTTTGCATAGTTTTCACCTAATAAAAAACTGTTTAGTGGTTTTATTACAGAAATGGTTCCTAAAATTCCGACTGCATAAATAATGATAAACACAGTTATTTCATTCCAAGATAAATTTCCTAAACTTCCAAAACTCCAAAATAAGTATTGTTGTATTTGAGCAGCTTCACTAAAATAAGCTAAAACACTAATTATAGCCGAAGTTAATGAACCAAACATTAAACCTATGATTAGAATTGACATGGTGTTTCTAACTCTATTTGCAGCAATAATAACTGCTGATAAAACTAAAAAAGCACCTAAACTTGCAGCAATTGGTAAAGACCAATTAGAAAGAGAACTCGTTAATAAAAAGCCTCCAAAAACAGAAGAACCTAAAATTAAAATAGCAACTCCTAAACTTGCACCAGAAGAAATACCTAATACAAAAGGACCTGCTAAAGGATTTCTAAATAAGGTTTGCATTAACAAACCACAAATAGACAAACCAGAACCCACTAAAACAGCAGTTATTGCTTTCGGAATTCTAAAATTGATGACAATTGTTTCCCAACTATCTTTGGCAACATTGCCACCAAAAACGCTATTAAAGATGTCTTTAAACGGAATAGAAACAGACCCAAAACTGATGTTCAAGAAGAACAAGATTACCAGTAAAACTGATAAAAAAATAAAGTGTTTTGTATAAAATTTGTTTTCCATTCTGTCATTCCTGCGTTGGCAGGAATCTATTTTTTTATAATTTTAACTTATTTTGGATTCCTACCTTCGCAGGAATGGCAAGCTTACGAATAATTTTTCTCTAAAAAAGCGACTAATTTCTGTATTGCAATTCCTCTATGAGAAATCGTGTTTTTTTCTTCTGAAGTCATTTCTGCAAAAGATTGATCAAAACCTTCTGGTTTAAAAATTGGGTCGTAACCAAAACCTTTTTCTCCGTGTTTTCTTTTTAAAATTTCACCTTTACAAATTCCTTCAAAAAGAAATTTTTCATCATTTATATTTAAAGCAACCGCAGTTCTAAATTGTGCTTTTCTGTTTTGCTTATGCTCTAAGTTGACTAATAGTTTTTGCATATTATTTTCTGAGTTAGCAGGTTCACCAGCAAAACGAGCAGAATATACTCCAGGTTTACCATCTAAACTTTCTACTTCAAGGCCAGTATCATCAGCAAAACAATTAAAACCGAACTTCTTAGTAATGTAATCTGCTTTTAATTTTGCATTTCCTTCTAAAGTAATTTCAGTTTCGTCAATCTCATCAAAACAATTAATGTCTTTTAAACTCAATAATTCAATTGAATCTGGTAACATTTCTTGTACTTCTTTTAGTTTATTTAAATTGTTGGTTGCAAAGACGAGTTTCATATTTTTAATTGCAATTTTTTTAAAGCAAGGAACAAAGTTACAAAGTTTTTAAGGTTTCGAAGTAGCAACCTTTAAAAGTTATAAAGTTTTTTGTGTTACAATTTTTCATAAGTAAATGTAAAAATGTGATAAAAATCATTGTTTTAAAACATATAAAAATCTGCTTTATTATTCTATGTAAAAATCGCTGTAATGTAGGCTATATGTCATAATTGTTACACATAAAGATTTTATAAGTTTGTTAATTTGTAGCTGAAAATAGATTTCTAAATTTTGAGTGAAACTCAATAAAAAATATTAAATAAATGAAGTACGTTATTGTAGGAGGTGTTGCCGGTGGAGCAACTACAGCAGCTCGTTTGAGAAGAATTGATGAAAACGCAGAAATTATCATGTTAGAAAAAGGGCCACATATTTCTTATGCAAATTGTGGATTGCCTTATTATATTGGAGGAATTATTAAAGATAGAGATAAACTTTTAGTGCAAACACCAGAGAGTTTTAATGCACGTTTTAATATTGATATTCGTATACATTCTGAAGTTGTTTCTGTAAATTCTGCTGATAAAAGTCTTGAGGTTAAAAAGATGCAAACAGGTGAAGTTTATACAGAAACCTATGATAAATTAATTCTATCTCCTGGTGCTTCACCAATTAAGCCGCCAATACCTGGTATTAATTCTCCTAACATTTTTACGTTACGTAATGTTCTGGATACTGATAAAATTAAAGCTTTTGTAGATGATGAATATCCAAGAACAGCAGTTGTTGTTGGAGCTGGATTTATTGGTTTAGAAATGGCAGAAAACTTGCATCATATTGGTGTTAAAGTTACTGTTGTAGAGGCTGCTAGTCAGGTAATGAATATGATGGATAGCGAAATTGCTGCACCTTTACATCAGCATTTTAAAGAGAAAAATGTTGGTTTGTTTTTAGAAGATGCTGTAAAAGAGTTTGTGCCTAATGGTGAGCTTACAGAAGTTCATTTATCTAGCGAAAGAATCATTAAAGCAGATTTTGTAATATTATCAATAGGTGTTAGACCAGATACGTTTTTAGCGAAATCAGCAGGAATTAAAATTGGTGAAACAGGAGGTATTTGGGTAGATGAATACTTGCAAACTTCTAAAGAAGATATTTATGCTGTTGGTGATGCAATTGAATTTCCTCATCCTATTTCTGGTAAACCAAGTTTAGCTTTTTTAGCTGGTCCAGCAAATAAACAAGGACGTATTTTGGCTGATAATATGGTTTTTGGTCATAAAAGAAAATACCAAGGTTCAATTGGTACTGCAATTGCAAAAGTATTCGATTTAACTGCAGGTATTACTGGGTTAACACATAAAGGTTTAAAAGCTTTAGGCATTAAGCATGAAAGTACAATTGTAAATGCAGGTTCGCATGCAGGTTATTATCCTGGAGCGAAACAAATGATAATTAAAATAAGTTTTAACCCAGAAAATGGTAAGTTGTTAGGTGGGCAAGTTGTTGGTTATGATGGTGTTGATAAACGATTAGATTTGTTAGCAACTACGATTAAAAATGGAGGAACAATTTACGATTTAGAAGAAATAGAGCATGCCTATGCGCCTCCTTTTAGTTCTGCAAAAGACCCTGTAAATCAAGCAGGTTTTAATGCAGAAAATATAATC
The DNA here is from genome assembly GCF_002163675.1 of Polaribacter sp. SA4-12. NCBI lineage: Bacteria > Pseudomonadati > Bacteroidota > Flavobacteriia > Flavobacteriales > Flavobacteriaceae > Polaribacter > Polaribacter sp. SA4-12. The sequence continues at coordinate 898,318 of NZ_CP019334.1, read as the reverse complement.
AATGGTTTTTTTAAACCATTATCTCCTTTTCAATTTAAAAAACTAAGTATTGAAGATTCTTTTGTACTTGATGTTCGTACACCAAAAGAATATGATTTAGGAGCCATAGTTGGTGCTGTTAATATTGAAGTTGATGATTTAAGAAATCATTTAAATGAAATTCCAAAAAATAAAAAATTATTAATTTATTGTGCTGCAGGATTGCGTGGTTATATAGCTGCACGTATTCTTCGTCAAAACGGATTTGATGATGTTTACAATCTTTCTGGAGGTTTAAAAGTTTATAATCAAACAATGGCAGAACAGTCTAATGCTATTTTTTATGAAGTAAACTAGTTTGTATAAGTTTATTTATTTAAAATAATTACTCATGATGATAAGGTTCATTCTTTAAAATAGTAAAACCTCTGTATAATTGTTCAACAATAAATAAACGAATCATTTGATGGGAAAATGTCATTTTAGATAATGATATTTTTCCAATAGATTTTTTATAAACAGCATCAGAAAAGCCATAAGGTCCTCCAATAACCAAAACAAGTTGTTTAATTCCAGAATTCATTTTCTTTTGTAAATACTGAGAAAATTCAATAGAAGTAAAGTGTTTTCCTTTATCATCTAACAAAACCAATTGATCTGTGTTTTGTAGTTTGGATAAAATTAAATCGCCTTCTTTTTCTTTTTGCTGAACTTCACTTAAATTCTTAACATTTTTAATATCAGGAATAATTTCTAATTCGAACTTTATATAATGTTTTAATCGGTTTTGATATTCATCAATTAACTGAATCAAGTTTTTATTATCAGTTTTACCAATAGCGAGTAATTTAATTTTCATAGTTCAAAATTACGAATTATCAATGTATAATTATGAATTAATTAGCGTAATTGATAATTCGTAATTCATAATTAAATTGTTATTTTTACATCAGAATAAACAAGAAATATGATATCAAAAGAACAATTTGAAAAAGAACTAGAACTTATTATAAAAAATGCCATCAGAGAAGATATTGGAGATGGAGATCATACCTCACTTTCTTGTATTCCTGAAGATGCAATAGGGAAAGCAAAATTGTTAGTGAAAGATGATGGAATTATAGCAGGAGTTGAGTTTGCAAAACAAGTTTTTTCTTACGTAGATAAAGATTTACAAGTAGAAACATTTATAAATGATGGAGAAAAAGTAAAATATGGAGATATCGTTTTTCATGTTTCAGGAAAATCTCAATCTATTTTAATGGCAGAACGTTTGGTTTTAAATGCAATGCAAAGAATGTCTGCAATTGCAACTAAAACAGCTTTTTTTGCTGATTTATTAAAAGGAACAAAAACAAAAGTATTAGATACAAGAAAAACAACTCCAGGAATTAGAGCTTTAGAAAAATGGGCTGTAAAAATTGGAGGAGGAGAAAACCACCGTTTTGCGTTGTACGATATGGTAATGATTAAAGACAATCATATAGATTTTGCTGGCGGAATTACAGCTGCAATTACAAAAACGAAGAAATATTTAGCTGACAAAAAGTTAGATATTAAGATTATTGTAGAAGCGAGAAGTTTAGAGGAAATTAAAGAAATTTTGTCTAACGAAGGTGTTTATAGAATTCTAATTGACAACTTTAATTATGAAGATACTAGAAAAGCAGTTGCTTTAATTGGTGATACTTGTTTAACAGAGTCTTCTGGTGGAATTAATGAAGATACTATTAGAAAATATGCAGATTGTGGAGTAGATTTTATTTCTTCTGGCGCATTAACGCATTCTGTTTATAATTTAGATTTGAGTTTAAAAGCGATTGATTAATTTAATTCAACATAAATAATGAAAAAATATATAATAATAGTAGCCGCATTAGTATTTGTAATTTCTTGCGATACTAAAGAAGCAAAAAAAGAAAATATGATGGATATTTCTAAAAATCCTTTATTAACTAAAAGCACGTTGGAGTATGGTACTCCAGATTTTACTAAAATAAAAACAGCTCATTTTTTACCTGCAATTTTAGAAGGTATGAAATTACAAAATGAAGCAATTGCAAAAATCACATCAAATAAAGAAGCGCCAACTTTTAAAAATACCATTTTAGCTTTAGAAGAAAGTAGTAAGGTTTTAGATGATGTAACTTCTGTTTTTTACGGTCTTGCTGGTGCACATACAAATGATACTATAAAAGCGAATCAAACAGAATTAGCTCCGAAATTTTCTAAACACAGTGATGAGATTTTATTGAACACAAAGTTGTTTGGAAAAATTAAAACGGTTTATAATAATTTGTCTGAAGCTAATTTAGATGCTGAATCAAATCACTTAGTAAAAGAGTATTTTAAAAACTTCTCTAAAGCAGGTGCAAATTTATCCGAAGAGAAAAAGGAAAAGTTAAAAGAAATAAATTCTGAAATAGCTAGTTTGTCAAATGATTTTGGAAAGAAATTATTAGACGCAAGTAAAAAAGGCGGAATTGTAGTTTCTGATAAAACTCAGTTAAAAGGTTTTTCTGAAGAAAAAATTAAGTCTTTAGAAAAAGATGGGAAGTATGAAATTCAGTTAATAAATACAACGCAACAACCTTCTTTACAAACTTTAGAAAATAGAGAAATTAGAAAACAATTATTCGAGAAATCAATACATAGAGCTGATGCTGGAGAATACAATACTAGTGATTTAGTTAAGAAAATGGTTTTGTTACGTGCTGAAAAAGCACAGATTTTAGGTTTTGATAATTATGCAAGTTGGAGTTTACAAGGAACAATGGCTGCAACACCAGATAAAGTTTTTAACATGTTTAAAAACTTAATTCCTGGTTCTTTAGAAAAAGCAGCATCTGAAGTAAAAGAAATTCAGGCAGAAATTAAAAAGGAAGGAAAAGACTTTAAATTATCGCCATACGATTGGAATCATTACGCAGAAAAAGTTCGTAAATCTAAATATAATTTAGATGAAGATGAAGTAAAGCAGTATTTTGAAATAACGAATGTTTTAGAAAAAGGAGTTTTTTATGCAGCGACAAAGTTATACGGAATTACTTTTAAAAAACGTACAGACATTCCAACGTATCATCCTGACGTAGTTGTTTATGAATTGTTTGAAGAAGATGGAAGTAAATTAGGATTGTACTTTGGTGATTTCTTTGCAAGAGACAGCAAACGTGGCGGTGCGTGGATGAGTAGTTTTGTAAAACAATCTAAATTACGTAACCAAAAACCTGTAATTTATAATGTTTGTAACTCGCCAAAACCAGCAGCAGGAGAACCAGCATTAATCAGTTTTGATGGAGTTGAAACAATGTTTCACGAATTTGGTCATGCATTGCATGGTTTTTTCGGAAATCAAAAATATGCTTCAATTTCAGGAACAAGTACAGCGAGAGATTTTGTAGAATTTCCATCACAGTTTAACGAGAACTGGTCTACACATCCAGAAATATTAAAAAACTACGCTTTACATTATAAAACAGGAAAAGTAATTCCTGCTGAATTATTGAAGAAAATTAAAGATGCAGGTACTTTTAATCAAGGATATTCTATGATTGAAAACTTATGTTCTTCTAGCTTAGATATGAAATGGCACACAATTTCTGCCGATGAAAAAATTGAAGATGTAGCTAAATTTGAAGCAGGAGCTTTAAAAAGTATGAAATTAAATGTTGATGAAATTCCACCAAGATATCGTTCAACTTATTTTGCACACATTTTTAGTGGTGGATATGCAGCAGGTTATTACTCATATTTATGGACAGAAATGTTAAGTCATGATGCGTATGACTGGTTTAAAGACAATGGATTATTAACTCGTGAAAACGGACAAAAATTCCGTGAACAAGTTTTATCAAAAGGAAATACAATGGATTATGCAGAAATGTATAAAACCTTTGCAGGTAGAAATCCAGAAGCAGCACCAATGTTAAAAGCGAGAGGATTAAAATAAATGGATGATTATTTTGACAGTGAAGAATATTCTAAAATTGATTTCAGTAAAACGAAAATTAAGAAAGGAGAATATGAGAATTGTACATTTGTAAATTGTAATTTCGAAGGAATTCACGCATCAAACATTCAGTTTGTAGAATGTGAGTTTATTGAATGTAACTTTAGCAATACAATTGTAAAAGATACTGCATTTAAAGATGTGAATTTTATCAATTGTAAAATGATAGGAGTGAAGTTCAATGAATGTGATCCTTTTTTATTGCAGTTTACATTTAAAGATTGTCAATTAAATTTTTCGTCTTTTTATCAATTAAAAATTCCGAATACAAAATTTATAAACTGTAATTTACAGGAAGTAGATTTTACAGAAGCGATTTTAACAAGTTCGGTTTTTGATAATTGTGATTTAAAATTAGCTGTTTTTGGTAGAACAAATCTTGAGAAATCAGATTTTAGAACAGCGTTTAATTTTAATATTAATCCTGAAGAAAGCAAGTTAAAAGGAGCAAAGTTTAGTAAAGATAATATTATTGGACTTTTATCAGAATATAAAATCATTATCGAGTAAGTTTTTCCCTTCGGGGAAATGTCTGAAAGACAAAGGGGCTTATGAGTAAAGAAATAGAAGATAAATTAGAGAAAATACCAGTTGTGAATATTTTGGTAAGATTTGGGAAGAAAATAAAAGTTCCAGGTTTAGAAGGTATGTCTTTATATGATGTATTAGAAATGTACATTATTGGTATTGTTGAAGGAGCTTTAACAACAAGAGCAGGAGGAATTGCTTTTAGTTTTTTTATGGCAGTTTTTCCTTTTATGCTTTTCATTTTAACCTTAATTCCATACATTCCAATAGAAGGCTTTCAAGATGGTTTGTTTTCTTTTATCAAAGAAATTTTACCACCACAAACCTTTGAGGCTGTAAATACAGTTTTGGGAGATATTATTAATAATCAATATGGAGGTTTGCTTTCGTTTGGTTTTTTATTGTCCATATTTTTAATGACAAATGGTGTGAATGCAATTTTTGGTGGTTTTGAATATTCGTATCACATTACTGATGTTAGAAATGTTTTTAAATCTTATTTTGTGTCATTAGGAGTTTCTTTATTAATGTCTTTTTTCTTAATAGTAACCATTACTACGCTTATTTTATATCAAGTAGCACTGTCTAAAATAGATGAACAAGGTTGGTTAAATACTAGCGATTTAAATTTATTCCTTTTAGGAAAAAATGTCGTTTTTCTAGTCATGATTTTTACTATTGTCTCACTACTTTTTAGATATGGAACAAAACAAGGAAAAGAAACAAGATTCTTTTCTGCAGGCGCACTTTTAACAACTATAGTTTCTTTGTTTACTTTTTATTTATTCGGAATTTACGTTGTAAAATTTGCACAATACAATCAATTATATGGTTCTATTGGTACGCTTTTAATATTGATGTTATTTGTTTGGTTAAACGCAATTATTCTGCTTTTAGGATTTGAATTAAATGCTTCTTTACACGTATTAAGACAAAGAAATAAAATTGATTCAACTTTATAACATTTATAAGTTTTTAACGATATTTGCCAACGAAGTTGGATTAGGTTTTTCACTCTTGTGAAAAATTAAATTCGAGCTATAAAAAACGAATGTATAAAAGATTACTGATTTTTGATTTTGAGTAAGATAACTCATAATTTAAAATTCATAATTTATAATTAAATATATGAAACCAAGCATCCCAAAAGGAACAAGAGATTTTTCGCCAACAGAAGTAGCAAATCGTACCTATATAATGAATACGATTAAAACTAGTTTTGAAACATTTGGTTTTCAACCAATTGAAACTCCAAGTTTTGAAAATTCATCAACCTTAATGGGGAAATACGGTGAAGAAGGAGATCGATTGATTTTTAAAATTTTAAATTCTGGAGACTTTTTAAAGAAAGCAGATGATCAGCTTTTATCAGAAAAGAACAGTTTAAAAGTTACTTCTCAAATATCAGAAAAAGCTTTAAGATATGATCTTACAGTGCCTTTTGCAAGATACGTTGTACAACATCAAAATGAAATTACATTTCCTTTTAAAAGATATCAAGTACAACCAGTTTGGAGAGCAGATAGACCGCAAAAAGGGCGTTTTAGAGAATTTTTTCAATGTGATGCAGATGTTGTAGGAAGTAAGTCTTTATGGCAAGAAGTTGAGTTTGTTCAGTTGTATGATACTGTTTTTAACAAGTTAGGTTTAGCAGGAACAACTATCAAAATAAATAACAGAAAAATATTATCTGGAATTGCAGAAGTTATTGGCGCACAAGATAAATTAATCGATTTTACAGTCGCTTTAGACAAATTAGATAAAATTGGTAAAGAAGGTGTTGTAAAAGAAATGTTAGTTAAAGGAATTACTGAAGATGCCATTGAAAAAGTACAACCTTTGTTCGATTTTACAGGTTCTAATACAGATAAGTTAGCTTCTTTAGAAAGTATGTTATCGACTTCTGAAGAAGGAACAAGTGGAGTAGAGGAGTTACGTTTTGTTATTAATTCGGTTGAAGAATTAGGTTTAGAAACTGCGGCTTTAGAAGTAGATGTAACTTTAGCAAGAGGATTAAATTATTACACAGGTGCTATTTTTGAAGTTTCTGCACCAGAAGGTGTAAAAATGGGTTCTATTGGTGGTGGTGGAAGATATGACGACTTAACAGGAATCTTTGGTTTAAAAGATGTTTCTGGAGTTGGTATCTCTTTTGGATTGGATAGAATTTACTTAGTTTTAGAAGAATTAGGGTTGTTTAAAGCTGTTGATTTGCCAAAACCGAAAGTTATTTTCTTAAACTTTGATGCAACTACAGATGTTGCAAAAATGAAAGCAATTAAAACTTTAAGAGAAAATAATGTTAAATCAGAATTTTATCCTGATTTAGGTGCAAGTAATAAGCAACAAAAACGACAATGGAAGTATGTTTCTTCTAGAGAAATAGAGTTTGTGGTTTCTAAAGTTGAAAACGATGTTTTTACGTTAAAAAATATGATTTCTAGTGAGCAAACAGATTGTTCATTAATAGAATTAGTAAATAAATTAAATTCATAATAAATTATAACTTTATAAGTTTAATTTATTGATATATTATAATAATACGTTGCAAACACGTAAATTTGCACTTTAATATATAGATTGAAATGTTTGAATTGAGCAGCAAAATGAATGACGAAAGAAGTGAAGAAATAGGAGAGAATCACGTTGGTACATCAGCCAAAACTCCATTAAGAGCAGATGCTTTTGATATTTCTGACGAAGTAAAAATTGAAAGAATCCAGGAAAGTGTTAAAGATATTTTAACCACTTTAGGAATGGATTTAACAGACGATAGTTTACAAGGAACTCCTAAAAGAGTTGCTAAAGCTTTTGTAAATGAGTTGTTTATGGGATTAAACCCTAAAAACATGCCAAAAGCATCTACGTTTGATAATAATTACAATTATGGTGAAATGTTGGTAGAGAAGAATATCGTTGTATATTCTACTTGCGAGCATCATTTATTACCAATAATTGGTAGAGCACACGTTGCTTATATTTCTGACGGAAAAGTAATCGGACTTTCTAAAATGAATCGTATTGTTGAGTATTTTGCAAAAAGGCCTCAAGTTCAAGAGCGTTTAACAATGCAAGTTGTACAAGCAATGCAAGAAGCTTTAGGCGTACAAGATGTTGCTTGTGTTATCGATGCAAAACATTTATGTGTAAATTCTAGAGGAATTAAAGATATTGAAAGCTCTACTGTTACTGCAGAGTTTGGTGGTAAATTTAAAGAAAAAGAAACTAAAAGAGAGTTTTTAGATTATCTAAAAATGAATACTGATTTCGATTAGTTCTGAACTAGATTCAGAATTTTATTATAAAAACTTAAAACCGTTTAGAAATTTTCTAAACGGTTTTTTTTTGTAAATAGGATCAAGTAATTTAATTAGTATGGTTTTTGTATAGGTGTTTTGTGTGTTTAAATGATAAATTGATAATTCTGTATTGTTTATTGTGCGTTTTTTTTAATGTTTTAAAAAGAATGTAATCTTAGATTTATAAAAAAAAATCTGGTATTATGTATAAAACTTTTAGAAAAGCTTTTTTATCATTTATTGCACTAACTTTTTCTTTGGTAGTATTTTCTCAAACAACACAAGTTGGTAGCGGAAGTTCTATCATTAGTAATCCTATCACAGATGCACCATCACCACCTGCTCGTGAAACTTTAGATGTTATTTCAGTTTTTAGTGATTCATATAATAATATAACTGGTGTAAATTATAATCCAAATTGGCAACAAAGTGGTTTAGCTTCTGCAAATGTAGATTTTCAACCTTCAGGTCCAGAAAATGAAGTACTTGCTTACACTAACTTTAATTATCAAGGAATAGAATTTAATTCTGAGCAAGATTTAACTTCTATGGAGTTTTTACATTTAGATATTTGGACTGTTGATGGTGTAACTCCAACCATAACTGTAATTAGCTCAGGAACAGAAATTCCTCATACAATTACAAATGGAGATGATACTTGGCAAAGTATAGATATTCCTGTTGAAGGTATAACAGGCGATATTACAAAAGCAATTCAATTAAAGTTTGCAGGAGGTAATGGTTCATCTCATGCTATTTATGTAGATAATATATATTTTTATAAAAGTCCAACAGCTACAGGAAAGGATGCAACTTTAAGTACTTTAGAAGTAGATGGTAATTCAGTTATAGGTTTTACACCAAATAAAAGCTCTTATTCAATTGAACTATTAGGGGGAACAACACAAGTACCTCAAGTTACTTTGGCTACAACTTCAGATACCTCTGCATCAAGAGTAATCACACAGGCGTCTTCTATTCCAGGTGAAGCTTCTATTTTAGTAACTTCAAAAGATGGTTCTACTACTAAAGCATATACTTTATCTTATTATATTGGTGCACCAAATGTAAATGCGCCAACTCCACCTGTTCGTGAAACACTAGATGTAATTTCAATATTTAGTGATGCTTATGATAATATTTCTGGAGCAAATTATAATCCGGATTGGCAACAAACAGGTTTTGTCTCTGCAAATGCTGGCTTTCAACCAAATGGTTCTGGAAATGCAGTATTAGCTTATCCAAATTTTAATTATCAGGGAATAGAATTTAATTCTATTCAAGATATATCTGCTATGGAATTTTTACATCTAGATATTTGGACTGTTAATGGTGTAATACCTACAGTTTCAGTAATTAGTTCAGGTACAGCAATTCCTCATACAATTACAAATGGAGATGGTGCATGGCAAAGTATAGAAATTTCTGTTGCTGGCATAACTGGTGATTTTACAAAAGCTATTCAATTAATGTTTAATGGAGGTAATGGTTCTTCAACTGCCATTTATGTTGATAATATATATTTTTATAAAAAACCAACAGCTTCAGGTAAAGATGCAACTTTAAGTACTTTAAAAGTAGATGCAAATACAGTTGCAGGTTTTTCACCAAATTCAGCATCTTATTTAATGCCTTTACCAGGAGGAACAACAGTAGTACCTCAAATTACTTTAGCAACAACATCTGATGCATCAGCTTCAAAGGTAATTACACAAGCTACTACAATACCTGGTGATGCAACTGTTTTGGTAACGGCTCAAGATGGTACAACTAAAAAAACATACAAGGTTTCCTTTTTTATTGGTCCACCAAATGTAAATGCACCAACACCACCTTCTCGTAATTCTTTAGATGTAATTTCGATTTTTAGTGATACTTATAATAATATATCTGGCGCAAATTACAATCCAGATTGGCAACAAAGTGGTTTTGGTTCTGCAAATCCAGCATTTCAACCTACTGGTTTTGGTAATGCAGTACTTGCTTATCCAAATTTCAGTTATCAAGGAATAGAATTTAATTCTGTTCAAGATATATCTGCTATGGAGTTTTTACATTTAGATATTTGGACTGTTAAAGGTGTATTACCTACAATTTCTGTAATTAGTTCAGGTACAGCAATTCCTAAAACAATACCAAATGGAGATGGGCAATGGCAAAGTATAGATATTCCTGTTGCAGGTATTACAGGTGATATTACAAGAGCTATTCAATTAATGTTTAATGGAGGTAATGGTTCACCTGGTGCTATCTATGTTGATAATATATATTTTTATAAAAGCCCAGTAATTGCAGGAAAGGATGCAACTTTAAATGTTTTAGAAGTAGATGGTACTTCAGTTGTAGAATTTACACCTAACTCAGAGTCTTATTTGATGGCTTTACCAGGAGGAACAACAATAGTACCTCAAATTACTATGGCAACAACAACAGATGCTTTAGCTTCAAGAGTAATAACACAAGCTACCTCAATTCCTGGTGAAGCTTCTATAGTTGTAACATCACAAGATGGTTCAATAATAAAAACGTATACAGTATCTTTTTATATTGGAGCACCAAATGTAAATGCGCCAACACCAACTGTTCGTGTAAATTCAGATGTAATTTCAATTTTTAGTGATGCTTATAACAATATCATAGGTGCAAATTACAATCCAGATTGGCAACAAAGTGGTCTTAGTTCTGCAGATACAGAGTATCAACCTACAAGTTCTGGAAATGCAGTACTAGCATACACAAATTTTAGTTATCAAGGAATAGAGTTTAATTCAGTTCAAAATTTAACTTCTATGGAATTTTTACATTTAGATATTTGGACTGTTAATGGAGTAATTCCTAGTATAGCCGTCCTGAGTTCAGGTACAGAAATTCCTCATGCAATTCCAAACGGAGATGGTATTTGGCAAAGCATAGATATCCCTGTTGCAGGTATAACAGCAGATATTACAAAAGTTATTCATTTAAAATTCATTGGAGGTAATGGTTTTTCAAATGATATTTATGTAGATAATATCTATTTCTGGAAAGCAGCATCACTTGGAACCAATGATGTTGAAGTTTTGACGTTTAAAGCTTTTCCAAATCCAAGTCAGAATAGTTGGACAATTAAAACTGATAATGTGAATATTAATTCTATTAAAGTATTTGATTTGCAAGGTAAAAATGTGTTTTCATCAATACCAAATACAAACATAACAGTTATTGATGGATCTAATTTAAAAGTTGGATTTTATTTTGCTCAAATAAAAACAGCATCTGGTGTTAAAATTATGAAGCTTGTTAAAAAGTAGATTGCTTAATTAGAATACTTCTAATTTAAGAAAATTAAAAATTAAAATATGACATTTAAAAATCAGATTGCGACAAAAACATTTTCCTTTTTTTTAATACTGTTTTGCGCTTTTTCCTTTTCTGCCCAAACAACACAAGTTGGTAGTGCAAGTTATACCAACAATCATCCAGGAAGAGATGCTGCTGGTAGAAACGATTTCCCTTCAGGTTCTCCACAATTATCAGGAAATGCTTTAGGAAAACCTGTTCCAACTAACGATTGGTGGTCTAAATTAGTAAAAGAAGATCACGCAGATAATTTATTTAATTATCCTATGACAATGAAAACCACAAATACAGGTTTAATTGTTACCTATATTCCTTGGGGAGTTATTGGAGATTCTGCACCAATTGAAGTTGGTTTAACAGGTTTAAATACAACAAAAACAACCGTTTCAGATTATTCTGATTGGACAGTTACTATGAACTGGAAAGATGGAGACAACGAGTTAAAAGCTACTTCTGGTATTGGAATGCCTTTTTTATATTTTGAAAAAGATGCAGATGATGTTGTAGAAATAAAAGTGAATTCAGGCTCTGTAACAATTTCTAATGAAATGTTGATCATAGAAAATGCTTCTGCTGATCAAGATTTTGTTTTTTATGCACCAACAGGAAGTACATGGTCTAATTCAGGAAGCATATATACTTCAACTTTAAATGGAAAGGACTATTGGTCTATGGCTATGTTACCACAAAATACAAGCAATGTCAGTTCAGTAGCACAAGACTTTAAAAAATATGCGTATGTTTTTCCAACAAATACAACTACTTCATGGAATTATAATGAAACTAATTCAAAATTAACAACAACTTTTTCAGTAACAACAGCTTTAAAAGAAGGATCAAATTCTAATATGCTTTTGGGCTTGTTGCCACATCAATGGTATAATTCAAGTTCAAATTCTCCTGTGCCAAGTTCATATACTTATGGTTCTGTTCGAGGAGAATTAAAAATGTTAGAAGGAAATAGTTTTACTGTTGAAAACACATTTAAAGGAATTTTACCAACTTTACCCTATTTGGCAAATTATAGTACAGGTTTTAGTCCTGCTGATTTAGGTACTAAAATTTCTCAAATAAAAAATGATGGTTTAGCTACTTGGACAGACTCTTATAATGAAGGTCAAGTTATGAATCGTTTAATTCAGACTGCAAGAATCGCAGATCAAACAGGCGATATTACAGCAAGAGATAAAATGATTGCTACTGTTAAAGAACGTTTAGAAGATTGGTTATCACATGAATCTGGGGAAGTTGCGTTCTTGTTTTATTACAATTCAACTTGGTCTGCAATGTTAGGTTATCCTGCAGGTCATGGACAAGATGGTAATTTAAATGATCATCATTTTCACTGGGGTTATTTTATTCATGCGGCAGCATTTATGGAGCAATTTGAACCTGGTTGGGCTTCTAAATGGGGAGATATGATTAATATCTTAATAAGAGATGCGGCTTCTACTGACAGAAATGATGTTAAATTTCCTTTTTTAAGAAATTTCAGTCCTTATGCAGGCCATAGTTGGGCAAACGGATTTGCAACTTTTCCACAAGGAAATGACCAAGAATCAACTTCAGAAAGTATGCAATTTGCTTCTTCATTAATTCATTGGGGTACTATAACTGATAATAAATCCATAAGAGATTTAGGAATTTATATTTATACAACAGAACAAACAGCAGTAGAAGAATATTGGTTTGATATATATGATCGTAATTTTAAACCAGAACAACAATTTAGTTTAGTTTCTAGAGTTTGGGGAAACTCTTCTGATAATGGAACATTTTGGACAGCAGATATTGCCGCTTCTTATGGTATAGAAATGTATCCTATTCATGCAGGTTCTTTTTATTTAGGTCACAATCAAGAATATTCTAAAAAACTTTGGAATGAAATTGCATCTAATACAGGTGTTTTAAGTAAAGAAAATAATGATAATTTATGGCATGATACTTATTGGAAATATTTGTCATTTACAGACCCACAAGCTGCAGTAGATTTATACAATGCGTATCCAGAAAGAAATTTAAAGTTTGGTATTTCTGATGCACAAACTTATCATTGGCTGCATAGTGCAAATGCTTTAGGTGTTGTAGATGCTAGTATTACAGCGAATTACCCAATAGCAATCGCTTTTAAGAAAAATGGAGAAACTACTTATGTAGCCCATAACTATTCGAATTCAGCAATTACAGTTACTTTTTCTGATGGATTTCAATTAAATGTACCTGCAAATGAAATGAAAACTAGTAAAGATGCAAGTGCTACTGGAGTTTTGTCTTCTGATTTTGAGCAAGCTTTTGCAAACGGCAGTGTAAATTTATCAGTTGTTACTTCTGGAACAGGAATTTCTAAAGTCGAATTTTTTGATGGAACAGAATTAATAGGTGAAGATACAACTGCTCCTTATGAAATTAAGGTAACTAATTTAAGCTTAGGTGTACATGGTGTGTATGCAAAAGTATATGTGAATAATCAATTTAATATTACCAATATTATTAAGGTTCAAGTTGGAGAGCAAGTACCATATTCTGGAACACCAATATCAATCCCTGGAATTATTGAGCCAGGTTTATATGATAAGTTTGAAGGAGGTATAGGTCAAAATATTGCTTATGTTGATACTTCTATTGGTAACAATGGAGATTTTAGAACTGAAGAAAACGTAGATGCAGAATCAAATAATCAAGAAGGAGCTATTGTTGGTTGGATTGGAGCTGGAGAATGGATGGAATATACAATTGATGTTCAAACTGCAGGGGTTTATGATCTAAGTTTTAGATATGCATCAGGAAATTCAAGTGGAGGTGGACCATTTCATTTTGAGGTTGAAGGTAAAAAAATAAGTCCAGATATTGCTGTGCCAAATTCTAATGATTGGGGAAATTGGGCAACAAAAACAGTATCAAACATCGAACTTACAAAAGGAGAACAAGTCTTAAGATTATTTTTACAAAACGGTGAGTTTAATCTTGGTAAAATGACATTTTCATATAAAAGTACTTTAAGTTATGTGCCTCCAATAGCAAATGCAGGTGAAAATATTTCTATAATTTCTCCAACAACAACAGCAAGTTTAAATGGTACTGCTAGTAATGATCCAGAAGGACAAACAATTTCTTACAGTTGGGAACAAGTTTATGGACCTTCAATCATTAGTTTTAGTAGTAAAACAATTGCATCACCAAACATTTCAAATTTAGAGAATGGTGTTTATAAATGTAAATTAACTGTAAATGATGGTACTTATTCAGCTTCAGATGAGGTTTTAATTATTGTTTCAGATTCTGGAAATTTAAGTCCTACTATAGGAATTACATCTCCAAATGAAGGAGCAGCATTTAGAGAAGGAGAAGAAATTACAATAGTTACAGTTGCTAATGATTTAGATGGTACTGTTTCATTAGTAGAGTTTTTTGATGGAACTACAAAAATAGGAGAGAAGGCTTCTGCGCCATTTAATTTTATTTTGAAAAATGCAATTGTTGGTAGTCATGAAATTACGGCAGTAGCAACAGATAATAATGATGCAAAAACTAGTTCTAAACCAGTTACAGTTTCTGTATCAGAGGTTATGTTATGTAAAGAAACTTCTACAGAATCTCAGCAAGGTAATTTCTCTACAGGATATGAAGTTTCTTATGAAACTGTTGGTACAAGTGTAACCATTTCTTTTACATTATTAGATACAGATAAAGCAGGTGTTGTAGCTTATTTATGGAAACAATCTCCTTTTGGGGAGAGTCAATTAGAAAATGTATCAGGTTTAACCTTTTCTAAAACCATTAGTGGTTTTACAATCGGTGAGACTATTAGTTACGCTTGTAAATTTGCTTATTCAGGTGGTTCATCAGCAACAAAATACTTTAGTTATGTAGTAGGTGATAATTGTACAGGTAGTACTTCTGATGTGTTAGCTCCTGAAAACCTAGCAGTTAGTATTGGTGTAATAACTTCATCATCAGTTGAAATTTTATTAAATGCTACAGATAATTCAGGAAAAGTGGTGTATTCTATAACAAATGGGAATTCTACTGAATCTGTTAATGGAGATTCTGGAACGCAAAAATCACATATTATAAATGGTTTAACTGCAGAAACAGCTTATACATTTAGTGTTCAGGTAAAAGATTTATCAGGTAATATAGCTAGTAGTAGCTCAATTTCTGTGCAAGCAACAACTACAGAAAATATGAATTCAGAATGTTCTGGAATAGATAATAAATCAATACAAGGTGCATTTGCAACCGGTTATAATTATGCCTTTACTTCAAATGGTACAGATGTTACATTAACATTTGAATTATTAGATTCAGACAAAACAGGTGTTGTTGCTTATTTATGGAAAGAAGCTCCATTTGCAGAAACACAAATGAATAATGCTGGAGGTAAAAAATTCACAAAAACTTTAAGTGGTTTTACAAATGGTCAAACAATTAGTTATGCATGTAAATTTGCTTATGCTGGAGGTTTGTCAGTAACAAAATATTTTTCTTATAAAGTAGGTACTAATTGTACGTTAAATGTTAATAATGATGTTTTAGCAGCAACTATAAAATTATATCCAAATCCTGTAAAAAATATTTTGAAATTAAATTCACCAATTAAGACGATAACTAAGGTTGAAATTTATTCAGTAATTGGAAAAAAGGTAATTGAATTTCATCAAGATTTAGATAAAATGAATATAGAAGAATTATCAAGTGGACTTTATGTGATAAAAATTATTTCGAATGATGTGTCTTTTACAACCAAATTTATAAAAGAGTAATTTACAAGTCATTTTTAAGTATAAAAAAATCCGTTTAGAATTTCTAAACGGATTTTTAATTTGTTATTATTCCTAAGAAACAATTTTTATTGATTTACCACAACCCATTCTCCTTTTTCAATTAAAGGAATAGCTTGTTTAAATTTTACTTCTTTTTCTTCACCACTCATTACATTTTTAATTGTAACACGTTCATTTCTACCAATTTTTGGTTGATCGCGTACAATTGTTTCAACAGGTTCTTGTTGTTGTCTAGAGTTTTTAATTGCTTGTTCTGTAGAGTTTTGAACATCTGCTTTACTTGTGTTCAAATTTTCTCTTTTTTGTTGACGTGCTTCAGAAATTTGATTTTTATCTTGCTTTGGTAATTCTCCTTTAAATAAGAAAGATAAAACCTCTTTATTTATATTATCAACAGTAAGTTTAAATAATTCAAAAGCTTCAAACTTATAGATTAGTAAAGGATCTTTTTGCTCATAAGATGCATTCTGAACAGATTGTTTTAAATCATCCATTTTACGTAAATGATCTTTCCAATTTTCATCAATAATTGCTAAAGTGATGTTTTTCTCGAAATCTGTAATTAAACTTTTTCCTTCACTTTCATAAGCTTCTTTTAAGTTGGTAACAACTTGTAAAGATTTAGTTCCGTCTGTAAAAGGAACTACAATTCGCTCATATCTATCACCTTCATTTTCAAAAACATCTTTAATTACAGGAAATGCTAAAACCGCATTCCTTTCAATCTTGTTTTTGTAATGTTCAGCAACGATATCATATAATTTATCAGCGATTTCTTTTTCTGTTAATTTATTAAATTCATTCTCAGAAATAGGAGAAGCCATTGATGAAAAACGAATCAATTCGAATTCGAAATTTTGAAAATCTTTTGCCAGTTTATTAGCACCGATTATAGATTCAAGTGTATCATAAATCATATTTGCAATATCAACTTGCAAACGTTTACCATCCAAAGCATGTCTTCTTCTTTGGTATACAAACTCACGTTGAGAGTTCATAATATCATCATATTCTAATAAACGTTTACGAATACCAAAGTTGTTTTCTTCAACTTTCTTTTGTGCTCTTTCAATAGATTTGGTAATCATAGAATGCTGAATTACTTCACCTTCTTTTAATCCCATTCTATCCATCATTTTGGCAATTCTATCAGAACCAAAAAGACGCATTAAATTGTCATCTAAAGCAACATAAAACTGAGTAGAACCAACATCACCTTGTCTTCCTGCACGTCCTCTTAACTGTCTATCTACTCTTCGAGAATCGTGTCTTTCTGTACCAATAATAGCTAAACCACCAGAACCTTTTACTTCATCAGATAATTTAATATCTGTACCACGACCAGCCATATTTGTTGCAATTGTTACAACACCAGGTTTACCTGCTTGAGCAACAACATCAGCTTCACGTTTGTGTAATTTTGCATTTAATATATTATGAGGAATCTTACGCATTTGTAACATTCTACCTAATAATTCTGATATTTCTACAGAAGTTGTACCAACTAAAACAGGTCTGTTTTGTTCAACTAGTTTTACGATATCTTCAATAACTGCATTGTATTTTTCACGTGCCGTTTTGTAGATTAAATCTTCTTTATCATCTCTTTGAATTGGTTTGTTAGTAGGAATTTCAACTACGTCTAACTTGTAGATTTCCCATAATTCACCTGCTTCAGTAATTGCAGTACCCGTCATACCAGACAGTTTTCTGTACATTCTAAAGTAATTCTGTAGCGTTACAGTTGCAAAAGTTTGAGTAGCATCTTCAATTTTTACATTTTCTTTTGCTTCAATTGCTTGGTGTAACCCATCAGAATAACGACGACCATCCATAATACGACCAGTCTGCTCATCAACAATCATTACTTTATTTTCCATCACAACATATTCAACATCTTTTTCGAAAACAGTGTATGCTTTCAATAGTTGATTCATTGTATGAATACGTTCACTTTTAATACTAAAGTCTTTATATAATTCTTCCTTTTGAGAAATTTTTTCTTCTGATGTACTTTCTGATGCATCAATCTCACCAATTTTTACACCAATATCTGGTAAAACAAAGAAGTTGTCATTATCTGTACTTTTTGATAAATCTGCAATTCCTTTATCTGTTAAATCAATTTGATTATTTTTTTCTTCAACAACAAACCATAAATCTTCATCGACTTCTGGCATTAATTTGTTGTTATCTTGCATGTAATAGTTCTCTGTTTTTTGCAAGATTTGTTTGATTCCTTCTTGAGATAAATATTTTATTAAAGCTTTGTTTTTAGGCAAACCTCTATAAACTCTTAATAATAAGAATCCACCATCTTTATCATTTCCATCAGCAATTAATTTTTTAGCTTCTGCAAAAACACCAACTAAATGTTGTTTTTGTAAAGTAACTAAATCAGATACTAAAGGTTTTAATTCTGTAAACTCATGTCTATCTCCTTGAGGAACTGCTCCAGAAATAATTAATGGAGTTCTAGCATCATCAATTAAAACTGAATCTACTTCATCAATAATCGCATAATTTGGTGCTCTTTGAACTAAATCGTCTTTAGAACTTGCCATATTATCACGCAAATAATCGAAACCAAATTCGTTATTTGTTCCATAAGTAATGTCTGCGTTGTATGCTTTTCTACGTTCGTCAGAATTTGGTTGATGATAATCAATACAGTCTGTTGTAAAACCGTGAAACTCAAAAATTGGTCCCATCCACGCTTTATCACGTTTTGCTAAATAATCATTTACAGTTACTAAGTGAACTCCATTTCCTGTTAAAGCATTTAAATAAACGGGTAGGGTAGAAACTAATGTTTTCCCTTCACCAGTCATCATTTCTGCAACTTTACCTTGATGTAAAACAGAACCACCAATTAATTGAACATCGTAATGAACCATATCCCAAGTAACGGGTTTTCCTGATGCATCCCAAGAATTTGCCCAAAGTGCTTTATCGCCTTCTAAAGTAACATTGTCTCTTTCTGCTGATAATTCTCTATCAAAAGGAGAGGCAGTTACTTCAATTTCTGTGTTTTCTACAAAGCGTTTTGCAGTTTCTTTTACTACAGCAAAAGCTTCTGGCATAATTTGAAGTAAAGTTGCTTCAGAAACAGTATAAGCTTCATCTTTTAAAGAATCTATTTCTGTATAAATATCTTCTTGACGATCTATTTCTGCAGTTTTAGCTTCTTCTTCTAAAGTAATAATTTTATCATTAAACTCTTTTGTAGCATCTTTTATCCTCTCTTTAAACTCTATTGTTTTTGCACGTAATTCATCGTGAGAAAGTTTTGAGAAGGCAAGTTCGAATTTTCTTACGTCTTCTACTACAGGTTGTAATCCTTTTAAATCTTTCTGTTGTTTATCTCCTACAAAAAGTTTAATTACTGAATTTAAAATATTCATTATATATATGTATGTTTTACAGTTACTTATGTAACTATGTTATTTCAATTTGAATTCAAGTTTTATCAACTTAAAAAGAACATTTTATCGATTAAAAAAAAAACAAAAAAAAAGCCTCCTTAGAGACTTTATATTTTTATTCTGATTTAGTATTCATCCTCATTCCAAAGATAATCATCTTCAGTCGGATAATCAGGCCAAATCTCAACAATTGAGTCATACGAATCACCTTCATCTTCTATATCTTGTAGGTTTTCTACTACTTCTAAAGGAGATCCAGTTCTAATAGCGTAATCTATTAACTCATCTTTGGTTGCTGGCCAAGGCGCATCTGCTAAATAAGATGCTAATTCTAATGTCCAATACATTTCTTATTGTTTAATTTTGTGCAAAAATAATTTTTTTACTGAATTATGCAAGTCTTTTTTAAGAAATTTATTGTGAAGTAAATATTAAATTTTGTTATGTCTTTAAAATCAGTGATTTATAAGTTAAATAAAATTTAATAATTTCTTCGAATCGATAAAAAAAGAACTTATTAATTTTTTTCAGGAATCCATTTAATTTCCTCTACTGCTAAGTCTTTCGACAATTTTCGTGCCAACGTAAAAAGGTAGTCAGAAAGGCGGTTTAAGTATTTTATGATGTCATTATTAATTGCTTCTTGATCATTTAACTCAACAGATAAACGTTCTGCACGTCTACAAACACATCTTGCTATGTGACAAAATGACACTGCTTGATGTCCTCCAGGAAGAATAAAATGAGTCATTTGAGGAAGCTCTAAATCCATTTTATCAATTTCATTTTCTAAAAACAGAATAGAATCTTCATCAATCTTTGGTATGTTAAGTCTTTCTTTACCGTTTTTTAATGTTTCTTTTTCAGGTGGAGTTGCTAACATTGATCCTAAAGTGAACAATTCATTCTGAATAACAAGTAAAGGTTCTTTAATAGAATTACCTATTTCTTGGTCTTTTATTAAACCAATGTAAGAATTTAATTCATCTACAGTTCCATAACTTTCAATACGTAAATTGTATTTTTTAACTCTAGTTCCTCCAAAAAGAGCCGTTGTACCAGTATCACCAGTTTTTGTATATATTTTCATTTAAATAAGTTTCTAATTTTAAAGTATCAAAGTTACAAAGTTTCTTTTCTAATAAAGTGTTAAACTCTTATCTTAAAATGCTCTTTTTCTTGTTCTTTTCTGAAGAAAACAATTCCCCAGTGAAAAACATCTACAGTAACCGTTACTTTTGGATGATTTTTTATTTCTGACCAAGCTTCTTTCATTTCCTGACTCCAATAAATATCATCAAAAATCCAAACAGAATTGTTGTTAATAGCCGGTAAACACATATCGAAATAATCTAAAGTTGCTTTTTTATTATGATTTCCATCAAAATATATGAAATCGAATTGTTGGTTTTTTATAACTTTTGGAAGAGTTTCATTAAAATCACCCGTAATTATATTGATTTTATTAAAGTCGTTTTTTTTGAATAATTCTTGAGCTACTTTACTCGTTTCTGGGCAACCTTCTAGTGTTGTAATTAGAGATTCATTATTACCAATTTTAATAGAGGAAGTTCCTAAACCTATCGAGGTTCCAATTTCTAAAATATTTACTGGTTTAAAGTAAGCTACTAAACGAATTAATAATTTTGCTTTTTTATTTGAAATTCCTGCAACTTTAGTAATTTTTGAAACTTCTCGGTTGTTGGATTTAAAAATTTTAGAACCAGCACCAAAATCAGTGACTTTTATTACCGTTTTGTTGTCTAACAACTGTTGCTTTATGTTTGAAAAGTATTTCCATAAACTAATATCTGTTTTTTTGTAAAAACATTTAGTTACCAAATTAAATACAAAAGGAGAGTGTACTCCATGTTGATTTGATGATTTGGAAAGGAATTTTAAATATTCTAATATTAGATGAATCATTGTCTTTATAAAAAAAACGAAAGTAAAATAAAATTATAGCAAATCACTTTTAAAAAGTATATTTGTATTTATTGATGACTAAAATTAAAATGAAAAAACACTTTTTACTACTCTTATCTATAGTTTTTCTTTCTTCATGTGTTCCTAGTAAAGATTTAATTTATTTACAAGGAGAACCTATCCAAAAAAAGGAAATAAAAAGAATAAATGACATTCCTTATAAACTACAAGTTGATGATATTTTAAATATTGATATTAAATCCACAGATATTAAATCTTCTAATGAAGATATGGTATCAATTTTTGTAAAACAATCTGGAGGTAATAATTCTGGAGGGAATTCAAGTCAAAGTTTTGGTTCTGGTGCTAGCTACCTTTCTGGTTATAGTATTGATAGTTATGGTAACATAAGAATGCCAACTTTAGGAGAAATTAATGTTTTAGGTTATACAACAGTTGAAGTTAGAAAAAAAATTGAAAATGAATTAAATAAATATCTAAAGAATAAAGATGATATTTTTGTTTCTGTAAAATTATCAGGAATTAAATATACTATTATCGGAGAAATTTCTAGCCCAGGACCTAAGGTTATCTTTCAAAATAAAGTTTCTGTTATCGATGCAATTGCAAACTCAGGTGATATTACTACAGTTGGTAATAGAAAAAAAGTAGAAATTATTAGAAATTCGATTTCTGGAACTGAAAAATTCACCATTGATTTAACTGATATAAATGCTTTTAATTCTGATGTTTTTTATATCAAACCCAATGATATTATTAATATTATTCCATTAAAGCAAAAAACGTGGGGTACTGGAACTACGGGACTTCAGACTTTTACAACAGTAATATCAGTCTTTACATTGTTATATTCTACAGTTATTTTAGCTAAAAATTTATAATATTTATGGATAATAAAATAAATTTTACAACACCTACAATTCAAAATAATATAGATTTTAAAGGCTATGTTTTTAAAATTATTTCTTATTGGAAACTTTTTTTAGCGACTATTATTATTGCTTTGATTATAGCTAAGTTTATGAATGGTTATAAGCAAAAAAGGTTTAGTTTAAGTACTACAATTTCTGTGAAAGAAGAAAATAATCCTTTGTTTTCTACAGGAACTAATATTGCATTTAATTGGGGTGGAGCAAGTGATGAAATAGAAACGATAAAAGTTATTATTGGTTCTAGGTCTCACAATGAAAAAGTAGTGAAAAAATTAAATTTCTTTGTTAATTACCTTAAAGAAGGAAGGTACAGAAAGGAAGATGTTTATGGTTATACCCCATTCACTGTAAATTTTCAAACAGATGAACCACAATTATATAACAAACTTTTAAAAATTGAAATAACAGGAGATAATAAATATAAACTATCTTTTGACTTTAATGAGTTAGGTTCAGATCAATTAATTGTATATGAAGATAATACTGTAAGTCAATTTATATCTGATAAATCCAATTTTTCAAAAGAGTATAATGTTGATGAAGTAATAAAGACACCTTTTTTAAATTTTTCTTTGAGAAAGAATAACAAATTCAATATTGGTGAAACTTATTTTATAAGGTTTGCAAGTTTTGACGGGACAGTAGGTGCTTATAGAGGTGTGAGTGTTAGGACTATAACTGCTGCTGCATCTCTTTTAGGTTTATCTATGAGTGGACCGAATAAGAGAAGAATAGTAACATATTTAAACGCAACAGTTCAGGTTTTAGAGGCTGAAAAACAAGAGCAGAAAATTCTATATGCTAGAAAAACGAAAAAGTATATTGACGAATTATTTGTAAGAGAGCAAGACAGTTTAAATAAAATAGAAAGAGAATTAGGAATTTATAAAGAAGTTCATAATATTTTTGATTTATCTACTGAAGGTTCTCAAGTTTTTGATGAAATCATTGAACTTGAAAAAGAGAAAAAAACTCTATTAGAATTTAATGATTACTTAAAGAACTTAAGGAGTTATATTTTAACGCATAACCAATATTCTGAAAATATTCCAGTGCCTGCTTTAATTGATATACAAGATGTTAAAATAGCCGAAGAAATTACGATACTTATCCAAAAGTCAACTTTAAGAGAGACTTTAAAAAGAAATGTTACAGAAAATTACCCTGGATTAAAAAAACTTAACGATGAGATTTCTATTGCTAAAAATAATTTATTTGAGAATATAGCGAATTTAAGAAACATAAATAATAATAAAATTAGTAAGATTAAAAAAAGACTATCACTCACTAATTCTAAATTAAAAAAAATACCGTCTAGAGAACAAGGTTTATTAAAATATCAAAGAAATTTCGAAATTTCAGAAGCGAATTATAATTACTTAAAACAGAAAAGTTATGAAGCAGGTACTGCTATTGCAGCGAATGTGTCTGATGTTAAGATAATTGATGAAGCGAAAGATTTAGGGGAAGGGCCAAATTATCCTAAACCACAATTTAATTACTTAGTAGGGTTAATGATGGGGATCGTAATTCCGTTGTTTTATATAATAATTAGAGAAATCTTAGACACAAAAATACACACAGCTGAAGAAATTCAAAATAATTATGCAATCCCTGTTTTAGGAGTTGTTGGAAGAAATCAAGGGAAAAATAATTTAGCTGTTTTTGATAGACCGAAATCTTCAGTTTCAGAATCTTTTAGGGCCTTAAGATCTAATATTCAGTTTATGTTTAAAAATGCTTCTGATAAAGATGCATCAAAAACTTTAATTTTGACTTCCTCTGTTAGTGGTGAAGGAAAAACAATGGTTTCTATAAATATGGCAACTGTTTTTGCTTTGAGTGGAAAGAAAACCGTTTTAATAGGTTTAGATTTAAGAAAACCAAAAATTTATGATGACTTTGATTTAACCAATGATATTGGTGTTGTAAATCATTTAATTAACCAAAAAACATTAGATGAAATTATAATTCCGACTAAAATACCAAATTTAGATCTTATTTTATCCGGACCAATTCCTCCTAACCCATCAGAGCTTCTCTTAAACGACACTGCAGATAAAATGATTAAAAGTCTTCAGGAAAGATATGATTATGTTATTATTGATACACCTCCAGTTGGTTTAGTTTCTGACGCATTAGAATTGTTTAAATATGGTGATGCAATTATTTATGTTATTCGTCAAGATTATTCTGAAAGAGGAATGATGAAAATGATAGATGATAAATACAAGAATAAAGAAGTTACAAATATCAGTTATGTCTTAAATGACTTTTCTATTAAGAATAATTATGGCTATGGTTATGGATACGGTTATGGCTATGGTTACGGCTATGGTTATGGGAAATACGGTTATGGTTATCATGAAAATGAAGAACCAAAAGGTGTGTTTTCAAAAATATTAAGTTTCTTAAAAATAAAATAAAGATTTAAAAAAGTATCGTTAATTCGATACTTTTTTTCCTTTTAGATAAACAGATTCTATTTGGTTATTTCCAAAACTATATGGAATAACATTATAACTTGGTATTTCTTTTGTTATAAAAAAATTTGCTAATTTTCCTTTTGTAATACTACCTACTTTTTCAATTAAATTCATTGCATATGCTCCATTAATAGTTGCAGCATTTATTGCTTCATTAGGAGTCATTTTCATTTTAATACACGCAGTTGCAACAACAAAATTCATGTTTCCTGAAGGAGTAGAACCAGGATTGTAGTCTGTAGCTAAGGCAAGCGCTAAATCATTATCAATTATTTTTCTTGCTGGAGTATAAGGAATGCTTAAAAAATATGAGCAAGAAGGAAGTGCTACTGGCATTGTCTCAGAATTCTTTAATACTTCTAAATCATTCTCAGATAATACCTCTAAATGATCTACAGATAATGCATTGTGTTTAGTTGATATTTCTATTCCACCAATAGAATTAAATTGATTAACATGTGTTTTTGGTATTAATCCATACTTTTTTCCTGCGGATAAAATTCTATCAGTATCATCAACAGAAAAATAACCTACTTCACAGAAAATATCTATAAAATCTGCTAAATTTTCTTTAGTAATTTGAGGCAACATTTCATCAATAATTAAATTGAGATATCCGTCTTTATTGTTTTTAAATTCTTTTGGAATTGCATGAGCTCCTAAAAAAGTTGCTTTTATAGGTAGATCATAATTTTCTTTTAATTTTTTGATGACGCGCAACATTTTCAATTCAGAAGAAACGGTTAATCCATAACCAGATTTTATTTCTATAGCACCTGTGCCTAAAGCAATAACTTCTTCTAATCTTTTTGCAGATTGATTGTATAAATCATCTTCTGTAGTTGCTTGTAATTTTTTAGCTGAATTTAAGATTCCTCCTCCATTATTTGCAATTTCCTCATAAGATAAACCGTTTATTCTATCTACAAATTCTTGTTCTCTATTACCTGCATAAACAATGTGTGTATGAGAATCACACCAAGTAGGTAATATCATTTTATCTGTACAATCTGTTTTTTTATCAAAACTAGATCCATGTAAATCAGACATCTTTCCATAATCATAAATCAGACCATCTTTAACTAATAAAAATGCATTCTTAATAGAAGGCAAGATGTTCATTTCTTTACCAGAAATTTTTTTTACTGATGCATCTCTTACTTGAATTAATTCTTTGATATTGATAAATAAATGAGTCATAAAAAATGATTAAATTCGCTTTAACAAAAATACATAAATCTATTGTAATGATTCCAAAAAATGAATACGCTCCTTATTTTGAACAATACATTCAACTTGTTTCTCAAGAGAATACATCTATCATTGAAAATTTAGAAAAATCACAAAATGATTTTGATGTTTTATTGAGAGATTTACCAATTCAAAAACATGATTTTTCTTATGCAGAAGGTAAATGGACATTGAAAGAATTGATTCAGCATATTATTGATACAGAACGTATTTTTTGTTACAGAGCTTTGTGTTTTGCAAGAAATGATAAAACTTCTTTACCAGGTTTTGATCAAGATATTTTTGCTGATAATGATACTGCAAATGAAAGAGATTATTATGATTTGTTAGACGAAATGTCAACGTTAAGAAAATCTTCAATTCAATTATATAAAAGTTTTTCTGAAGAATCCTTGTTAAGGATTGGAGTAGCTTCTGAAAACAAAATGTCTGTTAGAGCTTTAGGTTATTTGTTTTCTGGACATCAAATACATCATTTAAATGTTGTAAAAGAAAGATATTTATAATAAAAAATCCGAAGTTTAAACTTCGGATTTTTTTATGAATCTAATATGCTGTTTTGTCTTCTTTTTCAGACCATGTATTAAAAGGTTCTAAAGCAATTTCTCTTCCAACTTGTTCAAAAGGAATACTTCTTTTTTCATAAGGTAAAGGAATTTCTTTGTAAATAAATTCATCATCAAAACCAATATTAGCTGCGTCTTGTTGATTACTTCCATAATATACTTTGTCGGGTCTTGCCCAGTAAATTGCACCTAAACACATAGGGCAAGGTTCACAAGAAGTATAAACGATACATCCATCTAACTGAAAAGATTCAATATTTTTACATGCATCTCTAATTGCTGTTACTTCTGCATGAGCTGTTGGGTCATTTGTAGATGTAACTTTGTTATTTCCGTGTCCAATAATTTTACCATCTTTTACAACAATACAACCAAAAGGTCCGCCTTCATTATTATTCATTCCTTTTAAAGCCGCTTTTACAGCTTCACTCATAAATTCTTCGTGTGTGTTCATCTTCATTTTCTATTATTATGATTACTTCTTTTAGCTAAAAAAAAGCTGCATGAAGCATGCAGCTTTTTAGAATTTATAAAAATAATGTTTTTTATTTTAAAGTTCCAATCATTTCTTCTGGTTTTACCCATTCATCATATTGTTCTGGAGTTACATAACCTAAACGTACAGCTTCTTCCTTTAAAGTAGTTCCGTTTGCGTGAGCAGTGTTTGCAATTTCAGCAGATTTGTAATAACCAATCTTTGTATTTAAAGCTGTAACTAACATTAAAGAATTATTAACTAATTCAGTAATTCTTGCGTGATTAGGTTCAATACCAACAGCACAATTTTCATCAAAAGATTTACAAACATCACCAATTAATTGAGCAGATTGTAAAACATTCGAAGCCATTACTGGTTTAAATACGTTTAATTCATAATGTCCTTGAGCACCACCAAAAGTAACAGCAACATCATTACCCATAACTTGTGCACAAACCATTGTCATAGCTTCACATTGAGTAGGATTTACTTTACCTGGCATAATAGAAGAACCTGGTTCGTTTGCTGGAATAATGATTTCTCCAATTCCAGATCTTGGTCCTGAAGCCATCATTCTAACATCATTTGCTATTTTATTTAAAGAAACAGCAATTTGTTTTAAAGCTCCATGAGTTTCTACAAAAGCATCATGTGCAGCTAAAGCTTCAAACTTATTTTCTGCCGTTATAAAAGGCATTCCTGTAAATTCTGCAATATATTTAGCAACTAAAACATCATAGCCTGCAGGAGTATTTAATCCTGTACCTACTGCTGTTCCTCCCAAAGCTAATTGAGATAAATGTTCTAAAGTATTATTTAATGCTTTTAAACCAAAGCTTAATTGCGCTACATAACCAGAAAATTCTTGACCTAAAGTAAGTGGAGTAGCATCCATTAAATGCGTACGACCAATTTTTACTACGTCATTAAATGC
Source organism: Polaribacter sp. SA4-12 (assembly GCF_002163675.1). Classification (NCBI taxonomy): domain Bacteria; kingdom Pseudomonadati; phylum Bacteroidota; class Flavobacteriia; order Flavobacteriales; family Flavobacteriaceae; genus Polaribacter; species Polaribacter sp. SA4-12. The sequence goes on along the minus strand of NZ_CP019334.1, from coordinate 870,361 downwards.
TTCTGATTTTGCTTTTAAAGTATCTCTTAATTGCGTAATACCAGGAATTGTAGTTTCTACAATTTTCTTATAAGCAGCAATATGCATTCCTGTTGGAAATGTGTCATTTGATGATTGTGATTTATTTACATCATCATTTGGTTGAATTGTTTTTTCTCCTTCACCAATTACTTTTCCAGCAATTTCGTGTGCTCTGTTAGCAATTACTTCGTTCACATTCATATTAGATTGTGTACCAGAACCTGTTTGCCAAATTACCAAAGGAAATTGATCATCTAATTTTCCTTCTAAAATTTCATCACAAACTTGTGCAATTAAATCTCTTTTTTCGGTTGTTAAAGCACCTAAATCAGCATTTGTATAAGCTGCTGCTTTTTTAAGATATGCAAAACCATAAACAATTTCTAATGGCATTGACCCTGCAGCACCAATTTTAAAGTTGTTTTTAGAACGTTCTGTTTGAGCTCCCCAATATTTATCTGCAGGAACTTCTACGTTACCCATAGTATCTTTTTCGATTCTATATTTCATAATTATGATGTAAATTTTAGATGAAACAAATTTACAAAAAACAATTATTACATGTAGTTGATAATTATCATTTTTAGATAACTTAAAAAAATATTTTTTTGATGCTATTTTTTTTGAAAATAAGTATTATTTTTGCATTAATAATTTTTCAAAATATACAAATGTTAGATTTTTCACAATTTTCAGGATTAGTTTTATTTATGTTTATTTTTACAGCTGGTTTCTGGTTGTTAATATTCTTATTAACATTTGTGGTTCCTTATTGGATTGGAGGAACTATTTGGGAAAATATGAAATTAAAGAAAGAAGCGAAAAGAGCTGCGGAAGGAAAGTAGTTTTTAAAATATTATGTGACGTCCTGAAATAGCGTTACAGAATTAATAATCTAAAGGTAGTGATTTTATATCACTGCCTTTTTTTGTTTTATATTGTTTTCTTTTGATGCTATTTTGTTGATACATTTGATTAGGAGTCAACATATAATTAGATAAATGTGGTCTAAAATTATAATATATTTTTATAGCGTTTTGATCTAGTTTTCTTTTGATTTTTAAATTAGTATCGAATTTATCAATATCAAATTCTTGTTTTAAGATCCCATTTATTCTTTCTGAAATTGCATTTTCATAAGGATCATATTGTTCAGTCATACTTGGTGAAATTTCATTTTTATCTAATATTTTTTGATATTCATTAGAGCAGTATTGTAAATCGCTATCTGAATGATGAATGATAGGTTCATTTTAGTAAACTCTATTTTTAAGTGCCATTTCTAAGGCAATTAGAGATCCTTTTACGTTTAAACTATCACTAACATTATAACCTACAATTTTCTTAGAATAGGCATCTGTTGTTAATGCTAAATACTTGGGTTTGATTTTTATGTTTTCTAAATTGATGATGAGAATTTGTGGTAACATGATATTTGTTTTAAGGTCCTATTAATAGGTTATTAGCCTTTAGTATTTCAAATAATTCATCTTCTAACAAATAATAAAGTTTTCTTGTGCCTATTTTTGGCATTAGAATTCGTTTTGATTTTACTAAACCGATTACATTAAAGCTCAATTTTAGTTTTTCTCTGGTGGATTTTTATTTCACGGTAGTAAACCTGTCTATCAAGCCCAAGTAAATCACAAGTAATAGTTATACTTTGTTTGTGTTCATTTGAGAAGTATGCCATTACTTGGGTTCTTGCTTTTTTCTAATAGGAATATTGAACTCTTTTTCTGTATAATCAATCATCATATCAAAAAGAATTGCTTTTTTATCCGCTCTATCAGCTAGATGTACTGCTCTGTTTTTTTGCTTCTCAAGTAATAGAACCTGTTGTTCTAAGTCTAAAATTCGTTGTTCGGGTGTTTTAGACATATCTTTTCTGATTGTGTATTGATAATCAAAGTTACCATATTTCTTCAACCAAGTCCTAACAGTAGAAGTTGCTTGAACTCCATACTTACCTAAAGTTCCTGTTGGAGTTAATAATCCTTGTTTTATTTCTTGAACAACCTGTAGTTTTAAACTTAAACTGTAATCCTTTTGTGTTCGCTTTTTGTAATTTGAACCTTGTATTTCCATAACTAAATAGTGTTAACTGTGACACTATTTCAGGACGAGACATTTTTATTTATAATAATCTTTTTACTTCATTTTTTATAAATGAAATTGCAGTATCCGTTGGAGGTAATGATTTAGAATAATGTATTATTACATTTTCCCGTAAGCTATTTGCAGAGTCTGATGTTTCTGCAACTTGTTTTAACTTGTTGATAATTGCGTTTTTAGTCGCTAAAATAGCAGTCCAAGAATCATTAGAAATGTAAATTTGTTGTACTAAATTGTGTTCGAATTCTTGTTCTACACTTGCAATTAGTAACTGTAAATAATCTTGAGTATTTTCTGAAACAGGTTTTACTCTAACCAGCATTTTTACAGGGTTAATGCGCTCACAAAACAATAACATTCGCTCATAAGCTTGTAATTTAATTGGTAAAGATTCTTTCTTTTTCTGCGCTAAAAGTTCTAAACTCTTTTCAGAATTTTGTTGCCTTATAAATCCGTTAAACATATAATAAGCAACCAAACCAGTAACTGCAGCAGGTAAAATATAACCAATACTTTCTAAGATTATATCTTCCATAAATTAGATAATACTTTTTAAATGCGAATATAGGATTCCTATAATAATTGCCAACCCGAAACTTAATAAAGTACCAATAAAGTAATATTCTGTTAAGTTTCTTTTTTTGTCAGTATTTAACCCACTAAACCTAAAAGATTTGGCAGCAATCAAGAAACCTATTAATTCCCATTGTTTTATTATAATAAATATAAAAATTAATAGCCTTTCAATTATTCCAATATATGTTCCAGCTTTTGCTAATGATTCATCATTATTCTCTTTGTTTTTAGGAGTCCATTCATTGATAATTACTTTTATTATGATGGCAGAAACATTTGTTAATAATACTATTGTTATTAATAAAATTAGTGTTTCACTATTAAATAATGAAGCGGTTGATAAATTGAAATCTGTATAAATAGAAGTTGTTAGAAATAATATTGATAAGTGTAATATTTGATCTAGAAAAAACCACTTACTCTTTGTTTTTTTATTCTGAAGATAGATTTTTGAAACATCAAAAATAAAATGAGAAACAATAATAATTATAAATCCTAGCCAATATTCTTGTAAATTAAATTGCAGAAAAATCAGTAATAATAAGGAATGAATACCTATATGTAAATAGAGTTTAGAAGATTTAATTTTCTTCTCTTCTTTGTTTTTTACGTCTTTTTTAGATTGAAAAACAAAATCACCTAAAATATGTGCCAATAAAATCTTTAAAAATAGTAACATTCTATTCGTTTATTTTTTTGTTAATTATTTTTCTAAAACGTTTTTCTAACTTCATTATAGGTTCTAGTCCTGCGCGTTTTTGTCTTTCACTAACTCGACCTTGTGTAATTCCTAATATTGCTCCAATTTCCTTTTGTGTAACATCTTGTTTTTCTAAAGATATTTTAAAAACTTCTGCTGAATTTTTTGTCCAAGAATCTATCGTTAATAAAGCTAAATTGAATGCAATATTTAATTCTTCGTCAATTTCTTTCCAGGGAGTTTTTATGGCTAAATTCTGTTTTTTTAAATAATTATCAAAAGCAAAACCAGAATTGACAAAAGCTTCTCCGTTAGATTCTGTAATTCTATCAACATTAAATTCTTTTTCACCTATTCCAATGCTTAGTCTAACATCAACATTTGCAGTGCTTTTTAAATGAGATTTAATTCTTAAGACAGTATTTAAAGCACTTTCACAATTTTCTATTTCTAATTGAAAACTATCACCTCTATAAACCTGCCAATATTTAGGAGATGTACCAAAAAATGATAGAACTAGCTTTAATTCTGACAACCATTTTTGGTTAGAAGATTTTCTAGAATTAATTATGTCTCCTGTTATAATGGTAATCATTCCTTTTTTTAGTAAATATAATATATTTCATAGTTATTTATTAGTTGTGAATAAAAAATAGCTTTCTTACTTTACATAAACGAATAGATTGGTTAATTTCACACTTTCAAATTCTTTTAAAACAAACTATTGAATACATATTTAGATTCTTTAAACGACGCACAAAAGCAAGCTGTCTTACAAAAAGACGGACCAATGATTATTATAGCAGGTGCAGGCTCTGGTAAAACACGTGTATTAACTTACAGAATTGCGCATTTAATGCAGCAAGGTGTAGATTCTTTTAATATTCTGTCGCTTACATTTACAAATAAAGCTGCAAAAGAAATGAAGGCAAGAATTGCTGGAGTTGTTGGTAATAGTGAGTCAAAAAACTTATGGATGGGAACTTTCCACTCCGTTTTTGCAAGAATTTTAAGGTCAGAAGCAGACAAGTTAGGTTTTCCAACCAATTTTACAATTTACGATTCGCAAGATTCAGTTCGTTTAATATCAGCAATTATTAAAGAAATGGGGTTAGATAGAGAACGCTATAAACCAAAACAGGTTTTAGGTCGTATTTCATCTTTCAAAAACAGTTTGGTAACCGTAAAAGCGTACAGAAATAATCCTGAATATCTTAAACAAGATACAGAAGCAAGTAGACCAAAAGTAGGAGATATTTATAAAATATATGTAGACAGATGTTTTAAAGCAGGAGCAATGGATTTTGATGATTTATTGTTAAGAACCAATGAGTTATTGGCTCGTTTTCCAGAAGTTTTAGCAAAATATCAAGATCGTTTTAGATATATTATGGTTGATGAGTATCAAGATACAAATCACTCACAATATATAATTGTTAGAGCTTTAGCAGATAAATTTGGAAACATTTGTGTTGTTGGTGATGATTCGCAAAGTATCTATAGTTTTAGGGGAGCAAATATCAAAAATATCTTAAACTTTCAGAAGGATTATCCTGATGTAAAAACGTTTAAATTAGAACAGAATTACCGTTCAACAAGTAATATTGTAAACGCTGCAAATTCTGTAATAGAAAAAAATAAAACCAAGTTGGATAAAGAAGTTTGGACTTCTAATGACGCTGGTGAACCTATAAATGTAATGCGTACAATTTCCGATGGAGAGGAGGGTAGGTTTGTGGCACAATCAATTTGGGAAAACCAAATGAATCATCAATTAACACCAGATGATTTTTGTGTTTTATATAGAACGAATTCGCAATCTAGAGCTATTGAAGATGCTTTACGTAAAAAAGGAATCGATTATAAGATTTATGGAGGAATGTCTTTTTATCAAAGGAAAGAAATTAAAGATATTTTGTCTTATTTACGTATTTTAATCAATCCAAATGATGAAGAAGCGTTAAAAAGAATTATCAATTATCCTGCTCGTGGTATTGGTGCAACAACGATTGATAGGTTAACAATAGCAGCAAATCATTATAAAAAATCAATTTTTGAAGTTTTAAAATATATTGATAAAATCGATTTAAAAATAAATTCTGGGACAAAAAACAAGCTTAAGAATTTTATGGTGATGATAGAAAGTTTGCAAATACAAGCGCAAACTAAAAATGCATTCGAAATAGCAGAAATAGTTGTAAAAAAGACACAGTTAATTAAAGATTTAGAAAAAGACGGAACTCCAGAAGCAGTTAGTAAAGTTGAGAATGTTCAAGAATTATTAAATGGAATTAAAGATTTTATTACCGATAAAATTGAAGAAGGTGAAGATACCTCTTTAACTACATTTTTAGAAGATGTTGCTTTGGCTACAGATTTTGATGCTAAAAAAGATGATGATAAACCAAGTGTTTCTTTAATGACGATTCACCAATCTAAAGGATTGGAATATATGTACGTTTATGTTGTAGGTTTAGAGGAAAATTTATTTCCATCTGCAATGAGTATGACTACAAGAAGCGAGCTTGAGGAAGAACGCAGGTTGTTTTATGTGGCAATAACTAGAGCAGAAAAAGTAGCCTACTTAACGTACGCTCAAACACGTTATAGATGGGGTAAATTGGTAGATGCAGAACCAAGTAGATTTTTAGAGGAAATAGATGAAAAATATTTAAGTTACATCACTCCAAAATCTACAAACCCGACAATAAATAACTTTCTTGATAAAAGTATTTTTGATGACGCTCCAAAAGGAATTCGTTTTCAGAAACCGATTCAACGTAAAAAAATGGAACGTGATTTGGTGAAAAAGAAAGATATCATCATTCCTAAAAACTTAAAAAAAGTATCTCAAGCAACCTCAAAAGCTAATTTATTTGATGGTAAAATTGTTGTTGGTAACATTGTAGAACACAATAGATTTGGTACAGGTGAAGTAATTGCCTTAGAAGGAAATGGGCCAAATAAAAAGGCGGAAATTAAATTTGGTACTGTTGGAAAAAAGAAATTGTTATTGCAATTTGCAAAATTAAAAGTGATTGGTTAAAAATCATTCATAAAACTAAAAATAAATTACTATTTTGCAACGTTAAATAACTACAAATTATAAATTGTCAGTTCTAGTGTTTTCTTTTGATTATAAATGAAGAAAGAAAATGTATAGAGAACACTTCTCAAAAATAAATAAATGACATTCGATTTAGAGTACAATTCAGAAAGACCGTTAATGATAATACCAGAATACGGCAGACATATTCAAAAACTAGTAGACCATTGCTTAGCTTTAGAAACTAAAGAAGAACGCGATAAAATGGCGAAAGCTATTGTAGATGTAATGGGTAATTTACAACCACATTTACGTGATGTTCCAGATTTTAAACACAAACTTTGGGATCAATTATACATCATGGCAGATTTTAAATTAGATGTAGAATCTCCTTATCCTCAGCCATCTAAAGAAGAATTACAAGAAAAACCAGAAGGATTGCCTTATCCAAAATCGGCATCTAGATATCGTTATTACGGTAACAATATTCAAACAATGATTGATATTGCTTTGAGTTGGGAAGATGGTGATAAAAAAGAAGCATTGGTATTTACTATTGCGAATCATATGAAAAAATGTTATTTAAATTGGAATAAAGATACAGTTGATGATGCTGTTATTTTTAAGCATTTATATGATTTATCTGACGGAAAAATAGATTTAAGAGAAACTGAAGAAGCACTTTCTGAAAGTAAAAATTTATTAAGAAAACCGCGTACACAAGGGCAAGGTCAGAGTACTTCTAAAAGTAGCAACTACAAGAAACCACAACACAGCAATCAAAACAAACCTAGAAAAAGATATTAGTAAATGGCGTCATTTAAAATTGAAGGAGGACATAAATTAAGCGGAACAATTACTCCTCAAGGAGCAAAAAACGAAGTATTACAAATACTTTGTGCAGTTTTGTTAACTCCAGAAAGAGTAGTAGTAAATAACGTACCTGATATTATCGACGTAAATAAATTAATTTTTATTCTAGGAGAGTTAGGTGTAAAAGTAGAAAAATTAAGTAAAAACGCTTACGCTTTTCAAGCGGATGAAGTAAATCTTGATTATTTAGAATCTGCAGATTTTAAAAGAGATGGAAGTTCTTTACGTGGTTCAATTATGATTGTTGGTCCACTTTTAGCTCGTTTTGGAAGAGGATATATTCCACGTCCTGGAGGAGATAAAATTGGTCGTAGACGTTTAGACACCCATTTTGAAGGTTTTATTAGATTAGGCGCAAAATTTAGATATAACAGAGAAGAACATTTTTACGGAGTTGAAGCAGAAGAGTTACATGGGGTAGAAATGTTGTTAGATGAAGCTTCTGTAACAGGAACTGCAAATATTTTAATGGCAGCTGTTTTAGCAACAGGAACCACAAAAATTTACAACGCAGCTTGTGAACCTTATATTCAACAATTATCAAAAATGTTGAATTCTATGGGAGCAAAAATCTCTGGAGTTGGTTCTAACCTATTAATTGTTGAAGGAGTAGATTCTTTAGGAGGTTGTGAGCATACCGTTTTACCAGATATGATTGAAATTGGTTCTTGGATTGGTGTTGCAGTGATGACGCGATCTGAGTTAACGATTAAAAATGTTAGTTGGGAAAACCTTGGACAAATTCCAAATGTATTTAGAAAATTAGGAATTCAATTAGAGAAAAGAGGAGATGATATTTACATTCCAGAACAAGAATCTTACGAAATTCAGAACTACATAGATGGTTCAGTTTTAACAGTTGCAGATGCACCTTGGCCAGGTTTTACACCAGATTTATTGAGTATTGTTTTGGTAATTGCAACACAAGCAAAAGGAACTGTTTTAATACATCAAAAGATGTTTGAAAGTCGTTTGTTTTTTGTTGATAAATTGATTGATATGGGCGCAAAAGTTATTTTATGTGATCCACACAGAGCTACAGTAATTGGAATGAATTTTGAAAGCTCATTAAAAGCGACCAAAATGACTTCTCCAGATATTAGAGCAGGAATCTCTTTATTAATAGCAGCATTATCTGCAACAGGTACAAGTGTTATTAATAATATAGAACAAATTGATAGAGGTTATGAGAATATTGAAGCTCGTTTAAAATCTATTGGTGCTAAAATTGAAAGAATAGAAGATTAAAGTTAGGCTTTAGTCTAAAAAAAAATGCTGATTGTGAAAAAGGTTTATTAATAATTTAATAAAACTTTTAGAATATGATACGAGATTTAAGAAATGAAGAGTGGAAAGAAATTAAATTTGATGAAAAAATTTCTAAAGTAAAAATTTTTAAAATTTCAAATTTTGGAAGGGTTCTTTATTATAAAGATGATAAAGCGTTTTTAAGAAAAAAGAGTTTTATTAATGGATATGAAACAATTTCATTAAAACAATTAGAAAATAATAAAGGAACAAGTAGGTATGTTCATAAGATTGTGGCTCAACATTTTTTAGAAAAAGAAAATGAAGATCAAACTTTTGTTTTACATCTAAATTACGATAAAAAAGATAACAGTTTAGAGAACTTAAAATGGGCTACAAAACGGGAAAAAGAATTGCATCAATTTAAAAACCCTGTTTTTATAGAATCTAAAAAAAACAAAAAGACCAGTTATAAACTTACCGAAGGAAAAGTGAAAATAATAAAAAGGCAGCTTCAAAATAAAAGAACAAGAATAACCATGATTGCCAAACGATTTGGAGTTTCAGATATGCAGATTCATAGAATTAAATCAGGCGAAAATTGGGGACATGTTAAAATATAAAGAGATAAAAAATAGTGTCAATCTGACACTATTTTTTTGTTGGCAACGTTTTTGCAAATTAATTGTAGACAAATTTAAGATTACAAAAAAAATGAGTACGAAAGATAATATAAACGAAGAGGAAATAATAAACGAACAAGAAACTGTTCAAACTGAAGAAAATCAAGAGGTTGAAGCAGAAGTTGTAAAGGAAGAACCTACTACAGAAGAATTACTTCAAGCTGAAAAAGATAAGTTTTTACGTTTATTTGCTGAGTTCGAAAACTATAAAAAAAGAACATCTAGAGAGAGAATAGAATTATTCAAAACTGCTGGACAAGAATTAATGACATCTTTACTGCCAATTATTGATGATTTTGAGCGTGCTCTGACACATATTGAAGATGACAAAGAAGCTGAAGAATTAAGAAAAGGTGTTTTATTAATTTATCAAAAATTCTATAATACTTTAGAGCTAAAAGGGTTATCAAAAATAGAAACTAGAGAAGGTGATGTTTTTGATGCTGAGCATCATGAAGCAATTACACAAATTCCTGCTCCATCAGAAGATTTAAAAGGAAAGATAATTGACTGTGTAGAAAAAGGATACAAGTTAGGTGATAAAATTATTCGTTATCCAAAAGTAGTTATCGGACAATAAAAAGAATTATCAATTACGAATTATTAATTTCAGATTTTTAATCTTTTAATTTTTAATTTTTCAATAATAAAAATGGCAAAACAGGACTTTTACGAAATATTAGGACTTTCTAAGTCTGCAACTCAAGCAGAAATTAAGAAAGGATATAGAAAAATGGCTATTAAATATCATCCAGATAAAAATCCAGATGATACAACAGCTGAAGAAAACTTTAAAAAAGCAGCAGAAGCTTACGAAGTATTAAGTGACGAAAACAAAAAAGCACGTTATGACCAATATGGTCATCAAGCTTTTGATGGTCCTCAAGGTGGCGGCGGTTTCGGCGGCGGCGGAATGAATATGGATGACATATTCAGTCAGTTTGGAGATATCTTTGGAGGAGGCGGAGGCGGCTTTGGTGGTTTTGGTGGCGGTGGTGGTCGCCAACGTCAAGCAAGAGTTAAAGGAAGTAATATGCGAATTCGTGTAAAACTTACTTTAGAAGAAATTGCCAAAGGTGTTGAGAAAAAAGTAAAAGTTAGACGTAAAGTTCAAGCTGAAGGAGTTTCTTATAAAACGTGTACAACTTGTAATGGTTCTGGTCAACAAATGCGAGTTACCAATACTATTTTAGGTAGAATGCAAACTGCAACTACTTGTGGTACATGTTCTGGAGCAGGAGAAATTATTAGTAGTAAACCTAGTGGTGCAGATGCACAAGGTTTAATTACTAAAGAAGAAACTGTTTCAATTAACATTCCTGAAGGAGTTACAGAAGGAGTTCAATTAAAAGTAGGAGGTAAAGGAAACGAAGCTCCAGGTAAAAACTCAATTGCGGGTGATTTATTAGTATTAATTGAAGAAGTACCTCACGAAACTTTAAAAAGAGAAGGAACGAATATTCATTATGATTTATATGTTAATTTCTCTGAAGCAGTTTTAGGAACAAGTAAAGAAGTTGAAACTGTTACTGGTAAAGTTAAAATTAAAATTGATGCAGGTACTCAATCTGGTAAAATTTTAAGATTAAAAGGAAAAGGTTTACCAAGTATAGAACGTTATGGAACAGGAGATTTCTTAATTCACATTAATGTTTGGACACCACAAGAATTAAACAAAGAACAAAAGCAATTTTTTGAAAAAATGTCTGATAATGAGAACTTTAAACCAAGTCCAAACAAATCTGATAAATCGTTTTTCGAGAAAGTAAAAGATATGTTTTCTTAAAAAGATGTTAAGATTATTAAAAAAGTAGTTTTTTAATAAAAAAATGTTTTTTTGTAAGACAATTTGATATATATTTGCAGTGTTACCGAGAAATTGGTAACACTTTTTCTTTTTCATAGCAATTTTTCCCACTCATTTATGAGTGGGTTTTTTTATGACTTAAGAATGAATTTAAAATAGTATAGAAATTGCAGACTTATCTTATCGACTTGTTTTAACAAGTAGGAAAGTCCGGACACCAAAGAGTAATCATAGCGGATAACATCCGTCCAACGTGAGTTGAGGACCAGTGCAACAGAAAGAATGTACAGTTCGGCTGTAGTGAAACCAGGTAAACTCTATGAGGTGCAATGCCATGTAAATTAGAGCTTGAGGGCTACTCGCTCGATTCTAAAGGGTAGGCAGGTAGATTCTAAGAGTAATTTTAGAACTAGATAAATGATAAGAGCCTTTTTAAGGAACAGGATTCGGCTTATTAGTCTGCATTTTCTATATTTTTATTAAATTTTCATTTAAATGTTATAATACTTCCTTTTTGTTGATTTAAATTCAACGTTTTACGTAATAACTTTTTTTTATTCATTAATTAGAGCAATCTATTATTTATCTTTTAATATTAATATAAAAAATGTAAGTTTGTCACACTAAAATTAACAAAAACTTATACAGTAAATTCTTTGGTTTTAATATGATCAAAAAGACGAACTGTAACTAAAGATTTCTTTCATGAGCATTTATAAAGATTACCTTAAGCAGATAGAAGAACGAAAAGAACAAGGACTTCATCCACAGCCAATTGATGGTGCTGAATTAGTAAGCAAAATCATTGAGCAAATTAAAGATTTAGATAATGAGTACAGAGAAGGTTCTGTAAACTTTTTTATCTATAATGTTTTACCTGGAACTACCAGTGCTGCTGGTGTAAAAGCTAAATTTTTAAAGGAGATCATTTTAGGTGAATCAGTTGTAAAAGAAATTACACCTTCTTTTGCTTTTGAACAATTATCACACATGAAGGGAGGACCTTCTATAGAAGTTTTACTTGATTTAGCTTTAGGAGAAGATGCTGTTATTGCTACTGATGCTGCAAAAGTATTAAAAACACAAGTGTTTTTATATGAAGCAGATATGGAACTTTTAGAAAATGCTTTTAAAACAGGGAATTCTATAGCAAAAGAATTGTTAGAAAGTTATGCGCAAGCAGAATTCTTTACAAAACTTCCAGAAGTTGAAGAAAAAATAGAAATTGTGACTTTTGTCGCTGGAGTGGGTGATATCTCTACAGATTTATTATCTCCAGGCGCAGATGCACATTCAAGATCCGATCGTGAATTACATGGTCAGTGTATGTTTGAGCATAATAAAGATATGCAAAATGAATTGTTAGCTTTAAAAGAGAAACACCCTGATAAGCGTGTAATGTTAATTGCTGATAAAGGAACAATGGGAGTTGGTTCTTCAAGAATGTCAGGTGTAAATAACGTGGCATTATGGACAGGAGTACCTTTTAGCCCATATGTACCTTTTATTAACTTTGCTCCAGTAATTGCTGGTACTAATGGTATAGCACCAATTTTCTTAACAACTGTTGGGGTAACTGGTGGTATTGGTATCGATTTGAAAAACTGGGTAAAGCAAAAAGATGCTGATGGAAATAATGTAGTTGATGAAGATGGAGAAGCAATCTTAAAAGAAGAGTATTCTGTTGCTACAGGTACAGTGCTTACTATAAATACAAAAACAAAGAAATTATATAATGGAGACAAAGAGTTAAAAGATATCTCTACAGCTTTAACGCCACCAAAAATGGAGTTTATTAAAGCAGGAGGTTCTTATGCAGTTGTTTTCGGTAAAAAACTACAAACAATAGCTTGTAAAATTTTAGGAATGGATATTCCTCAAGTATATGCTACTTCAAAAGAAGTATCTATAGAAGGACAAGGTTTAACTGCTGTTGAGAAAATTTTTAACAGAAACGCAGTAGGAAATACACCGGGTAAAACACTACATGCTGGTTCTAACGTTAGAGTTGAAGTAAACATTGTAGGTTCTCAAGATACTACAGGATTAATGACTTCTCAAGAATTAGAGATGATGGCTGCTACAGTTATTTCTCCAATTGTTGATACAGGTTATCAATCAGGATGTCATACGGCTTCTGTATGGGATGACAAGTCTAAAGCTAACATTCCAAGATTAATGAAGTTTATGAATGACTTCGGATTAGTTACTGCACGTGATCCAAAAGGGAAATATCATGCAATGACTGATGTAATTCATAAAGTATTAAATGATTTAGCAGTAGATGATTGGGATGTAATCATAGGTGGAGATTCACATACACGTATGGCAAAAGGAGTTGCTTTTGGAGCAGATTCAGGAACCGTTGCTTTAGCATTAGCTACAGGAGAGGCTACTATGCCAATTCCAGAATCTGTAAAGGTTACTTTTAAAGGAGAAATGAAATCTTATATGGATTTCCGTGATGTAGTGCATGCTACGCAAGAACAAATGTTAAATCAATTTGATGGAGAGAATGTTTTTCAAGGAAAGATTATTGAAGTGCATATTGGTACTTTAACTTCTGACCAAGCATTTACATTTACAGATTGGACGGCTGAGATGAAAGCAAAAGCATCTATTTGTATTTCAGAAGATGAGACTTTAATAGAATCACTAGAAATCTCTAGAGATCGTATTCAAATTATGATTGATAAGGGGATGGATAATCCAAAGCAAGATCTAAAAGGATTAGTTGATAAAGCCAATGATCGTATTATAGAAATTAAAACAGGAACTAAATCGGCTTTAAAGCCAGATTCAGATGCTAAGTATTATGCAGATGTTGTTATTGATTTAGATAAGATTGTAGAACCAATGATCGCTGATCCTGATGTAAATAATGAAGATGTATCTAAGCGTTATACACACGATAATATACAACCATTATCTTTCTACGGAGGTACTAAAAAAGTAGATTTAGGATTTATTGGATCTTGTATGATTCATAAAGGAGATATGCAAATTTTAGCTCAAATGCTAAAGAATATTGAAGAGCAACATGGTAAAGTAGAGTTTAAGGCTCCTTTAGTAGTTGCGCCTCCAACATATAACATTGTTGATGAGTTGAAAGCAGAAGGAGATTGGGATATATTAGTAAAATACTCAGGTTTCGAATTTGACGATAACGCGCCAAAAGGAGCTGCACGTACAAAATATGAGAATATGTTGTACTTAGAGCGTCCAGGATGTAACTTATGTATGGGTAACCAAGAAAAAGCAGAAGCAGGAGATACTGTAATGGCTACTTCTACTCGTTTATTCCAAGGTCGTGTAGTAAGAGACACAAATGAGAAAAAAGGTGAGTCTTTATTAGCTTCTACTCCAGTTGTAGTGTTATCTACAATATTAGGTAGAACTCCAACAATAGAAGAGTATCAAGCTGCTGTTAAAGGTATTGTCTTAACTAAATTTAAGCCTTCTACTAAGAAGTTAGTGAGCTAATTTTAAAAAATAATTTAATTTTAAAATCCTGAGTCTTAGACTCAGGATTTTTTTTGCTCTTTAGTTAATTTTTTATCAATCAAAAAAATCTATTTTACTATTTGTATTAAAAGCTTTTAATGCAAAAAAGTATTTATAAAAGAATAATATATTTTGTATATTTAGGTACTTCTAATATAATAACAATAAAATATAAATCTTATGGCTTTTGATATTGATATGATCAAGAAAGTATATTCAAACGTTGTTAAACGTGTTGATGCTGCTCGTGAACTTACAGGGAAACCTTTAACTTTAGCAGAAAAAATCTTGTATTCCCATTTATGGGATGAAACTTCTAACAAAGCATTTGTAAGAGGTAAAGATTATGTAGATTTTGCCCCAGATAGAATTGCATTACAAGATGCAACTGCTCAAATGGCATTATTACAATTTATGCAAGCAGGTAAAACTAAAGTTGCTGTTCCTACAACAACACATTGTGATCATTTAATTCAAGCTAAAAACGGAGCAAGTTCAGATTTACAAACGGCTTTAAATACAAGTAACGAAGTTTTTAATTTCTTAGAATCAGTATCTAATAAATACGGATTAGGTTTTTGGAAACCAGGAGCAGGAATTATTCACCAAGTAGTTTTAGAAAATTATGCATTTCCAGGAGGAATGATGATTGGTACAGATTCTCACACAGTAAATGCTGGTGGTTTAGGTATGGTAGCTATTGGAGTTGGTGGTGCAGATGCCGTAGATGTGATGGCAGGAATGCCTTGGGAATTAAAATTCCCTAAATTAATAGGTGTTAAGTTAACAGGAAAACTTTCTGGTTGGACTGCGCCAAAAGATGTTATTTTAAAAGTTGCTGGTATTGTTTCTGCAAAAGGAGGAACAGGAGCAATTGTAGAATATTTTGGAGAAGGAGCAATTTCTATGTCTTGTACTGGTAAAGGTACAATTTGTAATATGGGAGCAGAAATAGGTGCTACAACATCAACTTTTGGATACGATGCTTCTATGGAGCGTTATTTACGTGCTACAGATAGAAGTGATGTTGCAGATGCTGCAAATGAAGTAAAAGATTATTTAACGGGTGATGCTGAAGTATATGAAAACCCAGAGCAATATTTTGATCAAGTAATTGAAATTGATTTATCAGAATTAAGTCCTTTATTAAATGGACCTTTTACTCCAGATTTATCTACAAAAGCAGGAGCTGATATGACAAAAGCAGCGAATGATAATGGTTGGCCGTTAAAAGTAGAATGGGGATTAATTGGTTCTTGTACAAACTCTTCTTATGAAGATTTATCTAGAGCTTCATCAATTGCACAACAAGCAATTGATAAAGGATTAAAAATGAAATCTGAATTAGGAATTAATCCTGGTTCTGAAAAAGTAAGATATACTGCGGATAGAGATGGTATTATAGGAATATTTGAAAAATTAGATGCTAAGATATTTACAAATGCTTGTGGACCTTGTATTGGTCAATGGGCACGTTATGATGATCCAAAAAATGCACCTAAGAACTCAATAATTCATTCGTTTAATAGAAACTTTGCAAAACGTGCAGATGGTAATCCAAATACACACGCTTTTGTTGCATCACCAGAAATGGTTGCAGCAGTTGCAATTGCTGGTCGTTTAGATTTTAATCCGATGAAGGATACATTAATCAATGAAAACGGAGAAGAAGTACTATTAGATGAACCAACAGGATGGGAGTTACCACCAAAAGGTTTTGAAGTAAAAGATGATGGGTATTTAGCACCAGAAAAAGATGGAAGTCACGTAAAAATAACTGTAGATGTTACTTCTGAAAGATTACAATTATTAGAGCCCTTTACTCCGTTAGGAAATGATTTAACAGGCGTAAAACTATTAATAAAAGCTTTTGGTAAATGTACAACAGATCATATTTCTATGGCAGGACCATGGCTACGATATAGAGGTCATTTAGATAATATTTCTAACAATTGTTTAATTGGAGCTGTAAATGCTTATGGTAAAAAAACAAATTTTGTAAAAAACCAATTAACTGGAGAGTTTGGTGGTGTACCAGATACAGCAAGAGCTTATAAAGCTGCAGGTGTAAAATCGATTGTTGTTGGTGATCATAATTATGGTGAAGGTTCTTCTAGAGAACATGCTGCTATGGAACCTAGACATCTTGGTGTTGCTGCTGTTTTAGTAAAATCTTTTGCTAGAATTCATGAAACAAATTTAAAGAAACAAGGAATGTTAGGTTTAACATTTGCAAATGAAGCAGATTACGATTTAATTCAAGAAGATGATACATTTAATTTTTTAGATTTAAATGAATTTGCTCCAAATAAACCTTTAACAATAGAAATTGTTCATGCAGATGGAAGTAAAGATGTAATTGTTACAAACCATACGTATAACCAAGGCCAAATAGAATGGTATAATGAAGGTTCTGCCTTAAACTTAATTAAAAAAGAAAACGCTTAATATATAAGTGATTCATATAAAACTCCTGAATTTATTCAGGAGTTTTTTTATTACATACAACTATGGATACAACAAAATTCACTCAATTTTTGAATCAACTATCAGAACATCCTTTACCAGTAATTGATGTTAGAATTTCATTGGATTCATATATTCCAATTACAATTTCTGATAAAAATAAAGACTTATTAAATTTTGATATTTCTTCATCTTTAGCTTGGGAAAAATATATCAATTCATTTTTAGAAGATAATAATGCTGAAGTTGCTTTTGGTGGATATTTTGAAAAAAGAAATATCTATGATAGAAGTGATTATTTTAAAAACTTAGCAGAGAATAAGAAAAGAAATATTCATTTAGGAATCGACTTATGGTGTAATGCGAATACAAAAGTATTGGCGGTTTTAGATGGAGAAATTCATAGTTTTAAAAATAATACCAATTATGGTGATTATGGTCCAACGATTATCATAAAACATCAAATAGAAGAAGATGTTTTTTATACTTTATATGGACATTTATCTTTATCATCAATAGAAAACTTAAAAGTTGGAGATGCTGTTTTACAAGGAAATGTAATTGGTTTTTTAGGAGATTCATCAGTAAATGGCGATTATGCACCACATTTACATTTTCAAATAATTAAAGATTTAGAAGATAATTTTGGAGATTATCCAGGAGTTTCATCCGAAGAAAATATAGAGTTTTACAGTAGAAATTGCCCTAATCCAAATTTATTATTAAAATTATCAATTTAATTTATAAGTTTTTGTAAGCTATTGCTCAGTTTTTAGACTTTTATAATAACTAATTTAATAGCAATCTATTATGGCAAACTTATGGTTCTTTGATAACGTAAATTTATTCAATCTTCTTTGTCCGCATAAATTTAAAGAATACAAAGAATGTCACACTTTTGATGCTTATAAAAAAAGTGATTATATCTATTTTGAAGAAGACTCTGCGAGCAAAGTTTATCTAATAGAAAAAGGAAAAGTAAAATTAGGATATTATAATGAGGATGGTACAGAAGTAGTAAAAGCAATTTTAACTAAAGGAGAATTGTTTGGAGAAAAAGCCATTTTAGGAGAAGAAATAAGAAATGAATTTGCACAATCTGTAGATGCATCAACTTCAATTTGCCCAATAGGAGTAGAGATTATGCACGATTTAATGCGTGATAATAAAACTTTTAGTTTAAAAGTTTATAAATTTCTAGGACTTCGTTTTAAAAAATTAGAACGAAGATTGCAATTAATATTGTTTAAAGATACAAGAACTCGATTTTTAGAATTTACAAAAGAATTGTGTGAAGAATATGGTTACGATTGCGAAAAAACAGGAGATAAAGTAATCATGCATCCTTATACACAAAAAGATATTGCTTCATTAATAGGAACTTCTAGATCTAACTTAAACGTATTAATGAATGAGTTAAAAGAGGAAAATTTGATCACTTTTAATAGAAAAGAATTAAGATTACTTCAAAAAACTGCATAAGTGTTCGCTAGCTAACATTTCATGATTCTTTAAGCTCATAACTTTGTCATCAACATTAACATAAAAAATAATAAGATGAAAAAAGTTTTAAATTTAGCATTAGCATTTACAATCGCAACATTATTTGTTGCTTGTAGTGATGACAACGAGACAGTAGCAACAACAGGAGATTTAACAGTAGATCTAACAGGTTTAGAAGAATTAGGATCAGATTTCGTTTACGAAGGATGGTTAATCGTAAATGGAAGTCCAGTAAGTACAGGTACTTTTACAAGCGTTTCTTTTCCACAAACTTATACTGTAGGAATTAGTGATTTACAAACAGCAACAACATTTGTTTTATCTATTGAACCAGCAGGAGAAACAGGAGCTGAAGCTTTAGCACCAGCAGCAACAAAAATTTTAGCAGGAGATTTTTCTGGAAGTTCAGCAAGTGTATCTTCAACAGGAATAGTAGGAGACTTTAGTGCTTCTTGGGGTAAATATATTTTAGCAACACCAACAGATGCAGATGATACAAATGAAGCAAGTGGAGTATGGTTTTTAGATAATTCTGTTGCAGCAGCAGTTGCAGGTTTAGGTTTACCAACTTTAGCTGATGGATGGAAATATGAAGGTTGGGTTGTTTTAAACGGAACACCAGTAAGTACAGGGACATTTTCTGCAGTTGATGCAGCTGATGATAACGCAGCAACTTCACCTTTTAAAGGATCAGTAGGAAATGGACCAGGTTTTCCAGGAGAAGATTATGTAACAGGTTCTGCAGCAGGAGTTGATTTTCCAACAGATTTAAAAGGAGCTACTATTGTAATTTCAGTAGAACCAAGTCCAGATAACAGTTCAGCACCTTTTACTTTAAAGCCATTAGCTCATGTTGTACCAGCAGATGCAATGAACCATTCAGTAATATCTATGGGAGCAGGACCATTAGCAACTTTATCAGGAAGTGTATCAAGATAAGCTAACAGAAAAGAATACAATCTACTATTATGTTAATGGTTGATTTATTTGAAGGGCAATTATATTTATATAATTGCTCTTTTCTGTATAAAAAAAATACCCAATACAGTATAAAACTAATATTGGGTACCAACTAACCAACAAGTTGGATTTTTTATTTTTTATTAATTTTTATTGGCATTCTATAAACTTCTCCTTTTTTAATATTTTTAGTATTGACTTTTTTATAGTTTAACCTAGTTTTTGCATATTTAATAAAACTAGAAACTTTAGAATCTACTGAAATAACAATTACTTCATTATCGTTGTTTACTATAAATGAAATTTCTGCAGAATATGATTTATCTATTTCTAAAGGAATATTATTTCCTAATAAAGAGACGAGTTCTGTTCTTAATTTTTTATTTGTACTTGTAGGATTGTTTTCTGTAGCTGTAACAGAAAAAACAGTTGATAAACTAATTGCAATAACAGTAATAATAGTTTTTAAGGTTTTCATAATAAGTATTTTAGGTTGAAATTATATAGTAAAGACGACCAATTTTAAAATGAGTTACAGTATATATCCATTTTAATATAACCTTAACGTTATTTAACTGAAATTAAGAAATTATTGAACCTTATAGATAGGTTTTGTGAAAATAAAAAAGAAATAATAGTATGTTTATGCTTTATTAAAAAGCTGATTAACCATTAATTTCATCAATAGAATTTAAAAGAATTTTGCAACCTTTTATGATTTCTTCATCAGAAATTGTAAGTGGAGGTGTAATTCTTAAAGCTCTTAATTCAATTAATAAGAAGAATAGAATTAATCCGTTTTCTAAACATTTATGAATCACTTTTGCAGCCAATTCTGGAGTTTCTAAAATGGGAGCTAACATTAATCCTTTTCCTCTAATTTCTTTAATTGAAGGATGTTTTAAATGTTTTCTAATAAGTGCTTCTTTCTTTAAAGATGTTGCAATTAAGTTATTGTCTTTAATTTCTTTTAAGGTTGCAACTCCTGCTGCAGCAATTACAGGATGACCTGCAAACGTAGAAATATGTCCTAATTTAGGATTGTCTTTTAATAAATCCATTTTTTCAAATGATGAAATAAAAGCACCAACAGGCATTCCGCCTCCTAAACCTTTTCCAGTAATTATAATATCAGGAATCACATTGTAGTTTTCAAACCCCCAAAAAGTTCCTGTTCTACCAATTCCTGTTTGTATTTCATCCAAAATTAATAATGCACCAACTTCTAAACAACGTTGTTTTACTTTTGATAAATAGTCATTTTTAGGTTCAATAAAACCTGCGCCACCTTGCATGGTTTCTAATATTACTGCAGCAGTTTTAGTAGTAATTTTACTAAGTTCTGTTTCATCATTAAATGTGATAAATCTTGTACCAGGAATTAAAGGTCTAAATGCTGATTTTTGACTTTCAGCTCCAGAAACGCTCATAGAACCCATTGTGTTTCCATGATAAGAGTTTTTTGCTGCTATAATTTCTGACCTATTTGTAACTCTTTTAGCTAGTTTTAAAGCACCTTCTGTAGCTTCTGTACCAGAATTAGTGATGTAAACAGAATTTAAATTTTCTGGAGAATTTTCTGCTAATAATTTACACAATTCAACTTGTGGTTGCTGTACAAACTCGCCATAAACCATTACATGAGCATAAGAATCTAGTTGATTTTTAATAGCATCTGTAACATTATCGTTATTATGTCCAACACTATTTGCAGAAACACCTGCAACAAAGTCTAAATATTTTTTACCTGAAGTGTCATAAATATAACTCCCTTTTGCTTTAGAAATTTCTATTGCAAGTGGGTAAGGAGAGGTTTGTGCTTGATATTTAAAAAAATCTTTTTTCAAGATTATTGCTTTTTAGGAGAAACATCTGACTTCATTAATTTAAGATCTACTTTAGATTTCTTTTTTTTATCAAGAATAATAGCAGTCTTATTTTCTTTTTTACCTTTTTTTGGAGGAACCTTCTTTTTATCATCTTTAATAAAAATATCTTCCTTCTTTTTAGGTTGTTCATCTTCTCGCCAAATAAAACCTTTTAATTGTCTAACATCATCTGGTAATTTTGAAGGAGGATATGTATTACCATCAGATTTTTTTAAATACTTAACCGTTTCTATTTGTCCTTTAACTAAAGTAAATTCAATATTACTAGAAATTTCTTTTGTAATAGTTTCTAAAACTTGGGTTTCTTCATTTCTATTAAAATAAACAGATTCTGCATTTCCTTTTACTAAAAGTAGATTCAGTTTATTGTTTTTAAATTTCCCAAACATATTTCTACCTCTAATCTGGTTGAAATCCTTATTAGAAATTGTGTCTTTTGTAATGATAAATGAATTGTTTAATACTTTTAAGGAATCTAATTTTTCTGTTTCTACATTAGAAATTAAATGAATTGTGTCTCCAGTAATTTGATTTTGTTCTGACCAAATTACAGGGTTTTTAAACATTCTAGTTAAACCATTAGCTTGGTTTGTATGTATTGAATCACATTTTCCTTGTAAGTCTGATTTAAAGATTTTTACATTATGATATGTTCTTACAATTCTTTTTTCAGGTTTACCTGTTATTAATATGGTGTCTCCATGAATAAACATAGAGTCTTTTTCTACAATTGAAATAGCAACTGCTCTTTTAATAATAAAAAGTGAATCTTTTAATTCAAAGATTTCTGCATAGTTTCCTTTTGTTATAAAATTCTGAACAGTGTCTATAACTTGAATATTATTTGTTGCAGAAGCAAAACCTTTTCTCTTGTCATAATACAAACTATCACCTTCAACAGTTCTTTCTTTTAAAAAGAGTTTGGCATTTTTAACAAAATGAGAAATATCGGTTTTTGTATTATAAAAACCTCTTTCGCAATAAATTTTATTTTCGTTTTGAGTGTTTGTAATTGTCGTTGGCCCGTATAAATACGTAAGACCAGAGTTTGTGTAATAATCTAAATGATTAGATTCTAAATAATGTTCTGGGTTTACGACTGTAACTCTAGTGGTTGCTGTAAATTTTTTAGTTTCTAAATAGAAGTTACCGTTTTTACTTTTAAGTGTATTTGTTGGGTCTTTAATAGTTGCATAACTATTGTAATACAATTTCTGATTCAGTCTATCAAAATGAAGTGTATCTGAAGTTAACGTCATTGTTGGGTCTTTTAAAACCACATTTCCCCAAGATAACGCTTGTTTAGAATTTGCGTCATAATCAGTATAATTACTTGTCTGTGTAATTGTATCTCCTTGTTTTATAATAACTTTTCCAATAGCTTTAAAGAAGTTTTTTTCTTTGTAGAATAATGCTTGTTGACTTGTTAAAATAATTCCATCATGGGTCATTTTTACATTACCAATTAAGATAGTAGCACCAGGGTACTTCTCTTCATCGGCTTCTTGAATTTCAGCTTCATAATTAATCTTTTTTGTTTGCGAAAAAACAAATGAAGTGATAAATAGAAAAAATAGAATCAGTATTCTTTTCAAAATGATGTATTTGTCGCAAAAATAATGAAAAGAATATAGCAACCTATTAAAGAAAAGTGAAATTTAATTTTAATATGCTTTACTAAAGATTAGAAAAGGACCTTTCTAATTTTTTTGCTTTCGGAAATAAAATATTATTCTCTATATGAATGTGTTTATGTAGCTCTTCTTCAAACTGTTGTAGTTTAAGATATAAAATCTTAAAAGAAACACAAGCATCTTCTGGTATAAAATAGTTATTGGTTAATTTAGAAATGCGTTTAAAAGTTTTTCCAACTTGCTCATGATCATCTTCTAAAGAATCAATAGGATCATTTAAAGGTGAATCTTTTATATCGATGTGGGTATTTTTATTTTTTGCGTTAATAAGTTTCTTTATATAAGGAAAAAGAATTCTTTCTTCGTTCTTCATATGTTCAAGAATATCGTCTGTAACTTCTTGAATTAAATTATTAATCTCTTTCAGTTCTTTATACTCTCTACCATAAATATTAGCAACTTTTTCTCCATATTCTTTTAAGAATAGAATGTTTTCTTCTTCATATTCATGATGAATATTTATCAAAAAATCAATAAGAAAATCTAGTTTCCAAGAATTGTAATCTTTTAGATAATATACATTATCATTTATAGCATTTAATTCTTTAACGACTTGTTTATAGTCAACTTTTTTCTCTTCACAAGCTTTTGATAATAACATATCACCATGAAAACAAAAATCAATTTTAAACTTTCTAAATATTGAAGATGTATTAATATTTTTTGAAACGATATTAGCAACACTTTTATCCAATAAATCCTTCATAATATATGACTTAGAATTTATTACAAATGTGATGTAGTTTTTGAGTATAAAAAATGACTTTTGTCACTATTTTGAATTTTCTTAAATAAAATTAATAATTTTATGTGATTTTCGGAAAAGGAAGCGATAAATGATGAAGAACTATTAGTAGAATTTTTAAGTATTAAGAAGTAACTTTAACTTCATTAGATTTTTGTATAATTAATGATTATTTATAATAAAACATCCTTTTTTTTATCGATATCATTTTAAGTTCTTGTAATTTGCGGAAAAATTACAAATTAATGAAATCGCCCTTTCACTTATCAAAAAAAGAAATGCAATCTTATGGTTATAAAATTGTTGATATTATAGTAGACCATTACGCAGATGAAGAAAGTAAAAAGCCTGTAAGTAAGGCTTCTCGTCAAGAAATGGATTCAATTTTTTTAAGTGAAGCACCAGATCACGCATCTCCTGCAGATGAAGTTTTAGATTTTGTTACAGAAAATGTATTGCCAAATAGTAATATATCATCGCACCCAAAATCTTTTTCTTTTGTGCCTGGACCCAGTAATTTTATTAGTGCAATGGCAGATTCATTAGCAACAGGATTTAATATATTTTCTGGTGGATGGATTGTTTCCCCAGCAGCAGCAGAATTAGAAATTGTTACTTTAAACTGGTTGTTAAAAATGTTTAATTTTCCTGTAACAAAAGGAGGAGGAATTTTTACAAGTGGTGGTTCTATGGCAAATTTAACTGCTTTGGTTACTGCTAGAAGAATAAAATGTGGATCTGATTTTTCTGATGCAGTTATTTATTTATCAGACCAAGCCCATTCTTCAAATATTAAGGCAATTAGAGTTATCGGTTTTAAAGAAGAACAGGTAAAAATAATTCCAACAGATTTAGAGTTTAAGTTTAGTATAAATAAACTTAAAAACGAAATTGCAAGAGACAAGTTAGAAGGAAAAAAACCTTTTTGTATTATCGCTTCAGCAGGTACTACAAATACAGGAACTGTAGATCCTTTAGATACCTTGGCAGATATTTGTGAAAAAGAAAACCTTTGGTTTCATATTGATGGCGCTTATGGAGGAGCTGCAATTTTATCAAAAAAAGGAAGTAAAATTTTACAAGGAATTGAACGAGCAGATTCTTTAACTGTAGATCCTCATAAATGGTTTTTTCAACCTTATGAAATTGGTTGTTTATTGGTAAAAGATGCTTCTTGGTTAAGTAATACTTTTAGTGAAAAACCAGAATATTTAAGAGATATAGAAGGAAATGAATCAGAAATTAATTTTTATGATTATGGTATTCAATTAACCAGAAGATTTAGAGCTTTAAAATTCTACATGTCTATAAAAACGTATGGATTAAATGCTTTTAAAAAGGCAATTACTTATAATATAGATTTAACAGAAGAAACAGAAGATATTCTTAGAAAAAGTAAAAATTGGGAAATTGTTTCTCCAGCAACATTAGCAATCATAAATTTTAGATTTAACCCTATTGGTAAGAATTTAAAAGAAGAAGAACTAGATAAATTAAATCAAGAAATTTCTTCTAGAGTAGTAGCGTCTAAGGAAGCTCTTTTAGTAACCACAGTGTTACAAAATCAGGTGGTTATTAGAATGTGTTTAATCAACCCAAAAACGACTATAAAGCATGTTAAAGACACTTTAAGTCAATGTGAAGCGTTTGCTAAAGAGGTTTTTTTAGAGTGGAAAATGTAGTTCTTAAATTAGAAGCAAATATTCCTAAGATTCCAATAGGCATTAGGGCAGAAATAAGTACTAAAACAATGTAATAGTTATCTATTACTGAAATCTGTTGCCAATTGCAAAAAACTTTGTAAAAAATAAATATTTCTGAAAGTATGAAACCTATCAAATAGATAATCGTAAACCTTTTAGAAACGTTTAATAGTTTATTTTGATGAAGGAAAAACAAAATACTCAGACTTGTAATTCCTAAAAAGACAAGGTGTAAATATCCAATTACAAAACCTTTAATTTGAAAGGATAATGCTGCAAAATAAGGAATTGCAGTAATAGATTGCATGGCTATTTTTAAAGAGAAAAAGATAAAAACTAAATTTATTATTTTGTAAAAAAAGAATGAGGTTCTCTTTTTTATAATTGCCTTATACTTTTTAATTATTTGATAAAACTTTAAATAAGCAAACAGCTGATAAAATACGCCCATTATAGCTAAAAAGTAAATAATAAAAGGAGGCTCTGTCCATAAAAAGGATGAAAATACAGTTAGAATACAACTGAATATCATCAGCCTATAAAAATCAGAACTCACTTTTTTAGGTATGGCAATAGCATTCTTTTCTAAAAAGTTGAAAAAGATTCCAAGTAAACAAAAAATAAACCATCCATTATATTGAAAATGTAAATAGAAATAAATTGCATTTTTATACCAATGTGATGTACTGCCAAGAGTATTCATTATTATTCCTAAAGCCCAAGGACCAATACTGGAAAGGATCATAAATAGTAAGGACGCATTTATAAACTTTGAAGCGTAGCTATTTTTATTAAAATTATTGTTTTTTCTATAAAAAGCATAAAACCAATAAGAACAAATTATAAAAAGTGTAGAAAAAATAATAGAAAACAAAGCATAACCAGTAATAGGGAAACTTATAAGCATTCCAATAATGGTGATTTGAGTAACTAAAAATATTTTTGAATACCTTTTTTTAGCTTCGTCTTTTATAAATAAATGAAAAATTAAAGTCGTTAAACCTATATAAACCCATCCTAAAAGTGCAATATGAGAGTGGGTGTGTACAATAAATTTATAATTTGCATTGATGTTTGCTGTAGGGAAAAGTCGAAGAACAATACCTAATGAAGAAGCAATTAAAAAGTAAGCGAGCGCTATTAAACTTTGTGTTTTTGCTTTTATCATTTATTAATTATAAAATTCAGACGAATTATCATTATTCGCATATTCATTAGCCATTTCTAAAATTGTTTTTTCCTCTAGTTTTTTTATCAATTCTTTCTTAAAAGGTTTATACAGATGATGAACAACACATGGTTTATCATCACTACAATCTGGTTGCCCTAAATAACATTGATTAAATTTTTCAATATCATCTAAACAATCTATAATATTATATAGTGACTTTTTTTCATTTTCTTTAGAAAGGTAAAAACCACCATGTGGACCTTTTATAGAAGATATTATGCCCTTTTTTGTTAATTCTTGTAACGTTTTTGCCAAAAAGGGGGCAGGTATATTTAGTAGTTCTGCTAATTGTTTTGAACCTAGTTTATTTTCTTTAGAAGCTTTATTTGCTAAATGCAATACTGCTGTAATTGCATATTTACTTGCTTTCGATAACATAATTTCTTTTTTGACAAAATAAAAGGACAAATGTGTCTTTTTATATGATAATTATCATAATTCATACTTTAAAAGTAACATAAATTTGTAACAATAAAAGACTATTTAGTATTTTATTGTGAAATAACTAACTTAAACTAAAGAATATGAGGCTTTTAAAAACGGTATGTTTAATTTTTATTGCAAGCTTGTTGCTTACAAGTTGTCAAAATAAAGAGAAAAAAGAAGTAAAAAAAGAAAGTGAAGTACAAAAAAAAGAAATAATTTCTAAAGGACAGTCTTCTGTTATAGATGAAGATTCTGATCCTAACGCATTACAAGTTGCAAAATCTTTAGATGATTTTAAAACATTAGTAGTTGCTATAAAAGCTGCAGGAGTAGAGGATGCTCTTGTAAATGCTGGTCCATTAACTGTTTTTGCTCCTGTAAATAGTGCTTTTGATAAACTTCCTGAAGGAACAGTTGCGACACTTTTAAAGCCAGAGAATAAGACAAATTTAGGTTTTATTTTAAAAAACCATGTTGCTCCAGCTAACTACCACTTAAAGCAATTAAAAAAAGAAGCTAAAAAAGGGCGTAAGTTATATATGGCATCAGGAAAGTACTTAGTTGTAGAGAACAAAGAGGGTAAAATATTTGTTGGAGGAACTGAAATATTGAAGACAGTAAAAGTTAGTAATGGTTGGGTACATGTAATTGGAGATGTATTGGTGCCAAGTGATAAATAATAATTATAATCAATCAAAAGATGAAATTACAAAACGTATTATTAATAATGTTAGTTGCATTATTTATTAATTGTGGAGGGAAAGAAAAGAAAGGACCTTCATACAGTAAAGCACCAGTAAAAAAAGAGGTTGTTAAAAAAGTTGATACTAAAAAAGCATCTTTAGACAATAAAGGAATTGGACCTATAAAAACTTTAAAACTAGAAGCAATTAACGATGCATTAGTTACTAAAGGAAAAGCTATTTACAAAACAAATTGTACTGCTTGTCATAAATTTAGTAAAAAATACATTGGACCTGGTTTAAAAGGAGTTACTGAAAGACGTTCACCAGAATGGATTATGAACTTAATCTTAAATACGGAAGAAATGCTTGCAAAAGATCCTGTTGCAAAAGCTTTAATTGCAGAATACAATGCACCAATGGCTAATCAACAATTATCTGAAGAGGATGCAAGAGCAATTTTAGAATATTTTAGAACAAAAAATTAATAAATCAACTAAACTATAAATATGAAAACAATTTTAAAATCAATTTTTTCATTAACTATTGCAGCTGCTTTTTTAGTAAGTTGTGGTGGGCCTTCGAAAAAAAGTAATAAAGGAGCTGTTTCTGGAAATGCAGCAGAAAAAGTATATGTTGCTCCAGGAGAACATGATTCACACTACGCTTTTGTATCTGGTGGATTTAGTGGACAATTAGCTGTTTATGGTTTACCTTCTGGTAGATTATTTAGAGTAATACCAGTTTTTTCACAAGATCCAGAAAAAGCGTATGGATATAGTGAAGAAACAAAACCAATGTTACAAACATCACATGGTTTTGTGCCTTGGGGAGATTCGCATCACCCAGATATTTCGCAAACTAATGGTAGTGTAGATGGTCGTTGGGTATTTATCAACGAAAATAATACACCTCGTATTGCTAGAATTAGTTTAGAAACTTTCGAAACGGAAGAAATTATTGAGATTCCTAATTCAGCAGGAAATCACAGCTCTTCTTTTGTTACTGAAAACTCTGAGTATGTTGTTGCAGGAACTCGTTTTGCGGTACCATTTCCACAGAGAGACATGTCTATTAGTGATATGAAAGGGAATTTTAGTGGAGCATTATCATTCTTAAGTATAGATCCAGATCATGGAAATATGGAAATTAAATTCCAAATTAAAATGCCTGGTTTCAATTATGATTTATCTCACCCTGGTCGTGGAAAATCTCATGGATGGTTTTTCTTCTCAACTTATAATACTGAGGAAGCAAATACTTTAATGGAAGTAAATGCATCTCAAAATGATAAAGATTTTATTGCAGCGATAAACTGGAAAAAAATTGAAGAATATGTGAATAATGGTGGTGGGAAAAAAATGCCAGCGAAATATGCACATAATACTTGGAGTGACGAAACACACACTGCAACACACGTAATGCAAAAAGAAGTTTTAGTTGTAGAACCTAAAGATGTTCCTGGTGCAATTTACTTTTTACCAACAGCAAAATCACCTCATGGTTGTGATGTAGATCCAACAGGAGAATACATTATTGGTAATGGTAAATTAGCAGCTGCAATGACAGTTCACTCATTTACTAAAATGCAAAAAGCAATTGAGGATAAAGCATTTGACGGAGAAGCATATGGAATTCCAATTATTAAATTTGATGCAGTAAACTATGGTACTTTAGATCAACCAGGTTTAGGTCCATTACATACAGAGTTTGATACAAGAGGAAATGGATATACTACATTCTTTATCTCTTCTGAAGTTGTAAAATGGAACATAAAAGACTTAAAAGTAATTGACAGACATCCTGTTTACTATTCTGTTGGTCACTTAATGATTCCTGGAGGAAACTCTAGAACACCAGATGATAAGTATATGGTTGCAATGAATAAAATTACTAAGGATAGATATTTACCTACAGGTCCTGAAGTATGTCAATCAGCACAATTATTTGATATTAGTGGAGAAAAAATGGAATTACTTCTAGATTTCCCTACTATTGGTGAGCCACATTATGCAGCAGGTATTGCAGCAGAAAAAATAGCTCCTAAATCTAAAAAGATTTACAAATTAAATGAAAACAAACACCATTATGCTGTAACAAATGAAGGTGAAACAAACGTTGTAAGAAAAGGAAACGAAGTACATATTAAAATGTCAATGATTCGTTCTCATTTTTCACCAGATAATATAGAAGGTGTAAAAGTTGGAGATAAAGTGTTTTTCCATGTTACAAACTTAGAGCAAGATTATGATGTACCTCATGGTATCTCAATGATTGGTGCAAATACATCTGAGCTTTTAATTATGCCAGGTAGAACAGCAACTTTTACTTGGGAACCTAAACAAGTAGGAGTATGGCCATTTTACTGTACAGATTTCTGTTCTGCATTACACCAAGAAATGCAAGGTTACATTAGAGTTTCTCCAAAAAGTTCTGATATTAAAATATCTTATACTTTAGATGGAGATGTTCCTGGAGAAGACGAAGAAGAATAAAACGATTTTTGTTTGAGAGTAAGAAAGCGGGCAATTATTTAATGATTGTCCGTTTTTTTTAATAGAAGATTTAATTGTTTTACATATAGTTTTTTATTAACAAGGTTTTATTACATCAAGTTAAATATTAAAAAATGAAAAAATCAAGATTATTAATGATGGTAGGTTCTTTTCTACTATTGGGCTTATTTATTTTTCCTCTTTGGAATATTACATTAGAAGCTCCACAATATCCTATTCCATTAGGAATGGATATTTACATTACAAAATTTCAAGACACACATGAGTTTGATATTAAAAATATCAACTTAATGAATCATTATGTTGGAATGCAGTATATTCCAGATACAATACCAGAATTTAAAATATTCCCTATTGTAATTGGAGTTATGGCTTTTTTAGGAATGTTTATCGGTTTTAAAGCAAATTATAAATGGTTTTTAGGTTGGTTTGTTCTGATGTCGATCTTAGGAATTGCAGGAATGTATGATTTTTACTTGTGGGAATATGATTATGGACATAATCTAGATCCTAAAGCAATCATGAATTTTAAAAACCCTGATGGCTCTGTAATGGGCTTTCAACCACCTTTGTTTGGTACAAAAGATATTCTAAACTTTACAGCACATTCCTATCCTTTAGTAGGAGCATATTTTATGTTTGTTGGTATGTTTATGACATTTATAGCTTTCTTTTTAGGTAAAAAAGAAGCAAGTAACTAAAAGTAAGTTTTTAATAAGAACGAGCATTTACTTGCTCGTTTTTCATATATTCAAAACATGAAAAAAATAATAAGTCTTTTAATATTAATGTTTTTCATATTTATTTCTTGTTCTGTAGAGCCTAAAGTTATTAAATATGGTGATGATCATTGTTTTCATTGTGATATGACTGTGGTAGATAAAACACATTCTGCACAATATGTTACTAAAAAAGGGAAAGCATATATGTTTGATGCTGTAGAGTGTTTAACTATGAAAATTAACCAAGAAAATAACGAACGAGACTTAGCATTTATATTAGTTGCAGATTACATAACTCCAGGGAAATTAGTGGATGCCAAAAAAGCAACTTATTTAATAAGTAAAAAAATAAAAAGTCCAATGGGAGCAAATTTATCAGCTTTTTTTGATAAAAAAATAGCAGATGAATATCTAGAAAAACATGGAGGGAAACTCTACACTTGGAATTCACTAAAGCAACATTTTTCTAAATGAGAATAGGAGTATTATTACTTTTTCTAATTTACAGTTTTACAGGAAATGCACAAACTTCTAGAATAGATGTTTGCAGTTCTTGTAAAGTAAAATCCATTAAAGATGCAATTAAACTTGCAAAAGATGGAGATACAATTCTTGTAAAAAAAGGGATCTATAAAGAGTCTAAATTATTTATTGATAAAAGTATACATTTAATTGGTGAAGATTACCCAGTTATAGATGCCGAAAATAAAACAGATAGTGTAATAGCTATTAAAGCTGATAACTTTAGTTTATCTGGTTTTAAAATTAAGAATATAGGCATGAGCTATATCAAAGAAGTAGCTGGTGTTTTTATTTCATATTCTAAAAATTTTACCATAAAAGATAATATTTTTGATAATGTTTTTTACGGAATAATTCTTCAAAGAGTAAAATACGGACTCATAAAAGATAATATAATTAGTGGAAATGCAAAAAATGAATCAAGCTCTGGTAATGGTGTTCATGTTTGGAAAAGTAAGAATATGAGAATTGAAAATAATACTGTTTCTGGTATGAGAGATGGTATTTATTTAGAGTTTGTAAATAATAGTTATGTATCTAATAATACTAGTAAAAATAATATTAGATACGGATTACACTTTATGTTTTCTCATTATAATGAATATCATCACAATGAGTTTAGAGAAAATGGAGCTGGTGTTGCTGTTATGTTTTCTAAACATATAAAAATGTATTTTAATACATTTCACTACAATTGGGGAACAGCATCTTATGGCTTATTATTAAAAGAAATTAATGATGCAGAGATAAACGACAATATTTTTGAACAAAATACAATTGCAATAAATATTGATGGTTGTAACCGAATTAATTACAAAAACAACCATTTTATTCGTAATGGATGGGCGTTAAAATTTACAGGTGGTTGTTATGCTAATATTTTTGAATACAATAACTTTCAAAGTAATGCTTTCGATTTATCATACAATAGTCGATTAAATGATAACAAATTCGAGGCTAATTATTGGAGTGAATATTCTGGTTACGATTTAAATAAAGATGGTATTGGTGATGTAGCGCATAGACCTGTAAAACTATTTTCTTATGTGGTAAACAAAACACCAGAAACCTTAGTTTTATTAAGAAGTCTATTTGTAGATATTATTAACTTTTCAGAAAAAGTTTCTCCAATATTTACACCAGATAATTTACTAGATCAAAAACCTTTAATGAAAGCAATAAATTCCTTAGATTAAGATGATTAAAATACAAAATCTACATAAAAAATTTGGGAAACTAACTGTCTTAGATGGTTTAAATCTCAACATAAATAAAGGCGGTATTTTTGCTGTACTTGGTCCTAATGGCTCAGGAAAAACAACATTGATAAAAAGTATTTTAGGGATGGTAATCCCAGAAGAAGGAACTATAAATATTGGTGGAGAAGAGATTTTAAAAAAACATGAGTATCGTAATAATGTAAATTATTTACCTCAAATAGCAAACTTTCCTGGTAATCTTTCAGTGTCTGAATTAATTCA
The DNA here is from genome assembly GCF_002163675.1 of Polaribacter sp. SA4-12. Taxonomy (NCBI): domain Bacteria; kingdom Pseudomonadati; phylum Bacteroidota; class Flavobacteriia; order Flavobacteriales; family Flavobacteriaceae; genus Polaribacter; species Polaribacter sp. SA4-12. The sequence goes on along the minus strand of NZ_CP019334.1, from coordinate 837,247 downwards.
GATGATTAAAGATATCAGAACAAAAAAAGCGAATGATTTAGAATTAATAGAGCTTTTTGATTTGCAACCTTTTTTAAAGAAAAAATTAAGCAACTTATCTGGTGGAACAAAACAAAAAGTAAACCTAGTACTAACTTTTATGTTTGACAGTGAGTTGATTATTTTAGACGAACCTACAACAGGTTTAGATCCTGTTTCGTTAATACGATTAAAAGAAATTATTCAATCAGAAAAACAAAAAGGAAAAACGATTTTGATAACGTCTCACATTATGAGTTTTGTAGAAGAAATGTCTGATGAAATTGTATTTCTTTTAGATGGGAAAATCCATTTTAAAGGAAAGATTGAGACGCTAAAAGAACAAACAAATCAAACGGATTTAGAACACGCAATAGCCACTATTTTATCTAAAGATTATGCTTAAAATATTAAAATATAGTTTTTACGATTTATTAAGAAGTAGATGGAGTTATGTATACTTTGTTTTCTATTTAGTTATTGGTTTTTCATTATTGTTTTTAAATAATGATACTTCTAAAGCAGTTATTACTTTGATGAATATTATTGTGGTGTTAACACCTTTAATTGGTACCATTTTTGGAATTATGTATTATTATAATTCACGAGAATTTACCGAACTTTTATTAGCACAACCTTTAAAAAGAAGTACTATTTTTTTAGGACAATATATCGGTGTTTCTTTATCACTTTCATTAAGTTTGGTTTTAGGATTAGGAATTCCTTTTTTAGCATATGGAGTTACACAATCTACTGCAATTTTTGACTTTATTTCCTTACTCTTTGTAGGTGCTTTTCTAACCTTTATTTTTGTCGCTTTAGCGTTTAACATCGCTTTATCAAACGAAAATAAAATTAAAGGATTTGGTTATGCTATTTTATTATGGTTGTTTTTAGCGGTTATCTATGATGGATTATTTTTAATTTCATTAATTGTTTTTCAAGAATATCCATTAGACCAATTTTCTTTATTTGCTACTATGTTTAACCCAATTGATTTATCTAGAATTTTAATTTTATTAAAATTAGATATCTCAGCTCTTTTAGGATATACAGGTGCTGTTTTTCAACAGTTTTTTGGTACAAACCTAGGTATGATATTGTCATCTTCTGTTTTGATTTTATGGACTGTTATACCAACTTTGAGAATCATTTCTAAAGCAAAAAAGAAAGACTTTTAATTTTTCTGATAATTATCATAATTTAATATTATTTGCTAATGTACTTTTGTGTCGATTAAAAGACCTTTTTGTCTTTTATTAAAATTAAATAGATTCTGAAAAATATTTTTTTTAGATTTATTAAAGTAAGAGTGAATAAAATAATAGCAACAATAAGATTAAATTATGAATATTACAGAAAACAATACAGTAGCAGAAATTGTAACAAACAACATAAAAACTGCAGATGTTTTTAAAAAAAATGGAATAGATTTTTGCTGTGGAGGTGGAATTTCTATTAAAAGAGCATGTGAAAAGAAGGATCTTCCTTTAGAAGAAATATTAAATGAATTAGCTAATATTAACAATCCTGTTTCTAATGCTTATAATTATGATAACTGGAAACTAGATTTCTTAGTAGATCATATTGTAAACATTCATCATACGTATGTTACAGAAAGTATTCCTTTAATTTTACAATATGCAGCAAGAGTAGCAAAAGTTCATGGCCATCATTATACTGAGGTTGTAGAAATCAATAGACTTTTTATTGATGTTGCTAATGAATTATCATCTCACCTTAAAAAAGAGGAACAAGTTTTATTTCCTTTTATAAAAGAACTACTTAAAGCAGATTCAATTGGAGAGAAAGCAGCGAAACAACATTTTGGTACGGTAAATAATCCGATTAGAATGATGGAAGAAGAGCATGAAAATGCAGGAGATATTATGAAAGAAATTAAAAAATTATCTAATAATTTTACTCCCCCAGAATCAGCTTGTAATACTTTTAAAGCTTTGTATGCAAAGTTAGAAGAGTTTGAACAAGATTTACACCAACACATACATTTAGAAAATAATATTTTATTTCCGAAAGCAATTTTATTAGAGAAAAAAAATAATCAATAAATAGTGTAGTATTTCCCACTAAAATTTAGAAAAAGAGCGTTAATTTATTTTTAACGCTCTTTTTGTTGTCAATCAATCAATTAGTTAGATAAATAATTCTCTTTATTGTATTAAACAATACTTCTATAATTTATCAAATTCATTAATATTATCGTTTTCTATTAAATACTAGCATAAAAAAATCTCATTTGTTGTTTTATATGTATTAAAAAAGCATTTTTTATGCATATAGTTTAGTTATTTTTTTACTTTTCTGCTCATTCTTTAATGATAATAATCATATTTTATAAAATGTTTTAAGAATATATTGCGAGCTTAATTAAAATTAATTAAACATTTATATTAAATGGCAAAAAAGGCACATTCATTTCACATTCCTGTTATGGGAATAGGATTTACAATAGATTCACCTTTAAAAGTAGCTCAATTTGGTATCGACTCTGTTATTTCTTTAGTAGACGATATTTTAGTAGAAAAAATGCGAAAAGTTTATAGCGATAAATTTGAAATTCCGTATAAAGAAATTTCAGATAAAGTTGATGATTTTAGAGCAAAGAGAATTACTTCTTACTTGAATTTATTACATGACCAAACAGAAGAAAAATTTAACCAACTAAAGAATATAACATCAGAAAAAAGTAAAGCATTAAAAGATTATATTCATATGTTACCTGAATATTCTTCTTTAAAGAAAGAGTTTACAAAGCTTACTGAAGATGGTGTAGACTTTTCTAAAATTAAAGATTGGGCAAATAAAAATTTATCAATGGGTAGTATTGACGTCAATATTATGACCAAGATTGATAAAGGAAATTACCTTAATAAAGAATTACTACCAATAGAATATAACGATGCTCATGCAGCGTTAAGAGGTTTTTCTGAAAGTAAGCTATCTTCTTCTTTAGTACTTTCTGCAGGTATGAATCCAAGATTATACTCTTATATGAGTAATTTTAAAGATTTTTTTCCTGATGCAAATGGAAACATTAAAAAGAAAATTATTTTAAAAGTATCTGATTACAGATCTGCATTTATCCAAGGAAAATTTTTGGCTAAAAAAGGATTATGGGTTTCAGAATACAGAATTGAATCTGGATTAAATTGTGGAGGTCACGCTTTCGCTACTGAAGGATTTTTAATGGGACCTGTTTTAAAGGAGTTTAAAGAGAATAAAGAAGTTTTAAAAAGCCAAACTCAAGAGTTATTGATAGCGGCTTTAAAAGAAGCTGACAAAGTTTTACCTATAAACGATTTAGAGTTGAAAATTACAACTCAAGGTGGGGTAGGTACAGATGAAGAACATACTTTCTTAATGGAAGAATACCAATTAGATTCAGTAGGTTGGGGAAGTCCTTTTTTATTAGTTCCAGAAGCAACAAGTGTTGATGAAAAAACAATGGAATTATTATCAAATTCTAAAGAGAAAGATTTGTATTTAAGTGATAGCTCTCCTTTAGGAGTTCCTTTTAATACACTTAGAGGAAACACAAAAGATATTCACAGACAAGAGTTAATAGATAAAGGAAGACCAGGTACTTCTTGTCCGAATAAATTTATAGCATTAAATCATGAATTTAAAGAAACAGGTTTATGTACTGCTTCTAGAGAATATCAGCATTTAAAATTAAAAGAAATAGATGCTTTAGAAATCTCTTCTGAAGAAAAAGAGAAAAAAGTAAATAAGGTTACCGAAAAATCTTGTATTTGTGTTGGTTTAGGTACTTCTACATTGCTTTTAAATAATGTAAGTACAAAGAAAACAGGAGATGGGGTTTCAGTCTGTCCTGGTCCTAATATGGCTTATTATGATAAAATAATGAGTTTACGTGGAATTACAGATCACATTTATGGTAGAGGTAATATGTTAACTAGAAATGATAGACCTAATGTGTTTATTAAAGAATTATCTCTTTATATTACTCATTTACAAGATAAAGTAGATGATGTTAAGGCTACTATTGATAAAAAACAATTGAGATCTTTAACGAAGTTTAAAAAGAATTTAGAAGAAGGAATTCGTTATTATAATGAAATATTTACTACACAGAAGCAATTTTTTGTAGAACATAAAGAAGCTCTTTTAAATGCACTTCAGGCAGAACAAAACAAATTAGTTTTAATAGGTGTTGAGATTGAAAATCTTAAGTAAAATATAGAAATTATTAAGCATAAAAAAAGCATCTTTCATTTTGAAAGATGCTTTTTAATTTATTAATTATTGAGAATTATCTCGTAATTGTTTGTTTTCTATCCGGACCAACAGATACAATAGATACAGGAACTCCAGTTTCTTTTTCAATAAAAGCAACATAGTCTAGTAAATTTTGTGGTAATTGATCTGCAGAAGTCATTTGTGTTAAATCATCTTCCCATCCTTTAAATTCGGTATAGTTTACAGAAACGTTTTCTGGTTCAATGTTATAAGGTAAATGGCTAATTTCTTCTCCTTTATAGTTGTAAGAAGTACAAACTTTTAAAGTATCAAATCCAGATAAAACATCACCCTTCATCATCATTAATTGTGTAACTCCGTTTACATCTACAGCATATTTTAATGCTACTAGATCTAACCAACCACAACGTCTTGCTCTTCCAGTTGTTGCTCCAAATTCATGACCAATTCTAGCCATATCTTCACCATCTTTATCAAATAATTCAGTAGGAAAAGGACCAGAACCAACTCGAGTTGTGTATGCTTTAAAGATTCCAAAAACTTCACCAATTCTATTTGGAGCAACTCCTAAACCTGTACAAGCACCTGCTGCTGTAGTATTAGAAGATGTTACAAAAGGATATGTACCAAAGTCAATATCTAATAAAGAACCTTGAGCTCCTTCTGCTAAAATTGTTTTTTTATCTTTTATTGCTTGGTTTAAAAACTCTTCACTATCAATAAAAGCTAAAGTTCTTAATTTGTCAATTCCTCTACAAAATTCTGCTTCTAATTCTTTTAAATCATATTCAACCTGAACATCAAAGAATTCTAACATTTTAATATGTTTTGCTGTTAAAGCATCATATTTTTCTTTCCAGTTTTCTAATTCTAAATCTCCAACTCTCATTCCGTTTCTACCAGTCTTGTCCATATAAGTTGGACCAATTCCTTTTAATGTAGAACCAATTTTAGCTTTTCCTTTAGAAGTTTCTGAAGCAGCATCTAATAATCTATGTGTTGGTAAGATTAAGTGCGCTTTTCTAGAAATTAATAATTTAGAAGTATAATCTATATCATGTTGATCAAGATTTTCTAATTCTTTCTGAAAAATAACAGGGTCAATTACAACACCATTTCCAACTACATTTAAAGCTGTTTTATGGAAAATTCCAGACGGAATTGTATGTAAAACGTGTTTACGTCCATCAAAAATTAAAGTGTGTCCTGCATTTGGGCCACCTTGAAAACGAGCAATGATATCATAGTTTTTGGTAAGTACGTCTACTATTTTACCTTTACCTTCATCTCCCCATTGTAATCCTAGTAATAAATCTACAGCCATTATAGTTGTTGTTAATTAGTTGTTTTTTGTTGTATTGTTGTTAATTAAGATTTGTTCTTTTTTGTTCCATAAAAATAAAGTGAATGATTATGTATGTCAATATCAAAAACTTCTTCTATGGTTTTTTTGATGATTTGAATTCGTGGATCACAAAATTCTTTTACTTCTCCAGAATCAGTAAAAATTACGTGGTCATGATTTTTATCAAAATAACTTTTTTCATAACGTGCCATAGATTGTCCATCAAATTGATGTTTTCTAACTAAACCGCAATCTAAAAGTAAATCTATTGTATTATAGAGTGTAGCTCTACTAACACGATAGTTTTTATTTTTCATTTTGATATAGAGAGATTCTATGTCAAAATGCTCATCAGCTACATATATTTCTTGAAGAATAGCATAACGTTCTGGCGTTTTTCTATGTTTATTTTCCCCTAAATATGTAGTGAAAACTTTTTTTACTATTTCTTGATTTTCAAGAGAATTACTCATTTATGAATGATTTTTACAAAAAAACAAATTTACAGTTATTTCTGAATAAAAGAATACTTTTAATCAAATGATATTTACAAAGTATTAACACGTTCTACTTTTTTGATTCCTTCTATTTTAAGTAGGTTTTTTATCAACTTGTCTAACTGCGAGCTGTTCTTAACACTTAAAGAGATTTTACCATCAAATACACCTTCGTGTCCTTTGATATTAATACTGTTAATAAAAACGCCCATATTATTAGAAATAATACGAGTTACATCATTTGCCATTCCTTGATTGTCAACTCCTGAGATTTCTAAAATCACTTTAAAATCTTGTTTAGTAGAGTCAATCCATTTTGCTTGCATAACTCTATATGCATAGTTAGATTGTAAAGAAATAGCATTCGGGCAGTTCATTTTATGAACTTTTATACCTTCATTAATCGTTAAAAAGCCAAAAACTTTATCTCCAGGAATTGGATTACAACATTTAGAAAGTTTATAATCTAATTTTTGTTCATCCTTACCAAAAACTAAGGCATCATATTTTTCAGTAATTTCAGTTGCTTCCGGATGTTCTTTTTCTGCTGTATTTCTTCTTAATTTTGTTTTAAAGAAGTTAAAAATTTTACTATTTCGTTGAGATACAAAAGCTTTTAATTGTGTATTGTCTATTGCTCCATTACCAAATCTAAAAAATAAATCAAAACTAGTTCTTAATTTAAAATAGTTGACTAATTCATTTGTAGTCTTATCGTTAAAAGCAATTTTTAAATGACGGAGTTTTCGCATTAAAACAGCCTTTCCTTCTTCTGCAATTTCCTTTTCTTCTTCATTTAAAGCAGCTCTAATTTTTGCTTTAGCTCTTGCTGTAATTACAAAATCTAACCATCTAGAATTTGGTTTGTTAGAAGTAGTTGTAATTACTTCTATTTGGTCTCCACTTTTTAGTTGATGGCTTAATGGCATTAATTTTCCATTAACTTTTGCGCCTCTACATTTTAAGCCAACATCTGTATGAATAGAAAATGCAAAATCTAAAGCAGTTGCGTTTTTTGGAAGCGATTTTAAATCCCCTTTTGGGGTAAAAACATAAATCTCTTTTGAATATAAATTTAACTTAAAATTTTCTACAAAATCTACCGCATTTAAATTCTGAGTTTCTAAAGTTTCTTTTAATTTATTTAACCAACCTTCTAAACCATTGTCTTTACCTTCTCCTTGTTTATATTTAAAATGTGCAGCATATCCTTTTTCTGCAATTTCATTCATTCTACTAGAACGAATTTGTACTTCTACCCATTGAGAATCTGGACCGACAACAGTAATGTGTAAGGCTTCATAACCGGTAGATTTAGGTTGAGAAATCCAATCTCTTAAACGAGTTGGGTTTGGTTTAAAATAATCTGTAACAATGGTATAAATTTTCCAAGCATCAAACTTGTCATCATTAGAATTAGGATTGTAAATAATTCTAATTGCATATTTATCATAAACTTCATCAAAAGTTACATTTTGACTGATCATTTTTTTACGAATCGAATAAATGGATTTAAAACGTCCTTTTATTTCATAATCAAAGTTCTCTTTATCTAAACCTGCCTTTAAAGTTTCTTCAAATCGGTCTAAATAATTTTGTTGATCTTCTTTACTCTTTTTTATTTTATTTAAAATACCGTTATAAGCCTCCGGTTCTGTATATTTTAAGCCTAAATCTTCTAATTCAGTTTTAATATTATATAAACCTAAACGATGTGCTAAAGGCGCATAAATATATAAAGTTTCTGAAGCAATTTTAACCTGTTTGTGAGCGGGCATAGAATCCATAGTTTGCATATTATGAAGCCTATCTGCAATTTTTATCAATATAACTCGAACATCATCATTTAATGTTAAGAGCATTTTTCTAAAATTTTCTGCTTGTATAGAAGCATCTTGCTCTTTATTTAAACGAGATATTTTAGTCAATCCGTTTACAATTCTTGCAATAGTTTTACCAAAAAGACGTTCCATATCGTCTGTGGTATATTCTGTATCTTCAACAACATCATGCAATAGGGCAGATGCAATAGAAACCGCATCTAAACCAATTTCATAAGCAACAATTTTTGCAACTGCAATTGGATGATAAATATAAGGTTCACCACTTTTTCTTCGCTGTTTAGAATGTGCATCTACAGCAATATCAAAAGCTTTTCTTATAAGTTCTTTATCTTCTTTTGATAAAACCTCATAAGTTCCTTTTAGTAAATCTTTGTAACGATTTGCTATTTCTTTATTCTCTTCTTCTATGGTTGCTGTATATTCCAAATGTGTTTTTCAGATTAAGTTTTAAACATAAAGTGAAATTAGGAATAAGAATTTTAAGAAACAAGAAATTAAGATTCTAAATTAGAGATATTTTTCATTAATTTTGTGAGATGAAAAAAGCGTATTTAGTATTTGTATTACTTTTAATTAGTAGCAGTATTCAATCTCAACACTCTAAAGAAATTGATGCTCATCTTAATCACACCGTAAAAGAAGTTAAAGTAGATATCGATGCTACTGTTTTTTCTAAAGTAAGTGATAATACGTATATGTCTGGAGAACCTAAAGTTCTGTTTTTATCGGCATTTGTTGTAGATTCTTATAAGAATCAAAAAGTAAAAATGTTGAAATTTTTTACAGAAAAAAAGTTCAATAAAAAAGCAGAAAAGGAAATTTCTGGTAAAAAAGTTTTTTTTATTGAAGGACCTATAAATAAAGACGATACAGATTTTATAAATAGAAATTATTGTATTAAATATGATAATGAATCTGTTATTATGATAACTACTTTAGTTGAAGCTACTGAAGATGGTAACTACAAAGTTATGTTAGAAAAAGCAGTACAATCTGTAATTGATAAAAATTAAAATTATTTTTCTAAGTTCTTAATTCTTTCCAACAAAGTTGGATGTGAATAATGGGCGAAAACATAGGCTGGATGAGGAGTTAAATTACTCAAACTATTTTTAGATAAGTTTTTAAGTGATGTTATCAAGGCTTTTCCTTCAAAAGTTTCTTTAGCATAATTATCTGCTTGATATTCGAATTTTCTAGACATATAATTCATAAACAACCCAGTAACTTCAGAAATTGGTGAATATAAAATTCCAAAAGCAATTAAACCAATATGAAAACTGGGTATAGAAACACCTAAAGCTTCTGATAAAACAGGCGAATTAACGAATAATGATAAAATAAACAGTGTTAATCCTGTAAGTAAGATTGATGAAATTAGATTAAAAATAATATGTTTTCTTTTATAATGACCAACTTCGTGTGCTAAAACAGCTACAATTTCATCAGTATCTAAATCATTTATTAATGTATCATATAGAGTAATTCTTTTCTGAGAACCAAAGCCAGAGAAATACGCATTTGCTTTTGTAGAACGTTTAGAACCATCAATCACAAAAATATTGTTGATTGTAAAACCAACATTTTTTGCATATTTTTCTATAGCAGATTTTAATTCTCCATCTTCTAAAGGACTCTGTTTATTAAACAAAGGAACAATCAATTTTGCATGAAACATATTGATGAATAAAGAAAATACAGCAACGGATATCCAAGCATAAATCCAGAAATTTTTACCTGTTAATTGATAAAACCAAATAACTAATGATAAAATTCCAAGACCTAATAAAACACTTATAAACAATCCTTTAATTTTATCTAACCAAAATATTTTTTTTGTTGATTTATTAAAACCAAATTTTTCTTCTATTACAAATGTGCTGTAATAGGAGAGAGGAGTAGACACAATTTCTGAACCCAAAATAATTACTCCAAAGAAAATTAAAGCGACTAGAATAGGATTATCAGTATACGTTCTTGCAAAATTATCTAAGTATTTAAATCCATCAGCTAAAAAGAAAATCAACGTTAAAATGGTTGTTACAAATGATGTTATATTCGAAAATTTTGCGCTTGTTTTTTTGTAGGCTTGAGATTTTTTGTATTCATCTGCATCGTAAACATCCTTTAGTTTCTCAGGTATTTCATCATCAAAATGTTTTTCGTTTAATGTGTCTAAAATTTTATCAACAATAAAATTGATGATTAAAATTGCGATAATTATGTAGAATAGAATTGTTGGGTTCATTTATTTTTAGAGGTTTCGCCAACGTTATCATGTTTATTCAACGTTTAAATGTTTCATAAACATAGTTAGCTAATTTATCGAAATTTAGGTTTAGAAACAAACTAAATTATTTTAATACTCTTTTTCTTTTGTTTATTTCTTACGCTTTTTACCAGCAAAAATTGCAGCCCCAATAATACCTGCATTATTTCCGAATTTTGCAGGTTCTACAGTAACATCTACAGTTAAATATTCTTTAAATTTATCAAACTTTTTACTGATTCCTCCACCTATAATAAATAATTTAGGAGTATGTAATGTTTTAACATGATTTAAGAATATATCTACTCTTTTTGCCCATTCTTCTAATGATAAGTTTTCTCTTTTTCTAGCAGAATCTGCAGCAAAACTTTCTATAATCTCTCCATTTGTATGGTAAATTCTACCTAGTTCTACATTCGGAATTAGTTTACCGTTATAAAAAAGTCCTGACCCTATTCCTGTACCTAAAGTAATAACAAAAATTTTTCCTTTTACACCTTTACCAGCACCTAAACTTATTTCTGCTACTCCAGCTAAATCTGCATCATTACTAACATAAAAACGATTTCCATCACATTCCTTTTTAAAGAGTTTATCTACTTTTACGCCTACCCATTCTTCACTTAAATTACCATGATGTTTACATTGTCCATCAACAATAATTGTAGGAAAACAACAACCAACAGTACCTTTCCAATCAAAATGATTTACCATTTCTTTTACAACTTTTGCTACCGCTTTTGGAGTTGCTGGTTTTGGAGTGTCAATTCTATGCCTTTCAGAAAGTAATTGTCCGTTTTTTGTGTTTACAATTGCAGCTTTAATTCCTGACCCTCCAATGTCAATTCCTAATACTTTCATTCTTTATATTTTAAATTTTCTTTGTCTTTTTGCTTCAAACAAAATAATAGCAGCAGAAACAGAAACATTCATAGAATCTATTTGTCCTTGCATGGGGATATTTACGTTTTGGGTTGCAGCTTCTCTCCAAACTTCAGTTAAACCAGTAGCTTCTGTACCAACAACGATAGCCGAACCTTCTGTATAATTTTCTTGGTGATATTCATTAGAATTTTGCAAAGTGGCAGCATATATTTTAATATTCTTTTTTTGTAAAAAAGCAATTATTTCTTCGGAAGTTCCTGTAGCAATTTGATTTGTAAAAACACAACCAACACTAGATCTAATAATATTTGAATTGTACAAATCACTTTTAGGATTTGCTATAAAAACAGCATCTACATTTGCAGCATCTGCAGTTCTTAATAAAGCACCAATATTACCTGGTTTTTCAACACCTTCAGCTACTAAGATTAGTGGTTCTTTAGATTTAAATTGAATATCTTCTAGAGAGAATTCTTTTGCTTTTGTAATAGCAATAATGCCTTCTGTAGAACCTCTGTAAGCTAATTTATAATACACTTCTTTAGATATTTCTATTCTATTTACATTTGCATTAAAAAGGTGTAAAACTTCATCTTCTGAGATTAAATCAGGATAAAACAGAATTGTATCAAACTCATATTTAGAAGAAATAGCTAAACTAATTTCGCGTTTTCCTTCAATAATAAACAAACCTTGTTTTTTTCTTTCTCTTGCCTTTTCTTGCAGTTTAAGCAAGTTTTTAACATACGAATTTTGAATACTTGTAATTTCTTTCATCTGAAGCAAATATACTTATTTGTAGGTATTTTACGAATTTAATATTTAATCAATATTTGCATTGTACTAATCTTAAAATATAAAAAGATGAAAAAACTGAATTTATTATTAGCAATAACGATGATCGCTTTATCTACGATGTCTTTTACTGTAAATGAAGAAAAGATAGCAAGCGATGATTATTTAAAGATAGAAATTCCTTTGACTGAAATTGATAGTCAAGGTTGGGGGAATTGGAACACAACTGATTGTTTAAGGGGGTTAGATTTTAGAGTTAAAAATGATGGATATAATAAGTATGCTAAAAAATACAGATGGTCTATACAATTTAGAAATAGATACAAACAGAAGATACATTTTTCATACAAAGCAGTTTCCCCAAATGAAAAATATGAAATTAAACAATCAGGAAAAACTACAGATAGAATACATGTTGATGGAAATAATGGTACAAAAGGGAGTTACTATTTAGTTAAATCGGGTTCTTCAATATATGTTTACGTTAACAAAATAAGAATAGGAGCCAAAGATTATGGCTATGATTATTATAATTGTGATAATTAATTTCTCCTTATAGAGAAAAAGAAAAAGTGATTTTTATAGTTTAATTTTGAAATTTATTTCAATTAAAAAGGCTCGCAATTGCGAGCCTTTTTATTGTTGTGTAAAATAGAATTAATTTGTTTTGTATTTATTAGAATAACGTTTCCAAAGTTTTGTTTGATGTGTTTCTAAACTAATTTTTCTACCTTGTATAAAAGCATCTGTTAAAATATTTCCTCTCATGTCTAAAGCATCACCTTCAGAAATAAATAGAGTAGCATCTTTACCTACTTCTAAGGTTCCTACTAAATGATCAATACCTAATATTTTTGCATTGTTAGAAGTAATCATTTTTAAAGCTTCTTCTTTATCAACACCAAAAGCAGCATAAGTTCCTGCATAAAACGGTAAGTTTCTAGTATTCATACGTTCCATTTGTCCTTCCATTCCTAAACCAACAATGATTCCTTTATCAATTAAAATCTTCGCATTTCTGTATGATAAATCATAATCATCATCTTCTCCATTAGGAATTCTATGAGATCTGTCTATAATAACAGAAATGTTATTTTTAACTAATAAATCGGCAACATTTTCAGCGCCTTTAGCATGAACTAACACCATGTTATTTATGCCTAGTTTTTTAAATGATTTTATAGCGTCTGTAATTTCTCTTTCGCCATTTATATGAATAAATATTTTTTGAGAACCATCAAATAACCCTTTTGTAGCTTTAAAAGGTAGGTTTTCTGTTGAAGTGTTACTTGCTAAATATCTTTTTGCTTCAGAAAAGAAAGTTGTGATTTTCTCAATTTTTTTAGCGTAGTTTTTATCTTCTTTTAAAGCAGGATCTTCTCCCATCCACCAACGACCACGAGTTAAACTCCCTGGCCAATTAATATGAATTGCATCATCTTTTTTAATCGCAGCATCTTCCCAGTTCCAAGCATCAAATTGCATAATAGAAGAAGTACCAGAAATTGTTCCTCCTCGAGGTGTTATTTGCCCCATGAAAACACCATTTGGTCTCATCGATTCTACAACTTTACTTTCTGCATTGTATGCAATTAAACTTCTAATATGTGGCAACATTGACCCAACTTCATCTTCATCATCAGTTGCTCTTACAGCATCAATTTCTACCAAACCTAAAGATGCATTTGCAGCAATAAAACCTGGGTAAATATGTTTTCCTTTTGCGTTTATAATGGTTCCTGATCTTGCAATTTTCATCATTGCACTACCAACAAATGTAATTTTACCATCAGCAAACATAATTAGTGAATTTTCAATCACTTTTCCATTTCCTAAATGTGCTGTTGCTCCTTCAATAGAAAAAGCAGTGATTTGTTTTGGAGCAGGTGTTTGTTGTGCAGATACGTTTCCTAAAAGGAATAAGAAACATACCAAACTATATATATATTGTTTTTTCATTTTGTCTGTTTTTAGGTTCTTATTCTGAATCACAATGAAAGTTTTGGTTACGTTTTTTCTTTGGCATCACCGTTTTTCCACCTTTCATTTTTTCTGAAAGCATCATTTTTAACAATTTGCTTTTCTCGTTTTTGATGGATTCACGTTTTTCTAAATCTTTTTCGATATCAAAATAAATTGTTCCATCTATAATTGTCTTTTCTGCTTTTGCATAAATTGAAAGTGGATTATGACTCCATAAAACAACATCACCATCTTTACCAACTTTAATAGAACCAGTTCTGTTATCTAAATGCAATAATTTTGCAGGATTAATAGTCACCATTTTCCATGCTTCTAACTCAGACATTCCACCATATTTAATAGTTTTAGCAGCTTCTTGATTCAATCTTCTAGACATTTCTCTGTCATCAGAATTAATAGCAACTGTAATTCCTTGGTTTGCTAAAATTGCAGCATTATAAGGTATTGCATCTAAAACTTCGTATTTATATGCCCACCAATCAGAAAAAGTAGAAGCACCAACACCATGTTCTTTCATTTTATCAGCAACTTTATATCCTTCTAAAATGTGTGTAAATGTGTTGATGTTAAAATTGAATTTATCAGCAACTTTCATCAACATATTAATTTCTGATTGCACATAAGAATGACAAGAAATAAAACGCTCTTTATTAATAATTTCAGCTAAAGTTTCTAATTCAATGTCTTTTCTATACGGTTTTCCGCTTTTCTTTAAAGCATCATATTCTTTTGCTCTTTGAAAATAATCTATAAAAACCTGTTCTGTTCCCATTCTTGTTTGTGGAAAACGAATGTTATTATTTTCTCCCCAATTAGATTGTTTTACGTTTTCACCCAAAGCAAATTTGATAAACTTAGGCGAATCTTTGTAAATTAAACCCTCAGCATTTTCTCCCCATTTTAGTTTGATGATTGCAGAACGCCCACCAATAGGATTTGCAGAACCATGTAAAATTTGAATAGAAGTAACTCCACCAGCTAAATTTCGGTAGATATTCATATCAGTAGGATTTACAACATCTTCTATAGATACTTCTGCAGTTGAGTTATGACCTGCCTCATTTACTGCCGATGTAGCAATGTGAGAATGCTCATCAATGATTCCTGCAGTTAAATATTTTCCAGTTCCATCAATTACTTTTGCTCTGCTAGATTTTAAATTTTGACCAATTTTTTCAATTTTTCCGTCTTTAATTAAAACGTCTGTATTTTCTAAGATTCCTTCGTCTTCAGAAGTCCAAACTGTTGCGTTCTTAATTAAAATAGTTTCTTGTTTTGGCAATGTAAAATTACCATAACCAACATTCGGATAACTTACAGGTAAAAGAGTTACAGCATCTTCTTTCTTTTTATCCTCTTTTTTCTTTTTACTGTCTTTTCTAAATGTTTTTGATGCCGACCAATTAGATTCATTACCAGCTTCATCATAAGCAGTTCCTTGCATTACATTAGAAGCATTAATTATTTGACCAATTAATCTTGTATAACCATTGTCCATAATTGTTAAGTGAATCCATCCATCTTTAAAAGAAAATTTCGATTTCACTTTTTCATCATTCAATTTTACAGCACCAATTTGTTTCGTTCCTTTACCAGTAATTGAAAGCGCATAGTTTTTTCCATTAACACTTACGTTGTAATCACCAGTAATATCTTTGAGATTCATATCATTTATTACATTTTTATCACCTTGAACCCAGTTTTCATAAATAGTTGTTTTGCTGTCAAAAACGTCACCTGATGTAATAATAAAATTCGCATAACTACCAATATTTAAATTACCAATTGTAGTTTTACTTAATAATTTAGCAGGAGTTGTTGTTAAAGATTCTAAAGCTTTTTCCTTATTAAAACCATACTTTATAGCTTTCTGTAGATTTTTATGGAAAGAATTTACTGATTTTAATTTGTGAGTTGTTAAGGCAAAATTAATTCCGTTTTTAGCTAAAACACTTAAGTTAGATGGTTCTTGATTCCACTTACGCATATCACTTAAAGGAATCTGTTTTGCAATTAAAGGATTGCTAACATCATAAGCATCTTGAAAATTAATCGGAATAATTAAACTCGCATTTGTTTTCTTAATCTCATTGATTCTTTCATATTCATCTCCACCACCAAGAATTGTATATTGAATATTAAATTCATCACCAATTTTATCAGCTCTTAAAACATCTAACCAACTACTAGCTTCAAAAATTTGCAGCAAATTTTTATTTGTATTTAAAGCTTCTAAAGATTGGTCTGAGTTTTTTGTATTTCCATCTGCATACCATTTTGCATCTAAATACATTTGACGCAATAAAGCCATAGCACCCATTTTAGAAGTTGGGTAAGATTGTTTTGATAAAGCACTTTTACTAAATGATAAATATTGTGCAGACGTATTTTCTAAAATCCGATACGCATCTGAAGAATTAGAATTTAGTGCAACTAATAGTCCATTTCCACGAACAATTCCGTCTTGTAAATGTGTATTTACAACGCCAAAACCAGCTTTTAAATAATCGGTTGCTTTTTTATCATCAAATTTAAATGAATTTGCAGCTTTGGTTTCTGGTCTAATATGATCGTTCCAATAAAAACCTTTTCTAGAAGCATCATATTGTGGTTTTCCACTTCGTCTACTTGTAGGGTTACTTTTAGGTTTTGTGATTCCAAAACTTGAATAGATATCTATAAAAGAAGGGTAGATTGTTTTTCCTGCCAAATCAATGATTTCTGTTCCTTTTGGAATAGATACAGATTTACCAACAGCTACAACTTTGCCGTCTTTTACTAATAAAGTTCCTTTTTTAATAACTTTTTTCGGAGTTACATAAATAGTAGCGTTTTTAAAAGCGACTACTTTATTCATAGTTGTTTTTACACCTGTATTTGTTGGGAAATACTCTTGCGAATGCATAGAAAATGCGACAAATAAGGAGAAAAATAAGAGTAATTTTCTCATAAAAGTTTGAATTAGTTGTTTAGTTTAGGTCTGTAAATTAACTAGAACCATTTTGTAAAATGTTAAAAGTAGTTATTTTAACATAATTTTAAGAAGTTTAAGTTTTTGAAGAAGTTTCAAAATAACTGATAAACAAATCAACAACATAATTATAAGATTGCACACCTTTGTCTTGTTTATTTGCCTTTAAGTAAGCGTTGTATCCTTTTTTCACCAAAGGTTCGAAAGGATTTTTATAGGCTTGCCAAAACTGATAACTCGCATTAAAATCTTTAGAAACTCCTCTGTTTACAGTTTTCCAAAGTTCTTTGGATACGTTTTTGTCTCGTTTTCTTAATTCAGAAATACAATAGCCAAAAGCCATTCTATAACTTGCATATTTAAAATAAACGTCGTCATTATAATTAGCCGCTAAAAAACCAATAAAATTGGCTTCGTTTTCTGCTGCAAATCCAATTTGATGCGCCATTTCATGACAGGTAGTTGTAGGATAACCAGATTTAGGAATCCGATCATTTACTTGCGCTTCACCAGTTAACGGATTTAAATATCCACCAGTACCATTATAGGTTTGTAACAAACTCATTAAAGAACTTTTTACGGATGGATGTTGATATTTTAACTGCGGAAAATCTTCAGATAAATGATTATAACCGGAAATTGCCATTTGATACATTTCCTTTTGAGAATAAGGGTTTTCAATTTTTAAAGTATCGTTTTTTGTGATTTTTAGTTGATAATAATTCAGGTTTTCAACAATATGTTCAGTAACTTTTTGAAGTTGTGCAGTTGTATACTTTTTTTGTTGATAGTTTAAGTTTTTAGCTAATGGTTCTCTATAATAATTCAGTCCCCAAAAAAGATAAAAACAGAAATAAATAACAGAAAAGACAGCAATTAAATGAATGATTTTAGGAATAAAATTTTTGAATCTCGTTTTTATTAATCGAAACAGGAAACGGATAAAAAGAAAGAGTCCAAAAGCCAATAATAAATCCCCAACGGAAAAAGGAATCCAACCTAAAAGGATTCTAAAAAAGGATGAAATGGTTGGATAGATTCCGTTTGAATAATAACGTTCAATAAAAGCAGGATTTTCTGCCACCAATTTCATCAAAAGTATTTGAATTGGTAAGAAAATTGCTAAAAAAATGTGGGTCTTATTCCATTTCATTGATGTAAAAATAATGTTTCATTTTGGAAGTTAGGTAGTTATTAACATATTAATAACAATTCTTATACAGTTTTGTGAACAAAGAAAATTGCACATCAAAGTACAATTTAACATGTAAAAAAAGTACATTTGTAATAATGGAAAAAACGAGTCCTGTTGCAGGAAAAAAGATAGACAAATCAAGATTAGTAAATCTTGAAAAAGGGAAGATTCCGCCACAGGCAGTAGAATTAGAGGAAGCTGTATTGGGCGCAATGATGATTGATAAGAAGGGAATTGATGACGTTATTGACGTCTTAAGTTCAGATGCTTTTTACGATCAGAAGCACCAAGAAATTTATGCAGCAATTTATGAATTGTTCCAAAATTCTGAACCTATTGACCTTTTAACAGTATCAAACTTGTTAAAAAAGAATGGAAAGTTAGAATTTGTTGGTGGTGATTTTTCTTTGATTCGTTTAACTCAAAAAGTAGCCTCTTCTGCACACATTGAGTTCCATGCTAGAATCATTTTACAAAAATATATACAGCGTAAATTAATCTCAATTTCATCAGAAATTATAGAAAATGCGTATGATGAAAGCACAGATGTTTTCGAATTATTAGATGATGCTGAAGCAAAACTTTTTGAAGTTACCCAAGGGAATTTAAAGAAAAGTTCTGAAGCTGCAGGTTCACTTGTAAAACAAGCTTTAAAAAAGATTCAAGAAATTGGTAACTCAGAAGGAATGTCTGGTTTAGAGACAGGTTTTACCAAACTAGATGCATTAACTTCTGGTTGGCAACCATCCGATTTAGTTATTATAGCTGCACGTCCTGGTATGGGAAAAACGGCATTTGTAATTTCGATGGCAAAAAATATGGCAATCGATTTTGGACATGGAGTTGCAGTATTCTCATTAGAGATGTCTTCTGTACAGTTAATTACACGTATGATTTCTTCAGAAACGGGTTTAACTTCAGAAAAATTAAGAAAAGGAAATTTAGAAGCACATGAATGGGAACAATTAAATGTAAAAGTTAAGAAATTATCTGATGCTCCTATTTTTATTGATGATACACCATCACTTTCTGTTTTCGATTTACGTGCAAAAGCCCGAAGATTGGTATCGCAACACGGTGTAAAAATTATTGTAATTGATTATTTACAATTAATGACAGCAGGTGGAAAAGCAGGTGGAAATCGTGAACAAGAAATCTCTATGATTTCGAGAAACTTAAAAGCTTTAGCAAAAGAATTAGAAGTGCCAGTAATTGCACTTTCTCAATTATCTCGTGCTGTAGAAACACGTGGAGGATCTAAAAGACCTTTACTTTCTGATTTACGTGAATCTGGAGCAATTGAGCAAGATGCAGATATTGTATCTTTTATTTTCCGTCCAGAATATTATGGAATGACAGAATGGGATGATGATGAACACACGCCATGTGAAGGACAAGGTGAATTTATTGTTGCAAAACATAGAAATGGTGGTTTAGATAATATTCGTTTGAAATTTACAGGTCATTTAGCAAAATTCTCAGATTTAGAAGAAGGCTTTAGCTCCGAATTTCAATCATCTATGAATGCAGATTTTCCAGATGATGTTTTTCCTGGAGAAAGCATACAGCCTAAAGATGCTTTTGGTGATGATGTTCCTTTCTAAGCTGATAAAGAAATTATAAAATTATAGAAATACACAATTGCGTTAAAGTAATTGTGTATTTCTGTTTTTAGATTCCAATAAAGAATAAAAACTACTTATATTGACCTCTTTTTTTAGGATTTATTAACTTTTAATTTTCGTAACTTTGAAATTAAACAATTTTTTATGAGTTTACAAGCAAGGAAATTGAGTTTAATAGAATATTTAATATCTCTTAAAGATGAAAAACTTTTTAAGAAAATAGAAAGTTCTGTTTTAGAATTAAAAGAAGAATTCCTTGTTTTTTCTGAAGAAGAATTAATTTTAAGAGCAGAGGAGTCTAATAGTGATTATTTAAAAGGGAATTATAAAACTCAAGATGAATTAGAGAAGGAAAGTGAAAACTGGTAAATTATGAAAGTAATTTGGTCTGATTTCGCAATAAGAATGATTAAAGAAATTCATTTTTATCACAAAGAAAAAGTTTCAATTAAAATTGCTAATAAAATAAAAAAAGATATTTTTTCTACTACAAAACAACTTCTTAAACACCCTTTTTCTGGTTCAGAAGAAAAAGCTCTAAAAAAGTTAAATCAAAATTATAGATATTTAGTAAAAGGAAATTATAAAATAATTTATAAACCCGTAAAAGAAGGTTTATTGATTACTGATGTTTTTGATACTAGACAAAATTCAGATAAAATCAATATTCAAAATAGATACTAAATTTGAAAAAACTCTTAATAATACTTACGTTTCTTTTAGTATCAAACTCAATTTGGGCATCTTTTATTTATGTACCAATGAATCATGATAATCAGAAAAACCATTTAAAAGCATACGGAATTGTCTTTTTTTCATTAGAAGCAGGTTTAAAATCCAAATGGTTGTTAAATTACGATGGAGGTGCTTTTTTAATAGAAAACAATAAAATTGTAGAAAATGAATGTAAAATACGTGGCGTTTCTTATCAAATAATTTCTGATGCAAAATCTCAAATAATATTACAAGAAATTGCTGCTCCATCTTCTAATCAAGATGCTGTAACATTAGAAAAAGCTCCAAAAATTGCAGTGTATTCTCCAAAAGATAAAATGCCTTGGGATGATGCTGTTACTATGGTTTTAACCTACGCAGAAATTCCTTTTGACGTAATTTATGACAAAGATGTTTTAGCAGATAAGCTACTAATATATGAGTGGGTACATTTACATCATGAAGATTTTACTGGTCAATATGGGCGTTTTTATGGTTCTTTTAGAACTGCACCTTGGTATATTGAAGGAAAACTAAGAGCAGAAAAATTAGCAACAGAATTAGGATATTCTAAAGTATCACAAGAAAAATTAGCGGTTGCCAAAAAAATTAGAGACTTTGTAATTGGTGGCGGATTTATGTTTGCAATGTGTTCTGCAACTGATAGTTTTGATATTGCATTGTCTGCAGAAGGAACAGATATTGCTGAAGCAATGTTCGATGGAGATGCCTCTGAACCTAATTATCAATCAAAAATTAATTACAATAAAACATTAGCTTTTAAAGACTTTCAATTAATCAGAAACCCAACTACGTATGAGTTTTCTACAATTGATATGACTCGTAAACGTAAAATTCCAAAAACATCAGATTATTTTTCTTTGGTAGAGTTTTCTGCAAAGTGGGATCCTGTTCCAACAATGTTAACGCAAAACCATACAACTTTAGTTAAAGGATTTATGGGACAAACTACTTCTTTTGATCGTAATACTGTTAAAACAAATGTATTGGTTTTAGGTGAAAATAAAACCAATAGAGAAGCACGTTATATTCATGGTACAAAAGGAAAAGGAATGTTTACTTTTTATGGAGGTCATGATCCTGAAGATTATACACATCGAGTAGGAGACCCTAAAACGGAATTAGATTTACATCCAACTTCACCTGGATATCGTTTAATTTTGAATAATGTTTTGTTTCCTGCAGCAAAGAAAAAGAAGCAAAAAACTTAAGCTACTTTTCGATTTTCTAATTCTTTTATATAAAAAGAAGGTTTCAATTTTGTTTCTTTAAAAAAGGCTTTAGAAAAAGATTCTGTACTTTTAAAACCAACTTCAGTTGCTATTGCAGCAATTGTATATTTTCTTATTACTTCGTTTTCTTCTAATAAAGAGAGTGTATAATTGATTCTTAACTTATTTAGATACGTAGAGAAGTTTATACCTTTATATTGATTTATTATTTTTGATAAGTAATTAGAGTTTGTGTTTAATTCCTTTGCTAATATACTTAGAGTGATACTAGAATTTGTAAAACCTTCTGATTTTTCAAAAGAAATTAATTTGCTTAAAATGTCTTTAGTAACCTCTTTAGATATGTTATTACTTTCAATTTTATTTTCATTTATAATAGGTAATGCTGTTTTTTTGTTTTTTAAATCAGATATAACTTTATTAAAGTTCTTTTTTTGAACTTTTCTTTTATTATACTGATAAAAGGAAAATAAAATTGCAACAATTGAAAAGAAAATTAAATAAGTTTTTGTTTTTTTAAAAACAGAAATATTTCCTTTTAGCTCAGTAATAATTGCTTCTTTTTCAGCAATTAATTTTGGTTTGTAATATTCTTCAGAATAAATTTTTAAAATATTATTATTTCTACTATTTAATATACTATCAGTTTTTAAATATTTTTCAATATATTTTAATTGATTTTTTAAATCATTTTCCTCTTTGTAATGATTCATTAAATAAGTATAACTACTCAATTGAGATTTATGTGTTATATGAGTTTTATTATATAAAGAGTCTATTAGAAAATTGTATTTCAAGGAATTTTTAGAATCATTTAATTTTGAAAAAGATTTAGCAATTAGATTATATGTTTTAAACAAAACTCTATAATTCTCATCTTTAACAATATATGGAAGAGAACTAGTGCTTTTTTCTATAGCTTTTTGAAAATTTTTAGAAAGGTACTCTATATCACCTTTTCTATTTAAACAAAATCCTATAAATATGCTGTCTTTCATTTTTGAGGCATAATGAAGTGCTTTATCATTGTAAATTATGGTTGAATCAATATCATTTAAATTTAAATATACTTTAGAAGTATTAAATAACAGAGAGAAGTAGTTATAATAATCTATTTTGTTATTGTTTTTTTCATAGTAACTTAAACATTCTAAATATAACTCTTTAGTTTTTGAAAACTCTTTATTACTAAAATTTAAAGATCCAATATTTTTTTTAATGATATACTTTAAGCTATCATTTGGATTTAAATTAGTGTGTTTTAAAGCAAGAATCCAATTTTTTAAAGATTTAGTTTTAATTTCTTTATGAAAATAGAAAAGCCCCTTTTCCATATATGAAAAAGCAGGAAACATTTTGTTAGGTTTCGTTTTTGTTAATAATATTATTGAATCAAGATAGTTAATATAAATCGAGTATTTTTTATATACTTCACTTAAAAAATATTTACCATCAATAGCATTTATAGTATCTTTTTCTCTTATTGACTTATTAAAAATAGCATGTGCATACGCTTTCGATTTTATAGAATCTGTAAATTTATATTCATAATACTTATCAGCTAATTCATCAAAATTAAGTGTGCTTAATGAATCTTTTGTTTGACTTGAAAGATTTATCGAATAAATTAATAAAAAAATAGTAATAAAAGTAGGGTAATATTTCAATTTTATAGAATTTTTCACGAAAATACTCTATTCTATAAGTCTTTAAAGCACTTTTCTTTAATTTTTAATTGTCAGGTGTTTAGCTTTCCCATTTGTACCTAATAGTTCTAGATTCATGAATTACGACATATCAATTTTTTATTAGCTCCTTTTTTAAAATATATTTACGGAACAAAGTAAAAAAGAAGGGTTTAAATTATCAGTAGATAATATTAGTGGGAAATTTATGTGAAAAAGAAATAACCAAACCTTTCTTTTACTTTCGTTTTTATTTTGTCCATTGTTTATAAAAAATTACTTTTGTCAACAAAATAAAATAACAAAATGCCAACAACTCAACAATTACAAGATTTTACCCAACAAGTTCGTAGAGATATTTTACGTATGGTTCATAAAGTAAGCTCTGGTCACCCAGGAGGATCTTTAGGATGTGCAGAATTTATTACTTGCTTATACCAAGAAGTAATGGATTACTCTACTGAATTTACGATGGATGGAAAAAATGAAGATTTATTTTTCCTTTCTAACGGACATATTTCTCCAGTATTTTATAGTGTTTTGGCTCACAGTGGATTTTTTCCTGTAGAAGAACTAAATACTTTTAGATTATTAAATTCTCGTTTACAAGGACACCCAACTACACATGAAGGTTTACCTGGGATAAGAATTGCTTCTGGATCTTTAGGTCAAGGAATGTCTGTTGGTATTGGAGCTGCACAAGCTAAAAAATTAAATGGAGATGATAAAATAGTATACACTTTACATGGTGATGGTGAATTGCAAGAAGGTCAAAACTGGGAAGCAATTATGTATGCATCAGCAAAAAAAGTTGATAATATTATTTGTACAATCGATTTAAATGAAAAACAAATTGACGGTACTACTGATGAAGTTTTAGCAATGGGAAGCATCAAAGCCAAATTTGAAGCTTTTGATTGGGATGTTTTAGAAGTAAAAAAAGGAAATGATGTTGAAGCAATTTTAGCTGGTTTAGCTGAAGCAAAAGCATTAACAGGAAAAGGAAAGCCAGTTTGTATCTTATTATATACAGAAATGGGTAATGGAGTAGATTTTATGATGCATACACATGCTTGGCATGGTAAAGCACCTAGTGATGAGCAATTAGAAAATGCTTTATCTCAAAATCCTGAAACTTTAGGAGATTACTAGAAAATTAAATTAAAAGATTCAAAAATTAAAATAGTAAAGAGTTTTTCATGAAGATGAAAAACTCTTTTTTTATGCTTTTATTTAGATTTCTAATGTAAGAATACCTTTATCTTTACAACTAAGAAGTAAAATAGAAATTATCTAATTAACTTTAGATTCATTTAATCTTTTCAACATTTTATGAAAATAGGAATTGTTTGTTATCCAACATTTGGAGGAAGTGGAGTAGTAGCTACAGAATTAGGAATGGCATTGGCAGATAAAGGGCATGAAGTACACTTTATCACTTATAATCAACCTGTTCGTTTAGATTTTTTGTCACATCATTTACATTTTCATCAAGTAGTTATTGAAGAATATCCACTTTTTGAATATCAACCTTATGAATTGGCTTTATCAAGTAAAATGGTTGAAGTTGTAGAAAAGCATCAATTAGAAGTTTTACACGTACATTATGCAATTCCTCATGCATATGCAGCTTATATGGCAAAACAAATGCTGAAAGAAAAAGGTCTTTCGGTAAAAGTAGTTACAACTTTACACGGAACAGATATTACTTTAGTAGGTAGTCATCCAACGTATAAAACAGCTGTAGAATTTAGTATTAATAATTCTGATGTAGTAACTGCAGTGTCAAATGATTTAAAAAAGACAACCAACAGGCTTTTTAATATTAAAAATGATATTCAGGTTATATATAATTTTATTGATGTAGAAAAGTACGATAACGCACATAACCAAAAGTGTAATAGAATTGCAATTGCAAAACCTCATGAACGTATTTTAACCCACATAAGTAATTTTAGACCTGTTAAAAGAGTAGAAGATGTAATCAAGATTTTTTATGAAGTTCAAAAAGAAATTCCATCTAAATTATTAATGATTGGTGAAGGTCCTGATAGATTAAAAGCTGAAAATTTAGTAAATAAATTAAAAATTTCTGATGATGTACTATTCTTAGGAAATAGTTCTGAAGTAACAAAAGTACTTTGTTATTCAGATATCTTTTTATTACCGTCTCAAACAGAAAGTTTTGGTTTAGCTGCTTTGGAAGCTATGGCAGCAAAAACAGCTGTAATTTCTACCAATACAGGAGGTTTACCTGAGGTTAATATACCAGGAGTAACGGGTTATTTAAGTGATTTGGGTGATGTACAAGACATGGCAAAAAATGCGATTTCAATTTTAAAGGATGATAAAACATTAGAAACCTTTAAAGAGAATGCAAGAGAGCATACAAAAAGATTTTCATTAGAAAATATTCTTCCAGTTTATGAAGATATTTACAAATCTTGTTATAAAAGTAAGGTTCAATAAAAAGAAAAAGCTCAAACAAATGTTTGAGCTTTTTTATGTTTAATATTTGTCTCGTCCTGAAACAGTATCCTATGTAGTTTTATTTCAGTAGGTTACAAATAATGATTATTTTAAATCAATTTTAGAGTTACTGTCTTTTAGTAAATCTAAATAATCTTCAGTTTTAAAGACTTTACTACTAAATCTAGAAACTCTATGACTACTTTCATTTTGTCTAGTAATGCTTCTAGCAAAACGCCTAACCTCACTTTTAGTTGTTAAAACAATACCCGGAACAGGTACACTTTTACCTTCTTCATCTTTTGCAACCATGGTAAAATATGAAGAATTACAATGCTTAATCTCACCAGTTCTAATATTTTCAGATTCTACACGTAAACCAACAACCATAGAGGTTCTACCTGTATAATTAACAGAAGCTTTCATTGTAACAAGTTCTCCTACTTCAATAGGATTTAAAAAATCTACTTTATTTACAGAAGCAGTTACACAATAGTTTCCTGAATGCTTAGAAGCACAGGCAAATGCAATTTGATCCATTAGGTTTAAAATATGTCCCCCATGAATCTTACCGCTAAAATTAGAGTTAATAGGTTTCATTAACTCTGTAATTTTAAGCTGTGATTCTGATATGTGTTTAAACGTTTTCATTTAATTAATTTTGTTAGTAAAATGTGGTGATTGTTCTTGTTCAACCTTTGTTATAAAATATTCTGTATCTCCTAACCAAAAGAAAGTTTTATATCGCTCTTTGTAAGTTAGCTTAACGTAATTTCCTTGAAATTTCTGTAAATTTTCTATGACTTTTTCGTTTTTATCTTCTACAGAAAAAGTAAAAATTTGTGCACCAGAAATACCTTGACTTATTTCTCCTTCCCAAGTTTTAACGAGAACTCCTTTCCTGCTAATTTTTATTAACTCACCAGATCTTACTCCGGTACTATAGGTTATAAAATAGATAAAAAGATAATACAAAACTGCTCCTATAATAGCAACACTAATTAAAACGCCAATGATTTTTTTCATGTTTCAAAAATACAATTATAATTTTTACAGTTCTTTTATTGAAAATTCAAGCTCATTTTTTCCTTTTTGAGCATCATTTTTTCCTTTTCAAATGATTTTAATTTTCTAGCTGCGAAATTATAGTTTTATTTACTGTATTGAATAAAAAACAGTGCTTTTTAAGTATTATTAGTAGTTTCATAAAAAAAGATTATAATTATTGTAAATTACATGTAATTGTATAAGGAAAATTACGACAACCATTTAACTATCATTAACTAAAACCAAATTAAGATGAAAAAACATTACTTT
Organism: Polaribacter sp. SA4-12; assembly: GCF_002163675.1. Classification (NCBI taxonomy): domain Bacteria; kingdom Pseudomonadati; phylum Bacteroidota; class Flavobacteriia; order Flavobacteriales; family Flavobacteriaceae; genus Polaribacter; species Polaribacter sp. SA4-12. The sequence goes on along the minus strand of NZ_CP019334.1, from coordinate 810,140 downwards.
TTAAAATTTTTATTATTGTTAATTCCAGTTTCAGCATTTTTATTAATGTCAAGTGCTAGTGGAAGAGATGGAAATACTACAGGTTCTCCTGGTGATGGAGGAAATACATGTACTCAATGTCATAGTGGTGGTAATTTTGGATTAACTCCTAGTATTACTACAAATATCCCTGTTGATGGTTATGAGTTGAATAAAACATATACAATAAATGTAAACTCAACATCATCATCATCAAAATTAGGTTTTCAATTGACCGCAGAAAATAATTCGAAAAGTAAAATTGGTAGTTTTACAGAAGGTTCTGGATCTAGAGTTAGTGGTCAAAGAATTACACAATTATCTCCATCTTCTAGCGGTAATTGGTCTTTTACATGGACATCACCCGCTACAAATGAAGGAGAAGTTACTTTTTATACTGCAGTAAATGCGACAAATGGTGATGGAATGACTTCTGGAGATCAAGTTGTAACAGCAAGTACATCTGCTCAAGTATTAGGTATTTCAGAAGCAAAACGTTTAAAATTTGATGTGTTTCCAAACCCAGCAACAGAAAGTTTAACAATACAATTGCCTTCTGGATCAGAAAAAGCAACGGTTCAGTTTTATGATTATGTTGGTAGATTAGCCTTATCAAAAACAATTTCTACAGTTGATAATAATATTGATGTGTATAGTTTAAGTAAAGGTGTTTATATCTTAAAAGTATTAACTGATGATAAAATAGGAAGTCAGAAGTTCATCAAAAAATAATCTTTTATTATTCAAATTGATAAAAATCGGTTGTAATTATTACAATCGGTTTTTTTTGTGCTCATTTTAAAGTAAATTTGTATTACTTCAAAAAAGAAAAAATGAATTATATTCTATTTGATGGAGATGTTAGAAACGCTCTATTACCATTTACATATACAAAACCAGTTGCAGACATAAGAATAGGGATTTTAACCATTAGAGAAAAATGGGAAAATCATTTAGGTTTAACGACAACAACCGTTACTGAGGAATATTTAGAAGAAAAATATCCGATGGTAGAAATGGAAGAAAATATTTTGATAAACGCTTCTTTTTGTCCTACTGAAAGCTTGGTTGATAAAATCAAAGAATTATCAAAAAATGAAGCTATTTTTAAAGGGGAAGATGTAATTGCATTTTATACTTCAGATTCTCAAGAAGAAGTAAATTTTGATGAATACAAACAAATTGAATTTGAAGAAGCTATTTTACAAGTAAAAAATACTTGGGATATATTCTCTTTAAATGCAGAAGCGATTCAACAAGATTTCGATTTAATTACAGAAGGAAGAACATCTCAACCAATACCAGAAGGAACTCGTTGTATTAATAAAGAGAATATCTTTATTGAAGAAGGTGCAGAAATTACTTTTGCAACTTTAAATGCATCCGAAGGTCCAATTTATATTGGTAAAGACGCTGTTATTTTAGAAAACTCTGCTGTAAAAGGTCCATTTGCAATGTGTGAACATTCAGTGCTAAAAATGGGAGCTAAAATTTATGGAGGAACAACATTAGGTCCTTATTGTAAAGTAGGAGGTGAGGTTAGTAATTCCGTTTTATTTGGGTATTCGAGTAAAGGTCACGATGGTTATTTAGGGAATTCGGTTTTAGGAGAATGGTGTAATTTAGGTGCGGATACAAACAATTCTAATCTTAAAAATAATTACGCAGAAGTAAAACTGTGGAATTATGAAACTGGTCGTTTTGCAAAAACAGGATTACAATTTTGTGGTTTAATGATGGGAGATCATTCTAAATGTGGAATAAATACCATGTTTAATACAGGAACAGTAGTTGGTGTAAGTGCTAATCTTTTTGGAAGCGGATTTCCAAGAAACTTTGTTCCCTCTTTTAGTTGGGGAGGAGCATCAGGATTTACAGAATACAAAACCAATAAAGTTTTTGAGGTTGCAGAAGTTGTAATGAAACGTAGAGACATTGTTTTTGATGAAAAAGAACAAAAAATCTTAGAACACGTTTTTGAAGAAACGAAAAAATATAGAAATTATTAAATCAGTTTAGATTTTTCATCGTTCGTTTCTCTCTCTGATGAAATGACAATTTTTGTGAAATCATCATTTCATTTTTTGATTGAAAAAAGAACAATTTAATTAATACGGATCAACATCAGTAATAAATCTGATTGGTCTAAAATCTTTAACAACTTCAAAAGTATCTTTTATCTTTTGAAGTTGTTTTTTTGTGTTTGCTAAACTCTGTTTTGGCGGAATCTTAATCACAATATTCTTAATATATTGATTTCTAATTCTAGAAACTGCAGGAGCAGTCGGACCTAAAACATGTTCTCCAAAAGAGTTTTCCAATGCTTTTGCTAACCAATTAACACCACTATCAACTTTGTTATAATCTTTGTGTTTTAGTGTTATTTTAATCAATCTATAATAAGGAGGATATTTATATTGCCAACGTTCTTGCAACTGTTCTTTATACATTTCTACATAATTTGTAGTAGAAACTTGTTGTAATATTTGATGATGAGGATTAAAGGTTTGTATGGCAACATTTCCTTGTTTTTTACTTCTACCAGCTCTACCAGAAACTTGTACCATCATATCATACGCACGTTCATGTGCTCTAAAATCGGGGAAATTAAGCATCGAATCTGCACTTAAAACACCAACTAAAGAAACATTTTCAAAATCTAACCCTTTAGATAACATTTGTGTTCCTACTAAAACATCAATTTCTTTTGCTTCAAAAGCGCCAATTATTTTCTGATATCCATATTTACCACGCGTTGTATCTAAATCCATTCTTCCGATTTTAAAATCGGGAAAAAGTTCTTTTAATTCCAACTCAATTTGTTCTGTTCCAAAACCTTTATTATCTAAAGTATTGCTTCCACAAGCGCCACAACTATTTGGCATTGCTCTTTGATAATTACAATAATGACAACGTAATTCGTGTCTAAATTTATGAAACGTTAAACTCACATCACAATTAGGACATTGAGGCGAAACTCCACAGGTTTTACACTCTACAACTGGTGAAAACCCACGTCTATTTTGAAATAAGATTACTTGTTCTTTTAAATCTAAAGCTTCTTGAATCAATTTTAGCAATCTATCAGAAAAATGACCTTTCATTTCCTTTTTCCGTTGCTTTTCTTTAACATCTATCAATTCAATTGTTGGCAATTGCACATTTCCATGACGTCTATTTAATTCAACAAAACCATATTTGTTTTGTTGCGCATTAAAATAAGTTTCTAAAGATGGAGTGGCAGATCCTAACAAGATTTTTGCTTTATGAATTTTTGCTAAAACAATAGCAGAATCACGAGCATTGTATCGTGGTGAAGGTTCAAATTGCTTGTAAGAAGTTTCATGCTCTTCATCTACAACAATTAATCCTAGATTAGAAAACGGTAAAAATATGGAAGAACGAGCTCCTAAAATGATTCTCGCTTTTGGTTTATTCTCTAAAACGTTATTCCAAACTTCTACACGTTCATTCATTGAGTATTTTGAATGAAAAACAGAAATCTGCTCCCCAAAATAAAACTGTAAACGTGTAATAATTTGCGTTGTTAAAGCAATTTCTGGTAACAAGAATAAAACTTGTTTTCCTTCATCTAAAACTTCCTGAATTAACTTTGTATATACTTCTGTTTTACCAGAACTTGTAATTCCGTGTAAAAGCGTAACATCTTTTTCTTTAAAGGTTTCTTTGATCTCTAGAAGTGCTTTTTCTTGAAACTCATTTAGTACTTTTAAATCATTTGTATCTCCTTTATATTGAATTCTGTCTGTTTGAATATGATAAAATTCAAAGATATTTTTATCGACTAACGATTTTAAAATGGTGGATGAAACAGCAGCTTTTTCTTCTAATTCTTTCGATTTTATTGGTTTCTTAGAAGTTGATAACTGAAAAAATCCTAAAACGGCTTCACGTTGTTTTTTTGCTCTAGATAATTCTTCTAGTAATTTACCTAAAGAATCATCAGAAGAATAATCAGCATGTAAACGAACATATTTTACCAACTTGGGTTTGTATTGCTCGTAAATTTCTTCTTTAATTGTAATTGCAGATTTTTTAATCAATCCATTTACAATTGGCATTACTTTTTTCTTTCCTAAAATATCTGCAACTTGATGAATCGTTAACTGAGATTGATGTTGTAACGCTTCAAAAATTAAGAACTCATCATCAGCTAAAATGTCATCTTCCGTAAACGTTTCATTTTTATTAATAATTGTTTCACTTTCTAACAAAAAAGCAGAAGGTAAAGAAGCTCTATAAACATCACCTAAAGAACAGATGTAATAATCAGAAATCCATTGCCAATGTTGTAATTGCCTCTCATTTACCAAAGGTGTTTCATCTAAAATCTGATGAATTTCTTTAGCTTCATATAGCGTCGGTTTTGTTTGATGAATATTTAGAACCAATGCAGAATACATTTTTGATTTTCCGAAAGAAACTGCAACACGCATTCCTTTCTGTAGAAAATTAGCTTCTTCTTCTGTAACAGAATACGTAAATGTTTTCTGAATAGGAATTGGTAATATGACGTCTATATAATGTAACAAATAAAATTATTTTATGTTTTTTATTCCGACAATAGCAGGGATCTCATCATAAAAAGAAGATTTCACCATTGCTTAAAAAAGCTTATTTCGATATGTATGTAAAGATTCAAAATTACATAAAATTCACTACAATGTATTCAGAAATTTATAAACAATATTTTCTGTAAAATGAGTTTCATAAAAAACATATTTAGTCACCTTTTTCATTCAGACTTAAAGACGATAGAAAAAAAATAGTATTACTATAATTGATTTTGATGCAAAGAAAGTTCAAGTAATAAGGATGTCTAAAAGAAATGATGAATCTTTTAAAATTACTAATTGGTTTTTATAGTAGGAAATTCTATTCAGAAAAATAACATTATTTGTGAACTTGAAAGTGATATAATAACTATAAAATATGAAAACTTTGTTTCTGGAAAGCTTGTGGAAATTACCAATAAAAATGAAATATTACTTCATATTCCTTTAGATTTTAGTCATTCTGTTTCTGTAGAAAAAGAAGAAGTAATGTACTATGTTTGAATAGATTTTTAGTCGAATTTTAAAAAAGCCAATTACTGAATTCAGTTTAACTGGAGTTTTTTTATGCTTTTTTATGAATGAGTCCATTTCTATGATAAGAACATTTTCCTTTTTAATAAATGGCTTTTCTTGTAAAATGGTTGCTTTTTAAGGTTAATTTATCGACATAAATAACTAATTTTACTCAATAGAATTATAAGTAATAAACTCTTGAAATATTTAATAGCTTCTCTATATAATTTGAAAAAACAAAATGTTTAGACACCAAGGTAAGAGCCGAACTTTAAAACATAATTTGCAAATTGCTACCGTTTTATCTTTTGTAGCAGGTATTGTTAATGTTACTGGTTTTTTAGCTTTTAAACAGTTAACAACAAATGTTACAGGGCATTTTGCATTATTTATGAGTGATGTTGCTGAATTCAAATTTTGGAAAGGCACCATTTATTTCCTTTATATATTCTCTTTTCTTTTTGGTTCATTTTTATCAAGTTACCTTATAGAAAAGTATAAAGAAAACAAACGACTTAATGTATTTGTAATACCTACAATAATTGAATGTATTATCTTAATTTCAATTGGGGTTTTAAGTAATATTATTGAAATAGAATTTCCTAACTTAATTGTCTGTTTACTACTTGTTGCCATGGGAATTCAGAATTCTTTTGTAACAAAAATTTCAAATGCTATTGTAAGAACGACACATTTAACAGGTCTTTTTACCGATTTAGGTATTGATATTTCTCATTTATTATTCCCTAAGTTACTTGAGCAAAGAGATAAGCTTAAGGAAAATATTAAACTTCGACTTTATATTATTTCCTTCTTCTTTGTAGGTGGTTTAGTTGGGGTTATTTTTTATTCTAATTTTCAATTAAAATTAAATACTTTAATTTTTGCAGCATTAATTCTTCTTCTAAGTTTATTCTATGATGATTTTAGATATTCACTTATAAAAACTAAAAGAAAATACAAACAAAGAAATCTGTAAAAAAAAGTTAATTTAATCGATGAAATAGGTGGTGTACATTTGATAATTTAAAGATAAGTACTGCTAGTTTTTTTTAATAAAATGATACATTTAATTCTCTTTTTTTTTAATTAATACATGTGTTTTTAACGTTTTAATTCTTAACTTGTTATACTCATTTAGTTGTCTCTAAGTTTTAAAAAAAGAGCTTAGTTATTTCGAATTATATTATTATATCTGTGTTAACGCTGGCAAACATTAAGTGCACGTAATACTATGTTAAAAATAAGACCTCTTAATAATTTATCTGTTCATTTAGACCATTTAATAAAAGGTCGCTTATGGCTTAAAGTTATTATTGGTTTAATTTTAGGTGCTGTTTTAGGGATGTTTCTAAATCCATCTGCAGGATTCGTTTCAGAGAGTTTTAGTTTGTCATTAGCGAATTGGTTAGACTTACCAGGTCAAGTATTTATGAGACTTGTACAAATGATTATGATTCCTTTGATATTTGCTTCTATAATTTCAGGAATTGTAGGTAACTCATCAGATAATCTTAAAACCTTTGGCTTAAAACTGTTGTTATATTTTGTTTTTACAACTGCTGTTTCTATCATTATTGGTTTAACTGTAACGCTAATTATGAAACCGGGAGAATATATTTTTAAACTCGGTGGATTTCCTAATAATAGTGGAGAAATTTCTGTTGCTAAAGAAGTTCCTAATCTTATGGAAAACATTCCTGATACTATTTCTAATCTTATTCCGAATAACCCACTAGAATCTATTTTAACAGGAGAAATGTTGGGCGTTGTAATTTTTACAATTATTATAGGTGTTGCCATTACGCAGTTAAATAATAAAACAGCAAAACCCATTATTCGCTTTACAGAAGCAGTACAAAAAATTTGTATGATTGTAGTTTCTTGGGCAATGATTCTTATTCCTTATGCGGTTTTTGGTTTAATGGCGGCTTTATTATCTAGAACAGGTTTAGATATATTTTTAGGCTTGGGCTATTATATGCTTGTCGTAATTATTGGTTTATTATTATTGATTTCTTTTTATTTATTGATGGTACTCTTAGTTGTGAAAAAAAATCCTCTAAAATTTTTACAAGCGATAAAAGAACCTCAATTGTTGGCGTTTTCAACTGCAAGTTCTGCAGCAGTGATGCCAATTTCAATGAAAACTGCGGATGAAAAATTAGGAGTTTCCTCTAACATTAGTGATTTTGTGATTCCTATTGGAGCAACTATTAATATGGATGGAACGGCATTGTTTCAGTGTGTTACTACTATTTTTATGGCACAAGCTTACGGAATTGAATTATCTCTTATCAATTTAGTATTAATCACTTTTACAGTAGTTGCAGCTTCTATTGGAACACCTGCTATTCCTGGAGGTGGTGTTATTATTCTAGCATCCGTATTACAAGGTGCAGGAATTCCTATTGATGGTTTAATTGTAATTGTTGGTATAGATCGTATTTTAGGAATGTTTAGAACAGCTGTTAATGTTACTGGAGATTTAGTTGCTTGTATGATTTTTAATAAGTTTTACGGTGTTGTTTCAAATGTAAAAACATTTGCTAAAAAAGTATCTAAAACTTAGCGAATCACTTTTAATATTCCCTTTATTATAAACAAAAAACAGGTATTTACACGCTTGTCTTACTTATTAAACATATCTAAGTTTGTTAATAATTCAAATAAGTTCTCAAAACGAAACTATTTAAGAATTCATATTTTAACAAATCTAAAAATGAAAAGACAGTATCTACAGCTAATTATTTTTGGTTTTCTATTCATTTTTTCTTGTAAAGAAAAAGTGAAACAAGAAACAAAAAAGGAAAACCACAAAGCGATTGTAACACCAGAAAAACCATTTGTTTTTGGAATCGATATTTCTCATTTTAATAATAATGAAGTTGATTTACTCGTAAAAAGAAAAGATAGTTTACAGTTTGTAATTTGTAAAGCCACAGAAGGAGTAACGTATACCGATCCAAAATTTATGATGAATTGGCGAGATATAAAAGAAAAGGGTTTTATAAGAGGTGCTTATCATTTTTACAGAACTCAAGATGATCCTTTGGTACAAGCTAACTTCTTTTTAAACGCGATTAGTGATATTACAACAAACGATATTCCGCCAATAGTAGATTTTGAGCAAGGAGGAATTGATACCTCTCAATCTGCTGAAACCATACAGAAAAACCTTTTAATCTTTATAAAAGAGATTGAAAAAAAGGGAAACGTAACGCCAATAATATATACGAGTCTTAATTGTGGAAACACTTATTTAAACAATTCCGTTTTTAGTAAATACCCACTTTGGATTGCTGATTATAATGGCAAACAAAAACCAGATATACCAAATAATTGGAAAACCCAAAGTTATTTAATTTGGCAAAAAACAGACAATTATAAAATTGTGAATGCTACAGATGATGCTGATCTATTTAATGGTGATATTACAAAGTTTAAAACATTTATAAAGAATAGTTATCACAGATAAAAATTGATTTTAAAATTTACGGTTATTCTAATCGTTAGAAAATAAATCTCTAATTTCTGAATTAAATTCAGTTTAATTGGAGGTTTTTATGAGTATAAGACAACATTTATTTTTTAACGCAGCTTTTTTGATGAAATTTAAAGCTTTAATTTTCTATTATAATTCATTTAAAAGAGTTTAAAACTTTGAAAAACAGGTATAATTACTTGTAGATTTTTTGCTTCAAAAAAACTAACTTCGATTATAAGTCATTAAAACGACATCATAATCTTCTTAAGTTGGGTTTAATACAGAACATCTAATTAAAATTAAAAACTTCAGTGTTTTAAGAATAAAAAAAGAAGTAACTTACGGAATTCAAAAAGATGAATATGAAAAGAATTTTAGTTTTATTATTAATTATAGGGTCGGTGTCGTTTGTTACTGCTCAAGAAACATTAGATATATTAACCGTATCAGGTCATTTTGGTACACCACAACCTTTTAAAGACCAATCTCCTTATACTGGAGAAACAACTGAAAGAGGAGCTATGGTTAACTTGACTGTTCCAATTGTTTTGAATGAAAAACAGATTTGGTATAACAGTCTTAATTATATGCAGTGGAATGTAAATAATAATATAGATATGACTGATAATATAGCTAACCCAATAAAAGTACATGGACTTATTTTAAGAACTGGATTGATTCAGAAACTTTCAAACGGAAATTCTATTCAAGCATTTTTTACACCTAGGTTAATGAGTGATTTTAAAAATATAGGTTCTAAACACTTTCAATTTGGTGGTACATTTATTTATGAAAAAGTGTTTCACGAGAGATTGAAAATTGGTTATGGAATCTTGTATAACCAAGAAGCATTTGGTCCTAATATAGTTCCTTTGGTGAACCTAGAATGGAAAATGTCTGAAAGATGGTCTATGTCAGGTTTACTTCCAATTTATTCTAAAATCAAATACAAAGTAAACGAAAAGTTAAATGTAGGAATACATCATTTCGGATTGGTAACTTCATATCGTTTAGGAGAAGAAGCTTATCAGAATGACTATATAGAAAGAAGAAGTATTGATTTAGGTTTGTTCGCTAGATATAATATTTCAGGTGGAATTCATATAGAAGGTAGATATGGATATTCTTTTGGAAGAAGTTACGCTCAATATAATCAAGATGACAAAATTGATTTAGCTTTGCCACTTGCAACAATTGGAGACGATAGAACTCAGCTAAACGAAAGCTCTAATTTTAGTAATGGAGCATATGCACACGTAAGATTAGTTTACGCAATTAAATTATAAATTGATTTTTTATAGATTGTTTTCCTATTATAAAATTTACTATTTCAAATTAAAAAGACTAAACCCAACATTTTGTATTATTAATTGCTGCAGAATTCCCTATCGGAAATTCATTCTAATAAATTATCTTTCCACAACGACGGAAAGTACATCGCACTTTTAACCGCAAAAAAATATACACAAAAACGTTCGCGAAAAAAAAACTAAGCAAACAAGTTTAGCCCTGATTGAAACGGAATCCTTTTTTTAACTTAATTAATAAGTGTCATTACGAATGAAGTAATCTGTATTTGGATAAAAAGATTGCTTCGTAAACTCGCAATGACATTTAAGAATAGAAAAAAAAGATATAGTGAAAAGCAGGAAACCTGCCTGCCGCAGGCAAGTAGCTTCAAAAAAAATTTAATAAAGCGCGTAAGCAATTTCTTCTTCAGCAACTACTGGAAATAATTTTTCAGCTTCTGCTAAATCGAGAATTGTATCTACTTCGTACCAAGGTTTTTCATCGAAAGAAACCGCTGTAAATTCTAAACTTTTTTCATCTACTAATGCAGAAAAAACAGTTTCATAATAAGCGTTTACGCTTCCTTCTGTAATGTATTGATTCAGTTTTTTAGCAATTGTTCTCCAAGATTCTAATGAAAAACTATAAATATTTACGGTTTTATAACGCGTTTCTGTATACGGTTCTATAGTACCTGGTTGAAACTGGGTAACCTTGTTTTGGCTATTTAAAGTTACGGTGGTTCCGTTCAACCAAGGTTGCATTTTAGCGACAGCAATTCTGTCTGGATACATCATATCTGTTAGCAAATCGGTTTCTAAAACTAAATCGCTTTCTAAGAGTACAAAAGGTTCGTTTATGATGTTACGAGCCATCCAAAGTGAATAAATATTATTGGTGGTTTTGTATAACGGACTGTGTATATATTCGATACTTAAACCTTCATTTTGGTTGCCTAAAAAATCTACAATACATTCTTGTTTATAACCTGTTACAATTACCAAACGTGTAAAACCTTGGTCTTTTAAATTGGTTACCAAACGCGCTAACATTGATGTTTCATTAACGAGTGTTAAGCATTTTGGCGATTCTTTTGTTAATGGATATAAACGACTACCTGTACCTGCTGCTAATAATAATGCGGTTGTAATGCGTTTGTTGTTCTTAGGGTTTTCTGAAGTACTATTCATTTATTGTTGATTTCTTCACATTAAAAAAAATAGAAAAGCGTTGTTATAAACCTTTCCTTTTAATGAGGAGATATGTAATCTATTTTATTGGGATTTAAATAAAAGTATGAGATCTGTTACAATGATAATTGATGTATCAAATTCTAAAATAAGTTTGCAAATTTACGCTCTTAACAGCCTATTGACAAGAGTTATTTAGCTTAATTATTGTTTATGATATTGATGAATAAATACCTGTTTTAGTGAAAAATAGTTGTTTAATGTATATATTACTTGATAGTTTCTAACTAACTAGCCTTTAATATTGGGCATTTTAAATACTTCTTATTATATTTTATTATAATTGAGTTTGATCGAATAATTAATGAAAGTAAAAATGAGCTAATTTTAGAGCTTTAATAATATTTAAAAAATGAAAAAACATTTCTTTTTTTTATTTACTGTAGTCTTTACAATTACATCTTGTACCGATACATCCAAAAAAAATAGCATAGTTGGTGTTTACCAAAGTTCAAAATTAAATTTTATAGAAAAAATAAAATATAACACCTATAAGGATATTAAAGGCTTAAAATTAATTTTAAAAAAAGACAGTAGTTTTCACTATGAAACTTGTGGTTTATTAATAAAAGGAGGGTGGAATACTAAAAATGATAGCTTAAGGTTAAATGTGAGCGATATAAAATTTGTGAATGATTCCATTAACAAAATTAAAAAACCTGAGACTAGAAAAGATTTTTTAGTTTATAAGATGGAAGGAAATTCCTTTTTTGGTTTTGTAAATGACACCAATGGATTTAGAATTAATAAACTTAAACGAAACGAATAAAAAGACAACAGTTTATGTTTGTTGAAATAGGTTTATTTATTTGATATTTAGTTGATTATAAGTGGTTTTTTGAAATTACCTATTTCTAGGTATTGACTAAATTATGTAGTTGAAATATATTTGAATCATAATTTAAAACCAACTATCATGAAAAAAACAAAAATTTTACTGTTGTCAATTTTAACGATTATTTAAATATCATTTTTAAGTTGTGAAGAACTTTTTGGAGAAGAGGAGGAAAGTGCTGTAGATTCTATTTCTTGTACTGGATATGTAGGACCTAGTAATATTGATAAACAATATGATTATCAATGTCAGGCTGCTTACGCTTATAAATGTAACGGTGACGCAGAAGCATTAAAACAACAATGTGCTTATTACAAGCAATTGCAGCAACAATTAAATTTACCAGATTGTGATTATTGTGACTAAATAAAAAAAGCCTCTCAATATTGAGAGGCTTTTTAAATTATGCTAATTTCTTAGCATTTTTTACTTTTTGCTTTGTCAGCGCTAATTCTATTACTTCTTTCATATCTGTAACATAATGAAAAGTCATGCCTTTTAAATAGCTTTCTTTTATTTCTAAAATGTCTTTTTCATTTTCTTTACACAGAATGATTTCTTTAATATTTGCTCTTTTAGCAGCTAATATTTTTTCTTTAATTCCACCAACTGGTAACACTTTTCCACGTAAAGTAATTTCACCCGTCATTGCTAACTTGTTTTTAACTTTACGTTGTGTAAAAGAAGATACTAAAGAGGTTAACATTGTAATACCAGCACTTGGTCCGTCTTTTGGAGTTGCTCCTTCTGGTACGTGAATATGTACATTGTACTTTTCTAAAGTTTCTGGTTTAATACCAAATTCTTCAGCATTCGATTTAATGAATTGTAGTGCAATGGTTGCAGATTCTTTCATTACAGTTCCTAAATTACCAGTAATAGAAAGTGTTCCTTTTCCTTTTGATAAAATAGATTCTATAAATAAAATATCTCCACCAACTTGTGTCCAAGCTAAACCTGTAACAACACCAGCAACATCATTATTTTCGTATTTATCTCTGTTTCTTGGCGTTCCTAAAATTTCTTCTATTTTTTCTGAAGAAATATTAATATCATATTCTTCTTCTAAAGCAATAGATTTTGCTGCGAAACGTACCACTTTTGCAATTTTCTTTTCTAAACCACGAACTCCAGATTCACGCGTATACCCTTCAACAATTTGTTCTAATTGTTTTTTACCTAACTTTAAATGCTTCACAGTTAAACCGTGTTCTTTTAATTGTTTTGGTAATAAATGTCTTTTAGCAATTTCTATTTTTTCTTCAATTGTATAACCAGAAACGTTTATAATTTCCATTCTATCGCGTAATGCCCAAGGAATCTCTCCTAAATTGTTAGCTGTTGCAATAAAAAGAACTTTTGATAAATCGTAACCAACTTCTAAATAGTTGTCGTAAAAGGCTTCGTTTTGTTCAGGATCTAAAACTTCTAACATTGCAGAAGAAGGATCTCCTTGATGACTTTGACCTAATTTATCAATTTCATCTAAAACAAAAACTGGGTTTGAAGTTCCGGCTTTTTTCAAATTCTGAATTAAACGCCCTGGCATTGCACCAATATACGTTTTTCTGTGTCCTCTAATTTCAGCTTCATCACGCAAACCACCTAAAGACATACGTACATATTTACGTCCTAATGCTTCTGCAACAGATTTCCCTAAAGATGTTTTACCAACTCCTGGAGGTCCGTATAAACAGATAATTGGCGATTTCATATCTCCTCTTAACTTTAAAACGGCTAAGTGTTCTATAATTCTTTCCTTCACTTTTTCTAAACCAAAGTGATCTCTATCTAAAACCTTTGTAGCAAATTTTAGGTCGAATTTATCTTCAGAGTAAATTCCCCAAGGTAATTCTAATAACAATTCTAAATAGCTTCTCTGAACACCATATTCAGCAGCTTGTGGATTCATTCTTTTTAAGCGGTTAATTTCTTTTTCGAAAGTTTCACCAACTTCTTTACCCCACTTTTTAGTTTTTGCTTGTACACGCATTTCCTCTAACTCTTCGTCGTTAGAAGCGCCACCCAATTCTTCTTGAATGGTTTTTAATTGCTGGTGTAAATAATATTCACGTTGTTGTTGGTCTAAATCTTCACGAGTTTTAGACTGAATATCATTACGTAATTGTAATTTCTGAAGTTCTTTATTCAAGCTTTTTAAAGCTAATAAAGCACGTTCTTTTAGATTATTTGTCTCTAAAATTATTTGTTTTTGAGCAACTGTTAAATCCATATTTGATGAAATAAAATTCACCAAAAACGAATCTGACTTTATATTTTTAATCGCAAAAGATGCTTCAGTAGGTAACATAGGGTTTTCCTTAATTACTTCTAAAGCTTGTTCTTTAATCGATTCTATAATTGCTTCAAATTCTTTTTTATCATCAACGTCTTTATCATCAATAGCTTCTTTTACAGATGCTTTTAAATACGGTTCATCTTGAATAATTGTATCAATTTCGAAACGTTTTTTACCTTGAATAATAACTGTTGTGTTACCATCAGGCATTTTTAAAACACGTAAAATTTGTGCAACAACTCCTGTTGTATGAATATCTTTTAAACCAGGTTTTTCAACATCCTCGTTTTTTTGTGCAACAACTCCAATTACTTTATCGCCTTTGTTAGCGTCTTTTATTAATTGAATAGAAGCATCTCTACCTGCTGTAATAGGAATTACAACTCCAGGAAATAAAACGGTATTTCTTAAAGGTAAAATTGGTAAAACTTCTGGTACACTTTCCTTATTAATAATTTCCTCATCTTCTGGCGTCATTAAAGGAATTAATTCAGAATCTTCATTTAACATATTTTGAAGCGACAAATTGTCTAAATGCATTATTTTTGGTTTGCTCATGTGTTTATATCTGTCATACTGACACCGATTTATTTTAACTACAAAATAAATGTCAATGTTATAATTTTAATTTACTGATAATCAGTTAAGTGAAAAACACTTTACTTAATTACTAATATATAAAAACAATTGTTGTGCCAAGGTTATAATGCTGTAATTCCTTTTCAGTTTTTTTAACTTTTTAAAAATTATAGTAACTTTGGTTAAATTCAAAAATATGAAAGATACCAGTCATCATGATGAACGAATTGCAAATATGAAATTCTTTTCTGTATATCCTCATTATGTAACTAAAATTGAAAAGAAGGGTAGAAGTAAAGCTGAATTACATCAAGTAATTGAATGGTTAACTGGTTATGATGAAAACAAATTAAATGAGTTAATTGAAAATAAAGTAACCTTTAAAACCTTTTTTGAAAACGCAACAATGAATCCAAATGTTCATTTGATAAAAGGAGTAATTTGTGGTTATAGAGTTGAAGAAATTACAAACACGTTAACCCAACAAACTCGTTATTTAGATAAGTTGGTTGATGAATTAGCAAAAGGTCGTAAAATGGAAAAAATATTACGAGTTTAATTTAGTAAATAGTATAAAGTGTTGTTACAATTACTCCTTTGTTTTTATTTAAAGGATAAGATAATAATTGTTTTTCTTGAATCACTTTTAAATTAAATGGCGCTGCTAATAAATCAATTCCGCTTTGTTTTTTTAGCCGAATTCCTTGTCCTGATATAATATCTTTATTGGGTGTAAAAGTACCTTCAGGCAAATGTTCTGTTAGAATTATATATTTAAAGTTGATGATTTTTTCTACTACATTTTGAACTTCAGTATTTGATAAATGTTGCAGTACTTGTCTTAATAAAACACAATCTACAGAAGGCAAATTATCAACAGCAATATCTAAACAATGGAATTCTAAATTATCAGCTTTAAACGTTTCTTTATTATGTTCAATTAAGTTTGATACAATGTCTACAGCAATATATTTCTTAGTGCTTTCAACTAATTCTTTACCAATGTTAAAATCTCCACAACCTAAATCGCACACAGAAATAGGGTTTTTAAAAGATGTTAGAAAAGAGGTTACAACATCAATATATGGTTCTACAATTTCTGGTTGATGTGAGCCATCTCCTGAATAAAACTCAGCGTTATTGCTTCCCCAAAGATTCATTTCATAAATTTGTTCCATTGCCTTTTTAGTTGGCCAAGGTTTTTTTGTTTTTTTTTCCATAGAAATTAATGAAACATCATAATTTATATTCAAAAATACTATTAAAACAATTAATTTACCATGGATAATTTGAATAATACTTCAAAAATTTTCATCATTTTTGCAATAGAAAATAAAAGAGATGTCTGCTATAAAAATTAATAATATCGTTTATAAAGGTTGGAAAGAAACAATAGAGATTTTAAATTCTGAAATTAAGGTTTTAGTAGTTCCAGAAACTGGAAGAATTATGCATTTCAGTTTTATAAACGGAGAAAATATCTTGTATGAAAACCCAGATTTAGAAGGTGTAGTATTTTCAACCGGAGAATTTTATAAAAAAGACCATAAAATTAAAGCTCCGAATGTTGGTGGAAATAGAGTTTTACCTTGTTCTGAAGATTATTTTCATTTGATAACAGGAAGCAGACACGTACCAGATCCTTTTATAAACGCAAGTTCTTATGCAGTTACGTTTTTATCCAACGGAGTTGTTTTAGAAAGTCCGATTAGTAAATTATTAGGGATTCAAATAAAAAGAACAATTACTATTTCTGAAGTAGGAACTGGAGTTAAAATTCAGCAAGAATTAGTAAAAATAATACCTGCTAAAAACGATGAGTTAGAAAAAATTCCATTTACAATTTGGAGTTTATCAAAAATTAAAACACCAAATATTAGTTATTCAAAAATTGCTGAAAAGAGTATTTTTAAAGATGGATTTACAATCTCTAAATGGCCAGATGCAACCAATTATGCAGAAGAAAATGTTATTGTAAATGATACGATTCTTAAATTAAAATCATCCGAAGAATTTCCTCAAAAAATAGGTTTAGATGCTAAAAAATGGGTTGCAGGTTATTTAAAAAACACCTTATTTATAGAACAATTTAAATTTGATGACAATGCTACATATCCAGATAATGGAACTTCTGTTACTATTTTTGGGAATCATTTGTTTACAGAACTAGAATGTTTAAGTCCAGAAAAAACTTTATCAATTGGTGAAAGTATTCAATATGATTTACATTGGAATTTATGTAAAGTAAATGATGAAAGTGAAGTGAATAGTTTGTTAGAAAATCTATAAAAATAATAACAAATGGAAATAAAACTTGCTGATAATATTCAAGAGTTACATCAAATACTAGTTGTACAAAAAGAAAATTATTTTGGTAATTTATCAGAAAAAAGTATAAATGATAAAGGTTTTGTTACTGTAAAACATAGTTTTGGTATTATTGAAAAAATGAATTCAAAAGCGCCTCAAGTTATTGCTAAAGACAATGATATTGTTGTCGCTTATGCATTGGTAATGCTAATTGAATTTAAAAATCTAATACCAGTACTTGTGCCAATGTTTTCTATCTTAGAAACGATTAAATTTAAAGGAAAAAATCTTTCAGAATTTAGTTTTTATGTAATGGGACAAATTTGTGTAAAAGACAATTATAAAAGAAAAGGAATCTTTAAAAAGTTATACCTAAAGCATAAAGAAGTGTATTCTGGCTTATATGAATATTGCATTACAGAAGTTTCATCAAGCAATAAACCTTCTATGTTAGCGCATCATAAAATTGGTTTTAAAACCATTCATACTTTTAAAGACGCAACAGATGAGTGGAATATTCTCTTATGGGATTGGACAGAAAATAATATTTCTTCTTAAAATAATAAGTCCGTTTTAAAGGAAATACGGGTAAAACTCTACCTCAATTTAAACTCTCAATAAAAAAAGAGTATTTTTATTTCTACAAACTGTCACAAATCAAAAATCATTTTGTCTCTAGAATAGATACGTTTTATTGGAAACCAACCAACCACATATAACCAACCTTATAAAACGCTGCAAAAAGTCGGATAAAAACGCGCAGTTAGATTTATACAAAGCTTATTACAAAGCAATGTATAATACTGCATACCGTATTTTAAAAGATAATTTTGAAGCTGAAGATATTATGCAAGAAGCGTTTTTAACGGTTTTTACAAAAATGGATACCTATAAAGGAGAAGTAACGTTTGGAGCGTGGTTAAAAAGAATCGTAATCAATAAAAGTTTAACACAGTTAAAAAAGAACAATCGATACAACGAAGTAAAAATGGAAGTAATTCCTAATGATGATGTTGAAGAGGAAACGATCGATTATACTGGTTTAAAAGCGAAAAGTGTGTTAACGTGTTTACAAAGTTTAAAAGAAAATTACAGATTGGTTTTAACCTTACATTTAGTAGAAGGTTATGATTATGAAGAAATAGCTCAGATTTTAGAGTACACAAATGAAAATGTTAGAACAACAGTTTCTAGAGCAAAAAAGAAATTAAAGCAAGTATTACTTGCAGAAAATATAGAAGCACAAGCGTATGGAAGATAAATTAGATCAATTTTTTTCTGAAAATGAATTCGATTTTCAAGAACCACATTCTGGTCATTTAGAAAGATTCGAACGAAAATTAAATCAACCAAAAAAAGTAGTTAAAACTTCTTGGAAATGGTTGTCAGTTGCAGCATCAGTAGTTTTAATTATTGGTTTTTGGTTAGGTAGTAGTCATCAAAAAAGTCAGTTAGACTTGGCAGATATTTCACCTAAAATGGAAGAAGTTCAAACGTATTTTGTTTCAACAATAAGACAAGAATTACAAACTTTAGAAAAAAATAGAAACTTAGACACAGAAAGTATTATAGAAAATGCTTTAGAAGAATTAGAAGAGTTAGAAGATGAATACACTGCTTTTGTAAGTGAATTGACAAAAAATGGTGAGCAAAGAAAAATTATAAATGCAATGATTAGAAATTATCAACAGCGTTTAGATGTTTTAGAGAATACTTTAAAACAAATAGAACAAATTAAAAACCCTAACACATTAAACAATGAAATC
Organism: Polaribacter sp. SA4-12; assembly: GCF_002163675.1. NCBI lineage: Bacteria > Pseudomonadati > Bacteroidota > Flavobacteriia > Flavobacteriales > Flavobacteriaceae > Polaribacter > Polaribacter sp. SA4-12. The sequence goes on along the minus strand of NZ_CP019334.1, from coordinate 791,216 downwards.
TATATATAAAATTACATTCTTATTTCTTTTAATTCCTTTATTGGCAGCAGCCAATCCAGGTAAAAAGAAACATGAAAAAAACAGGGTTATTAAAAAGGTTTTCTCTGTAAATGCTGATGCTAAAGTATCTTTAGATAATAGATATGGTAATTTAAACATTACAACTTGGGATAAAAACAGTGTAGAAATTGAAGTAACAATTACCGTACAAGGTGATGATTTAGACGATGTACGAGACAGAATTTCATCTATAAACGTCGTTTTTAATGCAAGTGCAGATTTTATTGAAGCAAAAACAATTCTTGGAGACAATAAAAGTAGTTGGTCTTCTTGGTTTAAAAAGAGTAAAAACATGAACTACAAAATTAATTATGTAGTTAAAATGCCAAAATCTAATTCTGTAGATTTAGATAATGATTATGGTAATATATATTTAGATGAATTAGAAGGTAGGGCAGCTATTAATTGCGATTATGGTAAGATTTCTATAGGTAATTTATTAGCAAATGATAATGATATTAATTTAGATTATTGTTCTACATCAACAATTAATTATATGAAAAGTGGTGCTGTAAATATTGATTATTCAAAATTAAATATTGACACATCAGAAGAAATAAGAGTAAATGCAGATTACTCAACTTTAAAGTTTGAAAAAGCAGGTAGCGTTGATTTTAATTGCGATTATGGTTCAATTTCTATTGACGAAGCAAATGATATAAAAGGAAATTCAGACTATTTAAGCATGCGTTTTGGAACCGTAAAGAAAAACTTATACATAAAAACAGATTATGGTGCTTTAACAGTTAAAAACTTAGCAAAAGGTTTTGAAAATGTAACTATTGATGGAGAATATGCAGGAATAAGAATAGGTGTTGATCCAGCTGCTGTTTTTGATTTTGAAATTGATTTACAATATGCCGGTTTTAGTAGAGATGATGATAAAATGGAATTCTATAAAAGTATTTCTAAACCTACAAAAAAATATTACGAAGGGAAATTCGGTAAAGGAAAAACCAGTTCTAAACTTAAAATCACATCACAATATGGTGGTGTAAGTATCAAAGAAAATTAAGATAAAATCAACCAAAAAAATAAATATCATGAACAAAAAAATACTTTTTACCAGTTTAATTTTAATGCTAACTTTTACAGTAAACGCTCAAGATTGGTTTGGAAATAAAAAAATAAAAGGAAACGGAAATGTTGTAACTGTAAATAGAACAACATCTGATTTTGATGGCGTTTCTGCAGGAGGTTCTTTTGATGTAATTCTTGTTAAAGGAAAAGAAGGAAAAATTACAATTGAAGGAGAAGAAAACATTATTCCTTATATAGAAACAGAAGTTTCAGGAAATACTTTAAAAATTCAGTTTCAGAAGAACATAAATATTAGAACAACAAAAAGGTTAACAGTTACTGTTACTTATAATAGTATAGAAAGTGTTGCTTTAGGTGGTTCTGGAAATATTTCTTGTAAAAATTTAATTAAAGCAGACGATTTTAAAGTTAGCTTAGGTGGTTCTGGAAACATCAATCTAAAAGTAGATGCAGATACTGTAAAAGCTTCAATTGGAGGTTCTGGTAATATAGATTTAGAAGGAAATTCGAATGAGTTTACTTGTTCTATTGCAGGTTCTGGAAGTATTAGAGCTTATGAGTTAAAAACAGATGAAGTGTATGTAAATGTTGCTGGTTCTGGAAGTGTTAAAACAACTGTAAAAACAAAAATTAAAGCAAAATTAGTAGGTTCTGGTAGTGTTTATTATAAGGGAAACCCTACACATATAGATAATAAATCTGTTGGTTCTGGTGATATTATTGATAGAAACTAAATTCTAAAGAGATTAATTACCACCATACTAAAAATATTTTTACAAGTTCACCATTTTGCTTTTTCAACCAGCAAAGTGGTGAACTTTTTTTTTGAAAATAATCTTCAGAAATTGTACAAAATTCTTCAAAATTTAACCAGTTTACATTTTTATGAGGAACAACAATCCAATCTTTTTTAATTGGGATAAAAAATTTACAATCTTTAAATTGATTCAATTCTTTTTGGTTGATGTAAAACCCAGAAATACAATCATTGTTTAATACAGTTAATTGAATGTCTTTATTAGAATATGGAACAAATAACTGTCCTTTAAAATGGACTTGTTGTTTTATTTCAGAAGCTTTTAAATTGATAGATTCTAAATACATAGAGCATTCGTTAGCGTAGAGAAGAGGCAACTGTTTGTCTTTTAATTTATTCAGTTTTTCTACCAAAGAATCTTTTCTATTCGGGCCAATAAGATGTTCAATTTCTGTTTGTCCTACAGAAGCATCATACAAGTAAAACTTATAAATAATTTCTAAATGAATTGGTTTATCCTCTTTTAAAATAATGCAATCAAGTTCTCCAAGAGTGATTTTATCTTTCGGTATTTGAATGTTTTCACACAGAATAGAAATTGATTTTTCTTGTTCTAGTTGAAAAGAAACTAAACGTTCAATATATTTACCTAATCTAAGTTTCTCATTGATTTCTAAGTCAATTTTAGAAGAAATAGGTTCAATTTCTAATTGATCTAATTCATAAACAGCATCATTTTTCCACAAACAATTTGTTTGTAAAAAGCCTTCATATCGTTTTTGAATGTCTTTTGTCTTTTGATGCATTTGTATCAACTTAATTCTTCAAATTTACGGATTTATAATTTTCATTTATAGAATAATTTGTACATTGAAAATCTAAAAAATTTATTACAATGCAATTTCAAAAAAACAGTTTCCAGTTTTTAAAGGATTTACAAAAAAATAACAATAGAGATTGGTTTACAGAACACAAACCAACCTTTGTAGAAATTCAAAAACAAGTAAAAGAATTGTTTTTAGAAATGCAGGCTAACTTAGAGAAACATGATGATATAGATAAAATGAAAATCTATAGAATTTATAGAGATGTTCGTTTTTCTAAAGATAAAACACCTTACAACCCAAGATTGGCAGTTTCCTTTTCTAGACTAGGAAAAGAATTACGTGGTGGTTATTTTTTAGAAATAAAACCAGGAGGTGCTTTATTAGGTGGCGGATTTTGGCAACCTGAAAAAGAAGATTTATTACGAATTAGAAAAGAAATTGAGCAAGACGCTACAGAATTTCGTGATATTTTAGAAGACAAAGACTATGTAAAATACTTTGGTGGTCAGTTTGAAGGAGATGAATTAAAATCTGCACCAAGAGGTTTTGATAAAGAACATAAAGATATCGATTTGTTGCGTAAAAAAGGATTTATAGCAATTAGAACCTTTACAGAAGCAGAAGTGTTATCTCCTAATTTTCTTGAAGAATTAGATGATAGCTTTAAAGCTTTACGCCCGTTTTTTAATTTGTTTAGTGATGTTTTAACGACGAATTTAAATGGGGAATCGTTGATTTAGTTTTAAAGTTTTAAAGTTTCAAAGTTATAAGGTCTAAAGTCATAAAGGAGCAAAGTTGAAAAGTTTTAACTAATGTCAAACTGAGCTTGTCGAAGTCTTTCTAATTTCACTAACAACTAACAACTATTTTACTAATTCAAATTCTTCTTCATTTCTCGTTTTAGAACGATATAAGTAATAATTGTAGCTAACACATCACCAATAGCAAACGAATACCAAACACCATCTACTCCAAAATATAAAGGTAAAATATACGCTAAAGGAATTAAGAAAACTCCTTGTTTTAAAAGTGTTAAAAATAAAGCAGGCATTGCTTTTCCTGCTGCTTGAAAATAAGCAGAACCCACTAATTGAATTGCTATAATTGGTGAAACAAGAAATACTAAAATCATTGCTCTTGGTGTTTCTGCTAGTAATCTTGCATCCGTTGTAAAAATTCCTATAATTTCTTGAGAAAAGATAATGATTACCACATAAATTGCCGCTGCAATTATACATCCATAAATAATCGCTTTATTAATAGTTTCTTTAACTCTGTCGTATTTTTTTGCACCATAATTATAACCCGCAATTGGTAAAAATCCTTGCGTAATTCCCATTATAGGAAAGAGAGCAAACATCATCACTCTATTCACAATTCCAAAAATTGAGATTGAAATTTCTCCACCATATTTATAAAGTGAGTAATTTAGAACAATCATTAAAATACTAATTGTTCCTTGTCTTACTATAGAAACGCCACCTAATTCAACAATTTCACGAACTATTTTAGCGTCTAACTTAAAGTTTTTAGGAATAATTTTCAATTCACTTTTAGAAGATAAAAAGAAATATAAAATATATAAACCACAACTTGCATAAGCGATTGAAGTTGCTAAACCTGCTCCAAACATGCCTAAATCCATATATTTAATGAAGATAATGTCTAAAACTATATTTGCAACAGCCGGAATCATCATTGCATACATTGCAAATTTTGGTTTTCCTTCTGCTCTAATTGTAGGATTTCCCATCATTGCAAAAGCTAAAAACGGAACACCATAAATAATGACATCAAAATATTCTTTTGCAGGAATTAGAATATCTCCTTTGGCGCCAAATAAAGTTAAAATTTCTGTGCTAAAAATGTTTCCTAAGAGAACAAAAAGAATTGCTAAAACGGTTGTTAAACTAATCTGATTTCCAAAAGTTAAAAAAGCTTTTTCAGTATCATTTTTCCCTAAAGCTCTAGATATAATAGAACTTCCTCCAATTCCAATTCCCATTCCAATAGAAGAAATTAGAAATGCAATTGGTAAAACCACAGTAATTGCTGCAATTGCTAAAACACCAATCCATTGACCTACAAAAATAGTATCAACAATCATGTTTAAAGACATTACAAGAATCCCAATAGAAGCAGGACCCGCTTGTTTGATCAATAATTTACTAATATTTTCTGTACCTAACTCTCCTGCTACCTGTTTCATAAAAAAATAAGAAAGATCAAAGATGAACATTATTCGTTAGTTTTTTATAAATCAATCACCAATTATTGTTATAGAAATATTAAAATTTTTAAGTTTGCCAAAAGGAATAAAAATGAATTCAGTTTTTAGTTTAAAATTTATAGTAAAATCGTCTGATATAGATGATTTAAACCACGTAAACAATGTTTCTTACGTACAATGGATGGATACTGTTGCCTTTGAACATTTGGCGCATTTAACAAAAGACAATCCTTTACCAGAGTATGTTTGGGTTGTAATGAGGCATGAAATAGATTATTTAAAACAAGCAGTTTTAGGTGATGAAGTTATTGCAAAAACATGGGTTGGTAAAACAAGAGGTTTTACTTCTGAACGTTTAATGGAGTTTTATAAAGACGATGTTTTAATTTTAAAAGCGAAAACTATTTGGGCAATGTTAGACTCAAAAACATATAAGCCAGCAAGAATTAGAGAAAAAGTTTTAAATATATTACAACCTATAAAATAAAAGTATCTTTGCAGAAAATTAAGATACAAAATGTCAACTTTTTCTACATTAGGAATTAACAACGATTACATTAAAGCAATTAAAGAATTAGGGATTTCTACGCCTTCAGAAATTCAAGAGAAAGCAATTCCAATTTTATTGGGAGAAGCTACTGATTTTATTGGTTTAGCACAAACTGGTACTGGAAAAACTGCAGCTTTTGGCTTGCCAGTTTTAAATAAAATAGATGCTAGTTCAGATAATATTCAAGCTTTAATTTTATCGCCTACAAGAGAACTTGTTCAACAAATTAAAAAACAATTGTTTAAATTCACGAAGTTTAGTGAAAAACAAATCTTTGTTGAAGCTGTTTTTGGTGGAGAAAAGATTGACAGACAAATGAACAATCTTAAGAGAACTACGCATATTGTTGTAGCAACTCCTGGTAGGTTGATTGATTTAATCGAAAGAGGAAGCATTGATGTAAGTCATGTGAAAACTGTTATTTTAGACGAAGCTGACGAAATGTTAAGCATGGGTTTTAAACAAGATTTAAATAGAATCTTAAAGTTTACAACGGAGTCTGATAGAAAAACATGGTTATTCTCTGCAACAATGCCAGAAGAAATCAAAAGGATAGTAAAGACTTATATGGATTCTAATGCTCCTAGAGTAGAAATTAATAGAAGTTCTTTAGTAAACGCTAATATTCGTCATCATTTTGCAAAAACTACTTTAAAAGAAAAAGCAAATGATATTGTTGCCTTTTTAGAGAAAAGACAAGATCAAAGAGGAATTATTTTCTGTAGAACTAAAGCAGGTGCTCAGAACTTAGCAAATTTTTTAATTGAAGAAGGTTTTTCTGCAGCTGCATTAGAAGGAGATATGCAACAAAAAGAACGTGATAAAGTAATGCGTGCTTTTAAGAAAGAAAATTTACAATATTTAGTATCTACAGATGTTTCTGCACGTGGTATTGATGTAAGTGGCTTAGAGTTTATAATTCACCACCAATTACCAGAACAATTAGAATATTACACACACAGAAGTGGTAGAACTGCAAGAGCAGGAAAAACAGGTGTTTCATTAGCTTTTATTTTACCTTCTGAAATTACAAGAATTCATGAAATTCAGAAAGAATTGAATATCAAGTTTTCTGAAGTTACCGTATAAAACCAATTCAAGTTTTAAATTGATGTAAATGGAACTCATTTATGTTTTAGATATATTAGGAACCTTCGCTTTTGCAATTAGTGGTGCATTAGTTGCTTCAGATAAAAAATTTGATTTATTTGGAGTACTAATTATTGCATTTGTGACTGCAGTTGGTGGAGGAATGTTACGTGATGTTTTAATTGATGCACATCCTATAAATTGGATTGGCGATTTAAATTATCTATACACTATTTTTGTAGCCGTTGTTTTTACCTTTCTTTTTAAAAGTAAAATAGCACATTTAAGTAAAACCATGTTTTTATTTGATACCATTGGTATAAGTGTATTTACATTATTAGGTTTACAAAAAGGATTGTCTTTAAATTTACATCCAATTATTGCTTTAATAATGGGAATGATTTCTGCCGTATTTGGTGGAGTTTTACGTGATGTTTTAACAAATAAAATTCCATTAATTTTTGAAAAAGAAATTTATGCTTCCGCTTGTTTAGCAGGTGGAATTACCTATTTAACTTTAAATCATTTTAAGATTTCTGAAAATATCATTTTTGTAATTTCTGCAGCTGTAATTGTTTTTATTAGAGTAATTTCTGTTAAATTTCATTTGCAATTGCCAAAAATTAAGGATGATCTATTCACTAAAAATTAAGAGATGAAACCATTAGTATTTACAAATTTCGAAGAATTTAGAAAGATAAAAGGGCAACAATTACCTATTGGAGATTGGTATACGATTACTCAAGAAATGATTTCTGATTTTGCAAATGCTACTTTAGATAAACAGTGGATTCATGTTGATGAAAAAAGGGCAGAGCAGGAGAGTCCTTTTAAAAGTACAGTTGCACATGGCTTTATGTCTGTTGCAATGATTTCTAAATTATTAGAAGATTCTTTTTCTATAAAAAGTGTGAAAATGGGTTTAAACTATGGATTGAACAAAGTCCGTTTTCCAAATCCTGTTCCAGTAAACAGTCAGTTAAGAATGCTTTCTGTGGTAAAAAATATTGAAGAAATGTCTAACAACGGAATTAAAATTACTTTTTCATGTACAATAGAAATTAAAGGACAAGAAAAACCTGCTTGTGTTGCAGAATTTATTGCAGCTTTATTTGAATAAAATCTCTAATTATCAGTATTTTATATTATTTACTAAGATATAAGTCCATCATCTGCACATTTTTTAGAATACCAGAATAAGAAAACAGAAAACAATGGAATCATTATTAACATTGAATACTCCATAGATCCATATAGTTCTTTTCCAGGGTTTAAAAACGCATTATAAGTCGTTTGAACTATTACTGCAATCAATCCTATTAAAAAGAATGCTTTTGCTAATTTTTTTCTTAATAATAATAAAATACAAGCAAAAACGGATGAAAAAACTGCAATTGCAAAAGCTGCAGTGACCCAAGTTGGTAGATTAAAAATAATATCTAATTGCTCTTCAGTATACATTAATTTAAAACGATCTGTTTGATATGCTTGGTTTATATATCCATCTACACCCATAGAATTCCATATTAATCCAATAATACCTATAACCCAAAAAGCAGTACTTGGTTTATCCATTTTGTCTGTCATAATATTTACGTTTATCGTTTAGATATCTTAAATGTACAAAAAACTTGTAGAATAATAAAATGTAAAGTATATTTGTCATTATATAAAATATACTTGTCTAATTGTAAAATAAAAATACCATGTCTAAACTATCAATTTGCGAAAGAGAAAGAAAACAACTAGAAAAATTAAATAAATTTCAACTTGGTAATCAGTATAAAAGAATAGGGTATATTATTGCCATTGGAACTTTTGTTTTAATGATTGCAAGAAAATATATTGAAGATTCTCATTGGTTAAAACCAGTTTTACATGGAGTATTATTAATCGGTTTACTTTTAATTTCTTTATCCAAAGAAAAAGTAGAAGACGAGTTTATAGATAGTTTACGTTCACAATCTTATAGACTGGCATTTATAATGGCAATTGTGTATTCTTTAGGTCAACCATTAGTAAATTACGCAGTAGCAACTTTATTTAATCAAGATGATGAATTACAGGGATTTAGTTATTTTCAAGTATTATTTTTTATGTTGATCGTACAATTGATGTTTTTTTGGCAATTAAGAAGAATGAATAAATAAGATGAAAAATACTTTAAAAGTACAAAGAGCCATCTTAGATTTAACACAAGATGAATTAGCTAAATCGATTGGTGTGTCTAGACAAACCATAAATTCTATTGAAAAAAACAGATATGTTCCTTCAACAGTTTTAGCGTTAAAATTATCTAAAGTATTTAACATCTCTGTAAATGAGTTTTTTACTTTAGAAGACGATGATTAAATTATTCTATTCTTTAATTATTTTAGTGGTAACTCTAATAATCAACCTTTTTATTGAGCAATAGAAATAACAGCTACTTTAAACAAATTTGCTTTCGTTTTAAAGAAAGAACTCTCTAAATCAATCGCTTTTAATTTAGCTTCAATCAATTTAACTTCTCTGTAATTTACTAAGAATAAAGAGCTTTCACCTAAGAAAAACTTACGGTTTTCTGCTTTTAATAACGTTCCATAATCACGAACAATATCAACCGTTAAATTATTTTGTAAAACATAAGAAGCTAATTCTTGCTGAATGGCATTTACTTTGTTTTTAATAGTAACTTTTGCTACTTCGTTTTCAAACTTTTTATCTTGTAATTTAATTTTAGACAGTTTAAGATCTCCTCTTTCTTTTCTTAAAAATAAACGGATTTTAAAGTTCATTCCTGCTTTATAATTTTGAGTATTTAAAGAGTTTAATTGATTGCTATTTTGAGTTAAAAAATTATACTGAACATCCAATTTAGGAAGTAAGTTGTTTGTTTTTAGTTTTTTATCAATATTTAAATTCTTTATTTTAAACTCTAAAGATTTTATTTTTGGATGCTTATTAATATCAAAATCAGCATTGTTGAATAAAGCAATGTTAAAAGTTGCATCAATATTATTTACTGTGTTTGTATTTGGTATGATATTACTTTGTAATTCTACAGGTGTATTATCTTTCAACCATAAAAAGTTAGACAATTCTAAAGAAGATTTTACTAATTTAATTCTAGCTTTTTCTAAGTTTAGTTTTCTATTGTTTAATGTAATTTTTGCTTCAGTAGTATCTATTGCAGGTTTTTCTCCTTCTATAAAAGCTCTTTTTGTTGCTTTAAAACGAATTTTTGCATTTGTAAGAAACTCATCATATACTACTTTCTCATTATAGGTTTTTAACCAATTAAAATAGGAGAGAGAAGCGTTGTATAAAATTTCATTGACTAGAATTTGTTGATCTTCTTTTGCTTGATCTAAAAAGAGTTTTGCTTGTTTTAAAGAAGCCATTCTCTTGTTTATTAAAAGTCCGTTTAACAATGACGCAGAAATACCAGCACTATATAAACCATCTGTTGGAACCGTATTTTCTGGGTTTAAATAAATTCCATCATTATTTTCAAAGTTTGCTTTAAACTCAATACCATAATAGGTCGGTATCTTAAAAGCGGCATTTAATTTATTATAATATTCTTTATCTTTAAATTGCTTCTTATCAAAATCGATTTCAATTTTTGGATCAAAAGCACCTCTAGCTTTTAATAATTTTGCTTCACTTTTATTGATAACAAGATTTGCTTGTTTTACAATAGGATGATAGTTTTTTACATATCCTAAATACTCAGATAAAGTCATCACAGATTCAACTTTATCCTGAGCAAAATATCCTGAAGTAAAAAATAAGAATGTTATTAAAATGTATTTTTTCATATTTGTTTTTCTAATGAAATCATAAATATTACTTCTTTTTAGCATCGCCTTTACTTTTCTTTCCATTTTCTGGTTGATAATAGTTAGGAGGGAAGCTGTTTAATTGTCTCCAAAGTTCAAACCAAATTGGCACATCTTCTAACAATGCAATTGTTCTTGCACCAGAACCAACTCTAATGGCTTTTGGCCAAGTATTATCTGTATTATCAGGAGCTAATAAAACTCGGTATTTGCCATTATCACTAATAAAATTCTGAATAGCAACTACTTTTGCACCATAAGTTCCGTAAGAAGCATTTGGCCATCCACTAAATACAATTGCAGGCCAACCATCAAACTGAACACGTACCTTTTCACCAATATGTAATAAGGGTAAATCAATTGGTCTTACATAGGTTTCTACAGCTAAATCATATTTTTCTGGCATAATACCAACAAGATCTTCACCGGCTTTAAATGCACCTCCAATTCCGCCTTTTATAGCTTTATTGATAAAACCATTTTGAGGAGCTGTAATAAATAACAAACTATTTCTAACGCTATAATTACTTTTACTATTCTCTAATTTTGATACTTGTGCTTTTGCATCAAATCCACTTGATTGTGCAGTAAACATATCACTCTGAGACTTAGAAATTTTATCTGTGTATGAAACTGATATTCTAGATAATTCTAATTGAGCATTTAAAATATTGTTTCTACTTACTAATAATTTGTTTTCTTGTGAAATTAATTTAGCCTGTGTAGCTTGTAATTTTATTCGTTTTTCTTCAACATCTTTTACGGCTTTTAAGCCTTCACTTTGTAAAGTTAGCGTACGATTGAATTGTCTTTCTGCTATAGAAATGTTTGTTTTAGCTGCTTCAAAATCGATACTATCACTTTTTACTTTTAGTTTTGATTGCAATAGTTTATTTCTAGTTTGTTCTGTTTTTAATCGTTGTTCTTGTTTTAAAGCTACTACTTGTCTTTTTAAAGCATCTACTTTTCCTTTATAAGCATCAACAGAAGAGGACTTAGCATTAATTTGGTCATTTGTTCTTTCAATTAAACGACTGTCAAAATAATCACTTTTTACTTCAGAAATTCTTAGAATTGTATCACCTTTTTTAACAAAATCTCCTTCTGTTACAAACCATTCTTCTATTCTACCAGGAATTTGAGACTGAATAGTTTGTGGTCTCTGATTTGGCGTTAAAGTGGTTACTAATCCTTGACTTGTTATATTCTGTGTCCAAGGTAAAAAGAGTGTTATAAAACCAATAATCGCGAATACCAAAAGGAATTTATTTAACGATTTGTAGTAGTTTTTATTAAAAATTATTTTACCAGATTTAAATTCTGATAAATCAACTTTTTTATGTATTTGATTGTTAGATATATTTAACATTTCGAATTATTTTATTGATTTTATTTCTCCTTTTTCTAACGTAATTGTCTCGCTACATTGAGTTCTCCAACTTTTCTTACTACTGACTACAATTAAAGCCCAAGGTCTTTTTACATCCGTTAAATAGTCAATGATTTTTATAGTTTCATCTAAGTTAAATTGATCTAACGGGTCTTCTAAAATCAATATTTTTGGTTGTTTAATAATCGCTCTTGCTAAAATTAATTTCTTTGCAATTGTAAAAGATATTTGTTTTCCTTCGGGATATAAAACTGTTTCTAAACCATTAGGTTGCTCTTTTAAAAATTGCGTTAAACCAACAATATCTAAAGCATTGTAAATTATTTCGTCTTTAATATTTTTGTTTCCAAAAACTAAGTTGTCTTTTATACTACCTTCAAAAGGTGTTTCATCAGAAAGAGATAAACCTAGTTGAGAACGATAATGATTTAAATGCAAACTACTTAAAGATAGATTATTGATATAAATGTTTCCAGAAGTTGGTTCTATAACTCCAGAAATTAAACGAAGTAAAGTAGATTTTCCAGAGCCACTTTCTCCCGTAACCAAAATTCTGCTTTTCGGTTGTAGCGTTAAAGAAATATTCTTAAGAATGTGTTTTTCTCTATTTTCTACTCCGTAAGAAACATCTTCTAGTTCAACAGTTAAACCCTCTTTAAATATTGGTCTTTCTCCTTCTTGTGGCTCTAGTTCTTTATCAACAACTTGTCCTATTTTTTCTATAGATGTTAGCACATCATAAAATGATTCTAAACCGATCATTAATTTTTCTACAGACTGAATTACCAAAAGAATAATAATTTCTGCTGCAACAAATTGACCAATATTCATTTCTTGGTTCAACACTAACGCTCCACCAATTAATAATAAACTTGCAGTTACAATTACCTTAAAAGTAATCATTTGTATAAACTGAATAATTAAAATTCTAAAGTGACTTTCTCTTGCTTCTAGATATTTATCAACTAAATCGTCATTTTTTTGAAGCGCTAAATTAGTATTTCCTGATAATTTAAAACTGACAACTGTTCTTGCAACTTCTTGAATCCAATGTGCAACCTTATATTTTATTTTAGATTCTATCAAACTTGTTTGTAAACCTTTTTGAGCAGTATACTTAAATACTACATAGATTAGCACCAATAAAAGAAAGCCAAAAATTATAAAAAATGGATGATAAAATGATAACAAAATCAAAGCAAAAATAATTTGTAATAATGCTGTTGGTACATCAAGCAATATTTTTGACAATCCTTTTTGAATGGTTAATGTATCAAAAAAACGATTTGCTAATTCTGGTGGATAATAATTAATTAATTCATTCATTTTTATCTTTGGAAACCGATAGCTCAGCTCAAAAGAGGCTCTTGTAAAAATTCTTTGCTGAATTGTTTCTATAATTCTTAGTTGCATTAATTGCAATGCGCCAGAAAAAATAACACCTATTGTTACTATAATTACCAATACAATCCAAGATGTAGAAATTTGTGCTCCTTGAATTAAATTGATAATTGCCTGAATACCTAGAGGAAGAGATAAGGTTACAATACCTCCAAAAATAGCATAATAGAATACCTGAAAGATGTCTTTTTTTTCTAATTTTAATAAGCCTACAAATCTTTGCCAGGGAGTTAATTGTTTGTTTTCCATACTTATTTGATTGTACTTTTAACTAAATGAATAAAAAAATTGGTTGGTGATTTTCCTTCTTTACAATTGGTAATAGAAGGGAAGTGCTCTCTCAAATAATGCTGATGCAAACCTCCTTCAATAATAGAACTAGCTAAACTTAAAGCAAAAGAATACTCTTTGTTTACCTCTAAAATCATATCACTAATTCGGGTAATAACCCTCTTGTATACTTCAAAATAGCCTTCTTTGTTTTCTAGGTCTACTTCTTTGGTTAAAAAGGATTTAGAGTTTTCGTTCACGATAATTTTATATAAAATAATTTCATTAATATGTGAAAAATTACTATCTTCTTTTACCGTTCTTGTCGCTACTGTAATTGCCTTTTCTAACTTTTCATTAGCATCAGTAATACTAAATGTTTCAATAACTAATTGATATTCTAACCAGGCCCAATACCAAGAAGAAAGATACAAAAGTAATTTGTGTTTACTTTCAAAATATCTATAAATTGAACTCTCATTAGAACCAATCTTGTTTCCAAGTTTTTTAAATGTAAAACCTTCAAACCCTATTTCATTTATTAATAAAATACTGTGTTCTACAATACGCTTCCCTAAATTTGATGTTTCAGGATCTTTGATAAAAACTTTATCAGAAACAGAAATCTTTAAGACGGATAATAAATTTTTCATATTTTTTTATTGAATTGCAAATGTAATAGTAATACTATTAATAAATGATAGTTTTACTAATATTTAATGTTTTTTTAACATCTACGCTATTTCAATGAAGAATAGTTAATGAATAATTACTATATTTGCAAAATAAGACAGAATACACTCCAGTCATTACACTAGTTAGCATTAGTTAGATTTTGAATTTCCAGTTAGGTATTTTTTCTTATCAGAAACAATAATTTAAAACTCTTATATTTTTAATGGCAAAGTCGCAACAAACATTTAGTAAAAGTGAAAAAGAAAAAAAACGTTTAAAAAAACGTTTAGATAAACAAAAGAAAATGGACGCTAGAAAAGCGGACAAAGATGAACACGGGTCAACTGGTATACAGTTTGCTTACGTAGATCATAATGGAAACTTAACTGATACTCCACCAGATCCAGATTTAAAAGTAGAAGTTGAATTGGAAGATATTCAAATTTCTGTAACTAAGAAAGAAGATTTACCAGAAGAAGATCCTGTTAGAAAAGGAAAAGTATCTTTCTTTGATTCATCTAAAGGTTTTGGTTTTATTATCGATTTAGAGAACAACGAAAAATATTTTACGCACGTTAGTGGTTTAATTGATGAAATTGCTGAAAACGATAAAGTTTCTTTCGAATTAGAAAGAGGAATGCGTGGTATGAACGCTGTTAAAGTAACAAAAATTTAATATTTTCTTTATAAAATATATAAAATCCTTCTGAAAAGAAGGATTTTTTTTTGATATCAATAAAAATTTTTCTCCTATTAAACCTTCTTTACATTTTTAGTCTAATAAGCTGAATAAATGTAAGTTTACCAACTTAAATTTTAGATAAAACCTATTTCTATGAAATTAAAAAAATGGCTATTTTTATTACTGACTTTAACCTTGTGTCAGTTTGCAACAGCTCAATTAACAGGAAAAGTTGTAGATAATGAAGATAGTTATCCGCTAGAATATGCTAGTGTAGCAATCTATAAAACTTTAAATAATAAATTAGTTGTTGGTACCGTAACAAACAAAGACGGTATTTTTTCTATTTCTGATATAAAACCAGGTAATTATTACTTAGAAGCTTCTTTTTTGGGTTATCAAAAAAATACAATTAAGTCTATTGTTGTCAATAAAAAAGATGAGAAGAAAGATATTGGAATCGTAAAATTAATTTTAGGTTCTGGTAATCAATTAAATGAAGTTGTTGTTAGAACTGAGAAACAAACCGTTATACATAAAATTGATAGACAAGTATTTGATACAAAGAAATATCAAAGTACTGTTGGTGGTAATGCTGTAGATGTTGTTAAAAATTTACCTTCTGTAACTATTGATGGTTTAGGAGATATTAGTGTAAGAGGAAGTAAAGGTTTTACTGTTTTAATCAACGGAAAACCAACGCAAGGTGATGCAAGTACAATTCTAGCTCAATTACCTGCAAATGCATTAGAAAGTGTAGAGTTAATTACAGCGCCTTCTGCAAAATACGATCCTGAAGGAAAAGGTGGTATTTTAAATATTATCACTAAAAAAGGAGCTATTAATGGAACGTTTGCACAAGTTAATGTTCGTGGTGGATTTCCTTCAATTGAAGATTATGACGCTAAAGTAGCTGCGAAAAGATACGGAATTGATGCAACTGTCAATAAAAGAACTGATAATTGGAACTTTTCTTTTGGAGCAAGTTACCAAAGAAATGATAAAGCGGGTAGAAGAGAAGGTGAAATGTTTATCGTAAATACTCCAGAAAATAAAACTACTTTTTTACCTTCTGATGGTGAGCGTAGTTTTGATGAAGTTACTTATAATGGACGTTTCAATGTAGATTATACACCAAATAAATCTGATACTTACTCTTTAGGTTTTTTCGCCGGAAAACGTACAAAAGAGCGTTTAGCAGATATTGTATATTATGATAATCATGCGATTTCTCCAATTGGTGGTTCTAATCGTGATTATACATTTGCGTATTACAATCATAATTTAAGAATTAGAAAAGGAGATTTTGCTTTAGGAAGTTTTGATTATTCACATAAATTTGATGATGAATCTAAAATATCTACATCCATTTTATATGAATATACATTTTTAGGTGGTCCAACAGAAAACGATAATTTAGGGCATCCTGATAATAATATTGTGTATCAAAGAGAATATAATACCAATGACAATCCTTTATATGGAACACGTTTTAACTTAGATTATCAATGGAAACCTTTTTCTTTTGGAACTTTAGAAACGGGTTATCAATATCGTGATTTAGATCACACAGGAGAGTTCGTTTATGAAAGAGATGGAGTTCAAGTTCCTGAATTTTCTAGTGATGTTAGCTTAAAAAGAAAAATTCATTCTGGATATGCACAAGTTACAGGTTCTAAAAGTAAGTGGAATTATAACGCTGGTGTACGTATAGAATCTATGGATAGAGTTTATAAAGAAGCTTTACAAAGTGAAACAACAGAAAACGTATATAAGTACGATTTTGTAAAGTTATTTCCTTCAGCATCTTTACAGTATAAGATTAATGATAAAACGAATATAAAAACTGCGTATAGTAAAAGAGTTGAGAGAACTACTACTTTTAAAATGAACAGTTTTGCAGAACGTGAGCATTCTGAAGTTTTTGAACAAGGTGACAATACTTTATCACCAGAATTTATAGATTTAGTAGAATTAGGAATTACAAAGAAATTAAAAGGAGGGAATTCTATTTATGCTACTGCTTATTTTAGACATGTAGACAATGTGATTAATCGTGTAAATACGTTGGCTTATGAAGCAAATGGAGCAGTAATAGATACAATTATTAATAGAGTGTATTCTAACGTTGGTAAAAGTAATTCTATTGGTTTAGAAGTTGGCGCAGTTATTAAACCAACAAATAACTGGACTAATTTTATCGGTCTAAACGTGTATAATTACGCAATTGATGGAGTTCTTAACTTTAGACACAGAGATGGAATAGAAAGAAATTATGATATCGATTCTAAATCGACTATTTATTCTTTCAACTTAAATTCTACCTATAATTTCTGGGAAAATGCTTCCGTACAATTCACTTTTAATTACTTATCTGATAGAAATACTGCAATGGGAGAAGATTCTCGTTTTTACTCACCAAACTTAACATTCAGAAAAAAGTTTATGGATGATAAATTGACCGCTACTTTACAATGGCAAAATATTGATATGGGACTATTTAAAACCAATGAGCAACGTATAACAACATCAAGAGCAAATCAATTTTATACAAGTACAAATTATGTTTATGAAGTAGATGCAGTTTCGTTAAACCTATCTTATACCTTTAATGCTGCTAAAAATAAATCGAAATTTATTGATAGTGAGTTTGGAAAACGTGAGTTTTAAAAACGAACATATTTTAAAGAAGAAACCCTATCATTTAAAATGATAGGGTTTCTTTTTATGTTTAATTTGAAGGTTTGTCTATGAGTTATAAAACTCCATACTTTCAATAATCAGCTCTTCAGAAACTTTACAATCTAATTTATGGCTTTCGTAATCGTCTAATAAAACAAAGTTTACTTGTCCGTTTACATTTTTCTTATCGTGTTTTAACAACTCCATAATGTCAGAAAAATCTTCTTTTAAAAGATTCGTTTTATTATAGATTGATAAAATAACATCTTTTATTTCACTTACGTTCTCTGTAGGAAATCCTAATAATTTAGAAGACATAAAACTTTCACAAACCATTCCGATTGCAATTGCTTCACCATGAGTTAGGTTCTCTTTATCTTCAGATTCTAGATAAAAAGATTCAATAGCATGACCTAAAGTATGACCGAAATTTAAAATCTTTCTTAAGTTTTGTTCTTTAGGATCTTGTAATACAACTTCGTTTTTAATCTCTATAGAACGATATATTAAATCGTTAATTTCTAAACCTTTATTGTCTTTTATCTCATTGAATAGTTTAAGGTCGTACGTAATACCGTATTTAATGATTTCTGCTGTTCCAGATTTAATTTCTCTGTCTGTAACTGTCGTTAAATAATCAGTATCAACAATTACCATTTGAGGATTTGCAAACAAACCAATCTGATTTTTTAACACACCTAAATCAACTCCAGTTTTTCCTCCAACAGAAGCATCAACCATAGATAATAAAGTAGTAGGTATGTTTACAAAATCGATTCCACGTTTAAAACAAGAAGCAACAAAACCACCTAAATCTGTAATTACGCCACCACCTAAAGTGATTACTAAACTTTTTCTATCTCCACCTAATTCAGTGATTGCATTCCAAACACCAATACACGTTTCAATGTTCTTATTTATTTCTCCAGATTCAATTTCTATTACCTCAATACGTTTATCTGTAGCAAAATTTGGAATAAATTTCGGATAACAATGCTCCATAGTATTCTCATCTACCAGAATAAAGATGGTAGAATAGTTGTTTTCTTCAACTAAATTAGAAAGTTTTTCGTATGCTTTGTGTTGAAAATGAACAGGATACGTTACGGCTTGAATAGATTTCATTTATAATTTATTAGGAGTGCAAATTAAAAATAAATTATTCAATTATTACCAATCAATCGCTATATTTGTTTTACTAAATCGTTATAGTATGAAACTTTTTGATAATACAGAAATAGCTTTTTCCTTAAAGTCA
Source organism: Polaribacter sp. SA4-12 (assembly GCF_002163675.1). NCBI lineage: Bacteria > Pseudomonadati > Bacteroidota > Flavobacteriia > Flavobacteriales > Flavobacteriaceae > Polaribacter > Polaribacter sp. SA4-12. Next base: position 772,480 of record NZ_CP019334.1, on the reverse strand, counting down.
GATTCAGAGTTAGAACGCGCTTATTTTCTTTTTAGAATGATTCAAAATGAACCTATGGTAAGAATTGGTACAGCAGTAACCAATTTTGCTTTAAAAGCGCATTTACCAGTAGAAGGTTTAATAAGGTCAACCGTATTCGACCATTTTTGTGGTGGAGTTACAGAAGAAGATTGTTTACCAACTATTGAGAGGATGTACACGAAAGGAGTTTCTTCTGTGCTAGATTACTCTGTAGAAGGGAAGGAGAACGAAGAAGAATTTGATCTTACTTTAAAAAAGATTTTAAAAATCATCAACTTTGGTCAAGAGAAAATATCAATTCCGTTTGCAGTTTTTAAACCTACAGGCTTTGGTAGATTTGCTTTATATCAAAAAGTAACAGAAAAAAAGGAGTTAACTGTAGATGAAAAATCAGAATGGTTAAGAGTTGTAGAACGTTATCATACAGTTTGTAAATCAGCTTTAGAAAAAGATGTTCCTATTTTAATTGATGCAGAAGAAAGTTGGATGCAAACTGCTGCAGATGAATTAATCGAAAGCTTAATGGAAATCTACAATAAAGACAAAGCTCTTATTTTTAGTACTTTGCAAATGTATCGTCATGACAGAATGGTTTACCTAAAAGCATTGCATCAAAAAGCAAAAGAAAAAGGTTTTTACATTGGAATGAAGATCGTTAGAGGTGCTTATATGGAAAAAGAGCGCGAAAGAGCTGAAGAAAAAGGATATCCTTCTACCATTTGTACAGACAAGCAAGCTACAGATGACAATTATGATGATGCCATTAAATATATGATGGAACATCCTAAAATGAGTCTATTTGCCGGAACTCATAATGAAAATAGCTCTCTTTTAGTAAAAGAACTTGCAGAAGAAAAAGGAATTGCAGTAAACGATGAACGCTTGTGGTTTGGGCAATTATATGGCATGAGTGATCATATTAGTTACAATTTATCTAAAGATGGTTTTAATGTTGCTAAATACGTTCCTTTTGGCCCTGTAAGAGATGTTATGCCATATTTAATAAGAAGAGCAGAAGAAAATACTTCAGTTGCAGGACAAACAAGTAGAGAATTAAATCTTATTAAAACGGAAAGAAAGAGAAGAAAATTATTATAATGAATACTCTAGACGAAATAAAACTTTTATTAATTAGAAACAAGCAAAGACTTGGTCAAGAGCTTAGAGAAAGTAAAGAAGCTGTTTCATTAATTAAAAAAGCGACTCATTCTAATTTATCCGAAGAAGAAAAAGTAAAAGTTAAAGAACAATTACTAGATATTTGTAAAGCGATTCCTTCATTAACAGTCTTTTTACTTCCTGGAGGCGCTTTGCTATTACCACTTTTAATTAAACTAATACCAGATATTTTACCTTCAGCATTTAAAGAAGATTATAAAGAAAAATAAGCGCATTTTCTATCAGGTAGCGCTTAAGATTTATCTTGCGAAAAGTCGAAAGGTTATATCTTTCTATCATTCTTCAAAAAAGGATGCTATTTCAATCGCTAACGTCACTATTTAATAGCATTTAGCCAATCAATAATTTATTGCAATCTAAAATTTATATATAGAATTGCGATAAATCACAAATAATCAACTACTTTTGCACGAAATTTAAGAATACACAAATGCAACCAATTAGAAATATCGCTATTATAGCCCATGTCGATCACGGTAAGACAACCTTAGTAGATAAAATTATAGATCAAGCAAAAATTTTAGACGAACGTAAAGAACGTACAGATTTATTGTTAGATAATAACGATTTAGAACGTGAAAGAGGAATTACAATTCTTTCTAAAAACGTTTCTATTCAGTACAAAGGAACAAAAATCAACGTAATTGATACTCCTGGTCACGCCGATTTTGGTGGTGAAGTAGAGCGTGTTTTAAAAATGGCTGATGGTGTTTTATTATTAGTTGATGCATTTGAAGGGCCAATGCCACAAACTCGTTTTGTATTAGGTAAAGCCTTAGCTTTAGGATTAACTCCTATTGTTGTTGTAAATAAAGTAGATAAAGAAAACTGTACTCCTGATATCGTTCATGAAAAAGTTTTCGATTTAATGTTTGCATTAGAAGCTACTGAAGATCAATTAGATTTTGCAACTGTTTATGGTTCTGCAAAAAACAATTGGATGAGTACTGATTGGAGAAACGAAACTGATAACATTATTCCATTATTGGATGCTGTTTTAGAATCTATACCAGCAACTAAATACAATGAAGGTACACCACAAATGCAAATTACTTCTTTAGATTTTTCTAAATTTACAGGAAGAATTGCTATTGGACGTATTTTCCGTGGAGATTTAGAAGTTGGTAAAGAATACATGTTATGTAAAGCTGACGGAACTAATAAAAAAGTGAGAATTAAAGAATTGCACGTATTCGAAGGAATGGGTAAAGTTCAAGTAGAAAAAGTTCCTTGTGGGGATATTTGTGCTATTACAGGTCTTGAAGGATTTGAAATTGGTGATACAATTGCAGATTTAGAAAACCCAGAAGCATTACCAAGAACAGAAATTGACCAACCTACAATGAGTATGTTGTTTACAATTAACAATTCTCCTTTCTTTGGTAAAGAAGGTAAATTTGTAACATCTCGTCATATTCGTGACAGACTGTTCAAAGAATTAGAAAAAAATCTTGCATTAAAAGTTGAAACTACTGATTCTGAGGATAAATTTAACGTTTTCGGACGTGGAGTTTTACACTTATCAGTATTGATTGAAACAATGCGTAGAGAAGGATATGAATTACAAGTGGGAAGACCACAAGTAATTATTAAAATGGTAGATGGTAAGAAACATGAGCCAATGGAAACATTGTCTATCGATGTACCTGAAGACATGGCTTCTAAAGCAATTAACTTAGTATCTCTTAGAAAAGGAGATATGTTAATTATGGAACCTAAAGGTGATTTACAACATTTAGAGTTTTCTATACCTTCTAGAGGTTTAATTGGTTTAAGAAACAGAATTTTAACAGCAACGGCTGGTACTGCAATTATTAACCACAGATTTAGTGAATATGGTCCTTATAAAGGAGATTTTACTGAAGAAGTAAAAGGAGCAATTGTTTCTTCTGCAGCTGGTAAAGCAACTGCTTATGCATTAAACCGTTTACAAGACAGAGGGCGTTTCTTTATCGATGTAAATCAAGAGATTTATATTGGTCAAGTAATTGGAGAAAACAGTAAATCTGATGAGATGGCTGTTAACTTAATTAAAGGAAAGCAATTAACAAACATGCGTAAATCTGGTACAGATGAAGCTATGAAAATTGCACCGAAAGTAGATTTCTCTTTAGAGGAAAATATGGAATATATTAAAGCAGATGAGTATTTAGAAGTTACTCCAGCAAGTTTACGTATGCGTAAAATTGTTTTTAAAGGATAATTACTATTGCATTCATTCTGATAAAGAATGAAACTTATATAAAATTAAAAAGCTCAAGTTTAAAACTTGAGCTTTTTTTGTTTTATATAAGATTCAATTAATAATTTACATCTATACCAGCTGAAACTGCCATTTGGCCTATATCAGTTCTAATAAAAAAACCTATCGTTTCATAACCAGTAGTTATTGGGAAAACAATTACTTTAAATGTTAGATTTTTAGAAGTAATAAGTTTGTTTTTTGTTAATCCTTCTATTTTTATATTTTTTATGTCTCCAGAAATTTCATAATCAAAAATGGTATAATTAGCATCACATTCATTTAAAATTTCAAATTCTATTTCATTAGCTTCATTTACTTTTAACATTTTAGGAGGAAATGTTTTATCTACTTTATCAACAGAAACGCAAGAAAGCGCAGTATTTTCTTTATCACAAGAAATAAAAGTAAAAGCGGATAGGATGATAATGAGGAAAATATATTTTTCTTTCATAGTTTTTTTATTTACTGATAATCAAAAATTATACCAATACAAAAAAGCTTAAGTTTTTAAACTTGAGCTTTTTATTTGTGATAAAAATTAATTTGAAATAGTTTCTATAAAATATCAACTACACTAACTCCATTGTTCTTTTTTGTAATTTGTATTTGAGTAGGAATACGTTCTTTTAAGTTTTCTACGTGTGATATAATTCCAATCATCTTTCCTTGAGATTGCAACGTTTCTAAGGTAGAAATTACGGTTTCTAACGTATTGCTATCTAAAGTCCCGAAACCTTCATCAATAAACAAGGAATCAATTTTTACGTTTTTACTCGCTAAATCAGACAATCCTAATGCCAACGCCAAACTAATTATAAATTTTTCTCCTCCACTAGAAGTATCTACCAATCTCGCTTGATCCGTTTGATAATGGTCGATTAAATTAAAATTAAGTTCTTCTTTTGGTTTGTAATTATCTTCCATTTTTAAAGAATACCGCTTATTCAATTTATATAAATGAACATTCGCCAAGTCTAATAAATGTTTCAACGTTAAACGCTGTACATATACATTAAATGCATCTTTAGAGTTACCGATAATTGCAAAAAGTTCTTTCCAAACTTTACAAATTTCGTTTTGTGCATCAATCTTTATGGATACCTCTTTATTTCGATCTCTAATTTCTTGGTCTTTTCTAAACGCTTCTTTTACTTCTCCTTTTTCAGCGGATAAAGTGTCTTTTTGTATTTTAAAATTTACTAAATCGACTTTACTTTCTGATTCTAAAGTTTCAAAGTTTTTAGATGCATTTAAAGCTGATATTGCTTTTACATTAGCCTCTTTTAAAGCTTTTAATTTAAGCTTCGCTTCGTTTATTCTTTCTTTGTATTGAGTATATTTTAATTTAGCTTCTTGTGGTAATAATGCTTTCTCAATTGCTTGTTTAGATTCAAAAGCACTTGTTTTTATTTTAGCTTCTAATTCTGAATTTAAAGCAATTAACTCTTCACCTAATTCCTTTTGCTCATTTATACTTTTAGCTTTTAAAGTGTCTTTTTCTGTTTTTGAATCTAATAATTTCTGTAATTCTTTTTTGCTTCTCTCAACTTTTTCAATCAATTGTTTATTGAGTAATTGTAAACTTTCTCTTTTACTTTCTACAGAAATATTGATTGGTAAAATACCAATACGTTTCGTTTTTAGTTGCTCTAATTTAATATCAGCCTCACAGATAGATTTGTTTAAATCATTTTGAGTTTTCAAGTAGGTTTCTAGTTGTTTTTTAATATTGTTATCATTTGTATGAATAACAGTAATACTTGCCTTTAAAGCCTCTAAATTCTTCTCCTTTTGATTAAAATTGGTCGTTAATTCTTTTAATTGCTGAATAAATACATTTGTTTCTTCAACCAAAGGCAATTCGTAGTTGAATTTTGCCAGTTTCGTTTTTAAATCATTTTCTAAAACCGAACACGTTGTGGTTAAATTGATAATTGATTCATTTTTCGTTTCAATTGTAGCATTTGAGTTTTTATTCTTCTCATTAAGTGTTGCAATTATTGTTTTCAACGCACTTTCTTCTTTTTGATGTAACTCAAGACTATTTAATAATGTATCTTTTTCAGCTTGTAATTTCTGTGTCGTTTTTAAAGTTTCATCAACAATTTCAATCTGTTCTTTTACTGATTTTAAACAAGCTTCAATTTGAGTTGTATTTGTTAATTCACAATTCAATTCTAATTGTTTTGCTGATAATTGAATCGTTTTTAATTCTTCAATTATTGAATTTATTTGAGTCTTTAAATGCTCTATTTTTGTACTTAATTCGACTTCCTTTTTATCTAATTCCGTTTTAGAATCAATGAATAACTTTAATTTTTCTTGACGAGATTTTAGTTCTAATTCAGCTTTAGAAACATCAATTATTTTTGAGTGTTCAGTAAATGGATGTTCTGTAGAACCGCACAAACCACAAGGTTCTCCTTCAATTAAGTTTTTACGATCAGCTTCATATTTTAAAACACTTTTTTCTAACTCTAATATTTTAGTAGCATCTAATACAGACTTTTCTTGCAAATCAATGGCTGCTTTTTTTACCTTTATTTTTTCTGATGTTGCTTTTAAATCAACTACAAAGACTTTTTGTTTTTCTAATAATTCAGTCTGACTTTTCTCTAATTTTACTGCGTGTTCTGCAAAGTTTTTAAATTGTTTCCAATTTGATTCTTCTTTAGTTAATACTTCTTTTTGAGCTAATAAATCCGTTAATTTATTTTTTGATAATACTTCTGTAACCTTTGAGACCTCTGTTTCAATTACTTTTAGTTCAGCTACTTTTTTATCAAGAATTTCTTGCTGATTTTTTAAGTCAGAAGTAGTTGTTTCAACTTCTTTCTTTTTACTAATAATAAATTGGGAGTCTAATTTTAGCGTTTCTTTACTCCCTTTTAAAGTAGTTAATTCACTTGCCCAATTTGATATTTCTGAATCTACTTCCTTTAAAAATTTGTTTTTAAGTACAAATGCTTCGTCAATTTTAAGTGTAGCTTCTGTTTGAGTTAATGTAGCTACTAATTTTTTCTTCTCAATTTTACTTGTCTCAATTTGCTCATTTAATTCAACTAATTTCTGAGTTGATTTTTGCATATTTTCGTTTTCATTTTTAAATTGATTGTCTAAAGTAGTAATCAATTCAAGTTTTGGCAACCAAGACGAAAATTCTTTATCTGCAGTTTCTAATTCAGTAACTTGTTTTTTAGAAAGTGCTGTTAAGCGTTCAATTTCTGGTTTAAGTAATATTAATTGAGCTTCTAATTCTTTTAATTGATTTGCTTTTTCAACAGTACTTTTTTCATTTCGATTAAAATTCTGAATCAGCTCTTTAAAAGGTTCTGCCTTTTCATTTAAATCTAATAACGCTATTTCAGCACGATGCTTTTCAATAAAAAGACCTAATTTCTCGTAGTTTGAATTTAAATTTTCAGATTCCTTTGTTAACTCTTGAAATTTCTGATACCAACTAACAATCAAATTAATTTTGGCAATTTCTTTTTCTGCTGCTATAATTTTAGCATCAATCTCTTTATCTTTTGTTGTTAATTCCGTTTTTCTTTCTTCGGATAAAACATCATCAGCATTAATTTTAGATTGAATTTCTCTCAGTTTAGCATCTTCGCTAGATTTTCTATCTAAAATACCTTGACCAATTTTTTTATAAATCTGCTCTCCTGTAATTTGTTCTAATAAGCGTCCTTTTTCTGGCCCTTTAGCCGTTAAAAAAGAAGCAAATTCACCTTGTGCTAACATTACAGATCTCAAAAACTGATTGTAATTCAATTGCGTTACGTTAATAACTTCAACAAGTAAATTCCTTTTTTGATCTGCTAAAATTTCACCTGTTGTTAGGTTCTTTAAACTTACTTTTTCTTGCGGATTTAAAAGTTTCTTACCCGTACTAGATCCTAAACGAATACTCCAACTTGCTTCGTAAACAATATCATTATTTTCAAATGTTATTCTACTAAAAGCGTCATTTGCACCGTGACTAACCACATTATGCAAGGTTCCTTTTGTGCCATTAAAACGAGGTACATTATGATATAAAGCAATAGTAACAGCATCTAAAACAGTTGTTTTTCCTGCGCCAGTTGCACCTGTAATTGCATATAAACCAACATCTTTAAATTGATCGTTTTCAAAATCGATAACAATAGGAGCTGCCGATTTTAATGAATTTATATTTTGTAATTCTATTTTTAAAATTTTCATAACGAGCTGCCTTTATTGTTTTTTAACAGATTGTAAAACTTCATTAAAAGCATCCCAAATTTTGGGGTTCTTTTCTAAATCATAATTCATTTCCTCACATTTCAGTTTAAAAACTTCAGTAGGCAACAACTCTTTAATCGATTTAGTTTCTGCTAACAACTCTTCAATTCCTTTATATCTTCTTTGGTTTTTTAAAGCAATTTTTAAGATATCAAAATCATATTTTTCAGCTTCAATTTTTAAATCATCTGTATTTACAGTAGATGCTTCCTTTAAAGCAATTTCTATCCAAGGCATTAATCCGTAGGAATTAGAACTAATAGTCGGAAACTTAGTAATACATTCATCAATAGTACCTGTTAACTTATAGAAATTTCTAAAACACGGAATTACAGCATCCTGAACATCAATAATCTCATTGTTTTCTATTGTTAAAACAAGGACTTTTTTATCATAATTAATTTCACTGAAACTTAAAATATTCGGAGAACCAGAATATCGAATTTTATCATTTTCGCCAATTATTTGTGGTCTGTGTAAATGCCCTAAAGCGATATAATCAAAATAAGTAGGAAAATCATCAGCACCAATATGTCCCAAAGTACCAACATAAATATTTTGTTCACTATCTGAAACAGAACCACCAATTGCAAATAAATGTCCCATACCAATCACAGGCGCTTGAGTTGTATTTATCAATTTACATTGGTTGGCAGCAGCTTCGTAATGGTTTATTAAAGCCATTTTATACTTATCCGTTAATTCATCAAAAGATTCACCTGCAACAGCACGTCTAATATCTCCATCGCGTAAATAAGGAACTGCAGCAACAATTACTTCTTCGTTATTCAATTCAATTTTAAAAACTTCATCTTCTATGTTTTCAGTCGCTTTTCCAACAACTTTTATAGACAACACATCTAATATGTGTTTTGGCGCATTTAAAGTTCCTGGAGAATCGTGATTTCCACCTGTAATAATGATCGATTTACAAGAAGTTGCTTTTAACTTTACCAAAAAACTATAATACATTTCTAAACTTTGGTTCGATGGAGAACCAGTATCAAAAACATCGCCAGAAATTAAAAGCACATCAATATTTTGGTCAATGATATACGTTTCAATCCAACTTAAAAACAACATTTGTTCTTCTATTTGAGATTGATCGTGTAATCTATGTCCTAAATGCCAATCGGCTGTGTGCAGTATTTTCATTCCTTTTCAATTTTTGGGTTTATGAATTTTGTTATCAAACTTTAAAAATCAGTTTCTATAACAAGTAAATCACCTAAAAGCTAAATTAACTTTTTTGAGTTAAAAACACATCAACTGAAAAGATCAATTTTAAAATGTTATCACTAAAAATTAGTTCGTTTAGAAAGAAAAAAAAATTGAAGTATAATTATTGAAAGTAGAAGATGAGTATAGGCTATAATTAAAAAGGGCAAGTAGATACTTGCCCTTTATTTTGTAAAAAAAATGTGTTCTTTTTATTTTAAATCAAATCTATCAGCATTCATTACTTTACTCCAAGCTTTTATAAAATCGATAACAAATTTTTCTTTGTTATCATCTTGAGCATAGACTTCTGCATAAGAACGTAAAATAGAATTAGAACCAAATACTAGATCCATACGTGTCGCTGTCCAAATAACTTTACCTGTTTTGCGATCACAAATTTCATATAAATTATCAGCAACAGGTTTCCAAGTATATTTCATATCTGTCAAATTCACAAAAAAGTCATTTGTTAAGTGACCAACGTTGTCTGTAAGAATACCGTGTTTTGTATTATTATAATTAGTATCTAACATTCTCATACCACCAACAAGCACTGTCATTTCTGGTGCTGTTAAGCCCATAAGTTGTGTTCTATCTAACATTAATTCTTCCGGACTTACAACATAGTCTTTTTTACTCCAGTTTCTATATCCATCAGCCAAAGGCTCTAAAGGCTCAAAAGATTCGGCATCTGTCATTTCATCAGTAGCGTCTCCACGTCCTGCTGAAAAAGGAACAGTAATATCAAAACCTGCATCTTTTGCAGCTTGTTCTATACCAACATTACCTGCTAAAACAATCGTATCAGCAACACTAATTTCAAATTCAGAAGCAATAGGTTCTAATATTGATATTACTTTTGCCAAACGTTTTGGTTCATTTCCTTCCCAATCTTTTTGAGGTGCTAAACGAATACGAGCTCCGTTTGCGCCACCACGTTTGTCAGAACCTCTATAAGTACGAGCACTATCCCAAGCAGTAGTTACCATTTCTGAAACTGATAATCCAGATGCAGCAATTTTATCCTTTACATCAATAATATGATAATCAGTATTTCCTGTAGGTATAGGATCTTGCCAAATTAAATCTTCTTTTGGTACGTCTACACCAAAATAATTTGCTTTAGGTCCTAAATCTCTATGTGTTAATTTAAACCAAGCACGTGCAAAAGTATCTGAAAAATAGTCTTGATCTTTCATGAATTTTAATGAAATTTCCTTGTAAATAGGATCCATTTTCATTGCCATATCAGCATCAGTCATCATTGGGTTTTGATGAATACTAGCATCTTCTACATCTACTGGTCTGTCTTCTTCTTTAATTTGTACTGGTTCCCATTGCCAAGCACCAGCAGGACTTTTAACAGATTCCCATTCATGTTTAAATAACATGTCGAAAAAACCATTATCCCATTTGGTTGGGTGAGTTGTCCATGCACCTTCTAAACCACTTGTTACTGTATAACGTCCTTTACCAGATTTATTAGGATTATGCCAACCAAAACCTTGTTCTTCTACATTTGCATTTTCTGGATCTGGTCCTAAAACACTAGCATCACCATTACCATGTGCTTTACCAACGGTATGTCCACCAGCAGTTAAAGCAACTGTTTCTTCATCATTCATTGCCATACGTGCAAAAGTTTCTCTTACTTGAGCGGCTGTTTTTAAAGGATCTGGTTTTCCATTAACTCCTTCTGGATTTACATAAATTAACCCCATTTGCACAGCTGCTAAAGGATTTTCCATTGTTGTTGGATCTTCTACATCAGCATAACGTTCATCACTTGGTGCTAACCATTCTTTTTCTGCTCCCCAATAAGTATCTTTTTCTGGATGCCAAATATCTTCACGACCAAAACCAAATCCAAAGGTTTTTAAGCCCATATTTTCATAAGCAATCGTTCCTGCCAAAACAATTAAATCTGCCCAACTTACTTTGTTTCCATATTTTTTCTTGATAGGCCACAATAATCTTCTAGCCTTATCTAAACTAACATTATCTGGCCAAGAATTTAACGGTGCAAAACGTTGATTTCCAGAACCACCACCACCACGACCATCTGAAGTACGGTAAGACCCAGCAGAATGCCAAGACATACGTATTAACAAACCGCCATAATGTCCCCAATCTGCAGGCCACCATTCTTGACTATCTGTCATTAATGCATGCATGTCTTTTTTAAGAGCATCAATATCTAATTTCTTAAGTTCTTCATGATAGTTGAAATTTGGTCCTAAAGGGTTTGTTTTTGTATCATGTTGATGTAAAATATCTAAATTAAGTGCGTTTGGCCACCAATCCATAACAGATGAATTAGTTGCTGTATTTGCACCATGCATTACTGGACATTTACCTGAAGATGTTGTTTTTTCTGGTACAACACCACCATCTTGTTCTTGATGATGTGGACACTTATTTTGATTGTTTGCTGTGTTAGAATTTGTATCGTTTTCCATTTTAAAAGGTTTAAAGATTTCGTGCCAACTAATTTAACGAATTCTGATGATTAAAATGGTCTATTTTATTTTTATACTTTATCTCGGTATAATATTTTTTTTTATAAATAAAAAAGTATAGTTTTTGAGTATGAAAAAGGTAATTGTTGAACAAGTGAATTTAAAGACCATTATTTAGCTGAATCCCTTTTTTGTTCGCTCTTAAATCTTTAGTGAAGATATAGGGGAAGCTTCATTCAGTTTATTATTTGTTTTTATTAAAAAGAACAGGTTATTGATTTAGACTATAGTAAGTTCAATGCCTAATTCTACCAGTCTATTTTTTGTTTTAGTATCAATGTCAGAATCGGTAATAATTTGATCAACTTCATCAAGTCCACAAATTCTTCCAAATCCCTTTCTATTAAATTTTGAGGAATCTGTTAAGACAATTATTTTTTGTGCTGCTTTAATCATTTCTTTATTTAAAGAAGCTTCAAGTGAACTCGTAGTTGTGAGTCCGTATTCTAAATCGATACCATCTACCCCTAAAAACAATTTTGTAAATGTAAATTCTGCTAACATTTTTTCTCCAATAGGACCTACTACAGAAGAGGAGCTAGATCTAACTATTCCTCCTAATTGTATTACGTCAATATCTTTGTGTTCAGCTAGAATAATCGAAGTGTTTAAGGAAGCTGTCAATACAGTCAGTCCTTCTATAGGTTTTATATGTCTTGCAAATTCAATAACAGAGGTTCCAGAAGCAATTATAATACTATCATGAGGCATTAAAGTTTCGATAGCTGCAATCGCAATTTTGTTTTTTTCCTTCGGATGTAGTTTTTCTTTATAATTTACATGATGTTCTTTGATGTATGGATTTACACTAATAGCTTTCCCATGTGATCTAAACAATAATTTTCTTTCCTCAAGCAGTTTTAAATCCTTTCGAATAGTAACCAATGAAACATTAAACTCTTTACCCAGATCATTAACATTTACAAAACCATTTTCTTCAAGTTTGTTTAAAATAAGTTTGTGACGATCAACAATATTTAGTGTCATTATGTTTCGTTTTATACAAATGTACGTGATGTTCTGATCAAAATGAAGCTAAAAATGGACTTTTGTTGAAATATTTTTGTTGAAACGAAACCGATTTGTTTGTAATAGAAAGAATAAGAAAAGAAAAACAACCTAAAATCAGGTTAAACTAGTTCTTTTTCATGACAAATGTCATAGTATAATAAAAATAACCAAAAACAATCAAAAATAACTAAAAAAAACCTTTGTTTTGTTTCGTTTTGTTATACTTTTATATCAGAAATAAAGAAATATTAAAATTAAAAAATAAAATTATGAACAGAAAGGTAATGATGGATAAGTTAAGAAGTGACTCTAAGACTTACGATTTCATAATTATAGGAGGTGGTGCAACAGGTATAGGTATAGCACTTGAAGCATCAGCAAGAGGGTACTCAGTTGTTTTGCTTGAAAAATCAGATTTCACAAAATCAACATCAAGTAAAGCTACAAAGTTACTACATGGTGGTGTAAGATATTTAGCACAAGGTAATATAGGTTTAGTAAGAGAAGCTGTTGTAGAAAGAGGGTTAATGTTAAAGAATGCTCCTCACATTACTAAAAGCCAGTCATTTATTATTCCTACACATGGTTTATATGATGAGATTTTATATACCGTTGGTTTAACTTTTTATGATTTATTAGCAGGAAAACTAAGCTTGGGAAGATCTAGACGTATTTCTAAAGCAAAAACTTTAGAGCGAATTTCGCTTATCAATCCAGATAAAATTTCAGCAGGTGTTGTTTATTATGACGGTCAATTTGATGATTCACGTATGGCAATAAACGTATTACAGAGTTCTGTGGAAATGGGGGCAATAGCCCTTAATTATTGTTCTGTAGACGGTTTGATAAAAGATAGTAATGGCAACCTTTCAGGTGTTAAGGTATTTGATGAAGAAGGAGATACATCTTTTGAAATAAAAGGAAAGCAAGTTGTGAATGCAACTGGAGTATTTGCTGATGACGTGTTGCAAATGGATTCTCCAGGAGCGGAAAAAACTATTGCGCCTAGTCAAGGTGTACATTTAATATTAGATAAGTCTTTCTTACCTGGTGATGATGCAATTACAATTCCTAAAACGGATGACGGTCGTGTTTTATTCTTAGTTCCATGGCACAATAAAGTAATTGTAGGTACAACAGATACACCTCTTAAGCAAGAATCATTAGAGCCTGTAGCTCTTGAGGAAGAGATTGGGTTTATTTTAAGTACTGCTAGTAGATACTTAACAAAGGCACCAAAAAGAAGTGACGTATTAAGTGCTTTTGCGGGCTTACGTCCTTTAGCAGCAACCAAAGGAAAAGGAAATAAAACGAAAGAAATTTCTCGAAGTCATAAAATCTTTACTTCAAAATCTGGACTATTAACTATGGTAGGTGGTAAATGGACCACTTTTAGAAAAATGGGTGAAGATTTAGTTGATAAAGCAGAGAAAAACCATAATTGGTCACATGTTTCCACAAAAACGAAACATTTAAAAATACATGGTTACAAAGAAAATGTAAACTATGATAATCCTTTGCACTTCTATGGAAGTGATGAAGAACCTTTATTAGAGTTATCTAAACAAAACGGATGGGATAAATCCATAAGTGATTCTATGGGAGTAATACAAGCGCAAGTAGTTTGGGCGGTAAGAAATGAAATGGCTTTAAACGTAGAAGATTTTCTTGCGCGTAGAGTTCGTTGTCAATTATTAGATGCAAAAGAGAGTGTTAAAATGGCTCCAGAAGTAGCAAAAATAATGGCAAAGGAACTTGAAAAAGATGAAGCATGGCAAACAGAACAAGTAGCAAACTATCTAGAAGTAACGTCTAATTATATTTTATAAACAATAGTTTTAATTGAATCTAGAGACAATTAAAACCACCTAAACGAATACTTATGAAAAATAAACTAATTTTAGCCTTTGATCAAGGAACAACATCTTCTCGCGCAATTTTATTTAATCACAACGGAGAGATTGTAAGAGTTTCTCAAAAACCTTTCGAACAAATTTTCCCCAAACCAGGTTGGGTAGAGCATTGCCCTAATGAAATCTGGTCTTCACAAATTTCGGTAGCTGCCGAAGTAGTTGCTCAACAAGGTATTACTGGCGATGAAATTGCGGCTATTGGTATAACCAACCAAAGAGAAACCGTTATTGTTTGGGATCGTGAAACTAGCGAACCTATTTATAATGCAATTGTATGGCAAGATAGAAGAACAGCCAAATATTGTGATGAATTAAAAGAAGATGGTCATATAGATATGATCAAAAAGAAAACAGGATTGGTTATTGATGCTTATTTTTCTGCAACTAAACTAAAATGGATTTTAGACAATGTAGAAGGTGCAAGAGAGAAAGCTGAAGCAGGAAAACTATGTTTTGGTACAGTAGATACATGGATTATCTGGAAACTTACTCGAGGAAAAATGTTTATTACTGATGTTTCTAATGCAAGTAGAACTATGTTGTTCAATATTCACACCATGGCTTGGGATGAAGAGTTAATGGCATTATTCAATATCCCTAAAGCCATATTACCAGAAGTTAAAGAAAGTAGTGAAGTTTACGGTACTACAGCAACCACTTTATTTTCTTCTAAAATTCCAATTGCAGGTATTGCAGGAGATCAACAAGCAGCATTATTCGGACAAATGTGTACAAAACCTGGAATGGTTAAAAACACTTATGGTACAGGATGTTTCCTTTTAATGAATACCGGAGAAGAAGCGGTGTATTCAGAAAATAATTTATTAACAACTGTTGCATGGAAAATTAATGGAAAAACTACTTATGCGCTAGAAGGAAGTGTGTTTGTTGGTGGAGCAGCTGTACAATGGTTACGTGATGGAGCAAAGATGGTAAAAACAGCGCCAGGTATCAGTTATTTAGCTGAAACAGTTGAAGATAATGGTGGTGTTTACTTTGTACCTGCCTTAACAGGTTTAGGAGCTCCGTATTGGGATCAATATGCGCGTGGTGCAATGTTAGGTATTACAAGAGGTACTACGGATGCACATATTGCTCGTGCCACTTTAGAAGGAATTGCTTTTCAAGTATATGACATTGTAAAAGCAATGGAAGCAGATGCAGGTAAAAAAAGTATAGAATTAAGAGTTGATGGTGGTGCTGCTGCTAGTAATTTATTAATGCAAATTCAATCTGATTTATTCGGATTTAAAATTATAAGACCTAAAACACTAGAAACTACAGCAATGGGTGCTGCTTACTTAGCAGGTTTAGCTGTTGGTTATTGGGATAGTATAGATGATATTCAATCTCAATGGGTTGTTGATAAAGAATTCTATCCAGAAGCTCCAAAAGAAAAAGTGGACAACATGTTACATTACTGGCATAAAGCAGTGAAGTGTGCACAAAATTGGATTGAAGAATAAATACGTATCAATAATCATAAAAATAGAAAATTATGTCAATTTTAGTAGCAGAAATATTAGGAACCATGTTATTGATTTTATTAGGTAATGGGGTGGTAGCTAATGTGGTTTTAAAAGACACAAAGGCTGGTGGTGCCGGATGGATAGAAATTACTACAGCATGGGCATTAGCCGTATTTGTAGGTGTTATAGTAGCAGGGCCTTATAGTGGCGCACATTTAAATCCAGCGGTAACTATCGCTTTAGCCGTTGCAGGTAAAGTTTCTTGGGCTTTAGTTCCAGAATATATTGCAGGGGAAATGATAGGAGCAATGATAGGTGCATTTTTAGTGTGGGTATTTTATAAAGATCACTTTAAAGCAACTGATGATGAAGCGGGTAAATTAGCTTGTTTTAGTACAGGACCAGCAATTAAAAACACCTTTTCAAACTTAATGAGTGAGATTATAGGAACCTTCGTTTTGGTCTTTGTTATATTCTATATAACGGGTCCTAGTATGGATTTAGGAATTGAAGGAAGTCCTGAAGCTCTTGTAGGTTTAGGTTCTGTTGGAGCATTACCTGTAGCTTTCCTTGTTTGGGTAATTGGTTTGTCTTTGGGTGGTACCACAGGTTATGCTATTAATCCAGCGAGAGATTTAGGTCCGAGAATTATGCACGCTATTTTACCTGTAAAAGGGTCAAGTGATTGGGGTTATGCATGGATTCCTGTAGTAGGTCCTTTAGTTGGTTGTGTAATTGCAGCTTTGTTATATACTTATTTAATGTAAAATATTAGTTTTTTAGAATTACACAATGAAAAAAATATTAGTAGTAGTATTCGTAGCACTTATGACAGTGCAAATAGGTTTAGCCCAAGAAGTTGAACTAAAAGATAGTCCTATCGACTTTCATGTTGATGTAAAAACAAACCATTTATGGAGAGGTTTGGTAATTACTGATAAACCAATGGTGGCTGTGTTTTCAAAATTAAAACTAAATAAGTCTGCTAGTTTTACAACTGGGTTTTGGGGAGGAATGTCTTTTTCAAATGAAAGTGATGGAACGTCGTATAAAGAAATAAATTACTATGTTCAATATGCAAAAAATGGTTTTTCTATTGGCTTGTGGGATTTATTTAATACTCGTTCTGTGGCAACTCCAGATGTTTGGGATTATGATAAGAACACATCTACACATTTAATTGATTTACGAACTTCTTATACATTCAATGAAAGTTTTCCATTACGTTTGGAGGCTGATGTATTGTTATTCGGTAGCGGAGATTCTCAATTAGACAATGGTGACTTTGAACAACGTTATTCTACGTATATAGAACTGTCTTATCCTCTAATTAGTAAATCTAAGGTTGATTTAAAAGGTTTTGTGGGAGCAGGTTTTTCTTTTAACGGAGATACACATTTATATGGTGATGGTGCTCAAAACTTTGACTTAGTTAATGTTGGTTTAACAGCAACAAAAACACTTAAGTTTTTAGATTTAACAATTCCTGTATCAGCAACAACTTTTTGGAATCCCTCACAAAGAATCGCAAGAGTACAATTAGCAGTTAGCTTGTTTTAAATTAGATTTTTTATCAAAAAGTTACTTCCCTTTGATTCTTATATGTGTCAAAGGGAATTTTTTTTTTAAATTGTATAGAGAATCTATTAAAATAACTAAATTTTTAAACCCAATACAAAGGCTTCTCATTTCATTTTGAATCCCCAATCAAATTGACAAAATTATAAAAGTAATAACTTCTATCAAAAAGGAAAATAAATATCTAATTGAATCCTATTTCAGTGTAGTAAGTTTCCAAATAAAAATACAACTCAAAGTATCTTTTAACAAAATCTCCCTAAACTTGATGACGTAATTCAGTTTCTCTAGAATCATCAACAAAAAAGAATCATAAAGAAAGAAAAAGTAGCGACTGTACCCTTACATAATTGTCAT
The DNA here is from genome assembly GCF_002163675.1 of Polaribacter sp. SA4-12. Classification (NCBI taxonomy): domain Bacteria; kingdom Pseudomonadati; phylum Bacteroidota; class Flavobacteriia; order Flavobacteriales; family Flavobacteriaceae; genus Polaribacter; species Polaribacter sp. SA4-12. The sequence goes on along the minus strand of NZ_CP019334.1, from coordinate 754,698 downwards.
AAAAACAGTCCAAGTTTTTATGAAAACTGACAAAATTACTGATGAAATAATTATTATTTGAGTCGATTTTTAAAAAACAAAAACACTGCTATTTGTTGTTATAATAGAGGTGAAGTGCTATTTGTACGTTTACTGCCAATTTACAAACTGATTTATTACCTTTTCTGTCAGTTTTTCACTCCTTTGGCTTGATTATGGCAGCTATTGAACAAGTAAGTAAAAATTAAAACATTTTTTAAATTAATATAGTATGAGTCAAGTAAAAGTAAACAGTACAATTAAAGTAAATTATACAGGTAAATTAGCTAACGGACAAGTTTTTGATACTTCTGAAGGAAAAGAGCCAATCGAATTTGTTTTAGGACAAGAAAGATTGATTCCTGGTTTTGAAAAAGGTTTAATTGACATGAAATTAAACGAAAAGAAAACGATCGAAATTACAAAAGACCAAGCTTATGGAGAGCCTAACCCTAGTTTAATACAAGAAGTTAAGAAAGCTGAACTTCCTCAAGATATGGAGCCTCAAGTTGGTATGGGATTAGTTTCTAAATCTCCTGACGGACAAGAAATTAACTTAATGGTAATTGAAGTAAAAGAAGAAAGTATAGTAATTGATGGTAATCATCCTTTAGCTGGTCATGATCTTGTTTTTGACGTAGAAGTTGTTGAAATTAAAGAAACAGTAATTACAGAATAAAAGAAAATATTTCTTTTTAAAACATAAAAAAACCTTTGTTAGATGAATTTAACAAAGGTTTTTTGCTTTTTATAATTTGTTATGGATGCTACTTAAAATCTGTAATTTGTTTTTCAAATTTTTAGCGATCCTTAAAAGCACAAAGATTTCCATCTGGGTCTAAAAACTTGGCAACTGTTCTAGTCTAACCAAAATTGGGTTTGGTTATTGCAATTGTCGTTTATAAAATAATAAAATTAGAATTAAAAAATATTGCATTTAGTAAAAATCTACAATTTTGATGAAACGTTGTTATAGTGAGTTTATTTCATTTTTGAGGTAAATATATTCCTAATTCTATCTAATTCTTTTTTGTATTTCAAATCTGTTCTTGATGCAAAAAATAAGGTGTTTTCCGTTTTCACTTTTCCTTCCCAAACTAAATTTATTTCGTTTCTTAAAATTTGTTCTTGACATAAAAAATCTGGAACTAATGCAAGCCCGTTTTCATTGTTTAGACATCTAATAATGGAAGTAATATTCGGTAAAATATAGTTTGGTTTGAAAGCAGGTTTTTTATTAAAATTTTCAAACCAAAAACGTCTAAAATGTTCCATCTCGTTTGATGAACTATACCAAATATTTTTAAGTAGTTCATCTTCTAACTTCTTAAAATTGTTAGATTTAATGTGTTTTTGTATTTTAGTTGTATCTGTTTTATTTCCGGCTATTAAAATGATTCTTTCTTTTGAAAACGGAACATATTCAACTAATGATTTTTTTTTATTCTGTTTTTTAGGTGTTATTACTAAATCTAAAATACCATTATTTAAGTCTTTTATTAAATCTGTATGTGCTCCAAATCTAGCTACTAAGTCAAAGTTCAATTTCGGAATTTCGGGTTCAATAATAAGCTGAAACATTTCTGAACACATTCCAATATTTAGAGAAGGATTTTTTTCTTGAGTAGTTTTTTTAAAATGCTGTTCTGCTATTTCAAGTTTGTTTAAAGATTCAATAATATATTCATATAAAAATTTCCCGTCTTCTGTTGGAATCATTTTTCTTGAAGTTCGTTCAAATAACTTTTTGCCAACATATGCTTCTAAAGCGTTTAAGTGTACACTAACCCCTGGTTGGGACGCATATAAAGCAACAGAAGCTTTGGTTAAAGTTCCGTTTTCATATATTTCTTTAAATGTTCTATACCATTCTAAATTTACCATAACTATTAAAATATTGATACAAAGGTATGATTTGTATTATTTTTACAATAATAAAAGTTACTTTAATTTTGTCCTAAATAAAATAATAGACAGATGAAAAATATATTTATAATTAATGGAAGCCATCCATTTGCACATTCTGGTGGAAAATTTAATGAAACTCTTTTTAATAATACTATTTCATATTTTGATACGCTTGAAGGATTTGATGTTAAGTGTACTCAAGTTGGTGAAAATTATAAAGCAAAGGAAGAAGTTGAAAAATTTAAATGGGCGGATATAGTGATTTATCATACTCCAATTTGGTGGTTTCAAATTCCTTTTGGGTTTAAAAAATATATAGATGAAGTTTTTACGGAAGGTCATCAAAATGGAATTTATAAAAGCGATGGAAGAAGTAGAAAAAATCCAAACATCAATTACGGAACAGGTGGTTTAATGCACGGAAAAAAATATATACTTACTACAAGTTGGAATGCACCTAAAACCGCATTTACTTTAGAAAATGAATTTTTCAATCAAAAAAGTGTGGATGATGGTGTAATGTTTGGGTTTCACAGAATGAATGCTTTTACAGGAATGGAATTGTTAGGCACACATCATTTTCATGATATGGAAAAAAATGCAGATGTTCCTTTTGAATTGAATAATTACAGTACTTTTTTAAATGATTTAATGATTAACTTGTAATTATTTGGTTTCGTAGTGAAAATGCAGTACAACTAGTTATAAGATAGTATTACCTTGTTTTATTTTATTAAAACAAGGTAATATTATCTGTTTTTTAAGTTGTTTTCTTTTCTTTATTGAAAATCGTCTTACCAAAAACTAATATAATAATTCCAACAGCTAAAAGTAAACCAGTGATAAAATCGGTGAAATCATTTTCCAAATTAGCGTGAATTGTTATTCCTACTAACATTATCATCAATCCTATTATTCTAGTTTTATTCATAGTTCTTTTTTGATATAATTATTCTACAATAAGTTTTATATATTTTGAAAATAGTTAGCAATTTATTTTTCAATCTGCACGAAATTTAAATAAAAAGTTAAAAAAGAAACGTGACAATTATCACCCTTCAAATTATTTACTGAACAAGAGAAACCAATAGAAAGTAAATTTTGTATGTTAATAAGAAAAACGTATAAACACCTGATTTTTAGATATAGAACTTTCACGCTTACATAATAATAAGATTCTAAATAGATTTGGAGGAGTATAAAAACACTTAAAATCAGAATTTTATGAAAAAATTAATTCCAAATCACATACCTGCAAAAGGTTGGAAAGGTGGATTTCTAAAAAAGAATCCAGAAATGAAATATCCAACTCCAGATTTAGGCGCTTTAAAGTTTAATGACAACTTAGATAAAATTCATAATATCACCAGACAACAACGTGTATTATGGCCAGAATTTACTTGGGAAACTCAAAAAGGTAAAACCGACCCGAAAAGATGTTTTCAAATGTTTGCTCCAGACATTTCTAGAGTTGGGTATGATAACACAGGTCAATCTTGGTCTATTATTTGTCCACAACAAGGTACATTTATACCAGGTGTAGGTACTTTTAATGTAGAAGTTACAGTTACAGGACAAAAAGGTTGGGTAGATGAATCTAATAAAAGTTTAGCTGTAGATATGATGGTAAAACCTAAAATTTGGTTTAGTCCTGCTGCAAATGAATCTTCTTTGGGTAAAATATTGTGGTCTATTTTCGAATTAAATCATCTTGGGTATTGTTTTCCTTCCGAAAAGAAAAAAGCAATAGAATTAAATACATATCAAACAACAAAACAAAAATCTACTACAATTGCATTACGAGATGGATTGTTTATGGAAGGTAATTTACCGCCATTTACAATACATAAAGAAGCATGGAGTCATGCAAATGTTGAAGTTGAAATTGGTGAAATTGATTTAAATCATAGTCATTTAGTGAATGAATTTAACACTATTATAATGAAAGCATTTAATATTGGATCTGGAAATATGTTACAGCAAGGTAACATATTAGCTTGGAATGTTTGGTTTGATGCACCAAGTTTAGTGAAACAAAGTGAGTGGAGAAATCATGCAGATGTGTGGCGTAGATCTATTGATATAGATCATTGTAGCCCTGATGGACCTGGAACTGATCCTAGATTTGCTAATGGAACTCCTTTTAAGCCAGAAAAAGAATTATTTGATGAAGTGATAACTGATATCAAAAACTTTATAAAGAAACATATATAATCCTTTTGAGGTGAAAAAAAATATTCTAACTTTTCTAAGGAAGCTTCATTTAGTTATTGTTTTACTAAAAGAATAGGAGGAATCATAACTATAATTAAAAAGGGTACGTTTAAAACGTATCTTTTTTTTTGTATCATTTTCAAAAAAATTAAGACCAAAAGGTTATATAAAACTAAATTTATTCATTTTTATGAAAAACAGCTCTTTTTTCTATGAATAAATGTTTCTCAATTTAATTTGACAAAATTGTCAATAATCAATAAGTTTATTGGTTAAAACGAAAAATCTATTTGAATGTAAAATTAGCACACTCAATTTGAGTTTATTGTGCCTATCTTTTTTGAATTAAATAGCTAATAAAACTTTTAGGTGATTCTTGTATTCAAAAGAGAATATAATAGCTTCAATATCTTTTTTAGGTACTATTTTTGTTGTGTGAACAATAAATTTTTTGGGTAAAATGTCTATATCTATTTCCACATCTTTAATGCCATCTAAAGTCATTATTTTAGTTTTAATAAGATATAAAGCATAATTGTTAGTTGTATTTGTAGAGAATACTTTTACTTGATTAATAGGGATTACTTTTTTTGGGCGAAAATTCATATCTCTTAAATTTGAATTTATATAAAGTTTGGTTGTATTTATAATTGTAAATAACAATATAATACTTAGCTAAAGTACATTTGATAAAAAGAAAAATCAATAAGCAAAATACCTATTTATGATCTGTATTAATTTTTCACCAAAATATATTAAAGCATAAAATATTAAAGCCCTTTTTTTAAAGTCCTTAAAATCAGTTTAATTAAGTAAAAAAAGTAGAAAGTGAGAGATATTCTTTGAAGTAAAAATAGCATTGGACTTCTAATTTACAGAACTCCTTTTTCAATTTAAAATAAACGAAGTTTGGTTTATTTTTCTCTATTTTTATAAGCACGTCAAAATTTCAAAACAACAGATATCGTTGGATAATTGTAAAAATTAGGCACAACAATTCTTCAAAATACAATTACTAATAATTTAGACAAATAGAAACGCTCATTTCTGTGTCAAATTATTAATTGATTAAAGCTCAAAAAGATCTTTTGGAATAGCGTGAAAGCCCGTAGTAATTACAAGATCTTCTATATCTTTAACGGTAACTACTTTTGATGTATAAATAACAAACTCTTTTGGAAAAACATCAGCATTAATAAGTACTTCTTTAATGCCGTCTAAAGACAATAGTTTTAATCTAATTCTTTGTAGGTCGTAATTGTTTGTTGCATTCGTTCCGAATACTTTTCCGTGATTTCCAGGAATCACATTGTCTGATAAGAAACTCATATCTAGTGATTTTAATTAATATATGCTTGTATATATTTTTATATAAAAAAACACACAGAACTAAGTTACCGATTTTAAAGATAAAATCAAAGAATTTAAACACCTTTTTTAGTTAAAATAAATGTTTTAAAAAAGATCAATCTACCAAAGAAGTTTCGGGTATTTTAGATTCTAAATTGTCAAAATCATATAAGTTTTTATCTAATAAATGAGAAGGAAATACATTCTGTAAAGCATTCATCATAATTGCATTTCTATTTGGGAATTCAGTTTCCCAATCGGTAATCATTTGTTTTACCTTTTTACGTTGTAAATTTTCTTGAGAACCGCATAAATTACAAGGTATAATAGGGAAATCCATAAAATCTGCATACGCTTCAATATCACTTTCATTACAGAAAGCCAAAGGTCTTAAAACAACGATATCGCCAGCATCATTTCTGAATTTAGGCGGCATTGTTTCCATTTTTCCTGCAAAAAAGAAGTTTAAGAAAAAGGTTTCTATAATGTCATTTTTGTGATGTCCTAAAGCCAATTTATTACAACCTAAATCTTTGGCTGCTTCATATAAAGTTCCTCTACGTAAACGAGAACATAAACTACATGTAGTTTTACCTTCAGGCGTTTTGTCCATAACAATCTTGTAGGTATTCTTTTCAATAATTTTAAAATCGACACCTAAATTTTGTAAATAATTTGGTAAAACTTCCTCAGGAAAACCAGGTTGTTTTTGATCTAAATTTACAGCAACAATTCCAAAATTAATAGGCGCAACTTTCTGAAAATACAATAACATATTTAGCATTGCATAACTATCTTTTCCCCCAGAAAGACAAACCATAATTTTATCTCCTTCGGCAATCATTGTAAATTGCTGTATCGCTTCTGCTACTGAACGCTGTAATTTTTTAGTAACCTTTTTTTTGTTCTCCATAAATGCAAAAATAGTACTAAAATCATTCCTATTCAATGAGTTTTTTACGTTTCAGCATTTCATTTTACAAATGGTTGTAAAAACTTGGTTTTTAGTTTTAGAAAGTACTATAAATGTTTTTAGAGATTTCATTTACGGTGTTTTTATTTTTTGAAAGTTCGTTTAGATTTATTTCCAACAATCTTATGCATCTATTGTTAGTGGAAGCTTTATTCTATTTTCATTTTTGTTAGATAATTTTAAATTATTAGCAATTTTTTTCATTTCAAGCCAATTATTTTTACTGAAAGAATTACTACTTGTTACCAATGGAATATTATATTCACCTATATTCTCTTCTTTGAGAGAAAACTTTTCTTTTTCTTGAAATAATTCTGTTCCTTTTAATAACATTAAAGGAAATGCTATAATTTTTTCACATCCATTTTCAATTAAGAAAGAAATACTTTTTTTAAACGAAGTAACAGTTTGCGTTGGTAGACCATATATTAAACTTACTTCATAGCTTATATTTCTTTTATTTAATTGATGCATAACTGATTTTATTTTGGAAGGGTTGTTTTTTCTATTGATAAGAATACTTTCCTTTATAATTGCAGTTTGCAATCCAAATTCAAGATGTATATTAAGTTTTTCACAGAGATCTAAAAAACGTAAACCTTTATCTCCAATTATAGTTTCAAATCTTACTTGGATACTTATTAATGATTTGTAATTCATTTTTACAAGTTCATTTAAAATATTAAGGTAATTCGAACCTATATTGAAAATTGGGTCAAGAACATTTACTTTTTCAACTTTTTTATATCTAAAATATTTGAATTCAGATATCGTTTTCTCAAAACTTTGTTTGTAAACTTTGTTATTAGTTAAATCTCGATGCGCACAAAAATTACACCTATAAGGACAACCTCTTTGTGTTTCAACCCTTACTTTTTCTTGATTATCATCAACTTGTATTTCGTCTGTTAGATATGGAGAAGGAATATTAGAAAAATCAAAATTAGATTTTAATACTTTTGAATTGTTTTCATTTTTTAAAATTGATAATAAAGCATTTTCAGCATAACCATCTATAAAATAATGGCAATTCGGGTATTCTAGAACAGGATTATTTGAGTATGATATTTGATAACCACCAAGAATTACCTTTCCTGTGAAATTATACTTGTTGATTATAAGATTAATGAAGCTATTTGTAATAAATTCATTCCAAACATAAGCTGATATTGCGATATAATCTATTTCATTGAAATTATAATTTGATAAATATTTATTCAAATCGGAAACCTCAAAGTTTTCATTAAATTCTAATACATTTATGGGTAAATGTGATGCTTTAAATTTAATCCCGTAATCTATATCATTTTTAATATATGATAATATTGAACCTATAGCCAATGAAGTTTCACTTTCTCCTTCTCTAATGAAGTCAAATGAAATAATTAATAAATTTTTCAAACAATCTTATCTTTTTCCGTTTATTTTAAACCCAGTTAACACTTAGGTGTTTGTGCTTTTTTACTTGACATTAGTTGTGAGTTTATTTTTTACAATTAGTTTTTCAAAATCTTCATCTTTTTAAAAATAGAGTTAACGTGTTTCTAAATAGGCTAGAATAAATTATATAGAGTGTTTTACACAGTATTTATTTCATTAATTCTATTTGAAATTTAGTAGCATCAAAAGCCATTTTTAAACCTCTAAAATTTGACGTACTTTTATTCTTTTCAAATAGCTCTGTTAAATATTCAGTTTGCTTCGTTACATTTTCGCTCTCTTTTTTAAAAATTTGGTATTTCAAGAGAATTAAATTTGCCATAATCTTATCTGACTTACTTAAATCACTTTGATTTAGAGATTCGTTTATTGTATTTTTTATTTTAGAATCGTTATCAGATAATTCGTCGAATAGATAAGCATTCGCCAAGTCATTTTTATTTATGGTTGCGTAATCATTCTTATCAGACATGTCTTTTCTGTAAGTCATTTTGTTTCCATTTAAAAAATACCATCTTGTATAGGAATCATTTTCTATTTTAATGTCTTTTTCAAATTTCTTTTTCTTTACATTCCAATTGGTAAAAGCAATTAGAAGTTTAGTCCCATCTTCTTTCTTTAAAATTGTAAATCGGATTAAGTAATTTCTTTTTCCTGGTTTTTCAATTTCAATGTCTAATTTGTTTTCTACTGAAACATATTTTTTAAGAGCTTTTATTATTGAAGAAACCTCTTCTGGTTTGGCTTGAGGAAACAGATTTTCCCTTAAAAATAGATCTATGTACAAATAATGAGTTAAATAAAAATTATCCATTTTTAGATAATTTACTTCTGTTAAATGGCCTGTTTTAATATTGATTTTTTCAGATTGAGCATATCCAAAATTCATGAATATGACTAATAGTAATAGTGTAATTATTTTTCTTTGCATTCTGTTGGTTTAGAATATGAAATTTGCGGATTTGCATACGCAATTTTCCGATGTTTTAATTTAAGGTGTTTTAAAATAAAATCACAATATTTATATTTGATTAGCCGTTAATAACATGTGTTTTTACACTTTATTAATTTCTTCTTTTCCTAATCCTCTTCATATATTCTTCCAAAATTTTCAAGTCCGCAAGAAATTCATCAGAGTCAGGCATTTCTTCAATTAAAGTTCCTGCTGTATCGTGTCCAGTAAAATAAGTTGAACATTTACTCATATTCGTATCTACAAGATTGTAATCATCATCTGTCAAATCTACAATTTTTGATAAACGTTGAGTTTGTATTGCCCTTCCAAATCTTTGAATTGCGCCATTTAAGAATACTTCCTCAATAAAACGTTCCCAAGTTTCTCGAAGTTTACCATATAAGATTTTTGCTCTTTCTTTATAAACTTCTTCGGTTTCATTGTTTTCAATTTTTTTCAACTCTTGATGAGCGCTTTTTAAAATACCAATTCTAATACTAACTTTCAGAGCGTCCCAAGGTGGATTGCTTGCAATCAATCCTGTTTCCTTTTTCTTTCTTGTAAGGCTCTTTATGTCTAAATCACAATTTAATTTATTAGAATGTTCTTGAATCATTAGTAGAAAAGTAATATCGTGAGTAAAAACGATTACTTGTCTATCTAAAGATTCTTCTGCAATTCTTTTTGATATTTTATTTCTCCATTTGTGGTCGAGAGATGAAACTGGGTCGTCAAAAACTATAGCGCTTTTATGCTCTGAAATGGATAATTCAGACAAGAATGTTGCTAAAGAAATACACCTATGTTCTCCTTCGCTTAAAACATCTTTTAATGCTATTCCGTTTGCATTTTGTTCATCAAGTCTTAAATAGTGATATTGTTTTCCTCTTTGTCCTTTCGTTTCGGTCTCTATTTTGATATTTTTAAAACCTAGTTTGGTCAGTTCGGTTTTGAAATTCTGTTTAAGGCTTTGACTTATATAATTTGTAGCTAACTCGTTACTATGTGTTGTAATAGTCCGAGTATTACATTTACTAATGCATTGATTAAGTAATTTTATTTTTTTTTGTCGATAAATTTCACGACCTAGTTTTGGTTTAAAATCAAAAATCTTTTTTTCTCCTTTTAATTGATTCAATTCTTTATTAAGTGGTTTTAAATCTTCTTCAATTGATTGGACTTTTAATTTCTCATTTGTTTCCTTTAAGGTTTTAATGAGTTCTTGAATTTGTGTTTTTGGTGTCTTCTCAATTTCAATTTTATTAAAATCTTCAATAGTTTTTTTAACATTAAAAAGAGTTACTAAACTCTCTTTCTGTTTAGAAAGTAATTCTAAATATTGTTCTTGATTTTGAGAATAATCCTCAATCAATTCATTTAATTCTATTGTTGAAGGTTTTTGCTCCTCAAAAGAAAAGTCTAGACTATTCAAATCTTCAATCGCTAAATCAAATTTATTAGATGCTTCGTCAAAAGTTTTTTGAATATCATTTTTTATAAATTCCTCAAAGGAAGTAAACCTATTCTTTGCATCCTCATCTAAATCTTGAAGACAAAGAGGACAATTACTATCTTTATTTATTTCTGGAAAGTTCTTCGTTCCCGTACTTTCATTATAGAATTTACGAGCACTTTCCCAAAGTAATTTCCACGAACTATTACCAACACCTTCAATTGGTAAATCAGAAAATGCTTTTTCAGAAGATTCTTTTAAAGCTTTACTTGTTGTTACAAAATTATTTAACGTTTGTTTCAAATCTATTAAGATTTGACCTGTTAAATTATCTTCTAGCGTTTGAAATTTCTTTTGCAAAATTTCAAAACGTTTTATCTTTTCTTCATTTTCTTTTAAGTTTTTCTTTGGGTCTGTCGAATTTAATTTCTCAATTTCTTTAATTAACTTTTCAATTCTAGAATCTTTAGTTGAATTCCAAATAGATTCTGCTCTTAATTCATCTAGTTTTGTATCTGCGTTTAAGTTGTCGAGAAAGGTTTTAGCTGTTGAACATTCGGAAACATCTAAAAGTGAATAGTCAAATCCTTTTAAAACTGGACTTAATAATTCTGAATTTAGTTTGCTCTCAACTTTTTTTATGCCAATTGCTAATTTTTCTACAATAGATAAACCTTGAGGAATGAAAGCAATTTCATCTTGTTCTTCAATATAATGGTTTGCACTAAATGTATCGAAAACATCCACACTTTTTAAAACAGCACTACTTACTTCTTCGTTAACAAGATTTACTGTATTAAAGTTTGTTCCATCAATTGTATATTCAATATCAGCTTTTTTATCGTTTCCAAAACAAGTTGGGTCGTATAAATTATCATTGATTTTTGGCTTATGTCCTCTTGTATTACAAGCGTGTTTTAAAATACTCACATAGCTTGATTTTCCCGAACCATTATCGCCATAGACTACCGTGATTCCTTTTGGGGAAAATTCTAATTCACAAGTCTTTGAGAGTGCGTTTACATTATCAATATTAGAAATTTTTGAAAGTATAATATCATCACTACTTGTTGCATTATTAGCGAAATTTCTTAAATCATTAAAATCTACTTTAGTAAAATTAAATTTCGATAATCCATAATCTATTTTACTAATTTCTGTTAATTCTGTAATGTCATTATCAGTAAGTTCATTATTTCTAATTAAGCGGTCAATTGCGACTTGCCAGAAGTCAGATTTATTTTCAACCCAGTCAATTATATCATTAAGTATTGGCATTGTCTATCTATTTATAGTTTTTTTTAATAAAGTACAACTAATTACAAGGTAATAACACCTCATTTCATCCCAAAGAAAACAACCAATTAAAGCCATCCTTTCAGGAATTATTAATAAATAAAGATTTTGAAAACGTCTAGCAATTTATTTTTTCATCAATCTGTCTCAAATTTAGAGTATTAAAACTATAAAAACGTGACAATTATCACTTTAAATAAAACTATTGTCAACTTTACTAAAGTTATTTTATGATAGAAACAAAACAACCCGTATAAATTCCTGTTTTAATTAAACAATAAAGCCCAAGTTTTAAACTTGGGCTTTATTATTACTATTTCATGTTTTTCTTTATTGCGTAAGTAACATCAACATGTTGTCAAAAACTTGTTTTTGAATATCACGATCTTTTTGAGTAACATTGTCACGACCTTCTAATCTGGTTACTACGTGTAGCTCAGAATCTATCATTTCAACATCAATAGCAGTTTTATCACTGTTTTTAAGTCCTTTGTAAATAAGAACAGCGCTTACAGCATCTGCAGTATCATCTTTTATAGATTTATATATTTTCATTTGAGTACCTGTTGGTAATTGATATCCTTTTTGCAAATCTTTACGAACAATATCTATTAAATCTAATAATTCGTTTAAGGTTTCTTGTGGTTTAAAATGATACCAATATTTGTCTTCTGTAGTTGTATTTGTAGATTCAAAATATCCCAACATTGGGCCAACAGTTCCTATAAGCGTTAATAATTTATCCGAAGGAATAATTATTGGGTCTATTAAAAAGATATTTTTTATACTATTATCTGCTATTTTGCCATTTTTAATTAAGTCTAAAACCAACGGACATGCAGTGGATGATAACGCAAAATTTATATTGGTATATCCTTTTTCTAGAAGTGCGTTATATTCTGCTGTAATTGGTTCTTGCCAGTTTTTCCAAGTAGCATTTTTAAAATCTTCATAGCTACGTCCATGTCCGCCTAAAAGCACTTGTGACATTAAAATATTGGCATTCGCATCGCTATAAGTTCTAAACTCATCCCATTCAAAAGTAGATGCAGAATAACCATGAACTGTTATAATAACGGGTGTGTTTTTTTGAACAGTTGTGGGATTGGTAATTGCGTGTGAAACTAAGTATGTAGTAGGGTTGTAAAGCGATGCATCAAAAATTTGATCTCCGTCTAACATGGTTGCATTGTCAATTTCTGGTTCACTAGAACAGCCAGAAAGTATCAATAAAAAAATAACAGATAATTTTAAAAGTATGTTTTTAGTTTTCATATTATTTCTTTTTTAAAATGGTGTAGAAAATGCTCATTTGGTAAAAAACGGGATACAAAGTTCCTGGTCCTGAAGATCCGTTTCCTGTATTTAAATTATAGCCTGCACTTAAATGAACTGTAAATGGAGCATCAAATTTATAAGAGATTCCTGCGTCTATAGCAAAAAGGAAAGCTGTGTTAGGAATTTCATCAAAAATATCAGATTCATAATCCGCATAAAAAAAACCTGTGTTTAGTCTTGTAAAAGGTTGTAGCTTCTTTTGATGACGAAAATAATAGCCCATATTTACTAAGAAGTTATCTTGTTTAATAGCGTTGGTGCCCATTGCGCTACCAAGTCTTGTAGTTACATAACTAAAACCAAGACGAATATGTTTGTTCGAAATTTTAGGACTTGTAAAATCTACAGCAAAGCCATTTTCCCAATAGAGTTTTTGTGCTTTTTGAGTTCGGATACCTAGTTTTAATTCTCCAATCCAATCCGTTTTTGCGTCTGGTGTTTGAGCTTGAAAACTTATCATCGAGGTGATAAAAATAAAGGCAAATACATGTTTTTTGATCATTTTAGTAATTTATTAAGTTAGGTAAGTAGTTAAAGAAAAGGGTAAAGGAATAGTATCTTTAGAAAGTATTTTTACAGTTGTTTCGTTTATTGTTATAATAAGTTGTTTTTATTCAGAAGTCTATTAAGATGTAATTGAGTTTTAGAAAACAACACAACTTGTAATGTAAGATAATTTGATATTGGTGAAATTAACCTTTTATTTATTAAAACAACCCGTATAAATTCCTGTATTATGAATTGAAAAACTAAAAATTTAAACAGATACTAAGAATTTGATAAATATTTCACTTAATCTTTTTTTTTATTCAAATCATTTGGTTTATTAATTATTTAATTTAGATATTTGCATAGAAATAAAAAAGAACATGAACTTTATTCAAAACCATCATCATCATTTTTACAATTGCAGTCAAGCGATTTAAAAGTGTATTGAATAAAATCAAGATATTTATAAACCCGTTTGAGCAAATCAAACGGGTTTTCTATTTTTAAAAATAGAAATAGTTCCGATTTGATATCGGAATCTAAAAAAAATAATAAGATCCGTATTTGTTCAAGCAACAAACAAAAACAAAATGAGTAAATTAAGAATTGCAGTACAGAAATCAGGAAGATTAAACGACGATTCAATGAGAATCTTAAAAAACATTGGTATTTCTATCGAGAATGGAAAAGATCAATTAAAAGCATCTGCAAGGAATTTTCCTTTAGAAGTTTTTTATCTTAGAAATGGCGATATTCCTCAATATTTAAGAGATGGAGTAGTAGATGTAGCCATTATTGGAGAAAATGTTTTAATCGAAAAAGGAAACGATATTGACTTTGTAGAGCGTTTAGGTTTTTCTAAATGTAAAGTTTCTATTGCAGTACCAAAAGAATCGAAAGCAAATACATTAAAAGATTTAGACGGAAAAAGAATTGCAACTTCGTATCCAGAAACCGTAAAAAAATATTTAAAAGAATACAATATTGATGCACAATTACACACCATTAGTGGTTCTGTAGAAATTGCACCAAATATTGGTTTAGCAGATGGTATTTGCGATATTGTTTCTAGTGGATCTACATTATTTAAAAACGGTTTAAAAGAAATTGAAGTCTTATTTAAATCGGAAGCTGTTTTAGCAGTTTCGCCTTTAATTTCTGAAGAAAGAAGAGCAATTTTAGAGAAAATACAATTTAGAATTCAGTCTGTTTTAAAAGGACAAAATTCTAAATACATTTTGTTAAATGCGCCAAATGATAAATTAGAAAACATCTTAAAGTTATTACCAGGTATGAGAAGTCCTACTGTTTTGCCTTTGGCAGAAGAAGGTTGGAGTTCTGTGCACACTGTAATTAGCAAGAATGCTTTTTGGGAAATTATAGATGAGTTAAAAGCAAATGGAGCAGAAGGTATTTTAGTTTGCCCAATTGAAAAAATGGTGCTTTAAATTATAATTATAAGCATTAATAAAATGTCAGGTCGAGCGCAGTCGAGACCTTATAAATAGTTCTCGACTGCGCTCGAACGGACATCGTTTAAAGTATTTTGATAGTTTTAAATAATTAAAAAATAATAGATTGAAATCACTTCTTTAATATTTTAATCTTTAAATTTTTGAATAGTAATCATGAAAAACATAAACAATCCACAAAGAAAAGACTGGAATCAGATCTTACAAAGACCTACAAAAACGGTTGATGATATCGAGAAAACAGTCAACCAAATTTTTGATGATGTACAAAGAAATGGAGATGCTGCAGTACATAAATATACTGAGTTGTTTGATGGTGTTACTTTGGATAACAATATTGTTTCTATTGAAGAAATTAATGAAGCCGTTGCAGAAGTTTCTAACGAATTAAAGGATGCTATTAATCTTGCAAAAGAAAATATCACCAAGTTTCATACTGCACAAAAAACGGAAAAAGTATTTGTAGAAACTGCAGTTGGCGTTTCTTGTTGGCAAGAAAAAAGACCGATTCAGAAAGTTGGTTTATATATTCCTGGAGGAACAGCACCTTTGTTTTCAACAGTATTAATGTTGGCAATTCCTGCTAATATTGCAGGTTGTAAAGAGATTGTTTTATGTTCTCCTCCTAATAAAGAAGGAAAAATTCATCCAGCTATTTTGTATGCTGCCAATTTATGTGGCGTTACAAAAATTATTAAAGTTGGTGGAATTCAAGCCATTGCTGGTTATACATTTGGTACAGAAACGGTTCCTAAAGTGTATAAAATATTCGGACCCGGAAATCAGTTTGTAACGGTTGCAAAACAATTGTCTACAAAACATGGCGTTGCTATTGATATGCCTGCTGGCCCAAGTGAATTATTAGTGGTTGCCGATGATTCTGCAAATGCGAGTTATGTGGCTTCAGATCTATTAAGTCAAGCAGAACATGGAGCTGATAGTCAAGTTATTTTGGTTTCAACATCAAAAGAACTAATTGACGAAGTTTCTTTAGAAATAGACAAACAACTTTTAGATCTGCCAAGGGTTGAAATTGCTCAGAAAGCAATTGATAATTCTAAATCTATTTTGGTTGAAAACGATGAAATAGCCTTAGAATTGATCAACGAATATGGTCCTGAACACTTTATTGTTTGTACAAATAACAATGATTTTTATGTGGATAATATAGAAAATGCAGGTTCTGTTTTTATTGGTAATTATACTCCAGAAAGCGCAGGAGATTATGCTTCAGGAACGAATCATACATTACCAACAAATGGTTTTTCTAAATCGTATTCAGGTGTAAATTTAGATAGTTTTACAAAGAGTATTACTTTTCAGAAAATTACAAAAGAAGGCATACAAACCATAGGAAGATCTATTGAGCTAATGGCAGCAGCAGAAGGATTAGATGCACATAAAAATGCAGTTTCAATTCGTTTAAAAGATTTAAAATAATATACTAAATGTCATTCCTGCGAAGGCAGGAATCCATAGAAAGATTATTGAATAAAATAAAGTAAGTATAGATTCCCGTTTTCACGGGAATGACAAAAGTAAAAGTAATAATGAAAACAAACTTTAACTTAAATAGCCTAATTAGAGAAAACATAAAATCTCTAAAGCCATATTCTTCTGCAAGAGATGAGTATAAAGATGCAACAACTGATGCAATGATTTTCTTAGATGCTAATGAGAATCCTTTCGAAAATGGTGTAAATCGATATCCAGATCCGCAGCAAAATAACGTAAAGGATTTACTTTCTGATATTAAAGGAGTTTCTAAAGAAAACATCTTATTAGGAAACGGAAGTGATGAAGTTTTAGATTTAATTTTCAGAGCTTTTTGTGAGCCAAAAGAAGATAATATTATCACTTTGCCACCAACTTATGGAATGTATTCTGTATTGGCAAACATAAATGCTATTGAAAACAGAACCGTATTATTAAGTGATGATTTTCAGCCAAAAGTAAAACAGATTTTAGAAGCTACAGATGCAAATAGTAAAATTTTGTTTCTATGTTCACCTAATAATCCAACAGGAAATAGTTTTTCAATTGCGTCTGTTAGAGAGTTATTGATGAAATTTAAAGGATTAGTTGTTTTAGATGAAGCGTATATCGATTTTTCTGATCAGAAAAGTTGGTTAGAGAGTTTAGATAAATATCCGAATTTAATAATTACGCAGACTTTATCTAAAGCCTATGGTTTAGCAGGTATTCGTTTGGGAGTTTGTTATGCATCCAAAGAAATTATTAAAGTTTTAAATAACATAAAACCACCATATAACGTAAACGAATTAACCCAACAAAGAGCAATTACTAGACTTCAAAATTTGGACGAAGTTAAAAATGAAATTGCACAGTTAATTAGTGAACGAAAACGCTTAAAAGAAGAATTAGAATGTTGTGTAGGTTATATTGAAAAAGTATATCCTTCAGATGGTAATTTTCTTTTGTTAAAGGTTGATGACGCTACAAAACGTTACAATCAATTAATAGAATTAGGTGTTGTCATTAGAAATAGAACCACACAACCTTTATGTGAAAATTGCTTGCGTATAAGTGTTGGTATTTGTGAAGAAAATCAAAAATTATTAAGGGCTTTAAAAAGTTTATCCTGAACTTGATTCAGGATCTTTTAATTAAATATAAAATGATTAAAGAAAAATATTATTGTTATATTTTATCAAATAAAAATAGAACAGTTTTATATATTGGCTTTACAAAAAAATTAATTTTAAGAATAAATCAACATAAAAAAGGAGTTGGAGCATTATTTACAAAAAAATATAATGTATATGAACTGGTTTATTTTGAAGAGTTTTTTGAAAAGAAAAAAGCAAGAAAAAGAGAATTACAATTAAAGAATTGGAAGAAAGATTGGAAGTGGGATTTGGTGAAGGAAATCAATCCTAGTTTAAAAACATTAGAAATATATTAAAAAGATCCTGAATCAAGTTCAGGATTGATTAACAAGTTAATCATGAAAAAAGTATTATTTATAGACAGAGATGGAACTTTAGTATTAGAACCGCCTGTAGATTATCAATTAGATAGTTTAGAAAAGTTAGAATTTTACCCAAAAGTATTTCAATACATGGCAAAAATTGCTTCAGAATTGGATTACGAATTGGTAATGGTTACAAACCAAGATGGTTTAGGTACAGATTCTTTTCCTGAAGATACTTTTTGGCCTGCTCAAAATAAAGTGATGTCTGCTTTCGAAAAAGAAGGAGTTGTTTTTACGGAAGTTCATATAGATAAAACATTTCCGCATGAAAATGCAGAAACTCGTAAACCAAGAACCGGTTTATTAACAAAGTATTTTTCTGAGGAATATGATTTAGAAAATTCATTTGTTTTAGGAGACAGAATTACAGATATGGAATTGGCTAAAAACCTTGGTTCTAAAGGAATATTTTTATCTGAAGACCCAGAGTTAGGTGCTGATGAAATAGAAACCTCTAAACAAGAAATTTTAGACTGTATTGCTTTAACAAGTACAGATTGGTCAGCAATCTATGAGTTTTTAAAGTTAGAAGATAGAGTCTCAGAAATTACTAGAAATACAAATGAAACTAAGATTTACATCAAATTAAATTTAGATGGTTCTGGTAAAAATGATATTTCTACCGGTGTAAAGTTTTTTGACCACATGTTAGATCAAATTGGTCGTCATGGAGCCATGGATTTAACCGTAAAAGTTGATGGAGATTTAGAGGTTGATGAGCATCACACTATAGAAGATACCATGATTACTTTGGGAGAATTATTCCACAAAGCATTAGGAAATAAATTAGGAATAGAACGTTATGGTTTCTGTTTGCCAATGGATGATTGCTTAGCACAAGCTGCAGTAGATTTCGGAGGAAGACCTTGGTTGGTTTGGGAAGCAGATTTTAAACGTGAAATGGTTGGTGATATGCCAACAGAGATGTTTTTACATTTGTTTAAATCTTTTACAGATGGCGCAAAATGTAACTTAAATATTAAAGCAGAAGGAGCAAACGAACATCATAAAATTGAAGGAATTTTCAAAGCATTTGCAAAAGCAATGAAAATGGCCGTTAAAAGAGATGCGAATAAGATGTTTTTACCATCTACAAAAGGAGTGCTTTAAAAAAAAGCCCATCTTAATCTTCCCGAAGGGAAGAAACACTCTTGCGAAAGTTAAGTGTTACTAATTGGGTTTTATAAACGAGAATTAAATAAAAAAATGTCATTCCTGCGTAGGCAGGAATCCATAAATATTATGATTGATAATAATAAAAATAACAGTGAGGGTTCTTCCCCTGTGGGGAAGTTAGAAGAGACTTCAGTTGTAATTATAGATTACGGAGCAGGAAATATTAAAAGTATTCAGTTTGCTTTTAAACGTTTAGGTGTAGAGGCTGTTTTATCAAATAATATTGATGAAATAAGAGCTGCTGATAAAATTATTTTCCCAGGAGTTGGAGAAGCGAGTTCTGCAATGCAAATGTTGCAAGAAAGCGGATTAGATAAGGTGATTCCTACTTTAACACAACCTGTTTTGGGTATTTGTTTGGGAATGCAGTTAATGTGTAATTCTTCTGCAGAAGGAAATACAAAAGGATTAGGTATTTTTGATGTAGATGTAAAAAAGTTTTCTAAAGCTGTAAAAGTTCCACAAATGGGATGGAATGTAGTTTATGATTTAAAATCTGATTTATTTGCAGGAGTTAAAGAAAGAGAATTTATGTATTTAGTTCATAGTTTCTATGCTGAGAGTTGTGCTGAAGCAATTGCAACAACAGATTATGAAATTGAATATGCATCAGCATTACAAAAGGATAATTTTTACGGTGTACAGTTTCACCCAGAAAAAAGTGGAGTAGAAGGAGCACATTTGCTTAAAAACTTCCTCAATTTATAAACAAAGTTGAATGTCATTCCGAAATGAGCCTTTTTTAGGTGATTGAAGAATCTCGTTTTTAATAATGAGATTACTTTGTTCCTCGCAATGACAGAGAAAAAGATACAATAAAAAGATCCTGAAATAAAATCAGGGTACTTAATAAGAAATTAATTATGGCAAGAAAATTAATAAGTTCAGGTTCTTCATTCGAAAAAGAAATGGGATATTCAAGAGCTGTAGTAGAAGGTGATTGGGTTTTTGTTTCAGGAACAACAGGTTTCAATTATGATGATATGACGATTGCTGATGATGTTGTAAATCAAACTGAGCAATGTTTAAAAAATATTGAAGGCGTTTTAGAACAAGCAGGTTCTAATATGAGTAAAATTGTACGTGTTACATATATTTTACCAGATGCTTCAGAATTTGAACAATGTTGGCCAGTTTTAAAAAAATATTTAGGAGATGTAAGACCTGCAGCAACCATGTTTGCCGCTGGATTGTCTGATCCTCGTATGAAAATTGAAATTCAAGTTACTGCATTAAATAAATAATTTTTAGAAAGATAAAATAAAGACCCTGAAATAAATTCAGGGTTGATTAATAAATTAATCAATGAGAATAATTCCAGCCATAGATATTATAGACGGAAAGTGTGTTCGTTTAACAAAAGGCGATTATAACACGAAGAAAATTTATAATGAAAGTCCGTTAGAAGTTGCCAAAGAATTTGAAGCAGCTGGTATCGAATATTTGCATGTTGTTGATTTAGATGGTGCAAAAGCGAGTCAGATTATCAACCATAAAGTATTAGAGCAAATTGCTAGTAAAACCAATCTAAAGATTGATTTTGGTGGTGGTTTAAAATCTGATAAAGATTTAGAAATTGCTTTTAATTCTGGTGCGAATCAAATTACTGGAGGAAGTATTGCTGTTAAAAACAGTGAAATTTTTGAAAGTTGGATTGAAAAATATGGTTCGGAAAAAATTATTTTAGGAGCAGATTTTTATCCTGATAATTCTGGTGGAAAGATTGCTACAAATGGTTGGCAAGAAGAAAGTTCTTTAGAATTGATTCCGTTTATTAATGGATATCAGCAAAAAGGAATTCAGTATATAATTTGTACAGACATTTCTAAAGACGGAATGTTACAAGGACCAAGTTTCGATATTTATCAGCAGATTTTATCTGAAGTAAATAACTTGAAACTAATTGCTTCTGGAGGAATTTCAGCATTTGATGAGCTTCCAAGATTAGCAGAAAATGGTTGCGAAGGTGTTATTATAGGAAAAGCAATTTATGAGAATAAAATTAGCTTAAAACAATTAGAACAATTTATATTAACAAAATAAATGTCATTGCGAGGAACGAAGCAATCTCTTAATTAATAGACAGATTGCTTCGTACCTCGCAATGACGAATTAGAATAAAATGTTAACAAAAAGAATAATACCTTGTTTAGATATTAAAAACGGAAGAACTGTAAAAGGTGTGAATTTCGTAAATTTAATTGATGCAGGAGACCCTGTTGTTTTAGCAAAACAATACGCAGATTTAGGCGCAGACGAATTGGTTTTTTTAGATATTTCTGCAACGTTAGAAGGCAGAAAAACCATGATAGAAATGGTGCATCAAGTTGCGGAACAAGTAAATATTCCGTTTACAGTTGGTGGTGGAATTTCATCTGTAGAAAATGTAAATGAATTATTAAAATGGGGAGCAGATAAGGTTTCTATTAATTCATCCGCAGTAAAAAGACCCGATTTAGTAAACGAATTAGCAGAGAAATTCGGAAGTCAATGTGTAGTTGTTGCTATTGATGCAAAGCAAATTGATGGAGAATGGTTTGTGCATTTAGCAGGTGGAACAATTCCGACTGAGCTTAATTTATTTGAATGGGCAAAAGAAGTTGAAAATCGTGGAGCAGGAGAAATTTTATTTACTTCTATGAATCATGATGGTACAAAAGCAGGTTTTGCAAATGAAGCTTTAGCGAAGTTATCAGAAGAATTGAATATACCAATTATTGCTTCTGGTGGCGCAGGAACTGTACAGCATTTTGTAGATACTTTTAAAGAAGGAAAAGCAGATGCAGCTTTAGCGGCAAGTGTATTTCACTTTGGAGAAATTCCGATTTTAGAATTAAAAGAAGAATTAAAAAAGAATAATATTCCTGTTAGGATATAAATGTCAGTTAGAGCGCAGTCGAGAACAATAACCTCTCGACTGCGCTCGAGGAGACAGACAAAATAAAAAGTTCTCGATACAATTTCGATAAAAATTCGAAATCACTCGAACTGACAGGAATTAATAAAAATAAAGATGTCATTACGAGGAAGAATGACGAAGTAATCTTATTATAATAAAACAGATTGCCACAGCAAATTATCATTTGCTTCGCAATGACAGCAAAATAAAAAATTATGAATATCGATTTCAATAAAAATAACGACGGATTAGTACCAGCAATCATTCAAGATGCAACCACAAAAAATGTTTTGATGTTGGGTTATATGAATGAAGAAGCGTTTGCTAAAACTCAAGAAACAAAATTAGTTACTTTTTTCAGCAGAACTAAAAAACGTCTTTGGACTAAAGGGGAAGAAAGTGGAAATGTATTAAATCTTGTTGATATAAAACTAGATTGTGATAATGATACTTTATTAATCTCTGTAAACCCAAATGGACCAACATGTCATAAAGGTTCAGATACTTGTTGGAATGAAGAAAACAAGCAGAATTACGGTTTCTTTACTACGTTAGAAGATGTTATTACAGAACGTGTTGCTAATAAAGACACTCAAAAATCTTACGTAGCAAGTTTATTTGCAAAAGGAATTAACAAAGTTGCTCAAAAAGTAGGTGAGGAGGCAGTAGAAACTGTTATTGAAGCAATGGACAATAATGATGAGCTATTCTTGTATGAATCGGCAGATTTGTTATTCCACTATTTAATGTTATTACAAGCAAAAGGATTCACTTTAAAAGATATTGAAGCTGAATTAAAAGGAAGACATAAATAATTTGTTATACTTTTATAAAGTCTAACTCATAATTTCAAAGAATATGAACAAAGTCAAAACAATATTTCGTGTTTTTTTATTAATATCAATTTTCAGTTTGACTAGTTGTTCTAGTGAAAAAACTATTGTTGAAGAAATAGTTGAAGAAGAGGAAGAAGTAATTGAGGAAGAAGTGGTCGTAGTTGATGAAGACACTAATTTTGTTTGGAAAAACTGGTATTTATCTGTACCAATTGATAGAGCAGATGGTTCTAAAAAAGCTACTTCAATTTATTCAGACGAAATTATAAGTGGAAGTCTTTCATCCGAAGAGAAAAAATATTTTTATAAAAATGCTGATGATAGCTACACTTTTTATACAAAATTTACTGGTTTTACAACTTCTGGTGGAGCAGCATTAGACGCAGGTAAATATTGTAGAACTGAGTTAAGAGAATATTGGAAAGGAGTAAAAGATACTGATGATAACTGGTACATGAGTTCTGGAACTCATGAAATGGAATCTACGATCAAAGTAAATTATTGTGAAGGAAATGGGCAAACGTACGTTGCTCAAATTCATGGTAAACAAAGTGCTACTTTATCTGGTTCTCCTGCTACAGTAAAGGTTCAATGGAAAAATGGTGATATTGTTATAGAATATTATGAAAAACCTGCAAATGGTGTTTGGACGAGCGATTATGATGAAAAAATAACAATTGGTAAAGTTGATAACGAGAAATTTACAATTAAACTTCGTGTTAAAGGAGGTAAACTAGAATATGGTTTAATTTGTGAAACTAAAAGTATCAATATTGAGTATACATTTTTATATGACTATGTAAGCAACGGTTATAATTTTGATAATTATTTTAAAACCGGTAATTACTTTAAATGGAATGATGATTACACCAAAGCTTCTGAAGTGGTACTTTATGGAGTTAAAACTGCTCATTACTAAAGAAATAAATAACATATTAAAGAGCCCAAATAATAGATTTATTTGGGCTCTTTTTATTTAAATATCTTTTAACGATAGGAGTTCTTTAAGATTATAAGTTCTCGACTGCGCTCGAACAGACAAAACTTATCCTTTTATCAGATCTAGAGTAACCAAATACACATCTTGTTTGTTCATTTTTGCTTTTAACCAAGCATAGAAACTCATCATAAAGACATCTTCTTTATTTCTATCAATCCAATTAAAAGATTTTTCTACTTTGTCATAAAATTCTTTTGAGGTTGCTATTTCTGGATTTTTATAATAGATTTCTACTAGTTGTAAATATGCAATTACTCTTTCTTGATTGAATTCAGTTAAATTCAAGAAATAGTTTCTTTTAAAACTTTTTAATCTAGAATCAACCAAATCAATGTTTCCTAAATCTATTTGCAATAAAATTTCTATCAAATTTTTTTTGATGGTCCAAACAATTCCTGCTTTTTCAATATACCACTTGTCAGTATGGTAAAATTTAGAAAACAAATTTTGTGCTTTTTCTAATGCGTTATGCTGATAATAAAAAACAATTAAAGTAAGTGAAAGATCTAATTGTGATACAATATCAATATTTTTCTTTTTAATATAAGGTTCTAATAATTCAATTGCTACAACTTGATTTTTAGAATAATTAAGGTTTAAAGACAATAATAAATCATGTTTAGTAGCAAAATCATTAAAATACTTCTGCTTGTTTTCTTTCATGTAAAACAGCATTAATTCTAAGTATTGCTGAGATTCTTTAAACTTCTTGTTTCTAAAAAGAACATTTGAAATAAGATACAGCGTTTCTATATGATAATAAACTTGTTTGTCTTTAGAAGAATGGTTTTTAATAATTTGATAGGTATCAATTAGAAATTGTTCAATATTCCAATAATCAAATTTTTGAGCTGAAGAAATACTTGTAATCTGAATAATTTGATATAACGATTTGAAGGATAATGAACTTGAAATTGTAATATTTTGTTTCAATAAAACATCCTCAATAAGCTTCTTAATATCTAAATTCGATTTTTTATGCTGATAATCTATTAGTGATTTTCTAATTTGTGCATACGCAATATTCAAATTCTCTTCCACTAAAAGTTGCTGTTGGTTTTCTTTAAATAGAACAATTACTTCTTCCAAATTCAAATTCTGATTTAAATGTGCAAACTGGATCTTTGTGTGATAAATTTCATTTAGAATAGGGAATAACTGATGTTCATTGGCTATAATAATCGTTTTATCCAAAATCTGATATCCAACTTTAATTTGTCCTTTTTGTAAAAAGTTTCTAGCAGAAAGAATGTATTTTATCAACTTTATATCAATTGAATTTTCTTCTTTCATACTCATGTTTGCCGTAAAATCAATTAAAGACTGAAACAAACGCTTTCTTAAAGCATGCAAAGCGGCTTTATTTTGTTTTCCGTAGAGTTTATTAGAAATTTCTACTGATGATAAATTATCAGATACAATCAGTTTTACTAACTGACAGTTCTTAGCATCTTTCCTTTTGTTCTTTTTATCAAGATATAATAGCAAGTCTTGTTGCTGTTCATCAGAAAAAGTATTTAATATTTCTTTTAAATTTATCATTATATCGTCAGTAAAATATACGTAAATATAATTATTTAATGATAATTATATGTAATATATCATTTTTAGTCGTCAGTAATTATTAAAAATAGAGTTTTCAAAACTTTAAAAGTGTCGCAAATTTGTATCATAATTATTAAACTAAATATTATGAATTATCAAACTAATGTTTCATCAAACGAAGAAACTAAAAAAGAAAGTAAAAAGAGTACGTCGAAAAAAGAATTCAATGAAAAACCAACATCAGCATATGTTGGCGCAAGTTGGGGAGTTGTTCTAATAGGATTACTTTCTTATTGTATTGGTTTATGGAATGCAACAATGTTATTAAATGAAAAAGGATACTATTTTGCCATTCTTTTAATGGGGATTTATGCTGTAATTTCATTACAGAAAGTAATAAGAGATAAAGCAGAAAACATTAAAGTAAGTGAAATGTATTATAGTATAAGTTGGGTAATTGTTATTGCATCGCTTTTGTTATTAATAGTCGGACTTAGAAATGCTGATTTAGAATTAAGTGAAAAAGGATTCTATGCAATTTCATATTTATTAAGTTTATTTGGTGCAATTACAATACAGAAAAACACAAGAGATATTGATTTTATCAACACTAAAACTGAAGAAGAAAATAGTTAGTTTGATAATGGTTTTTAAACCAAAACCTCACAGGAATTAATTCTTGTGAGGTTTAAACGTTTTTATTCAATTTAATAGTAATTTTGCAAGCAAAATAAAACAGATGCAATCTAAAAATTCTAAATTCATTATCATTATAGCATTTATTGCTATTTATGTTATTTGGGGTTCTACTTATTTATTTAATAAAATTGCAGTTACAGAATTACCTCCGTTTTATATAGCAGGAATTCGTTTTTTTACAGCAGGAGTTTTAATGCTGTTTTTAGCAATACTTTTAAAACATAATTTATCCATTTCTAAAAAACAATTTATAAATTCAAGTATCGCTTCATTCTTTTTTTTAATTTATGGAAATGGTGTTTTTGTTTGGGCTTTAAAATATGTTGACAGTGGTTTTGGAGCTTTATTAGCATCTACACAACCTTTATTTGTGCTGTTTTTATTACGATTAATTGACAGGAAGCCTTTTCAGAAAAAATCAATGATTGGTGTCGGATTGGGTATTTTAGGAATGTATTTATTAGTAAGTCAACAAGAATTAACTACTTCTGAAGGAAGTTTACTAGGAATTTTTATGATACTAACTTGTGTATTAAGTTGGAGTTATGGTAGCGTTTTTGTATCAAAAGTAGATTTACCAAAAAGTTTTATGGTAAGTACTGCTTATCAAATGTTAGTTGCAGGCTTGGTTTTATTACTAATCAGTTTAAGTTTTAATGAAACCTGGAGTACACCATTAACTTGGAGTACTAATGTTCAAATATCAATGTCAGTTTTAATACTATTTGGAGGTATTATTGCTTTTACAGCATTTAATTTTTTACTAAAAGTAGTGGCTACAGAAAAAGTAGCAACTTCTGCTTATGTAAATCCTGTTATTGCGTTGTTTATGGGATGGTACTTTTTAGACGAAAATTTAACGACTCAATCTATAGTTGCTTCAATTGTACTATTAACTGGTGTTTATTTTATTACTTCAAGAAAGAGGAAATAATATTATTTCTTTATAAAATCTTAGGAATACTATAAAAAATTAGCATTCATTTTTCAATAGTTATTTATATCTTTCACAATAAATAAAAATCATTGCAAATAACCACAGTTATATATATCGCTTTTGCCCTGTTATTGAGTCTTTCAATAGCATTCTTTCAGTATTTTTATAAAACAAAGAATAAAGCTAAAATCAATATTTTACTATTTTCGTTAAAGACAATCAGTCTTTTTTTATTGATTTTACTACTGATAAACCCAACAATCAAAAAAACTGAACTACAAGAAACAAAACCTGCTTTGGCTGTTTTGGTTGATAATTCTAAATCAATTTCCTTTTTTAAAGAGGATAAAAATATCAAGATTTTTTTACAAGAAATTAAGGCTGATAAAAGCATTAATGAGAAATTTGAACTCAATGAATTTACTTTTGGAAGTAAATTAAGTCATTTAGATTCACTTTCATTTACTGATTCTGAAACTAATATTTCTAATGCTATTTCTTCTGTAAATCAATTACATGAAGGTAATATTGCTCCAATCGTCTTATTAACAGACGGAAATCAAACGATTGGTAATGATTATGAATTCACCAATTCTAATCAAAAAATATATCCAATTGTTTTTGGTGATACAACTCAATACAAAGATTTAAAAATTAGTCAGTTAAACGTAAATAAGTACAGTTATATCAAAAATAAGTTCCCTGTTGAAGTTTTATTGAACTATGAAGGGAAAGAAAATGTTACTACTCAATTTTCGATTTACAAAAATGGCAAAACTATTTTCACGAAGAAAGTACAGTTTTCAACCGAAGAAAAATCTAAAACAATTGCTACAAATTTAACTTCAACCAAAGAAGGATTACATTATTATACTGCTTCTATTCGTAAAATAGAAGGTGAGAAAAACACAAAGAATAATACTAAAAGTTTCTCTGTAGAAGTAATCGATGAACAAACAAAAGTATTGATTTTAACCTCCTTTTTACATCCAGATTTAGGCGCTTTAAAAAAAGCTATAGAAAGCAATAAACAACGTTCTGTTACTGTTGTTTTAATTGATAATTTAAAGAAACAACTAAATGATTGTCAATTAGTTATTTTGTATCAACCAAACAATAGGTTCAATAAGGTTTTAAGTAAAATTAAATCGAAAAATAGTAATTATTTTTTAATTTTAGGTGCAAATACAGATTGGAAATTCATCAACAAACAACAATTAGGAATTACAAAAAATGCCATTAATCAAACAGAAAATTATGGCGCAGTTTTGAGTAATTCATTTTTAACTTTTTTACAAAAAGATATTGGTTTTAATCAATTTCCTCCATTAAAAGATAAGTTTGGTGAAGTTGCTATTTCTAAAGAACATCAAACATTATTATTTCAGAATATAAACGGATTAGAAACTCAGCAACCATTATTAGCAACGTTTGAAGAAAACAATCAGAAATTTGGAGTTTTACTAGGTGAAGGACTTTGGAAATGGAGAGCTGCTAGTTTTTTAAATACAAATTCGTTTCAAGAATTTGATGAATTTACGGGGAATTTAGTACAATATTTAGCATCAACCAAAAAGAGAAACCGATTAGAAGTAAATGCAGAAAGTTTGTATCCTGCTAATTCAACGATTAATATATCAGCATTTTACACAGATAAAAATTATCAGTTTGATGCACGAGCTTCCTTAGAAATTACGATTACTAATACAGAAACTAAGAAAGTAACAAAAATTCCTTTTTCATTAATCAGCAATTCTTATCAGACTGAAATTGAAAACCTTACATCAGGAAATTATAGTTATAAAGTTTCTGTAATTGGACAGAATATCAATAAATATGGAAAGTTTAAAATAACAGATTTTCAAATTGAAGAACAGTTTACCAATGCAAATTCTAAGAAACTACAAAAACTAGCTGATAAAACAGGAGGGAAGCTGTATTATAAAAATCAAATTGAGCAATTAAAGAAAAGCCTTTTAGAAAATAAATCGTTTTACACAACGCAAAAATCAATTGTTAAAGAACAAAACTTAATAGACTGGAAATGGATATTATTTATTGTAATTTCCTTATTTACAGCAGAATGGTTTATTAGAAAATATTATGGTAAGATTTAATCTTTAAAATTTATGAAATTTCACACAAGAAAATGGGTAAAACCACAAGATTTAAATCCGAACGGAACTTTATTTGGAGGTAGATTGTTAGAATGGATTGATGAAGAAATGGGGATTTATGCCATTATTCAATTAGAAATTCCAAGAACGGTTACTAAATACATGTCTGAAATAGATTTTGTAAGTTCTGCAAAACTGGGTGATATCATAGAAATTGGTATGGTAGTTTTAGCTTTTGGTAATTCTTCAATAACCCTTAAATGTAGTGTTAGAAACAAATTAACACATAAAACTATTATTGAAATTGAGAAAATTGTAATGGTTTCTTTAGACGAAAACGGTAATCCGAAAAGTCATGGTAAAACGGAAGTTGAATATGTTAAAGATCGATTAAATAAATAATTCTTAGAATTAGTTTATTTACCTTTGTAAAACATCATTATTATCTTGAAAAATATCATTATCATTTTTATTAGTTTTTTGTTGCTAGCACCACCAATGCAAGCTCATACTGATGTTGTTGTATATTCTGATGTAATTGAAAATCATTTAGAAATTGATGATACTCATGAAGAAGATCAACATAAAAATGATTCTGATGATGAAAAAAATACAGAACATCATCACCATTGTACTTCAATAAGCCTTGTAAATGTATTTATTCCGATAGAAAATCAAATAAACTTCACTGATTTTTATCAACATAAAGAGATAATTATTTTTAAAGAAAACGCGAACTACTTTTCTTATCTAAAAGGTGTTTTTCAGCCACCTAAGAATTCTTAAATTATAACGATACCATTTCTTTTTTAAATGGTATAAAATTCATCTTTTTATAAAAAAGGATGTCTACTTACTACGCAGTTTATAATTTAAAAATCAATTTATAATGATTAAAAATATATGTATACTCCTATTTTTAGGAGCATTTACCAACACAACACTGGCACAAAATAAAGTACAAATTAAAGTAATATCTAAAGAAACGAAAGACGTCATTTTTGGAGCAAATGTATTATTGAAAAATACAACAAAAGGAAATACAACTGATTTTGATGGTTTTACAACTTTAAATAATATTTCTAACGGAAATAAAACACTCATAATTTCTTATCTAGGTTTTAAAACGGTTGCAAAAGAGATTGTTTTTCCGAGGGATAATTCATTAATTATTATTGAGTTACATGAAGACGAGGAAACATTAGAAACGATCGTAATTCAATCTACAAGAAGTAAAAGATCTATTGCTAAAACCCCCACAAGAATAGAAGTTGTAGGTTTAGAAGAATTAGGAGAAAAAGCAATAATGAATTCTGCTAATATTGCAATGATATTAAGGGAAAGTACAGGAATTCAAATGCAACAAACTTCTGCAAATTCTGCAAATCAAAGCATTAGAATTCAAGGTTTAGATGGAAGATTTACTCAACTTTTAAAAGATGGTTTTCCTTTATTTGGAGGCTTTTCTAGCGGGTTAAGTATTATGCAAATTCCACCTTTAGATTTACAACAAGTAGAAATTATTAAAGGAAGTTCGTCTACATTGTATGGTGGAGGCGCAATTGCTGGTTTGGTAAATTTAGTTTCTAAAACGCCAAAGGAAGAGCGAGAATTAGCTGTTATGTTAGATGTTACTTCTAGAAACGGAAAGACATTAAATGCTTTTTACAGTAATAGAAATGACAAATTCGGACTTACTTTATACGCTTCAGGGAATTTACAAAAAGTAACGGATGTAAATTCAGATCATTTTTCTGATATTCCTAAAGTGAAGAGTTTTAGTTTTAATCCATCTTTTTTCTATTATCCAAATGAACAAGAAACCTGGAGATTGAATTTAAATTCATCTATAGAAAATAGAATAGGAGGCGATATAAATGTTATCAATAAAGAGGCAAGTATCGATCATTCCTTTTTTGAAGAAAATAAATCTGAACGCTATGCAACTCAATTAACGTATCACAAGAATATTTCAGAAAATAAGACCTTCAACTTTAAGAATAGTATTAGTTATTTTAAAAGGGATTTATTATTACCAAATTATCAGTTTTTGGGAAAACAATTTGCAACTTTTTCAGAAGCAACATACAACGTTTTTTCAGAAACTTCAGAATGGATTTTTGGAGGAAACATTATTACTGAAAACTTTAAAGAAAACCCAACTAATTTAATTGATAGAAGTTATACTCAAAACACTTTTGGAAGTTTTGTTCAAAATAGTTATCAATTGAAAGAAAATATGACATTAGAAAGTGGTTTAAGAACAGATTATGCTTCTAATTATGGTGTTTTTCTATTACCTAGAGCTTCTATTTTTATTGAGTATAACGATAAAGTTACCTCTAGAATAGGAGGAGGATTGGGCTATAAAATTCCTACTATTTTTACCGAAGATGCAGAGTTGCGTTCCTATAAAAATGTATTACCAATAAACACAACTAATTTTAAAGCCGAAACATCATTAGGTTTTAATGCTGATGTAAATTATAAAACAAAAATTATAAACGATAATGTTGCACTTTCTTTTAATCAGTTGTTTTTTTATACACAGTTAAAGAATTCATTAATTTTAGAACAGCAAGGAAGTAATTATCAATTTATAAATGCTGATGAGAGCTTGAATAGCATTGGTTTTGAAACGAATCTAAAATTGAAATATAATGATTTCGTTTTGTTTACAAATTATGCTTTTAATGATGTTAAAATGAATAAAAATCAGAAAGCGTTAACACCAAGACATAGTTTTGGTGGTGTTTTAATGTATGAAGTTGAAGATTCTTGGAGAATTGGGTATGAAGCCTATTATAAAAGCTCTCAATTAAGAAATGACTTTACAGAAACGCCTCATTTTTGGACAATGGGTTTTATGGTAATGAAAACATTTGATAAAATTAGTCTCTATGCAAATTTCGAAAATTTTACGGATACAAAACAACAAAATTATCAATCTATGTTTGAAGAACCTCACAACAACCCAACATTTACAGATATTTGGGCACCAACAGATGGGTTTATTTTTAATACCGGGATTTTAATAAAATTATAGTCTAAAATAGACCAATTATTTGCACCTTTATACGTAGTAATTGGTCTATTAAGAAAAATATATAATGGCACATAATCATTCACATGATCATTCATCAACAGAAAATATAAAAGTTGCTTTTTTTCTGAACTTATTCTTCACGATTATAGAGTTTATTGGAGGGGTTTATACGAATAGTTTAGCAATTACATCAGATGCTATTCATGATTTAGGAGATAGTATTAGCTTAGGAATGGCTTGGTATTTTCAAAATATATCCGACAAAAAGCCAACAAAAACGTATTCTTATGGCTTTAAAAGATTTTCACTTTTAGGAGCTATTATCAATTCTGTAATTTTACTAGTAGGATCTATTTTTATAATTATAGAATCAATTCCAAGAATTATAAATCCAGAACATGCAGATGCAAAAGGAATGATGTGGTTTGCTATTTTAGGTATTATAGTAAATGGTGCTGCAGTTTTAAAATTACAAAAAGGAACTTCAATTAATGAACGAGTGGTTTCTTTACACATGTTAGAAGACGTTTTAGGTTGGGTTGCAGTATTAATTGCAAGTATTGTTATGCAATTCTGGAATGTGCCAATTTTAGATCCAATTTTATCTTTATTAATTGCTTTGTATATTTTAATGAACGTTTTTAAAAACGGAAAAGAAAGTATCAGAATAATTCTACAAGGAACACCTATTCAGATTTCTTCAGATGAAGTTAGAGCACAAGTTTTAAAATTTGATGAAGTTAAAAACATACATGATTGTCATTTATGGACAATGGATGGAGAATACAACGTTTTAACAATGCATTTAATTGTTGATGATACTTTGTCTTGGAAAAAGGGAGAAAACCTTAAAAGAAGTGTTAGAAAGCTTTTACATGATGATTTTTACTTAGAACATGTAACATTAGAGTTAGAAAAATCAAATGAAGATTGTGGTTATATTGATTGTGTTTGATAAAGTTATATTGTAAATTTGAAAGAATTTAAAAATAAAAATTTATGAGTAATCAACAATTAGATATTAAATTCCCTAAAGGAGGGATTTTCTTTATAATAATAGCAGTAATTGCAATTATAATAGTTTCTAAATCTGCAGTAACTATTGGTTCTGGAGAAAGAGGTGTTTTATATAAATTAATGGGAGGAGTTGTAACAGATGAAGCTCCATTAGATGAAGGTTTTAACTTAGTAATGCCATGGAATAAGGTATTTAAATACAATGTAAGACAACAAGAGTTATTTGAGAAAAAGATGGCTGTATTGTCTTCTAACGGATTAGAAATTCAATTAGACGCTTCTGTTTTATATCAAGCAACTACAAAAACAGTTGCATTATTACATCAAACAAGAGGTGAGGGGTATTTACAAAGTGTAATTATTCCTGCAATTCGTTCTGCGACTAGAAGTGTAGTTGGTAGATATACACCAGAACAATTGTATTCTTCTAAAAGAGATGCAATTCAAACAGAGATTTTTGAAGAAACAAAAAAAATTCTTGAACCACAATACATTCAATTAAACTCTGTACTTGTGAGAGATGTTACATTACCTCCTACAATTAAAACAGCAATTGAACGTAAATTAAAACAAGAGCAAGAATCTTTAGAGTATGAGTTTAGATTAGTTACAGCTCAAAAAGAAGCTCAAAAACAAATTATTGAAGCACAAGGTAAAGCAGATGCAAATAAAATTTTAAGCGCATCTTTAACTGATAAAATTTTACAAGATAAAGGTATTGAGGCAACGATTAAATTGTCTGAATCTCCAAACAGTAAAGTAATAGTTATTGGTTCTGGTAAATCTGGAATGCCTATTATTTTAGGAAACCAATAAGAACTAAACCTTACAATAGATTCCTGTTTTTATGGGAATGATTATTTTTAATTAAAATCCAGCTTCTGCTGGATTTTTTTTATGACCATTTTTAGGTTTCTTAAAGTTCTGTTAAACTCATTTTTGATTGTAACTAATGAATCTTCTTGTCGTCATATAGATGTAATTAAAAATAAAAATGATAAAAAGTATAAACATAAATAACGAAGAGAAAAAAGAAAATACTACAGGAACAATTCAATCTAAAAGGATGACTTGGAACTCTAGAAGAAAGTATAACTACAAATACATTACAACCATATTTTAGTTAGTTAGTTAGTTAGTTAGTTAGTTAGTTAGTTAGTTAGTTAGTTAGTTAGTTAGTTAGTTTTTAATAGTTGATTTGGGTCATAAGCATTGCTTACGACCCTTTTTTAATATAAAAAAACCTTGAGGGATTTTCCTCAAGGTTTTAAAAATATTGTCATTACTATAACTTGAATCCAATTTTATTAGAAATTGGTAATCTGAAATACTTAATTTTTTACTGGTATTTTGTTTCGTTCAATCTTACCTTTCTTAAGTGCTTTGTAATTTTCGTAACAATCTAAAACAGCTTCAATCATTTGTAAATCAGAAGCTTTTTTAATAAAATATTCAGAATAATTACAATCTGTTAATAAATCTGTAAGCTCTTGTCTGTCCATTTGTAGGTACTCCATCATTACCTCTCTATCAAACTTACCTGCTAACATTTTACGTAAATCATCTTCACCTTTAAGCTTTTGTAATTTTTTTAACTGTTTAGGATTTTTTCCAAAAAGATTATATAAAAAATCTACTGGTTGAAACAATGCTGCAATAGGAGAGGAGTAGTCTTTCCCTTTAGGTTTACCTACTTCGTATGTTTGTGGTAACCCATTAATTTTAATTCGAGTAAATCGATCTTTAGGTACTTGTTTTACATCAATCTCTAAAACACCAATTAGATTTGTAGATTTTATAACAACTTCTCTAATTTCCTCTGGTTTTTCATAAAGTGCAATTAACAATTCGTTTCCTTTTAACAAATCATTTGTAATTTTTAACTTTATAGATGCATATCCTAAATATGAAACTAAAATGGTGTCATTTGCTCTAGTTGGTATTTCAAAAAAACCTTTATCGTTTGTAATGGTACCTTGTACCGTATTTAAGTTTAAAATATGAGCAGCGCTTAAAACTTTTTTGCTTTCAGCATGAATAATCTGCCCTTTTAAATGATTAATACGAATGGTATCTTTTTGAGAAAAAGTACTTAAAGAAACTAATAAGCACAAAATAAATAATAGTCTTTGCATATTGCAATATTAGTAATAAAAGCTTTTAGAAAGGTTAATTATTTGTGAAACCATTCAGTTTTTTTTAACAGATGGTAAATAAAAATAAGTAATAAAGTGCGCACGAGAAGAGTCGAACTTCCACGAACTTGCGTTCACAGCCCCCTCAAGGCTGCGCGTCTACCAATTTCGCCACGTGCGCATTTGTATAAAAAACAAAAATGTTAAGCAAATAGCTTAACATTTTTTTTGTGACCGGGCTGGGGCTCGAACCCAGGACCCTCTCCTTAAAAGGGAGATGCTCTACCAACTGAGCTACCAGGTCAATTTTGTAATTCGACTGCAAATATACTATCAAACATTGGAATTATTAGCATTAAAATGAAATTATTTTACAGATATTTGTAAAAAATATAAAATCAATGAAAATCGTATTATTAGGTTACATGGCTTCAGGAAAATCAAGTATTGGAAAACGACTTTCTAAAAAATTGTCTATGAGGTTTTTAGACTTAGATGACTATATTATTGAACAAGAAAAAATGTCTATTTCTAAAATATTTGAACTGAAAGGTGAAGTGTATTTTAGATTGATAGAACACAAATATTTGAAAGAAATCCTTGCTAAAGATGAAGGATTCATCCTTGCATTGGGCGGAGGGACACCTTGTTATGCTAATAATATGGAAGAAATTAACAAAGGAGACACCTTATCTATCTATTTACAAGGAAGTACAGCAACTATGATAGAGCGTTTAATAAGAAAAAAAGCAAAAAGACCTTTAATAGCTTCTTTAGGAGATGATAAAATTCCTGAGTTTGTGGCAAAACATTTATTTGAAAGACGTCCTTTTTACGAACAAGCAAAAACGACAATAAAAATAGATGATAAAACTAAAAAGGAAATTGCTGAAGAATTAGAAATATTTTTATATTAAATAAGCTACCGTTTCTGCTTCAGAAAATTCTACTTGAATATGTTCTTTTATAGAAGTTGATAAAGAAATTCCTTTAAAATCTGCTTTTACTGGATACTTTTTATGATTTCTATTTACTAGAACAGCTGTTTTAAATTTTTTCAATGGAACATCTAAGAAATGCTTTATTCCGTATATTAATGTCGTTCCAGAGCTAAGTACATCATCTACCAAAACCAAAGATTTGTTTTTGTAATCTTTAACCTCTAAAGAGGTCGTAATTGAGTTTAAAGGATTTTTCTTATCTATATTAACTTTACAGATAATTACATTTAAAGGTGAAATTTCGTTTAAAACTTCCATTAACTTTTCGGCAAAAATAAAACCATTACCTACAATTCCTGCTAGTATAATTTCTTTTTCTGAGCTATTTGTTTCGTAAATCTGATACGCAATTCTTCTAATTTTTTGAGAAATCTGTACTTGATTTAAAATAATACTACCTGATGTTGTCATATTTCTTCTGTTGTATCCTCTTGATAATTATCTATATCTCTTCTATCTTTTTTTGTTGGTCTACCAGCTCCTTTTTGTCTGTAATAATCTTTTGCAAATTTTAAAAGCTCTGTTTTTTCAAAGGCCTCTTTTGGTGTTACATCTTTTCTATAAAGATCAACTATTTTTGCACCAACTCTACTTTCTGGTAAATCTAAAACTTTTATTTGATAATTGATTTGATTTTTTCTGACTAAAATTAACTCATCCCCAAAGATATCTTTAGACGGTTTTATACTTTTATCATTCATCTTAACCTGTCCTTTTTTACAAGCCGTAGTTGCTAAACTTCTCGTTTTAAAAATACGAATACACCACAAATATTTATCAATTCTCATAAAAATAGTTAAAATATAACGTTTGTCTTTTTACAAAGGTATAAAATTGGTAAATTGCACGCTCAAATTTATAAGATTAAATGAATAAAATAAAAAATATTGTTGCATTTGCAATTGTTGCCTTACTAATATACTCTTGCAGTAGCAATAGTTCTACGGCTGTAGATGATTTTGATCATGAAGCACAAGCATTAATTGATAATGATACATTAGTACAATTTTTAAAGAATCATTATTATGATACTACTGTAGATTCTGTAAAAGCGATAGTTTCTGGGCAAACAGATTTATATCAAGATATAAAATCGATGAGTATTACAGAAAATGACATTGATTATACTTTATATTATTATGTAAACAGTGTAGGTAACCCTAAAGTAGACAAGGGAAACCCCACTGTTATGGATTCTGTTTTTGTAAAATATTATGGACAAAGAATTGTAGAAACAGATAGTATTAGTACTACTTTTGATAATAATGATGGTCTTTGGTTTACACTTAATGGTGTAATAAGAGGTTGGTCTCATGGTTTTACCAATTTTAAAGGAGGTGATAATATTACCGATAATGGACCAATTACTTATGAAAATGGAGGTAAAGGAATTTTATTTATTCCTTCTGGTTTAGGTTATTTAAATATTGGTAGTGGATCTATATTACCAAATGAATGTTTACTTTTCTATATTGATTTATATGATTTTACAAAAGACACAGATCATGATAATGATGGTGTTGCTTCAATTTTTGAAGATGCTGATGGAGATGGAGAACCTAGAAATGATGATACAGATTTAGATGGTGTACCAAATTATTTTGATACTGATGATGATGGAGATGGAGTTTTAACGATAAATGAAGATGCTAATGGAGATGGAAACCCAGCAAATGATTTTAGTGATACAATTAACAACCCAACTTTAGCTGATTATTTAAATCCTGATATTAAATAATATCTTTATAACTTTTACAAAAGCTCTTTCTAAATTTAGAAAGAGCTTTTTTGTTTTATATAAGTACGTGAAAATTAAAATGAAGTTATATTAGCTGTTTTTTAAAGCTCTTTACTTATAACGTGTTATAAAGTAAACAAGTATTTAATAACTTCTATAAACTCTTTAAACAAGCATTTGTTTCTTTAAATCTTAATTTTAAGAGTTGATTAAAAATTAAGCAACCAATCTACTCTGTTTATTACAATCATTTATTAAAGAGAAAATTACGCATAAAAAAAAAGGGTAGTAATTTTAAATTACTACCCTTTTATAATTATTATAGTAACGTTTTATTAAAACGATTCCAAATTGTTTTATTTATAATCTGTAAGATAAACCAATAATGATTTGGTTAACTCTTGTATCAAAGTTAACATCACTAGCTCCAACACCTCTTGCAAAAGTACTTTCTATCCCAGAGAAAGCTCTTTCCCAACGTACATCAATTCCTAATTTACCTAATTCAATACCTCCTCCAAATTGTACACCAACAGTAAATCCATCAGTTTTAACATCAGAAATATCATTAAAACTAAAGTCAGAATCTAAAATGTATTGAAAAGAAGGACCAACATAAACATTACCAATTCCAAAAATCTTTTTTCCTATTAATACAGGAATATCTATTTTTTGAAAACTGTATGTTGTTGCTGTCGCAGTTGAACTTCCTCCACTATAAGTTACCTCATTTTCTAAATTGGTATATACTAATTCAGGTCTTAAGTAAAAACCTATAACCGGAATTTTAAAACGTAACCAAATACCTGCATGATAACCAGTTTTACTTTTTGCTCCATCAAAAACATTAGCACCAACTTCTTTAATAGAGTTTGAATTGTAATTAAGACCACCTTTAATACCAAATGCAACTTGAGCATTAGATATTTGACTAAATCCAAAAGCCAAACATATAACTAAAATTATTTTTTTTATCATTTTTATTTAAATTTAATATAAAGACGCTTTAAAATGGTAAAACGAACTTATTTTCTTAAAATTACTTTTTTAACAGCAGCAACAACTGCATCTGCAGTTAAACCATATTTTTCCATTAATTGAGCAGGAGTTCCAGATTCTCCAAAAGTATCATTTGTTCCAATAAATTCTTGAGGAGTTGGGTTATTTGTAGCTAAAGTTCTAGCAACACTTTCTCCTAAGCCACCTAAAATATTATGCTCTTCTGCAGTAACAATACAACCTGTTTTTGCAACAGACTTTAAGATAATTTCTTCATCTAAAGGTTTAATTGTATGAATATTTATTACTTCAGCAGAAATTCCTTGTTCTTCTAATTTTTCTGACGCTTGTAAAGCTTCCCAAACTAAATGACCAGTTGCAACAATAGTTACATCAGTTCCTTCAGTTAATTGAATTCCTTTTCCAATTTCAAATTTTTCTTCTTTATAATCAGGCATAAAAATTGGAACAACTGGTCTTCCAAAACGTAAATAAACAGGTCCATCAAAGTCTGCAATTGCAATTGTAGCAGCTTTGGTTTGGTTGTAATCACAAGTGTTAATTACAGTCATACCAGGTAACATTTTCATCAACCCAATATCTTCTAAAATTTGGTGTGTCGCTCCATCTTCTCCTAAAGTTAAACCTGCATGAGAAGCACAAATTTTAACATTTTTACCAGAATATGCAACAGATTGACGAATTTGATCATACACTCTTCCTGTAGAAAAGTTTGCAAAAGTTCCAGTAAAAGGAATTTTACCTCCAATTGTTAAACCAGCAGCAATACCAATCATATTTGCTTCTGCAATACCAATTTGGAAAAATCTTTCAGGATTTTCTTTAATAAATTGACCCATTTTTAAAGAACCAATTAAATCTGCACATAAAGCTACTACGTTTGGATTTGTTCTTCCTAATTCTGTTAAACCATCACCAAAACCTGAACGTGTGTCTTTTTTTTCTGTGTACGTGTATTTCTTCATTATATTGTTGTGTTGTATTGTGTTGTAAAATTTGTGTAAAAATAAACTTTTATTTTACTTTAGAGAAGATAAAAGTTTATTAAGAAGTAAGACTTTTTAAAATCGTATAATAAAGCCTGTTAAAAGTATACTAAAATAGTTTAATGGTGAGTTGTAAAGTATATTAAAAACAGATAGTTATATTCTAGAATAGGTTAAAAAAAATAAGCTCTTTTTATTAAAAAAAAAGAGCTTATTTATACTTAATTGATTGACTTTATTTATCTGTAACGTCTTTTTAAGTTCCAAACTATAGAACTTGTTTGACTAAAATTTTTTGTTGGTGTTCCAACTTTACTTTCTCCGTTTGTTTTTTTGTTACTTGTGATCATAATGATTTTTATTTTGCGACTGCAAAAATAGTTGGTTTATAAGCTTTGAAAAACAACAGTTTTAAAGTGTTTATATAGTATATTATCCTTTTCAATGATTAATAAATAATGAGCAATAATAGTTAGTTAATAAGTTTCAAAATGTACTTTGAGTTTATGGGTTCATCAACTCTTTATAAAGTTTATGAATAGGTATAGTATCTCGAACTAAAAAAATTATTACACTTAACACTTTTTACTTATTGAAATTCAATATTCCTATTACAAAAAAGCAAGAGCCCAATTAATAACATACTTACCAAATGAACACAAACAAAGTATAAGAACTACCTGTAATATACTAGGGGTTGATAGGCAAGGTTTATTCACGTGAGATAAAATTGACCAGAGAGAAGCTGATATTGAGTTTTAAAGTAATAACTTTAGTAAAATCAAAACATTTTATAATCCCTAGAATAGGCACAATAAAATTATATTATTTGTTAGAGGATGAATTGAAAAAACTGAAAATTGGCAGAGATAAATTATTCCTAATCAAATGCATCAATAAAATAAAATCAAAAGAAAACAATATAAAAGTAAAAAAGGTAATGATATAAAATCACTACCTTTAAATTATTAATTCTGTAACGCTATTTCTAGACATCACATATTTTAGAAATCTTATTTTCCAAAAAGTCCACCAAGTAAACTTCCAATACCGCCAGATTTTTTATTACCTCCTAAGAGCATACCAGCAACATCATCTACAATACTACCATCACCATCTGCATCTAGAATTTTTTCTAAGAAATTTTGCTCATTTGCAGTTTCATTTCCACCTAACATTCCGCCTAATAAACCTCCTAATCCAGAAGAATCAGTAACATTATTTTGACGAGATTCTTTTCCTAAAACCCCCATTAATAAAGGAGCAGCTACTTTAAGAATGTTTGCTACAGCACCAGCATCTAAACCAGATTTCTGACCAATTACTTGCTCTACACCTTGTTGCTTACTACCTAAAATATGACCTAAAATACCAGCACCTTCTTGTTTTACAGACTCATCAACTCCACCATCAAACAAACCACCAAGGTTGTCTAAAATACTTCCATCATGTTTACCTGATAAAGCACCCATTAATCCTGCGGCACCTTCTGGTGTAGAAGAATTTCTTTGCATAGCTTTCATTAAAACTGGCAAAGCCATTGTTAAAACACTACTTGTTTTATTAGAGTCATTTCCTGTAGAACCAGAAACTCCTGAAATAATTTGTTTTCCTAAATCACTATTTAATAAGTCTAAAATACCTGCCATTTTTATTGTTTTAATAATTAATATGTTTGTTTTCTAAAAATATGACACAATATACAAATAAAGTCACATCAGCTTATAAATATTTTATTTACCTTTCAAAATCTTAATATTTTAAACTATTTAATGAAAAAACTAGCACTACACTGGAAAATCTTAATAGGAATGGTTCTTGGAATCCTTTTTGGTTTTATAATGAATACTATTGATGGAGGTAAAGGGTTCGTTACTGATTGGATTAAACCTTTTGGAACGATTTTTATAAATTTATTAAAATTGATTGCTGTACCCTTAATATTAGCCTCTTTAATTAAAGGTATTTCTGATTTAAAAGACATTTCTAAAATTAAAAAAATGGGTTTTAGAACCATGGTTATTTATATGCTAACAACTTTAGTTGCTATCGTTATTGGTTTAGGAATTGTAAATGTAGTAAAACCTGGAGCAGGTATGTCTGCAGATACTATTGAGAAAATTAAAATAAAATATGAGACTTCTTCTGGTGTTGTAGATAAATTAGCAAAAGCATCTGCACAGAATGACGCAGGTCCTTTACAAGCACTTGTAGATATATTTCCGAGTAATATTTTTCAGTCATTAGGTAACGCAAGTATGCTTCAAATTATCTTTTTTGCATTATTTGTAGGAATTTCTTTATTGCTAATTCCTGAGAAAAAAGCAAAACCATTAATGGATTTCTTTGATTCATTAAATGAAGTAGTGATGAAAATGGTAGATTTAATTATGCTTTTTGCACCTTATGCTGTTTTTGCACTATTGGCAAATGTTATTATTGCTTTTGATGATACTGAGATACTTTTAAAACTTTTAGTATATGCACTTTGTGTTGTTGGAGGTTTACTATTAATGATTGGTTTCTATTTAATTTTAGTAAGTGTTTACGTAAAAAAATCACCTCTTTGGTTTTTGAAAAACATAAGTCCAGCTCAATTATTAGCATTTTCTACAAGTTCGAGTGCTGCAACTTTACCGATTACAATGGAAAGAGTAGAAGAACATTTAGGTGTAGACCCAGAAGTAGCCGGTTTTGTTTTACCCGTTGGGGCAACTATAAATATGGATGGTACAAGTTTATACCAAGCAATCGCTGCAGTATTTATTATGCAAGTTATTTGGCCAGAAGGATTAACTTTTTCTAATCAGATAATAATTGTTGCAACAGCATTGTTAGCATCTATTGGTTCTGCTGCTGTACCAAGTGCAGGAATGGTAATGTTAGTTATTGTGTTAGAATCTATTGGTTTTCCAGAAGAATTATTACCAATTGGTTTAGCACTTATTTTTGCAGTAGACAGACCTTTAGATATGTGTAGAACTACTGTTAATGTTACAGGAGATGCAACTGTATCAATGATTATTGCAAAATCTTTAGGTAAATTACATGATCCTAAACCAAAAGAATGGGATGATAATTATGAAGTTGTAAAATAAGTACACAAATAATGTCTTTAAAAATAACCAAACCGATAGTTTCAGTAGATTGGTTGCATTCTAATTTAGAAAATGAACAACTAATTATTTTAGATTGTACAATTCCTAAAGCGACAGCAAAATCTAAAGCATCAATTTCTGATGATAAAAAACAAATTATAGGTGCTGTTTTTTTTGATATTAAAAAGACATTTTCTGATGTAAATGCTCCATTTCCGAATACAATTTTATCACCAGAAGCATTTGAAGAGAAAGTTCAAGATTTTGGGATAAATAAAGATAGTATTATTGTTTGTTATGATGATTTAGGAATATATTCTTCACCAAGAGTTTGGTGGATGTTTCAACTAATGGGCTTTAAGAATATTGCTATTTTAGATGGAGGTTTCCCTAAATGGGAAGAAAATAAATATCCTGTTGAAAAACAGCAGAAAAATGTATTTTTAAAAGGGAATTTTAAAGTTGATTATCAACCAGAAAAAATAAAATTTACGAATGATGTGCTTTCTGCGATAGATAATGAAGCTATTTTAATTGCTGATGCACGTTCTAAAGGACGTTTTTATGCAACATTACCAGAACCAAGAAGTGATGTAAAAGGAGGTCATATTCCTAATTCTGTGAGTTTGCCTTTTTCTGAAGTTCTAGAAAATGGAATGTTAAAATCGGAAGATGATTTAAAAGCGATCTTTAGTGAAATGAACCCTAAAAATAAAGAACTTATTTTTTCTTGTGGAACAGGAATTACAGCTTCGGTATTAGCTTTAAGTGCAGAAATTACAGGAATAAAAGAATATGCTGTTTATGATGGATCTTGGACAGAGTGGGGAAGTACAAAGAATTTACCAATAGAAAAATAAGATGGGAACACTAAAATGGACTAGAGAGGAATTTGAAGCATATGTACTTTTATATGCTGCTCATTGTAATTATTTTGAAACTAAAGAAGAAGAAGAGTACATTCTTTCTAAAGTAGATGAAACCACATTTCATAAAATTCATACAGAAGTGGTTATA
This sequence comes from Polaribacter sp. SA4-12, assembly GCF_002163675.1. NCBI lineage: Bacteria > Pseudomonadati > Bacteroidota > Flavobacteriia > Flavobacteriales > Flavobacteriaceae > Polaribacter > Polaribacter sp. SA4-12. The sequence goes on along the minus strand of NZ_CP019334.1, from coordinate 710,530 downwards.
GATTCTGATGAAGATAATTTAAATAAAATTCAGCAATATATTTCTGAGAATAAGCTGAATCAAGAAGAGAAAGAGGCATTATTAAAAGATATAAAAAATGTCTTTTTTGCAGATGGTTCTGTAGATGTAATCGAAAAAAAGGTATTTGGCTTATTAAAGAAAATTATAAGTTAATAGCGTAAAATTAATTCGTCATTATAAAGTGAATTTAAAGATTTATAAATAATTAGTTGTTGAACTTTGATTCTTTGTTCTCTTAATTAGTTTTACAATTTCAAACCAAATTACTGAAATAAAACCAATTGCAATACAGCTTAATAATTGTGATAAATTCAATGTTTTAAATTCAAAAAAAGTTGTTAATGGTTTTACATAAAGAATAAGACCTACAATAGCAATAGTAATAAAAATGATAAACAGAACCATATTATTCTTATACTTTAAAGTCGTTAAAATTGAATAATAAAAAGAGCGGTTTATTAAAGTAAGAAAAATATTTGCGGCTATCAAAACAGTAAAAGTCATTGTTCTTGTCAGCTCTTCATCATAACCACTAATCACCGAATACTGGTAAATAAACAATGTTCCTAATGTTATCATTAATCCCTGTACAATACTTATGGATAATTCTTTCCAATTAAAAAAAGTAGTTGTTAATGCTTTAGGTTTCTGCGACATTGTATTTTTTTCCATTGGTTCATTTTCATAAATAATAGAACAAGTAGGTCCCATAATTATTTCTAAAAATATAATGTGAATTGGAGAAAAAATATTAGGGTAAATCCATCCTAAAGCTAAAGGAATAAATACAGTTAGTATTATAGGAATGTGTATAGAAATAATGTATTGTATTGCCTTTTTTAGATTCGTATATATTTTTCTGCCCATTGCTATTGCATCAACCATTTTTGATAAATCATCTTCTAATAAAATTAATGATGCAGCTTGTTTTGCAATTTCAGTACCTTTTTCACCCATTGCAATACCAATATGTGCTGCTTTTAAGGCTGGTCCATCATTAACACCATCTCCAGTCATTGCAACTATTTGATTCGAAGATTTTAAAGCATTGATAATTTTTAATTTTGCTTCTGGAAACATACGAGTAAAAATTGTAGTGTTCATTACGCAGGTTTTTAATTCATCATCTTTTAACTTCATTAATTCGTCACCAGTAATATTTTTTTCATAACCTCTAAATCCAATTTGTTTTGCAATTGCTTCAGTTGTTACTGCATTGTCACCTGTTATAATTTTTACAGCAATACCTGCAGTATAAAAATCTTCTAAAACTTTTTGAATGTTCTTTTTTGGTGGATCATAAAAGGCAACAATACCTTTAAATTGAAATAGCAAATCTTGTTGTTTTGAAGGGTAAATATTTTCTGTAAAATTTGAGACACCTATACCTAATACTCTATAACCATCATTTGCTATAAGTTGAATGGCGTCATATATTTTTTGTTTCTCTATTTCTGTGAGGTTTGAAACATTTATCAAAGCTTCAGGAGCACCTTTTGCAGCTATAATTCTGTTGCCTTTATCGTCTTCAAATATATGTGTCATCATAGGTGGTTTGCCACTTAATGGGTATTCATGAATGAATTTGTAATTTGGTCGTTCATCATTTTTTGCAATATTTTTATAAGCTTGGTGTAATGCTATTTCCATTGGGTCAAAAGGAATAGGTTCACTTGCCCACATTGCCAGATTTATAAGTTGTTTTTCGTCATCTGTTAATTGTTCGTTGGGTTGAAATATTTTATTTGATGATAGCAAAAATAGTTTTGCTAGACTCATCTTGTTTTCAGTAATTGTTCCTGTTTTATCAGTACAAATAACAGTTGCACTACCTAATGTTTCAACAGTTTTCATTTGCTTAACTACAATTCCCATTTTCATTAAACGCCATGCACCTAAAGCCATAAAGGTTGTAAAAGCAACAGGGATTTCTTCAGGAAAAATACTCATTGCTAAAGTAAGGGACTGCAATAAGCTATTCAATAAACTTTGAGAACCCCAAAAATTAATTGCCCAAACTAAGACAAAAGCTATAGTACCTATGATAGCCATCTTCTTTACAAAATTTGTAATTTGTATTTCTAATGGTGTTTTTTCATCAATGATACTTTCTAGACTCGTTCCAATTTTTCCTAATTTGGTTTGCTTACCTATAGCAGTAATTATTGCAATGGCCAAACCACTTGCAACAGTAGTACCACTATAAATAAAATTATCTTCTTGTGTTTTATCTTTAAAAACAGCGAACGACTCGCCTGTTAGTATAGATTGGTTTACCGAAAAGTCGTTGGAATGAATAATACGTCCATCTGCTGAAATAAATGTTCCTTCTTCCACCATTAAATTATCACCAATTACTAAATCATGGCTTTTTATTTCTTCTATTTTACCATTGCGAATAACTTTGCAATTGGGTTGAGAAAAATCTTTTAGTTTTTCTAGTACGTTCTTACTTCTAGAATCTTGGTATAATGAAATTGAAGTAATGAATAAAATAGCAGCTACTAAGAAAAAACCGTCAGCTATTTCGCCACTAATAAAATAGATAGAAGCTGCAACCAATAATAAAATTGTCATTGGTTCTTTAACAATATGTTTCAAGGTATTTAAGAAACCGTTTTCTTTTTTATAGTCTAATGTGTTTTGTCCAAATTTATTCCTTGCAAGAGTTACTTGCTCGTTTGTTAAGCCTAATATGTTGAAGTTATTTGTAGACATTTTCAAAGATAGTTTAACTATGTAAGGTTCGTTAGTGTTGAATCTAACGTGTCCATGTAATTTTTTTTGTTTTTTAAGTACTAAAGTTAGTGAAAAAATTACAGATAAAGTGGGAGAGGACTTTTGTAAATTAGCTTTTAATAGCAATTAATTATTTATGGTTTTGCTTGTTGTTTTTTTACAACAAAAAGCCTCACAAATTTGTGAGGCTTTCTAATATAATAAGATTATAATATTTATTTTATCAATAAATATTTAACAGAAACTAATTCAACAGAATTAATAATTTCAACATATAAAGAAACTTCTTTTGTGAAGCTAAAGGTACACGTTTTATTAGCATTAATCGTATTACAGCTTCCATTATTACCTGTATAATTTTCGCTTGATTCTAGACCATCTGTTCTCATTAAAAAAACAGGAACTCCTTCTACTGCAAAATTATTATTGTTTTTTAAAGCAACTTCAAATTCTAATTTAGAAGTATTATTACCTGTATCAGGATTAAAATTAAAGCTAATCATTTCATAAGAGAAATTTTGTAAAACTTCAGAAACATCAAGTAATGTTGTTACATCATAATCACAAGGAAGATCAATCCAATAGGAAGGCTCAAACGTGTAACCTGTACTTGTTTTTATAACATTATCTGGCACAGTTATTCTTTCTGCACAATTATTTCCTTCTGAACACCCAAAGTTGAAAGCAACAAAAAATATTAAAAACAGAGTGTTAACAAATTTCATAAAACGATTATTTTGCTGGTAATATTTTACCCACACATTCACCAAAACCAATACGTACTTCATCATTTTTACAATATGCACGCATAATTACAGTATCGTTATCATTTATAAATTTACGTTCTGTACCATCTTTTAATTTGATAGGATTTTGTCCTCGCCAAGTTAATTCTAAAAGAGAACCATAACTATCCTTTGTTGGGCCAGAAATTGTTCCAGATCCCATTAAATCTCCAGCTTCAACAGGGCAACCATTTACAGTATGATGTGCTAATTGTTGCGCCATTGTCCAATACATATATTTAAAATTAGAGTTGGCAAGTATTGTTTCTTCTCCGTTTTCTGGTTGAAGACCTACTTGTAAATGAATATCGTAGCTTCCTTTTCCTTCTTGTTTTAGATAAGGTAAAGGTTCATGAACTTGTTTCGGGTTGTCTACTCTAAAAGGCTCTAAAGCGTCTAAAGTAACAATCCAAGAAGAAATAGTTGAGGCAAAGTTTTTTCCTAAAAACGGACCTAAAGGCACATATTCCCAAGCTTGAATGTCTCTAGCAGACCAATCATTAAATTGTACCAAACCAAAAATATATTCTTCAGTTTCTTCAATCGGAATTCTATCACCTAAAACGTTAGCATCTGTTGTTATAAAAGCCATTTCAAGTTCGAAATCTAATAATTTTGTTGGTCCAAATCCTGGAGTATTGCTTCCTTCTGAAGGTTTTGTTTGTCCATAAGGTCTTCTAATTGGTGTTCCAGAAGGAATGATAGAAGAACTTCTACCATGATAACCAATTGGTACATGCAACCAATTTGGTAACAAAGCATTTTCTGGATCTCTAAATAAAGAACCAACATTTGTTGCGTGTTCTTTACTCGCGTAGAAATCTGTATAATCACCCACAGCAACAGGTAACAACATTTCTACTTCATCCATTCTAAAGATAATTTTGTCTTTATGATTTGCATTATCTCTTAAATTACCATTGGTAACATCAAAAACTTCTGCAATTCTATTTCTAACTAAACGCCATGTTTTACGACCATCAGCAATAAAATCATTTAAATTATCTTGTAGAAAAATATCGTCAGTAAGTGGTATTCCTTTAAAATAGCCTAATTGATGAAAAGCACCTAAATCTATGGCGAAATTTCCAATTCTACTTCCAATGGTAATAATGTCATCTCTTGTAATAAAAACACCAAAAGGAATGTTCTGTATTGGGAAGTCTGAGTCTTTATCTACTTTTAACCAAGATTTTCTATTAGGATTATTTGCTGTTATGATCATTCTAGTTCGATTTATTTTTATCAAACCTACATAATTTTTTTGCATTTTGAAATAAAAAAACCACGAAAAATGCATTTTTAACAGTACTTTTTTCTTTAAAATACAATAATTGCAAAAAATAATAAAATATCGTTAAAACATGTTTTTTACAAAAAGGATTTTGTTATTTTTGGAACTTCTTTAAAAACAACAACAATGCAATTAGACAATCAAATTTTTGACCTTATTCAGGAAGAAAAAGAAAGACAATTAAATGGTTTAGAGTTAATCGCTTCAGAAAACTTTGTAAGTGATGACGTAATGAGAGCCCAAGGTTCTATTTTAACCAATAAATATGCTGAAGGATATCCTGGTAAAAGATATTATGGAGGTTGTGAAGTAGTTGATGTTATAGAGCAAATTGCAATAGACAGAGCTAAAGAATTATTTGGTGCAGAATATGTAAATGTGCAACCACATTCTGGTTCTCAGGCAAATACAGCTGTATTTTTTGCATGTTTAAAACCTGGTGATACTATTTTAGGTTTCGATTTATCTCATGGTGGGCATTTAACACATGGTTCTCCAGTAAATTTTTCTGGTAAATTATACAACCCAGTTTTTTACGGTGTAGATAGAGCAACAGGAAGAATAGATTACGATCATGTAGCTAAACAAGCACAAGAGCATAAACCAAAATTGATTATTGCTGGTGCTTCTGCATATTCTAGAGATATAGATTTTGAAAAATTTAGAGAGATTGCTGATAGTGTTGGTGCTATTTTAATGGCAGATATTTCTCATCCTGCAGGTTTAATTGCTAAAGGAATTTTAAATGATCCATTGCCTCATTGTCATATTGTTACCACTACAACTCACAAAACTTTACGTGGACCAAGAGGTGGAATGATTATGATTGGTAAAGATTTTGAAAATCCTTTTGGATTAAAATTAAAATCAGGAAAATTAAAGAAAATGTCTACTTTAATTAATTCTTCAGTTTTCCCAGGAAACCAAGGTGGACCTTTAGAGCATGTTATTGCTGCTAAAGCTGTTGCTTTTGGAGAAGCTTTAACAGATGAGTTTTTAGAATATCAATTACAAGTAAAAGCGAATGCAGCTGAAATGGCAAAAGAATTTGTTGCAAAAGGATATGATATTATATCTGGAGGAACAGACAACCATTGTATGTTAATCGATTTACGTAATAAAGATATTTCTGGTAAAGATGCTGAAATTGCTCTTGGTAAAGCAGATATTACTGTAAACAAAAATATGGTTCCTTTTGATGATAAAAGCCCATTTGTAACTTCAGGAATCCGTATTGGAACTGCTGCTATAACTACTCGTGGTTTAGAAGAAGAAGATATGAAAGCTGTTGTTAACTTTATTGATGAAGCAATACAAAATGCAGAAAATGAAGAAGCATTACATGAAATAGGTGAACGTGTTTCTCATATGATGAGCGCAAGAAGATTATTCGTAATGTAATTACATTAAGTTTTAAGGATTTCACTTTTGTGAATGAAAATAAAAATTTTAAAAGCATCAAGTTAATTCTTGATGCTTTTTTTTGCTTAAAACTGGTACTGACAATTATCATATTTAATTTATAGATAATTTACGTACTTCGTTGTAATACAATGCCTTCGTTATGGGTTCACAATCTGTTATTGCAATTAAAACACAAAAAGATCGTAAAGATTTTGTACTTCATTTGCTCAATGATATTGAAGCTTTTGAATATATGATTGAGAATAATTTATTCGAAACTGGTATTCAAAGAGTAGGAGCAGAACAAGAAATCTGTATTGTAGATAAAGATTTTAGACCTTCTACAAAAGCGCTAGAAATTCTAGAAAAGATAAACGACACTCATTATACAACAGAGTTGGCTTTATTCAATTTAGAGATTAATTTAGATCCAATTGAATTAAAAAATAATTGCTTTTCTGATATAGAACAACAACTAACAACGTTATTAGATAAAGGATATAAAGTTGCTGATGATATTGAAAATAATAAATTAATCCTTACAGGAATCTTACCTACCTTAAGAAAAAAAGATCTTGATTTTAAAAATGTGACTCCTTTTAAACGTTATAAAACACTGAATAAGGTGTTGAAAAAAATAAGAGGAAATGATTTTAAATTACATATTCTAGGTGTAGATGAACTCATTTTAAGGCATGAATCTATCTTATTTGAAGCATGTAATACTAGTTTTCAAGTGCATTTACAAATTAGCCCAGAAGAAGCTATAGATAAGTATAATTGGTCTCAAGTAATTGCGGGGCCTTTATTATCTATTATGACGAATTCGCCACTTTTATTTGGCAAAGAATTATGGAGCGAAACAAGAATTGCTCTTTTTCAGCAAAGCGTAGATTTAAGAAATGTTACCCATTTTTCTAGAGAACAAAAACCAAGAGTTTCTTTTGGTAATAATTGGGTTAAAGACTCAATTTTAGAATTATATACAGATGATATTTCTAGTTATCCACCATTAGTTACATCAAAGTTTGATGAAAATTCTATGGAGTCTGTTAAAAAAGGAATTATGCCCAAATTAACGGCATTGAACTTACACAATGGTACTTTGTATAAATGGAATCGATTGTGTTATGGTGTTCATGAAAATACAGCACATTTACGTATAGAAAATAGATATATTCCTTCAGGGCCAAGTGTTAAAGATGAAATAGCAAACGCACTTTTATGGGTTGGCGTTATGCAAGGTATGCCAAAACAGTATGAAAAAATTTGGAGGAAAATGGCTTTTCGTGATGCTCGTGGTAATTTTGTAAATGCTGCAAGAACTGGTATTGACACTTATTTTAATTGGTTTGGAAAAGGGATTTCTGCAAAAAAGTTGATGGAAAATATTTTAATTCCGATGGCAAAAGAAGGTTTGCTAAAATCGAATATTGATGAATCTGAAATCGATTATTATTTAGGAATTATTCAAGATAGAATTGATACAACTACAACAGGTAGTAAATGGTTGATTAGAAATAAACGTAAACTTAGAAAAGAGGTTTCTAATTATGAAGCGAATGTAATTTTAACGGAGCATATTTATTTAAATCAACAACTAAATAAAACTGTTTCAGAATGGGAATCTGTTGTTTTTTATGAGAATAAAAGTGATAAAAAATACGATAAAGTCTACAAGATAATGTCTACAAGTCTTTTTGTTGTTCATGAAAATGATTTATTGAAACTGGTTTATAAAATAATGGAATGGAAACAAATACACCATATTCCTGTAGTTGATAAACACAATAATATTGTTGGTATTATTGAGAAAGTTCAATTAGAAAAATTAGATTTTTCATCAACAAAAGTGATGAATGAGGTTGCAAAAAATATTATGAATACAGATTTTGATATTACGCATCCAGAAACATCATATGAAGCAGCAAAAGAATTAATTATAAATACAAAGAACACCTGTGTAGTGGTTCTTAAAGAAGATAAATTAGTAGGTATTTTAACTAAAAGTGATTTAGATAAAATAGAAAAAATCAACAAAAATTAATGGTCAATCTGATAGAATTAGAATCTTTTAATGAAAAAATTCTTGTGCAAAGAATTTTAGGTAGGGCAGAAGGTGTAAAAAAATCTCCGACAGTTATTGCAATCGGAGGAATTCATGGTAACGAACGAGCAGGAATAAATGCACTATTAAAAGTTTTTAAAACCATTGAAGATGAGAACATTAATTTAAAAGGAAATTTTTATGGAATCGCTGGAAATATCAACGCTATTTCAGAAAATATTCGTTTTAAGAATGTTGATTTAAATAGAATTTGGACAAAAAAGGAAATTTTAAAATTATATTTAGAAAATGACTTTGAAATAGAATCTAAAGAACAGCATGAAATATACATTGTTATAAAAGATATTTTAAAGAAAGAAAAAGGACCTTTTTATTTTTTAGATTTACATACCACTTCCTCAGATACACAACCATTTATTACGATAAGTGATTCTTTAAATAATAGAAAATATTCATCAAATTTTACGATTCCAACTATTTTAGGAATTGAAGAGTATTTAGATGGACCTTTACTGACTTATATTAACGAATTTGGTCATATTGCTTTAGGTTTTGAAGCTGGTCAGCATGATAGTGAAGTGTCTGTAGATAATTGTGTTGCATTTCTTTGGTTAGCTTTGGTTGCTGCAAAATGTATCAATCAAAAAGATGTGAAGAAGTATGCTTTCTACAAAAACTCATTAACCTTATTTAATGAAGATCAAGATTTTTATAAAATTGATTATAAGTACACGATAAAGCCTTTTGAAAACTTTAAAATGGTGAGCGGCTATCAAAACTTTCAAGAAATTGTAAAACATGAGTTGTTAGCTTATAGTAACGAAAGGGAAGTAGATGCAATACAAAAGGGGAAAATATTTATGCCTTTGTATCAAGAAAAGGGTGATGATGGCTTTTTTATTATTACAAGGATTTCTAAGTTTTGGTTAAAAGCATCAAGGTTGGCTAGAAAACTTCGTTTTCATCAGTTTTTAAAGTTATTACCAGGCGTAAAATCAGATAAAAGAAAACCTTATACATTAATTGTAAACCCAAGAACAGCAAAGTTTTTGGCAATAGAAATTTTTCATTTATTTGGATATAGAAAAAAAGTAATAAAAGACGATAAGTTTCATTTTATTAAAAGAGATCGAAAAATTAGTGAGTTTATTTAATCTTCTAAACTTGCGCGATCAATAATATTTTCTGGAATTGCTTTTTTAGCTTTTGCGCCCATTTTTTTCAATTTTTCAACACTATTGATTAAGTTTCCTCTGCCGTCAAAAAGTTTATTCATGGCGCTAGAGTATTCTTTTTTGCTATCATCAATTCGTTTTCCAATATTTACTAAATCACCTAAAAGACCTTGAAATTTATCATACAAAGCTCCTGCTTGTCTCGCAATTTCTATGGCGTTTTTTTGTTGTTTTTCATTATTCCACATAGAATCTATAGTTCTTAAAGTGGCTAATAGGGTAGAAGGAGTAACAATTACAATGTTTTTTTCAAATGCTTTATTGTACAAATGATTATCAGTATTTATTGCAACCGCAAAAGCGGGTTCTATTGGAACAAATAATAACACAAAATCTGGAGATTCAATTTTATAAATATCTTCATATTTTTTCTCACTCAATTGGCTTACATGTCTACTTAATGAAGCTATATGTTCTTTTAAAAATAGTGCTTTTAAAGTTTCATCTTCTTCATTTACAAATTGCTCATAAGCAGTTAATGAAACCTTAGAATCTACAATCATTTTTTTATTATCTGGCAAATGAATTACAACATCTGGCAATACTCTTTTACCTTGATCATTTGTAAAGCTTTGCTGAACAAAATACTCTCTATCTTTCTCTAAACCAGATTTTTCTAAAACACGTTCTAAAACTAATTCGCCCCAGTTTCCTTGTGTTTTGTTATCACCTTTTAGTGCTTTTGTAAGATTTAAAGTTTCTTTACTCATTTGTTGGTTCAACTCTTTTAAACCTAAAATTTGCTGACGTAAAGCTGCATGATAATCAATACTTTCTTTGTGTGTTTTATCTACTTTGTCTTCAAAAACTTTAATCTTTTCTTGAAGTGGATTTAAAATTATTTTTAAGTTTTCTTTGTTTTGAAGTGTGAATTTAGATGATTTTTCTTCTAAAATTTTGTTAGCAAGCACTTCAAAATCATTGGTAAATTTTTCTTGCAGTTTTTCTACTTCACTTTTATTAGTTTCTAGTTTTTCTGATGTATTTTTAAATTCAGTTTCTAAACGTGTCTTATCAGAAATTAAGTTTTCTTTTTCTTTTTGAATAAACTTTAATTCACTTTGTAAATCTTCAATTTTATTTTCTGCATTTTTTACAGTTTCATTAAGCTTCGAAATTTCAAATTCTAAGGTAGATTTTTCTTTTTCGGTGTTTCCTTTCTCTTTTTCGAAATTTAATTTGGTTAAAATCTTACCAATAAATAAACCTATAAAGCTAAAAATCAGTGCAATTAATAAGTAAATAATCAATTCGTTCATCATGTCAATTTAAGTTCATAAATTTATCACTTTAAATGTTAGCATAAAATCTTTAAATAACGATTTTATAAACGCTTACGATAATCAAATTAATGAAAAGAATTGCAAGATTTATATTATTTACCCTTTTAGGATGGAAACTGGAAAATGATTTTCCTAAAACACCTTTAAAATATGTTGTTATAGCAGCGCCACACACAAGTTGGATAGATTTTCCTATTGCAATTTTATCTAGAATGGCTTCTGGAACAATGATTCATTTTATTGGGAAAGATTCTTTATTTAAACCACCTTTTGGTTTTTTCTTTAGAGCTTTAGGAGGTACACCAGTAGATAGAACAAAGAGTAACAACTTGGTAGATGCAGTTGTTGATGTTTTTAATTCTAAAGAAAAGTTTATACTTGGTTTGTCTCCAGAAGGAACAAGAAAAAAGGTTGATAAATGGAAAACAGGTTTTTATTATATTGCTAAAGGAGCGAATGTACCCATTGTAATGGCAACGTTAGATTTTGGGAATAAGAAAATAAAAATATCAGAACCTTATTATACAACATCCAATAAAGATAAGGACTTTGAGGTGTTTCATGCTTTTTATAAGAACGTAAAAGGAAAAAATCCTGAATTATTTTAAGAATTTTGTATAGAATACAATAAAAAAGACTAAATTTGTATCGTAGACAATATTTTCTAATAGAGATTAGGGGCTTTATTTTAAATGAGTTTACAAAATAGCATACGCTATGATAATAAGTCTCCAGTTTACTGGAGACTTTTTTTTGTGCCCTATATTATTTCTCTGTAACCTTTTGTGCAATACCAACAATTACTTCTGTAGCTTTCATCATAGATTCTATTGGTACATACTCAAAACGTCCATGAAAATTATGTCCACCTGCAAAAATATTAGGACAAGGTAATCCTTTGTAAGATAATTGAGAACCATCTGTTCCTCCACGAATTGCTTTAATTAAAGGAGTAATTCCTAAATCTTTCATCACTTCTTCTGCAATATCTACAATGTGCATTACAGGAGTAATTTTTTCTTTCATATTAAAGTATTGATCTTTAATTTCCACTTTAATGATTTCTTGATTATGCTTTTTATTAAAATCAACTGCAATTTTTTGCATTAATTTTTTTCTCTCTTCAAACAAGTCTAAGTCATGGTCTCTTATAATGTATTCTAAGACAGTTTCTTCTACATTACCATTTATATCATGTAAATGGAAAAAACCTTCATAACCTTCTGTTTTTTCAGGAACTTCTTGTGCAGGAAGTGTATTCATAAACTCATTTGCAATTAGCATAGAATTAACCATTTTTCCTTTTGCGTAACCTGGGTGTACAATTTTACCAGTAATCGTAACTTTTGCACCTGCAGCATTAAAGTTTTCGTACTCTAATTCACCAATCTGACTTCCATCCATTGTGTACGCCCATTCTGCACCGAATTTTTCAACATCAAATAAATGAGCTCCTTTACCAACTTCTTCATCTGGCGTAAAACAAATTCTAATTTTACCATGTTTAATTTCTGGATGCTGAATTAAATATTCCATCGCAGTAACTATTTCTGTAATACCAGCTTTATCATCTGCTCCTAAAAGCGTTGTTCCATCTGTAGTTATAATCGTTTGCCCTTTATATTGCAATAAATCATCAAAATAAGAAGAAGATAAAATAATATTCTTCTCTTTATTTAAAACGATGTCTTTTCCATCATAATTCTCAGTAATTTGAGGATTTACGTTTTTACCTGTAAAATCTGGACTTGTATCAATGTGTGCAACAAAACCAATTGTAGGTACTTCGTAATCAATATTACTTGGTAAAGTTGCCATGATGTAGCAATTATCATCTAAATCTACATCTTGCATACCAATTTGATTTAGTTCTTCAACTAAAACCTTGGCTAAATCCCATTGTTTTTCTGTACTTGGAAAAGCTGGATTGTTTGGGTCTGACTCAGTATCTATGGTAATGTATTTTACAAATCTGTCGGTAATGTGTTTTTTATCAATCATTTTAAATGTTTGTTTTAATGTTTTCTATAAAACTGAAAGCTTTACATAATCTTTTGTTTACTAAAGAATCTCCATATACTTCTGCTTTAGCGAGTATAAAATTTTGTTCATTTACTTTGATAAAAAAATGACAAACTTGATAATCGTAACGTCCCTTTTTTCCTTTAGAAATAGTGAAATAAGTTGGTTTATTGATTATTGAGGTTTCTTTAGACTTAATTTTGATCAACTTTTTAGTTAAATTCTCTTGCTCTTGTTTTAATTTAAAAGCGGTATCAAATTTAATGTTTTTGTTGATAATAGTAAAGTCTAAAAGCAATGTTTCTGTTAATTGTTTTGTAGTATCTGCAGTGTAAATTGAAGATTGAATTTGATCATAATATAAATTTGTTTTCCATGTTTTAGGAATTTGAACCGAAAACAGTTTTTTAACGTCGTTTACTTCTTCTAAATCTTTAAAACTTGAAGTTTTACAATTAAAATCTGAACTAATTTCAGATTGTTGAGAACAGGACAAAAATAGGAGTGAAGCTCCAATTAACACGATAAGTTTCTTCATTTTATTTTAAAACCAATTTGCCTAATTTATTATTACCAGATAACCATGCTATGTTTCTATCTACAAATTGAATTGCATAATAAGAGTCTTTAGAAACTTCGTTCCATGTAATTCCACCATCGTTAGAGTATGAAATTCCTGTTTTACCAACAGCAAAAATTTCCTTTCCATTTGTTTTTGGTACATATTGCACACAACTTTTGTAATTAGGGTTTTGTCCATCAGCAACTATCGTCCAAGTTTTTCCACCATCATTTGTAATTGCTTTATTTGCTTTGTTTGCTAATGGTTTTGAGTAATCACCTCCAATTGCAATTCCGTTGTTTTTATCAAAAAAATCTATAGAATAAATTCCTTGAGGACCTTCACCTTGAATAAAAGGTGTTTCAAAAATTTGCCAAGTCTTTCCAAAATCATCAGATTTTAAAATACGTGCTTTTTTTCCTCCGGATGCAATCCAAACAGTACTTCCGATTGTTTTAATATTTGTGTTACTTGCAGCGAAAAATGCTTCATCTTCTTCGGATTTTGGTAATTCCGAACACGGAATTTTATGCCAAGTATTTCCTCCATCCGAAGTTAAAATAATAGAAGCACAATCTTCTGTTGGATCTCCAACTGCAATTCCATGTTTATTGTCATCAAAAAACTGCATCGCATCATAAAACACTTTTTCATGATTTTCTGAATATTTTAATTCAGCTTTTCCACCAGAAATACGATATAATAATGCAGGATTACTAATACTTAAAGCAAATACAGCTTTACTATTTGAAGCAATACTTCTAAAATTTGGACGAATAGAATCTTGGTATTTAATTTCTATGGGTGTAAAAGTTGTTTTTTCATCATCAGAAAAGAAACCAACGTCTCCATTAGAACCAGCGTAAATTACTTTATGTGCGTTTACAACCTGAATTGCACGTATGCTAACACTGTCCATTTTAAACTCTTGCACAGTAATCGTATTGATTTCTCTAGGTTGATAATTGTCCTTACAAGAGACAAAAACTAGGAAAGCAAAAATAATTACGTTTATTCTTTTCATTTTTGATACTTTTATAGCACTAAAATAAACAAATCATTTTTAGATAATGAAAAAAGCGTTGGTAATTTCTGGAGGAGGAAGTAAAGGAGCATTTGCAGGTGGAGTTGCTCAATATTTAATGAAGAAAGAAAACAAAGATTACGATTTGTTTATAGGTACTTCTACAGGAAGTTTAATGGTTTCTCATTTGGCTTTAGGTAGATTAGATGCTTTAAAAAAGCTATATACCAATGTAAACCAGAAAACTATTTTTAGTAATAATCCTTTTAAAATTAAAAGAGTTGCAGGAGAAAAAGTGATTAGTATTCGTCACTTAAATACACTTTGGAATTTTTTAAACGGAAGAAAAACTTTTGGAGAAAGTAAAAATCTTAGAAGTTTAATTAAAAAAAATGTTACAGAAGAAATGTACCACGAAATTAGAGAAAACAACAAAGAAGTTGTGGTTACTGTTTCAAATTTAACGGCAAACCAAATTGAATATAAATCGATAAATGATTGTACTTATGATGATTTTTGCGATTGGATTTGGGGTTCTTGTAACTATGTGCCTTTTATGAGTTTGTTAGAAAAAAATAATTGTCAATATGCAGATGGTGGTTTTGGTTCTTTAGTACCAATTAGAGAAGCTATTTTAAGAGGAGCAACAGAAATTGATGCTATTATCTTAGAAACCGAGGTTACTCAATTTAATAGATTACCTGCTAAAAACCCGTTTTCATTACTGTTTGATGTGTTTGATTTTATGTTAACACATGTAGAAAGACATAATATTACGATTGGAAAATTAGCAGCAAATAACAAAGACATAAAATTAAATCTTTATTATACACCAACAGTTTTAACGACTAATTCTTTAGTTTTTGATGAAACTTTAATGCGTAAATGGTGGAAATCTGGTTATAAATATGCAAAATCTAAACGAGAAGAATTAATGAGTGAGTTTAGGCCAGATGTTTTAACGGATAAAGAAATAGAAGAGTTTATAGAAAAAACTGATTTAGGTTAACCGAATCTTAAGCATAAAAAAAATCCAGTTTAAAAACTGGATTTTTTTTGTGCTCTATTTTTTATCTCTTAAATTCTGAATACATATTATTACTTGCAGGAGTTGCTAATTTTGAATTATAAATTTCAGAATATTCTTGAATGCTATTTTTAAAAGTTCCTCTTGCTCCAGTTGTTATATAAATTATAGTTCTGTCTAATAATGGATCAGAACGTTCTCCTAAAACACCTAAATTACCATAATCTTCTGCTAATTGTATTCCTGGTACTGTTACTCCAGGTACAAAACCTCCAGCTTCATTTTTATTGTCTTTATTAGATATTTCTAAAACGATAGGTTGCATTGCGTACGTATGTTCTGTACTTAAATTATCGCCACTTCTAGATAAATTATCAGAATCATACAATGTAATAGAACCAACTTGTTTACCAACAGTTGTTGTACCTACTATTTTTACATCTATATAAGCTCTTAAAGAATTAATGACCAATTCTGATGCAGATGCAGTACTACCAGAAACAATAAAATAAACTGTAGAAAGGTTTAAACTGTTTATAGATTCTTGAAGAATAATATTTCCATTTTGATCTGTATTTCTAATTTCATTTGTAAAATAGTTTAAAAATAGATCAGGATCAAGAGCGGCTTGTACTTTATCATTCCAAACTTCTTTAGAATACAATTCACCATTAAATTGACCAGTAATCATACTTCCTAAATAAGTAGCAGTACTAACAGCACCACCTCCATTATATCTTAAATCGATAATTAATTCATTTACACCTTCAGCTTTAAAAGAATTAAAAGCAGTATTTAATTGTCCGTCATAAGAACTAGAAAACTGATTGTATAGTAAATATCCTATTTTTTTAGTTCCTTCATCTATTACTTTAGAAATTGCAACAGGGTTTTCTGATACTTGTTCTTTTGTTAATGTAACAGTTGTACCGTTAGAAGTTGGATTTCCACTATTATAATCAGCAAAACCAACATTTAAACTAGTGTTATCACTAAATAATAAATTGGTGTAATTACTATCGGTTATTTGTGTTCCGTTAACTGTATTAAAAATCATACCACGAGTTACTCCTTTAGAAGCTGCATCTGTATTAGGTATTACATATCTTATGTAGCCAAAAACATTTGTATTGCTATCACTATTTCGTTTTAAACCAAATTCCATTCCTGTACTTTGGTTAATTCCTTCAAAAGAATTTTCTAAAGCTACATAATCATCAACAATCCAAGAAAAACGATCAGAAATTCCATCTTGATAAATTAAACTATTAAAAGAGTCTTCTGGTGAAGAATATCCTCTAAAATGAGCATATACATCATCAAAGTCAGAAAAACGATTGTTAGCTAAATCAGGAACCTCCTTTTGCCAAAAGTAGTAGGAGTTCATTCCTTTCCATATAAAATAGTTGATATCATCTGTAACATTAGGTTCTATACTACTATCATCACTTTTAGAACAAGAAGCTACAAAAAGTACAATAGACAATAGACTTAGCTTTATAATTTTTCTCATATTAATTATTCGTGTTTGGTAAATCTTGGTTTATAAATACACCATTATCAATTTCTCTTTGAGCATTGATACTGTTATATAAATACTCAAAATTATTAGGATTACAATTTGTGTTAGAAACTGCTGTACCTGTTGATATATAATTTAAAACGCTATTTAAAATTGGGTCTGAGGTTTCACCTAAAAGGCCTAAATCTAATACATCTTCATTTGTACAAGTTCTTAAGTTTGATGTAAATCCGTTTTCATAAGTTTGGTCGTCTTTATTTAAAAAACTTAACACAATGGGTTGTAAAGCAATTGTATGTGTCATTTTTCTAAACTCAAAGTCATAATCTTCAGAATTATACAAAGTAATTGAACCTGTATTGTTTCCTGCAGTTGTGTTACCAATAACGTGAACATTAATATAAGGTTTTAGACTATTTATTAATAATTCAATTGCAGAAGAACCAGTGTAGTTTTCTCCATTTAAAATGATATAAACATCCGTTAAATTTAAACTATTAATGTTTGTTGTTGCATCCAACTTTGTTGGAAATTTTGTAATTAAAGAATCTGGTTGATTCACCTGAAACCAAGCTTGTGCTTTTGTATTCCATTGTTCTTTTATCAATACTTCATCAGGAAACTGCCCAGTAATCATACTTGCAATTTGTGAAATATTTTTCGCAAAACTTCCGCCACTAATATTATATCTTAAATCTAAAACCAATTCGTTAACGGATTGATTTTTAAAATTTAAGAAGGTGTTATTTAAATCATTAATGTAGTTTATAGAAAGATCGTTATTGTACATTAAATAACCAACATTATCCGTATTTACAGCAATGGTTTTTTCTAAAAAAGTAGCAGGATAATTATAGTTCAGTTTTTCTAAACTGACAGTTATCGTATTTGGAGTAACTGTTGTTCCATCAAAATCTGCCATTGCTAACGTGAAAGTAGCGTCACCATTTAATAGTAAATCTTCATAATTTGTTCTCGTTAATTGAACACCATTTACTGCATGAAAAAATTGACCTCTTTCTATCGTTTTGTTGGATGCATCAGAGTTTGGTAAAATATGAGTTACATACCCTAAAACATTATCTGGGTCATTTTCTTCTGCAATAATTCCGAATTCTAAACCATTTGTAAAACCAGTTCTTAATTCTGGTTCTATAATTGTATTATAATCTTCAACTAAAGTTGATTTTACATCACCAGAAATTAATAAACTAGTAAATAAAGAATTGTAATCTGGAAAAGAATTTAAATAGGCATTTAATTGTTGATCAGAATTAAAACGAGTATCAGCTAAGTCTGCAATTTGATCTTGATGCAAGTAATAAGCGTTTAAACCTTTCCAAACAAAATCTTGTTCAACAATATCAGCAGGAACTTCGTATTCCTTAGAACAGTTAGATAAAATCAGTACAGAAAAAAGAAAGCAAGTAATTTTAAAGAAGTTTTTCATCAAAAGAAATAAGTGTGTTTATAGTAAAACTAACGCAATATAAAGAGAATTAGTATTATTTTTAAAATATCTTGTAACAAAATATATTGTGCCTCGTCTTAATTATGTAAACCTGTTATAAAGCATTGTATTTATGAGATGTTTACAAGACAAATCAACCAAACCAAATGAACCAGTCAGACTTTTTAAAAGTTGTTTTACCATTTAAAGATAAGGTCTTTCGTTTAGCAAAAAGACTTTTAGTTTCTAGAGAAGAAGCTGAAGATGCTACGCAAGAACTACTCTTTAAACTATGGAAAAGCAGAGAAAAGATTGCTGATTACAAAAACGTTGAAGCATTTGCAATGACAATGACTAAAAACTATTGTTATGATCGTTTAAAATCGAAGCAGGCAAGTAATTTAACATTAGTACACAGTAATTATAAGGAAAAAGATACTAGTTTAGATAAGAAAATTGAACATCGAGACAGTGTAAACCAAGTACACGAGTTGATAAAAGACTTACCTGAACAACAAAAAATTATTATTCAATTAAGAGATGTTGAACAATATGATTTTGATGAAATATGCAAAATGGTAGATATGAAACCAACTGCAGTTAGAGTAGCCTTGTCTAGAGCAAGAAAAACAATAAGAGAAGCATTAATTAAAAAACACAACTATGGAGTTAGCTAACATAGAAATATTAGTAGAAAAATACGAAAACGCGGAAACGTCTTTGCAAGAGGAAACAACCTTAAGAAACTATTTTACAGGAGGTAATGTTGCGCCACATTTGCAAGAGTATGAATACATGTTTAACTATTTTGCTGCTTCAAAAGACGAAACCTATACAAAACCAATTGAGTTAGAACCTAAGAAATCTAAAAAGAGAAACTTTAAATGGTTATCTGTAGCAGCGTCAGTAGTCTTATTATTTAGCGTATTTATTGGAAAACATGAATATGAAAGATATCAAGCAGAAAAACAATTTGCACAAATTAGTAAAGGTTTAAGGCTTTTATCGTCAAATCTTCAAAAAGGAGAACAGGCAGTAGCAACCTTACATATTTATGAAAACACAGTAAACAAAATATTAAAATAAACCAAGTAAAATAGTAAAACCAAGTAAACACAGAAATTATGAAAAAAATAGCAATATTAATAGCGTTAGTCGTTGCACCAATGGTAACAAGCGCACAGTCATTTTTTGACACTTTAGAAGATATGGACGGAGTAGATATGGTAGTAGTTACCAAAGATGCTTTCGAATTAATATCTAAATTCAAAAACATTAAAATAGATGATAATGAAGGAATGAAAGTCTTTCAGATGATTCAAGATTTAAAAGAGTTTAAAATGTTTTCTACTAATGATGCTGGCATTGCAGATAAAATGGATGCAATGGTTCAATCAGCAATTAAGAAACAGAACTTAACGCAGTTAATGCGAATTAAAGAAGATGGATCTCGTATTAAAATCTATGTAAAATCTACAAAGAATAAAGATTTTGTGAGTGAAGTGCTAATGTTTATAAAAGGACTTGACAAAAAAACTAAAGGTAATTCTGAAGCAGTAGTTGTGTCTTTAACAGGTAGTATAGACATTAATAAAATGTCTGAATTAGCAGATACGTTCACTAGCGGGAACGAGAAGTAAACAAAGATGTAAAAGTCGGGTTTTATAAATCCGACTTTTATTTTATCAACTAAAACTAAAAAATAATGAAAAATATAACTAAAATACTTTCTCTTTTATTGCTTGTATTGATGATTACTTCATGTAAAAATGAAAAATCGTTACAAGGATATTTAGTAGAAAGTCAAGAAAAAACTGGATTTATTTCAGTTGATATTCCCACAAGCTTTTTACAATTAAAGTCTGATGATGTTTCAGCAGATGTAAAAGCTACTTTAAAAAGCATTCGTAAAGTAAATGTAGTTGCATTGCCAATTAAAGGAAATGAAGCAGCGTATGAAGTAGAAAAAGCAACATTAAAAGAACTTTTTAAAGATAATAAAGAGTATAAATCTTTAATGTCTATGAAAGCAAAAGGAATGCATGTTAACTTGTATTATACAGGAGATACAGATTCTATAGATGAAGTAATTGCTTTTGGTTATGGTAAAGAAGCAGGAGTAGGAGTTGCAAGATTGTTAGGCGATAATATGAATCCGGCAAAGATTATAGAAATGATGAACAATGTGAAAATTGATGGCGACAATGTTAATTTAGAACAGTTTAGCGCAATTTTTAAAGGAAAATAAATCTTTTTAATAGTTAGTTTAAAGCTGTAATCTCTTATGAGGTTACAGCTTTTTTATGTTATTATAATTAGAAAAGGTGAGAAGTGGATTTAGTTAATATGAAAAAACGATTATCATTATTTTGACTGCATTGAAACATCATAATTCAATTTAAAAATCAACTTTATGCTACTTTTTAACTGATTTACTGCTAACTTAAAACTGTTTACTGAATATTAACTGCTCATTAACAACTAAAGTGTTAATATTTCTTACTTTTGAAGCTTATGAATACGATGTTTATGATGATTAAAAAAATGCTCTTTTTTGTTTTAGTAATGCTGAGTTTGGTAAGTTTTTCTCAAACCCATACAGGTTATAAACCAGAAAGAGAGAAAATTCACGATTTAGTGCACACAAAACTAAAAATGGATTTTAATTTTAAAGAAAAGCAATTAAATGGTGAAGCTTGGATTACTGCAAAACCTCATTTTTATGCAACCAACAAATTTACGTTAGATGCAAAAGCAATGGTTATTCATCAAGTTTCTATAAATAGCCAGAAATTAGATTTTAATTATGATGATGCTCAGATTGTTATAGACTTACCAAAAGAATATACAAAAGAGGAAGCATTTACAGTTTATATTAAATATACTGCGCGTCCAGAAAAAGTAAAACAAAAAGGATCTGCAGCAATAACAGATGCAAAAGGTTTGTATTTTATAAATGCAGATGGTTTTGATAAAAACAAACCCACTCAAATCTGGACTCAAGGAGAAACGGAAGCAAATAGTTGCTGGTTTCCAACAATAGACAGTCCGAATCAGAAAACAACGCAAGAAATTTACATTACAGTTCCTAATAAGTTTCAAACACTTTCTAACGGAAAATTGATAAGTCAAACTAATAACGGAACCAACAGAACTGATTACTGGAAAATGGATCAGAAACACGCTCCGTATTTGGTTTTTATGGGAATTGGCGAGTATGAGATTATTAAAGATTCGTATAAAAATATTCCTGTAAACTATTATGTAGAAAAAGAATATGCACCTTATGCAAAGGCTATTTTTGGCTTAACACCAGAAATGATGGGCTTCTTTTCTACTGTTTTAGGCGTGGAATATCCTTGGAACAAATACCATCAGATTGTTGGTAGAGATTACGTTTCTGGAGCTATGGAAAACACAACAGCTGTAATTCATGGAGAAAAAGCATATCAAACTCCTGGTCAATTAATTGATGAAAATGTACAAGAAAATACCATTGCACATGAATTATTTCATCATTGGTTTGGAGATTTAGTAACATCAGAAAGTTGGTCTAATCTTACTTTAAACGAATCTTTTGCTAATTATAGCGAATATTTATGGAGAGAACATAAATACGGAAAATTAGATGCAGACATGCATTTGTTTGAAGATAGAGATGCGTATAAAAACGGACAGAATAACGATAAACATTTAGTGCGTTTTAATTATACTGATAAAGAAGATATGTTCGATTTAGTGAGCTACAATAAAGGTGGCGCTATTTTACACATGTTGCGTAATTATGTTGGTGATGAAGCTTTTTTCTTAGGCTTAAAAACCTATTTAACAGAGAATAAATACAAAGCGGCAGAAGTACATCAATTGCGATTAGTTTTCGAAAGAATCACAGGTAAAGACTTAAATTGGTTCTTTAATCAATGGTACTTTAATGCAGGGCATCCAAAAATTGATGTTACTTACGATTACAATACAATTCAGAAAAAAGTAACTGTAAACTTGCAACAATTAAATGTTACTGAGTTTAAATTTCCTTTAGCGATTGATATTTATGAAGATGGACAAAGAACAAGACACAACGTTTTTGTAAATGAGAATGATGCTTCTTTTACTTTCCCTTATACAAAACAACCAACCTTAATTCAAGTTAATGGAGATGGAGTATTATTATGTGAAATAACAGAAAATAAAGTGTTGAGCGATTATATCTTTCAATTAAAAAATGCAGTGAATTATGCACATAGAAGAGAAGCATTGTTAGAAGTCGCTAAAAAGCAAGAAGACAAAACAGCTTTTAATGCAGTCGCAAATGCAATGAGCGATCCTTCTTACAGAATTAGAATGCTGGCTTTACAAAAGATAGATTTAATTAATAAATTTTCTAAAAAATATGCAATTCAAAAAATAATGGATATTGCGAATACGGATGAAAAAACATTGGTACAAGCAACAGCAATTGAAACGTTAGGGAAATTAACAGATCCTGAGTTAAAAGCAATATTTGCAAAAGGATTAGAAAGCAAATCGTATTCTGTAATAGGTAAAGCCTTAGTTGCTATGTATTATGTGGATAAACAAGCTGCAATTGCCAAATCTAGCCAATTGCCAGATGCCATTAGAAAAATATTAGCAACGCCTTTAACACGTATTTATATTGAAGAAAAGGACGAAAAAGAATTGCCTTTTATCGCTAAAAGTGTCTTGTCTGGTATGTTTTTAACAGGTGATGATAGTACAAAAGCAATTTACCAAAAAGCATTTACTCAAATTTCTGAAAGTAATAACGCAGAAGCAATTCAGAATTTAGTAGATGATATGGTTGTAAAAGGAACGCAATACAAATCATTTAATTTTGATAAAGTAGTGATTAACTTAATGCGTAGAATGGTACAAGATCAAAAAACGAAGAATACGCCTAATAGAGCTAGAAACACTGCTATTATTAAAGAAGCAATGGCGAAGTTATTATAAGTTTTCGTTTCTATTTTAGTTAGCTGTAATTTTGACATTTTCTAAAAAATTAACAACAAAATCACAATGAATAAAATTATAAAACACACTTGTATTCTCCTTTTATTCTCTTTTGTTTTTGTCGGTTGTAAAAGCAATCAAAAAAATAATAATTTTGAATTAAAACAAGGAGATTTACTGTTTCAAAATACAGGAACAGGTGAAATAGATAATGCAATTAAAGATGTAACAGCAACTTCATTGTCTAAAAACTATTCGCATGTTGGGTTGGCAATGCAAGAAGATGACAAATGGTTTGTTGTAGAAGCGATTCCGAAAGAAGGAATTTGCCAAACTCCTTTAAAAAAGTTTCTAAACAGGAATAAAAATAAATTCAACAAATCTCAAACTACGGTTGCAAGATTACATAGCTATTACCAACCTTATATTTCTAAAGCCATAGCGTATGGAATCGAAAGAATAGATACACCTTATGATGAGATTTTTTTATGGGACGACAATTCTTATTATTGCTCAGAATTGGTTTATAAAATGTTTTCTTCTCAAGATTTATCGAAAGATGCGATTCCTTTTTTAACGCATCCAATGACGTTTAACGACAGTACAGGAAACCCAATGCCAAGTTGGAAAGCTTATTATAAAACACGCAATCAGCCAATTCCTGAGGGAATTGAAGGAACAAATCCTAATTTGATGGCTAGCAGTCCTCGTATTAAATTTGTGCATGATTATGAGAATGAATAAACGTATTTCATATAAACGACTGCAACAGTAGTTGTAATTAATACGGGTTTTAAATTTCTACTTTAAAAAGAATCAATGTTATATATTATTGCGATTGCCGTACTTCTTGTTGTTTTGTTTGTGGGTTTAAAACCAAAGAAAAAAGCATCCGAAATTCCGTTAGAAAAAGTGGTTATTCCCGAGCATTGGCATCAACTGTTGTTAGATAACATCCTTTTTTATAAAAAGTTAACTACGGATGAGCAAAAGTTATTCTCTACAAAGATGTTTCATTTCTTAGCAACAAAAAATATTGAAGCTGTTCATTTTGAGTTAGAAGAATTAGACAGATTGTTAATTGCTGCAAGTGCTGTAATTCCTGTTTTTAGATTTAAAAATTGGAATTATGCTAATTTAACAACTGTTTTAATTTATCCTGATGATTTTGATGATGATTTACAGTTTGATTCTAAAGTTGACGGGAGAACTATTGGTGGTTTGGTGGGTACAGGAAGATTCGAAAATCAAATGATTTTATCTAGAAAAGCGTTACATCACGGTTTTAGTAATAAAACGGACAAAGGAAATACGGCAATTCACGAATTTATTCACCTTTTAGACAAAACAGATGGTGTTATCGATGGAATTCCTGCTGCTTTGTTAGACAAACAATACACAATTCCTTATTTGCAATTGGTTCATAAAGAAATGGAAGCCATTAATAATGATGCTTCAGATATTAGAAATTATGGTGGAACCTCACAAATTGAATTCTTAGCAGTTGCAGGAGAATACTTTTTCGAAAGACCAAAGTTGTTTAAAAGAAAACATCCAGAATTGTATAAAATGCTGGATGCTTGTTTTATTAAGTAAAAAAGTTATTTACTAAATCTTTTCCTGTTCAAAAATAATAGTTCTTTCTGTCTTTTTCTTATACAGGTTTTTAGGCATAATTTCTTTGTTCCCCGAAGTTAAATAGTATTTACTATTCGGATTTAAAATATAATCGAGTTGATGCGCAATCATTTTTTCAAAAGGAAGTAAAAAGTCCTTTGTATCACAGTTTTCTAAGTCACCTTCATTTAATAAATTTAAAACTGTATAAACCGATTCAATAGTACTCAAACAAAGAGGTTCTGGTTGTTGCTTTATAATAAATTTCGATTTTATTTTATTATCAAAACTTACTCTTTTTAGTGTTTGCAAGTTTTTACTCAGTTTCAACATTTTACGAGCGCAAGGCCAAGTTCCATCGAGAATGAAAAGGTATGGACTTGTACCCATAACAGTATTTATTTCAGCACTTTTTCCTGTCGATAAATTGAAACTCTCTTTTCCTGGATACAATAAAAATGAAGTACTGTTTTCTTGATTCAGTATTTCATTGATACGTTTATTATTGGTAAAATCGACACCAACGATTATTTCTGAATTTTCAAGTTGAAGATTTGTCATCGTTCCCGTTCCGTTTTTTTCTTTTTTGTACTCTTTCGGGTGCATCAAAATAATAAAACGAGTCTTCGTCTGCAAAGTATTAATGTGTTTGCAAATACAAGTGCTTAAAGGTCGCATACATTTGTAACATTTTACTCTTGGATTTTCTATTTCTACTTGCAAGGTGAATCTCTTTTTGTTTTTCTAATAAGGATAACTAAATACGTTTACGCAACGTTTTAAACTGTTGATAATCGTAGCCGACAAAGTTAGATTTTTAGAATCAAAAAATGGACAAGTATAAAAAGGAATAAGTGTTGTTTGAGTTAATTAAGCTTACATTCTACTAAAATGTCGTTGCTTTTTGGTCGGTTGGGGTGGTTTTGTATTTAAGTACACTGACTTTTCAGTTAATTAAGATGACTTTGTATTAAAACATCGTTGCTTTTTGGTTCATCAAGGTGGTTTTGTAGTTAAACAGACTGACTTTTCAATTAATTGAGGTGACTTTGTATTAAAACGTAGTTGCTTTTCATAAAATCAGGATTTCCTTTTCGTCCTGCTGCAATTTTAGCATCTGTTTGTTCTCTTAAGTTTTTCATTGTTTTCTGAGTATTCCTTTTTCTGAGACATCAAATGTAAATATTTACGACACTGCTTTATGTGAAATAAATATTAAAGTTATTAGAAGTTACAGAAGAATGCTTTTTTGTAATGCTAAAGTTATTTTAAAAGAAAACACCCAGCATTATTTAAAATGCTGGATGCTAGGGGAAATGTTATTTCCTTTTATGGTTAACTCTTAAGCCAAATAAACCTTCTGAAAAACTTGAAATGTAATCTTTTCGTTTCAAATTTGTCAATAGTTCTCTGTTATCAGGATTGTCTTGAATTTTTGCCCTTTTATCTCTATTTGTAATTTTTTCATAACTGCTATCTAAGTTGTTTAAGAATTTTTCTATGAAAGCTTCATCAGTGCTAAAAAGATTCTTATTGAATAGTTTAATTCTATTTACAATCGGTACATTTTTGTTTATTATTAAATCATTGAAAAGCAGCTCATTTATTCGAAATGAATTATCATTTAATAAAATTTGACTTATTAACTTAAAATTCTCAAAGTTTGATGCAATGGTATTATTAGAACAAGATTCTAAAAATTTGAGTTTTTCTATATTGTTTAAAACTGTAGATTTCAAGATTAACTCTAAATCATTTTCATCTAAAACAAGCTCTTCAATTAGTTTTATAAATTCAGACTTATGTTTCTCTAACAACTCAATGGCTGCCGTCTGATATTTTTCTTTTAAAATATTAAAACTTTCAATTGTTGGACTAATTATTCTATTCTTGATTAATGAGTTAACTTTTTCTTTATCAAGATTATCAATATTTAATCCGCTATACTTCCAAGGAACTGAATTTGTAATTAAATCAAAGGATTTATTTTCGATATCGTTTGATAGGATTAAAAGTTTACAGAATACACCAAAAATGTTTTCATCATTAACTTCAGTTGGTATTTTTACTTTTGCTAATTTGTTAGCATTTTCAATATTATTAATAAAGCCAATAGATGAGTCTAATAATTTATCTTCGGATTTTTTGAAAAAGAAGAATAAATTTCCCCACTTAGCTTCTATTTTATTATTTTCAATAATATATGACAACAAATTATCATTTTCAATAAGTGAAATATCAGATATTTTTGTACCTACTTTTTTAATGACTTCTTTTTTAAGTTTTAAACTTAAATCTGAGTGATTTAATAGTTCTAAATATGATTTTTGCTCCTCATTAATATTCGTATCAAGCTTTAAGTAAATGTTTTGTATGTAGTCATTTATGTTAGCTTCTAAATAATCAATGAGATTCTTAGATTTTGAATTTTTAAGTGAAGAGTAATTAGAATTATCAAAACTTACTTGTTCAAATTCACCATATTTTTTTACAATTTTACGAACTATTTTTTCGTTAAAATCATAATGATTATTCTCGTAAATAAAGTCTAGAATGTTTTCTGGGGAATTTTCAAAGTCTAAATCAATAAATTTTAATTGTAAATCAGAGATGATACTTATTAGTTTATCATTGTTAGAAATGATATTTAAAATTTCTGGGTCTTTTGTTAGATGATTTTTTATATTAGATTGTTTATCTATCTTAATAATAGCTTCAATATCTGCATATTCTATGATGTATTTTAATGTTTTATTTACTTGTTCATCAGAATACAAAACATCATTCACATAATATCCCCAAATACCATTCCAATAGCTACATAACGTTTTAATAAATAGATTTAAATTTTCTGTTCTCTCAATAAAACCATTTATGAATAGAATAGAAGTAGAGGATTCATCTTTTAATTTGGTGAAAATATATTCTAAAGGAATATTATTCGTTTTATGATTTTTAAGTAAACAGTCTAATAAATCATAATTTAAGATATATTCAGAGTTAAAATCAATTGGATTTATTTTTGAAATTACTTTATCAATTTTTGAAAGTTTATATTCAAACTCTAATTTTTGTCTATTTCTTACATTGATAACGAATTTATGGTCATTTCTTGTTATACTACCTTCGTGAAATAAAGAAATGTAATCAATATAATCTTCCGATATATATCCATTTCTAATTAATATTGTAATAAAATCCTTGTCTAAATCTTCATTTATATTTAAATTAATTTCTTTATTTGATTGTAATAATTCAGAAATGTTTAAATTTCTAGTTATATTTTTTTGTTTTTCAAGTTTTTGTATTTCTTGCCTTAAAGAGTTTGATTTATTTGATTTAATATCAATAATTTCTTGCTCCTTAATATCATATGATTTTTCAGGGTTTACTAATTTTTCAATTTCAGAGAAAGAAGTTGGTACTTTTTTTATTGGATAATCAAGTCTGTAGTGACGATTATTAAAAACAGGAGCTTTGTAATGAATTTTATTATCTTTTAAATATTCAAATTTTTCGTCTTTTAATATATCATCAATAGTTACAGGTTCGCTATTAATGATAAAAGAATTAAAATCACCTAATGTTTCGATTATTCGAATTATATATAATTGGCGAAGTTCTTTAATACTTTTTATATTTACCAATTCTAGATTTTTAATCTCTTCTTTCAAAACAGATGTTTTTTCTTCTATTCGATTGACCTCTTGATTTACATATTTTGATTTGGAGTTTAGAATATTATATAAATGCCCTTCATTTTTACTTAAACAAACAAAATCGTTAGGATAGATGTTTTTATAAGTAATTATAGCAAATAATTTATCTTGATTTAATGGTGTTTCACCTTGTTTCACTTTATATAAATAAAATTCATTAGTTATATTATGAAGTAAACGCATATCGTCAATAAAAAAGGATATATCATCAATAAAAACCTCTGATAAATCATAATTGTACTTTTCCTTTTTCTGTAGAATAATTTCACTTGAGTTTGAAGAATTAATTACAGGAATAACGGGAATAATAAAGTCAAAAAACTTTATTCTTTCGTTATCTGAAAACATATCATCTCTAACGGCATATAAGAAGACAATATTTTTTTTCTTTGTTTTTTCGGAGTTATTTAAAAGGAGATTAATTTCTCTAAGTTTTGTAAAGATTTCAGTTTCTTCAAAACGGTCAAGGTCTTCTATAATTACAACATTATAAGGTCTTATTGAAAAGAAATAAAGGATTTCATCTAAGTGATGGTTCAATATAGACTTGTTAATACTTTCTCCAATTCCTATTTCAGCATTTTGAAATTTAAGTTTATTAATTGTTAATGAGCTAATAATCCTAATTGATTTATAAACTAAAAAGAAAACACCAATTATAATTATTAAAATACTACTGTAATGTAATGCATCACAAGTAAAAGTGCTTAAAGGATTATCTTTAAAAATACTTTGTATAAGATTTGGGTTAAAATAATTAAATAAAGCTATTATGAATAGCAAAATACCAACAGAGGTTGATATAAGTCTTTTTCCACTATAACTCTTAATTTTTTTAAATCTGGAATCTGGAATATTTTTATCTTCTTCGTGATAAAAAATCTGTTGTAATATACTTGTTTCTATTAGTCTTAAAAGTTCATCTTTGTCTTTTTCAATAGTTTTACCGTTATCATCTTTTTTTATTTTCTCTTCTTTAAATGTTGCTAAAGAAATATTTAGAAATTCTAATTCAGATCCTTTGTAGTTTTTTCGAAAAGTTTTCAGAATTGTACTTTTACCTGAGCCATAAGACCCTGTAAGTGCAATGTTTTTTATATCCTCTTCTTCACGATTTTCAAGAGACCACTGTAAAGCTTTTGTGTAATGACCATCTTTATCTCCATTGGCAATTGGAGAAAGAGATGAATAATCTAATTCTATTTGATTTTTTTTAGATAGTTTATAATGTAATTCTTCTATTTTTTTTGAAGTAATTAATAAGAGATCAAGTAGTTTTTCTTTCATAGTTGGATTTTTCTCATAATTAATTGTGTCTAACTCGATATTGATATGACATCGTTTCAATAGATTTATATAGCAAGTCAACGAAGTTAAAGTTTTTAAATCACTAAATCACAAACACAACCATTCCTTATCAACCAACTTATCAACCAAAAAATCACCTTTCAAAACCCCATCAACAAAAACCAACCAAAGTTTTTAACTGTAATCCTAAATGAGATAGTATCTTTGCACTTTACGTAAAATTTATGTCTGTAAACACGCTTTTAATAACTCCACCTTTTACTCAGTTAAATACTGCGTATCCTGCAACTGCGTACATTAAAGGTTTCTTAGATTCTAAAAATGTACCAACAACTCAAATAGATTTAAGTATCGAGTTGTTTACGGCGGTTTTTACCAAAGAATTTATAGATGCTATTTTTAAACAAGCAGAAATGCTTGGTAATAAAGAGTATGCGTTGGTGTATCAACAAAAGGAAGACTACATTAATAAAGTAGATTCTGTAATGAATTATTTGCGTGTACAAGAAGTTACGGCAGCGTATCAAATTGTACATAAAGATTATTTACCACACGGACACAGACGTATAAAATTAGACAAAGATTTAAGTACCGAATTTGGGTTGTTAGGAATCTTAGACAAAGCAAAACACATTGCAACCTTGTTTGTAGAAGAATTGGGCGATTTTATAAACGCCAATGTAGATGAGTTTTTCTCGTTTACACGCTATGCAGAACAAATTGCTAGAGCAGCCTCTAGTTTCGATGAGTTAGACGAATGTTTACAGTTCGAAACTACCTTGGTAGAAGATGAAATGTTGTATTTGTTAGACCAAGAATTACAAGAAAACGAGTACGATTTAATCTGTTTTACAGTTCCTTTTCCTGGTAATTTATTTTCCGCTTTGCGATGTGCACAGTTTATAAAACAAAATTATCCTACCATTAAAATAGGAATGGGTGGTGGTTATTGCAATACAGAATTAAGACGTTTGTCTGATGTTCGAATTTTCGATTTTGTAGATTTCATAACGCTAGATGATGGCGAAGGTCCGTTGCTTAGAATTACCGAATTTTTAGACGGTAAAATAGGCGAGGAGCAACTAGAAAGAACATATATCTGTAGAAACAACGAGGTTGTGTATGCAAATAAAATACCCAACACCATTTTTCATCATAAAAACTTACCGGCGCCAAGTTATATTGGTTTGCCAACAGCAAAGTATTTGTCTTTTTTAGATGTAATGAATCCGATGCACAGAATGTGGTCTGACGGAAAATGGAATAAACTCACCATTTCTCACGGTTGTTATTGGAAAAAATGTACTTTTTGTGATGTAAATCTAGATTATATCAGCAATTACCAAAACACCACTGCAGATGATTTGGTTGATAAAATTGAACAAATAATATCAGAAACCGGTATTACAGGTTTTCATTTTGTAGATGAAGCTGCGCCACCTAAAATGTTAAGAGCATTGGCAAACAAGTTGATGGAACGTAAAGTGTACATTACTTGGTGGACAAACATTCGTTTCGAAAAAACCTTTAATGCAGAATTGTGTGCCTTATTATCAAAATCTGGTTGTATTGCAGTTACAGGAGGTTTAGAAGTTGCGTCTGACAGATTATTGAGTAAAATGAAAAAAGGTGTTGATATTGGTCAGGTTGCGAGAGTTACCAAAGCTTTTGCTGACCAAAATATTATGACGCACGCGTATTTAATGTTTGGTTTCCCAACAGAAACAGCGCAAGAAACCATCGATTCTTTAGAAGTTGTACGTCAGTTGTTTCAGAACAATTGTATTCAGTCTGCTTTTTGGCATCAATTTGCGTGTACAAGTCATAGTCCTGTAGGTAAAAATCCCGATGAATTTCAGATTAAAATTACGGGTCCAGAATTTAAAGGATTTGCAGAAAACGATTTGTATCACGAAGATCCAACAGGAGCAGAGCACCATTTATACAGCGAAGGATTAAATTTGGCTTTAAATAAGTACTTAAATCACAAAGGATTTGAAATTCCGATTCACGAATATTTCAATTTTAAAGTTCCAAGAATAACTTTAGAAAGTAATATGATTGAAAAATGTTTGAAAGAGTAGTTTAGTTTTTTTTATTTGAAGCTATTTCCAGCTTTCCACTATATCTTTTTTTGTGAAAAACAAAAAAAGGATGCCGTTTCAATCTGGGCTAGACTTGTTTGCTAGCTTTATTTTCTTGCCTAGGAACTAATTAATATTTTATGTCATTGCGAGGTTACGAAGCAATCTCATAATGTGTAACTCAAAACAAACAGATTACTTCGTCCTATCGTCCTCGTAATGACAGCACATTTGTCATTGCGAGGAACGAAGTAATCTCATAATATGTAACTCAAAACAAACAGATTACTTCGTCCTACCGTCCTCGTAATGACAGTGCATTTGTCATTGCGAGGAACGAAGCAATCTCTTAATTGTAAACTCAAAACAAACAGATTACTTTGTCCTAACGTCCTCGTAATGACAGTGCATTTGTCATTGCGAGGTTACGAACCAATCTCATAATTTGTAACTTTAAACAAACAGATTACTTCGTCCTATCGTCCTCGTAATGACAGTGCATTTGTCATTGCGAGGAACGAAGCAATCTCTTAATATGTACCTCAAAACAAACAGATTACTTTGTCCTATCGTTCTCGTAATGACAGTACTTTTGTCATCCTATGTTTGTAAAAATAAGGATCTGTTTTTAAAAAGCTTAAATTAGATTTAATATTTAACAAGAAAAGTAAGGATAAAGGAAAAGATTATAGTCCGTCATTTGTCATTAAAGACCGTTCGCAATGCTAATCACTTTACCCCTTACTACATAAACTTGAACAGATCATTAGACCATCAAGTCTGTATTTAGGATTGATAAGTAAATGTAGTAATTTTTCTATAAAAACATTTGATATGAGTAAAATTATAGGAATTGATATTAGTAAGCAAACCTTTGATGTTTCTTATTTAGAAAAAGATAAATGGATTCACAAAATTTTTAAGAATCAAAATACAGGTTTTGAGCAATTTATTAAATTGATTAGTGCATCAGACTGGATTGTAATGGAGGCTAGTGGTCCTTATTATGTTCAGTTAGCAACTTTTTTACATGCATCTAGTTTTAATGTATGTGTATTAAATCCTTTGATAATTAGAAGATATAGTCAAACAAGATTATATAGAGCAAAAACAGATAAAAAAGACGCAAAGACAATTGCCGAATATGGTGCTCAATATGAGTTAAAAAGATGGTGTCCAGAGAGTAAACCTAGTATAGAAATTAAACAACTTTACACAGCTTTAGAATTACTAAAAAAACAAAAACATCAAACAAAAAGACAATTAGAATCCTTTGAAGCAACAGGTTTGTTGAGTTCGGATCTTAGAAAAGAATTAAAACAAGTACTAATATTATTAATAAGACGTATTGATAAGTTTGAAAAAAAGATAGAGCAAATAGGAAGATTAGCTTATAAAGACACGGTTGAAAGAATAAAAACGATACCAGGAATCGGGCTAAAAACGGCTATTATGATGAGTGTTATTACAGATAATTTCACAAAATTTGATAACTATAAACAACTGACTGCTTTTGTAGGATTTAGTCCAAGGCTATATCAATCAGGAACAAGTGTAAAAGGTAAAGGACATATTTGTAAAATGGGCAAACCTCAAATTAGAAAACTTTTGTATTTATGTAGTTGGTCTGCAAAAAGAGTAAATAAAAATTGTATCGAAATGTATGAACGACTTAAAGAAAAAGGAAAACCCGAGAGAGTAATTAAAATTGCAATAGCTAATAAATTAATAAAGCAAATTTTTTCTATTGCGACTAACAAACAAATTTACAATGAAAATCATCAAAACTTATATTTTCTGAAATAAAAGAAATTTTAACAATAAATAATAGTTTTTTAACACAGATCATTGCGAGGTTACGAAGCAATCTCTTAATTAGTAACTCAAAACAAACAGATTACTTCGTCCTATCGTCCTCGTAATGACAGCACATTTGTCATTGCGAGGTTACGAAGCAATCTCATAATATGTAACTCAAAACAAGCAGATTACTTCGTCCTATCGTCCTCGTAATGACAGTACGTTTGTCATTGCGAGGAACGAAGCAATCTCTTAATTTGTAACTCAATATAAACAGATTACT
Organism: Polaribacter sp. SA4-12; assembly: GCF_002163675.1. Taxonomy (NCBI): domain Bacteria; kingdom Pseudomonadati; phylum Bacteroidota; class Flavobacteriia; order Flavobacteriales; family Flavobacteriaceae; genus Polaribacter; species Polaribacter sp. SA4-12. Next base: position 676,312 of record NZ_CP019334.1, on the reverse strand, counting down.
TCGTCCTATTTCCTCATAATGACAAAATCATTTATCTTTAGAGAGAAAAAAGTATGAAAAAATACCACATTTACTTTTTAACCAATAAAAATAATGCTGTTCTATATATTGGAGTCACTAGTAATTTATTAAAAAGAATTTATCAGCATAAAACGAAAGAATATAAAGGTTTTACGGCAAATTACAATTGTGATAAATTATTGTATTTTGAAGAATATGATGATATAAGTTCAGCCATAGCAAGAGAGAAACAATTAAAAGCTGGAAGTAGAAAACGTAAAAATGATATAGTAAATTTAGAAAATCCTAATTGGAATGATTTGTCTGAAGGTTGGTTATTTCAGTTCTAATTATCATTGCGAGGAACGGAAATCACATAATTGTAACTCAAAATAAACAGATTACTTCGTCCTATCGTCCTCGTAATGACAGTACTTTTGTCATCCTATGTTTGTAAAAATAAGGATCTGTTTTTAAAAAGCTTAAATTAGATTTAATATTTAACAAGAAAAGTAAGGGTAAAGGAAAAGATTATAGTCCGTCATTTGTCATTAAAGACCGTTCGCAATGCTAATCACTTTACCCCTTACTACATAAACTTGAACAGATCATTAGACCATCAAGTCTGTATTTAGGATTGATAAGTAAATGTAGTAATTTTTCTATAAAAACATTTGATATGAGTAAAATTATAGGAATTGATATTAGTAAGCAAACCTTTGATGTTTCTTATTTAGAAAAAGATAAATGGATTCACAAAATTTTTAAGAATCAAAATACAGGTTTTGAGCAATTTATTAAATTGATTAGTGCATCAGACTGGATTGTAATGGAGGCTAGTGGTCCTTATTATGTTCAGTTAGCAACTTTTTTACATGCATCTAGTTTTAATGTATGTGTATTAAATCCTTTGATAATTAGAAGATATAGTCAAACAAGATTATATAGAGCAAAAACAGATAAAAAAGACGCAAAGACAATTGCCGAATATGGTGCTCAATATGAGTTAAAAAGATGGTGTCCAGAGAGTAAACCTAGTATAGAAATTAAACAACTTTACACAGCTTTAGAATTACTAAAAAAACAAAAACATCAAACAAAAAGACAATTAGAATCCTTTGAAGCAACAGGTTTGTTGAGTTCGGATCTTAGAAAAGAATTAAAACAAGTACTAATATTATTAATAAGACGTATTGATAAGTTTGAAAAAAAGATAGAGCAAATAGGAAGATTAGCTTATAAAGACACGGTTGAAAGAATAAAAACGATACCAGGAATCGGGCTAAAAACGGCTATTATGATGAGTGTTATTACAGATAATTTCACAAAATTTGATAACTATAAACAACTGACAGCTTTTGTAGGATTTAGTCCAAGGCTATATCAATCAGGAACAAGTGTAAAAGGTAAAGGACATATTTGTAAAATGGGCAAACCTCAAATTAGAAAACTTTTGTATTTATGTAGTTGGTCTGCAAAAAGAGTAAATAAAAATTGTATCGAAATGTATGAACGACTTAAAGAAAAAGGAAAACCCGAGAGAGTAATTAAAATTGCAATAGCTAATAAATTAATAAAGCAAATTTTTTCTATTGCGACTAACAAACAAATTTACAATGAAAATCATCAAAACTTATATTTTCTGAAATAAAAGAAATTTTAACAATAAATAATAGTTTTTTAACACAGATCATTGCGAGGAACGAAGCAATCTCATTATCAAGATGCAGATTACTTAATTCGTACCACATTCATAATGACAACTAATTACTATTCAAAATCCAATTCATTAAATTCTCTTTATCAATAATAGACCAACTATGTGGATGTCTATTTCCGTTTGCTCTGTAGCCTTTATTTTCTGTAGGAATATAAGTAACGTTTTTAAAATCACGTTTTTTTAAAGATTCAGATAGTTTTTGAATGTAGTATGCGTTTGTTTGCTCAAAATTAGTCTTTCTATTTACTTTCCACCAATTAACATCAGGCTCCGTGTACAATCTAATTTTTGTGTTTTTTAAATTGCTGAGGTTTTCTGTGTAATTAGATGCTGATGTAAATACTGCATACTTTTCGTAATTTGAAATTCCGTCTTTTGGGTTTCCTAATTGTTTGTCCAATAGATTAATAATCCAATTACTTTCTTGAATAGCAACATCAGAGAAGTTTCTTTCTATGTTAATTTCAGAAGCTCTATACAGTGCTAACAAATCGATAGGAGAATCTACAATAAAAACTCCTTTAGGATCAATATAAAACTCTTTTTTACCAGTAATATAATCACTGATTAATAAGCTTACAATTCCTCCGCTAGAAAAACCACCAATATAAATGTCTTTCTTATTTAGGTTGTGTTTCTCTAAAGTGTTTTGTAAAAGTGTTGCGAGTTCTTTTTTGTCATTCTCTTCCAACCAAAGTTTGTCGCTATAATTCATTAAAACCAAACTGATTTCGTTCTTTTTAGCAATTTCTAAAATTTGGAATTCCCTTTTTATATCCGCAGGTTTTTCTCCAAAACCACCAAATAAAACCAAAACAGCTTTAGAATCTGTAGTCGATTTTATAATTTCGAATTGATCAGTAACAATTGTTTCTGTTAAAACCTCTTTTGTAATTTCTTTAGGTTCTGAGTTCTTCTTTTCTGATTTACAAGAAATCAGAATAGTTAAAAGTAGTATTATAAGTATGTTGTTGTATTTCATTCTTAGCGGTGTAAAACTTTACGTTGAATAATTCAACGTAAAGCAGCTAAGTTAATTGTTTTTTATTTTGTGTAAGCGCCAGAAGAATAGGTTAGCTCATAACTATGAGTGTAAATTTCAAATACGATTCCGAATGGATCTTCTACATAACACATTTTAAAAGGTTTGTCTTTTGGGTAATATTCACGAATTGGCATTCTTTGTTTTCCTCCGTAAGAAATTATTTTTTCAATCAATTCCTCAATATTTGGATCTTGTATGCAAAAGTGAAAAAGACCTGTATTAAAAGGATTAAATTCAGGCGCTTCTTTTATTCCGTTCGGGAAAGAGAATAACTCAATACCAACGCCATCTGAAGTTGATAAATGCGCAATTTCAAATTCGGTCCAATCGTTTCCAAAAACATCAATACACATTTGACCAATGGCAGTTTCTGTTTCTTTTTTAACAGTAGAAGGTTCCATAATAATGTACCAACCCATTACTTCTGAATAGAATTTTACAGCTTCTTTAATATTAGGAACTGTAAGACCAATATGTGAGAATGATTTTGGGTAATTTTTATTTTCAGTCATGATATTTAATTTAGACTTCAAAATTAAGCTATATTTGCCATATAGACAATAACTTACCAAAAAGTAGTATAGTTACCAAAACGAGTAAAATAATGATTATCAATATTTTAAATTTAATCTTTTGATCGAAAAAAATGTATGCCCGTTAAATTACACGATGAATTTAATAGGCACAAAATGGAAACCTTTAATCTTATTTCATTTATTAGAAGGCGGTTTGCGTTCTGGAGTATTGCAAAAACACATTGCAGGAATTTCTAACAAAATGTTTACACAAACTGTTAGAGAGTTAGAAAAAGACGGACTTATTTCTAGAAAAGTGTATCCTGTTGTTCCTCCAAAAGTAGAGTACACCCTAACTAAAAGAGGACAATCTCTAGAAAATATTTTAAGAAGCTTAGATGCTTGGGGTTTAAAAGATCTTGAACATTAATTAGCTCAATTTGTCTTTTATACAAACAATAGAATAATTGTTAAAACAAATCCTCCAACGGCAAAATACATTCCTTTCTTAAAAACGGGCATTTTTGGTGTGTACATCCAAAAAGCAGAAAAAACAAAGAATAATAAGGCAACGCCAAAAAAGACATTCAAAAAGTAAATCGGACTTTTTGTACTCGATTTATGAAGATGTTCCATTTTATCAAGAATAAAAGGAAGTTGCTTTCTCTTAATGTTTGCAACACCTGTTTCTTGGTTATAATCACCATTTCTTAGGTATAAAATAGCACCATCTTTTTTTATAACTTTTGCGCCTTTTTTAAATATAGGAGCTAGGTCTCTAGCTGTTAAATTAGGTGCTAACGTTCGTTTTGTAACAACTTCGGTTTTTAAAAAGTCAGTATCTCTAAAAACCATTAAAATTCCACTTAATGCATATACAAACATAATTCCAGCTAAAAAGAAGCCTAAATATCTGTGAATAACTCTAATTTGAAATGAGAACGGAGTCTTTTTTTTTGCCATGATAATGTATCGTTTAAATATGTATAAGTTTAGACTTTTATTTTAGTGAAAGGTTTAATGAAAAAAGCCACTTTTTTTAATTCGTTTTTGTTTAGAAACTCAATTTTAAGAAACCCATTCTTTATTACTTATAATGTAATAAAATACAGCAGCTACTAAGGTAAAAATTAAGATGCTAATAATCGCATTTTTAATTTTATCTGCTTTATACTTTTTTCTAATTTTTTCCTTTAAAATTTTCATTTCAGTATTAGAAATCTCAGGGAATTCTAACTCTTGCTCAGGTTTGCCTTTAAAATAACTTTCTCTTCTTTTTTGAAGCTCGTATTTTAAAGCGGTTTTTCTGTTTTTAGCAGCTTCCTGTCTTTTGATTAACATTGTTAAAGATCCCCAACCATCCATACTTATAAGTGAGTTTTAAAATTACGCATCTTATAGAACATTCTTATATAGAAACCCATTCTTTATTACTTATGATGTAATAAAATACAGCAACTACAAAAGTAAAAATTAAGATGCTAATAATCGCATTTTTAATTTGATCAGTTTTATACTTTTTTCTGATTTTTTCCTTTAATACTTTCATTTCAGCATTAGAAATCTCAGGGAATTTTAACTCTTGTGCAGGTTTGCCTTTTAGTAAGCTTTCTCTTCTTTTTTGAAGTTCGTATTTTAAAGTGGCTTTTCTGTATTTAGCAGCTTCCTGTTTTTTAATTAATGACGTTATTGCTCCGAAAGCTCCATGCATATTTAAAGTAGTTTTTTATAAAACGTATTTATTAAAAATATCTTCTAATTCTGCTTCGGGATTTTCACACAAACCAGGATGCGTTTTAGAACTCTGTATTATGGTACTTCTACAAGCTGCTAACCATCTAAAACGATCAGAAACTTCAAACTCACCAATTTTACCACCAGAAGCTTTTCCTTCGCAAATTAATTTCCAAGCGTTTAAATAATCATTTATGAATTCTAGTTCCAGTTCTGGCGCTAGTGCTTTTAACTTATCTGCATTGATGTGGTATTTTATCCCTAAGAACTTTTTACGTTTCGAAAATAGAATGACACCAACATTAAAGAACTCTTCGCGTTCCACTTTTGGTACAAGCCTAATAATGGCGTATTCAAATGTAACTTTATCTTGCATCTTCCGCTTCTTTAACTAATTCATCAATCATAGAAAGTTTTGCACTTAAAAAAGAAATGTATGCAGCTCTCATTTCATCAGGACTTAATACTTCTCCTTCGCTTAACAACCAATCTTCAGGAATGTTCGCAACAACTTCTGTAATTACATCAATATTTATAAGTTGTTTTATTTCTTCGGATGCTTTTTTAAGACTCGTTGCTTTTGGTAACAACACATGGTCTTTTATTAAAGGAAACGTTCTTGTTAAGTGGTTTTCCCAAGTTGCCCAATTATGATGAAAGTATAAACTTGCACCATTATCAATAACCCACAGTTCATTATTCCAATTTAATAAATTGGTGTTTTTTGCTGTTCTATCAATATTACTAATTAAGCTGTCTAATATAACGACTTTAGAAGCTGTTGAAGAATCTACTTTAGAAATTAAAGGATCGTACGTAATTGCACTTGATAAAAAATGAAGCCCGAGATTTAAACCAACGCTAAATTTTAATAAATCCTGAATTTCTTCATCGGGCTCTGTTTTGCTAAAAGAATCGTCTAGATTCATAAAAACCAACTCAGGTACATTTAAACCAATTGCTCTGGCAAGTTCTCCGCCAATAAATTCTGAAATCAATGCTTTTTTACCTTGACCTGCACCTCTAAATTTAAGGACGTATAAAAAACCATCATCTGCTTTTACAATTGCAGGTAAAGAGCCACCTTCTCGAAGAGGTTGTAAATATTGTGTAACATTTACGGTTCGAATATCAATTTTGTTCATAAAGACTAAATTATGCTATTTTAATAAAATCAGATAAAATTTTGTCAATTTAATTTATATAAATGTCCGTTCGAGCGCAGTCGAGAACTTATTTAGGTTTCGACTACGCTCAACCAGACATAATTACTTAATCAGATTTGCTTGTTACTTTTTAATATTACTTTTTGATATATAATATAGGTCTCTATTTTTTGAAAGAGGAGAAATTTATTTTTTTTGATAATTGATAATTGATAATTGATATCGATGTCCGTTCGAGCGAAATCGAGAACTTTATTTAGAATTCAATTTCACTTGATCAACTATTTTGACTTTTAAAAAATCCTTCCAACTTTTTTAAGATCAATTTTTGACTACTTTTTGTATTCTCCAAAAGTTCCATCATTATAAAAAACGACAATACGTTCAATTTTTTTTCCTCCAGTTTCAGGATTGGAATCAGAAAAAGATGGAGTAGAAGTTGGGGTAGAAGTTGGAGTACTTAATCCATTTTTAGGAAAATTTCCATTTCCATTTAGCAACCAATACATATCCACATCCTTAAATTCTGTAGTTACTTTTAGTATAAAATCTAAACTAGGTTTGTTTCTACCAGATAGAATATGAGAAATACTAGAGCGTTGAACACCCACTTTATCTGCGAACATAGAGGCAGATAGTTGATGAAAATCCATTACTTTTTTAAGTCGAGTTGTAAATTCTGCGATGTTTACCATTGTAATATTATTGCTTTATACAAATGTAACCAATCTAAAAACAGTAGCAAAGGATATATTTGTAAATAGTTTATCTGTGTATTTTTGTATTAAACTAAAACTTCACTTAATCATTGTAATAATCTGATTTTAAGAATATTTAATATTAATTAGTATTTAAATATTTTTACTAACCTAGTGTTATTTAGTACTGCTGCTATTTTGGTGTTTACAATTTACAATCGTAACAATTGTAATCTGTTTACAAAGTTACAATTGTAATCTGTATACTTATTACAATTGTAACTTTGTAGTTTGGTGACAATTGTAACCTGTAAATTCGAGAAATAAATCGCCATTTAAAAGGGCTGTTGTTACACGAGTAGCTTGTTCTTTTTTGGTTTGATTTTATTTTGATTGTAGTTTTAGTTTGTTAAAATTTAATTCACTTTTAATGTATGTGTTATTATTATAAAGTGACTCACTTTATATGATTGTTGGCTTTCATAAATTCTTTATTTTTGAATAAATATTTCACCTTATAGATATGAATAATTTACGCATCAATTTTTTAGAAACTATTTATGCTGTGCAAAAAGAAAATACTTTGCACGGAAAATGGATTACTTATAAAGACATCGAAAACCTATTTTCTAAATATGAATCTAAGTTTGTAGTTTCTCAAATTGGTACTTCGGAAGAAAACAGACCAATTATGCAATTGAAAATTGGGAACGGTTCTAAGAAAATATTGTTGTGGTCTCAAATGCATGGAAATGAAAGTACAGGCACAAGAGCCTTGTTTGACCTTTTTAATTGTATTCTAAATTCATCAGAAGCTGTATTTTCTAAAATATTAGAAGAATGTACGTTAGTTTTTATCCCAATGTTGAATCCTGATGGAGCGCAAGCGTATACAAGGGTAAATGCAAATGATGTAGATTTAAACAGAGATGCTGTAAATAGATTAGCGAAAGAAAGTATTCTTTTACGTAGTGTTTTAGAGGAGTTTGATCCTCAGTTTTGTTTCAACTTACATGATCAAAGAACTATTTTTAGTGTAGAAGGGACTAAAAACCCAGCTACAATCTCTTTTTTAGCACCTTCAGAAGAAGTTACAAGAGCGCTGACTAGAGGGAGAACAGAAACGATGAATGTTATTGTAAGTATGAATAAAATGCTGCAAAACGTAATTCCGAACTTTGTTGGTAGATATACGGATGAGTTTTATCCAACTGCAACAGGAGATAACTTTCAAAAACTAGGGTTTAATACCATTTTAATAGAATCTGGTCATTATACGGATGATTATGATAGAGAAGAGTCTAGAAAATATACTTTCTTTTCAATTTTACAAGGAATTCATCATATTGCAAATGCAGCTTCTTTTGATGATTATGAAGCGTATTTCGAAATTCCTAATAACGATAAAATTTTCTACGACATTATTCACAGATATTCTGACTCAAAAAATGACATTGCCTTTCAATATGAAGATAAAATTATTGACGGAAAGTTTGTTACAAAATTAAACAAAGTGGATGAAAATAGTGTAAAAAGCAAAATTGGCCATTGCGAAATCGTTTTCGAGAGTAATATTATTTAAGTATTTATCAGTTTTATGCTATTTTAATTAAATTAAATTCATAAATTTGCACTGTAAATTGAATAATACACAAAACATGAAAAAATTTATCCTAGACGAAATTGACCACCAAATTTTAGATGTCTTAATAGAAAATGCAAGAACACCATTTACTGATATAGCAAAACAATTATTAGTATCTGCAGGTACAATTCACGTACGTGTTAAAAAGATGGAAGATGAAGGTATTATTCAGGGATCTACTCTTACATTAAATTATGAGAAAATGGGCTATTCTTTTATAGCACATGTTGGTGTTTATTTAGAAAAAACGTCTATGACTCAAAATGTTATTGAAGATTTAAGAAGTATTCCTAATGTTACTGTTGCTTATGTAACTGCTGGTAAATACAATATTTTCTGTAAAGTAAGAGCTAAGGGAACGAATGATGCTAAAGACATTATCTATAGAATAGACGATATTCCTGGAGTAAACAGAACAGAAACAATGATTGCTTTAGAAGAAAGTATCAATGATAAAAAGAGAATGATGCACGCAATTTTTCAAGAATTGTAAAAAGCGTTTCTTAATAATATTAAAAAATCCTTATCAATAAAATGATAAGGATTTTTTTGTGCACTTTATGTATTTATCGTTATGTTTGTGTGTTATAATTATGAAATATATAATTTATGCATGCTAAAATTGATTTTATCAAAAATTCTATTGATAACGAAACGTTATTAAACTTATACAAAAACATGCTAAAGCCTCGATTAATTGAGGAAAAGATGCTAATTCTTTTAAGACAAGGAAAAATTTCTAAATGGTTTTCTGGTATTGGGCAAGAAGCAATTTCTATTGGTGTTACAATGGCTTTAGAAAAAGACGAGTACATTTTACCAATGCATAGAAACTTAGGTGTTTTTACTACAAAAGAGATTCCTTTGTATAGATTGTTTTCGCAGTGGCAAGGTAAAATGAATGGTTTTACGAAAGGTAGAGACAGAAGTTTTCATTTTGGTACACAAGAATATAATATTGTTGGCATGATTTCTCACTTAGGTCCGCAATTAGGTGTTGCAGATGGAATTGCATTAGCCAATAAACTAAAGAATAATAAAAAGGTTTGTGCTGTTTTTTCTGGAGAAGGAGGAACGAGCGAAGGCGATTTTCATGAAGCTTTAAATGTAGCTGCTGTTTGGGATTTACCTGTTTTGTTTTGTATTGAAAACAATGGTTATGGATTGTCGACACCTGTTTCTGAGCAGTTTAAATGTGAAAATATTGCTGATAAAGGAATTGGTTACGGAATGGAAAGTTATGTTATTGATGGTAATAATGTGCTAGAAGTATATGCTAAAGTTGATGAATTGGCTAAAAGTGTTCGTGAAAATCCAAGACCTATTTTGTTGGAATTCAAGACGTTTAGAATGCGTGGCCATGAAGAAGCAAGTGGTACAAAATATGTTCCTCAAGACGTTTTAGATTTTTGGGGGGCAAAAGATCCTTTAGAAAATTATCAAGAGTTTTTAAAGAATGAAGGCATTCTTACAGAAGAATTAGAGGTTTCTCTAAAAAAAGATATCGTTCACGAAATAAATGAACATCTTCAAATTGCTTTTAATGAAGACAATGTTACTCCTGATTTAGAGACGGAATTAAAAGATGTTTTTAAAGAACATCAATATAAAGAAGTAAAACCATCAAAAGAAAAGAAAAGGATTCGTTTGGTAGATGCTATTTCTGAAGGATTGTATCAATCTATGGAAAAATACGATGATTTGGTAATCATGGGGCAAGATGTTGCTGAATATGGTGGTGTTTTTAAGATTACTGATGGTTTTCTAGAGAAATTTGGTAAAGAACGCGTGAGAAATACACCAATTTGTGAATCTGCAATTGTTTCTGCAGCTTATGGTTTGTCTATAAATGGAATAAAATCAGTGATGGAAATGCAATTTGCAGATTTTGCTTCTTCAGGTTTTAATCCGATTGTAAATTTGTTAGCAAAATCGCATTATAGATGGGGGCAAAACGCTGATATTGTGGTAAGAATGCCTTGTGGGGCAGGAGTTGGAGCAGGTCCTTTTCATAGTCAGACAAATGAAGCTTGGTTTACTAAAGTGCCAGGTTTAAAGGTGGTGTATCCAGCATTTCCTCAGGATGCGAAGGGTTTGCTTATTGAAGCGATTAACGACCCGAATCCTGTGCTTTTTTTCGAACACAAAGCATTGTATCGTTCTGTTTATCAAGAAGTTTCTGATAATTATTTTACAACAGAAATTGGTAAAGCAGCAATTATAAAAGAAGGAACTCAACTTACAATCGTAAGTTACGGAGCAGCAATTCATTGGGTTTTAGAGGTTTTAGAAAAAAACACTACTTTTTCTGTAGATGTCATTGATTTAAGAACATTACAGCCTTTAGATGTCGAAACGATTTATACATCTGTTAAAAAAACAGGAAAAGCACTTATTGTACAAGAAGATTCGCTTTTTGGGGGAATTGCCAGTGATGTTTCTGCTTTAATCAATGAAAATTGCTTCGAATATTTAGACGCTCCTGTAAAGAGAATTGCGAGTATAGAAACCCCAATTCCTTTTGATAAAGAGCTAGAAAAACAATATTTAGGAAAAAATAATATAGAAAAAAGTATTTTAGCCCTAATTAATTATTAAAATTACTATTTTTAAGACTTAAAATTTTACAATGACTACGAATAAGCAAATCATCTTAAAAAATCGTCCTCAAGGAACACCAGATAAAAATACTTGGCAATTAGAGGAAAACCCAATTCCTGAACTTCAAGAAGGAGAAATTTTAATTCAACAACATTATATTTCATTAGACCCTGCAATGCGTGGTTGGATGAATGATACCAAATCTTATATTCCGCCAGTTGCGTTAGATAGTGTAATGCGTGCAGGTTCAATTGGTAAAGTTGTTCAGAATAACAATAATCCGAATTTTCAGGTTGGAGATTGTGTTTCTGGTTGGGGTGGTGTGCAACAATATATTGTTTCAGATGGTGAAGGTTGTTTTAAGGTTGATGAAAAAGTTGCAGCGATGCCTACTTTTTTAGGTACTTTAGGAATGCCGGGAATGACAGCATATTTTGGAATTCTTGAAGTGGCAAATATTAAAGAAGGAGATATTGTATTGGTTTCTGGTGCTGCGGGTGCAGTTGGAAGCATTGTTGGTCAGATTGCTAAAATTAAAGGTTGTAGGGTAATCGGAATTGCTGGAGGAAAAGAGAAATGCGATTATGTTGTAAATGAATTGGGTTTTGATGAAGCAATAGATTACAAATCAGAAAATATTTATTCTGCTTTAAAAAAGAAATGCCCAAAAGGTGTTGATGTTTATTTCGATAATGTTGGTGGCGTTATTTTAGACGCTGCGTTAAGTAAATTAAGAATGCATGCAACAGTGGTTATTTGTGGAGCAATTTCTCAATATAATACCAAGAAAAAAATAAATGGTCCAAGTAATTATTTGTCATTATTAGTAACGCGTTCTACAATGAAAGGAATGGTAGTAATGGATTACACGAAAGATTTCGGAAAAGCTGCCAGACAAATGGCTGTTTGGATGCAAGAAGGAAAATTAAAATCTCGTGAAGATATTTATGAAGGAATAGAAAACTTTCAAGAAACGTATAATAGATTATTTTCTGGAGAAAAAAACGGAAAATTAATTCTAAAAGTAATAGAATAATGGAGTTGGAGCACTTTTTTCAATGTCCACATTGTTGGTCAGAAATCTCAATGATTTTAGATAAAAGTGTTTATCAGCAAACCTATATAGAAGATTGTGAGGTTTGCTGTAATCCTATAGAAATTACACCTGTTTTTGATGAAGGAGAATTGATTAGTTTCAACGTTCAATCAATTGAACAATAGTTGTTTGTTTTTAATTATCTGAAGCTATTTCCTGCTTTCACTACTCGCTTTTTTTATCCTAAAAAGGAATAAAAAAGAGCTCAAACAAACCGTTCAATCAGGGCTAACCTTGTTTGTTGATTTTTTGTTGTACCAACGAATTTTTGTTTACAAGTAAGTTGTCATTTCTGCGAAGGCTTGTATTTTTTTACTGTCATTGCGAAGTTTACTTTTGTGTAAACTGTGGCAATCTCATTATTTGAAAGAGATTACTTCGTTGTTACTCGTAATGACGCTTTTTTTTAAATCACTTGGAAGAACGTATTTCTATAAAAGTTGATTTAATCTAATGGATTTCCCCATTTAAACTCTTCAAACAAAGCAATCCAATCTGTTGGAAAAGGAGCTTTTAAAGTCAGTTCTTCAGAAGTAAAAGGATGTTTAAATTCTAACTTCCCAGCATGTAAAAACATATTTTTCCAACCAAATTTTTCATCAAACATCATATCGTGATTTTTATCACCATATTTAGCATCACCAATTAAAGGGTGACTAATTTTATTAGAATGGACACGTAATTGGTGCATTCTTCCTGTTTTAGGCGATAATTCAACCAGACTATAACGAGAAGAATCATAAGGCTTTACAGGAATTTCTAGTAAAACTTGTTCTAATGTTTTTAAGTGTGTTAAAGCTTCTTTGTGCACATTTGCATCTCTTCCTTTTACAGGAGAGTCAATTACTTTTGTTTCGGGAGAAAACCCACGAACAACGCCATAATATGTTTTCTGAATTTCATCAGCAGTAAACAAATCTTGAAATTTAGAAACGTGTTCAGTTTCTTTAGCGAGTAATATGATTCCAGATGTTTTTCTATCTAACCGATGAATAGGATACACTTTTAAGCCTGTTTCTTCAATTATTAATTGTAATAATGAAGTTTCATCTGCAACATTTCTAGAATGTTTTGCATGATGTACTAACATATTATTTGGTTTATGAACACACAGAATGTATTCGTCTTCAAAAATAACTTCTAAACTCATTTTTTATCAGAAAATTTTAAATACTGAATTAATAAAATTGCTATAACTCCACAAACAAAAAAACCAATAAATAGCGGTAAAGCTGTTTTGTCTAAAAAACTACCAATATATGTTGCGATTGGTACAGCCATAATTGTAGAAACAAAACCGTTAATTGCTGCTCCAATACCTGCAATATGACCAATTGGTTCCATTGCTAATGCTCTTGTATTCCCGAATAAAAACCCTAAAGCGAAAAATTCTAAAACGAAGAATCCTATTAGAATTGTACTGCTTGGATTTGGTTCTCCATAATATAAAATTATATATACAATCGGAATTATGGTGAACATTACAGTAAAGATAGAAACGAGTTTAAACATTCCTAATTTCATTACAAATGTTCCGTTTAAAAAGGTTGCCAAACCAATACCAATTGCTAAACCTGCAAAAATATATGGAAACTCTTCAACCAAATTGTATTGTACTTGAAAGATTTGCTGACTAGCACTTAAGTACACCATAAAAGAACCAGTTATAAAACCAGAAAATATGGTAAAAACAACAGCGTATTTATGTTTAGCGAATTCTTTTATTCCGTCTATAAAGAGTGAAGATGTAATTTTTTTTCTATCTGCTTTTTTTAATGTTTCTGGTTGGCGTTTCCAAACCCAAATCATTACGAAAAACCCAAATATAAGTTGACTGTAAAAAATGAATCTCCATCCATATAAATTAAGCATTACTTTACCAATAGCAGGAGCAACAACAGGGACAAGAAGAAAAATTACAACAACGAAGGACATTACTTTAGCCATGTGATTTCCGCTAAAACGGTCTCTAACCATTGCAATACTTATGGTTCTGGGAGCAGACAAACCAACTCCTTGTAAGATTCGTCCAATAACCATCATTTCTATACTTGTTGAAAAAACACAAACCAAACTAGCAAGAGCAAAAACAATAAAACCAACATAAATTATTGGTTTTCTTCCAAAACTATCAGATAATGGACCAGAAATTAATTGTCCAAAACCTAAACCTAGAAAAATCATAGTTATAAGCAGTTGGTTGTCTTTAGGATCTGTAATTCCGACTGATAAACCAATATCTTTTAATGCAGGTAATAGCGCATCTATAGATAATGCCACTAAAGACATTAACGACGCCATTACGATGATAAATTCTGTTTCAGATTTTTTTCTAATTTGCATTTGGCAAAAGTAGTTTTTATTGATTTGGTTTTAGGTTTTATAACGCATAAAAAAAGGCTACAAAATTTGCAACCTTTTATGTTATTTTGATATTGTATTGTTTATTCTCTACCGATCTGGTTGATAGCAATATCATTTCCTGTTCCCTTAGGGTTTTCGCCCCATTTATTGGGTTTATTTTCACCATCCATACATGCAAATATTAATAAAATAAATCCACCAATATAGGGTACGAAGTTAATTAAGTAGAACCATCCGCTTTTACCTACGTCATGTAAACGTCTTACTGATAATGCTAAAAAAGGTAAAAATGTTGCCAGTATATAAATACCTAAAATAATGAAAACAGAATAACCTGGATCTTCACTAGAGGCAAAAAGTGCTGATGCAAAAGCTAAGATGAAAATTATGATAACATGGAATAGGGTAAACATCCAATATTCTTGACGTCTAGCTCTTCCAGAAAAATCTGCGTACTGTTTTAATACTTTTAAATACCAATTCATTTTTTTTAAAGTTTATTATTGTAGAAGTAAATGTAAGGTATTCTTTAAAAAAGACCTCTCGATTTTAATTCTAAATACTTGTTAATTGTATCTCCTGTTAAGTTTTCTGGTTTGGTTAAAACAGACTGAATTCCGTATTTTTTTAACTCTTTTACAATACTTTTCTTTTCGTACATAAATTTTTCAGCAATAATACTGTCATAAACACCTAAAACATCTTCTTTTTTGGAAGTTATCAATGTGTCTAGTTCTGTATTTTCGAAAAATACAATTAGCACTAAATGGTTTTTAGCCAACGCTCTCAAATAAGGGAGTTGTCTTTTTAAACCATCCATAGTTTCGAAGTTTGTGTATAAAATTAATAAACTTCTATGTGTTATTTTTCTTTTAACAACTGCGTATAAAGTACTGAAATCAGATTCTGAAAAATCTGTTTTTATATTATGCAATGCTTCAGAAATTAAACTCATTTGAGAGTTTCTTTTTTCTGCAACTACCCAGTCTTCCAACTTTGTTGAAAAAGATAGCATTCCTGCTTTGTCTTGTTTTCTTAGGATCACATTGCTAATTGCTAGCGTTGCATTGATTGCATAATCTAATAAGCTTAAATTATTGAAGTGCATTTGCATCGCGCGTCCTTTATCGATAATTGAATAAACGGGTTGCGATTTTTCTTCTACATATTGATTGATCATTAACTGATTTCTCTTTGCAGTAGCTTTCCAATTTAGAGAACGAATATCATCTCCAGAAACATATTCTTTAATTTGTTCAAACTCTAAAGAGTGACCAATTCTTCTCACCTTTTTTGTTCCGTAAGAAATAGCGTCATTGTTAAATGCTCTAAAATCGAATTCTCTTAATTTTAAAAATGAAGGATAACATTTAAGTTCTTTTTGTTTTCCTAAAACGTACTTTTTAGTTGCTAGTTGTAGTGGTGAGCTTGAAAATACATTGATGTTCCCAAATAAATAAACACCTCTTTCTGTAGGAGTTAAGTCGTAATGAATTGTTTTTTCTTCCTTGTTGGATAAAATCAACTTAAAAATGAAGTCTCTTTTTTGAAATTGATATGGAATCTCTTCAATAATAGAAAGATGTGCAGGAAATCCGTATAGATTCTTTAATTGCATGGAGATTTTATTCACATCTCCATTTGACAACCTTTCTGGTAAATGACGATTTATGGTTATTGCATCTTTAGTATTGTATAAAATAAAAATATCAACCAAAACTAAAACAGCTAAAATGAAAAGCAACACTTTAGAAACCTCAAAAAAGAAGGGAATAAAGAAACCAACGACAAAAAGGAGTGCGATTCCTCCTAAAAAGTAGAAAAACCGGTTGTTTAAGAATAAAGTGTTGTATAAATGTTTCAAAAAATGTGTAATTGTTTATTTGTTTAATCGTGTAATTGTACTCGTTTCTTTTTGTCATTGCGAGGTACGAAGCAATCTCTACTTTACTAGAACTAGACAATGAACAGATTGCTTCGTTCCTCGCAATGATCTGTGTTAAAAAACTATTATTTATTGTTAAAATTTCTTTTATTTCAGAAAATATAAGTTTTGATGATTTTCATTGTAAATTTGTTTGTTAGTCGCAATAGAAAAAATTTGCTTTATTAATTTATTAGCTATTGCAATTTTAATTACTCTCTCGGGTTTTCCTTTTTCTTTAAGTCGTTCATACATTTCGATACAATTTTTATTTACTCTTTTTGCAGACCAACTACATAAATACAAAAGTTTTCTAATTTGAGGTTTGCCCATTTTACAAATATGTCCTTTACCTTTTACACTTGTTCCTGATTGATATAGCCTTGGACTAAATCCTACAAAAGCTGTCAGTTGTTTATAGTTATCAAATTTTGTGAAATTATCTGTAATAACACTCATCATAATAGCCGTTTTTAGCCCGATTCCTGGTATCGTTTTTATTCTTTCAACCGTGTCTTTATAAGCTAATCTTCCTATTTGCTCTATCTTTTTTTCAAACTTATCAATACGTCTTATTAATAATATTAGTACTTGTTTTAATTCTTTTCTAAGATCCGAACTCAACAAACCTGTTGCTTCAAAGGATTCTAATTGTCTTTTTGTTTGATGTTTTTGTTTTTTTAGTAATTCTAAAGCTGTGTAAAGTTGTTTAATTTCTATACTAGGTTTACTCTCTGGACACCATCTTTTTAACTCATATTGAGCACCATATTCGGCAATTGTCTTTGCGTCTTTTTTATCTGTTTTTGCTCTATATAATCTTGTTTGACTATATCTTCTAATTATCAAAGGATTTAATACACATACATTAAAACTAGATGCATGTAAAAAAGTTGCTAACTGAACATAATAAGGACCACTAGCCTCCATTACAATCCAGTCTGATGCACTAATCAATTTAATAAATTGCTCAAAACCTGTATTTTGATTCTTAAAAATTTTGTGAATCCATTTATCTTTTTCTAAATAAGAAACATCAAAGGTTTGCTTACTAATATCAATTCCTATAATTTTACTCATATCAAATGTTTTTATAGAAAAATTACTACATTTACTTATCAATCCTAAATACAGACTTGATGGTCTAATGATCTGTTCAAGTTTATGTAGTAAGGGGTAAAGTGATTAGCATTGCGAACGGTCTTTAATGACAAATGACGGACTATAATCTTTTCCTTTACCCTTACTTTTCTTGTTAAATATTAAATCTAATTTAAGCTTTTTAAAAACAGATCCTTATTTTTACAAACATAGGATGACGTGAATGTTTATCTAGGAATTTCCACAGCTTCAATAATCTGTACTATTATCTGTTTACTAGTTAAACCTTCCATTTCTCTTTCTGGTGTTACGATAACTCTGTGTTCTAAAACAGGAATTGTAGCTCTTTTAATATCTTCTGGAGTTACAAAATCGCGTCCTTCAATAGCTGCAAAAGCTTTAGAAGCGCCTAAAATAGCAATACTTGCTCTTGGTGAAGCGCCTAAATATAAAAACGAGTTAGAACGTGTGTTTACTACAATGTTTGCAATGTATTTTAGTAAATTTCCTTCAATTTTAATCTGATTGACTAAATTTCTAAATTCAACAATTTTCTCACCAGTAATAACCGTTTCTATTTTACTTGCTTTTGTTGTGTTTTCTAAGGCTTGTTCTTTTAAAAGGATTTCTAATTCCTCATCAGCGTTTGGGTATGCTACGTTTATTTTGAATAAAAAACGATCTAATTGTGCTTCTGGTAATCTATAGGTTCCTTCTTGTTCAATAGGGTTTTGGGTTGCTAAAACTACAAAAGGCTCATCCATTTTAAAGGTTTGTCCGTCAATTGTAATTTGTTTTTCTTCCATAACCTCAAACAAAGCAGCTTGTGTTTTTGCAGGTGCTCTATTAATTTCATCAATTAAAATCATGCTTGAAAAAATAGGACCTTTTTTAAACTCAAAATCAGAGGTTTTTACATTAAAAACAGAAGTTCCTAAAATATCTGAAGGCATTAAATCTGGTGTAAACTGAATTCTGCTAAAACCAACATCAATTGTTCTTGCTAGTAATTTAGCAGTAATTGTTTTTGCTACTCCAGGTACACCTTCAATTAAAACATGACCATCTGCAAGGAGGGAAACGATTAACAAATCCATCATATCTTTTTGACCAACAATGACTTTTTTTAATTCCTTTTTTATCTTGAAAACACTCTCTTGTAATTCAGATAAATCAATTCTATTTTCGAATTCTAAATTCTCTTGTACTTCCTCGTTATTTGGTGTTTCCATATCTTAGTTATTTAAGAAATTTTCTATCATTTTATGTAATACAACTAATTCTTCCTCAGAGCATTCTGACCTTTTATTTAAAGTAATGATTGTATTAACTAAATATTTTGTTCTTTGTAATTCGTTTCCAGATTTAGCGGCTAATTTTTCTATAAAATCAGCATTTAAATTAGAGGTGTCTAATAAAAATTTAGCACGTACTTTTTCTAAGAAATAAGTGATTTTTTTATCAACCAAATTCTTATGATCTTGTTCTTTTAAATACAAGTTTGCAATGGTTTGTGTAAATGCTACTGTTGAGTTTTTAAAAGGCTCAATAATAGGAATCGGACGTTGTTTTCTTCGGGCGTTAAAAAGCATAAACAATAATAAACCAATAAGTGAGACCAATAAAAACCACGTTAATGTTTGATGTTCTAGAAAAAACTTAAAAACATTATTATCATCTTCTTTTGCATCTGAATATTTACTCGATTTTATGTGTGGATCCCAAATGATATCGTTATTTGGTAAATAGGATAATACATTTGCGGCATATTCTTCAGTACCATTTAATAAATAGTAATTGGTAAACGCAATTGGTTGTGTATGTAGGTAGAAAGCACCTTTACCATGATGTATTTTAATGAAATTGGGGACTTTCTCTCCATCAATTTCCATGGTTCCTAAAACGCTAGTACTATTCTCATTGTATTCTAAAAAGTAGTTTCTACGGATGTTTCTATCAAATGAAAATTCCCTTTTAGAAAATTGTTTATTATTCAATTCGAAAGTTCCTTTTAATTTCTTTAGACCTCTAATAGAATTTACCTTTTTATCTAAATTATTGGTGGTGAATTTTAAAGAAGACTGTAAAGTATCTTTAAAATGATTAAAAGCTAAAAAAACGTTATTCCCTTGAGATACAAAGTCTAAAAGCTCTGAAACACCATTATTAGTATGCTTATAACCACTATGTTTTATACAAATGTAGTTTTGAAGCTCTGTGCTATCAATAACTGAATTGAATAGTAAATGATCGTAAATATTTTGTTTTAATAAAGTAACATGATTGTCTTTAAAAAGCTCTTTTGCTTCATTATAAATAATATAAGTACCAAACGGAGTTTTCTTTTTCTCTTTAAAATTCTCTCCCCAATCTGTTTTATTACAGCCGATTAAAGCGAATAAAAGTAGGAGCGGAGCGTATTTTTTTAAATATTGGAGTGTCATCATTTTAAAGAAGATTTAAAAGATGAATACTTGTTTTCTGCCAATTTATAGTTGGTTTCATCGATTGGGAAATCTCCATACCAAACATAAGAATACACATAAGATAAATACGAAAAATCGGTTCTTGTAGTGCTGTTCTCAATTTCAAAAAGGTATTCCGAATTGGTTTTATCTTTATGATAATCAATGAGTTTCTTATTCGATAATATTTTTAAAGCTGATAAATAATGGTAGCGAATTGCTAATCTATATTCTTTATTATGAATTGCATCTTGTAGCAATCCATCAATATCTGTTTCATGAATGTCTTCATCTTCATAAATTAATTGTTCTGCAACTTTCTTTTTCGTCTTTTTAAAGTTCCAAAAGTTCGTTTCTGTACCTAAGAACGTTTTCAGAATAATAAAGATGATAAGTCCACCTAATAAGAAAGGAAAGACTTTGCTTATAAAGAATAGGAACCCTTTAGCAAATGCAAGACCTACAGCAGAATCTTTTTCTTCTTTTTCCTCTTCTATTTTTTCTTCTGTATAAATAAACTCTTTATCGTTGTATTTTTCTTTTAAATCGTCCTCAAAAGCTCTTTTATCAGCATATTCAATAGATTTTTCATGATGGATAGTATCTATCGCTATTACTTTCTTTTGTTCTGGCTCTTTTTCAACAGCAGTAGTTTCATCTATCATAAACTGCCCAAAGCCAATATTCGCATAGAAAAACAACAAGAGGAATAGTGTTTTTTTCATTAACGTAAATTGTATTTATTAGCCACCTTAAAAGGTAAAACCAAGTAATAATAACTAATAGAAACCAAGCTAAACCCAATAATAGCAAAACAAATAATTGTTGGCATTGCGTTAGAATATCGAGTAACATATCCTTCTAAAAAAGCTGCTGCTAAAGTAAAAGGAATGGTACTTATAAAGATATAGAACGCAGATTTCATACCACGTTTAAAAGATTCGAAACGTTTAAAAGCACCTGGAAATAAGATGCTTGCGCCAATAATATAACCTGCTGCAGCTTCTATAATCATACCAAAAATCTCATACGTTCCATGAATCCAAATTCCTTTTATACTATCAAAAAAACTGTTATTTTGATAAAAGAAAGCCTGAAAAACCGCGACCATAATTGCGTTATGAACCACGTAAAAACCAGTTCCGATTCCTATAAACAATCCCGAAAGAAACATGTTTAATCCAACACGTTGGTTGTTATCATAAATACCGATAAAAGTTCCCCAATTGCTACCGCCTTTATAAATTGCCATTGCATCACCGCTTTCTATGTTTTCGAGAGTTTGATTTATATAATTGTCTCCTAAAATCTGTCTCGCAAAAGAATCATCATTAAAAGTGGATAACAATCCGATTAAAAAGAACGCGAAAAAGAGAATAAACGATACATAAATATATTTTCTGTATTGGTAGCAGAGTAGTGGCACTTTATCAAAAAAGAAATATAAAAAGACATTTTTACTTCGTCTTTTAGAATGGTAAACCTTGTCGAAGCTTGACTTAGCGAGCTTATTTAAATAGAGCGTAACCTTACTTTTTGGGTAATAGGTTTGTGCATATACCAAATCATTCATGATCTTTATATGTAGGTTGGCTATGTCGTCAGGACTTTTTTTCTCTTTATTTGAAATTACTTGTTCAAATTCAAGCCATTTTTCTTTATTTTGCTTTATAAAAGCGACTTCTCTCATTCAGAGCGAATTTAACCATTGCATGAAAAGACTCCAAATAAAAACAGCACAAAATGTAAACATCAATTTCACCCTTGCAAATGTGGGGCAAAGACTATTGGCGTTTGGTATAGACAACATTTTAAAGTTTGCATATATCTATTTTGCAATGAAATTTTTAGACTTTAAAATGTTTGATACTGCTGTAGGAGGAGATTCTTGGTCTTTACGAGCTATAGATGTTATGGTTTTTTTACCTGTAACGTTCTATTCTTTGTACACAGAACTATTATTAGGCGGACAAACAGTAGGTAAAAAACTATTGCATTTAAAAGTAATAAATACGGAAGGTTTTAAACCTTCTACAACAGATTTTGTAATTCGTTGGTTTTTAAGAATCGTAGATTTTAACCTATTTATGCTATTGTTTATCTATGTTTCTTCTTTAGGTTTAGGAGATGAGTTAGGTTTGTTAGTCACCTTAGGCTTATTCGGAAAAATGGTTGGTTTCTTTTTAATCCTTTTTACAAAGGATAATCAACGTTTTGGAGATCTAATAGCCAATACTGTAGTTATTTACTTAAAAGATGATGTAAAGTTCTCAGAAACCATTCTAGAGAACATTTCTAATAAATATGTACCTACGTATCCAAATGTGATTAAATTGTCTGATAATGATGCTCGTATTATTAAAAACACGTTTCAATCTGCAATGAAATTAAACGATTACAAAACATTGATTAAGCTACGTTCTAAAATACAAGAAGTAACTCAAATTAAATCGGTTCATAAAAGCGATAAAGAGTTTATAGACATTGTGTTAAAAGATTACAATTTCTATACACAGAACATGTAATTTATTTTAAAACCTAACATAAATCATATTTTTGGTGTTTTTATATTTTTAAATTTATAGGGTAATCTTATAAATCGACAAGTATGAAAATATATGATGATAAACACATAAAAAATGTGGTGTTTGTAGGTGCCCATAATAGTGGTAAAACCACTTTAGCAGAAACCATGCTGTATGAGGCAGAAATTATTAAAAGAAGAGGAAACATAGAGAGTAAAAACACGGTTTCTGATTATCATGATATAGAGCATGAAAGGCTATCTTCTGTTTTTGCAACCCCTTTACATACAGAATGGCGAAATTATAAGATTAATATTATTGATACCCCAGGTTTAGACGATTTTATAGGAGAAATTATTTCATCTATAAGAGTTTCAGATACTATAACAACAGTTATCAATGCCAAATATGGCGTAGAAATTGGTACAGAAATTATCTGGAATTATATTGATAAATACCACAAACCAACACTTTTTGTGGTAAATCAAATAGATCACGAACAAGCCAACTTCGAAAACAGTTTTAATAGTATAAAAGAACTCGTTGGTAACAACGCTATAAAAATTCAATATCCTTTAATTGTTGATGGAAGCCAATGTATCATTGATGTTTTAAAGATGAAAATGTACAAATTTGGTGAAGCGGGAGGAAAGCCTGAAAAATTGCCAATCCCAAATGAACAAATTGAATTAGCCAACAAGCTCCATAATGAACTCGTAGAAAAAGCAGCAGAAAACGACGAGGAATTAATGGAGCTTTTTTTTGATAAAGGTACTTTGAATGAAGATGAAATGCGAAAAGGAATCAAAGCAGGAATGTTAAATCACGATGTTTTTCCTGTTTTCTGTGTTTCTGCTTTAAATGATATGGGTACAGGTCGTTTAATGGGCTTTATAGATAATGTGGCTCCTGCAGCAGCAGATTTAAAACCAGAACAAAGTGTAGAAGGCAATGAAATAAAACGAAACAAAGATGCAGATCCTGTTTTGTTTGTTTTTAAATCGATCTATCAACCAAATTTAGGGCAAATTACGTTCTTTAAAGTAAAATCTGGAGAAGTTCGTGTAAATGATAAACTGATCAATAGTAGAAACGGAGAAACAGAAACGATCAATCAATTGTACATAATGGATGGTAAAAATAAAGAAGCTGTTAATAAATTGTCTACAGGTGATATTGGCGCAACTACCAAACTAAAATTTACAGAAACGAATGATACTTTATCCACGAAAGAAGAAGGTTTCACGATAAAACCAATTCAGTATCCAGATGCAAGAATTACCAAAGTTATTTTTGCGGAAAATGTAAAGGAAGAAGAAAAACTAAGTGAGTCTTTAAAACGTTTGCAAAGTCAAGATCCAACAATTATTGTAAGCTATTCTAACGAAACAAAAGAAACTTTATTAAGTTGTCAGGGAGAATTGCATTTAGCAACCATTACTTGGACTTTGGATAACATTTATGGTATAAAAGTAGGGTTTAAAAGACCTAAAATTCATTATAGAGAAACCATTCAGCGTTCTGCTACAGCAAATTACAGACATAAAAAACAATCTGGTGGTTCTG
This sequence comes from Polaribacter sp. SA4-12, assembly GCF_002163675.1. Classification (NCBI taxonomy): domain Bacteria; kingdom Pseudomonadati; phylum Bacteroidota; class Flavobacteriia; order Flavobacteriales; family Flavobacteriaceae; genus Polaribacter; species Polaribacter sp. SA4-12. The sequence continues at coordinate 652,147 of NZ_CP019334.1, read as the reverse complement.
GGCAATTTGCACAAGTACATCTAAAAATTGAACCTTGGTTTGAAGATATGCCAGAACCCGAAGGCTTTAATATAAGAGGTAAAGAGGTCGTAGAATTACCTTGGGGAGGAAAACTCGTATTCTACAACTGTATTGTTGGTGGCGCAATAGACACTCGTTATTTACCATCTGTAATGAAAGGAATTTTAGAAGTGATGGAAGCAGGGCCTTTAACAAACTCTTTTGCAAGAGATATTAGAGTGATGGTGTATGATGGAAAAATGCATGCTGTAGATTCTAATGATATTTCTTTTAAAATAGCAGCTGCACACGCATTTAAAGAAGCCTTTTTAAACGCAAATCCTAGATTATTAGAACCTACAAAAGAAATTTCTGTAAAAGTACCAGAACAAATGGTGGGTGCAGTAATGACAGAATTACAATCTAGAAGATCTATAATTTTAGGAATCGAAACACAAGGTAATTATCAGGTTTTAAAATGCATCACACCTGCTGCAGAATTGTTTGGTTTTTCTACTGTATTACGTTCTATAACACAAGGTAAAGCAACTTTTAGCGCAGTGTTTTCATCGTATCAAACAGTTCCTGTAAATGTGCAAGCAGCCTTAGTATCACAAGAAGTTTAATTTAAATAATTTATAATATGCAAACCAAAGTATCACGTTTAAGCGATCTAAAGTTTAATTTAGAAACTTGGAGAAGAGAATTGCGTTTTCATTTTGATGAAATGGATACGTTTGAAGAAAAACTAGAAGAAATTGCTGCCAGAGAATACAACAAAAGCGCATCAATTCTTTTAGAACAATTTCAAAACAGGATTTTAATTGAGAAAGATGTTATTTCTAAATTAAAGCACCGTTGTAAAAATAAAATAACGCTTTTAAACAGTGCTAATTCTTATGATGAGTTAGATAAAAAATATCATACTGAAGATAAACCTTTAATGGAAGATATGAGAACTTATATTAAAATGCATTATGAGTTAAAAGAAGAAATGATGACCTATTTTTTAAACTGGCTAGAATAATTTTATTTGTATTGATATTTATATAAATAAACGTTCATTTTTACACATAAAACTGGTAATTGTGAATACCTTAAAAACTAGATTTTATTGTATTTATTACGATTCTCTAAAATTTTTATTGTTATCATAATTTAGTGTAGTACTTTTTAATTTATCTCTAAGTATTTAAGAAGTCATTCATAGTATCTTTATTTTCTTATAAAATAATAGATTCAATTTATGAGTGCATTAGGCAGTATTACAGTAGAACAACCCCAATTAATAAACGCAATAGATACTATTTGGGTAGCTATTTGTGCAGCAATTATCTTCTTTATGGAAGGTGGTTTTGCACTGCTAGAAGCTGGTTTTGTGAGATCAAAAAATGCAATGAGTATTATTGCAAAAGTTTTTATAGACATTACTTTTGGAGGAATCGCTTTTTATATCGTTGGTTTCGGAATTGCGTATGGTAATTCTAATGGTTGGTTTGCTTTTGATACAGGCATCATGACCACAGATTTAGGTTTAGGATTAACCGTTTCTAATAAATTGTTCTGGTTTATACAATTAGGTTTTGCTATTGCAGCCATTTCAATTGTATCTGGAGCAGTCGCAGAACGTATGAAAATTTGGAGTTATGCCATTTATGTATTTATATTCTGTGCTATAATGTATCCTTTAGTTGCCAATTGGGTTTGGAACCCGAATGGATGGTTAGCTTTAAGAGGTTTTAATGATTTTGCAGGTTCTGCAGCTGTACATGCAATGGGTGGTTTTTCTGCTTTAGCAGCAGCCATTGTTTTAGGCCCAAGAATTGGTAAATACAAGAAAAATGGAGAAGTAAACGCAATACCAGGTCATAATTTACCTTTAGCTGCCGTTGGTGCTTTTATTTTATGGTTCGGTTGGTTTGGTTTTAATCCAGGTTCTACCTTAGGTGCTGTTGGTAATTGGGAATTGATTGGTACCGTTGCAACAAATACATTTTTAGCATCTGCTGCAGGTGGAATTTCAACCATGTTTTATACGTACTTTAGATACGGACAAATAGATATTACCATGACTATAAATGGTGTTTTAGCAGGTTTAGTTGCTATTACAGCAGGTTGTAATGTGGTTGGACCAAATGCTGCCATTGTAATTGGTTTAATTGCGGGTGTTTTGGTTGATGTTGCTGTTTTATATATTGATAAATTAAAAATTGACGATCCAGTAGGAGCAATTGCTGTACATGGTGTTAATGGATTATTTGGTGCTTTAGCTGTTGGTTTATTTGCAACAGATGGAGGTTTATTTTTTGGAGGTGGAGCTGCAATGTTAGGTACACAAGCATTGGGTGTTTTTGTAATAGGAAGTTTTTCTTTTATTCTTACTTTTATAATTATGAAAATAATGCAGAAAACTTTTGGAATCAGAATTTCGAAACAAGAGGAATCAGCAGGTATAGATGCAGTTTCATTTGGTGTAGAAGCATATTCTACTTTTGAGTAATTTTTAACCAACTAAATTTAAAGACATGAAAAAAATAGAAGCAATTATAAGACCCTCAAAATTAAAAGATGTTCAATTAGGGTTAAGAGATGCAGGCATTCCTTGTAACACAGTAATTCCTGTAAAAGGTGCTGGTTTGCAAAAAACATATACAGAACGTTATCGTGGTACAGAACAATCTATGATCATGAAAACACGAATTATGATTATTTGTGTTGTGAGTGATGATAACTTAGAAACTTGTTTAGACGTTATTCTTGATAACGCTTCAGAAGGTTTGGTAGGTGATGGAAAAATATTTGTCTACCATGTAGAAGATGCTATTCGTATTCGTACAAGAACTCGTGGAATCGAAGCTATTAAATAATAAAACTGATTAAGAGTAAGATCGTATTTATATACGCTCTTAAAAATTCTATTTAACATAATATAAATTATAATACAAATAAATACCTTTAGGTTTATATCGATAGATATTATGTTAAAAGAAATTACAGCTTAATTAAGTTCTAGATTTATTTGATAGCTATAATTCTCTATTATGTAAAATATCCAAGAAAGTCTAGAACACACAATAAACATTGTTATTGGGGTATTCTAAAATTCGTCAACAAGTGTTAATTACAATTATGTAGAATCTCATATTTGGTATTATTCAATAACATTTTTTAAATACGCTATCCTAATAAACATTAGAACTATAATAATTTGTAGCTATAATTCGCCATTATGTTAAATTGCCTTTTGCAAAAAAGGCTTGATTGCTTTTTAAAAATAATTATGCTACGCAGTAATTTTTTTAAACACAATTTACCAACGCTTACCAACTCACAAAAGCTAATTTTTATAATTCTTCAAAATTTGTAATATCAATTAAAATTGTGCTGTAATTTTTTTCCAATAACATTTTCGTTAACTTTCCACAAGAGCATAAATTTTATGAAATCGAGTTTTTACGAGATTCACGAACTCCTTTAAAATCTTAAGAATTAATTAAAAAAGTGAGTAAATATAAAATTCTATGCACTTGTTCTATTTGGAACTATTATAGAAGTTTCTTTTGGTTAGTACTTTTAATATTATGTTAAATAGATAATTTAGGATTTAGCTATTTTAAAAATTTATCCACTGGATTAATTCTTTAAAATAATATGTTAAATAGATATTATAATCCTTACTATTAATCATTTATTACTTTCTTTTTTTCCTTGATGAAAAAAGAAACAAAAAAATAAAGACTTACATATAATTTGGAAACAATTACGGTTCGTTTCTCTATATTTTAGGATAGATTCTAACTAATAATATTGTTTTTAGAAGTGTTTTATAATTGGAAAACTTAATTATACGTATTGCAAAAACCCTAAAATATTACGTTCCTCTCTCCTATTGTTTTGCCAAAATTCTATGAGGTCGATAAATATAGAAACATGTATTACTTGTTTGGGGTTGTTTTTTTAACGAGAAGCATTATTTTATTCTTAATATTGCTAGAAGAGGGTTCTTAAAAAATAAACGATTAAAACAACAACAAATGTTAAAAAAAACGTATTCAAGAGTTGTATTTCTTACGATAATGATTAGTGCATTTATTTTGACACAATGTAAAGTTAAAGAACAAACCATTTCTAAACATTGGGAGTATAACAACAATCGCATAGCGGTGAGTTATGACGGTAATAGTGAGGCAGATAATGCCTACAAATGGCCTACAGGAGACCCAGATGATTGGGGCGCTGCGGCTGCTTCCTTAGCAATTGTTGCTAAATTACAATTACAACACAAATTGGTACATTGTTCTTACAATAACTTTATTGATGCTCCTGCGGGTCCTGATGCCGAAAATCAGCTTAAAATAAGTTGCGATGGCGCTATTGAAAGATGGGGATTTGATGGAAGTACATTTTTTGATGTCACCACACAACCTGAAGCTTCTAAACTTAATTTAGCTTCAGAAATGGGTAAATCTACTGCTGCGGATCCTTTATATTTTATACACGCAGGCCTTTCAGAATTTTTATATAAAGTGGTAGAAGAAGTTATAAAACAGGGTAACATTGAAGCATTGAACCACGTGTATCTTTTATCTCATAGTGGGTTTAATGAAGGTGAGAAAAGACGCGATTATCATAGAACTTGGAATGATGTTAAAGAATTATGTGGCAATCGTATTAAATATAAGAAAATTAAAGATCAAAATAATAAAACCGTTCCAACCGATTTATGGCATTCACAAAAAGACTTTACGGTTTGGTATTGGATGCGCAATCATAAAGACCCCGATGTAAAATGGTTGTATTCTCGTCTAGAAGCGCATAGTGGTGGCGTTGCAGATATTTCTGATTGTGGGTTATTCTATTATCTTTTAACCGGAGATGATAATGGGAGTCCTTCTAAATTCGAAAAATTCATTGGAGAGGGTATTATGAATTAGTTTGTCGGGTTGATGATTCGTTATTAATTGATGAGATTGCTTTGATTATTCCTTTTTTGCAAAAACAAAATATAAATATCATTACGAGGACGTTAGTACTTGGTAATCTGTTTATTGAGTAGTTTTAATTTATGAGATTACTTCAATCGTTCTTCTTTAAATGTTTTGTTTCTTGTTCTTTTCCATTGATGAAAAGAAACAAAAATATAGACTTCCTATAATTTCATTGAATTTTATAAGAAACTTCACCATCGTGTCCAGACTTTTTATTTGGTTCCCCAATCTAGTTGAGGACAAGCTTTAGACACTTGCCGTTTCATTCCTTTTGAATTCTTACTGAAATTATAGTATGTCGGGTTGGTGATTTTTGTTAATATTATGTTTCTTGCTTTAATGGTTTCTTTTTTTTACAATAACATAATATAAATTTCATTACGAGGACGTTAGGACGTCGTAATCTGTTTGTTGGGTAGTTTTAATTGATGAGATTTCTTCAATCGTTCTTCTTTGAATGTTTTATATTCTTTTCTTTTTTCCATTGATGAAAAAAGAAATCAACTTTTTAGAAGATTCACGAATACCAAAGAAAATAGAAACGCGTGAGCTAAATTACGGCTTATGAAGCTCTAATTTTATTTGATAGCTATAATTCTCTATGGAGTTTATGTTGAGCGAAGTCGAAATATAAAATATCCAAGGAAGCTTTGAATACACAATAACCATTGGTTTAGGGTGTTTTAACATTCGTCAATAAGTTTTAACTATATTATTGTAGAGTCTCTTATTAGGTAATATCCAATAACATTTTTAAAATACGCTATTATAAGAAACATTAGAACTATAAATTTGTAGCTATAATTCGATATTACGCCTTTACTAAACCTGATGAAGTATTAAACTACCTCTTGCCAAAAATGGCAGATGATTAAATATTAAAACCATGAGAACATACAAATATGAAAGAACCTATAATTTATTTTTAAATAAAAACATCCTCAGGGTCTTCTTATTTAAAAAGTATATAAAATAGCCGCATGCCAATGCGCTCTCTTGTTTTATAAAATCAAATTGCTCTGGCAATTAAATATTGTGTATTATTATTTTTTGTGATACACTTAGATTTTCAGCTTGTATTTTAACAATATAAATTCCATCTTTCAAGTCTTTGAATGAAATGGATTTAAAATCGCTACTAATCTCTTTAACTTTTTGCCCCAATACAGAATAAATTTCAATTTTTGTTATTGCAATCTCAGAATCAATAAATAAAATATCGCTTACAGGATTTGGATACAACACAATGGATTGTGTCAATATTTCATCATCAATGCTTAATGAATTTGTGTAATCAGAATAGAAAAATAGCATTTTCATGTTATCTTCCCAAATCTGGTTAACAGATTCATATCCTCTGTAACCAATAACCATGTTACTAAAATAAACTGAAGTATCATCAATTTCTTCCCCATAATTAAAGGGTACTATTAAGTCACTAAAACTATAATTCAAATCAAAAATAAACTCATCCTTATAATATTGAGCCCATTCTCCGGGCGTTTCAATCCAATTAAAATAGGATGCTGTAGTTCGGTTATAGTTGTTATCATATTGATATTCATCCTTATAATAGTTTTGCCAATTGCCCTTTTCGGGATCCCAAATAAAGGCTGTTTCAATAGTTAAGATAGGCATCGCATTAAGACCTATTCCATATTCATATAAAAATCTAGATTCTTGAACCCATTCATTTTCAAATGCATCCCTCCAGTAAAAAACTTCTTCAGCTAATGCGAACATATCATAAAAATAGTCCCATTTAGAATTAAGAACCCATTCACTAGTGTCATTATTCCAGTAAGAATTAATTTCAGAAGATAATATGCCACTTGTATAGTAATAATCATCTATATACATACTTATCCATTCATCCTTTCCAGAATCCCATTCAGAACCAATCTCCTGGACTACCATTATTTCAGATGCATCATAAATCAATTCAAATTTATAGGTATTAATCCATTGATTATTAAGAGTATAATTAGCAAAGTTTTCCTCAATCAATAATTTATAAACACCATCCTTGTTAAGAAAGTAGGTATAATCAGTTTTCTGTTGTAATGCCCAATCGAGTGTTAAGCCTGTAGTAGATTGAATTTTTGAAATTAGGTTTCCATAGTCATCAAACGTGTATTCGATTTTTAGAATTGGTGTCAATTTTAATTCTGAGCCATTCCATGTATAAACTGTTTCTGTTTTTATTCTGTTATTTTCATAGATAAATTCCTGTTTAGTTGTGAATCTCCATGTGTTGAAATCGTTATCCCATTCCTGGTATGTTAAACTATCCAAGTACCTTTTTTCTAAAGAACTGGATTTAAGACTTTCTATTTTTTTTTGCACCCTGATATCTCGGGTTTTAAAGTTTTTATCTTTTTTATGTTTTCTAACCAAAGGGTTAAAGAAGTTAGTGGTCATTTCTAATTCTAATTCCTGATCTTTCTGATGAAGCGTTTGCCCGCTAACCGGAACAGAAACAAGAATAATTAACAGTAGTGTAGTAAATTTCTTCATGATACATCCTTTTTAATTTCATTTTTAAATGATTTTATTCAACACATTAAGTTCAATAATGTATATAAATCTTGCAATGATGCTAGTCATTAATGAATTTTAATTTATCAACTTTTAAAAGTTAAAAGGATTTTGAAAATTTTTATTAGGTAGATTTAAAGAAAGACAAGAATTTTCTGAATACTTTAGAAAGAGAAGTATAATTAAAGAAGAGAACATACTAACTTATCTGTCATTCCACACACATTACACTTCCTTCATACGTTGTCGCATATTAACATTTTAGAAGAAACATTTGAGAATAAATTTAAAAGTTCCAAGCTAACCTAACAAAAAGACTATTCCCTAAAGTTTGATAATCTTCAAATTCAAAAAAAGATTGCCCTGTAAAATTAAGCTCCCAATTTGTAGCTATTGAATAATCTAAACTGGGTATTACAATAACTGAATGATTTGTAGGTGAATAAATAGTACTCAAGGTTCCTTTAAAAATAGGATTGAATTCTTTGGCTAACTGAAGAAATCCTGAATATTTATAAGGCATTAAATTCTTCGCACTTAAATTGTTATATGACAAACCACCAATGCTACCTGAAGCATCGTTTGCATTACTATTATATAAAACAGACCCATTCATGTACAGCCCATTTTTGAACCCATAATCAACAGAAAAAGAGGTGCTTAAAATATTCTGTGAGTTAAAATATTTCTCATAGGGAACAAAATAAGACACTTCTCCTTTAAAACCAGCATTCTTTAAATTTCCTGCCCAACCTGCTCCAACCACCCAATCTTTTTGATAAACACCAGTAATTAATTGAATATCATACGACCCTTTGTTAAACTTATACATCCCTGCCACAATATAATCATCTTTACCTCTACCCTTTTTTGCTGTTATCTCCATTTTAGTAAAATCATCTAAATAATATTGTACCCTTATAGCATCACTACCTGGACGTTCTTCATAATCAAAATCTAAAAAATTGTAAGTATTAAAGATATCATTCGGATTCCAAATTAGATTCATTCCCCAGTTAACACGTTGTCTTCCTAAGGTAATGTCCCAATCTCCTTTTGTATAATTAATTAAAACCCTATCAATAGTCGTATTTAAAAGCATGTCTTTGTTGTTGATTATATTCCAGGAAAAATCTATAATGCCATTGTCTTGAGAAATGAACTCTGAAAAACCGAATATGTTTTTAACATTGTCACCGTAAATCAACCTGTTTCTAATTTCTAACCTTACAGTAAGTTCTTCTGATGGAAGATATTTAAAATTGAATCTGTTGTGTAATAAGGTAGTCCACTGTAATTGATCAAAGTTGTTAATAAAGCTAAATTCATTTAAGTTTTTTATATATCCTGTCAGAAATAGTTTTTCTTCCTTTTCTTGAGCATTGATAAAAGTTAGAGTAAATAATAACAGATATGTAAACCATGCTTTTTTCATGTTAAGAAGGTGTTTGCTCTACATCTGAAGCAATTTTACCATCTACCAATGTTATAACGCGTCTTGCCTTTTTAATGACTCTTTGGTCGTGCGTAGAAAACAAAAAGGTAATTTTTTCTTCCTTATTCAATTTTGCCATAATATCCAGCAAATTAGCAGCAGATTTCGAGTCTAAATTTGCTGTTGGCTCATCTGCTAATATTATTTTTGGTTTAGAGGCTAAGGCTCTTGCAACGGCTACACGTTGTTGTTGTCCGCCAGACAACTCACGAGGTTTGCTATTTATTTTATCCTCAAGTCCAACTTCTTTCAATAACGTTAACACACGTTTTTCACGTTCAGCTTTTGGCATTTTTTGTAGCTGCAATACAAAACCTACATTTTCTTTAGCTGTAAGCACTGGAATTAAGTTGAACGACTGAAAAACAAATCCGATATTATGCAATCTGAAATCTATTAACTTGTTTTCTGATAGCTTTGTAATTTCTACGCCATTAATAAAAACAGTGCCTTCTGTAGGTTCATCCAAGCCACCCATCAAATTCAAAAGTGTTGATTTCCCCGAACCAGAAGGTCCAACTAATGCTACAAACTCCCCTTCTTCAATATGAACGTGTACATCTTGAACCGCATGAACCGGAATTGTTTTTGGGTTAAATGTTTTACTTACATTATGTGCGTCTATAATAGTTTTTCCCATAACTCTAAATTTTACGTATTGCTTCTGATGGATTTAATTGTAGTGCTTTATAAGCGGGATAAATAGCCGATACTATAGCTGTTATTAAACACATTGTTACAATGATTACATATTTATCATGATCTAGAGCTGGATAGATCATAGAACTGAATCCGTAGGATGCTAAACCTTCAGAAAACATGGCTAAATTAATACCTGTTTTTCCTAATGTTGCTACCGTTAACCAACCTGTTAACAAACCAAGTGGAGCCCCAATTTGGGTTAAATAAAACGCCTCTAGCATAATCATAATAAAGATTTTACGCTTGTTTAACCCAATGGCCATCAACATACCTAGTTCTCTAACACGTTCTAAAACAGACATTAACATTGTATTTATAATTCCGAACATTAGTGCTAACAGTATAATACCACTAATAATATAGGTGTATAAATTAAAGGATTCTATAATCATATTTAACTCTGGCGAAAGTTCTTTCCAATCTTCAATTATTCCTTTTGGCACTACTCTAACACTCAATTGTTTTAGCGCATCTAACTGCGCTTCATCTTTTACTAATATTGCTATTTCATTACTTTCCGTTGGTTTTAGTTCTAATAGTTCTTGTAAATGTTTTTGTTGCACATACACATTAACTTCATCTAATGAAATGTTTTTAGATCTGTAAATCCCTCCTATTCTAAAGGCTCCAGAAATAATTTCAGATTCAACATTTGTAAAGGTTAATACCACTTTACTTTTTAGTTTAACCTTTAGTTTTTTAGCTAATTTTTTACCTATCAAGATTTCATTGTCTTTTTCAGATTTAAAGTATGCTCCTTCTCTTACATATTCATTCAATCTAATTTGAGTAATTTCTGACGCTGGATTGATTCCGTAGATTTTTACGCCACTTGCCGTTGTTGGTGATGTAATCATTCCTGTTGAAATTACGCGAGAACTTATAGAAGCAATTCGATTATCTGATTGAAATTGCTTTATTTTTTCATCTGTATTTGTAATGGTGAATTTTGAGTCGTTCTCTTCATTAAAAGTTGGATGATGAATTTGAATGTGAGATAACTGTCTATAAACCGATTCATCAATATTGTTTTGATACAATCCCCAAGCGAAGGACAGAATAAAAATACCTGCCCAAACACCAATAATTATTGAGCTTATAACTACTAAGCTTCGGGCTTTATTCCGCCAAATATTTCTCCAAGCAATTTGTAACAACATAATTAACTATTTATAGCTTCTACAGGTTTTAACTTCATCACTTTATACCACGGATAAAAGGCTATTAGTGTAGCTAATATTAAAATGATTAACGTTTGAGTAATAAAAATTTTCTCATGATTAGAAAAGTAGATAATCGATTCTATGCCATACTCTTCATAAACTTCTTTTAGCTCGCCAGTAAAATGAACAGGATGAATGGTAAACCATTTTACAATTAGAATTCCTCCTAGAACCCCCATAAAACAGCCTAATAAGGATATCATAATTGATTCTAACAGCAACATTAAAGCCAATAATCTTTTTTTCATTCCGATAGCAATCAAAATGCCCAGTTCGTGTTTACGTTCAAAAATCATCATCAATATGGTGCCAAACAATCCGAAGGAAATAATAAAATATAAAATTCCGATAATGATATAATGCCCTGTGCTGTCTGCTTCTATAAATTGATCCATTTCGGGCATCATTTCTTTCCAACTCATTATTTCGTAGGTATCAGTATCAATAGATGCTTGTAAAGACTTTTTTAGTTTTTCTAAATTAGAAGCTTTATCTAACATTACCGAAACGGAGGTGACCCTATTTTCAGCGCCATGCATATATTGCGATTGTTGTAAAGGCATATACACCACATTGTTATTCAGCTCAATAGCTCCTAGTTTTATCAGTCCTTTTACTCTGAATTTTGCAGCAGCACTACTTGCATGATAGCCTTGACCTAACAATACCAAGGTGTCATTTACTTTTAGTTTTAACTGAGAGGCTAATCCTTCACCTAAAACAACTGCATTATCGTTAACACTTTCTATGTATTTACCAGATACAATTTTATCATGCAGATTATTTACTTCTTTTTCTTTAACAGGATCTATACCTAAAATTAGAACGCCTTTTGTTTTATTAGAATAAGAAGCCAATGCAAATGTTTGCAAACGTGGCATAATGTGCATCACCTTAGGGTTATCAAGTAATGCTTTATACAATTGCCTATCTTCTGCAAAAGTGTTATCAATTGATTGCTCATCCCAATAGCCCTTTTGATGAATTTGCAAATAGCCAGAAGAATAACTCACCACATTGTGAATCATATTGTCATAAACACCATCGGTTAACGAACGGAAAACTATTGCCAACAACACTGCAAAAAATACAGAGGTAGCAGTAATAATTGTTCTCCGCTTATTACGCCATATATTTAACCAAGCTAGTTTTAGTAGCATTATTTTAATTGTTTTATATTTCTTGTGGTAAAAAAATTATCTTTAATAGGGGTATCAAAAATGATATCATTATATATAATCACAGTACTATTTCCTTCTTTATCAACAGGGAACATTTCAATTTTTGAAGTTATTTTTCTGCCTCCTACTTCTTTAACTTCACTAGCATTCATGATATTAACCAATTCACCATCTTCATCATAGAATTCTGTTTTTAGCTGTAAAAAGTCTTTAGTATCTATCCAAACAATCACCTTTTCCCATACAATAGCTGCAGAAGGCTTTGGTATCATTTCAATTTTATAACAGTCTTTATCAGAAATGGTTTCTTTTTTTAAGAGTTTATGGTTGTAATCTGAAACTGAAGACGCTTCTTTAACCAAATCATCATTGGTAAAATCAGTTCCCATCCAACTCTGAGACATCATAGATGGTGGTAATTTTATATTCCGTTCAATAGATGGTATCCAATTCCAAACCTCTTTTACACGTTTTAAAAACACGGTTCCTTTTTCTTTAGCTGGTGATGTCACTAAAATTATGGAATAATCGTCTCCCTTGGTCCATGCTTTCATTTTCATTTCTCTACTCCAAGTAGGCCTAATTATTTTAATAGTAATATCTGCTTGCGATGTTTTACCACGCATATTACTATCTGCCTTCTTTACAATGTCTTTTGCTAAAAGACCTTGTTGAGAATACATTGAGGTAAATGGTAAAGTACAAACAACAACACCAATAATAAATTGTAAGAATTGTTTTTTCTTCATAATATCAAAGTTAGCTGATCGTATGAAGAAGTAAAATGATAATTATCAATCAGTTAAATAATTAGACAATTATAAATATTAAGAAATGCCATTTGTAAAAGAAACCATTCTACACATATTATACTTCCTTTATGGTTCTACTCCCATCACCACAGGATAGTCGCATAAACAGCGTTTTTACTCGTGTTCTTATATTTAAGAAATAAGAGCTCGTGAATCTCAGGTACTTTAAACAGTCGTATTTGCTTCTCGTTTAATTTTATATTCTGTACTTTAAAGGTTGTAATTTGTTGCTTTTTTACAATAACATAATATAAATGAAATGTCATTACGGGGACGTTAGGACGTGGTAATCTAAATTATAGAATGTCGAGTTGGTGATTCGTTATTAATTGATGAGATTTAGGTTGATATTGAAGGTTTTATCTTTTGTTCAAAAAAGAATTAATTGTAAGAATGTCTTTCTGAGCTTGTCGAAGAATTGTTGTTTATTATAATATAAGTTATAGTGTTTTCTAAATAAGGTGTTATGGATTCCTGCCTGCGCAGGAATGACAAGTAGCTTGGTGATTTTTGTTAATATTATGCTTCCTGTCTCCTGTTTTCTGTTTCCTTTTTTGCAAAAACATAATATAAATATCATTATGAGACGTTAGGACGTGGTAATCTGTTTATTGGATTGTTCTAATTGATGAGATTGCTTCAATTGTTCTTTTTTGAATGCTTTTTTATTCTTTTCTTTTTTCCATTGATTGATACTGAAACAAGTTCAGTACATGCTTTGCATGAAATCTAGACTTCCTATAATTTCATTGAATTCTACAAGAAATTCCACTATCGTGTCCAGACTTTTTATTTGGTTCCCCAATCTAGTTGAGGACAAGCTTTGGACACTTGCCGTTACATTCCTTTTGAATTCTTACTGAAATTATAGTATGTCGAGTTGAGATTTTGTTTAACATGAAGTTTTTTAAATATTATTCATAAAAACAATTAATTGTAAGTATGTCCTTCTGAGCTTGTCGAAGAATTGTTGTTTATTATAGTTGATATAGAAGCACACGTGAACATCCCGGATTATATGATTTACATCATTTATTTCTAATCAAAAATTGGTTACATTAATTATTATTTAAAGCCATGAAAAATTCCATTTTATTTATTCTAATAAGTCTACTAACTTTTAATTTGTTAAATTCTCAAAATGAAATCCATTTATCAAAAGTTGAGGTAGAAGATGTTAACGGACAATTTATATATCTTTTGAATGGAGAAAAATTGGACGGTATTATTTATCATAATCATCCAAATAACAAGCTAAAAGTAAAATTTCATATAAAAGATGGATTAAAAGAAGGTCCATCACAAGAGTATTATAGTAATGGTCAATTAAAAGTTAAAACATCATTTAAAGACGGTCAACAAAGTGGACTTTACGAGAGTTACTTTGAAAATGGACAACTTCATGCAAGATATATATGGAAAGACATTTCACCAGATGGTATTTCTGAAGAATATTACGATAATGGTAATTTACATTTCAAATTTATCTGGAAGGATGGTTCACCCCAAGACACAATAAAATCATTTTTCAAGAATGGCCAATTAAAAGATCTTGTCATATACAAAGAAGGTAAACGTGAAGGTTTATATGAAGAATATTATGAAAACGGACAATTACTCGAAACGTTTGTGTATAAAGCGGGTAAAATTGATGGACCCTATACAGCATATTTTGAAAATGGTCAATTAAAAGAGGAATCAAATTATAAGGAAGGGAAAATAGATGGCTCTGCTAAGGGGTATTATGAGAATGGACAATTGGAGGAAGTATCGACGTATAAAGCCGGTGTTAGGAATGGTTCATTGCTTAAGTATTATATCGATGGACAATTGTTCGCTAAAACTACTTATAAAAATGGCAAGCTAAATGGACACTTTGAAACCTATTTTGAAAACGGTAAATTAAGCATAAGAGGAAATTTTATAAACGATATAAAAGACGGCGTCTATGAAACTTATCATGAAAATGGCAACTTAAAGTTGAAAGGAAATTACATTAATGGAAAAAATAATGGTGTATTTGAAATATATTTTGAAAACGGTGAATTGTCATGGATTCAAACCTATAAAAATGACAAATTGAATGGACGTTGTGATAGTTACTATGAAAACGGTAAAATTAAGAAGAAAGGAAACTTTAAAAATGGCTTAAAAGATGGACTTTTCGAGAATTATAATAAAAAAGGAAAATTGACAAAAAAAGTAATCTACAAAGATGATAAAGAAATCAAAGGATAAACTAACGAAAGCCCAACAACCAACCAACCCAACAAACAACTCTTTTCTTCATTAATTGTACGCACTGTATTATAAGCTCATAATGCTATCAATTAGTTTTTTGAGCTTTTATTTTTTATTAAATTACTATTTATTTTGATAAAACAGAAACCTATGTTTCGTTATATGGTAAACCAGATTTTACAATAGCAAAACGCTGTTTTATCAGTTTATTCGCAACCGCTATTAAAGCCAATTTCTTACGCTTACCCATGTTAACAATTCGCTCATAAATCTCACAGTATCCTTTATTGTGCTTACAAGCTTTAAAAGCACAGAGAAACAAGAGGTTTCGTAACTTCCTATTTTCAAACACATACCACTTCTCTCCTATCGTCTGTTTCGTAAAAAGCGTATTTCATTGCATTTTTAAATAACCATTATAAAAATACAATTAACCGAAAAACTAAAGTAAAAATGAAAAAAAATATCTTATCCAGAAAATTAATACCAAAATGCGATATATTTGATTGCATATAAACCGTTGGCAACAATATAACGACAAACATTTACAAAAGTAAAAGCATACTTCTATTTTTATTTTTGTACCTTTAATAAACAATAATTAAAGTAAGACATGGCTACTTTAAAAACTCTTAAATCATGGTTCTATCCTGTTACACCGTTAACTGTTGTAACACCTTTTAGCATTGTTATTGCTATTTATGCTATCTATCTTGGTTTTACTCTTGAGAGTCCTGCAATTATTTATCCCATTATAGTTGTGCCTATCACAGCGCTTATTGTTGGGTTGTACGTTTTAGACCGAAGCCTTATAAAAAAACTTTTTTCATATTACATACTTATTATAGCAGAAATGGTATTGCTGTCAGGTGGTTATTTACTAATTAATTATGCGAATAGTACAAGCGATATTCATATAACAACTGATGAAGATTATATTATTGTACTGTATGATGCCCATGAGAATTCCATAGATCGCTTCAAAAAAAAAGGCTTATTTAGCAAAGAGCTGCTGATTAACGGTAACATTATACACTTGGATTCATCACTGCTTTATAGAAACGATATACGTATCTTACCTCCCGATATTTGGATGGGGGATTATGAAGATCGTGGTAACTACTTTTATAAAGGAGAGACAATACCTTACGTATACAAGTTAAGAAGCCGACAAGCGAACGAATATGCACGAACTCAACAAACATATATTGACAGCTTGCTGACTCAGGCATTGCAAAAATAAGTAAGAAAAACACTACACCACAACACCCAACCAACCTAAAAACCAACTCTTTTCTTCATTAAATGTACACACTATTATTATAGGCTCATCATACTATCAATTAGTATTTTGAGGGTTTATTTTTTATGGGTTTACTATTTATTTTGATAAAACAGAAACGTACGTTTCGTTATATGGTAAACCAGATTTTGCGATAGCAAAACGCTGTTTTATCAGTTTATTAGCAACCGCTATTAAAGCCAATTTATTACACTTACCCTTGTTAACAATTCGCTCATAAACCGCACAACATCCTTTATTGTGCTTATAAGCAGTAAAAGCACAGAGAAACAAGAGGTTTTGTAACTTCCTATTTTTACAATAACATAATATAAATGTCATTACGAGGACGATAGGACGTGGTAATCTCTTTGTCGGTTAAGTTTTATCTCTTGTTCTTTTCCATTGCTGAATACTGAATCAAGTTCAGCACAGGCTTCACCAAAAATCTAGACTTCCTATAATTTCATTGAATTCTACAAGAAACTCCACTATCGTGTCCAGACTCTTTATTTGGTTCCTCAATCTAGTTGAGAACAAGCTTTGGACACTAAGCCGTTACATTCCTTTTGAATTCTTACTGAAATTATAGTATGTCGGTTGGTGATTTTGGTTAATATTATGTCTCTTGTCTCTTGTCTCCTATTTCCTTTTTTTACAAAAACATGATATAAATGTCATTACGAGGACGTTAGGACGTGGTAATCTGTTTGTTGAATAGTTTTAATTATGAGATTGCTTCAATCGTTCCTCTTTCGCAATGACGTTTTTAATGATAGTAGCCGTTACATTCCTTTTGAATTCTTACTGAAATTATAGTATGTCGGGCAAATGATTTGTGATTAATAGATGAGATTGTTTTAATTATTCTTTTATTGTGCTTACAAGCTTGTAAAAGCACAGAGAAACAAGAGGTTTCGTAACTTCCTATTTCCAATCACATTCCACGTCTCTCGTATCTTAGTTGTGTAAAAAGCGTATACCATTGCATTTTTAAATAACCATTATAAAAATACAATTAACCGAAAAACTAAAGTAAAAATGAAAAAAGTTATCTTATCCAGAAAATTAATACCAAAATGCGATATATTTGATTACATATAACTCGTTGTAGGTAATTAACGAAATGAATACTGAAGACAAAAATAAATTAAGAAAACAAGATAAAGAAATAAGGAAAAATCTTGCGTTTGTCTTTATTCCAATTCTTATATTTCTTATTATAGTTATTACAATTCAAGACAATTCTGAAAGTTATCTTAAAAAGGAATATAATAGAATAAAAAACGAATCATACTCTGGAAAAATAACGAGTCTTTTGTTAGACAGAATGCAAGGAAGAATGAGACCAATTTTAATAAATAATAAATTTGAAAAACAAATCCCTTATTTTATTCACGAAAAACTGAATGTTGGAGACTCTTTGTTTAAAAAAAGTGAATCCGATTTTGAATATTATATTTTGAATTCAAAAGCAGACACAATTGAAAGAGATGTGAATAAATTTCATCGTGAAAAATATTTTGAAAAGTTAAACGAGAAATAAAAACTAAATGGAATTTGAACCAGAATATATTAATGGAATAAGTAAAGTTTTAATGTTAACTTTATTAATTTCTATTTTCCCTATTTACTTTTTGGAAATTGAAAACCCATATATACTATTTACAATAACATTAATTGTATTTATAATTATTCTAATTCTGAAAAATAAAAAGTGGATTAAAAGAGTGAAAATTAACTCTAAGAAAGAAGAATTTATAATTGAATATCCAATAAATCTTATTGGGAATAAAAAAATGAACCTTTCGTTTTCTGAAATCGGAAAAGCCACATATTATGAATATATGAGTAGAACACCAGCTCACTATAAAATTGAATTTAAAAGGGAAAAATTACGATTTAACTGTAGTGGTAAAGAATCTGAAAAATTGAATTTTATATTAAATGAAAAAGGAATCAAAACGAATTTTTATCATAAAAAAGAAAATGTAGGATTTAGATAAAACTACCTACAACACCGTGTATATTTTATTGCTTTCTTTTAGCCAATTTACGAAAATCCTCGCGGATTTTCTATTCAGTAATTATTTGCTAACTTTACGCTAAACCAACGCAACAAAGCATACACAAACACGTTGTAAAACATTAAAACGTTGAATAAACGTACTTACGTTAGCAGTAATTAAAAAAATGAAATTTTATTAACACAAAATATTTTATTCTTTAAATTTGTTTTTTAAATAATTTCTTATGAAAAAAATCTTACTACTTTTAGTTATTATATTGAGCTCATGCGAAAAAAATATTACTAACATATATGAATATGAAGAACCTTTAGGAACAGGTTTGTACATGTATGGTACCACATATGAGGGAGGAGCAAATGGTCTTGGAACTATTTATAGAGTTGATCAAAATGGTCAAAACATTCAGAAACTATTTGATTTCACAACCACAACTGGAGGTAATCCCACGGCAGGTTTAACATTAGCTGGTAATGGTAAACTTTACGGATTTACAAACTCTGATGGACAAATTGTTAATGCCGGAGCAGTATTTGCCACAGGTTCTTTTTATGAATTTGATCCTCTAACAAATGATCTGCAAGTAATACAATACTTCGATGATTTATCTCCGACAGGGTACTTGCACAATATCAGCCCATTACTTCACACTAATGGTTTATTGTATTCCACTAGTGAAATAACAGGTACGGGTAATGATGGAAAAATTTGGTCTTATGATATAAATACGAGTACAATTTCAATTTTAGGCACTTTAGATGCCAATATATATGGTCCAAATAAAAGTAAATTAATGGAGGCATCTGACGCTCATATATACTTCACAACGGCTAGCGGCTCAACAAACGGTT
The DNA here is from genome assembly GCF_002163675.1 of Polaribacter sp. SA4-12. Taxonomy (NCBI): domain Bacteria; kingdom Pseudomonadati; phylum Bacteroidota; class Flavobacteriia; order Flavobacteriales; family Flavobacteriaceae; genus Polaribacter; species Polaribacter sp. SA4-12. The sequence continues at coordinate 632,807 of NZ_CP019334.1, read as the reverse complement.
ATGGTGCAATAATTAGATTTAACACCGCTACAAACTCACTTGAGTTAGTTTATGCATCGCCTGGAGGTTTCCCCAACAGTAATCAATTTGAAGGGGCTATCAATAATACATTATTTGAAGCTTCAGATGGCTACCTTTATGGTGCTTCAAAATTAGGTGGATCTAATAATAAAGGAAACCTTTTTAAAATTGACAAAAATGGTAATAACTATCAAAACCTTTGGAGTTTTGAATGGATTGTAGCAATTGAAGGTTGGGATCCACAAGGTGGTTTTATAGAAAAAAATGGTTTCTTATATTCAGCTACTGCACAACACAATCAACTAGATGCAAATTCAGGTACGTTTTATAAGGTAGAGTTGGCAACAGGAAACCTTACATTTACTAACTTCCTAGATTTTGAAGGGTATAGACCAATAGGAACATTTATAGAATCATCAAATGGAAGGTTTTATATAACCTGTTCTGGTGGTACTATTACCGATGGTAGCATTGTTGAATATAATCCCTTAAATGGCAATATAACTCAAAGACATGATTTTAATATAAGGAATAATGGAGCAAACCCACTGCGAAACTCTCTATGCCTTGTAGACTTAGGAGCACTTTAGGGCGAAAATAGTGTTTATAAGAGATTAAGAGTGAAAAACTAATGACAACAAAGAACTGAGTGTAATATTCGTCAAAATAAAATTAATAAATATGAAATCAATTAAAGTTACACTTATTTTATTAATCATTACAACAGTTGCAAATGCTCAGTTAAAAGTTGGAGGAAAACTATCATATGGTTCGGAAATAGAAAGTTTAGGTATTGGTGCTAAAGCAATTTATGAATTAAATGAAAACTTTTCTTTGTCAGGAGAATTAAATTACTTTTTTGGAATTACTACAACAACGACTAACAGTTTTATGGGTCAAAATTTCAGCAGTTCTAAAGTTGATACAGGTTTGGTAACATTAAATACAGATTTACATTATAATATAAATATATCAAACTCAAATGACTTAAGATTTTATGGTATAGGTGGTTTGAACTTTTCGTTTTACGGAACAGATATAACAGCTCATAATAGCATCACTAGTTCGACAAATGCTGACAATAATGAAACTTTTATTGGTTTAAATTTAGGTTTTGGTGGCGGATTTTCTATAACAGATAAATTAGACTTAATATCTGAACTTAAATATATAATTAGTGAATTAAACCAAATAGTTTTTAGCGCAGGAGTAGTTTATAACTTAAATTAAAACTACGAATTGAAAACGTTTTACAACACCGTGTATAATTAATTGCTACTTTTAGCTTAATCAAAGTTAGTTGCTTTTTTGCCAACTTCTGAATTTCCTATGGAAATTCCTCGTTCACAAAATCGCAACTTTCCATAACACAACAACGTTGGCATTAATTAGAGAAATGGACAAACTCAAAATCATCTTACTATTTACAATTGTCTTTTTGAGTTGTAAAAATGAAAACTATAATACCAAAATGAATTTTTTAGCCGGCGAAATTCCGAATAATATACCTTTTGAATTCAAGCAAAATTTAGTTCCTGAAAATGAACTCATTCATAAGGGAATGTTTAGCCCTGACTTAAAAGAATATTATTATACTATTTCAGATAATAGCTTTGAAAAATTTGATGTTTTCGTAATAAAAAATAAAAACGGAAATTGGTCTGAACCAAAGAAAGCGTTTTTCAATAGTAAATATAACGAACACGGAATGAGTTTTTCACCTGATGGAAATTCTATCTATTTTAGTTCAACAAGACCGACAAATATTCAAGGTGTTTTTCAAACTTGGCATATTTGGAAATCAGATAAAGTTAACGGAGAATGGAAAGAACCTATTTTTGTTGATATCCCAAACTTAAGAGACAAATTAGTTTCGCATCCAACAATTACAAATTCGGAAACTCTATATTTTCACACAAGTAATTTGGATTATAGTGGAATGGATATTTATCATTCAAAAAAAGTGAACGGTAAATTTGAAAACGCCGAAAAAACTACAATCTCGACAAATTCCAAAGCTGGAAAATGCACACCATATGTTTCCCCAAAAGAAGACTATTTAATTTTTGCCTCAATTGGAAACGAACTTGACTTAATGATTAGCTATAATGATGGAAAAGGAGGATGGATAAACACAAAAAAACTAAATGATAAAATCAATAATAAAGGACAAGGAAATCCATATGTAACACCCAATAATAGATTTCTTTTTTATACAACTGGAGGACATTTAGAAAAAAAATGGAAAGTGAAATGGGTAAATATAGAATCTGAAATAAACAATAACTAATGCTAACTTAAGCCGTGTAGTAAAAATTGCTAAATTAGTGCTTAACTAAAAGCTGTTGCATTTTTGCTCACTTCAATTTTCCTGCGGAAAATAGCCGTTCACAAAAATCGCAACTTTCATTACACGTTGTAGCACATTAAAAAAAATGGTACAGAAAGATTATTCTGTGATTACCATACAATTTATAAACACATAATGAAGATACTTAAATCAATTATTCTATTACTAAGCATATCATTTGCAACCAACGCCAGAGATTTTAACATATCTGATTACAATGCAATTAATGATGGAAAAACACTGAATACAAAAGCAATTCAACAAGCTATTGATGAATGCACTTTATCAGGAGGTGGAACAGTAAAAATTGATGGAGGTGGTATTTATGTATCTGGTACTATTTACCTAAAAGATAATGTTTCATTACACATTGAGGGAGGTACAACATTGCAGGGAAGTCCAAATTATAACGATTACACACAGGGCACTTATAAAATGATGTATCAGCACAGTACAAACATGGACCGCTGTTTCATATATGCTGAAAACTCAAAAAACATCAGTATTGTAGGGTTAGGAACAATAGATGGAAATGGACATTTAGAAAACTTTGCCCATGGTGCAGGTCGCCCAATGCTAATGCGTATGTTAAAATGCCAAAATATTCACCTAAACAATATTAATTTAATCAATCCCGCAAGTTGGACTTCCGTTTTTTTATACTGCGATAATATTGAAGTTTCAGGAATTAACATCTATAGTCGTGCTAATTATAATGGTGATGGACTGGACTTTGATGGCTGTACCAGGGTTCGAGTATCAAACAGTAACTTCGATAACAGTGACGACTGCATCTGTCTTCAAGCTTCACGCTCTGATAAGCCTTGTAAAGACATTGTTATTACCAATAATATCTTTCGTTCTAAATGGGCAGGCATTAGAATTGGTTTACTTTCAAAAGGAGACATTGAATCAGTTGCTGTCAGTAATTGCATATTTAGAGATATTGAAGATGCTGGTATAAAAATACAACAAAACGAGGGTGGTGAAATGAAAAACATGACCTTTTCAAACCTAGTAATGGAAAATGTTCCGAGACCAATTTTTATGACATTTTGCCAACAACGAATGAGTGTAGATACTCCTAACGGTGAAATAGAACCTCTTAAGCGAATGCATGGTTTCTATTTTAACAATATAATAGCTGATAATTCTAAAGGTGATAAAAATTCAGCAATTTTTATTACGGGACTACCTAATCATAAAATAGAGGATATTTCTATTAAAGATGTTAGATTCATAGTTTCTGGCGGAGGGACAAAAAAGGATGCTGCAAAAATTGATTCTGTAAAGGAATTTACATCTGAGGTTATGGGTGTTCATTCCCCTGAATTTTATTCGATTGGAACTTTACCAGCATCTGGAATATACGTTCGTCATACTGCGGGGCTTCACCTTGAAAATATTAATCTAATAACAATAAATGAAGATGAAAGACCTTCTATAATTTTAGATGATGTGACAGATTTTTACAGTAGTTTTCTAAAAAATAACAGGAAAAAAATTGAAGATATTGAGATTATAAATACCAGTAAAAAAGAATAACGTGCTACAACAACTGGTATATTTTATTGTTTGGTTCTAGCACACTTACAAAAATCCTCACAGATTTTCTTGGTCAGTAATTATTTACTAAATTTAATGCTTAAACACGCAACAAAACATACCAAAAACCGCTACACTCTTTAAACACTTGCCGTTACATTCCTTTTGAATTCTTACTGAAATTATAGTATGTCGGGCAAATGATTTGTGATTAATAGATGAGATTGTTTTAATTATTCTTTTATTGTGTTTACAAGCTGTAAAAGTACAGAGAAACAAGTGGTTTCGTAACTTTCTATTTTTACAATAACATAATATAAATGTCATTACGAGGACGATAGGGCGTGGTAATCTCTTTGTCGGTTAAGTTTTATCTCTTATTCTTTTCCATTGATGAAAAGAACCAAAAATCTAGACTTATTTTAGTTTTCTTGAATTCTACTTTTTATTGCATTATCGTGTCCAGACCGTTGCACTCTTTGGACACTAGCCATTCCATAAAAATTGAATTCCTACAAAAACGAAAAGTATGTCGGGTTTGTGATTTTTGTTAATATTATGTTTCTATTTTCATGTTTCCTGTCTCTTATTTCCTTTTTTTATAAAAACATGATATAAATGTCATTACGAGGACGTTAGGACGTGGTAATCTGTTTATTGAATAGTTTTAATTATGAGATTGCTTCAATCGTTCCTCTTTCGCAATGACGTTTTTAATGTTAGTAGCCGTTACATTCCTTTTGAATTACTACTGAAATTATAGTATGTCGGGGAGATGATTTGTTTTACCCAGTCATACCTGTAATAAAGATGTCTATATACTTTTTCATCTTTAATATAATTCTATCACCAATCTCACGCGCTTTTAAGATGCTTGGTCTATTGTCTAAACATTTAAAAACGTCTTGTCTAATTGGTTCTTGGCCATTATAAGTATAACTTTGTATCAAAGAATTAAATTGTTGTTGGTCTAAATTTTCTTCATTACAAATTTTAGAAAGTGCTTTTACTTTTTCTTCTTTCCAAAAGTTTTCAAATTCATCTGTAATACGGTCTGAATCTTTAATATTTGGTAAATTTTCTTCAATAAACTTTTCTATCAGTTCTCGTTTACTTCTTAACTTCACATCACCACCTAATAAATCAATGATTGCTTTTTTCTGTTTTGCAGCTTCAGACTTATCCTTGGTTTTTAAATTTGCTAATAATTGTAAGATATATATTACATTAATCTGGTCTCTATGAATCAATTCTAATTCAAAATCGATATCATCTAATATTGAAACTTTTTGAGTTTGATTGTTGTTTTTTACTTTATCGTGTAAATCCCAATATTCGCTTTGATAATTTGCAAAAGTTTGTTCGTCTATTCCTAAAGTTTCCCAATCAAAATCTACATAAGATTCTAAAACATTTTTTGCTCTTAATAATCTTCTAAATGCTTGTACAAATTGTAGTTCCTGGTCTTCTCCTACTAAATCGTCTACACTTTGATAACTAGGTGTTATTTTTAATAGGTGTTCTAGTGCTTCATCAAACTTTTCTGCAATGTTTTCATAAGGCGGAATAAATATGGTTTCATCTGCATTCTTGTTAGAAAACAACGTAATAGCATCATCTGTAGCCTTTTTTAAGTTTCTAAAGCACACGATGTTTCCTTGTGATTTCTTTTCTCCTAAAATTCTATTGGTTCTAGAAAAAGCCTGAATTAATCCATGTTGTTTTAAGTTTTTATCTACATATAATGTATTTACTTTCTTAGCATCAAAACCTGTTAACATCATATTTACCACAATAACAATGTCTAAACGGTCTTTGGCATCATTAAAGTTTTTCTTTTCTCTATCTTTTAAACGTCTTGAAATATCTTTAAAATAATCTTCAAATAATTTGCTGTCTTTTGTAGAAAAACTAACGTTATACATTTTGTTATAATCTGCAATAAAAGCATCTAGTTTTTCTCTAGAGTGGCTTGTGGTATAGTCACTTTCAGGTTCTGCAGCTTGTGAAGTTTCATTGTCTGGTAAATAATCTTGTGCATCTTCATTGGCTTCATTTGCGCCATAAGAAAAGATAGTAGCAATTCTTAAATTGTGTTCTCCTGCCCTTTTCTTTTCTTGAAAAATATCGTAATATTTAATCAAGGTTTTAATATCATTGACTGCAAATAAGGCAGAATATTCTTTATCAAAAGTTTTAGCATTATGATATGCAATAATATAATCTGCAATTTTACCTAACCTTTTTTCATCTTTAAAAACGGCTGCTTTATCAATGTCTTCAACATCTATATCTAATAAAGTTCTTCCTTTTTGTTTGTATCTACCAATATATTCGATTCCAAATTTTAAAACATTATCATCTGCAATGGCATCTGTAATTACATATTTGTGTAAACATTCGCCAAACAAATCTTTGGTTGTTCTTTTTCCTAAATCGTTTTTAGACGCATTGTCTGCAAAAATGGGGGTTCCTGTAAAGCCAAACAACTGACTATTTGTAAAATAATCTGTTATTTTTTGGTGTGTATCTCCAAACTGACTTCTATGGCATTCATCAAAAATAAGTACCACTCTCCTATTCTTTAAACCTGATAATTTTTTATCATATTGATTTTTAGTAATCGCATTGTTTAATTTTTGAATGGTTGTTAATACCAATTTAGAATCGTCTGCTAATTGATTTACCAAACTATTTGTGTTATTGGTAACATCTACACTGTCTTTTTTAAAAGAATTAAATTCTTTCATTGTTTGATAGTCTAAATCTTTTCTATCTACCACAAAAAGCACTTTATCTACAGAAGGCAAATCCATAATAATCTGACTTGCTTTAAACGAAGTTAAAGTTTTACCAGAACCTGTTGTATGCCATATATACGCATTGTCTGTTGTGGTTTTTACCTGTTTTACTAACTTTTCTACTGCATAATATTGATACGGTCTTAACACCATTAAAATTTTATGCGTTTCGCTTCTTACAATATACTTTGCAATCATTAACCCTAAATGATCTGGATTTAAAAAAGCAGTAGTAAAGTCTGTTAATTCTTTAATGTTTTTATTATGTACATCAGACCAGAAAAAGGTTTGTTTTACAGATTGTAAGGCATTATTTGCCAAATATTTGGTAATTGTACCATTACTAATTATAAATAACTGTACGTATTGAAATAACCCGTGATTAGACCAAAAAGAATGTCTTTGATAACGGTTTATTTGATTAAAAGCTTCTTTGATTTCTAAACCTCTGCGCTTTAACTCTATTTGTACCAATGGTAAACCATTGACTAATAAAGTAACATCGTATCTGTTTTTATACGTGCCTTCTTGTGTTATTTGGTTTGTAACTTGAAACAAGTTCGCATTCCAATCTTCACTATCAAAAAAACGAATATAAGTAGCTTCTCCATTGTCATTTACAAACTGAAAACGACCTCTTAATGTTTTAGACTTTTCAAAAACATTGCCCTTTTCTAAATGATTTAAAATTTTGTCAAATTCTTTAGTTGAAAAAACACAATCATTAAACGCTTCTAACTGCCTTTTTAAATTAGAAACCAATGTATCACCATCTAAAACGGTTATTTTATGGTATCCTAAACCTACTAATTGTTTAATTAGGTTATTTTCTAATTGAAGTTCTGATTGTTTGCTCATATTAATTTCTTTTTAACACCTCTAACAGTATTAGCGTTTAATAGCTGACTTTTATATTTTTGAACTAAAAAAGTTTCAACGTCTAATCTTCCAAAAGGAACTGCATAATGGGTGTATCGTTTCTTTTTTTATTTCTTCTAACTCTTTCATAATTATCTAAATTTTCTAAAAGCTTGAATTGTTTGATAAATCCCATAACCTACAAATATTCTTCCTAAATAATCAAAAATGTATGGAATTCCATAAAATGGATACAATCCATCTATATAATCTATACTATGTAACGGATTTAAGAAATTTACAAATTGTTTAAGAGTGTAACCAATAACATTTAAATCAAATTCACACTTAAAACAAAGCCTATTCCAAAACTCTTTTGTACTCAATAATGTTAATAAAATAAACAGAAATGCTATTTTTAGAGTAAAACAAACACCTATTAACCAAGATTTCTTATGCTCATTTGATAAATTATTAAGGGTAAACATAAAACTATCCTCATTATTATACCATTTTTTGTTTTGAACCTCTAGCTGTTGTTGGTAAGATATTTTTTCTAGAATATTATACTTAAACGCGTCTATATTATTACCAGATTTTTCTAATTGACTTTTAATTATTCTAAAAGTTTCTATTTTGTTAATAATAGGAATATCGCCTTTATTTAAACTATTATTATACTGGCTTTCAATTTCATTAAAAGATGAATTAAAATTTTTAAGACTAATGCTAAAAAAATTATATTCCCCAGAATTTAAGGCCAGTGATAAATCTAAACCTTTTAAAAACGTTACTCTACTAAAAATAATTTTACTGTTAAAAGAAGCATACGGGAATAATACATTCTCATAAAAAGTAGCTGCAGAAAAAGTAACATTACCAACAAAATTGGTTTGAAAAAAAGCTACTGGAATATAAAAATCAGAATTCCAAAATGAAATAAGTTTATTGAAGGTAATATTATGGAAATTAAAATTATTAGTTATTTCCCCTGAAGAAGGTAAACTACTTTTAACTTCTTTGAACTTGCAATTGAAAAAACTAACCTTAATATCAATAATTTTTTCTATAAAACTTACTCCATAGAATGTACAATTTTCGAAAGTTATATCTAATTTTATAAATTTTTCTTCATCTTTATGACTAGTATTTCTAAATTGGAAGCCTTTTGAAAACTCACAATTAGTAAAATAAATTATATTATTTGTTAAAGGAATTCTGTGGCCAATTAAATCTTCAAAAACAATTTTACCATATTCAAAATAATAGTTAAAAATATAATCTTCAATATATGGATCAATTATTGAATCCTTAATACATTGATAAAAATCATGCTTACTATTTATTATTTTTTTTTCTTCTTCTTCCATTCTATTAATTTTTAAAATTCTTATATTAATATAATACAGAACTTTAAAACTGTTTTATTTTCTAAACAAACATTTGCTGTAACAAACCTTTTTTAAACGCTTGTGTTTTTTCTATTTGTATTTGTACATTTTCTATTTTTGTATCGATTGCACTTAAATAATTGGCTATTTTTTGTTGTTCTTTTATGGATGGTCTAAATAATTTAGTACTATAAACAATTTCACTACTAATATTCTGAACTACACCTCCTGTAGATAATCGTAAATATTGCTTTTGTAAATAATGAGAATTTAAAATATGTAATAAGAATTCTTTATTAAAAGAATCTTCATATTCTCTTAAAACAAACCAACCATCATATATGCAACCTTCAATCTCTAATAAATAAGATTTTCCAAAACTCATTGAATTTGCTAAAATAATTTCACCTTTTTTAACAAATCTAGATTTTAGTGAACCCTCTTCTGTTATTTTTTCTGAAACTTTATTTATCCTATAATTTTTTGATTTTTTTGTATCTCCAATTTTAATCCAATTAACTCCATTTTCATTTGAAGTAGTATATCTTATAATTGGTCTTGGTGAACTTCCTCTATATAATTTTATGAATTTTGAAAACTTCTTCTCTTCCCAATCAGGAAAATCTAAACCATCATCATTTTTAAAACGCAATTGCTGACTAAACAATTGTTGCATTACACCTTTTTTGTAGTTTTCTAATAACTGCTTTTTTGTGGTGAGTTGTTGTATTTGGGTATCTACTGATGTTAAAAAAGAAGCTATTTTTTGTTGTTCTTTTACAGAAGGAAATGGAATATTGGTTTCTCTAAGAGTTTTAAGAGATAGGTTTTTAATTGTTGAACCAGTCAATTCAGATATAAAAAATCTTTGAATTTTTGGTGATTTCAGAACATGATAATAATAATTAGAGTTTTCTTTAAAATTAAAATAACCAACACTTTTGCCTAACATCACTTTTTCATTATTATATCTAGCAATATTACCTATTGTGCCATTTAAAGAGATTAGTAAAGTGTTTGTCCTTAGGTTTTTATCATTTTTAAGAAAGATTGTTTTATCAACTTTTTTTGTTTTTTCTGTAATAAAAACTTTTCCATCGATTAAATTATTACCATTTATGAAACTTATTTCAGAATTATCTGCATATTTAGGTGTGCCATGTAAACCATCACCTATTCTTTCTGATAAATCAATCATTTTCTTTTTATCCCAATCACCTTCAAACTCTTTAAAACGAAGTTTAGGTATTAAAGAAACAGATTGCTTCGTGCCTCGCAATGACGTTATGTTTTTTTGTTCTGTCATTAAAAAGGAGTTTCAATATTTAATTGGTTGCAGAAATCTGCAATGGTTTTCTCAGTAGTAGCAATGTCTTTTTCTAATGCTTTTAAATCTGTAGAAACACTTAAAAGATCTATAGCCTCTTCTTCTTCAAACGTATCTACATAACGCGGTATGTTTAAATTGTAATCGTTTTCTTTTACTTCTTCTAAAGTGGCCTTAAAACTATATTTGTCTTTTGTTTGCCTTGTTCTATAGGTTTCAATGATGTTTGCTAAATGACTATCCGTCAATACGTTTTGAGTTTTTACTTTTTCAAAATCGTTACTAGCATCAATAAATAAAATGTCTTTTGTAGTTCTGTTTTTCTTCAACACTAAAATACACGTTGGTATGCTTGTTCCATAAAAAATATTAGAAGGCAAACCAATAACGGCATCTAATTGGTTTTTATCTTCAATTAAATATTTTCTAATATGTCCTTCTGCTGCACCTCTAAACAAAACACCATGTGGTAATACACAGGCCATTGTTCCGTTTTCATCTAATTGATGTATCATGTGCTGTACAAAAGCAAAATCTGCTTTACTTTTTGGCGCCATTTTACCATAAGGCGAAAAACGCTCGTCACTAATAATGGCATCAGGATTCCAATTCGCAGAAAAAGGTGGATTTGCTACAATGGCTTCAAAACGTTTGTCTATGTGTTTTGGTGATGGATTTACTAAGGTATCTTCATTATAAATATCGAATTTTTTATAATGTACATCGTGCATAATCATATTCATTCTACACAAGTTGTACGTAGTTGGGTTGCTTTCTTGTCCAAAAAAACTACCCACTTCTTTTACTTCTTTAGAAACTCTTAACAATAAAGAACCAGAACCACAGGTTGGGTCGTACACCGATTTTAGTCGTTCTTTATCTGAAGTAACAATTTTTGCTAATATTTTAGAAACTTGTTGCGGCGTATAGAATTCACCTGCTTTTTTTCCTGCTCCAGAAGCAAACTGACCAATTAAATATTCATAGGCATCCCCTAATAAATCATTTTCATTGTTTTCTAAATCGAAATCAATGCCTTCTAAATGCATCAATACTTTTACAATCAATTCGTTTTTAGCTTCTTCTGTTTTACCAAGTTTACTACTCGTTAAATCTAAATCTTCAAAAAGGTTTCCAAAATCGTCTTCACTTTCACTTCCCATAGTGCTTTGCTCTATGTTGGTCAATACTTTTTGTAAATCTTCTAAAATGAATTTATTTGTTCCGCCAGAATTACCTCTTTTGGCTAATTCGCTAAATAATTCTGTAGGTTTTAAAAAATACCCCAAGGCATCTAAAGCATCTAGTTTTATTTCTTCTAATAACAAAGCTTCACTTTCATGACCAATAACTTGGCTATATTCTAAACCATCTGGTTTTAAAATAATGTTTGCATGTAGCGACATTTTTTTACTTAAATACTTGTAAAAGATAAAGCCTAGTATATAATCTCTAAAATCATCTGCGTCCATATTACCACGTAAATCGTTGGCAATATTCCATAAAGTTTGATGTAATTGTAATTGGTTTTCTGACATATATGAGTTGTAAATGCTTATGAAATGAGTTTCATAAACAAGCAATTTGTTTTTTGTTTAAAATTAGCAAATTTGATAGAACTACCAAGGGAATAATGCATACATTTTAAAACAATTATACAACTGTCATTACGAAGAAGGAACGACTGAAGTAATCTGTTGGTTATTAAACTTAGATTTTGCTTTGTTTCTCGTAATGGCTAACTTACAATTACGAGCGTATGAGTGTCAATAAGTAGTATTGTATTTACTTATATCTAGCAATAAATAGAAAGAAGTGGTATGTATTTGATGGATATAAAAAGGTACATTGTGGGGAGAGCAGGATTCGAACCTGCGAAGACGTAGTCAACGGAGTTACAGTCCGTCCTCGTTGGCCGCTTGAGTATCTCCCCTTTTTATTTACTATTTTAAAGAACCTAAAATTGCTTTCACAATTTTTGTTGTTTTGAGCCGCTTTTAAGACTCGAAATCTACAACGTACTGATTACAAGTGAACTGCTTTAGTCAGCGGGTTTGCAACCGTTTTTGTTGTAAAAAACACCCCTTTTTTCTAAGGGTCAGCGAATATACAAAGTTTTTATAAATGTCCTAAAAAAAGTGTTATTTTTTTTTAATTGAATGTTCTTATTTAATATAATGAGATTGCCACGTCGTATCCTCCTCGCAATGACAGTGGTGCTCTTACTCTTGTGGGTTACTCTTTGCGTGGGATTGTTACGTCGTATCCTCCTCACAATGACAGTAGTGTTCTTACTCTTGTGGGATACTCTTTGCGTGAGATTGCCACGTCGTACCTCCTCACAATGACAGTATTGCGTTTGTCATTGCGAGGCGCTTTTTAGCCGTGGCAATCTGTTTGTTGATAGTTTTAATCATTCTACTTTGAATGTTTGTTTCTTGTTCTTTTCCATTGATGAAAAGAACCAAAAATCTAGACTTATTTTAGTTTTCTTGAATTCTACTTTTTATTCCATTATCGTGTCCAGACTTTTTATTTGGTTCCCCAATCGAGTTGAGGACAAGCTTTGGACACTAGCCATTCCATAAAAATTGAATTCCTACAAAAACGAAAAGTATGTCGGGGTTAGTGATTTTTGTTAATATTATGATTACTGCTACTGCCTACTGCTACTGCCTACTGCTACTGCCTACTATTTACTGTTTACTTGCTACTTTTTGTGTGTTCTTACTCTTGTGGGATACTCTTTGCGTGGGATTGCCACGTCGTACCTCCTCGCAATGACAGTAGTGCGTTTGTCATTGCGAGGCGCTTTTTAGACGTGGCAATCTGTTTGTTGGGGAGTTTTAATCATTCTTCTTTGAATGTTTGTTTCTTGTTCTTTTCCATTGATGAATACTGAATCAAGTTCAGCACAGGCTTCACCAAAAATCTAGACTTATTTTAGTTTTCTTGAATTCTACTTTTTATTGCATTATCATGTCCAGACTTTTTATTTGGTTCCCCAATCGAGTTGAGGACAAGCTTTGGACACTTAGCCGTTTCATTCCTTTTGAATTACTACTGAAATTATAGTATGTCGGGGTTGTGATTTTTGTTAGTATTATGTTTCTTGTTTCTTGTTTCTTGTCTCCTTTTTCTTTTTTTACGATAACATAATATAACTGTCATTACGAGGACGTTAGGACTTGGTAATCTGTTTGATTGATAGTTTTAATAATTTTTCTTTAAATGTTTTATGCTGTTCTTTTTTCCATTGATGAAAAAAGAACCAAAAAAATCTAGACTTTCTATAATTTCATTGAATTCTACAAGAAACTCCACTATCGTGTCCAGACCGTTGCACTCTTTGGACACTTAGCCGTTTCATTCCTTTTGAATTACTACTGAAATTATAGTATGTCGGGTTAGTGATTTTTGTTAGTATTATGATTACTGCTACTGCTACTGCTACTGCTACTGCTACTGCTACTGTTTACTTGCTACTTTTTGTGTGTGCATACTCTTTGAGATTGCTACGTCGTTCCTCCTCACAATAACAATCCACTACCCTTTCTACGAGTCTGCTTCGGGTTTCCTCCTAAAAAAGTCCATTTTTAAAAAAAAGCCCCTTCCCGTTCCCGAACAAACCCCGAACCAAACCCGAACAAAACCCCCTAAAAAACGAGTTTGTGGGTCAGGGTGTGTCAGCATAGATCAGGGTGTGTCATCATGTGTCACCATGTGTCATGATGTGTCAGCACAGGTCAGGAGCGTTCACAAACGGTCAGTTTGTGTCAATACGGGTCAGCACGTGTCAAGTATTTGGTTTTATGGGTTTTAGGCTTTATGTTTGACATCTATTAATCATAAAAAACAACAATTATGGCAACATTTCAAAAAGGAATCCTTGGTGGATTTTCAGGAAAAGTAGGTAACGTAGTAGGTGCTCGATGGCGAGGGAAAAATGTAATGCGTAGTTTACCACAGCGTGGTAGTTATACGGCTACTGCAAAACAGGAAGAACAACGTTTAAAATTTAAAACCGTGATTGGTTTTTTAAGTCCGCTTGTAGATATTTTAAACCGTTATTTCGGGAGTCCACAGGGCGATAAATCGCGTGCTAACCTGGCAACATCGTATCATCTTAAAAATGCAGTGGTGAACCTCCCTACCGGCACAGTTATGGACTATGCCAAAGTATTAATTAGCAAAGGCGATTTAAGAGGTATTGATGGTGGTACGGTTGCAGCCGCAGCGGCACAAACCCTAAATTTTGGTTGGCAAGACAATAGCGGACAAGGAAAAGCCACTGCCACTGATGAATTGATGGTGGTGGTCTATGCACCCGAACTAAATTTGTTTTATACCAACGTAGCGGTTGCCACTCGTGATGCTACAACGGCAAGTGTAACGCTGCCTAACTTTATGGCAAGTTTAGAGGTTGAAGTTTGGGCTTCTTTTAGCAAGCCAGAAACCAATTTTGCAGCAATTAGTACGTATATGGGTGCGGTTACGGTGTTGTAAAAAAGGAAAGCGTTGTAAAGCGCAAACCAAGAACCAAAAACTAAAACCCAGGTACCAAGAACCAGAAACCAAAAAAGGTTTCATAATAACGTGTTTGCATATAACATTAAATTTGTTAATTGTAAACATGTTTTTTAATGCTTCTTTGGCGCCACTCTTTTTTAAAAAAGGCTGCTCAGGGTATCATGTTTTATTTACATTATCAAGTGCCTTCCCCATTAACATCTTGTTTAATAAGAATTTTGGATATATTGGGATATGACCTAGTTGAAAACTAGGAATGTACTTTTGTTTGCGCAATCGGTATATGGTACTGCGGCTTACTTTTAAAAGTTTCATAGCTTCTTCTGTATTGAGCCATACTTCATTTTTTATTATAAAGGGATCGAATTTTACATGGGTGTTTTGTAATGCTGGTTTGTGGTTTTTTTTATTTTTCATAATCGCTTTTTTTTAACAATATACTCCTTTGAAATAGAGTGTATTACCTCTAATATAGGTCTTTTTTTATGAAGTATGTTTTTATAGGTATAAATACGGGGTGCTATAATCTTGATAAAAGAGCCTAAAAAAACACTAAAACTTAAAATTTCAGCGATACTTTATCAGGGGTTTGTCCTTACAGAAAATAGCGCTATTAAAAAGATAATTTTGAATTACTAAACAAAGCTGTTGCTGTACCTTTTTGGTTTCCTTTTTCTATAAGCATCGCTTTTTATAGCGTTCCTATTTATTTTAAAATCGATACTTTAAAAGATAAAGATGGCTTTTAGTAAAAGTGTTTTTACGGATGTTGATACTATAAACAAATATGTAAATGGAAATTGAAAAACACAGGGCATTTTTTAAAGAAAGGGGTAAGAAGAAAAAAGAACAAAAAAAATGGGAATAATAATTTCGGTTTTATAAAATGATAATACTATAAAACAGCGCTTTATAATACATTTTTAAGGAGCGTTTATCCTGATGATGATTCCTAATAAAAAGCCATTGATAACAAACTTTATAGAAGTTCTAATGCGCTATCATGGTAAAATAAATAGGAAGTACTAAAACATAGTTACTCCTATTATTTTTTTAATTCACTGGGTAGATACCCCAATTTTTTTTTGAATGCAACCGTAAAATGTTGTGCGTTTTTATACCCTACTTCATACGACGCTTGAGAAATTGTATAAGATTTTTGTTGAATTAAAGTTTTCGCTTTTTCAATTCTTAAAGAAGTGATGTATTTAAAAACAGTGGTTCCGTACAATTGCTTAAAACTTTTTTTAAACTTAGAGGTATTCATACCTGCCAAAACAGACAACTCAGTAATGTTTAGCTCTTTTTTTAAATTTAATTTCATATAGTTTTCAACACTCTGCAATGCTTCTTTGGTAGCAATGATCTCTTCATCTTCATGATAATGATCCATATAAATAGCCAATGCTACAATGGTTAATTCTTTAATTTTTAACTCAAGAAAAACACTTCTTTTAGCACCTGCATATGCACAATTTTTAATCGAATTTATAATATTAATAAGGTCGTCAGTAATAAATACACCATAATTAATAAAGGCTTTTTCTTTAGAATTTACTTTTAAAATAACCAATAACTGGGTAAACTCAGTACTTATAATATTCCGCAAATAAGACTCTTCAAAATAAAGTTCTACCGCGTTTTTAGTTTCTTTAGTACGCTTTATGATACTATTTTCTTGCGGATTAAAAAGCAACTCAAACCTTCCTTTTTTAACATGGATGCCTTCCTTTGTTCCGCTTTTACTTGTATCTTTTAGTTCATCATCAAACTCAAAATGCAATTTATATAAGGGCGCATCATGAGAAACAATTATTTTATTTTTTTGATAACAATTTAAATTATAAGCAAAAAAACACATTCCGTTACCTCTAATATCTTTTATACCCCCACACGCCTTCTCATCTTTTAAAAACCAGTTGCACTCGCTAAATCCTTTAGAATCAACGTTTTTGTCTAACGTATTTTTGATTGCTTTCTTGCTAAAAACCTGACTATCTATATCAATCTTCATTAATTCCTTTTGCGTATTTAAAAATTCCTTTTGCGTTATATCAACTATTTCTTAATACAATAGTTTTGCAAAAGTATGTTATTTATATTAAATCTAAATAAGAATAATGAAAAATATTGTATCAATCGTATTGCTATTCCTTACAACAGCATCTCTGTATTCACAAAACTCAGAACAGATCATTACTGGAAAAGTAAAAGATGATAATGGAACACCTTTAATGGGCGCTACTATTGCTATTGATGATAATGCGATGGTAACAATTACCAATGATAAGGGTACCTATCAATTTCATGAAATTAGTACAGGTAAACATACCATTACGGTTTCTTACTTAGGGTTTAAAACAAAAACGAAAGAAGTAATCATATTAAAAAACCAGCAGCAGCAACTAAATTTTACGTTAGAAGAAACAAGTGAATCTTTAGATGAGATAAAGATTATAAGTGCTAGTAAAAAAACGATACAAGAAACCAAAGGGTTTGCTGTTAATGTAATAGAAACCAAAGAAGCTAGCCTTAGAAATGTACAAACAAATGAATTATTAAATTCTACTGTGGGTGTAAAAATAAGACAAAATGGAGGTTTAGGTTCTCAAGTCGAATACTCTTTAAACGGTTTATCAGGGAGATCTATTAGCATTTTTATTGATGGAATTCCTATTTCTATGTATGGTTCGTCATTTAATTTAAATAGCATCCCTCCTTCACTAATTAAAAATATAGAAGTTTATAAAGGCGTGGTTCCAGGTCATTTAGCAGATGATGCATTAGGAGGCGCTATCAATATAATACTTAAAAAAGGGACCAAAACTAATTTAAATGCCGCTATTTCTTATGGTTCTTTTAACACCCTACAAGCAACTATAAATGGGCTGTATAGATTTGATAAATCTGGTTTTACCATTAAGGCATCTAGTTTTTATAATTATTCAGATAATGATTATAAAATTAGTGGCCCCACTATTGTTGATATAGGTTTAGGGGGTGTAGAAACACCTATTACTGCAAAAAGATTTCACGATGCATACAGGTCATCTGGTGGTATATTACAAGTTGGTTATACCAATGTTACATGGGCAGATCAATTTTTAATAGGACTTACAAGTTCTGATGATTATAAAGAGCTACAACATGGTGCGTTTGTAAATAAGATACCTTATAAAGGTAGATTTTTAGAATCTAATGTGCGCTTATTAAACTTAATGTACCTTAAAAAGGATTTATTTACCAAAGGTTTAGAGGTGAATATAAATGGATTGTATGGAAAAAGACATCGTGTATTAAATGATACTACTGCCATTGCTTATAGTTGGACAGGTAAAAGAGCCATAGACTTTAGAGGTGATGAATTTGAATACACATGGGGCGCACAAAGTGAAAACGGCCCTACGCTACTTACCATTGATAGAAAAGTAGTTTCTATAAGATCTGGTATTTCATATCAAGTAAATACACAGCATAAAGTGTTGTTTAATCATGTGTATAGCGGTCTTGATAGAGAAGATAGAGATGAAGAAATTCCGCTTTTACAAAATACTTTTCAAAAAACAAGTGATTTATATAAGAGCATTTATTCTTTAAGTTATGAGTTTAATGCCTTTAATAAAAAATTGAAAGCTAATTTATTTGGGAAACAGTATCACCAAGAAGTATTAAATACAGCCCCCGTATTTAACGATGATGAAACAGCTATCATTAATGAAGTGTACGAGAGTAATAAAAAATACAACGGGTATGGATTCGCTACTTCTTATGCCATTTTACCTAACATAGCGGTATTAGCTTCTGCAGAAAAAGCAATTAGATTACCTAGTGAAACGGAAGTATTTGGCGATTTAGGAGATAACACCCTTCAAAACTTAACAATCAAACCAGAAATAAGTAATAATTACAATTTAGGTTTTCGCTTCGGAAAATTTGACATTCAAAAACATGGCTTTTCTGTATCTGCAAACTTGTTTTCTAGAAACATTAAAAATTTAATTGGTTTTGATGCAGAAGGATATGAAAATGATGAACTCGTGCAATATGCGAATAATAATGAAAAAACAACATCCAAAGGTTTAGAAGCCCAATTAAGCTATAACTATAATAACAATTTTGGCTTTAATTTTAATTTTTCTCGCTTAAGCTTAGATACAAAAAATGAAGCAGGTTACATTATTGATGTGCCTAACACCCCTTTGTTTACAATGAATGCATCCGTACGCTATTCTATTAAAAATAGCATTCAAAAAAACGCACGTTTAAACCTATTCTACAACGCATATTTTACAGATGAATTTTCTTACATCGTAGCAAAAGGAACCAATACAGTTGGGCTAGAAGAGTTTTTAATACCCCAACAATTCATTCAAGATGCTGGGTTCAGTTATTCTTTTCCAAATAAAAAACTAGTAGCAAGTTTCGATATTAAAAACATTTTTAACAAAGCAGCATACGATAATCAATCCGTACAAAAACCAGGTAGGGCTTTTTACTTAAAATTAAATTACACAATAAATAAATAATTAAATCATAAAAAACGATCACAATGAAAAACCAAATTTTAACACTTAAACATGCAAGCTTAGTGCTTTTTTCTGCACTCTTAATAACCAGTTGTAATAAAGAGGATATCAACGAAGAACCTATCGTAGACCCCGTAGTTGAAAAAGAAAATAGATGGATTACAATTGCAGGTGCTGCAATGGGAGATATTCCTGGAGATGGTAATGGAGGTACTCTTATTTATGCTATAGACTCTGAAGATGCAAAAGACCCAGAATATGCTGTAGATGTATTTAATAATGGCTTTATAGCGCCCTCTAATAGAACGGCAAGATTACAATCTTCTGAAGATGGTACTACCATTTTTAATATTAGTTATGCAGGTGATACAGGTGGTAACTATACGAAATATACTGTAGAAGGCGGACAAACATTTACACCAACAGGTTCAGAAATTAGTATTGCTCCTTATGTAGGAACAGCACCAAGATGGATTAAATTATTTGATGGAGACCAAACAGGTGCTGCGGTATATGTATCTACAGAAAATATTGTAGATGATAATGGAACTGCAGATGATGTTACAGACGATGTTTACCAATATACACAAGCTACTATGGGGATTGTAACCTTAGATTTAGAAAACTCTAGAATCAATAATTTTCAAGAACATGAAATTTCATTGAGTGATGCGTTAAAAGCACAAGGTTATTATATTGGTAGAATAGACATGCCTACTTTAAATGCTGCTGGAAATAAAATATACATTGGCGCTAACATTAGAAAAACAGATACATCAACGCTAGAAAGAGATAGAGAGGCGGCGGCTATAGAAGCAGTAACTATTGTTTTAGACTACCCTACATTATTCAACCCAGAAATAATTACTTCTAGCGTAGGTTTAGGTGATACTAACGGATACCGTAGTATTAATGCTTTTTTAGCTGAAGACGGATATGTGTATCAAGCAAACCAAAACGACCCTAATGGTTCTCATCTTTTAAGAATTGGAACCGATAATAAATATGATGATTCTTATGAGTTTAAATTAGATGATGCCTTAGGGATTAATGGAACCTACATTCGTGCTTGGAAATATGCTGGTAATGGTAAAGCAATTATTGGGTATAGTCATGATGGGTCTGCAAATGGAACAGAATCTGGTAAGCCAGAAGCCTTTTTTGCATTGGCAGATTTAGACGCCAGAACAGCTACTTTAATAAATTTACCATACGAACTAGATGCAAACTTAACGCAATATCAACACTATGTTGTTAATGGTGATGAAGTATATATTACCTATGCTCCTGTAGGTAAAGACGGAAACATTTATGTGGTAAATGTAGAAACGGGAGCAGTTACTAAAGGGGCTCAATTAATAAATGCAATAGGGAGTCATTTTATTGGAAGCTGGTAATTCTTAATAATATAAAAATAATTTGAAGTCTCTTTTCTGTATCAAAACAGAAAGGGACTTTCTTAATACAATAAAAATGAAAAAAATAGTATTGCTACTACTCGTATTCCCTTGCATATTTTTTGCACAGCGAAGAGGCCCCAAAAGTGAAAACGTTTTTCACGATCGCGCTTTTTGGAAAACAAAACCAACCGTTAAAGTTGTAAAACAAAAAATTAAAGAAGGTAATGATGCTACAAAATCAAATAAAGCAGCCTTTGATGCCGTAAGTAATGCTATCATGGCAAAAGCTCCTATAGAAACGATAGCATACCTACTCTCTCTACCCGGAAACCCCATTAACAAACCAACACATGATGGAAGAACCTACTTAATATGGGCAGGTTATGCAGGTGAAATTCCTGTTATGGAACTCTTATTAAAAAAAGGGGCAGATGTAAACCATACAGGTAGCCATGGATTCAATTGGTTTACTTTTACACTAAATGCAGGCCATGAAAATACAAAGATCTACGATTTAATGCTTGCCAATGGTGTCGATTTAAAAAGTACTACTAGAAATAATGCCAATGCTATTTTGTTATTAGCTCCCAATGTAAAAGACTTAAAAACTATTGAATACTTTCAGCAAAAAGGGGTAGATATCCATGCTACGGATACAGATGGAAATGACATTTTATTTTATGCTGCTAAAAAAGGAAATATCAATATAATTAAAAACTATATTTCTCAAGGTTTCGACTATAAAAAAGTGAATAAACAAGGGGAAAACTTAGTACTTACCGCAAGTCATGGAAGCAGACAAGGTAGCAACCCTATAGAAGTGTATCAATATTTTGATCATTTAAAGTTAGACATGACTTTTAGTAATTTAGCAGGACAAACGGCTTTACATAACATTGCTAAAAACACCAAAGATCTTACCGTTATAGATTTCTTTATCAATAAAGGAGTTGACATACACCAAAAAGATAACGAAGGAAATACCGCTTTTTTAAATGCAGTTAAAAGAAATAATGTTTTAGTGATGAAAAAATTACTCCCACTTGTTGCGGATATCAACCACCAAAATAAAAAAGGGTTTGCTGCCTTAACTTTTGCTACACAAGGTATAAACACAAAAGCTTTTCAGCTATTAAAAGAAAAAGGAAGTAATGTACATGTTGTTGATAGCGATGGTAATAATTTATTTTACCATCTATTTAATAGCTATAGCAGACGAAACAGTAAAGATTTTGAAGCTTTTTCAAATGAATTAACAGCGGCGGGTGTGTCTTTTAAAAATGCTTCTAAAAAAGAATCGCCTTTACATATTGCCATTTCTAAAAGAGAACAAAAACTAATAGCCAAAGCTTTAACCTTAGGCGCAGATGTAAATCAAAAAAATAGTGATGGTATTACGCCTTTGCATTTAGCGGCCATGAAATTAAAGAATGTAAGAACCTTAAAAATGCTGATAAAAAAAGGAGCTGATAAAAGTATTTTAACAGAATTTGAAGAAAGTGCTTATGATTTGGCTAAGGAAAATGAATTATTAAAAAATGAAAACATTTCCTTTTTAAAATAATAATAAACTAAAATTTATGAAATCTTTTAAATATCTATGTCTAGCAACCTGCTTATCCTTAATGGCGTTTTCTAGTTTAAAAAAGAGTGAAGCATCACAAAAATATAAGTGCATGATTCAAATGAAAAATTATGAAGGAGAAGGTGCTTATATTATTATTTCATTAGTAAACCCTAAAGGGGAATATGAAAAAACATTATACGTACAGGGTGATGATGAAAAATGGTATCACGACATTAAAGAATGGTGGAATTTTCAAAGTAAAGTTGATGAAAGTATAGATGCTATTACTGGAGCAACCATAAGTGGAGGTAATAGAACCATTAGTATTATTGAAATTCCGAATGACAAATTAAACAAAGGATACAAAATCCGTTTTGAAAGTGCGGTAGAACAACAAAAACACTACAGTGATGATGTTGAATTTGGACTTACAACAGAGACTGTAGATAGTAAAGTTGATGGAAAAGGGTTTATTCGTTATATTAGAATTTTACCTCAATAAAAAAGTAAAAAATGACCATTTCTATATGGAGATATAGCCACCTAACCTTGGCTATATCTTCTTTCTTTTTTATATTGATAGCTTCCGTTACAGGAATAATTTTAGCTTTCGAACCAATTTCGAATCAGCTACAACCGCATGCTATAAACACCAATGAAGTTACCATAGCTACTACCTTAACTTCTTTACAAAAAGAATATGATGAGGTAATTACCTTAGCAGTGAATGAACATCATTTTGTAACCGCTTCAGTAATTACAAAAGACGGAAAAAGTGAGACTTTTTATATCAATCCTACCTCCGGAAAAAAGATACATACTGTGGTTTCTAAAGCAGCTATCTATAAATTTGCAACCAACTTACACCGCTCTTTATTTTTAAAGTCTACAGGGCGAATTTTAGTTGCTTTTTTCTCTTTTTTAGTATTCTTAATTACAATTACAGGTATTTTACTTTTAACCAAACGCCAAGGCGGATTTAAAAAAATATTTTCCAAAGTTATTTATGAAGATTTCAATCAGTTTTTTCATGTTGTTTTAAGCAGATACTTTTTACTACCTATTGTAATTGTTACGTTAACAGGCGTTTATTTATCCTTAGAAAAATTCTCTTTACTTCCTAAAACTAAAATCAAACATACTTATAGCTCCTCTATAAAAAATGATACTAAAATCCCTATTACTGAATTTGAGTTTTTTAAAACAACAAAACTAAGCGAACTTAAAAGTTTAGAATTTCCTTTTTCTGATGATGAAGAGGAGTATTTCTTTTTAAAACTAAAAAACAAAGAACTTTTAGTACATCAATATTCTGGAGCAATTATGAGCAACCAAAAATACTCTTGGGTAAAAACGGTTTCCTATTGGAGTTTGTTTTTACATACAGGAAGAGGTTCAATCCTTTGGTCTTTAGTTTTATTATTGTCTTGCTTTGCCCTACTTTTCTTTAGTTATTCTGGTTTTGCAATCGCTATAAATAGAAGACAAAAACGGGTTCAGTTTAAAAATAAATTCAATAAAGACACTGCCGAATTTATAATTTTAGTGGGGTCAGAAACAGGAAACACCTTTCATACAGCAAACTCATTTTTTAAGGCATTGTTACAACAAAACAAAACTGTTTTTATAGACCACTTAAATAACTATACTACGTATTCAAAAGCAAAACATTTAATCATTTTTGCAGCAACTTACGGAGAAGGAGAAGCAACTACAAATGCAACTAAGTTTCTAAAATTAGTACATACAATTCAACCTATACATCCTTTACAATATGCAGTGGTTGGTTTTGGTTCATTGGCCTATAAAGAATATTGCAAATTTGCGATTGCTATTGAGAATCAGCTGAAAAAGAACAACCACTTCACTCCTATTTTACCCTTAACTAAAATCAATAATCAGAATTTTACTGATTTTAAAACTTGGGTTTTAGAGTGGAATAAGAAAACGAAGCTTTCTTTAGAAGTGATAGAGCAACTGATTAAACCAATACATCAGAACAATTTTAAGGTAATTAGTAGAACCAATTTAAATAAAGATGCTACTTTTTTAATTCGTTTACAACCTGATAAAAAACTACAATTTACTTCTGGTGATTTATTAGCGATAACACCAGAAAAAGACAATGTAAAACGTTTATATTCTATCGGAAAAATAGAAGATGATATTTTATTGAGTATTAAAAAACATGAGTTCGGTGTTTGTTCAAAACTTCTTTTAGGCTTCAATAAAAATGAGATACTAAAAGCCAGTATTGAAAAAAACAAAAGCTTTCATTTTCCTAAAAAGGCGAAAGAAGTAATTTTAATTGCAAACGGTACAGGGATTGCTCCGTATTTAGGAATGTTAAATACAACGATAGAAACACATGTTTTTTGTGGATTAAGAACAAAAGCTTCTAGTGATATTTACAAACCATATTTAAATTCGGGTAAAGTTCATTTTGCTTTTTCTCAAGAAGAAAACCAAGAATACGTTCAAGATAGTATTGCAAAACAAGAAGCATTAGTTACTTCCGTTTTAAAAAACAAAGGGGTTATTATGATTTGTGGTTCTGTGGCTATGATGAATGAAGTTGTATCAGTACTAGAAAATATTTCTAGAAAACATCTAAACAAAGATTTACATCATTTTAAAAACCAAATAAAAACAGATTGCTATTAATATGAAATAATTTTGTGCTATACCTCTTTCCTTAAAACCTCTAAAGGCGGACTTCTCAACACAGATTTTAAATTACTAAGTCCTATAACCACTACCAAAATTGTAATGACAGGTAAAAAAACTAAAAACGGAATTAAGGACGGTATAAATGGCTCTTTAAACAATAATGTAGCCAACAATTGGCTACCAACTAAAGACAATAAAATTCCTGTTAAACTTCCTAACAATCCTAAATACACATATTCTAAAGCTGTAATTTGTAAAATTTGTTTGCTCTTTGCCCCTAAAGTTCTTAGTAAAACACTTTCTTTTATTCGTTGATATTTACTGTTTCTTACAGAACCAATCAACACTATAAAACCAGTAAGAATGCTAAAAAATGCCATAAAATTAATAATCCAAGAAATTTTATCTAAAATATCTTCTACAATTGTAAATACTTGACGCAAATCTAAAATGGTAACATTTGGAAATTTTTGTACTACATCTCTTTGTAAATCAGCAGAACGTTCTTCATTGGGTACAAAAGTGGTGATGACATTAAATTGAGGGGCTTTTTCTAAAACTCCTTCTGGAAATAAGATCATAAAATTAACCTTCATACTACTCCAATCTACTTTTCGAATACTACCAATAATCGTTTCCATTAATACCCCTTGAATATTAAAAGTAACAGCATCTCCTAATTTTAAATTGGCATCTTTGGCCATATTATCTGCAATGGAAACGTAAATAGGTTTCCCTTTTTCAGCTTTGCCAAAAAACTCCCCTTCTAGTAATTCTTCAGTTGCAACCAAATGATTTCTATAGCTAACTCTAAACTCTCGATTTAGCATCCATTTACGCATTTTTATAAGGGTGTCTTTTCTAATTTCATTTACAGTTTTCCCTTTTATTTTTTCCATACGCATTGTTATAATGGGTATGTTATCAATCACCTCTAAACCTTTACTTTTAAAAGTGTTTACAAGTGCAGATGCTTGCGCTTTTTGTACATCCATTAAAATGATATTCGCATCTGTTTTTTTGTTTTCTAAAGACGTTTTTGCTAATAAAATATCTTTGGTAAAATACAACGTACTTATTAAAAATGTACCTAAACCAATAGCTAAAACCAACACCATCGTTTGGTTATTGGGTCTAAATAAATTTAACAAACTTTGACGTTTTGTAAAACCCCAAGAACTTGGGAAAAACCTTTTAATTCCTTTGATAAATAAAGTGGAAACTCCTGCCATTATTGCAAAAGTGATGAAAATTCCGATCGTAAAAATGAGGCCATTTAGGGCGCTTTTTAAGATCCAAAAAGAGAATAAAAAGATGAAAAGTAAAATGGCAATTGATACTAGTATTCTTGCCTTTTTTGGTTTTTGTAAATTGTCTTCTGCCCCTCTTAATACTTCTAAAGGAGATACATACCAAGTGTTTAATAAAGGTAATAATGCAAATAAAATAGACATTAAAACACCCAATATAATTCCCATAATTATGGGTTGAAAAGAAATGGTTATGGCGACATCAAAAGGTAAAAAATCTTGTAAAATATAAGGAAAAGCAAATTGTAGTGCAGTACCAATGGCAGCACCAATAATACCTCCTACAAACCCGATTCCTATAATTTGAATTAAATAAATATAAAAAGATTGTTTTCTAGAAGCTCCCAAGCATTTTAATACTGCTACATTTTTTAATTTTTCTTTGATATAAATATGTACAGAACTTGCAATACCAATACAACCTAACAACAAAGCAATAAAAGCCACTAAATTTAAAAACCGACTAATATTATCATACCTTCTTCCTAATTGTTTACTTGTACTAGTATGGGTATCTAAATCTGCATTTTCTGCATCTAAAACAGGCCCTATTTTTTCGGCTAACAACTCCAAATCCATTTCAGGAGCTTTAAAGAAATATTGATATTCTTTTCTACTGCCTAGTTGTAATAATTCCGTTTGTTGTAAAAAACGATACGGAATTAAAACCGAGGGTGCTATTGATGAAGAAATAGCAGTACTTCCTGGAATTGATTTTAAAGCACCAATTATTGGAAAAGTAACTTTACCCAATTTTATAGAATCTCCTGGGTTTAAATTATACTGTAATAATAAAGTAGCATCCACTAAAGCACCTCCTAATTCTTGGTAGGTTTTTCCTGCATTTTGGGGTACAGTTGTTAAATCTCCATAAAAAGGAAAAAGACCTTCTAAGGCTCTTACTTTTACTAGTTTAGTTCCTTTGTTTTTAGGGAAAGCAGCCATAGAAACAAAATTGACTTCAGAAGCATCAGCACCTAGAGAATCAATTATTTTAAGCACTTTTTCTGATAGTAATTTTTTGCTATCAATAATAAAATCTGCACCCATTAAGGATTTAGATTGTTTCTGAATATTTTGTTTTAAATTATCGCTAAATAATTGAATAGAAACTACAGCAGCAATACCTAAAATGATGGATGCCATAAAAAGCATCAATCTAGAAAGACTTGCTTTTCCATCTCTCCAAGCCATTTTTAAAAGCCAATTAAAGTTTGCTTTAGATGTTAATTTGCTCATTAAATAATTGCTGTTTTTTCGTTAGAAATGATCTTCCCTCCTTTTAACCTTAAAATTTGTTGTGTTCTGTTGGCTAAATCTAAATCGTGCGTAATAATAACCAATGTTGTGCCTGCTTCTTTATTGAGTTCAAATAGCAATTGAATTACTTTTTCACCAGTTTCTTCATCTAAATTTCCTGTAGGCTCATCAGCAAATAAAATAGAGGGTTTGTTAGAAAATGCTCTAGCCAATGCAACTCTTTGCTGTTCTCCTCCAGATAACTGTGAAGGATAATGGTGCATACGATCTGCCAATCCAACTTTTTCTAACAACTCTTTTCCAAACTTTGCAGCATTTTTTTCTCCTTGTAATTCTAAAGGAACAATTACATTTTCTAAGGCGGTTAATGTTGGTAATAATTGAAAATTCTGAAAAATAAAACCAACTTCTTTGTTTCTTAATGCGGCACGTTCATCTTCATTTAAATCTTGTAATGGTGTATCACAAAGTTCAATAGTACCAGATGTAGGGTAATCTAACCCTGCACATAAACCCAACAAGGTTGTTTTACCACTTCCTGAAGGTCCGACTATTGAGAAGATACTCCCCTTTTCTACTTCAAAAGAAATATTACTAATTACTGTTAATTGTTTAGAACCACTTGTATAAGTTTTCTCTAAATCATTAATCTTTAATATCTTTGACATTAATTTCTATTTAATTTTTTACTTAAATATGCTGATGCTGAAAAATAATCATTTGAAGATGAATATCCACAATCAAACCAAAACAATTTTCTTAAAATTCTGTTATTTTTCTTTAGCAATGCTGTTATTTTCTTGTAAAGCGGATACTCCTAAAAAAGAAACACCATTAGAAATAAATAATAATACGATTGAAATTGAGAAAACTAAAAAAAATACCACTAAAAAAATTATATTTTTTGGCGATAGTTTAACTGCTGGTTATGGTCTAGATGATGTGGAGAACGCATTCCCAGGAATCATACAAAGAAATATAGATTCTCTTAAACTGAATTATACAGTGGTAAATTCTGGTGTTAGTGGAGAAACTTCTTCTGGTGGAAAAAATAGAATTGATTGGGTTTTAAATGAAAAACCTGCTGTTTTTGTTTTAGAGTTAGGTGCAAATGATGGTTTAAGAGGTGTGCCTTTAGTAGCAACTAAAAAAAATCTACAATTTATAATTGATGCTGTAAAAACTAAATATCCTACAACCAAAATTGTTTTAGCAGGAATGCAAATTCCACCCAATATGGGGCAAGAATATACTGCCGAATTTAAAAGTATATTTCCTGATTTAGCTCAAAAAAATGAGATTGTGTTAGTTCCTTTTTTACTAGAAAATGTGGGTGGTATTACGGGTTTAAATCAATCTGATGGGATTCATCCAACAAAAGAAGGTCATTCAATTTTGGCTAAAAATGTTTGGTCTATTTTAGCTCCGTTATTATATTAATATCTTTATAATTATTAGAATATAATCAATAATATAAATGTCATTACGAGGATGATAGGACGTGGTAATCTGTTTGTTGGTTAGTTTTAAATTATGAGATTGCTTTAATCATTCTTACTTTAATGTTTTATTATTTGTTCTTTTCCATTGATGAAAAGAACCAAAAATCTAGACTTCCTATAATTTCATTGAATTCTACAAGAAATTCCACTTACGTGTCCAGACCGTTGCACTCTTTGGACACTTTCCATTCCATAAAAATTGAATTCCAGCAAAAACTAAAAGTATGTCGGGGTGGTGATTCGTTGTTAATTTATGAGCTTGCTTTTATCGTTGCTCTTTCTCAATAACAAAATATAAATGTCATTACGAGGACGTTAGGACTTGGTAATCTGTTTGTTGGTTAGTTTTAAATTATGAGATTGCTTTAATCATTCTTACTTTAATGTTTTATTATTTGTTCTTTTCCATTGATGAAAAGAACCAAAAATCTAGACTTATTTTAGTTTTCTTGAATTCTACTTTTTATTGCATTATCGTGTCCAGACCGTTGCACTCTTTGGACACTTGCCATTCCATAAAAATTGAATTTCTACAAAAACTAAAAGTATGTCGGGGTGGTGATTCGTTGTTAATTTATGAGCTTGCTTTTATCGTTGCTCTTTCTCAACAACAAAATATAAATGTCATTACGAGAACGTTAGGACGTGGTAATCTGTTTGTTGGTTAGTTTTAAATTATGAGATTGCTTTAATCATTCTTACTTTAATGTTTTATTATTTGTTCTTTTCCATTGATGAAAAGAATCAAAAATCTAGACTTCCTATAATTTTATTGAATTCTACAAGAAATTCCACTATCGTGTCCAGACTTTTTATTTGGTTCCCCAATCGAGTTGAGAACAAGCTTTGGACACTTAGCCGTTTCATTCCTTTTGAATTCTAGCTGAAATTATAGTATGTCGAGTGAGATTCGTGATTAATTGATGAGATTGCTTTTATCGTTGCTTTTTCTCAATAATAAAATTAATGTCATTAAGAGAACGATAGGACGTGGTAATCTGTTTGTTGGTTAGTTTTAAATTATGAGATTGCTTTAATCATTCTTACTTTAATGTTTTATTATTTGTTCTTTTCCATTGATGAAAAGAATGAAAAATCTAGACTTCCTATAATTTCATTGAATTCTACAAGAAACTCCACTATCGTGTCCAGACCGTTGCACTCTTTGGACACTTGCCATTCCATAAAAATTGAATTTCTACAAAAACTAAAAGTATGTCGGGGTGGTGATTCGTTGTTAATTTATGAGCTTGCTTTTATCGTTGCTCTTTCTCAACAACAAAATATAAATGTCATTACGAGAACGTTAGGACGTGGTAATCTGTTTGTTGGTTAGTTTTAAATTATGAGATTGCTTTAATCATTCTTACTTTAATGTTTTATTATTTGTTCTTTTCCATTGATGAAAAGAACCAAAAATCTAGACTTCCTATAATTTCATTGAATTCTACAAGAAATTCCACTATCGTGTCCAGACTTTTTATTTGGTTCCCCAATCGAGTTGAGAACAAGCTTTGGACACTAAGCCGTTTCATTCCTTTTGAATTCTAGCTGAAATTATAGTATGTCGAGTGAGATTCGTGATTAATTGATGAGCTTGCTTTTATCGTTGCTTTTTCTCAATAATAAAATTAATGTCATTAAGAGGACAATAGGACGTGGTAATCTGTTTGTTGGTTAGTTTTAAATTATGAGATTGCTTTAATCATTCTTACTTTAATGTTTTATTATTTGTTCTTTTCCATTGATTGATACTGAAACAAGTTCAGCACATGCTTTGCATGAAATCTAGACTTCCTATAATTTCATTGAATTCTACAAGAAATTCCACTATTGTGTCCAGACTTTTTATTTGGTTCCCCAATCGAGTTGAGGACAAGCTTTGGACACTTAGCCGTTTCATTCCTTTTGAATTCTAGCTGAAATTATAGTATGTCGAATGAGATTCGTGATTAATTGATGAGATTGCTTTTATCGTTGCTCTTTCTCAATAACAAAATATAAATGTCATTACGAGGACGATAGGACGTGGTAATCTGTTTATTAGATAGTTTTAATTGATGAGATTTCTTCAATCATTCTTCTTTTGAATTTTTTAATTCTTGTTATTTTCCATTGATTGATACTGAAACAAGTTCAGCACATACTTTGCATGAAATCTAGACTTCCTATAATTTTATTGAATTCTACAAGAAATTCCACTATCGTGTCCAGACTTTTTATTTGGTTCCCCAATCGAGTTGAGAACAAGCTTTGGACACTTAGCCGTTTCATTCCTTTTGAATTCTAGCTGAAATTATAGTATGTCGAGTGAGATTCGTGATTAATTGATGAGATTGCTTTTATCGTTGCTTTTTCTCAATAATAAAATTAATGTCATTAAGAGAACGATAGGACGTGGTAATCTGTTTGTTGGTTAGTTTTAAATTATGAGATTGCTTTAATCATTCTTACTTTAATGTTTTATTATTTGTTCTTTTCCATTGATGAAAAGAACCAAAAATCTAGACTTCCTATAATTTCATTGAATTCTACAAGAAGCTCCACTATCGTGTCCAGACCGTTGCAATCTTTGGACACTTGCCATTCCATAAAAGTTGAATTACTACAAAAACTAAAAGTATGTCGGGGTGTTGATTCGTTGTTAATTGATGAGCTTGTCGAAGAATTATGTGCTAATGTATTTGATCTATTAAATGGCTACAAAGTCCTTTTTAAGTGCTTTTGTTTAATAATAAGTAATAAACGTTAAACATTTTGTATATTTGCATACTATTATTTAATATTTAACCCTCTTAAAATTTACTATGATGTTTGGATTATTTAAAAAGAAATCAAAAAAAGACAAGTTGTACGAAGCATATAAAAAGTTAACAAAAGATGCACATAGCCTCTCTTCAACGAATAGAAAACTAAGTGATCAAAAGGTTTATGAAGCTGAAGAAATTATGAAACAAATAGAGACGTTAAAATAAAATGACAGAAGAAAAGAAACCTGATAATGTTGTTTATAATACAGAAACTCAAAAGTACGATGCATATTTAAAACCATATGCAACAAGTGTTGGAGCGCCTGTTATTACTACTACAGATACTGTTGCTTGGAAAAAAAGAAGTGTTAATAAGCTAAACCATAAAGTAAAAACGAGGTTTAAAGAAATTAAAGAACAATATGAACTCTTAATGCAAGAGTTTGAGGATAATAGATTAATAAACGAAGCTAAATTCACTTTTGAACCCATTATAGGTCAACATTATCATTTGTACGAACGTGAAAATGGCGATCATTTTTTGTCTATTATCGCACCCAACGAATGCAACTTTAATTCATTAGGAAGTTTCTATTTAAATGCAGATCAAATATGGGAAAAAGTAGTTTAGATATTTATGTAAGAAAATTACTTCCTAGAAAAAGAAATTAATATAGTACGAAATAGATGAAATCTATTTTTAATAATAATTTAATAAATAATAAAAAAATGAAAGAAATAATTTTAAAATGGTATCCTGTTATTTTAGCATTCCTATGTTTGTTATACTCTGTAGGGCTAGGGATTTTTGGTATGACATATGAGGCGCAATATTCTGCACATTGGCCAGGTACTATATTATTGTTTGCAATAGCAATTAGACAAAGAAGGACATCATGAATATATTCTTTTTAATAGTAGGTTTTATAATATTTGCCATATATATGGCATTAACAATTTGGAACATTATCTACTCAAACAAAAAACAAAGAGAAGAAAACTACCCAAATTGGAAACAAGATTAGTAAAAGAAAGACAATTAAGTGTTAAAGTAGTGTACTTACAAAACACTTAGAAAAACTAAGCCAAAATATTACTCGTTTTAAATGTATTAAACAACTTGATATTTCTGGGAATAAAATTAGCAAACGTTAATGCAAAATGATACAAATAAAAGAAACCATTTTCCAACAGAATATTATACTATATTAGATAGAATAGCTACTATAGATCCTGTTGGTTATGGCAAATCTAGAAATTATTTAGATGGTGCGGTAAGTTATTTGTCACCTTACATTTCTCGTGGTGTTATTTCTACAAAATTTGTTTATCAAGAATTATTAAAACGTGGTTTTCATTCAAGCCCAATCCTAAAATTTATTCAAGAACTGGCGTGGAGAGACTACTGGCAACAGGTTTGGATATCTAAAGGAGATGCTATAAATAAAGATTTAAAGAACATTCAAGAACCAGTTGTAACTAATGGGATTTCGGCAGTTATTAATAGAGCAAAAACAGGAATAGATGTTATAGATACTGCTATTAATCAATTTTACAAAACGGGTTATCTACATAATCACATGCGAATGTACATTGCATCTATTGCATGTAATATAGGTCAAAACCATTGGAAAATGCCTGCTCAATGGATGTATTATTATCTGCTAGATGCAGACTGGGCTAGCAATGCATTAAGCTGGCAATGGGTTGCTGGCACAAATAGTAATAAGAAGTATTACGCAAATCAAGAAAACATTAATAATTATTGTCATAGTAATCAAACAGAAACTTTTGTTGATGTATCTTATGATGATTTTGAAAGCTTACCAATACCAGAAACCTTATTTCTTTCAGAAATATTAAAATTAAGAACACCACTTCCAAAGCAAAGTGAAATAAAAATAAATACAAAACTTACAACGCTTATTTACAATTTTTATAATTTGGATCCTCTCTGGAGAAAACAATTGTCTGCAAATCGTATTCTCTTATTAGAACCATCACATTTTAAACAATATCCGGTATCTCAAAAGTCTATTGACTTTATAATTGGCCTTGCAAAAAATATAGAAAAAATTCAAATTTTTGTAGGTGAATTTAATGAACTTACAACTACGTATAATTTAGAACGTATTTATTACAAAGAGCATCCTTTAAACAATCATTATAAAGGTATCGAAGAACAAAGAGATTGGCTGTTTTCTGTGAAAGGCTACTACCCTTCTTTCTTTTCTTTTTGGAAAAAATGTAAAAAGGAAATTACATTTTGAATTCAAAAAACATAAATATAGTTTGGTTAAAACGAGACCTTAGATTACAAGATCACGAACCTTTACATAAAGCAGAACAAGCAGGTATTCCGTATCTAATTATCTATCTTTTTGAACCCAGTATTATCGAATATCCAGATACAAGTCCAAGGCATTTACAATTTGTATATCATTCTATAAAATCACTTCAAAAAGGTTTAAAAGGCTATAATCGTACTGTGGATGTATTTTATGGAGAAGCTATTGAAATCTTCAACTTTCTCAACAAAAATTATAGCATTCAACAGCTTTTTAGTTATCAAGAAAGTGGAACAAAAACGACTTGGAAACGTGATAAACGAATCAATGAACTTTGTATTAAAAACAATATTGTTTGGAGAGAAAGTCAACGCGATGGCATTATAAGAGGTCTTAAAAATAGAGATATTTGGAACAAGAGATGGCACGCTACAATGCACTCGCCTATTTTAAAAAATAACTATTCAGTTTTAGAACTAAATAAATTAGAACATCCATATATATTACCTCAACAATTAGTTTCTAAGTTAGAGAATTATCCGAAACAATATCAACCTGCAGGAGAAGAAAATGCGTGGCGTTATCTTAACTCTTTCACTCAAAAAAGAGGATTTAATTACCATAGACATATTTCTAAACCTACAGAAAGCAGAATAGCTTGTAGTCGATTATCTCCTTATTTTGCTTGGGGAAATATAAGTATTAAGCAAGTTTTTCAGTTTGTAGGTACACATCCTAATGGAACTGCTAACAATCGTGCTTTTTCTGGAATGCTCACACGTTTGCATTGGCATTGTCATTTTATTCAAAAATTTGAAGTAGAATGTACGTATGAAACACATTGTGTAAACAAGGGATATGAATTGTTAGCACATAAAAAGAACGAGGCATTTATTAAAGCTTGGAAAACAGGACAAACAGGGTATCCGCTAATAGATGCGTGTATGCGTGCTGTTGAACAAACTGGTTGGATTAATTTTAGAATGCGTGCCATGGTGGTTTCTTTTTTAACCTTAAATCTAGATCAAGATTGGCGCGATGGTGCATATCATTTAGCTTGTCAATTTTTAGATTACGAACCAGGTATTCATTATCCGCAATTTCAAATGCAAGCAGGAACAACGGGTATTAATACTGTACGACTTTACAATCCTGTAAAAAACTCAGAAGAACATGACCCTAAAGGTGTATTCATTAAAAAATGGATTCCTGAATTAGAAAATGTTCCGGAAGCATACATACATGAACCTTGGACAATGAGTATTATGGAGCAAACCTTTTGTGGTGTTACTATAGGTGAAGATTATCCGTTGCCAATAGTAGATCTTAAAGCAAGTGCTAAATTAGCAAGAGATAAAATTTGGGGACATAAAAAGCATCCAGCAGTTACTGCTGAAAAAAATAGAATTTTAGCAACACACGTAAATAAAAGACGATGAAAAAACAGCATTTACCAGAAAAAATATGTCAGGTTTGCGACAAACCTTTTACTTGGCGTAAAAAATGGGAAAAGAATTGGGAAAATGTAAAATATTGTAGTGAACGTTGTCGAAGAAATAAAGCCTAAATGAAAACAGTAAATCTAATTTTTCCGCACCAACTTTTTGAAGCTTCTCCGCTTTTAGAGAATGGTTTTCCTGTTTATATTATTGAAGAATTTCTATTTTTTAAGCAATTCAACTTTCATAAACAGAAAATAGCCTATCATAGAGCAACAATGAAACATTACGAAGCTTTTTTAGTTTCTAAAAAGATTGAAGTTACTTATGTAGAATCATTAGAAAGTATTTCTGATATCCGAGAATTGATTCCGTTTCTAAAATCAAAAGGGATTACCAATATTAACTATATAGACCCTGTTGATAATTGGCTTCAGAAAAGAATAGAGAAAGGTTGTACTACAAATTCTATTGATTGCACCGTTTTTGATTCTCCTTTATTTTTGAATACAAAAGAAGATTTACAACCCTTTTTTCGAAGTGATAAAAAGAAATATCACCAAACAACATTCTATAAAGACCAAAGAAATAAAAGAGATATTCTGATTGATCCAAATGGAAATCCAACTGGTGGAAAATGGACGTTTGATGCTGAAAACAGAAAAAAATATCCAGCAAAAAAGATACCTCCAGCAATTCAATTTCCTGATGTTGATTCTTTTTATAAAGAAGCTTTGAGTTATGTAAAAAAGAACTATTCTAATAACATTGGGCAACTCAGTAAAAACTCATTATACCCAACAAATTTTGAAACCAGTAAACAATGGTTTCAACAATTTTTAGAACAACGTTTTTTAGAGTTTGGAACTTATGAAGACGCTATTGTTGCAGAGAATTCTATCTTAAATCATAGTGTATTAACGCCTATGTTAAACGTTGGTTTAATCACTCCAACAGCTATTATAGCACAAAGTCTCTCTTTTGCAAAAGCGAATAATATCCCTATCAATTCATTAGAAGGTTTTGTGCGTCAAGTAATTGGTTGGCGAGAGTTTATTCGTGGTATTTATGAAAGTAGAGGAAGTGATGAACGGACACGTAATTTTTGGGGATTCACTAAAAAAATACCTAAATCTTTTTATGATGGTACAACAGGTATTTACCCAATAGATCAAACCATTAAAAAAATACTAGAAACAGGTTATTGTCATCACATAGAACGCTTAATGGTGTTGGGCAATTTTATGATGCTTTGCGAATTTGACCCAGATGAAGTTTACCGTTGGTTTATGGAACTTTTTATAGATAGCTATGATTGGGTTATGGTACCCAATGTATATGGAATGAGTCAGTTTGCAGATGGCGGATTAATGGCTACAAAACCATACATAAGTGGTAGTAATTACTTAATGAAAATGAGTAATTATAAAAAAGGCGAATGGCAAGCAATTTGGGATGGTCTTTTTTGGCGATTTATGGATACACACCGTATTTTTTTTAGAAAAACCCAAGGTTAAGTATGTTAGTTGCTATGTTTGATAAAATGCCACAAGAAAAAAGACAACAGCATATTGAAAATGCAGCAAATTATTTAGCTAAACTTTAATAATTGTTTATTCTTTTTTTTTTATGATGTTGTTTAGCTCTTTCAATATACATCTAAGAGATATTACAAAACTTTCTAGATTATTTTATTGTGCAAAATAATTGTAATCAGTATTTTACCTATTTAATTCTGATCTTAAATATACTTCTCTAAATTATCAAAAACGCCATTGATATCATCGATACTTACAGGTTTTATAAAATAATCGGAGATTTGATTTGTTTTATTTGCTCTTTCGATATCATT
The DNA here is from genome assembly GCF_002163675.1 of Polaribacter sp. SA4-12. Classification (NCBI taxonomy): domain Bacteria; kingdom Pseudomonadati; phylum Bacteroidota; class Flavobacteriia; order Flavobacteriales; family Flavobacteriaceae; genus Polaribacter; species Polaribacter sp. SA4-12. The sequence goes on along the minus strand of NZ_CP019334.1, from coordinate 595,420 downwards.
AGGATCTACTGAAGAACTTACCATAAAAATTAACACCTTTTTTTTAATTTTAGTTTCCATTTTTGCATATTCTTCTATAAACTGCCACCCATCCATAATTGGCATGTTATTATCTAAAAAAATGACATCAGGAATATTTTCTTCGATCGATATATTATCTGTAAGGTATTCAATAGCTTTTTCTCCATCAAAAAAAGAAAGCGTCTTGTTGGCTAATTTATATCGACTTATAATTCTAGTTAACGTAAATTGATAAATTTCATCATCATCTATAATACCTATTAAAAGGGGCTTATTCATAATTTTATATTTTTCTTAGCATTACTTTAAAGGTAGTTCCTTTTTCTACTTCACTTTCTACGTCTATAGAACCACCTATTGTTTCTATTTGAATTTTGGTCATAAAAAGTCCAACGCCTTTAGAATCTGGATGTCTATGAAACGTATTGTTGAGTTTAAAAAGGCGGTGCCTATGTTTTTTTAAATCGATTCCAAGTCCATTATCCGTAACTATAAGCGTTATTTCATTGTTATTTATTTCTGTAGACAGATGTATCTTAGCAATACGATTAGGAGATCTATATCGAATGGAATTAGACAAGAGGTTTAGTATGATACTTTCTAAATAAAGTTTAGGATATTCAATATTTGGTACTTCAGCAAAATTTGAGGTTATCACAGCGCTAGACTCCAATATTTTGCCTTCTAAAATTCCCATTGTTTTACTTAAAATCACATCAAAAATTACAGGATCGTGCTTTATATTTACATCCATCTGAATTTTTACAGACGCTATTAATTCATTTAATGTTTCTGTGAGATGCCCTATCACTATTTCGAATTTAGTAAAAAGCATTGCCTTATCATCTATATCTGTACTTTCATTGTAGAAATCCATTAACGAGTTAAGGTTACTAACAGGAGCTCTTAAATTATGAGAGGCTATATGTGTGAAGTTTGAGAGTTGTTTATTCTTATTTTCTAACTCTTGATTGAATTTTTCTAATTGTAATTTTTGTTGTAAAATTAATTCAGAACCAATTTGTAATTCTTTATTTCTAAGTGTCAATTCATTAGAGAGTTCTTCCGATTTCTTTTTGGCAATTAGAAGCTCTGTTTCATACTTTTTCCTTTGTGAGATATTGAATACTGTTGATTGTGTAAAAATGTGATGCCCTTCTTTACTTTTTATTTCGACTGAATTAATCAGAACAGGAAATTTAGTTCCGTCTTTTTTAATAAAATCAAAATTTATTTCTTCTACAGTACCCGTTAAATTTAACTTTTGAGAATAGATCGTTTGAAAGTATATTTTACCTCCAATAGAAAGAAAATCTGTAACTTTTTTTATATTGATGACCTCTTTTCTTTTATAGTTGGTAAATTCTAAAAAACGTTTGTTAGAATCAATGATGGTGCCATCTGGTAATGAGCAAAAATAACCGTAAGGAGAAGTGTTATAAAGTTCTTTATAGTCTATGTTATAATTCATTAAGATTTGTAGCTCGTTTATTAGAATTTATATTAAATAGCTTTTCATTGCTTCGATCGTTTGGTTAGGAGCACTAAGGTGTGGACAATGACCTGTTGCGTCTAATAAAACAAATTTACTATTAGAAACATGTTTATGTACATACTGCCCTACTTCTATTGATGCTATAACATCTGAGTTGCATTGTAATATAAGAGTATCTGTAGTAAGTTTATCAAGGTCACTTCTGTTATCTCCTAAGAAAGTAACTTTTGCGAAGTGCTTTGCTATTTCAGGATTGGTTTGACAAAAACTTTGTTCTAATTCTTCTGCTAGTTCTGGTTTTTCATCATTCCCCATAATAGCAGGTGCCATAGCACTAGACCAACCTAAGTAGTTAGATTCTAAAGTAGCTATAAGCTCATCAATATCATTTTGAGAAAAACCTCCATAATAATTATTATCATTAATGTATCTTGGAGATGGACCAATCATAATTAATTTTTCGAAAATAGCAGGTCTTTTTAAATTAGCAAGTACGCCTATCATTGCACTTACAGAATGTCCAACAAAAGTTAGATTCTTTAAATCTAAGGCATCACAAATTTCAACGATGTCGTCTGCATAACCATCTAGCGAACTATATTTATCAAAATCATACGCATTTTCATCAGATTTCCCTGAACCAACAAGATCAATAAGAATTATTTTGTAATCCTTTTTAAATTGGGGAGTAATAAACCGCCACATATTCTGATCGCATCCATAACCATGAACAAATAACATCGATTTGTTACCATCACCATGAATTGTTATATTATTTCTTGAAATTAATTTTTCTAACATATAAGGGGGATTTATTCTGTTAATGCCACCAAGTTTTGTGGCTTAAAGCTAAAAGTACTATTTTTTTGACTAAACTACTTGTTTATTATAATATAACCTATTTTTAATAGCTATTTGAAACATTGGTTATGAATTTATTTAATAGATAATACGATTACACACAGATTCCACTTCACACCTATTTTTGCTACTTAAAAAAGAGTGTTCTATTAATGTTACAGATGAAGATTATTTAATAAAATTTTAAAGAAACTGTAGTAACAACTTTTGTTTTTAACCAAAAGTAATGTTTATATATTCAGTGATTTCTGTATATCTTAACTGATGTTTTTTAAAATAAATAAGGCGTATTATGAACTGAAATTCTACACGATATTCAGTACCTTGGCGGAGTACTATTCTAAATTAACATCAATGGTTCTAAACACCTTTATTTTTGATATGGATGGTGTTATTATTGACTCTGAACCTTTTTGGAGACAAGCACAAATTAACATCTTATTAAAATACAATACACCGATTACTGTAGCAGATTGTATACAATATACAATGGGGAAAAGAATTGATGATGTTGCACTTACTTGGTGTCAATTACATTCGTTAAAAGTTTCTCCACAATTATTAGAGCAAGAAATTATTACTGCAGTTGCAAGTTTAATTAATGAAAAAGGGAACGCTAAAACAGGCTTGTATGAATTGTTAGATTTTTTAAAAGAAAACAACTATCAGATTGCTTTAGCTACCTCATCTAGTCCACAAATTATTAAAGCTGTTTTTAATAGATTGTCTATAGCGCATTATTTTGATGTTGTTTGTAGTGCCGATAATGAAGTTTATGGGAAACCTCATCCTGCAGTGTATTTAAAAGTTGCTAAAAAACTAGGCGTACAACCTAGTAATTGTTTGGTGCTAGAAGATAGTGTTACAGGTTTAATTGCTGCAAAAGCTGCTTCTATGAAAACAATTGTAATTCCGGAAGATAAAACAGATGCTCGGTTTTCTTTGGCAGATACTGTTTTGACTTCTATGTTAGAAGTTGTTGAATATTTAAAGGCTCATTAAATACTATTTTAAATTTAACGAGTTTATTTATTTTACACACTTTATACTACTATTATTTTACATCCTTAAATTTAAAAGCATTTATAAATCATAAATAACTAAAAATGAATAATAGAATACAATCAATATCCGTTTTAGACTTAGATGGATTTGCTGTAGATTTAATGAAAAAATATTCTGATAAAGTGCTGCTACTTATTATTTATAATAATGATTGTTTAGGTTGTACAGGACGCGCAATTCCTTTGGCTTATCAATTTCAGCAACAATATCCAGCTATTCAAGTTTTAGGTATTCATGCTAATTTTGTAAATAGAGAAGCAACAAAAGCGTCCATTAAAAGTGTTTTTACCAGTGGCGAGAATCCGTTTCCGATTTATATTGATGAACATCACCAAGTTTTTGACCAATTTAAGGCAGAAGGAACGCCTCAATGGGTTTTAATTTCAGAAAAAGGTGAATTGTTTCGATCCTTTTTTGGGTCGCAAGATAATGCTCAGAATCGTTTGTTTTATGCTATTGAGAGTCTTGTTAAGAATAATGAATAAGTATAATACTATTTCGTATTAACAAAATGTAAATGTCATTACGAGGACTTTAGGACGTGGTAATCTGTTTATTTATTCTTTTCTTTTTTCCATTGATGAAAAAAGAAACAAAAAAATCTAGACTTCCTATAATTTCATTGAATTCTACAAGAAACTCCACTATCGTGTCCAGACTTTTTATTTGGTTCCCCAATCGAGTTGAGGACAAGCTTTGGACACTTGCCGTTTCATTCCTTTTGAATTCTTACTGAAATTATAGCATGTCGGGTTGGTGATTTTAGTTTGATTAATAATTATTTTTCAGCAAACTTTTCTAGTCTACCCATCCTGCAGTATATTTAAAAGTTACTAATAAATCAGGAGTAAAACCACTAATTATTTAGTTCTTTAAGATAGTGTTATTAGTTTAATTACTGCTATAACGGCGTCTATAAAAACAATCGTAATTCCTGAAGATACAACCGCCCCTCTTTTTTTGGCTGACAAAATATTACCTTCTATGTTAAAAGTTATTGAATATTTAAAGGTTTAATAAAGAATTCTATTCATCTGCCCAAATAGTAAGGTTACATCCTGAACTACTTAGTCTGTCATGTAAAATTACTAGTAGTTTTTCTACATTTGTCATGTTATCTTTAAAAACAGCTGATTTAGAAAGACCTGGTTGAACCAAACAAACTTTATAATCCCAATCTGTAGGGATAAAATCCTCATTTAATTCATTTAATTCATCAAATTTATCATCTAGAATTCTTGAATTTTTAGTTCTATTTACTCTATTCAATAATTGTTTAATTATGAAACTAGACCTTATCCAAATACAATTTCTCATGGCTTGTTGTAATAATTCCGTTATATTACTCATATTTGCTCCTGATTTATCTGTATAAGAAAATTTGCAATGAAAAAAGTGAATGATTTTTTTCTCTACTGAAAACCATATTATATCAGCCATTTCTCCTGCACCATCATCAATAACTATAATGTCATCATCTAAATAATCCGGACTATCAGTTATTACTTTAATAGTCTTTTGTTGTACATTATAAATTTTCCCTGGCTCTGTAGGTTCTTCTGCTTCTTTCCTTATATCTGTTTCATCCCAACCGCCATCTATCGCTTTAAATAAGGTCCTATCAAATTTTTGTTCCTTAATTTTTGGCTCAAACAATGTAGAACCTCTTAAACTTTTTGCATTTTGAAATATTATTAATGGTGGATATCCATTTATAAAGTCATCAAGGCTAGTATTTATTGGATCTTTGTCAGGAATATCCATAAATATATTAATTTCTGTATCTGAGTTAACAACCCATTTTTTTTCATTATCAAAGTCAAAGTAAATTTTTGCAAGCTCATCTTTTTCTACAAATAATGAACATTCAATTTTTTTATTATTATTTGATAAATTATCAAAAATAATTTCAGGAATGAAGCTTTTGTAAACTTTATCACCTTTTGTAATAATAGCTATTGCCATTTGGAAACAAACACTATCTAATTGAATAGAAACAGGTGTATCTTCGAATTTTTCAACAGTTTTAAAATTAGCTAAATTCGACATCCTAGGAATTTTCGATTCATTATTGCCTAATTTAATTAGGGAATGAATATGTTGACACCAAATCGAAAATTCTTTAATATTTTTTCTTTTAATAGCCCATATTCGACCATTATTTACAGCAATACCTCTAGTTTCATTTTCGTCTATTCTTGATAATGCATGGCCAAAAGAAAATACAGCACCATCAGAATGTTTAACTGCAGACTCCACTTCTAGTCCCATTAACATCTTATATGTTGGATTTGATGCCCCACTTCCATAAATATTTGACATACCAACCATAAAGTACTGACCAATAGTGTTATCACTTAATCCATTTCTTATATATGATGCTGGGACAATTTCATATTTTTTTGTATCAAATAGTTTAGATTTCATATGATTTAAAATCAAATCAGAAGTCGTACTTTCAAATAAAAAATCATCAATTAAATATAAAATATGTAAATCATAATTATCTTGAAATAATGCTGAGTCTTTTCCCCAAGGCAATGTTTTCTTATGCTTTGTAATTAATATCAAAGGAGAATTAAAATTTTCTTGATGAGTAAAGACTAATTTAATTCCTGAAGGCATTTTTTTATGAAAACCTTTTTTAAATTCAAAACCAACTTTTGTCTTATAGATTTTTGTACTAAAGAATGGTTTTAAATCATCAGGAGATATACCTAATGGATTTAACTCACTTGGTTCTAAATCAGGAAATAATGGTGAGTTTGTTTTAATTTTACTAACTAAATCAGGAATTAATAAATCCCATGATTTATCAAAATAATATAGCTTCTTAACTTCTCCTTTTACATAGTTTCTATCTGCAATTAAAATTGCATTTCCTGTTTGATTTTTATGTACTCTTGAAATTCTACCAATAAATTGAATAGTTGTAGGTAAGGTTCTCGGTATATCATGTAGTACACTTATTTTCAATGTTGGTATATCTAAACCTTCACCAATCATACCTAAAGCTATTAAACTTTCTAATTCACCTTTTTTACACTTAATCAAACAATCTTCGTTTTGTTTATTTGTATTCCTACTATGTATTAAACCAACCGATACTCCTTTAGCTTCATATATTTTTTTTAATTCTTCTGCAGAATTAATCTTTCTAGTTTTGATCAATAATTGAGCATTTGGATTATTTTTTTGCTCATTTCTCAAATTTTCTATCGCAGCATTTGCTAAAAGAGAATCTTTTTCTTGACTTTTTCCATTGTTTGTATCTATATTTTTAAAGGTAACAGGTCTATATATATCATGTTCTATCGCTTCAGCTATAGGGTAGTGATAAATCAACTCACCTTTAATTCTTTTTCGATCTCTCCTAAAAGGAGTTGCTGTTAATAAAATAATTTTTGAGTCTTTAAAATCTTTAAAAGCACTTTCATAAATTTTAGCAGGTGTATGATGAGCTTCATCAATAATTATTAAATCAAATAAATCTTTTGGAGAAGCTATGTTATCTTTCATTTCAGAAGAACAACTGTGTGGTGTAGAAACAACCACATCATATGATTTTGTTGCTTTTATCCAATCATTTTCATTTTTTAAATACCCAATATGATTATTTACTTTTGGCTTTTCTTCACTATTAAAGACCCCTAAAGTTTTTAATATTTCCATTTCACTAAAAACATCAAAAATCTGTTTTCTAATAACAACTGAAGGTGTTATTATTAATACCTTTTTTGTTTTTAACTCAAAGCATAATGCTATCATTAAAGCAGTTTTACCTGACCCAGTTGGCATGCTTATTAGAGCAGGTGATTTACTCTTTGTATAATGACTTTTAACAGCCCAAACAGCTCCTAATTGGCACTTTCGAAATCCTATTTTATCCCTATCAACTTCTAAGTTGAATTGTTGTTTGTTATCAATAAAAAACGCCATTACTTATATTATTTATTTGATTCTGAAATGATATTTTTAACTTTTATTTAGAATATTCAATTAGTTAAGGGAAAGAAAAGTTTAAATATACTGAATTATACCAAGTCATTAGCTACGAATAACAATATGAAATAAAGAGAATATGCTATTACATACACATTATGCTTCTCTCCTATTTTCGTTTGGTAAAAAACGAAAAGAAAAATGAAGAGATAACCTCACTTCTATCCAAAACAAAGTATCCAATCTGTTTAAAATACAAATAGATTAATCCATTTCTCTTCTTTAGTATAAATAATCTTATTAAGTCGCAGTTTTACAGTTGTTTAAGGTGAAAACACAAGCTAATATATTCGTCTTTTTTGACACGTCCTGACACACGATGACACACGGTGACACATCCTGACCTCTCCTGACACAAGATAGCTATTTTTAGGGGGTTTTGTTCGAGTCTTGTTCGGGGTTTGTTCGGGGACGCTAGTAGTCTATTTTTGAAAAATAGGTCATTTTCCGAAGGAGACCAGAACCAAACCAAAATAAGACAGAATGAAGGCCTGTTTTTTAGTGCTGAAAATAATTATACGTGCTTTGTAGGAATAACAAGTATAGAGGTGTTTGGAACATTAATTTAGCAGATTGCTTCAATCGTTCCTCTTTGAATGTTTTTTTAATTCTTTATTCTTTTCCATTGATGAATACTGAATCAAGTTCAGCACAGGCTTCATCAAAAATCTAGACTTCCTATAATTTCATTGAATTCTACAAGAAATTCCACTATCGTGTCCAGACTTTTTATTTAGTTCCCCAATCGAGTTGAGGACAAGCTTTGGACACTTGCAGTTTCATTCCTTTTGAATTCTTACTGAAATTATAGTATGTCGGGTTGTGATTCTTTATTAACTGATGAGATTGCTTCAATCGTTCCTCTTTCGCAATGACAAAATGTAAATGTCATTACGAGGACGTTAGGACGTGGTAATCTGTTTATCGGATAGTTACAATTTATGAGATTGCTTCAATCGTTCCTCTTTAGCAATGACAGATTGTTTTAAATCTTTTTTAAATGATTGAATACACTTATTGTTAAAGGAATAAATAGAAACCCACCAATTATAAATACAATAAACGCTTTTTGCAACCCGAAAGACTCTGCTAAATACCCAATTATAGGAGGGCCTAAAAACATACCCACTGTAGAATAAGTCCCTACGATTGAAATAACGATTCCTGTAGAATACTTTTTTGCTTTACCTGCCAATATAAATGTCATAGGAAAAAGACCTGAAACACCTATTCCTACCAAACAAAAACCAATAAGTGCAGGCCAGAATTCAGGTATCATTACAGCGATTGAAACTCCACTCATTATTAAAATGGAACTTAAAAAATATAACTTTTTCATTCCAAAATAATCGATCAATTTGTCTATCGTTAATCTATAAATAGACATACAAATCATAAAAAGTAAATATCCGTACGTAAAAACTTCTTCTTTTACTACATCTTTAAAGTAAACGCCATTCCAATCATACATTCCGCCTTCACAAACAGCAGCAAGAAATACCATTAAACCTAAAAGCATAATGTATTTGTTGGGCTTCTCTAACTTAAATTTATTTCCAGCTTTCGCTTTATCATTTTTTATTAAATAAGGATATGCAATAAAAATGGTAATCAATGTAAAAATAGCAACCATCAAAAAATGCATTTGAATAGAAATGTTTAGTTTCAACATTAAGGTTGTAAATAAAACACCTATTACGCCACCAATACTCCATAAACCATGAAAAGCACCAACTATGCGTTTTTCAAATTTTTCTTGTAAAAAAATAGATTGTGTATTTATAGATATGTTTAAGATTCTTAAACTTACCGCAAATAGAAACAGCGCAAAAATAAGTAAGGGTAAACTCGTTGAAAAACCAATTAACAGAAGTGCTATAGAAAAGAATACATAGGCAAATTGTTGCGGTATTCTACTATCGTATTTTGAGACCAACCAACCAGAAAGCGGAATACCAATAATAGCACTTGCAGGCATTATCATTAGCATATTACCTAATTGCTCTTCACTAAAATTAAAATTGTCTTTTATTGTTGGAATTCTTGATGCCCAAGAAGAAAAACAAATACCTGATAATAAAAAATAAGTTGAGAGTGAAATTCGTTGTAAACTTCTTTCTTGCATTTGTAAAAATATTTGAATACAAAAATAATTCTTTTCAAGTATTGTAAGGTCTTTTAAGTTTAATTTTTAATCATTAACTATTAAAACTTTCTACTCATAACGTAAAGCATCAATAGGATTTAATCTAGCTGCTTTTCTAGCAGGAAAATAGCCAAAAACAATACCTACCAATACCGAAAAACCAAAACCTATTAAGATAGAATTTACTGCTGTTGGTATATAGAAATCAGTTGCTTTATAAATAATTTGGTTGCCAATAATACCTAATACAATACCTATAACACCACCAACTAAACTCAGTACAATCGCTTCAATTAAAAACTGGGTTAAAATATCACTTTCTCTTGCTCCGATTGCCAAACGAGTTCCTATTTCTCTTGTACGTTCTGTAACAGAAACCAACATAATATTCATAATACCAATACCACCAACAATAAGAGAAATACTTGCAATGGCACCTAATATTAACGTTAAAATACCTGTAACATTCCCTGTTATTTCTTGTAGTTCAATTTGAGTTGTCACTTCAAAATCATCCTCTTCACTTTCTAAAATACGATGCGATTCTCTTAAAAGTTCGGTTACTTCAATTTCTGCATCTACAATATGATCTTCACTTATAGCGCTTGCCATTATCATATTATAGCCTCTTCTATGTCCGTACAATCTGTTTTGTATTGTTGTATAAGGTGCAATTAACATATCATCCTGATCTTGCCCCATTGTACCTTTTCCTTCTTCTTTTAAGAGGCCAACAATAGTAAACGGTACTTTGTTAATTCTAATTTGTCGCCCTATAGGATCTTCTCCTATAAAGAGTTCTTTTTTAATGGTTTCGCCAATTACACAAACTTTACGCGCTGCTTTTACATCTTCATCAGTAAAAATATCTCCTGAAACAATTTCTCGACTTAAAATGTCGAAATAATCTGATGATACTCCATAAATTGTGGTCGATTTATTTCCTTGCGGACCAATAGCTCTTACTCCATTTGCTATTAATGGTGATAATTTTAACATCCAAACCGAGTTTTTCTGTAAAATATTAAAGTCTTTTTCATCAACAGGTCTTCCCATTCTTACATCAATACCTGCTCTGTGTTCTGTTTTAGTGGTGATCATTAACAAGTTGGTGCCTAACCCAGATATTTGACTTTGTACTGCTTGCGTTGCTCCTTCTCCTGCAGAAATGGTCATAATAACAGCAGCAACACCAATAATAATACCAAGCGCTGTAAGCAAACTTCGCGTTCTATTTTTATTAATAGATTGAAAAGCGACTTTAAATGTTTTTAGTAATTGCTTCATTATATTAGGTTAAGTAGTTAACTCTAAATCTTTTAAAGCACTTTCTTTAGTACTTCTATTTTTAATTTGCTCGTCGGTTAAAACGCGACCATCTCTTAAATAAATCATCCGTTTTGCAAAATTTGCAATTTCGGGTTCGTGTGTAATCATTAAAATTGTTTTTCCTTCGTTATTTAAACGGACAAACAAATCTGCAATATCAATACTGGTTTTACTATCTAAATTACCTGTGGCTTCATCAGAAAGAATTAACGCAGGGTTGTTTACCAAAGCTCTAGCAATAGCAACACGCTGTTGTTGTCCTCCAGAAAGTTCATTCGTTTTATGGTGTATGCGATTTCCCAATCCTACTTGTTCTAATGCTTTTTTTGCGAGCTCTTTAGAATTTGTAAAACGATCTGTTCTGTCATAAACCAATGGTAATTCTACGTTTTCGAGCGCTGTTGTTCGTGATAGTAGATTATAACTTTGAAAAATGAATCCGATTTTTTGATTCCGAATATCTGCTAGTTGATTTTTATTCAAAGTATTTACAAACACTCCGTCTAAATAATACTCGCCAGAAGTAGGTTGATCCAAGCAGCCTAAAATATGTAGTAAGGTTGATTTTCCTGAACCAGAAGATCCCATAAGAGCAACAAATTCTCCTTCTTCAATAACAATATTAATGTTAGAAAGTGCATGTACTTCTATGTCCCCCGTTTTAAATACACGATTTAATTTCCTAGTTTCTATGACTTTCTTTTTTGGCATAATCATTTCTATTTTTTTGATTTAATACCATTGATTGCTTTTATACCTTCTGATACTTCAGAACCATCATAAAATCGTTTAATTTGTGATTGCAACCCTGTTTTTATACCAATTTCAATGAATTTAAAACTGATATTTCCGTTCGTATTTTTATAGAAAAAACCATCTATACTCGAGGGTAAACCTTTTTTAAACCTTGTAGGGATATATGTTTCATCATTATTAATTGCTTTTGTAAACTTTTGATAAATAGAATCTGGAAGATTTTTTTTAGCTTTTTCTTCTAAAACAGGTTTTAAATTTTTAAGCATTAATTCGTTAGGTCTAAAACGTAAGGCAGAATTATTGATAAGAAATACATTGTTTGCTTTCTGGGTAATAAACTCAAGGTTTGTTGTCATACCTGGTAATAATAAGCCATCAGTATTATCAACATTAACAACTACTTGGTAATTTACTACGTTATTAACTTGAATAGGTTGCAATCTAATTTGGCTTACAACTCCCAAAAACTCTTTCTCTGGATACGTTTGTACACTAAAACGAACCTTCATTTTATTATGAACATAACCAATATCGCTTTCATCTACATCTGCTAAGATTTGCATTTTAGAAAGATCTTCTGCAATAATAAACATTCTTGGTGTTGCAAATGAAGCTGCTACTGTTTGTCCTTCTTCTACACTTCTTTCTGTAATTGTACCACTTATTGGTGAAGTAATACGTGCAAACTGCATGGTAACCTGAATGTTATTCACATTAGCAGCAGCGGCTTTATTTGTACCTGTAGCTTGCTCATAAGTATATTTTATGTTCGAAAATTCTTGTTGTGCAATCACTCCTTTTTCAAACAATATTTTACTTCTGTCGTATTCTTCTTTTGCCTGATTTAATTGTGCTTTACTTACCGCTAAATTAGCTTGAGCACTAATTAAGTTTGTTTTTAATAATTTTAAATCCATTTCAGCTAACAGTTGTCCAGCCTTTACCTTCTCATTATAATCAACATAAATCTTTTTTATCGTTCCAGAAATTTGTGTCCCAATTTCAACCGTATTAATAGCCTCTAAAGTTCCTGTACTTGAAACGATGGATTCAATGTTTCCTTTTTTTAATGAAGTATAGGTAAATTCTATATTTTTGGTATCTAATTGTGGTTTTATAACAATAAAATAAGCTAAAATTCCTATTGCTAAAATTAACGGTATAATCCATTTTAATCTTTTCATAATTAAATACTTGACAAAATTTTATACTCTTAAATGTAGGTAGAAGAAAATTAAAAAACAATGACCTAAATCAATAATAAACAGTTAAATAAAAAAATTTTAGTGTTGTTTACGATTACACTTTCTTTCTGTTTTTATGATGTATAATCGTTGTTAACAAACTAATGTGATACAATAATTTTGTAGTATATAAAATAATCTAGTTCGCTTTCTTTTACTAATTTAGTTCCGAGATAATAAGCTTACTAAAGATTCATCAAATTTTAAAAAAAATGAACAGTAAAAACAGTGTATTTATTGCAACAAGTTTAGATGGTTATATCGCAGACAAAAATGGTGGAATTGATTGGCTTTATTCAATCCAAAATCCTACTAATGACGACATGGGATATGTAGAATTCACCAACAATATTGATGCACTTGTTATGGGACGCACAACATTTGAAACTGTCTGTGGCTTTGATGTTGATTGGCCTTATGATAAACCCGTATTTGTATTGAGTACTACTTTAAACGAAATACCTGAAAGTTATAAAGGAAAAGCCTTTTTGGTTAATGGAACATTGACAGAAATTTTAGAGCAGATTCATAAAAAAGGATATCATCGACTTTACATTGATGGAGGAACTATGATAAGAAGTTTTTTAAAAGACGATTTAATTGACGAAATGAGAATTACTACAATTCCGATTTTATTAGGTGGTGGTTCTCCTTTGTTTTCAAACCTTCCAAAAGAACTGAGTTTTGAACTTGTGAAAGCGAAAACATTTTTGAATCAATTGACACAAAATCATTACAAGCGAAAGAAATAAATTGTTTTTTTAACATTGCTACTACTATTCTATTTGAATTTTTTTATCAAAAAAAAACCACTCATAAAGAGTGGATTTTAATAAATATGAGTTGAAAAAAATTACTTCCAAGTAACGATATCTTCCATGTTTCTTCTAGATTTTTCATGTGCTGGATCTTCTTTTCTATATCCAAAAGCAACCATAAATGATAAACCATATTTATTAGTATCAATACCAAATTTATCTTTTAATAAAGCCTCTGCTTTTTCTTGATGAAATCCTTCAATAGGGCAACTATCAATGCCTGTTAATGCAGCAGCAGTCATCATATTACCTAAAGCAATGTAGGTTTGTTTCGCAGACCAATCGAATAATTTTTTATCAGTATCTAAATCAAAATCACGCTCTTGAAATTCTCTATAAAATTTAGAATACATTTCAATAACATCTTCTGGTAATTGCTTTACCTCTTTCATCATGTGCATAATGTAAGCCGCATCATGTTTTACCATGGGGGCTTTCATACTTAAACCCAATACAAAATGACTAGCAGTATCTAATTTTAAAGGCGCTCCCCAAGCTACAGGTTTTAACAACTCACGTAATTCTTTATCTTGAACAACCACAAAATGCCAAGGTTCAAAACCAAATGAACTTGGAGATAAGTTTGCCGTTTTTAAGATGAAATTAATATCCTCATCTGATACTTTTTTAGTAGCATCAAATTCTTTTGTTGCATGTCTAAAGTTGAATGCATTTATAATGTCTTCTTTTAAAATGTTTGGTGTTTTCATAATTATATATTGTTTCTCTATTATTGCTTTATAAACATACTATCAAAAGTATAGGTGCAAAAGTAGATATAGTTTTAGTTTCTTACAATAACGGTCGAAAAGTATAGTATAAAATTAATTACTTAAAATACTGAAAATGAGGTTTTTGAATATATATTTATTTACTATAAAAAGTATAGTTGTATAATTAAGTATAGTATTATACCTTTGCATTATATATAAATAATAATCGTATCATTTTTAAAACTGTATTATGTATAAATTTAAAGGAAAAGAATACCCTTGTTGCGCAAGTTTAACCATGGGTGTAATTGGTGGAAAATGGAAAACTGTTATTTTATTTCATTTGATAAATCGCACGCTTAGATACAACGAATTAAGAAAGGAAATGCCAACTGTTACAGAGCGCACTTTAAGCTTACAATTAAAGAATCTGGAAGAAGATGGAATTGTAAAAAGAAAAGTATATACCTCTAAGCCTCCTTTAAAAGTGGAATATTCGTTATCCGATTTTGGAAAAACGTTAATTCCGTTAATTAAGTCTATTGCAGACTGGGGTGTTTTTGTTGTTGAGAAAAAGGGGGGAATTGTAGTATAAAAATTAATATGTATTTTTAGTGATACAACTGTATTATAAATAAATGTGTAGTTAAAGTAGTATCAAAAATATAGTAACTTAAACTCAATTACGAATTCAACTCTTTCATAATTTCAGCAAATAATTCATAAGATCGTATTCTGTCTTTACCATCATAAATATTAGTTACAGCAATCAATTCATCTGCTTTTGTTTGCGCTATAAATTCTTTTATTCCTGCTTTAACAGTGGCTTTACTTCCTATAAAAGAATATTTTAACATTTGATGTACTTGTGGGTTTTGCAAAACACCTTCTAACTCATTTGTCATATCTATAGGTGGTTGTACAAAATCTCGTTTTCCAGTAAATATGCCAATAATCATACGTATTAAAGAGGTTGATAAACGTTGGGCTTCTTCATCAGTATCAGCAACAATAATATTTACACCTGTTATTAAATACGGTTTTTGTAAATCGTTTGATGGTTTAAATTCTTTGCGATAAATTTCTATAGCATCCCATAAATGAGTCGTTGCAAAATGGCTTGCAAATGCATAAGGCAATCCTTTTTTTGCCGCTAAATGAGCACTATCTGTACTAGAACCTAGTATATAAATAGGTACATCTACTCCTTCTGCTACAGTAGCTCGTACTTTAGAGTTTTTATTTTCTGCAGAAAAGTATTGTTGTATTTTATTAACTTCTTCAGGAAAAGATTGTGCAGCTTTCATAAAATCTGAACGTATTGCTTGTGCTGTTTCTCTGTCTGTTCCTGGTGCTCTACCTAAGCCTAAGTCAATTCGGTTTTCATAAATAGACGCTAACGTACCAAATTGTTCGGCTATGATTAATGGAGAATGATTTGGCAACATAATACCACCAGAACCAATGCGAATTGAGTTTGTACCTGCAGCAACATAACCGATTAATACAGAGGTTGCACTACTTGCAATATTTGACGAATTATGATGTTCTGCCAACCAATATCGTGCATACCCAAACCTTTCAGCATTTTGCGCCAAATTTAGCACGTTATTATAAGTTTGTTTTAGTGTATGATCTTTAGAAACTAAAGCAAGATCTAATATGGAATATAGTGTAGGTTGCGTTTTCATAAATGTGCCTTTTTCCTTGTAAATGGAATCGAGATTAAATGTAATAGTTATCTGCTAATTACGCGTCTTTTTATCATATATAATAACACAAAAATACGGTCTTATCTTCATTGCTCTGTCAAGTTAGTTTTTTGGTGAATATTTAATGATATTTTCAAAATAAATTAGGTTGTTTTAACTTCAAAATCTTTACATTTATTCTCTGTTAGCAACGTTTTAACAAAAAATAAGTTTAATCATTATATATCAAATTAATAATTTAAAAATAGTAGATTATGAAACATTTAATCATCGTATTTTCAGCCCTTTGTATAAGCGCAATTTCTTATGGGCAATTTAATGTCTCAGTTAGTTCAGGATATTCAATTGGAAGTGCTGGAATGAAATTGGGAGAGAAAGTTAATTCTACACAAACAGAAAACACTTATGGTAGTTATGGTGAAGGATTAAATTTACAAGTAAGAGGAACTTATTTCTTTAATGATAAGTTTGGTATAGATTTAGCATTAGGATATCTTAATGGTGCAGATCAAACAATTTCTAAAGGTTACGAGTTTAAAGAAGATGGAACCTTAGATACCAGTGTTGATATAAATGCAATTGCAAGAGCGCGTGCATTTGGAGCAGCAGTTTCTATGGTTTATAAATTTAATGATAATTTTTATGGACGCTTAGGAGCTCTAGTCAAAGTTGGTGGAAAAACAGAAGCAGTTGTGTATAAAAAAGATGTTTTTTCAGATCCTGAAGTAGCCTATTTTAATTCTATAAACATTCCTTTAAATAGTGGTTCTTACACAGAAACAAATTATGTAGAAGATTATCACGGACATTTTCCTTTAGGTGTTGTGGCAGCTCTTGGTTATAAATTCGATTTAGACACTAACTTTTCTCTTTTTGTTGAAGCAGAATATTATGGAATTAGTTTAAAAAGAAAAGATTCTGAAATTACAGAATTCAATACAGACATCGTTTTACCTGATGGTACTGTTGCTGTACCTAGTTTTTATTCTTTAGATAATTTACCTTCAGGTATTTATAAAGAATCTACTTATGTTGATGAATTATCACATACAAATACTGATGGTTCAAAGAAATTATCACAAAAAGTACCTTATTCTTCTTTCGGGATTAATTTTGGTATTTCTTATAAATTTGAAGGTTCTAATAAAAAATAATAATTCGATTTTTACTTAAGGAGCTATAATGCGTATGTGTTATAGCTCTTTTTTTATGCTTATTTTTATTAAACTAAATTGGTTAACCAGTTTTAATGTATCTTAGCAAAAGGTCGATAATAAAACAACAATCAATAAAAAAAGATAAAATGAGTAACCATTCAGAGAACTATTCTAGAAGAGAATTTGCAAAACTATCTGCCATGGCTTTAACAGCCATTCCATTTATGTCTTTTGTAAACCCATTGTTACAGAAATCTTTTATGGCAGAAGATAATGATCTAAATGTGCATTTGTTTTCAAAACATCTACAATTTCTTAATTATAATGATATGTCTGCAGCTACTGTAGAAATGGGTTTTGATGGATTAGATTTAACGGTACGTCCAAAAGGACATGTATTACCAGAAAATGTAATTGATGATTTGCCAAAAGCAGTGGAAGCTATGAAAAAACATGGTCTTGCTCCAAAAATGATGTCTACCAATGTTTGGGATGCTCATAATAATTTGCAAAAAACTGTTTTGGAAACTGCTAGTAAGTTAGGTTTTACAAATTATCGCACAGATTGGTTAAAGTATCCAGAAGATACCCCAATTACTGAAAGTCAGGCTTTATATGGAAAACAGGCAAGAGATTTAGAAATTCTGAATGAAAGCTTAGGTCTTATTGGAGGTTATCAAAATAATTCGGGTATGAATGTTGGCGCACCAGTTTGGGACTTACTTCCTATTTTAGAAGAAACTAAAGGGAAGTTTATGGGAAGTCAATATGATATTAGACATGCTGTAATAGAAGGTGGTGAGAGTTGGGAACTTGGGCTAAGACGAATTAAACCGTATATAAATTCTATCGTATTAAAAGATGTTAAATGGGGAGTTGTAGATGGAAAATGGCAACCAGTTAATGTTCCTTTAGGTGAAGGTATGGTAGATTTTAATCGTTACTTTTCTTTGCTTAAAAAATATAAAATAAATGTTCCTGTTTCTTTGCATGTGGAATATGATTTAGGTGGTGCAGAAAAGGGATCAAATAAAATAACAATTCCTAAAAAAGAGGTTTTTAAGCGTATTAAAAAAGACTTGGTATTTTTAAAAGAAGCATGGAAAAATGCAGAATAGTAATCTAAAATAAGTACCAAAAGCATCAGGAATTCTTTCCTTTTGATAAAGAAATTAATTATTAAATAGCGCTTGTTATCTGTTTAATAACTAGTATAAATTTTCGATTACAAAAGTTACAATAGAAAAAATAAGTACATCAATTAAATTGTATCTTTGCCTTCATTTTTATGCTTAATAATTACGTTTTTACACTATGCCTTTTAAAAAATTACATTTCGAAATCAAAGAGAAGTTAGAGTCTCATGAAATATCAACTCCTACTCCATTTCAGATTAAAAGTATTCCTGTTATAAAAAGTGGAGCAAATCTATTTTGTACTGCTCCAAAAGGTAGTGGGAAAACGACAGCAATGATATTAACTACCATGCAAAAACTTAAATGTGAGGAAGTTGGTACTGCGCCAAGAGCTGTTGTTCTTGTAGAAAGTAGTGAAAAAGCAATGGAATTATATGATGCTTTTTTAGCATATACAAGGCATACTACGTTGCGTCTTTATGGATGTGATGAAAGACAGCATATTGAATTATTGAAATCAGAAATATTTGAAGGTGTAGACATTCTAATCTGTACACCTATCACTATGAATAAGTTACTTTTATTAGAAGGAGTAAATACAACTCAATTAAAGATTTTTAATATTGATGATGCAGAATTTTTAGTTGATAAAAAATCGTATGCTGCTTTAATGGCAATTACACAAAGTGCTCCTAAATGTCAGTATGTGTTGTATTCCGAAAAACTGCATCCAATTCTAAAACGTTTTGAAGATTATTTTATGCAATACGCTAAAAAAGTGTCTACTAAGTAGTATTACTTGTTTTATAAGTGATAAAGAAGTCTCTATTGTGCTAAACTGAATCTTGATAATTAAAGAATAAAATTTAGGTTGAAAATACTGTTTTCAACTAAAAACGAAGAATAATGATACCTAAACTACATTACATATCTCAAGGAGCTTCTCCAAAAGAACATTTAGAAAATATTCAAAAAGCGTGTTCATCTGGTGCAGAATTAGTGCAATTAAACATACATAATATTTCAGAAAAAAAATATTTAAAATTTGCAAATGAAGCTAGAGAAATTACGTCTCATTTTCAAACTAGATTAATTCTAAAAGATCATTATAAAATAGCAAAACAAGTAAAAGCAGATGGTGTTCATTTAGAAAATACAGATTTTTGCGCTACAACTGCTTTAGAGCATTTATATACTTGGCAAATTATTGGTGGAACAGCAAATACTTTACAAGATTGTGAAAGCTTAATTAGTAAAAAAGTAGATTATATTACTTTAAGTCCTTTTAGAGTTTCTTCTAATGAAGATAATGAATCAAAAGTTTTAGGGGTAAATGGTTTTTCTTTAATTGTTGATGCTTTAAAAACTGAAACTCCAATTATTGGTGCTGGTAGTATTACTACAGATGATGTTACTGGTATTTTAGAAACAGGAATTTCTGGAGTTGCAGTATCTGAAGAAATTACGCGTAATTTTGATAGTATTAAACTGTTTAATAAATTATTGAGCGCTTCTTCTATAGATGAGCAACGACATACTTTTTAATAAAAGTTGTAAACTTTATAACGATATAGCTTTAGGCTAAGGATAAAAGACAAAAAAAAGCCCATCAATTAATTGATGGGCTTTTATAAAACTTAAAGTATATTTCTTAGATAACTTTTACGTTAACTGCGTTTAATCCTTTGTTTCCTTCTTGTAAATCGAATTCAACTTCGTCACCTTCTCTGATTTCATCTATTAAACCTGAAACGTGTACAAAATGATCTTTGCTTACTCCTTCTTCAGTTATAAAACCAAATCCTTTTGTTTCGTTGAAAAACTTTACTGTACCTTTACTCATAATAATGTTATTAAATTTATATTACTAATTATAAGGCAAATATAGTGCCATTATTTTTTAACAACCAAGAAATATTGTTTTTTTTAAATAAAAAAAGAGCATAATTATTAAATTACACTCTTTTTGTCAACATTTAACAAACCTAAACTTTATTTCATTTCTATGATACCTACAACCTCATAAGCTCTAGTGCCATTCACTTGTATTTTTTCATATAATATATTTGCAAACTCATAATAGGTTTGTCCATCTATAATTACTTTTTCATAATCGTTAGGCAATTCATAAACAATTGTACCAACTTCTGGGTCTACTACTTCGTACTCGTTGTTTATTTGCATGTAAAAGACGCCTTCTACATTATAATAATTACGGTTATTAAATCGTATCGTTCTATAATTTCTTGGTAGCATATTTATTCTAAACCCTAATTTAGGAGTAATTACAATATAACGACCTCTAGAATATGTATAAAATTTATTATTAGAATAGTAATAATTATGTCCTTTATGAGTAACCGTTTTTCTATTTGGTATATTTCTTACAGATGCAACTTTTCGTTTTTGTTTCTTGTAAGTTACTTTTGTTCTTGGTACTCTTTTACTAACTGTTCTTTTACTCGTGTTTCTTTTTACAGTTGTCGTTTTTTCTTTTGTACTCCTTCTTGTTTGAGCAGAAGTTTCTAGTGTAAGAGAAACTAAAAGTATAGCTGCTATTCCGTATGTTTTTATAAGTAATTTCATAATATCTTTATTTTTTAAATTTTTTGTTTACTACTAGTTTGACCCTATTTTGTTTGGATAGTTTAAAGTGATAGTTGTTAAAAATATATTAAAAGAAAGAAAAGAAACTATTCTGTGTTTTCTAATTTTAAAGCTAATTGAAGATTATACAGCTATAAAAGCAATCTATAAAGTGAATTATAAATATCACTTTTTAGAAAGCCTCTATAAATATAAAATGATATTATTTTAACAACGCAAGTAAGCCTTTTAATTCAGTAAGGTTTAAGTTAGCACTATTATCTGTATCTAAAACCTTAAAGTTTTCTGCTACAGATTCAATAGCTTCTGTAGAACGTACATGAAAATCATCTTCTTCTGTAGCTGTTAATTTATGTTGTGTTCGTAAAATTTCTGTGACTTGTAGTACTGCGTTTGGTGCTTTTTCTTCACTTACAGCAGACGCCATAATCTGATTTAAATGATCTATTGCTAAAATACGTTTTTGTACAGTTGTATATGGAGCAATCACTACATCATCCTGGTCTTGACCAAAAGTGTTTTCTCCTTTTTCCTCTAATACCCCAATAATTTTAAAAGGAATATTATTAAAACGAATCATTTGCCCCACAGGATCTTTACCATCAGGAAATACATTATCTACAACAGTTTGTCCTATTAAAGCAACTTTAGAAGCAGTTTTTACTTCAGCATCTGTAAACATACTACCACTCTGTAAATCGACAACTTTTATTTTTAAATAATCTGGGTTTACACCATAAATAGTACTTGGCCAATTATTAGAACCATTAATAACTTGTCCGCCTCCATTAACCATTGGTGTCGTATAACTTAACAATGTTGCTTGCTTTTTTATAGCTTTATAATCGTTTAAAGTAAGTGACTCCATAATACTTGCTGCTTGTCTAACTCCACCTCGTGTATCCGCTCCTGCTTTAATGGTAATCATGTTAGAACCCATTGCAGAAATAGTAGTACGAATACTTTCTTTAGAACCTTCTCCAATTGCTAACATTGTAATTACAGAAGCAACACCAATAATAATACCTAACATGGTTAATAAGGTTCTTGTTTTATTAAGAATGATGGCTTTTGTTGCGATTTTAAATAAATTGAATACTCTCATAATTAATCGTCTTGTTTAGGTAATTTTGCTAATTCTTGCGCTGCAGACAGTACTTTATTATTTTTATAATCTTGAATTATATGTCCATCTTTCAAAACAATAGTTCTATTACTAAATGTTGCAATATCTGGCTCGTGTGTTACAAAAGTAATTGTGATTCCTTTTTTATTTAACTCTTGAAAAAGTGACATAATTTCGTAAGACGTTCTTGTATCTAAATTTCCTGTGGCTTCATCGGCAAGAATCATTACTGGGTTATTTACTAAAGATCTTGCAATGGCAACACGCTGTTGTTGTCCTCCAGAAAGTTGCGAAGGTGTGTGATCCATTCTATCTGCCAAACCAACCATTTGTAATGCTTTTATAGCACGTTCTCTTCGTTCTTCAGTAGAAACCTTGCTATTATATAATAAAGGCAATTCTACGTTTTCTAAAGCAGATGTTCTGGCTAATAAATTATAAGATTGAAAAATGAATCCTATTTTTTCGTTTCTTATGGTTGCCAATTCATTTCGACTTAAATCCTTCACTTTTACAGCATCAATTTGATACGTTCCAGAAGTAGGTTGGTCTAAACATCCTAAGATATTTAACAACGTACTTTTACCAGAACCACTCGATCCCATAATAGTTACAAACTCCCCTTCTTTTATGTCAAACGAGATACCTCTTAGTGCATGAACCGTTTCAGTTCCCATGGTAAACTCACGTTTTAAAGCGTCTATTTTAATGATTTCTTTACTCATGGCTCTTTATTTTTTTTTCGCTCCTGGTCTTTGTGGCATAAAAGGACTTTCACTTTTAGCAGAATTACTTGCTTGTGATCTTGCAACACCTTTTAAACTGTAAACTAACTTTTCATCTTGTTGAACACCACTTAATATTTGAACATTTACACCATCACTTGCTCCTAGACTCACTATTTTTGGAGTGATTGCTCCATTTTTTTCTAATACCCAAAGTGTTGTTGCATCTTTAGATAAACTGCTATTATTGTCTGATAATTGATGTTGTAAATTATAAGTTGCTAAGGTTGCAGTTTCAGGTTTAAAGTTGATAGCTTTTGCTTCTGCAGTTAACACATCATTCAATTCTAAAGTATAAATAGAAATAGTTGCAGTTAATCCTGGTTTTAATTTTAAATCTGGATTATCAGCTTTTATAACCACAGTATACGTTACCACATTTGATGTTACTGTTGGATCTAAACGCACTTGTGTTACTACACCTTCAAAAGTTTGACCTATGTAAGCATCTACTGTAAATTCGACTCTTTGTCCTTCTTTTACTTGTCCAATATCTGCTTCATCAACATCTGCCTCTACTTGCATTTCTTTTAAATCTTGTGCAATTGTAAATAAAGTTGGAGTGCTTAAACTTGCAGCAACAGTCTGACCTTCATCAATAGCTCTCGATAAAACAACTCCGTTTATTGGTGAATAGATATTTGCATATCCTAAGTTTGTTTTTGCTGATTGTAAATCAGATAAACGTTGTGTAACTGTCCCTTTTGAGGTTTGATAATTGAATTGAGCTTCATCAAAATCTGATTTACTAATTACTTGATTATCGTACAGTTTTTGCTGTCTATCAAAAATAGTTTTCATATAACTTCTTTGAAATAACGCATTGTCATATGCTGCTTGTGCTTGTGTTTTAGAAGCGTTTAAATTGGTTTTATCCAATTCAGCAATCAATTGCCCTTCTTTTACAGCACTGTTATAATCTACATATATTTTTTCTACAACTCCAGAAACTTGTGTCCCTACTTCTACTTGTGTAATTGGTTCTATAGTACCTGTTGCTGTAACCATTGTAGTTACATTTTCTGTTTTTGCTAACACTGTTTTAGCTTCTATAATGATAGCATCGTCGCTATTAAAAAAAGAATAACCTACAATTGCAAGTACTACAATTACAATGCTACTTATGATGATGTTTTTATTTTTTTTCATGATGATTTTGATTAAAGTTTGATATCATTTCCTTGATAAAATTGTAATAATTGGTGGTATAAAATATTTAAGTATTTTGCTTGTAAATAGTTTTGTTGTGCATTGGTAAATGTATTTTGACTAATCACTAAATCGGTTGTGCTTAAATCTCCCAATTCATACTTTTTTTGTGCTAGTTTATAACTTTGTTCCGCAGTAACTTTAGAAGCCTCTGCAGCAATTACTTGCTCTTGAGCAGATATTGCATTTTGATAAGCAGTTTCTACTTTTTTATACACATCTTTTTCTGTAGATAGTTTTTGTATTTCCGCTTTTTCAATATTGATGGAAGCAGTTTGTACAGCACTTTTAGTTTGATTTCTATTAAAAATCGGAATCGTTAATGACAATCCTAATTTCTGATTGAAATTCACATCAAACTGATCAGAAAATGTATTTGTATTGATACTTGTATAACCAGAACCCATACTTCCTGATAAAGCTAGTATTGGTAAAAAACCACCTTTAGCAATGTCTAATTCTTTTTCGTTTGCTTCAATATTTAAATTACTTGCTTTAATTTCTGGTAAAAAACCTAATGCTTTACTATAGACATCAACCTTGTTCAATTCTAGGTTTACTAAATCCATATTTTCATCAATAGTTTCAATTTCTATATCTTGTAATGGAGAGATTTCTAATAATTGTTTTAGTCCAATTATGTATTGTTGATATTCATTTTTTGCTCTAATAACATTGTATTTGTTAGTTGCTGCCTGACTTTGAGCTTCCGTATAATCACTTAATGCAATTGTACCTGCATCTAAACGAGATTTTGCTCTTAAAACTTCTTTTTCTGAAGCTGCTAAGTTATTTTCTGATATAGAAATACTTTCTTTACTGTAAAGCGTTTGTAAATACGTTTCTAAAAGATTTAAAACAATGTTATTTTTTTCTACTTCTTCTAAAAAAATACTCTGATCTAACAGTAACTTATTTTGTTTAATCTGATTATTAATTTGGTTTCCCTGAAATAACATCATAGAACTATTGATACCAACATTTGTACTATGTATTTGATCTGTTACATAATCACTACTAATTGGATCAATGGTATTTCCGTTAGAAAAACTTTGAGAAGCACTCCCGAATAAATTGGGTAATCTTGCATATTTAGCTTTGTTATAATCTATTTCAGCAATACTTTTATTAAGTGATGCATCTTTTACCGTAATATTATTTTCTAGTGCGTATGTAATACAATCTTGTAAAGACCATATTTTTGGTGAAGTGTTCGCTGTTTCTTGTGCGAAAGAAATTTGCACAAATAAGAAACTTGCTATGATGATGATGTATAATTTCATTTTTAAGGTGTTTTAATTGAACACTTCAAAGGTGAAACTATACGTATTCTTATAAAAAAGTAATAGAAGTTTGGGGCAATTGACTATACAGAAAGTCCTTTTTTATCGATGAGTTTTTTTTCATTTGATGAAAGAAAACGAACTTCAAAAAAAAAAGGGAGAACTCAATGTGTTTGAATTCTCCCTTTAAAATGTCATTTAATTCCAATTATAATTCAAGCAACCTTTCTAATTTGTTGTTAGATTTTACGAAACCTGTTTCAATCATTGACTTTTGATGAAATCTCTTCCAAAAAAGACTTTCCTTCCAACGTTGTTCAGAAGCATAATAATGTGCACGCTCAAGTATGTAATTGCTATAGTTTTTAGAAACATAATTATCAAAATTAACTAATGAATCTAAATTATTATTCAGTTTTTCAACAATACATTCTGCAGCATATTGTCCGTCAGTTAATGACTTATAAATTCCTCTAGATGTTATAGGATCATAAGCAGATGCAGCATCACCAATTGCTAACCAGTTGTTACCCGTAATTTTATCCAAACAAAAAGAACGGACAGGAAATCCTTTTATATTTTTGTCTAAAGCCATTGTTTCTTGTACTCCTTTTTTAATACTAACCGTTTTATTTAAAGCATCCATCCAATGATTTACCTGAGATAATTTTGTTCTTTTTAAGGTTTCTTGATTGGTATAAAAAGTAATTAACACCTCATTATTTGGAAGTTTTGCGCCATACCACCAACCATTTTCAACAGCTTCAATTCTTGTTAAAGAAGATATTTTATCAGTATCATTGATTTTAAAACGTCTTATCAAACAAATTAAAGATTCTCCTTCAATAGGAATACTTCCTTGCTGTTTTGCAAAAAGACTACGAGTTCCTGAAGCGTCAACAACAAATTTTGAAGTTACTTGTACTTCTTTATCATCCTTAATATAACTCACAATAAAGTTTCCATTTTTAAGCTGTGAGCTTTTCTTAAAAGTTGCGTTGGTTTTTACTACAACTCCATTCTTTTGAGCTTGCTCAGAGAAAAATTGATTAAATCGTCGTCTATCTAAATGCCAACCATGTCCAAACGGACTTAAAACAGTATCATTATAACCTCTTTTATCATCTCCCCAATAAGAACAAACTCCAAAACAAGGAAGATGGTTTTCTTTTAAAAAATCTTTAAAGACACCTAAAGAATTCAAGACCCTTTTTGAATTTGGAGGAATACTTTCTCCAATTACAAACTTAGAATAATCACCAGCTTCAACCACCAAAATATCTTTTACACCTTGTTTCGCTAATGCTAATGCACAAGAAATTCCAGCAGGCCCACCACCAATAATAATTACAGAATATGAATTCATTTTAGATGTATCTTAAATTAAAATGTTTTATTTATTCTTCATTTTTGCCATATGTGGACAAACAGCTGCAGGTTCTGTCACTGCATGGTTTTCTGGTATTGGTCCTGGTATAACTTTATTACTATCGTCTTCTATAAATTTACTTTGTACTTCTAAAAACGATTCTTTTAGTAATTCTGATGATATATTTTTTGCTTTTTCATCATCTGTTTGTTGAATTGATGATCCTTGAATAATCGTACCTACATTATGCCAATTGTTCACAAAATTAATATATTCTTGATATCTACCTACTCTTGCAGAAGCAGTTCCTGTATTTTGAACATTAATATGATTTGGTGCAGATGCATCATAATAAGCATTTGTTCCTTCACCTCTAACAGAATAACGTTGAAAATCTAAAGTATTTGTTTCACTACAAACTAAATCTTCAAATGTATAAACAGCTACTGGTCTTTGTGCAGGCCAAGACCAATAGGTCATTTTACTATTTTGTTCATTTGGTACTGGTGTATGTGTTGCACACGAATTGTAATCTGAATGCCAAGGAATCGACATAAATTTACAAATATCACCTGGTTCTACTTTTGCAGAATTTGTTGGTGTATACCCAACTCCTAATGCTGGTGTCTGTAAATTATTATAATTTATAGTTTCCATATCAATTCTAAAAGGACCAGCAGGTAAATAGCTAGAACCGTCTTTCCAATTTTGATATAACTGTTTATCACGAATAATAAACGTCATTTCAATTCCAGGGCTAAATCTACCTCCAAGGCAGTTTCCTAAGATATTTCTATCTAATAATTCACCAGGACCTAAAGTATCTCCAGAATCGATAACACCTCTAATTAACCATTGATATAAAAAGAAATATTGTGTTCTTGAAATGGCTAAAAAATTATCTGCAGGAGTTCCTGAATCACCTAAAGACAAAGGCATGCGTGTTGCATTTTGTGGGTCATCATTATTGTTTTCTGCATTCGGATTTCTAATAAAATCCATAATTTCTTTCCATTTAGGATTTTTCATAGTCTGTTTTGCAACAGCTTTATGTGCTCCTTCTCCTTTTGAAACTAAGTTAGTTGCCCACATTTGTAAATTAGCAGCATTTAACATCGGTTTTACCTGACTTTCAAATTTTGGAACGTAATTTTCATTATATCCTTTACCTAAAGTATAAGCTTTGTTATTAACTGGAGTTTCAGTTCCATTTGGAGTGTATAAACTAGGTTCTAATTCAAAATTTTCTACCCAAGTATTGTACAAATCTTCCCAAAGAGAAACAACATTTGCAATTTGTGGTGCATATGATGGATCTGAACTCACAACCCAAGAACTTCCTTCTACAGCATGCGAAGTTTCATCTGTAAATACAAGAACCGCTGTAACAGGTCCATCCGCAGTATCATCATACCAACAATCATTATTTACAGCATCTTCTAAATCTGCATTTGGATCATAAACACCCGCACCTTTAAAACCTGAAGCTTTACCAAAAGCACCAATTACAAGTAAACGTCCAAATTGATCAATTTCCATGTCGCCTAATGATTCTATAGTCTCGTTTTCTGGAGTGTCATTATTGTATACCGGAAATTGTTTTGGATACTTTACAGCTTCTGTCGCTAATCCTGTATTGCTTATTATTTTGTTTTGTCCTGTTGAATTAAAAGAAACAGTTTCTTGTCCTCCTTTACTAACAACATGAGGTCCTGCATCTAAAACAAGTGTTTCTCTACGTACTTTTTCGGTAAGTATTTCATGAGAATTTGTACATGTTTTTTCTTCTTCATTTACACCTGCCATTGGTGTAGAATTAGGAAAGTTTGGGTTTCTAATAAAAGGTGTTTGCCCTAAATTATTGTAGGCAGAAATACCCTGTTCTGGTTCTACCCAACTATTTGCTTTTTTGTTCGCTAAATGAACTTGCCATAAAATTGTTTTTACAACTTTTGTAGTTCCATTAATTTTAATACTACTTCCTACCTTTATTTCGGAACCCGCTTGTGTAGGATATTGTTGTATTTCAAGATTACTATATCCATAGATTTTAAACCTAGCAGCTTGTCTTTTTAATCTACCTTCTGCATCTCTTAAATCATCACTAGTAATTGTTTGGCTTTCTTGCCCTTCTTTAATAGGAAGTCCTCCCATTGGTTCTGAGGTTGTTAAACCATCCATTCCTGCCATTGTTTCAGGACCTAAATAATATTCGTTACTGTTTCCAACGCGTGCGATTCCTATTGAAGGATGTATTCTAAATATATTGTTGTTTGACATGTTTTTTAATTTTGTTTATGAGAATTAAGGGCTTATTTATTTCTATTTACCAATTCTATAGTTGGTGAATCATTTTGAGCATTGATATAGTTTTTAAGTAATATATGGCTCGTTAATACATTTTTACCATCTATAGGAATTCCCTTTACAGGATTGTATTGTGTTGTATTATGACAAGAAAAACAACTGTTTTGACTGAAAGCATCTTGTGTAAAAGTTTCAATAACAGAATTAGATAATGTTTTTGAACCTGTTTGAATACTATCATTTTTAGCAAGAGACCAATCTGGTATAAGTGCATCTGTTTGATTAAACCAAACAGCACCAACTTCATGATAGTTTTGGGCAAAAGAATTATTTGAAAGAGTATCTTTAACAATGAGATTTAAGTTTGCAATATTATTTTGATTTGTAGCGTTTCCTCCTCCATATTGATGTACCCTTAAAACTTGAGTTGTAGGACTATCAACATAATCTTGAGAAATTATTTGTGTTTCTGCAACAACAGATAACGCACCAGTATTACTTACATTAAAACTAGAATCATTAAAAAAGCTATAATTCGATGGCGCATTCTGATTTTTTGTTCCATAATTAATCGTGTTATCATTGTGCTCAAAAGTTGCCCAAATAAATTCTGGATGCCCTTCTACTACAACTGCAATATGAAAACCAACTAAAGCAACAGTCTCTTCAATAGTTTTTCTTTTAGATTCATCTTTATAATTATCAGAAGTTGTTAAGTTTCCATCAATCTTAACAACAGTATAAAGTTTTGATGTTCTTGTATAAGCTCCTTTAGGCGCTTTTTTACCTTTTGGTACAATTTTCCAAGCAGCTTTCATAGACATTGAACCATTAGGAAAATTTGTTGTACCAGGAAAGTCTCTTAAGTTTTTTGGGATATTCAAATTATTTCCTACCACAAAATTTCTGTAATTAGGATCAATCATCATCGTTGTATAAACAGCTCTAAAGTTTTCATCTACTAAAACACTATTAGACCCAGCTTGCTGAATACCACCAAGGATATGCTCCTTCCCATCTGGACTGTTAGGATCTTTTATATTAATTGCTTCATCATTATACATCGTTTCAAAACGCAACATTTTTTCTGAGTTTATGGTTACTTCTTCTGTCAACCAAAGAAAGTATTGCCATGAAATTTCATGAAACGCCATATTTGTTACATCTCCATCATTATCTAAAGTATAACCACATGGAAAATTAGCATAATTTGGTATTGGAATGGGGTTTTCACCAAGCCAACTTAAAGGCTTAGGACAGTTACTTTCTGGAATAGGAATATACGCGCTTGCTACATTGTATTTGTTACTACAACTTGTAATAAATGCAGCAACGAGTATACTAATGATTAGTATAGAAATTTTTGTAAAAGGAGTTTTCATAATTAGTTGGTTTTTAAAGATGTTGATCTATATTATAGGTTCTCAAAGGTATAGACATCACTTATTTCTTAAGAGCGTACAAACACCTGTCTTTTCATTCAGGTGTTTACATTTTTTAAGCACTTATATATTAATGACTTAGTAGTCATCACTTCATATTGATAAATGGAAAAATATTACGAATAAGTAGAGGTAATAAAACAGCTTTTTTAGAGTGTTTTACGACTCATAATCAAAGTAAAAAAACAATTAATTAAAAAAAACATATATTTTCGGAAGCTATTCTTTTTACTTTACTTCAAAAAAAAAGCGAGAACTCAATGTGTTTGAGTTCTCGCTTTAAAGTTTTAGAAACTTTAGATTTTTAAGTAAGTTATGCTACAACAGTCACTAATTCTTTCATTGGTTTTCTAACTTTTACTAAACTAGCTAACCAATCTTTATCAACATCCTTATAACCTAAAGGTAATAATAAAGTACTACGTAAACCTTTTTCACGTAAACCTAAAATTTTGTCTAATGCAGCAGGATCAAAACCTTCCATTGGTGTATTATCTACGCCTTCGTATGCAGCTTGTGCAATTGCAGCCATAAATGCAATATAGGTTTGCCTTGCAGCATGTTCGAAATTTGTTTCTGCATCGCGTTGCGGATAAGATGATAATAACATTTTACGATAATCTTCCCAACCTTCGTTTTTAAAACCTCTTATTTCATTGGTTAAATCAAACATATGATTGATTCTGTCTTCTGTATAATTATCCCAAGCAGCAAAAACTAATAAATGAGAACAGTCTGTTACTTGTTCTTGATTCCAAGCAATTTCTTTAATACTTGCTTTAATTTTATCATTGGTAACTACAAAAACTTCAAAAGGTTGTAATCCGCTAGATGTTGGCGCCAATCGAATAGCTTCTAAAATGGTGTCTATTTTTTCTTGAGGCACTACTTCACCATTCATGGCTTTTGTAGCGTAACGTTCGTTTAATTTATCTATAAAACTCATTGTATGTTTTTTTATTTAGAACAAAGATAAATAGGATCAACAAAAAGAAAATTGATTTATGATAAGAAATTATTTTTTAATTCTTTCTTTTCGAACTCTACTTAAACTCTCTGGAGTGATGCCTAAAAAGGAAGCTATTTGATAATTTGGTATTAGTTTTTCGAAAGCAGCATAATTATGAACATACTGATTGTATTTTTCGGCTGCTGTTTGTGTTAATAAACCTAGAATTCTCTTTTGAAGTGCAGCAATACGTTTTTCGAAATTTTTACGCTGAAAAGCTTCAAATTGAGGAAATTCTGTATATAACTCATCCATTTTAGCATTTTCGATAACCAAAATTTTAGAATGTGTTACACTTTCTATGGATACAATAGATTTATTGTCTGTGTATAAAGTTATATAATCACTGATCCACCAGTTTTTAATAGCGAATTGTATAGTGTGTTCTTTTCCGTTATCTGTGGTATAAAAAGAACGTAAACAACCACTTACTACAAAAATATGCTCCTTTTTTAGTGAATCATTAGAAAGGATAATCTCTCCTTTTATGACTTTTTTTTCTACAATTATTGACTTTAATTTATTTTCAATTTCCTCTGAAAAAAGAATACTTTTTTTAAAATAATCTAAAAGTTCGTCCATGATATCAAAGGTATTATATTCTTCTTTTATTTATTCTTTTCTATTGATGAAAGATTGAAATTTCAAATACTATTTTATCAATAAAAACAATTAATTGTGAGAATGTCTTTCTGAGCTTGTCGAAGAATTGTTATTCTTTATTCTTTTCCATTGATGAAAAGAACCAAAAATCTAGACTTCATATAATTTCATTGAATTCTAAAAAGATATTTCATTAACGTGTCCAGACCGTTGCACTCTTTGGACACTTGCCATTTCTTATCTTTTGAATTCTTACTGAAATTATAGTATGTCAGGATGAGATTTGGGTTAATATGTAGTTTTTTAGATTTTATTCATAAAAACAATTAATTGTGAGAATGTCATTCTGAACTTGTCGAAGAATTGTTATTTTTTTCTATTTATGAATCAGACCTCAATAAAAAATCAGTATTTTTTTAATTCTTTATTCTTTTCTATTGATAGATGCGGTATTAAGTCAAGCACATCCTTTGCTTAAAATTTATACTTCTGAAATTTTCTTGAATTCTAAAAACCTACTCACTACCAACAAGCCTTAACTCTTCCACCAAAAACAATGGATTCTTATTAAAAGCTTTCCAATCTTTTAAAAGTAATTTATAGAGTTTGTCAATAGCTTCAGTATCTATATTCTCTTGTAATTCAGCATCCTTTTTTAAATCTAAAATATAATCTAGCAATTTATAGCAGGTTGTAAACTGCCCGCAAGCAATAAGTGTGTCCATTCTATTTTTAGAAATATCAGTTTTATCCCACCATAA
The DNA here is from genome assembly GCF_002163675.1 of Polaribacter sp. SA4-12. Taxonomy (NCBI): domain Bacteria; kingdom Pseudomonadati; phylum Bacteroidota; class Flavobacteriia; order Flavobacteriales; family Flavobacteriaceae; genus Polaribacter; species Polaribacter sp. SA4-12. The sequence continues at coordinate 562,464 of NZ_CP019334.1, read as the reverse complement.
AGTGGTAGGCGTTTCAGAAGCTGTTAAACCAATACTTTTTTTCTATTAATGGATGCTGAAACAAGTTTACGACAGACTTTTTTTGCGATTTATGAATACACATCATGATTTCTTTTTATTAAACCCTATATTAGGGATGATTGTAAGAATATTTGATAAAACACCTATTTAAATACAACAATCAGACAGAGAAAACGGAGAAATATATCTATTTTAAATAGTTAATTATGATTCATAAAAAGAAAATATTACTTACTGGAGCAACAGGATATATTGGTAAACGTTTGTTGCCGATTCTTGTTGATAAGGGATATCATGTTGTATGTTGTGTAAGAGATTTAAACAGGTTTTCGCCTCCAGAATCATTAAAGGCATTTATAAGTGTTATAAAATTAGATTTACTAGATACAGAAACTTTAAAAAATATTCCAACAGATATTGATGGGGCTTTTTACTTGGTGCACTCTATGTCTAGTTCTGGTGATTACGAAGCGTTAGAATTACAATGTGCTACTAATTTTAAAGAAGCACTGCAAAAAACAAACTGTGAACATCTTATTTATTTAAGCGGTATTGTAAATGATGAGAATTTATCTAAACATCTTTCTTCTAGAAAAAATGTAGAAAATGAGTTGTCTAAAGGTACGTATCATTGTACAACTTTAAGAGCAGGTATTATAATAGGTTCTGGTAGTGCTTCTTTTGAAATTATAAGAGACATTGTAGAAAAATTACCACTTATGGTTACGCCTAAATGGTTAGATACAAAGTGTCAGCCTATTGGTATTGTAAATGTTGTAGAATTCTTATCAAAGTCATTACTTAACCCTGAAGTGTATGATGATAGTTTTGATATTGGTGGGCCAGATATTCTGACTTATAAAGAGATGTTACTTGAGTTTGGTAAAAAAAGAAACTTAAAACGGACTATAATTACCTTACCGGTAATGACTCCTAAATTATCTTCTTATTGGTTATATTTTGTAACTTCTACATCCTTTAAATTGGCATCTGCATTAGTAAGTAGTATGAAAGTTGAAGTTATTTGTAAAGACAATCGATTATCAGAAATCTTAAATGTGCAACCACTTTCTTACAGAGAATCTCTTGATAAAGCGTTTTTAAAAATAGAAAGCAATCAAATTACATCGAGTTGGAAAGATGCTTTTATTAGTGGTGAAATGGATATTGAAATTTCAGATTTTATAAAAGTTCCAACCTTTGGATGTTTTATAGATAAAAGATCTAAATCTTATAGAGATAAAAATGAATGTCTTTCTAAAATATGGCGTATTGGTGGAAAAACGGGTTGGTATTATGGTACTTGGTTATGGCAATTAAGAGGACATGTTGATAAGCTTTTTGGCGGTGTTGGTTTACGAAGAGGAAGAACAAATGAAAGTTCATTAATTGCAGGAGATTCTATTGATTTCTGGCGAGTAATCTATGTGAATAAAGAAGAAGGAAGATTGTTGCTATTTGCAGAAATGAAGTTACCTGGTGAAGCTTGGCTTGAATTTAAGATTGAAAAAGATCAATTAATACAAACAGCTACATTTAGACCTTTAGGATTATCAGGAAGATTGTATTGGTATGCGGTACTTCCTTTTCATGGGTTTATTTTTAAAGGAATGCTACGTAAGTTAACGAGCTAGATAAAACACAAATTATGAAATCTATAATTCTAATTATTTTAATATCGATTACAATGCAATCAAATATAATTTTTAATTTTAATAAAGCATCTGACATTTCTAACTGGTCTGTTGTTGATGATGTTGTTATGGGAGGTAAATCATTAGGTAAATTTCATCTAAATAAAGAAGGTATTGGTGTTTTTGAAGGACGTGTTTCTTTAGATAATAATGGTGGATTTTCTTCTTTAAGATATGAATTTATTGAAATGAGTACAAAAACGTATTCTAAAATAATTTTAAAAGTAAGAGGAGATGACAAAAAATATCAATTTAGAATAAAAGAAAAGATTTCTGATTCTCATTCTTATATAGCATCATTTGAAGCTACCAAACATTGGCAATCAATCGAAATTCCTTTATCAAAAATGTATCCAGCATTTAGAGGTCGTACATTAGATATTTCAAATTTTAATGGAAATAGTATAGAAACAATCGCCTTTTTAATAGGAAATAAAAAAGCCGAAAATTTTAAGTTAGAAATAGCATCTATCGTTTTAGAGTAAAAAAATTAGTTTTCTTATTTTACTCGTTGTTCTCTTCTTTTGATGACAGGCTTCAATAAAGAACTTTCTATAACATATTTCCAGCCTTTTTAACTTCATCATCTTTGTAACGACCAAGTATCGAACCAGTCACCATTCCTCCTATTAGTCCAAGAGAAATACCTAAAGAGCGTTCTAAGTTTGATAAAAATACAACACCAAATAACAATCCGAATGATAAACCTAAACCGCCCATTAATTTGGTATAATATCCTTTAGAAGTTAAAGAAAAAGTATCTTTTAAAAACTTTTCGAATTCACTTAAAGCCTTCTTATACTGTTTTTTGTTGCTTTCTGGATTTGAATCTAATTGCAAATGATCAAGTTCTGTTTCTAATAATTTAATTTCTTCTTTAGAAAATGATCTTTCTTTCAGTTTGGTCAAAATATCAAGAAATTTTTCATAAATCTTAATTTCTGATTTATTGGATGATTTACTTGCTAAATTTTCTAATAAAAGATACGCTTTTTGAATGGTCATAATAATTAATGTTTTCTTAGTTAGTGACTTAAAAGATGAATTATTACACCTGAAACTTATTTTTATTTAAAATTAATTATTTAGATGCTCCATATCAGTCAATAATACTTTTAGTTTTTTAAAAACTCTACCATAAACAATATTCACATCCCATTGGTAAATTTTACCACCAAAAAGTGCTAATAGAGTACAAATTAGAATTATAATAACAATTACTAGTAACGGAACACCATTTATAAGATATACATCTGGAAAACCGATTAAAACCTCGTTTACAAGTTTTTTTCCTAAAAAGAGTCCATCTTCATCTTTAAACCAAAAACCAATAATAAAAGACATAAATATAATTGGGTATAAAAACGTAGCTATTTTCTTATTAATAGAAACCTGGCTATTTATCCATAAATTAAATGCTTTTAGATATTGATAACTACTATTACCTTTATTAATTTTCTCTAAACCATTTAATAATTTTTTGTTGATGACAACGAGTGAATTTAATGTTATAAAAAAGATGATTCCCATCCAAGGTATTCCTACAAAATAGGATATAACAAGAAAAATAAAAGAGAATACAACAATTGCGATCAAATTAATTTTAAACATCCTTTTAAATTTATCAATAATATGAATCGACTTTTGATTATAAAGGTTGTTTATTTTTGGTGCTAATAATGCATCACTTTTAAGAAAACCTTCTTTCCAAATATTCTCAATTGATTTTTCCATCTAATATTTTTTTTAAACGTTCTTTTATTCTTTTTATCCTTACTCCAATATTATTGGTATTGGTCCCCATAATTTCTGCAATTTCATTATATGATTTCTCTTCTAAATAAAGAAGAATTACACCTCTATCTACTTCCGATAATTGACGAATTGCACTGTATAATTCATTTAAATTTTCATCAGAAAAAGCATGATTTTCTTCAATTAAATCAACAGGGTTAGCATCTGAAGTAAATTGTTGTCCTTTTCTTTTGTTTTTCTTCAATAAGGTTAAACAAACATTTAAAGAAATTCGATATACCCATGTACTCCACTGAGATTCTTCTCTAAAATTATTTTTACTGCGCCAAATCTGTAAACAGACTTCCTGATAATAATCTTCAAAATCTTCTTGCGAATTTGTATATGCTCTACACAATTTTATAATGATGCCTGCATAAGGTAAAATAGATATGTTGTAAAAATCGCTACTCAATATGGTGTTTTATTAGTTAGTGGCTGTTCTTTTTAATTTATTACACCCTTAAGTAAAAATATATTATTTTTTATAGAACAAAAAAAAGCCCATCAATTAATTGATGGGCTTTTTGTAAAACTTTAAGTATATTTCTTAGATAACTTTTACGTTAACTGCGTTTAAACCTTTGTTTCCTTCTTGTAAGTCAAATTCTACATTGTCACCTTCTCTGATTTCGTCGATTAAACCTGAAACGTGTACAAAATGATCTTTGTCTACTCCTTCTTCAGTGATAAAACCAAATCCTTTAGTTTCATTGAAAAACTTTACTGTTCCGTTACTCATAATATTGTAATTAAATTTATTATACTAATTATTAAACAAAGATGGTGCCATTTTTATGATATACAACACTTTAATCGTCTTCTTTTCTATTTATTAAAAAAATAATCAATTAAAAATCAAGTTATTAGTGTTTTTAGTGTAAAAAGTATGATATTTCTAACCAGCCAATCTATTGGAAAATAGTTGTTTAATAATTTACTAAACTAAGTTTTAGCTGTATTAACTATTTACTCTTTCAAAATAAACGGCTAAAAAAGCATCTACTTTTTCTTTTAAAATATTAATTGAAGTATCTTCTTTTCTAAAAACGGTTACATTTTCTTCAGCTCTATTTCTACTGATACTTTCTTGTACCTCAACCATACGAACTCCATTAATGGTGTCTAGTAGATTTTTTAATTCTTCATCTAATGAAATATCAGTTAAATAGATTTTTAAGGTTTGTTCTATTGGAGAGTTTCTAATTTCGGTTCTATATGGCAACATAATTATATAAATTTAAAAGGTTCATAAATAATGTTACACTAAAGTAACTGTTGTAAATTACTATTTTAGTTTCATTAAAACAAAAAAACTTACTAGATGAAGTCTAATAGTCTTTATTTTAGACCATAAACTTCATCTGAAAGTCAATCTTTAAACTTAAAAATCTATTTATTTTAGGACTACCAATCAATAGGAAAGTAATCTTTTAAGAACTTACCACACCAATGTTTACCTGTGTTTATTCCATCAATTAAAGGATCCATCACTCTTGCTGCACCATCTACAATATCTAAAGGTGGTTGAAAATCGTGTGTTTCTACTTTTTTCTTTGATAATTCAGCAGGATCTTCATCTGTAACCCAACCTGTATCAACAGCATTCATGTAAATACCCGATTTAGCAAACGTAGATGCAGAAGTATGTGTTAACATATTTAAGGCTGCTTTTGCCATATTTGTATGTGGATGTCTGTCTACCTTTTTAAATCGGTGAAACTTCCCTTCCATCGCAGTTACATTAATAATATGTTTTTTACCAGTATTTTCTTTCATCATTAAATTAGACAAACGATTACATAAAACAAAAGGAGCTACAGCATTTACCAACTGTACTTCTACCATTTCTGTAGTTTCAATTTCACCTAATTTTAAACGCCAACTGTTGGTTTTTCTTAAATCTACTTGTTGTAAATCGGCATCTAATTCTCCTTCAGGAAAAACTTCTGCAGTTTGTAACGAGTTGTCAAAACTATATGGAATTTGAGATAGTTCAGCTGAATTACGCAAACCTATTCCTGGTTCTGGACCATGCCAAGTAACCGGTAATACATTGTTTTTATCTGTTTTTGCAGTAGACACACTTAAGCTAGATAACTCCTCTAAACAGCTTGTATGATCTTTTAATAATCTTTGAGCGAGTTTCGGAAGTTTATCTACAGGTAATTTTTCATTTTCCATTAAATGGAAATAAAAACCTGATGGTCTTCTTACCGTTTGTGCTGCATTATTGATTAAAATATCTAATCGATCGTATTTTTGTTCTATATAATTACAGAAAATCTCTACACTTGGTATGTGTCTTAAATCAAGACCATGAATGTGTAAACGATCAGACCAATCTTTATAATCTTCTTCTTTAGAAAAACGAATTGCAGAATCTGCAGGAAAACGTGTGGTTGCCACAACAGTTGCTCCAGAACGCAATAACATTAAGGTAATATGATATCCGATTTTTAATCGAGAACCTGTAATTACAGCTACTTGATCTTTTAAATCAGTCGTTTGAAAACGTTTTGCATAATTTAAATCGCCACAAGCTTTACACATTGTATCGTAAAAATGATGTAATTTGGTAAATACAGTTTTACAAACATAACAGTTTCTTGGTGATTCTAATTCAGGAGTATCTTCATCTATTGCTGCAGCTCCTAACAATTTAGGCGCAACAAATAATGCAGCTTCTCTAGCAGAACGAATTCCGGTTGATTTTCGTGCATGTTTATCACCTTCTATCATTTTACGTTTTGCCGCTTTCTTAGCATCCTTTCTTCTACGCTGAAATTCATCACGATTGGGTCTAGACAATGCTCCAGCTGCTTTAAAAAGCGCTACTCTTTGTTCCTCAGGAATTTCGAATAACTGATCGGTGTCGTCTAATAATTGCTGTAATGTATTGATGCAAGCTGCAACGTCTATATGTTGTCTTTCTTCACTCATAAACTTATAATACTGTTACTCTTACTTTTTTCTTTTTTAATCGTGTATTGTTTAGTTTTTCTACCAAATCATCTGCTAATGCTAATGGAATAGCAACAAATGCACAATCTGGTTTTAACTCAATAGCGCCTAATTGTTCTTTAGAAATACCACCTTGTTTAAAGAATAAACCAGCAATATCTCCTTTAGATATTTTATCTTTTCGTCCACCAGAAATAAATAACGTTTCCCAATATTGTGGAACGTGTGGTGCTTTTTTAGAAATATTAATTCCTTTACTAGGTTTGATAAAATCTGGTAAACGTTCGTTTTCCCATTTCAAAATATATGCAGTTCCTTTTTCATTTACCCTTGCAGTTCTTCCATTTCTGTGGATGAATTCTTCTTCATGCTTAGGTAATTCATAATGAATGATAAACTTCATTTCTGGAATATCAATTCCTCTTGCAGCTAAATCTGTTGCAATTAACAATTGACACGTTCCGTTTCTAAATTTTATTAAAGCTCGTTCTCTGTCTTTTTGTTCCATTCCTCCAGAAAAACAAGCGTGACTTATTTCTTTTTTTTCTAAAAAAGTACTTAATTGAGTAATGGTATCTTTTAAATTACAGAAAACAATACCAGGTTCATTCCCAATATGTTCTACTAAATCTACCAATGTTTTTAATTTACTTTTATTAGGAGAAACTACAGTCTGAAAATTTAATTGAGAAGTTCTTTTTCCTTTTAAGTAATTGATGATTCTTGGTTCTACTAATTTTACGAATTCAGGTATTTCAACTCCCTGTGTAGCAGATGTTAAGATGCGTTTATCTAAAGTAGGTAATTGATTGATAATGTTACGCATTTCGTATTCAAAACCAACTTCTAAAGACTTATCAAACTCGTCTAAAATTAACGTTTTTATGTGGTCTTTAGAAAAACGATCATTTGCAAAATGGTCAGATATTCTACCTGGTGTTCCTATTAAAATAGCAGGAATATGTTTTAATTCTATCTTGTCTTTAGACATTGGTCTACCTCCATAAACAGCGTTTACTTTGTAACCAGAACCCATAGAACGAATTACTTGTTCTATTTGTATTGCCAATTCTCTAGATGGTACTAATATTAACGCTTGTACTTCTTTAGATTCAGGATCTAAAGTATCTAATAAAGGTAAAGAAAAAGCCAATGTTTTTCCGGTTCCTGTTGGCGATAATAAGATGGTATTTATGTTCTTTTTAATAACAGAAACAGCTTCTATCTGCATCGGATTTAAAGCTTCAATCTGTAATTTTGCTAAAATATCCTCTTGAGTTTTTATAATATTTGCCATGCTTATTTCTTTTTCTTCTTTTTAGAAGCTTCAGGTTTAATCTTTGCATTAGCCGTTTGTGCTAAGTAATCTGCAAATATTTTATCTACCAGTTCTTCCTTTGTTAAATGATGAAATATTGTTTTTATCTGAGATTTATAATCTTCAGAAACTGTACGATTTGGTTTTATTTTAAATATTTTTTTAGCCCACAACAAACCATTATTTTCTTCAATACTTTGTGCGTCTGCTTTTTTATATTCTTTAAAAACAATTCCTAAATCTTCTTCAAACTCAGGAATTTCTTCCAATTCTTCTTGTTGAATTATACTTAATGAAAGTCCGGTTGCTCCTGCTCTTGCTGTACGTCCACTTCTGTGAACATACGTGCCATAAGTATCAGGTAAATGATAATTAACCACATAAGATATTTCTTTTACATCAATTCCACGAGCGGCTAAATCTGTAGCTACTAAAATATCGATATTACCTTCTCTAAATTGCCCCATAATTCGATCACGAATTCCTTGAGTTAAACTACCATGAATCGCTCCTGAAGAGAATTTATTAATGGCTAAGTTTTTTGCTAATTTATTAACGGCAGCTTTTGTTTTACAAAATATAATTCCACGTTCTCCTTCTTTAGAAGCTAAAAAGTGAAGTAATACATTTAGTTTTTCAATGGGTTCTACCACCACATATTGATGATCTATACCTTGATGACCAACAGTTTCCATATCTGCTTCAACATGTACAACATGTTTAGACATATAATTCTGTACCAATTGTTTAATCGTTCCTGGCATTGTAGCAGTAAACAATAAAGTCCTTCTCGTTTTCGGAATTTCTTTAATAATAGCATCTACCTCTTCTTTTAAGGCACTTACCATTTCGTCTGCTTCATCTAAAATAAAGTAGTTAATATCCTTTATATTGATAGCTTCACGTTTTACTAAATCTACTAAACGACCTGGAGTTGAAACTACAATATGAGTTGTTTCTTTTAAACGTTCTATCTGAGGTTTTATAGGTATTCCACCACATATTGATGCAATGGTTGCTTTTTGACTTTCTGTAGCAAAAGACACTAAATTAGCATGAATCTGTTGCCCTAATTCTCTTGTAGGCGCTAATATTAGTGCTTGTATATTTTTGTTTTCTGCATCTATTAATTGCAGTAAAGGCAATCCAAAAGCAGCAGTTTTACCTGTTCCTGTTTTTGCTAAAACCACTACATCATCCTTTTTATTTAAAATTAAAGGAATGGTTTTTTCTTGAACATTTGTAGGAACAGAAATTTGTAATTTAGCTAAACTTTCTTGCAATTCTGCATGAATACCTAACTCTGAAAACGTTTTTGACATTAAATAAAAATTTTTGCAAAGGTAACAATATCGTTCTTGTTAATTGAATAATAATTACTTGTGAATTTAAAATGTTTAATTTCAATTAAAATTGGCAATTATATATGAATATTAACCCTAAAATAGCTTTTTTGAATTCGTATATTTGCAATCTAATTCATTAGCAATAAAAGATTTGCAGCAAATAAAAGCATACTTAGATCAAATAGCAACTATATCTGACTCAGATTGGGAGTTTTTTACATCAAAATTACAGCCTCGAAAGATTAAAAAGAAAACAGTCTTTTTAAAATTGAATGAGATAGAAAATCATATTTCTTTTATTGAATCAGGTGTTGTACGCTTATTTATTCCCAAAGAAAATCCAGAGAAAGAAATTACTTTTGGTTTTAGTTTTAAAGATCAATTTATAAGTGCTTATGATTCTTTCTTAACACAAAAACCATCTGCATATGAATTACAAGCACTTACGGATACTACGCTATTAAGTATTTCATATGCTGATTTACAGGCTGTTTACAAAACAACTCAAATTGGTAATTTAATTGGAAGATTAACTGCAGAACGTCTTTTTTTAATAAAATCTAAACGAGAACAAAATCTTTTGAATCTTACTGCAGAAGAGCGTTATATGAAGTTATTTAAAGAACGCCCAGAACTTTTAAAAGTGATTCCGTTAAAATACATCAGCTCTTATATTGGTGTTACAGCTCAAGCATTAAGCAGAATTAGAAAGCGTATTTAATGGTAAGTAATTAGATAATTCTTACCTTATTATATGTTCTAAAAATCTATCCCGCGAAAGCGGATATAAAAAAAAGAATACGTTTTAGAAAGGATTTTAATTGATTTAGGTTCATTGTTTTGCTTCTAATAGGCATCTATCTTTGCAAAAATATAAAGATATGATTGTTATTATTTTCATTTTAGTGCTTTGGTATGGAGGATTGTTTTTTCAATCTTTCTTTTTACATCGTTATGCAGCACATCAAGTATTTACGATGTCTAAAACCATGGAGAAAATCACATTTATTTTAACTTGGTTTTTTCAAGGATCTAGTTACTTAAGTGCTTATGGTTATGGTATTATGCACAGAATGCACCACGCATATACAGATACAGAAAAAGACCCACATTCTCCATCTTACGACGCAAATATGTTTGCGATGATGTGGAAAACAAAAACTATTTATCAAGATATTAATGAACAACGTATTGCAATAGACGAACGTTTTACTAAAAATGTACCACAATGGAAAGTGTTTGATTCTTTTGCTGGTTCTCGTTTTTCTCGTTTACTTTGGATGACATTCTACGTTTTATTTTTTGTCTTTTTTGTTACTTCTTGGTGGCAATGGTTGTTATTACCAGTCGCTTTTTTAATGGCTCCTATCCATGGAGTTATTATTAATTGGTTTGGTCATATTTATGGCTATGTTAATTTTAAAATGAAAAACACCAGTAAAAATCTTTTCCGTTTCGATTTCTTAATGATGGGTGAAGGTTATCACAACAATCATCATAAATATGCAAGTAGCCCTAACTTTGGTGTAAAATGGCATGAAATAGACATGACTTATTTAATTATTAAATTATTGAATGCTGTTGGTTTTATCAAATTGAAACCAGTTAAGGTAAAGGATTAATTACTGCTCATTATTTTTTTTACAGCAAACTTATTTATTGTATTTAATAGTTTTTTTTATAAAAAATTCTATAAAATAAATTAGAAAAAATCATTTAAAAACACCACTTAATTAGTGGTGTTTTTTTCATTATTAGTATCTTTGAAGTACAAAAACTCTAATATAAACTTAGCTTTTTATTTCTAAAATGAAAAATTACAAACGAAAAAGAAGATTACCCGTACAAGATTATATCGATGGTATTTTAAGAGGTGATAGAGTTATTTTATCTAGAGCAATTACAATTATTGAAAGTAATCTAGAAGGAGATAAAATATTAGCCAAAGAAATAGTTCAACAAATATTACCTAGTTCAGGTAAATCGATTCGTATTGGTATTACAGGTGTTCCGGGTGTTGGAAAAAGTACTTTTATAGAAGTATTTGGTTTGCATTTAGTAAAAGAAGGGCATAAAGTTGCTATTTTATCTATAGATCCAAGTAGCCAACGTTCTAGAGGTAGTATTTTGGGTGATAAAACTCGAATGGAACAATTAGCTATTTTGCAAGAAGCGTACATTAGACCTTCTGCATCTGGCGATACTTTAGGTGGTGTTTCTAATAAAACAGGAGAAACAATGTTGCTTTGTGAAGCTGCTGGTTATGATGTTATTTTAATTGAAACTGTTGGTGTAGGGCAATCTGAAACGGCCGTACATGGTATGACAGATTTCTTTTTATTATTGATGTTATCTGGTGCTGGTGATGAATTACAAGGAATCAAAAAAGGAATTATGGAAATGGCTGATATGGTAGTCATTAATAAAGCCGATGGAGATAATGTAAGAATGAGTAAAATGGCGAGATTACAATATCAAAATGCACTTCATATTTTTCCACAATCTGAATCTGGTTGGAGTCCTGTTGTTTCTACTGCTTCTGCATTAAAAAATACAGGAATTTCTAATGTTTGGGATGAAATTTTAAAATTTAAAGAATTGATTGAAGAAAATGGTTATTTCTTAAAAAACAGAAATCATCAACAAATAAAATGGATGTATAATAATATTAATGAAGAATTAAAACAGTTGTTTTATGGTTCAAAAGATATTAAAAGTCAATTAAACGAATTAGAAGAAGATATTGTTTCTGCAAAAATTTCGCCTGTTAAAGCTGCACAAAAAATACTTGAGGATTTTAAAAAATCTTTTTAGAAAATAACGGATTTAAACCTTCAAAATATAAAATATGACATTTGATAATTATTTTGAGAAGCAATTTGAATTACGTTATTTTGAAATGAATAAATTTGGATTAGCAACGCCTACAATCATTTTAGGATTGCTAGAAGAGACAGCGGCAGATCATTCTTATTCAATAGGCCATAGTTTATTTGATCTTGTAAAGAAAAATGTAGGTTGGGTTTTAGTTTCTGGTATTTTACAAATGGATCGTTACCCTAACTATAAAGAAAAAATTACGGTTAAAACATGGTTGTCTAGTTACTCCTCTATTAAAGGTTATAGAGAAAATATTATTTATGATGAAAATAAAAATATCATTGGTCGCGCTAAGGGTTTATGGGTTTTCTTTGATATAGAAAAAAGAAGACCAATACCTATTTTTAATGAAATTAAAGAAAAATGGTCTTACCTTAATGAAGAATCTATTTCTAGCGATATTAAGAAAAAAATAAGTGCAGTAGATTACGCTGACATTACAAATCAATTTAGGGTGAATCGGTATGATACAGATATGAATAAACACGTAAATAATATTAGATATTTACAATGGGTTATTGAATCTATCCCTGAAGAAATTTCTGAGAATTATTTTTTACATAAAATAGATGGTCGTTTTATATCTGAAGCACAATATGGTGATACAGTTTTATCGTTAACTGAGAAAAACAAAGCAGAAAACTCTTTTATACATACCATAAAAATTGAAGGCAGTGGTAAAGTTTGTGCAACGGCTACAACCCTTTGGAATAAATATTGATGATTAGCTTTTTCTACGTTAATCTTCAAAATTAGCGGGATAACTTATCTGTTTTCCGAAAATAATCGCCGTTTTTTTAGCTATTATGAATGAAAGCCGATTTATAAAAAACTTAAATATTGTATCATTTCACTTTTCTAATAAGTTCAAGATAAACTCTAGGAGTAGTTTCATTCTAATAGAAAACTAAAATTATTTGGCTTCATGTGATTTCCCCTAACGTCTAAAAGACAAAGTTGTGGGTAACTATTTCTTTTTATATGATTTCTTTAAAGAACTAAAAAAAGCCCAAACATTAAAATGTTTGGGCTTTTTAATCTGAAATTTAGAACTTATTCTTGCTCTAAATATTTTTCCATAATAGTAATCGCAGATTCAGAAATTACAGTACCAGGACCAAAAATGGCTGCTACTTTTCTTTCTAATAAATAATCATAATCTTGTGCAGGTATTACTCCTCCAGCAAAAACCATAATATCTGGTCTTCCCATTTTTTCTAATTCACCAATTAATTGAGGAATTAAAGTTTTGTGACCAGCAGCTAAACTAGATGCTCCAACAAAATGTACATCGTTTTCAACAGCTTGTTTTGCAACTTCTTCAGGAGTTTGGAATAACCCCCCCATATCAACATCAAAACCTAAATCAGCAAAACTAGAAGCAACAACTTTTGCACCTCTATCATGCCCATCTTGACCCATTTTTGCAATCATAACTCTTGGACGACGACCTTCAATTTCTGCAAATTTATCAGTCATTTTTTGCGCTTTCGCAAACGTACTATCGTCATTTACTTCTTTTCCGTACACACCACTTATCAATTTAGTATCTGCTTTATGTCTTCCAAAATGAACTTCTAAAGCATCAGATATTTCACCCAATGTAGCAAAATTTTCTGCAGCTTCAACAGCTAAAGCTAATAAATTACCTTCTCCACCTCCAGCACAATTTTCTAATGCTTTTAAGTTTGCGGCAACTACGTGAGAATCACGTTCAGCTTTCATTTTATTTAAACGTGCAATTTGAGAATCTCTTACAACTGTATTATCAACATCTAAGATTTCAATATTCGTTTTTTCAGTAGTTTTAAATTTATTAACTCCTACTAAAATATCTTGAGCTGAATCTAATCGAGCTTGTTTACGTGCAGATGCTTCTTCAATACGTAATTTCGGAACTCCAGTTTCAATAGCTTTTGCCATTCCACCTAATTCTTCAACTTCTTCAATTAATTTCCAAGCTTTCTTAGCTATTTCTTGAGTTAAGTACTCAACATAGTAAGATCCAGCCCAAGGGTCAACTGATTTCGTTGTTTGCGTTTCATCTTGAATAAAGATTTGCGTATTACGCGCAATTCTTGCAGAGAAATCTGTTGGTAAAGCAATTGCTTCATCCAATGCATTTGTGTGTAAAGATTGCGTTCCTCCTAATGTAGCTGCCATTGCCTCTACACAAGTACGTGCTACGTTATTAAAAGGATCTTGCTCACTTAAACTCCATCCAGATGTCTGACTATGCGTACGCAATGCCATTGATTTTGGATTTGTTGGGTTGAAAGATTTAATGATTTTTGCCCAAAGCATACGTGCAGCACGCATTTTAGCAATTTCCATAAAATGATTCATTCCTACAGCCCAGAAGAAAGATAAACGAGGTGCGAATTCATCAATTTTTAAACCAGATTTTAATCCAGTTCTAATGTATTCCATCCCATCGGCTAAAGTGTATGCTAATTCAATATCTGCAGTTGCACCAGCTTCTTGCATATGGTAACCACTAATAGAAATAGAGTTAAACTTAGGCATCAATTTAGTAGTGTAATCAAAAATATCACCAATAATCTTCATTGAAGGAGCTGGTGGATAAATATATGTATTACGTACCATGAATTCTTTTAAAATATCATTCTGAATCGTACCAGAAAGTTGATCTAAAGGAACTCCTTGTTTTCTTGCTGCTGCAATGTAAAAAGCCATAATTGGTAAAACTGCACCATTCATTGTCATAGAAACAGACATTTTATCCAATGGAATTTGATCGAACAAAATTTCCATATCTAAAATAGAATCTATAGCAACACCTGCTTTACCAACATCACCAGTTACACGTGGGTGATCTGAATCGTAACCACGGTGTGTAGCTAAATCAAAAGCAACTGAAAGTCCTTTTTGACCTGCTGCTAAGTTTCTTCTATAGAACGCATTAGATTCTTCTGCAGTAGAAAAACCTGCATATTGTCTAATTGTCCAAGGACGCATTGCATACATTGCGCTATATGGTCCTCTTAAAAAAGGAGGTACACCCGCTGCAAAACCTAAATGTTCTGCTTCTGAAATATCTTCTTTTGTAAATTGTTTTTTTACTGGGATCCCTTCAGGAGTATTCCAAACGTCTTGATTCTCTGAAGTTGCAACTGTTTGCTTAACAGCTGAATTTAATTTTATATCTGAAAAATCTGGTTTCATACTTCTTAAGATTTTAATGTTTTTTGAACTTTTTTCTGAATGCTAGAAAGTGCTACAAGAACATCTGTTCTCATATTTACAACACCGTCTAAACCAGCTTCAGTTAATTCGTCCATATTTTTTGGAGCACCTGCTAATAATAATACTTTATCAGTATTAATAGCTCTAAATGCTTTTATAAAGTCAACAGCAGTTTCATCGTAATCTTTATCAGAACTACAAATAACAACAACGTGAGCCTCACCTTTTGCACTTTCTGAAGCCGCTATTTCTGCATTTTCAAAACTTTCTTCTTGATGAACGTCAAAACCACTTACACCAATAAAATCATACGCAAAAGCAGCTCTTGCTTTACGCATATTTAAATTACCATAACTAGCTAATTGTACAATTGGACGCACATTTGTATCTGCAACTAATTCTTCAGTAACTCTTCTCATAGCTTCAATTTCTAAAGAAGCTCTTCTTGGAGTTAATACTTTTGAATTATCATCACTTCCTTTAGAAAGTAGTTCTGTAGGAACAGTTTCCATTAAGTTAGGGTATTTATTAATACCTACCATTGGAGTTCTACGTTGACTAATTAATTTTAATTTTTTTAAACGAATTTCAGCAATTTGTTGTTGAATAGTTTCGTTTTCAAAAGCAGTATAAAAACCACCATTAGCTTCAATTGTTTGAAACAACTCTAAAGCTTTTTCTGCAATTTTAGAACTTACTTCTTCAATATAGTAAGATCCATCAACTGGATTAGATACTTTACCAAAGTAAGATTCTTCTCTTAAAATAGTAGTAATGTTTCCTGCTACTCTACTTGAAAAATCTGAAGGGTTTTTAAACTCTTTATCGTAAGCATCAATTAAAACACCATCTACATTACCTAATATTGCAGCCATTGCTTCTGTAGTACAACGTAACAAATTAGTTTCTGCATCAGTTATTGATTTGCTCCAAATAGACGTTTTTGCTGTAATTGTATTTGCAAATTCTGCTACACCATATTTATTAGCTACTTCTGCTAATAAATTATTAAATGCTCTAAATTTTCCAATTTCAACAAAATATTCTAAACCAATTGCTAATTGAAAGTTTAGGTTATCGAATATTGATTGAACTGATACATTTTTTTCTACTAGTTTTTCAGTTAAGAAAACTAAAGAGTTTAAAGTATATGCAATTTCTTGAACTTGGTTTGCACCAGAATCTAAATATTCTGTTCCAGAAATTGTAATCGCTTTAAAGTTTGGGAAATTTGCTGTTAATTTCACTAATTCTACAACAGTTTCAATTTGACTATCATCAAAAGAACCTGTTGTTACATAGTTAGAAATAATTGCTGTATTGATGTACCCTTTTAAATCGCTATCTTTTGCATAAGCAACTAAATTTTTAGTAAAATCAATAGCATCAGTTACTATTTCAAAAGAAACAGTTGTTGTGTTTAAATCTAATCCGTTTAAAAGAGTTTCAACAGATACATTTTCTTGCATTTGGAAAATGATTCCGTTCATTCCTTCTTCAACAGCTTTAACAGCTAGTTTATTACCTGTTTCAGCATTTGCAACTTTAACACTTCGATAATTCACTAATGATTGTGAGTTTTCTCCTGTATTTTTAAGCTGTGTAATTTTGTTTTCAGTATTGTAGCAAGGTTGAATATCGATACCAGTTAGGTTTTTCCAAACTAGTTTTTTATCAAAATCAGCTCCTTTTAAATCTGCGGTCACTCTTTCCATCCACTGTTCAGTAGAAACTGAAGGGAAATCAGAAAAAAGTGCTTTATTTTTATCGCTCATTATATTTGAATTTATGAAATATTTTAAAAGTTAAAGTTCTTTAAAATTTTACTTATAAAGAACTATAACTTCAATAAATTTATTTTGTCATTAAACTACTTTTGAATCTTTCGAAAATAGCTTTATCTAATTCTTCTCTATGATCTGGGTGTGCAATATCTCTTAGAGCCTGAGCACGTTGTTTTAAGTTTCTACCAAATAATTCAGCAACACCATATTCTGTAACTACAAGACGAGCATGTGCACGTGTAGTTACTACACCAGCTCCTTGTTTTAACATAGGTGTAATTTTAGAAACTCCTTTACCTGTAGTAGAAGTAATTGCGCAAATTGGTTTACCACCTTCAGAAAGAGCTGCACCACGCATAAAGTCCATTTGACCACCAACACCAGAGAACATTCTTGGTCCAATTGAATCAGCACAAATTTGACCAGTTAAATCTACTTCAATAGCAGAGTTAATAGCAGTTACTTTTGGGTTTTGGCGAATTATAGATGTATCATTTACATAAGCAATATCTAACATTTCAATTTCAGGATTGTCATCCATAAAATCATACAAATTACGAGTTCCCATTGCAAATCCTGATACAATTTTGTAAGGATTTACTTTCTTTTGAGAACCATTTACAACTCCTTTTTTTACTAAATCTACAATTCCTTCAGAAAACATTTCTGTATGTACTCCTAAATTTTTGTGATTATGTAAGAACGTTAATACTGCGTTTGGAATACCTCCAATACCCATTTGTAATGTTGCTCCATCTTCAATAATACCAGCAATATTTTTACCAATTGCTTTTTCAGTTTCAGAAGGGGCTACAAATTTCATTTCGTATATTTCTTCTGAAATTTCAACACATGCATCAAATTTATTGATATCAATTTGTGCATCTCCAAAAGTACGTGGCATACGAGGGTTAATTTGAGCAATTATCTTTTTCCCTTGTTCAATACCAGAAAGTACAATATCTACAGATACTCCTAAAGAACAAAAACCATGTTTATCTGGAGGTGAAACATTTACCATTACTACGTCTAAATCCATATATCCTTGACGAAATAAACTTGGAATATCACTTAAGAAAATTGGAATGTAATCTACTGTGTTTCCAATCATTTTACGAACATTTCCACCAATGAAAAAAGCATTAGTATGGAAACTTTCTCTTAGTTCTGGAGCTGTATAACCACAAGCACCTTCTGTGTGTAAATGTACAATTTCAACATTTCTTAATTCAGGTGCTCTATCAACCATAGCATGTATCAATGCTTGTGGCGTTGCTGAACCTCCTTGAATTAAAACCCTGTCTCCAGATTTAATAATTTTAACAGCATCTGCGGCTGTCATTTTGTTTGGTATTTTCATTTTATTAAAATTTAAAACTTATTGTTTTAATTATATACTTATTTTCATTTTTTATCCTAAGAAACTTAATATAATACCAGCAGCAATTGCAGAACCTATTACCCCAGAAACGTTTGGAGCCATAGCGTGCATTAATAAATAATTACTAGAATCATATTTTAAACCTTCAGTATGTACAACCCTTGCGCTATCAGGAACGGCTGAAACTCCCGCCGCACCAATTAATGGGTTAATTCTATTATCTCCTTTTAAGAATAGATTCATAAATTTAGCAAATAATAAACCTCCACAAGTTGCAATTACAAATGATATTGCTCCTAGCCCAAAAATTAACATAGAATCTTTAGTAATAAAGATGTCTGCTTGTGTTGATGCTCCTACTGTAACACCTAATAATATAGTTACAATATCAATTAACTTAGTACGTGCAGTATCTGCTAATCTTTCTGTTCTACCAGATTCTTTTAATAAGTTACCGAAGAATAACATACCTAGTAAAGGCAGTGCACTTGGAGAAATAAATGTTGTTAAAATTAAAGCTACCACAGGAAAAATCATTTTTTCTTTTTGAGTTACCGCTCTTGGTGGTTTCATTTTAATCTTTCTATCTTCTTTAGAAACTAACAAACGCATTAAAGGAGGTTGAATTACAGGAACCAAAGCCATATAAGAATATGCAGCAATTGCAATAGGACCAATTAAGTTTTTTACGGTTGTACCATCAGGTAATATATTTATACCATTTGCTAATTTAGATGAAAGAAAAATAGCTGTTGGTCCATCTGCACCACCAATAATTCCAATTGCACCAGCCTCAGGAAGGGTAAACCCTAAATATAAAGCTCCCATAAAAGTTGCAAATACACCAATTTGAGCAGCTGCTCCTAAAAGCATTAATTTAGGATTTGCAATTAATGAAGAGAAATCTGTCATTGCTCCAATTCCTAAGAAAATTAATGGCGGATAAATTCCTTTTACTACCCCAAAATAAAGATAGTTTAATACAGATCCTGTTTCATAAATACCCGTTTGATTTCCGGCTACAAAAGGAATATTACCTAATATAACACCTGTACCAATTGGGATTAGTAGTAAGGGTTCATAATCATATTTAATTCCTAAATAAATGAATACAATTCCGATTATAATCATTATTAAGTTTCCTGAAGTTGCATTTGCAAAACCAGTATAACTATAAAATTTTGATATTCCTTTAAATGCGCCTGCAAAAACACTCACACTTTCCTGTGGAGCATTATCAACTTGTATAGTAGTTACTGTACTGTTGTCTATGGAATCAGTATTTGTGTCAAATGCTAATATTGGTCTAATAAATATTAATAATGATAAAACACAAAATATTAAAATTACTTTTTTCATGTTTATGATTTTATTCTAATTCTATCATTAATTCGTCTTGTAATACTTGTTGTCCAACAACAATATTTATAGCAGTAATTGTACCTGCTTTTTCACAAACAATGTTGTTTTCCATTTTCATAGCCTCTAAAACAAGCATTCTATCACCAACTTTAAGTGTATCACCAACCTTTACATCAATAGATAATACAACACCAGGAATTGGAGCAACAATTTTTGTTTTTTGAGATTTAGGATTTACTTTTAAAGGTTCTGCAGGTCTTTTTGATGCAGCACGAACTAAAGTAGGTGTTTTTGTTTTTTTAATATCCTCCTTCATTTTCACCTCATATGAAGTACCATTAACCTCTAAGTTAATAATATTGCCTTCATGTGATTTTATATTAACAGTATATCCGTTATCGTTTACTTTAAATTTATAGCTTTTCATTTGTTATAATCTATTTTGAATTCCGTAAATTTTAGAGCTCCAAGGTGAATATGCTTTTTTAACTTGTTTAATGGTTAAAATTGCGCTTTCGTGGTCATGTTGTTCACTCATATACATATGAACTGTAGCACCAATTGCCGCAGCAATTTCTCCCGTAAAATCACTATCTCTTTTTACTTTAATTTCGCTAACTTTTTTATCTTTTCTTTTTGTAATTACTTTATATACATAAAGCATTACAGGTAATCCATAATTAAAGAAAAGTGCGAGTGTTACTAAAGCACTAAAAACAATTAGTAATCCAGTAATTAAAATAACATAACCTTCACTTATTATGTCTGGATTTGCAGTTAGATATATCATTATAATGGAATATTTGAGTGTTTTTTTGGAGGATTTACATCTTTTTTATTTTGAAGTAACTCTAGCGCTCTAATAATTCTGAAACGTGTATTTCTTGGCTCAATTACATCATCAATAAACCCATATTTTGCTGCTTGATAAGGATTTGCAAATTTTTGAGTGTACTCATCCTCTTTTTTCTGAATATAATCTTGTTTTTCAGTAGCATCTTCAATTTTTCTAATATTAGATCCTTCTAAAACTTCAACAGCACCTTTAGCTCCCATTACTGCAATTTCTGCAGTTGGCCATGCATAATTTACATCACCTCTTAATTGTTTACAGCTCATTACATCGTGAGCACCACCATAAGATTTACGTAAAGTAATCGTTACTTTTGGCACTGTAGCTTCACCATAAGCAAATAATAGTTTTGCTCCGTGTAAAATAATTCCACCATATTCTTGACCTGTTCCTGGTAAAAAACCTGGTACATCAACAAGTGTTACAATTGGAATATTGAAAGCATCACAAAAACGAACAAATCTTGCAGCTTTTCTTGAAGCATCAATATCTAAAACACCAGCATAATATTTTGGTTGATTGGCAACAATACCGACAGGACGACCATTAAATCTTGCAAAACCTACACAAATATTTCTTGCATAATTTCTGTGAACTTCAGTGAATTCGCTATTATCAGCAAGTGTTGATATTACATCAACAATATCATAAGGTTGATTTGGGTTTTCAGGAATAATTTCATTTAAAGAATCCTCTAATCTATCAATAGGATCATTACATTTAAGCATTGGAGCTTCTTCTAAGTTATTAGAAGGCAAGTAACTTAATAACTTACGAACTAATAATAGATTTTCTTCGTCATCTTTTGCTAAGAAATGAGAAACACCTGATCTAGTTGAATGAATTTTAGCTCCTCCAAGTTGTTCTGCTGTTACTACTTCACCAGTTACTGTTTTTACTACTTTTGGCCCAGTAACAAACATATAACTTGTGTTTTCTGTCATAATAGTAAAATCTGTTAAAGCCGGAGAATAAACTGCTCCACCTGCACAAGGTCCTAATATTGAAGAAATTTGAGGAATAACCCCTGAAGCCATAATATTTCGTTGAAAAATCTCAGCATAACCAGCTAATGATCTTACACCTTCTTGAATACGAGCTCCACCAGAATCATTTAGTCCAATTAATGGAACACCAATCTTCATGGCCATATCCATTACTTTACAAATTTTTAATGCATAAGTTTCAGATAACGAACCTCCAAAAACGGTAAAATCTTGAGCAAAAAGATACACTATTCTACCATCAATTGTTCCGTGACCAGTTACAACACCATCAGAAAGATAAATTTGTTTGTCTAAGCCGAAAGATTTTGTTCTGTGAGTAACAAACATGTCAAACTCTTCAAAACTATCTTCATCTAAAAGAATATCAATACGTTCTCTTGCTGTTAACTTACCTTTTGCATGTTGCGAATCAATACGTTTTTCTCCACCACCTAACTTAGCTTGAGCTCTTTTTTCAATAAGCTCATTAATTTTATCTTGGTTTGCCATAAACTAAAGTGTTTTTACTGGTCAATATTTTTTAACTATAAAAAAATTATTTTTCTTTAGAACAAAGCTCTGTAAGAACTCCTAAAGTTGATTTTGGGTGTAAAAAACCAATGTCTAATCCTTCTGCTCCTTTTCTAGAAACTTTATCAACAAGTCTAACACCTCTTTCTTCTGCAGTCTTTAATGCTTCAGTAGCATTGTCAACAGCAAATGCAATATGATGAATACCTTGTCCTTTTTTCTCAATAAATTTACCTATTGGTCCATCTGGAGATGTACTTTCTAATAATTCAATTTTAGTACCACCTACCATAAAAAAAGCTGTTTTTACTTTTTGATCTGCAACTTCTTCTACAGAGTAGCATTTTAAACCTAAAACTTCTTCATAATATTTAATTGATTCGTCTAAATTCTCAACTGCAATACCTAAATGTTCTATGTGTGAAATGTTCATATCTTAATGTTTATTTTTCAACAAATTTAGGACAGAACTCTATTTTATTATATGATAGATATCATATCAACTTAACAGATAACTATATCGATGTAAATTTTTAAAATCGTTCATTTTGCTTTGATACATGTTATAATTAAGTGGTTTATTACCAGTGATTAATGTTTTCTTTTAATGCATTTTTTGATACAAAGTATTTTATTATTTTCTATTAAAATATATTTTATTGATCTATAATTTAGAAAGATTATAGCTGATGAAAAAGGAAGAATTATAGTTTAAAAAACTAAGTTTTACATTTTTCCAACCTTTTACTATTTAGTTTTTTCCATTCTATTATCTTCGCGCGCATTATGTGGATGTACTTAGGACTTTTAGCGGCTTTATTTTTAGGATTACACAATTTATGTAAAAAACATGCTGTACAAGGCAATGAAGTTTTTCCTGTTTTATTCGGAACTATTTCTGCCGGTTTTTTACTCTTATTACCCTTCTACTTAGGATCTGTTTTTTATCCAGAATATATGCAGAAAATAGGTTTTTATGTTACAGATATTTCTTGGGGAACTCATGGTTTTATAATTATAAAATCTATGATAATGGCTTCTTCTTGGGTTTTAGCTTATCAAGCATTAAAACATTTACCTATAACAATTGTAACTCCAATTCGTTCTGCAGGACCTTTTTTCACCTTTATAGGTGCTATTTTTATCTATCATGAGAAACCTAATTTTTATCAATGGATTGGTTTCTTTTTGATCATTTTATCAGTATTATTATATTCTAGAATTGGAAAAAAAGAAGGAATTATTTTCAAAAAAAATAAATGGATATTTGCTATTATAGGAGCTACTTTTTTAGGTGCTTCTAGTGGTTTGTATGATAAATTTTTAATTCAGAGTTTAATTTTAAATCCACAAACACTACAATTTTGGTTTTGTTTTTATACTGTTCTTATCTTATTAATAATCTTATCGATTACCTGGTTTCCTTATTCAGTAAAAAGGAAAGCTTTTAAATTTAGATGGTCTATTCCTGTTGTTGGAATATTATTACAAACTGCAGATTATTTTTATTTTAAAGCATTACAAGATCCTGATGCGTTAATCATGTTATTGTCTGCTATTAAAAGAAGTCAGATATTAATTGCTGTTGTTGTTGGTGGTTTAATTTTTAAAGAACAAAACAAACGTAAAAAACTAGTTCCTCTTGTTGGTATTTTGTTAGGTGTCTTTTTAATTCTGTATTCATAATCTTTACTCCTCTTTCGTTTTGTTTAGATTATTTTAACGTATAAAAATGAATGTTCATTCTTTTTTATATTACATTTGCACTCTAAATAGATAGTATTGAAATTAGCAAAGAGTATTATAAAGCGACAAGCATTGGTTGATGCAACTATTCAATTAGTAAATGAAGATGGTTTTCATAATTCACCTATGTCAAAAATCGCAAAAATGGCGGGTGTTTCTCCTGCTACAATCTATCTCTATTTTGAAAACAAACAAGATTTAATTAACAAAGTTTTTATAGAAGTTAAAGAGATATTCACAAGATATATTTTTGAAACTTATGAAGAAGAAATGACTGTTGAAGGAGGTTTTGAACTTATTTGGAGAAGAATTTCGTTTTTTAAATTAGATCAATGTAAAGAAGCGATGTTTTTAATGCATTGTGATTTTAATCCTATTATTGATAAAAAAATCAGAAAAGAGGGAATAACACATTTGCAACCCCTACTCGACCTTTGGCAACGTGGAAAAGAGGAAGGAATTATAAAACCAATTTCAAATTATTTGCTCTTCGCATATGCCATCAATCCAATATCAACATTATTAATAATGCAACAACAAGGTATTTATACAATTCAGACTTCAGATATAAATGAAGCTTACAATGCAGCATGGGATGCTATTAAATTATCAAAATAAATAAAAATACAAATCAAGAATAAAAAAATAAAAATGAATAATTTTCAATTTAAAAACCCGGTAAAAATCATTTTTGGAAAAGAAACTATTGCTAATGTAGCAGATGAAATTCCTAAAGATGCAAATGTACTTCTACTTTATGGTGGGGGAAGTATCAAAAAGAATGGAGTTTATAATCAAGTTAAAGACGCTTTAAAAGAGTATTCTATTACAGAGTTTGGCGGAATTCCTGCAAATCCTGAATATGAAGTTCTATTAGAAGCTTTACAAGTAATTAAAGACAACGACATTAATTATTTGTTAGCTGTTGGTGGTGGTTCTGTAATTGATGGAACAAAATTTTTATCTGCTGCTGCTCTTTATACAGGTGATACACCTTGGGATATTCTTAAAAACAGTATTAGAACAGAAGTAGGTATGCCTTTTGGAACGGTATTAACTTTACCTGCAACAGGTTCTGAAATGAATTCTGGAGCAGTAATTACTAGAAGAGAAACGAAAGAGAAATTAGGAATGGGTGGTCCAGGATTGTTTCCTCAATTTTCAATTTTAGATCCTAGAGTTATTTCTTCTATTCCACAAAGACAATTAGCAAACGGAATTGCAGATGCATTTACACATGTGTTAGAACAATATATGACTTATTCAGTTGGAGCATTGTTACAAGATCGTTTTGCAGAAAGTGTATTACAAACTTTATTAGAAGTTGCTCCTAAGGTTTTAAAAGATCCAACAGATTATGAAGCTATTTCTAATTATATGTGGTCTTGTACAATGGCCTTAAATGGATTATTAATGCAAGGTGTACCTACAGATTGGGCAGTTCATGCAATCGGACATGAATTAACTGCACTTTATGGAATTGATCATGCAAGAACGTTAGCTATTATTGCACCAAGTCATTATGAGTATAATTTTGAAACTAAGAAAGATAAATTAGCTCAATATGCAGAAAGAATCTGGAATGTAACTGAAGGAACTTTAGAAGAGAAAGCTAGAATTGGAATTGAAAAAACTGAAAGCTTTTATAAAGGTTTAGGAATTGACACTAAATTATCTGATTATACTTCAGAATATGAAGGAACAGCAGAAACAATTGCAAATCGTTTTAAAGAAAGAGGTTGGACAGGTTTAGGTGAACATAAATCTATAACTCCAGAAAAAGTTGAAGAAATAGTAAAAATGTCTTACTAATAATATCAAACAAAAAAGAACCTACAAAATGTAGGTTCTTTTTTTTATAAATATATTTAGCATATTACTATGTTAACATTCCTCCATCTACAGATAAAGTTTGACCTGTAATGTAAGCAGACATGTCTGAAGCTAAAAAGACACATGCATTTGCAATATCAATTGGCTGCCCTCCTCTTTTTAAAGGAATTCCATCTCTCCAACTTTGTACAGTCGCTTCATCTAATTTTGCAGTCATTTCAGTTTCTATAAAACCAGGAGCAACTACGTTACTTCTAATATTTCTAGAACCTAATTCTAAAGCAACTGATTTAGAAAACCCAACAATACCAGCTTTTGATGCAGCATAGTTAGATTGACCAGCATTACCTTTTAAACCAACTACAGAACTCATATTAATAATAGAACCTTTTCGTTGTTTCATCATCGGACGAATCACTGCTTTGGTTAAATTAAATACAGACTTTAAGTTTACTTCTATTACTTTATCAAAATCATCTTCAGAAATACGCATTAACAAATTGTCTTTTGTTATACCTGCATTATTTACTAAAATATCAATAGCACCAAATTCTTTTAAAACTTCTTTTGCTAATTCTTGAGCAGCATCAAAATTTGCTGCATTAGATTGATATCCTTTAGCTGATACTCCAAAAGTTTTTAATTCTTCTTCTAAAGCATTAGCAGCATCAACAGATGAACTATATGTAAAAGCCACATTTGCTCCTTGCTTAGCAAATTCAATAGCAATTCCACGACCTATACCTCTTGTAGCTCCTGTTATAATTGCTGATTTATTTTCTAATAATTTCATGTTTTTTGGTTGTTTTTCGAGGTGCAAATATACTAAAATAAAAAAACTCGTAAAACAAATTTGTCTTACGAGTTTTTAATATCTAAAAAACTAAAACTTATAGTTTTACTTCTTTTTTGTCTACATAATTGAATAAATAATCGATGTCTAATTCTTTTATTTTTCCTAGTTTTTGTAATGACTCAACATTTAAATCTTTCTTATTACCAATTACCATTACATTATAAGATTCTCCTTTAATGTTTTTATTGAAAAATGCCTTTAAATCTTCCATTGTCATTCCTTTAATGGTATTGTACATTGCTTCTCTATTATCATTATCAATTCCTAATTTTTGTAATCTTTCATAAGACCAAAAGATATTAGATTTTGTAATTCTTTGAGCTGCTAATTTCTTTAAAGTTGCTTCTTTTGCTGCATTAAATTGTTTTTCAGCTTCTGGCATATTATTCATTAATTCCATCATTGCATCTACAGCTTGCTCTAATTTGTTAGCTTGTGTACCAACATAAGCCATCACATAATTAGGTGAATCTTTTTTAGAAGCTCCTCTATAAGCAGCAAATGCTGAATATGCTAAAGATTTAGATTCTCTAATTTCTTGAAATACAATTGATGATAAACCACTTCCAAAATACGTATTGAACAATGTTGAAGCTGCCATATTTTCTGGTTTAAAAGGTTCTCCTTTTGCTAAAAACATCAATTCAGTTTGTACCATATCATAATTTGTAAAGAATACATTTCCTCCTGTTTCAGATTCTTTATATTCTTTTGCAACAGGATATTCTTTTAAATCTCCATATACTTTATGATTTGTATTTAATGAAGCTACTGCTGCATCAACATCTTTACCATAATAGAAAATACGTTGTTTGTAATTCTTCATATCTTTTATCAGAGCAACTAATTCTTCTGGATTTATCGCTTTTAATTCATCAATTTGCATGATGTCTCTTAAAGGAGAATCTTCACCATATTTACCATAATTCATTAGACCATTCCAAAGAATATTTCCTTTTTGAGTTTTTCCATCTTGACGCCCTTTGTAAATTTTTTCTACATATTTGTTATAAGCATCTTTATCCGCTTTAGCATTATCCCAAAGATGTTCTAATAACTCTAATCCTTTTGGTAAGTTTTCTTTCAATCCGTTTAAACCAACATACGTTTTATCGCTAGCAGTACTTACATAATAAGAAATTCCTAATTTGTAAAACTCTTTTTTAATTTCTTCGTTTGTGTATTTATCAGTTCCAATGTATTCTAAATATCCAGCCGCTAACGTTAATTTCTTATCATTATCACTACCCATGTCAAAAATGATATTCATATCGAATAAATCATTTTTCTCATTTAAAACGTAAGAAACTTTAATTCCATTATCCGTTTTTGTTTCTTTAATGGCAGTTTTATAATCAATAAATTTTGGCTGTAAAGATTCAGATTCCTTTTTGTTGAATGCTTTTATATATTCTGAACTCTTATCTCTGTTTAAGTTTACTGGCGTAATTCCTGGGTTTGCTACTTTTACAATATTGGTATCCTCCCCTTTTCTTTTGTAGGTTACTACATAGTTATCTTGATAAAAAGTCTTTGCAAAAGCAACTAATTGTTCTTTTGTTATTTTCTTTAAATCATCTAAAAATTGAACTCTTTTAGACCAGTCTTGTTGATAAATAAAAGCATTCACATAGGTGTCAGCTAAAGCTGAATTACTTTCGTATTGTTTCGTCTGACTTAATTTTAAGTCATTCACAACAGCCTCAATCATCCAATCTTCAAACTCACCATTTTTTAATTTTTCAATTTGAGCTAATAATAATTCTTTAACTTCATCTAATGTTTGACCAGATTTTGGAGAACCTGTAAAAGAATGATATCCATAATCATTTAAAAAAGTAGGAGAACAACTTGCTCTTTGTACTAATTGCTTCTGATTTAAATTTAAATCGATAATACCAGCATTTCCATTTGCCATAATCATATCACAAAGAGTAACAAACTTTTCTTCATCTGTATTTATACCTTCAGCTCTAAAAGCTATAGAAATTGATTCTGATGTTGGACCAAA
This sequence comes from Polaribacter sp. SA4-12, assembly GCF_002163675.1. Classification (NCBI taxonomy): domain Bacteria; kingdom Pseudomonadati; phylum Bacteroidota; class Flavobacteriia; order Flavobacteriales; family Flavobacteriaceae; genus Polaribacter; species Polaribacter sp. SA4-12. The sequence continues at coordinate 533,897 of NZ_CP019334.1, read as the reverse complement.
TACTTCATTTATAATTGGTGTAGTAATTTTTTCTTCTTTAGGTAAAGTAGGATGTGTTAATTCTTTTCTTTCGAATTTACCAAAAGCATCATTTACTTTTTTGATTGTTGGTTCAAATTCAAAATCACCAACTAAAACAACTGCCATATTATTTGGCACATAATATTTGTTGAAATAATTATGAATATCAATCATTGAAGGATTCTTTAAATGATCTCCTGTTCCAATTGTAGTTTGTTGTCCATAAGGATGATTAGGAAATAAACCATCTAACATTGCTGCATAACGTTTTCTAAAATCATTGTCTTGTCCACGATTAAATTCTTCAAAAACAGCTTCTAATTCTGTGTGAAATAAACGTAAAACTAATGTACCAAAACGTTCTGCTTCTAAGTTTACCCATTTATCTAATTCATTTGCAGGAATTTTATTAGTATAAACTGTTTGCTCAAACCAAGTATATGCGTTTGTACCAGTTGCTCCTAATGAAGCAGTCATTTTATCATATTCATTGGCAATAGAATAATTAGACGCCTCTAAAGAAACTTTATCAATCTCTTTATACAATGCTAATTTCTTGTCAGCATCTTTTTCTGCTCTATGTTGTTCATATAAAGACGAAATTTTGTCTAAATACGTTTTTTCAGTTTCCCAATCTGCAGTACCTACTTTATGGGTTCCTTTAAAAACCATATGCTCTAAATAGTGGGCTAAACCTGTAGATTCTTTAGGATCATAATTAGAACCTGCTCTTACGGCAATGTAAGTTTGAATTTTTGGTTCATCAGAATTCTGACTTAAATATACTTTTAGACCATTGTCTAAAGTATATAAACGTAAACCTGTTGGATCATTTTCTACAGCTTCGTAGGCTAATCCATTTGTGTCCTTCTTAGAAGTAACTTCATAACTCTTTTTTGTATCAGTTTTACAACTTACTGCTGTAACTAATAGAAAACTAATAAATAGCAATTTAATTTTTTTCATAATTATAAATTTGGGTTAAAATAGAAAATCCGTTGAATTTACGAATTCAACGGATTTTAATCTATTTTATTATAAAACTTTAACAGTTTTTTAATGTAAGTCTTCTTATTTTAAGACTTTTGCAATCATTTCACCAATTTTAGCTGGAGAACTCACAACGTGAATTCCATTTTCTGCTAAAATTTTCATTTTTGCTTGTGCTGTATCATCAGCACCACCAACAATTGCACCTGCATGCCCCATTGTTCTTCCTGCTGGAGCAGTTTGACCTGCTATAAAACCAACAACTGGCTTTCTGTTTCCATCAGCTTTAATCCATTGTGCAGCTTCTGCTTCTAGATTTCCACCAATTTCACCAATCATTACAATTGCTTCTGTTTCATCATCATTCATTAATAACTCTACAGCTTCTTTTGTTGTAGTTCCAATAATTGGATCTCCACCAATACCAATTGCAGTTGTAATTCCATATCCTTGTTTTACAACTTGATCAGCAGCTTCATATGTTAATGTTCCTGATTTAGAAACGATACCTACTCTACCTTTTTTGAAGATAAAACCTGGCATAATACCAACTTTAGCTTCATCTGGAGTAATTACTCCTGGACAGTTAGGTCCAACTAATCTACAATCTCTATTATCAATATATGCTTTCACTTTTACCATATCAGCAGTAGGAATTCCTTCAGTAATACAAATAATTACTTTAATTCCTGCATCTGCAGATTCCATAATTGCGTCAGCAGCAAAAGCTGGTGGTACAAATATTATAGAAGTATCAGCTCCAACTTTTTCTACAGATTCTAAAACTGTATTAAAAACTGGTTTTCCTAAATGTATTTGACCTCCTTTTCCTGGAGTTACACCTCCAACAACATTCGTTCCATAATCAATCATTTGACCAGCGTGAAAAGTACCTTCACTACCTGTAAAACCTTGAACTATAATTTTTGAATTTTTATTTACTAAAACACTCATTGGTTTGATTTTTATATTAGTTGTAAAGCAAAAATAGTTTATTGATTGTTTTTAAAAAAGTATTTTAAGAATTCTTTCTATCTTTTAAAAAACGTTTTATTTCTGCCATTTCTTTTAATTTTTCTCTTGATTCTGATACTGGAGTTCCAAAATAACTTTTTCCTCCTGCAACAGATTTTGTAACTCCTGTTTGACCAAGTATTACAGCTCCCTTACCTATTGTAATTCCACTATTTGTACCAACTTGTCCCCAAATTGTTACTTCATCTTCAATAATTACACAACCAGCAATTCCTGTTTGTGAAGCTATTAAACATTTTTTTCCGATTTTCGTATCATGACCAACATGAACTTGATTATCTATTTTTGTACCTTTTCCAATAGTTGTATCTCCAGAAACACCTTTATCAATTGTACAAGATGCACCTAAATCTACATTGTCTTCTAAAACAACTCTTCCTCCTGAAATTAATTTATCAAATCCTTCTACTCTGTTTTTATAGTAAAAAGCATCTGCTCCTAAAACAGTGTTTGCATGAATGGTAACATTATTTCCAATTACTGAATTGTCATAAATAGTTACATTTGGATGAATTACACAGTTTTTACCAATTGAAACATTATTTCCAATAAATACATTTGGTTGAATGATTGTGTTTTCTCCAATTAATGCAGAGTCAGAAATGCTAACTTTAGATGTTATAAAAGGATTAAAATGATTTGTTATTTTATTGAAATCACGAAAAGGGTCATCAGAAATTAATAAAGACTTTCCTTCTGGGCATTCTACTTTCTTGTTGATTAATATTGTAGTTGCAGCAGAATTTAATGCTTTATCATAATATTTTGGATGATCGACAAAAACGATATCTCCTTTTTCTACAACATGAATTTCATTAATTCCTGAAATTTCAAAATCAGCATCACCAATATATTCAGTGTTAATTAATTTTGCTATTTGTTGAAGTGTTTGGGATTTGTTAAATTTCATATTTCAATGGGTAATTTTCATAAAAGAGCCTTCAGAACTTATTTTATCTGAAGACTCTTTTATAAAGACTATTCTTTACTCTTTAATTCTTTCTTGATAAGTACCCTTAGTAGTTTCTACTTTAATTTTATCTCCTTCATTAATAAATAAAGGAACATTTACAGTAGCTCCACTTTCTACAGTTGCAGGTTTTGTTGCATTAGTAGCAGTATTTCCTTTAACACCAGGTTCTGTATGAGTAACTTCTAATATAACACTTGCTGGCATTTCTACAGATAAAGGCATTTCATCTTCTGAGTTGATAATAATGGTTACAACTTCTCCTTCTTTCATTAACTCTGGAGAATCTAAAACATTTTTCTCTAATTGAATCTGAGAATAATCTTTTTGATTCATAAAATGATACGTTTCTCCTTCATTATATAAGTATTGAAATTTATGAGTTTCAACACGAATATCTTCAATTTTTCTACCTGCAGGAAATGTGTTATCTACTACTTTTCCATTAGTAACACTTTTTAATTTTGTTCTTACAAAAGCGGGGCCTTTTCCAGGCTTTACATGTAAGAATTCAATTACTTTGTAGATGTCATTATTATACTTAATACACAATCCGTTTCTAATGTCTGATGTTGTTGCCATTTTTATCTTTTAATTAGCTTTATAATATCCTTTCATAATTCCTCTATGCGAATCTTTAATAAATTGAACGATTTCATCGCGTTCTGGAGTAGCCTCCATCTCTGCTTCAATGATATCAATTGCTTGGGAATTGTTATAATTTTTTTGAAATAAAATTCTATATATATTCTGAATTTCTCTAATTTTTTCTGTAGAAAATCCTCTTCTTCTTAAACCTACAGAGTTAATACCAACATAAGATAAAGGCTCTCTTGCAGCTTTTACAAATGGTGGAACATCTTTTCTTACTAAAGAACCTCCAGTAACAAATGCATGATTACCAACAGATGCAAATTGATGTACAGCAACCATACCTGCTAAAACAACATTGTCTCCAATGGTTACATGCCCCGCTAAAGTAGTGTTGTTAGAAAAAATACAATTATCTCCAACAAAAGTATCATGAGCAACATGACAATAGGCCATAATTAAACAATTATCACCAATTTTGGTTTTCATTCTATCTGTTGTACCTCTATTTATAGTAACACATTCTCTAATTGTAACGTTATCACCAATTTCTACAGTAGTTTCTTCATCATCATATTTTAAATCTTGTGGAATTGCAGAAATAACTGCTCCAGGAAAGATTCTACAATTTTTACCGATTTTTGCACCTTCCATTATGGTAACATTAGAACCAATCCATGTTCCAGAACCGATTGTTACGTTGTTATGAATTGTAGTAAAAGGTTCAATTACTACGTTTCTTGCTATTTTTGCTTGCGGATGTACATACGCTAATGGTTGATTCATAATTTATTTTTTTCTAGCAATTTGTGCCATTAATTCAGCTTCTGCAACTATTCTTCCGTTTGCATAAGCATACGCTTGCATATGACAAATACCTCTTCTAATTGGCGTGATTAATTCACATTTGAATATAATAGTATCACCAGGTAAAACTTTTTGCTTAAATTTTACTTTATCCATCTTCATAAAATAAGTTAGATAATTTTCTGGATCTGGTACTGTATTTAGTACTAAAACTCCACCACACTGCGCCATTGCTTCAACTTGTAAAACTCCTGGCATTACTGGAGAACCTGGAAAGTGACCAACGAAAAAGTTTTCATTCATTGTCACATTCTTCATACCCACAACATGCTTGTCAGAAAGTTCTAAAATTCTATCAATCAATAAAAACGGTGGTCTATGAGGAAGAATGTCCATAATTTGATGAATGTCCAATAATGGAGGTTGATTCAAATCATAAGAAGGAACATTATTTCTTTTTTCTGTCTTAATAATTTTTGCTAACTTTTTAGCAAACTGAGTATTAATTAAATGTCCTGGTTTATTTGCAATTACTTTTCCTTTAATTCTAATTCCAACTAAAGCTAAATCACCAATTACATCTAATAATTTATGTCTAGCAGCTTCATTAGCCCAATGTAAAGTAAGGTTATCTAAAATACCATTTGGTTTAACAGTAATATCGTCTTTCTTAAATGCTTTTTTCAATTTTTCCATTGTTCCAGAAGACAATTCTTTGTCTACATAAACAATAGCGTTATTTAAATCACCACCTTTAATTAGGTCGTTTTCTAAAAGCATTTCAATTTCATGTAAAAAACTGAAAGTTCTAGCGTCTGCAATTTCGTCTTTAAAATCAGACATTTTATCTAAAGTAGCATTCTGAGTTCCTAGAATTTTTGTTCCAAAATCTACCATTGCTGTTACTTCATATTTATCTGAAGGCATTAAAATTATTTCGCTTCCAGTAGCTTCATCTTTATATGAGATGATTTCTTTAACAACATACTCTTCAATATCTGCATCTTGTTCTTCAATTCCTGCTTTTTCTAAAGCTTCTACAAAGTATTTAGAAGAACCATCCATAATTGGTGGCTCAGAAGAATCTAGTTCTATTAAAAGGTTATCGATATCTAAACCAACAGCTGCAGCTAATACATGTTCTGAAGTCTGAATTTGAACACCATTTTTCTCTAAATTTGTTCCTCTCTGTGTATTTACAACATATTCTGCTTTTGCACCTATAATTGGTGATCCTTCTAAATCTATTCTACTAAAAGCAAAACCATGATTTACAGGTGCAGGTTTTATGGTCATATTTACTGTTCTACCTGTGTGAATTCCTACACCAGATAAACTAACTTCTTTCTGTATTGTTTTTTGTTTCTTACTCATTTATTGTTGGTTTTTGAGTCTTCAACTCTTTTTCTATATTATTAATTTTTGATGCTATTTTAGGTAAATTTTTAAAATAGACATAACTTTTATTAAAATCTTGTACTTTAAAAGCAGGTGTTCCGTTCACTATTTCATCATCTTTAATGCTTTTAGAAATACCAGCTTGAGCAAGTATTTTAACATTATTTCCAATTTTTAAATGACCTGAAATTCCTACTTGACCACCTATCATACAATTCTTACCAATTTTTGTAGAACCAGCAATACCGGTTTGAGAAGCAATAACAGTATTACTTCCTATTTCTACATTATGGGCTACTTGTATTTGGTTATCTAATTTAACTCCTTTTCTTATAATGGTAGATCCCATTGTAGCTCTATCAATAGTGCATGCAGAGCCTATATCTACATTATCTTCAATAATTACATTACCAATCTGTGGTATTGCTGTATATTCTCCATTTTCACTTGGCGCAAATCCAAATCCGTCAGAACCAATGATGGCACCTGAATGAATTTTACAATTATGACCGATACTCGTTTCTGAATAAATTTTAACACCAGAAAATATAACACAATTATCACCAATAGTTGTATTGTCTCCAATATAAGAACTAGGATAAATTTTAACATTATCTCCTAAAATTACATTTTCACCAATATATGAGAATGCACCAATATATTCATTTTCGCCAATTTTTGCTGAATCTGACATAAAATGTGGATTTTCTCTACCCGTTTTATTATTCTTTACTTCGTTATAAAACGCTAATATTTTAGAAAATGCTTCATAAGCGTTTTCTACTTTTATTAAAGTTGTAGTAATTACTTTTTCTGGCTGAAAAGTATTGCTAACTATAGCAACTGAAGCATTTGTAGTGTATAAAAAAGAGTTGTATTTCGGGTTTGAAAGAAAGGTTAATGAACCTTTTTCTCCTTCTTCTATTTTAGATAATTTAGAAACTTCTTCATTGGGGTTTCCCACAATTTCACCTTCTAAAATATCTGCTATTTGTTTTGCTGTGAATTTCATTAGACGCAAAAATATAAAATTTATAGTGATTTGGCTAATCTCATTGCTACTTTGGGTAACAAATAAAATGTTTTATGACTGGATTTGTAAGTGCCTGTAAATTTAATTGGTCAGATGCTTTTGCAATATCCTTTAGATTTCCTTTTTTATCAAGGATATAAATAGGTTTTTCTTGCTGATAAGCCTGATTTATAATCCTTTTTGTAAAAACAAAGAATTTTGCTTCACTCTCAGAAAGTGCTAATTCTTGAGAAACTATTTTTATTTTTTTATTTATAACTACTTCATCAAATTCTTTTTGTTGAATTTCAATTCTAAGTAATTTTCTATCAATTATCATTTTTGATAATAAAGAAAGCACTTTATCTTCGTGATTAGACCATTCTTTAATTGCAGAAAGAACATCATAATCATCTAATTTAGAAAACATCTCTAATGTTTTATCATCAAAATTATCTTCAGATATTTGATTGTACAAGAAATATTTTAAAGAGGAATTAGCATATAGCTCCACTCCTTTTTCAGCCAACTCCTTAGCTCTTTTTAAAACATTAACCAACATGTTTTCAGCAACTAAACCTGTTTTATGTAAATAGACTTGCCAATACATTAAACGTCTAGCAATCAAGAATTTTTCTACAGAATAAATCCCTTTTTCTTCAATAACTAGCTCATCATCTTTCACATTCATCATTGCAATTAATCTGTCTGATGAAATATTTCCTTCTGTTACACCTGTATAAAAACTGTCTCTTTTTAAATAATCTAATCGATCAATATCTAACTGACTAGAAATTAATTGACATAAAAATTTACGTGGATATTTTCCTTCAAAAATTTCAATAGCTAAATCAAGTTTCCCATCAAACTCATCATTTAACTTTTTCATAAACTTCAGAGAAATTTCTTCATGAGAAATTCCACTAACAATACTGTGTTCTAAAGCATGAGAAAATGCTCCATGGCCAATATCATGTAATAAAATAGCAATGTACAATGCATTTTCTTCTTCTTTAGAAATTGCAATTTGTTTAAAATGTAAAACTCTAACGGCTTTTTGCATTAAATGCATACAACCAATTGCGTGATGAAAACGCGTGTGATTTGCACCAGGATACACTAAATTAGAAAATCCCATTTGTGTAATCCTTCTTAAACGCTGAAAATAAGGATGTTCAATAATATCAAAAATTAAAGTACTTGGTATTTGTATGAAACCATAAATGGGATCATTTAGAATCTTTAATTTATTAGGCTTTTTAGTATTCAAAAGAAAAAATTTATCAATCTATCGCAAAGTACAAACATTATTTTTTTTGGCAATATTTTATCATTTTTAAAACTCAAAAAGTATAACAATTAGTTACTTTTATCGTTAAATGTTAAAATTACAAACGAAATATGAGCCGTATACAGATTTTATGGGTTGATGATGAGATAGAATTACTAAAACCTCACATTCTTTTTTTAGAACGCAAAAACTACAAAGTAACAACTTGTACAAATGGTGCAGATGCAATTGATTTAGTAGATGAAGAAAATTTTGATATTGTTTTTTTAGATGAAAATATGCCTGGTTTAACGGGTTTAGATACACTTGCAGAAATTAAACAGAAACAAGCAAATTTGCCTGTGGTTATGATTACTAAAAGTGAGGAAGAATATATAATGGAAGAAGCAATTGGCTCTAAAATTGCCGATTATTTAATTAAACCTGTAAACCCGAGTCAGATTTTATTGAGTTTAAAAAAGAACTTAGATCATTCTCGTTTAGTTACTGAAAAAACAACATCTAGTTATCAGCAAGAATTTAGAAAAATCTCTATGGATTTAGCGATGGTAAATTCTTATGAAGAATGGATTGAACTGTATAAAAAGTTAGTTCACTGGGAACTTGAATTAGAAAACATTAGTGATCCAGGAATGTTAGGTATTTTAGAAAGTCAGAAACAAGAAGCGAATAATCAGTTTTTTAAGTTTATCAAAAAGAACTATGAAGATTTTTTAACTTCTAACGACAAACCTACTTTTTCACATACATTATTTAAAGATTATGTAGTTCCGGAATTAAGTAAAGACCAAGGAGTTTTATGGGTTGTAATTGATAATTTACGTTACGATCAATACAGAATTTTAGAACCTTTAATTAATAATCATTACAAAAAAGACGAAGAATATTCTTACTTCTCTATTTTACCTACGGCAACTCAATATGCAAGAAATGCTATTTTCTCTGGATTAATGCCGTCTGAAATGGAAAAACGTCATCCAAATTTTTGGAAAAATGACACAGATGAAGGTGGAATGAATTTGTTTGAAAACGACTTTTTATCAGCACAAATAAAACGCTTAGGTTTAGATATAAAACATGAATATTATAAAATTACGAATCTAAAAAATGGTAAAGATTTAGCAGATAATTATAACGGAACAAAACAAAACGATTTAACAGCTGTTGTTTATAATTTTGTGGATATGCTTTCTCATTCTAAAACAGAAATGGAAGTTATTAAAGAATTGGCTGGTGATGACAAGGCTTACAGAAGTTTAACATTAAGTTGGTTTAGAAATTCTCCTTTGTTCGAAATTATACAAAAAGCACAACAATTAGGTCAGAAATTAATTATTACAACAGATCATGGTACTATTAATTGTAAACACCCAACAAAAGTAATTGGTGATAAAAATATTAGTGCAAACCTTCGTTATAAAACAGGTAGAAGTCTCTCTTATGAAGACAAAGACGTTTATGCGGTAAGAAACCCGAAAGACATTTTTTTACCAACAATAGCGATGAATAGTTCATTTATTTTTGCAAAAGAAGATTTATTTTTTGCGTATCCAAATAACTTTAATCACTTTGTAAAATACTATAAAAACACGTATCAACATGGTGGAATTTCTTTGGAAGAAGTGATTATTCCTTGTGCTGTTTATAGTCCGAAGTAAAATAATAAGAAGCTATTTCCTGCTTTCACTACTCGCTTTTTTGTCAAAAAACAAAAAGAGCTCAAACAAACCGTTCAATCAGGGCTAAAATTGTTTGCCAGCTGAATTTCATAAATTAAAATAATCTGACAGACTTTAAAAATCTGTCAGATTATTTTTTTCTATTTATAAACTATGCTATCTACTGTTTCTATGTGATCAAAATTTCACTATTTTTGTTAAATGAACAAAAACTATTCTTTAGAAGATTTATCTTCTATTGCTTCAGAACTTATTTCATCTGTAGAAAATAAAACATTACTATTTTACGGACAAATGGGCGTTGGTAAAACAACACTTATTAAAGAAATTTGTAAGCAACTTGGTGTTTTAGATAACATCTCCTCTCCTACTTTTTCTTTGGTAAATGAATATCAAACGTCAAAAGAAGAAAGAGTTTTCCATTTTGATTTTTACAGAATTGAAGAAGAAGAAGAAGCTTTAGACATGGGAATTGAAGAATATTTCGATAATAACGCTTGGTGTTTGGTAGAATGGCCAGAAAACATAGAAAATTTATTACCTTTAGAAGCTGTTCAAATCCATTTATCTATTTTAGATGATGAACAACGCAATATTCAACTAAAATAAACAAACTATGAGTTCATTTTCTCCTTTCAGTAAAGAAGAATTACTTCCGCAAGAAGAAATGTTAGAGATTAAAAGACAAAAAGGAGAATTGTTTATTGGTTTGCCCAAAGAAACTTATTTAAGTGAAAAACGTGTTTGTTTAACGCCAGATGCTGTTTCTGCTTTGTGTACTCATGGACATAGAATTGTTATAGAAACTGGTGCTGGAGACAATGCAAATTACTCGGATAGAGAATATTCTGAAGCTGGTGCAAAAATTTCTTACGATATTGAAGAAGCTTTTAAATGTAATATTATTTTAAAAGTTGCTCCACCAACAGAAACAGAAATTGGATACATGAATCCACAAGCAATTTTAATTTCTTCTTTACAGTTAAAAACACAATGTAAAAAATACTTTGAAAGTTTAGCGAAAAAGCGAATTACTGCTGTTTCTTTCGATTATATAAAAGATGATCACGATACCTATCCGATTGTAAAATCGTTAAGTGAAATTGCAGGAACAGCTTCTGTATTAATTGCTGCAGAATTAATGAGCGGAATTAATAAAGGAAATGGTTTGTTATTAGGAAACATTGGTGGTGTTCCTCCTTCTAGTGTTGTTATTTTTGGAGCTGGAACTGTTGGTGAATATGCTGCAAGAACTGCTTTAGGATTAGGTGCAAGAGTTAAGGTTTTTGATAATTCTATTAGTAAATTAAGAAAATTACAACATTCTTTAAATTCGCCAATTTATACATCTACTTTACAACCAAAATCTGTTGCAAAAGCATTAATGCGTGCAGATGTTGCTATTGGAGCAATTAGAGGTAAAAATAGATCTCCTATTTGTGCTACTGAAGAAATGGTAGAAACGATGAAAGAAGGCGCAGTAATTATTGATGTAAGTATCGATAGAGGTGGTTGTTTTGAAACTTCAAATGTAACCACACATAAAACACCAACTTTTATAAAACATGGTGTTGTACATTACTGTGTTCCTAATATTCCTGCGCGTTACGCAAGAACTGCTTCATTATCTATAAGTAATATTCTTACTCCGTATTTATTAAATATTGCTGAAGAAGGCGGATTCGAAAATGCTGCTCGTTTTGATAAAAGTTTACGAAACGGAATGTATTTTTACCACGGAATTCTAACAAATAGAACTGTTGCAGAATGGTTTGATTTACCTTTTAGAGATATTAATTTATTGATATTATAAAGCTATTTTTAAATTCAAAAAAGTACATTTGCACTTCAAAATTTTACAATGCTGATTAAAAGAATAGGATATTATTTAGTAGGTTTATCATTAGGTTGTATTGCTGTATATTTTTTCTGGCAAAAGAAAAAAGCTACATTCGATTACGGAATGGATGCAAGAACATTAAAAACAATCAGATTAAAAAAACGTTTGTTTTCTGAGGATGCTAAAAATGCGATGCATAAATTTGATATTGATACTTTAAATATATCTACAATTTTATATACAGGTGATGTTGATTTCGGTAAAAGTAATCCGAGACAAAAACCTTGTGCAGAATATTATATTACAGGTTCTAAAGAGTTAGAAAATGTAAGTTTATTAGTAAAACGTTGCGATTCTTCGGCTACTATTGAGAAAGTAATTGTAGAGTAGATTTATCTTTTTAGAAAGTTTGTCATTCCTGCGCAGGCAGGAATACATAATAAGCTTATCAAAAAAAAGTTGGCACCTATTTGTCTACTACTTATTTAAAATCATAAAAATATTTTTTTAGAGTAGTTTTGAATCTCACTAATACTCATCAACTTTAAAAGTTATTTCTCTAAATTTTGATGATAATGCTCTTCTATTTTATCTACATTTTTAATGGTCTTTTTAACCCAATCATAATATAAGTCTTCTTTTTCTTCTTGTGATAATTGCCAATCAACATCAGAGTTTCTCAATTTAGTGGTTACATCTTGTAAAACAATTGCTGCTGCTACAGAAATATTTAAACTCTCTGTAAAACCTACCATTGGTATTTTTAAAAAACCGTCTGCCTGTTCTTTAACAAAGTCTGAAACGCCTTCTGCTTCTACTCCAAATACAAATGCTGATTTTTTAGTAACATCAAAATCTTGCAATAAACAAGAATCGTTATGAGGTGTTGTTGCAATAATTTGATATCCTTTTTCACGTAAATTATCTAAACAAATTTTGGTATTATCTCCATCAGATTTATAGCGCTTAGAGGTTATCCATTTTTGAGAACCTTTTGCAACATGTCTAGAAACCTTATTAGTATATTTATTTTCAATAGCATACACATCTTGAACTCCAAAAATGTCTGCAGTTCTTACAACTGCACTTGCATTATGAGGTTGAAAAATATCTTCTAAAACCACTGCAAAATGTCTAGTTCTATTTTCTAAAACTTTTTTAAAAAGACTTTTTCTATTGTCGGTTAAAAAGCCTTCAAAGTAATTTAATAGTTTTTCATCAATCATAATTGCAAACTTAAAATTATTATTTTTATCTTCATTGAAGATTTATGTAAAAATACTCAATCCTATTATCTAATGAAAAAAATAGTTGTTTTAACTGGTGCAGGAATTTCCGCTGAAAGCGGAATACAAACGTTTAGAGATGCTGATGGTTTATGGGAAGGACATGATGTGATGTCCGTTGCTTCTCCAGAAGGTTTTGCTGCAAATCCTGAATTGGTGTTAGATTTCTACAATCAGCGTAGAAAACAATTGTTAGAAGTTTTGCCAAATAAAGCACATTATAATTTAGTGGAATTAGAAAAACATTTTAATGTAGAAATTGTTACACAGAATGTTGATGATTTACATGAGCGTTCTGGAAGTAAAAATGTTACGCATTTGCATGGGGAACTTTTAAAAGTTAGAAGTTCTGCAAACGAGCAGAATGTATTAAATTGGAAGAAAGATTTATTCTTAGGTGATTTATGCGCAAAAAAGAGTCAATTAAGACCACATATTGTTTGGTTTGGAGAAATGGTGCCAATGTTAGATAAAGCAATTGAAATTACGCAAAAAGCAGATATATTGGTCATTATTGGTACTTCTATGCAAGTGTATCCTGCAGCAAGTTTAATTGATTTTGTAAAAACCAATACACCAATTTATTTTATAGATCCTATACCTTATGTTTCTGAAAGCAATTTTAATAATCTAACGATTATAAAAGAGGTTGCAAGTTCTGGTACTGATAAATTATTGGAATTATTGAGTTAAATTATCTTTTCGACTGTATCTTAAAATATCCAAAATAAAGATTTCTCAACTTCACTGCGTTGCATTCGAAATGATCTGTGTTAAAAAACTATTATTTATTGTTAAAATTTCTTTTATTTCAGAAAATATAAGTTTTGATGATTTTCATTGTAAATTTGTTTGTTAGTCGCAATAGAAAAAATTTGCTTTATTAATTTATTAGCTATTGCAATTTTAATTACTCTCTCGGGTTTTCCTTTTTCTTTAAGTCGTTCATACATTTCGATACAATTTTTATTTACTCTTTTTGCAGACCAACTACATAAATACAAAAGTTTTCTAATTTGAGGTTTGCCCATTTTACAAATATGTCCTTTACCTTTTACACTTGTTCCTGATTGATATAGCCTTGGGCTAAATCCTACAAAAGCTGTCAGTTGTTTATAGTTATCAAATTTTGTGAAATTATCTGTAATAACACTCATCATAATAGCCGTTTTTAGCCCGATTCCTGGTATCGTTTTTATTCTTTCAACCGTGTCTTTATAAGCTAATCTTCCTATTTGCTCTATCTTTTTTTCAAACTTATCAATACGTCTTATTAATAATATTAGTACTTGTTTTAATTCTTTTCTAAGATCCGAACTCAACAAACCTGTTGCTTCAAAGGATTCTAATTGTCTTTTTGTTTGATGTTTTTGTTTTTTTAGTAATTCTAAAGCTGTGTAAAGTTGTTTAATTTCTATACTAGGTTTACTCTCTGGACACCATCTTTTTAACTCATATTGAGCACCATATTCGGCAATTGTCTTTGCGTCTTTTTTATCTGTTTTTGCTCTATATAATCTTGTTTGACTATATCTTCTAATTATCAAAGGATTTAATACACATACATTAAAACTAGATGCATGTAAAAAAGTTGCTAACTGAACATAATAAGGACCACTAGCCTCCATTACAATCCAGTCTGATGCACTAATCAATTTAATAAATTGCTCAAAACCTGTATTTTGATTCTTAAAAATTTTGTGCATCCATTTATCTTTTTCTAAATAAGAAACATCAAAGGTTTGCTTACTAATATCAATTCCTATAATTTTACTCATATCAAATGTTTTTATAGAAAAATTACTACATTTACTTATCAATCCTAAATACAGACTTGATGGTCTAATGATCTGTTCAAGTTTATGTAGTAAGGGGTAAAGTGATTAGCATTGCGAACGGTCTTTAATGACAAATGACGGACTATAATCTTTTCCTTTACCCTTACTTTTCTTGTTAAATATTAAATCTAATTTAAGCTTTTTAAAAACAGATCCTTATTTTTACAAACATAGGATGACTAAGAAACCAATTGATTAAAATACTCAAAGATTTCTCCTTTAGAAATTGAGCTTCCTTTTTCTATCAAATCAAAAATTTCAGGATTTCTTTCTGAATTATAAGGTTTTGTACCTTTAAAAATTTCAACAGAGTTGTCCATAGGGTTTTGCATTAACCACTCAAAACCTTTTTGTTCTAGTAAATTAATATCCCAAGTTATTTTAATTGCAATTCTATGAATTTCTTCTTTATCGCACTTAAACAGATTTACAGAAGTCTTAGAAAAATGCTCAACATAATTGGTTTTTGTTAAAACATCATCCCAAACAACATCAGAAAAAACATTCATTTCATCTTCTGCAACTTTAGGTGTTTCTTCTTTAATTTGCTTCCATTCTTTAGCGTCAATACTTTGTGTAGCTAAAAAACGTGCAAAATCTTCATGTAAACTTTCAAATTGTTCTTTGGTAAGTTGTCTGTACTTCATGTTTTATTAATTCTAATGTAAAAATAAAAAAGCTCGTTATTTCTAACGAGCTTTTTATAAATTATTTAAAGATAATTACTTATCAGAAACAACTTCAAAAGTAATATCAGCAACTACTGCTCTGTGTAATCTTACAGATGCATCGTATTTACCTAATCTTTTTACAGAACCACCAACAACCTTGATAAATTTCTTATCTAAGTCTGTTCCTGCTTTTGCAAGTGCTGCAGCTAAATCGATGTTGTTTACAGAACCAAATAATTTGTCTCCTGAACCAACTTTAGATGCAATCTTAATTTCATATCCTTTAATTGCTTCAGCTATAACATTAGCGTCTTCAATTAATTTAGCTTCTTTATAAGCACGTTGTTTTACATTCTCTGCTAAAACTTTCTTTGCAGATGATGTAGCTAAAACTGCTTTTTTTGTAGGTATTAAATAGTTTCTACCGTAACCGTTTTTCACAGATACAACATCATCTTTAAATCCTAAATTTTCTACGTCTTGTCTTAATATTAATTCCATTTCCTACGTATATATTATTTTAACAAATCTCCAACGTATGGCATTAACGCCAAGTGACGAGACCTTTTAATTGCTTGCGCAACTTTACGTTGATATTTTAATGATGTTCCTGTTAAACGTCTTGGTAAAATTTTACCTTGTTCGTTTACTAAATACATTAAGAAGTCTGCATCTTTAAAGTCGATATACTTGATATCTTTCTTTTTAAATCTACAGTATTTTGCTTCTTTTTTAGTGTCTATATCTAACGGCGTTAAATATCTAACGTCAGCAGATTTACCACCTTTTGATTGTTGTTCTATTGATGCCATTTATTATTTTTTTGTAGATTTAACACGTTCAGTTCTAATTTTTGCCCAAGCAGCTGCATGTTTGTCTAATTTAACAGTAAGGTAACGCATAACGCTATCATCTCTCCTAAATTCTAACTCGTATGCAGAGATTTCTTCTCCGGCAACTTTAAACTCTAATAAGTGATAAAAACCACTTTTTTTCTTTTGAATTGGATAAGCTAATTTCTTTAAGCCCCAATCTTCTTTTGAGATCATTTCAGCTCCTTTGGAAACCAAATAATCTTCGAATTTTTGTACTGTCTCCTTTATCTGAGTATCAGATAAAACGGGATTCAAAATGAAAACAGTTTCGTAATGATTCATAAATTAAATTTTATTGTTTATTTTTAATGGCTGCAAATGTACGAACTTTTTTATATTTAATAGACTTTTCTTTAGATTAAAAATTAAAGAATTTTATATGTACTTTAACTCTTTAAAATACTGATATGCAAATACCTGAAATTCCGAATTTAATCTATTATGCCATTCCTTTTTTTTTAATTACAGTTATTATAGAAGTAATTCTTACTGTAAAAGTAAAATTAGAAGATTATGAGTTTAAAGATGCTGGTACCTCTATTACAATGGGTTTAGGTAATGTTGCCATTGGCATTATTACAAAAGGAATTGTTTTAGCTGTTTTTATATTTGTTTATGAGTATCGAGTTTTTACAATCTCTTTTGCTTGGTATTCTTGGGCCATTTTATTATTTGCAGAAGACTTTGTTTATTATTGGAATCATAGAATTGCGCATGAAAGTAGATTATTTTGGGCAAGTCATGTTGTACATCATTCTTCTAAAAAATACAATTTAAGTACTGCCTTAAGACAAACTTGGACTGGTGGTTTCTACACCTTTATTTTTTGGATTCCATTAATTCTAATTGGCTTCCACCCTATTATGGTTTTAACTCAAATGTCTATTAGTTTGTTATATCAATATTGGATTCATACTGAATTGATTAAAAAAATGCCTAATTGGTTTGAAGCTATTTTTAATACACCAAGTCATCATAGAGTTCATCATGCTACAAATCCTCAATATTTAGATAGAAATCATGCAGGTATTTTTATTATTTGGGATAGACTCTTTGGAACTTTTGAGCCTGAAGTTGAGAAACCGAGATATGGTTTGGTTACAAATTTAGAAACTCACAATCCTGTAAAAGTTGCATTTACTGAATGGTATTATTTGCTTACCGATTTCATATCTTCTAAAACATCGATATTAAATAAGTTTAAATACTTGATAAAACCTCCAGGTTGGAAACATGACAACACTGGAGTTTTATCAAAAGATTTAAGAAAAGAATGGGAACAAAAAAATTAAGATTGAAACGCTTCTAAATGAAATATTTCGCTAATTTCTTTATAAACAATTTTTCCTTTTACAATATTTAATCCTTTAGCAAGAGATTCATCAGAAGAACAAGCTTCTTCCCAACCTTTGTTCGCTAAATTTACAATGTAAGGCAATGTTACATTTGTTAAAGCAATTGTAGATGTATAAGGCACTGCACCTGGCATATTTGCTACACAATAGTGAACCACATCATCTATAATATAGGTAGGATCTTCATGTGTAGTTGCTTTTGTGGTTTCAAAACAACCACCTTGATCTACTGCAACATCAACAATAACGGTTCCTGGTCGCATTTCTTTTAACATATCTCTTGTAATTAACTTTGGCGCCTTTCCTCCTTTTACTAAAACTCCACCAATAATTAAATCGTGTGTTTTTATAAGTTGTCTAATACTATATTCATTAGAAAAAGCTGTTGTAACGTGGTTTGGTAAAACATCATTTACATAACGTAAACGTTTCATGTTAATATCTAATATGGTTACATGTGCTCCTAAACCTGCTGCCATTTTAGCTGCTTGTACACCAACAACTCCTGCTCCTAAAACTAAGACTTTTCCTGGAGCAACTCCTGGAACTCCTCCTAATAAAATACCACGTCCTTTAATTGGTTTTTCTAGATATTTTGCTCCTTGTTGAATAGACATTCTTCCTGCAACTTCAGACATCGGAGTTAATAAAGGTAATTCTCCATCTTTATCTTCAACCGTTTCGTAAGCAATACAAATAGATTTACTTTCTATCATTGCTTTTGTAAGCGGTTCACTTGATGCAAAATGAAAATATGTAAAAACAATTTGATTTTCTTTAATCAATGGATATTCTGATGCAATTGGTTCTTTTACTTTTACAATCATATCACTCTGGCTGTAAACATCTTCTATTCTAGGTAGAATAGTTGCTCCTACTTTTTCGTAATCGGTATCAAAAAAACCACTTCCTTCTCCTGCTGTAGATTGAACAAAAACAGTATGATTTTTTTTAGTCAATTCAAATACACCTGCAGGTGTCATTCCAACTCTACTCTCGTTATTCTTAATTTCTTTAGGAATACCTACTTTCATTTTCGCTTAAATTTAGATGTTTTAAGCAAGTAAATTTACACTGTTTTTGTTTGTAATTTAACAAAAAAATAAAGATTTGTTATTTTTACTGATGTGCTATTTTTTACTAATTAAAAATGATTTTATAGAAAATTCTATTTGTTTTTATTATCAGATGTTTAATAATTAACATAAAAAATTAACTCCAATAATATATTATTTAACATTCTAATTCAAATCTAAACGAATTCCCATAGAAATGTTTCTAGTATTCGTGTTTTTGAACAGTGGATTCAAATCATATTTTACATATAAACTTGTAGATCTATATCCTAAATAAGCACTTAAACCATAATTTATAGTATTCATATTATAGTTGTCTTTTTGAACCACTTTTTGATCAACTCCATTTATATCCTTGTATTCAAGATATTGTCTTGTTCCTAATTTAAAACCAGCAAAACCTCCAACTCCTAAACGAAATGATTTATTTGTTCTGTCAGATGTTCTATTGTCTGAATATTTATTATTTCTTGATAAATCCCACTCAAAATGGATTGGAAAATTCATTTGTACATGACGCAACCTACTTTCTGTTAATTGATCTCCAAAAGTCTGAATTTCTGTAATATCACCATTTTTTATGTGATATTGATTGTTGTCTAATCGTAAGTTATTCCACAGAAAAGAAACACCGTATTTAAAATAAAAGATTCCAGGGTTTTTGTTCATACGAGATTTCCAAGTCCAACCAACTTCATAAAAATGAGATTGCCAAAGTTTGTATTCAGAATCATTTAAAGACTCTATTTGTCCATGATCTAGTACATTATTTACTCCCATTGCAAATACAAACTGACTTGTTGTTCTTCTACTTCTTTTATTCTTTTTTCTTCTATTAGAATCAGAATCATTTTTAGAATCATTCTCGTCGTCTCGATTGTTATTATTAATATTAAGACGAAACGTTTTATTACCAATAGTAAACGTGTTGTTATCATCTTCAGTTACAATAGTATCATCAGAACTTGCAATTTTTCCATTCGTTTTATCCTGAACCAATAATTGCAACAAAAGTTCTTGTTCACCAACTAATTTTTCAATTCTTCTTGCGTGATACGAAGCAACTTCTTTTTTTAAAGTATTTGCAGTCGTTTTTGTAATTTCACCTTTTTCGAATCTTTTATCAATAGCAACAACTTTTACCTTTAAAGAATCTTTCTGAGTTTTTGTAATATGTTCTATTCTTTTAGATATTTTGCTAACCTCTGTCTCAAATGTTTTCTCTTGAGATAAGGCAATAGTTGTACTAAACAACACTAATATTAGTAGTATTCTTTTCATTTTGTATGTTTTTAAATTTATGTTATTTTGTTTAAGTTGTCATTGCGAGGACGAAAGGACGAAATAATATGCTTGTTAATTATAAGATTGCTTCATTCTTCGCAATGACATTTATTTTTAATCATTTCTACTTGCAAGGGCAGTTGCAATACCAGAGACTCTTCTTTTTATCGATTTTAAGAAATTATTTTCAAAATCTTCTTCACCAATAGTACGTTCTACTTCGGCCAAAATAGAATTTGGGTTTACTTTAATATTCGTTTTTTGAAGCTCACTTTTAATGGTTCTTAATACATCTTCTCTTGTTAAATTATGTTTTGCATAATATGCTTTTACTTCGTTTGATGAGTGTGTTACCGCGAATAACAAATCATCACTATTAATCTTAATTTTACTATTTGGGTCTTGTTTAAAGGTATTCTCTTTTAGTTTTTTCTCCTTCGTCGGATGATCATTCTTACTCTTATTTGTAATTTCAACTTTTACGATTGCTATTTCAGTGTTGTCATTACGAGGAGTTTGCGACGAAGTAATCTCTTTATTTAGATGAGATTGCTTCACTTTGTTCGCAATGACATTTTTATTATAATTTACTTTTTGCTTCTCTTCTACTTCATCAATTTTTACGATGGCTTTTTCAGTAGGAATTTCATTAATAAATTGCTCTATTTTTTCATCAATAGAATTTGTATCAATTTTAGTATCAACGATAATCTCATTTGTTTTAATTTCTTCTTTATCAGAAGATAAAAGCTGAATTCCGATTGAAACCAATAACAAAATACTTGCTGCAGCTCCTATATAAAAAAACCAGCCTCTTTTCTTTTGCTTCGGTTGTTCATCTAATTGTGTAGATAAACGTTCCCAAGCAGAAGCTGATGGCTCAAAAGTTCTGTTTTGTAACTTTTGTTTTATGTTGTTGTCTAACTTATTTGTTTTCATGAATTGTTTTATTCATTTTGTAATAATTTTCTTGCAATAATTTACGTGCTTTAAATAATTGCGATTTTGATGTACTTTCAGAAACGCCTAATTTCTCTGCAATTTCTGAATGTTTATAACCTTCTATGGCGAATAAATTAAACACCATTTTGTATCCTTCTGGTAATTTATCTATCAGTTTTTGAATGTCTTCTACAGAAGTGTTTTCTAAACTTTCTGTGGCTGCATCATTAAAAACATAATCTTCGTCAGATAAATCTACCAAATTCTTTTTACGGAGATAAGAAATACAAGTATTTACCATAATTCTACGAATCCAACCTTCAAAACTACCTTCGTGTTTAAACTTGTGTAAGTTGGTAAAAACCTTTAAAAAACCTGATAATAATAAATCTTCTGCATGATGTAAATCTTTAACATATTGCCTACAAACTCCCAACATTTTAGGTGAATGCTGCTCAAACAATTGTTGTTGCGCTTCCCTATTGTTGTCTATCGCTTTTTTAATAAGCGATTTTTGTTTGTTATGCAATGGTATAATTTTCAAGCCTCTCGTTTCGTTTTTAACTGCCTTACAAATATATAGACTACAGATGTTTTAAAAAGGTTGCCTTGGATAAAAAAGTTTTTTAAAATTAAATATTTAATTTTAAAATGATTAATTTTAATTCTATGAAGAAAAAGAAAGAATCAAATTATAATGCGTGGAATGAATACCTAAA
This sequence comes from Polaribacter sp. SA4-12, assembly GCF_002163675.1. Lineage (NCBI taxonomy): Bacteria > Pseudomonadati > Bacteroidota > Flavobacteriia > Flavobacteriales > Flavobacteriaceae > Polaribacter > Polaribacter sp. SA4-12. The sequence continues at coordinate 512,217 of NZ_CP019334.1, read as the reverse complement.
TAATACTAAAGAAAGAACAAATTATGCCATTAGAAGATTTGACTTATTAATTATCTCAATTAGTGGTGGGGGAATTTATATTTTATTTGAAACCTTAAGAGAATTTAAAACTAACAATATTATAATTGAAAATCCAAAACTATTATTATACTCGGGTTTACTTTTAATTATTGCAATAGTAATAAATTTATTTTCTCAATATACTGGATATTGGTCTAATAATTTTGAAGAAAAATATATTAATTTAGAATTATCTAAAATTAAAGGCGAAGAAATTGATAAGGAACAACAAAAGAAATTAAACAGAAAAGTAAAGACATTAAATTTTTGGACAGAGCTTTTTAATATCTCATCCTTACTATTAATGATTATAGGAATTATTTTATTAACAGTATTTAATTTTTCTCTTTTCTAGTTGGTCTATTTCCTGCTCCTGAACCTTTTGTGTTTTCAGCTCCAGATCTTTTTACATTAGAACCTAATCCTACATTAGATCCTTTAGATTCATTTGCACTATTAGAATTATTACTTTTATTATTTTCTTTTTTAACCATTTTGTATGCTTCATTATATGAATAACAAATATAATCTTTAATTAGATTGAGAATAATTAAAGAATAGCTAATCTATCAACTAATTATTAACAAGTTAGTCAACTATAAAATAATAAATCGAGATAAAAAAACACCTACAATCCCAAAGAAACCCTACTCTTCTCCAATTCAACATCAAACAATTCTTTTGTAACCTCGGTCTTATAAAAAGGAACAATTTCTTTTAAAAGTTGTTTTCCTTTTTTAGAATTTATCAATTCTGGAAATGCTTTTTCTACTACTTGTAACATGATTGAAGTTGCAGTAGAAGCTCCTGGAGAAGCACCTAATAAGCAAGTTATACTTCCATCTTTACTCGATATTACTTCTGTTCCAAATTGTAATTTTCCGCCTTCAAACTCATCCTTTTTAATAATTTGAACACGTTGTCCTGCTTTTACAACTTCCCAATCATCAGAATTTGCGTTTTTCATAAACTTACGTAAAGAATCCATTCTGTCTTCTTTACTCATCATTACTTGTTCAACTAAATACTGAGTTAAAGGTAAATTGTGCCAAAATGCGCCCAACATAGAAGGAATATTATCAAACTGAATCGATTTAAACAAATCTAAATGAGAACCTTCTTTTAAAAACTTCGGACTAAAACCTGCAAAAGGACCAAACATTAATTGACGTTTTCCATCAATATAACGCGTGTCTAAATGTGGTGTAGACATTGGTGGATCTCCCAAACCAGCTTTAGAATATACTTTAGCATTGTGTTGTTTTATAATTTCTTCATTGGTACAAACCAACCATTCTCCACTTACAGGGAAACCTCCATAACCTTCTTTTTCGTCAATTTCTACTTTCTGTAATAATAGTAAACTTCCTCCTCCTGCTCCAATAAAAACATGTTCTGCTTCTAATTGATGCACTTTTTTTGTTTTTAGATTTTTTATTTCAACAGTCCAATCTAAATCTGTATCAGGATCAATATCTAATACTTCCATATTACAATGAACTGGCGTGTTAAATTCGGTTTTTAAAATATGAAATAACTTTTCTGTTAACGAACCATAATTCATTTCTGTTCCTCTATCAATTCTAGAAGCCGCCATAATTTCGTCTTCTGTTCTATCTTTAGCAATTAAAGGAAACCATTCTTTCATTTTGTCGATTTCTCTAGTAAATTCAATAGAATCGAACATAAAATGATCTTTCATTTCATTGAATCTATTTTCTAAATAATCGGCATTTTCTTTTCCTAAAACCCAACTATAATGATTTACAGAAGCAATAAAATCTTCAGGATTTTCTAACAAACCTTCATTCGTTAAATAAGACCAAAATTGTTTCGAGGTTTCATATTGTGTACAAATATGAATTGCCTTTTTAATAGAAACGTCACCATTTTTTTCTGGACAATAATTTAATTCACACAAAGCAGAATGACCGGTTCCTGCATTATTCCAAGCAGCAGAACTTTCTTGAGCAACTTTATTTAAACGTTCTACAATTAAAATATTCATTTCTGGCTTTAGTAATTTTGTGATCAATGCTAAAGTTGCACTCATAATTCCTCCACCAACACATATTAAATCGTATTCTTTTTTAAATCTCATAGTTGTCCTTATTTAATCATATTTCATCAAAAAAGATGATTTATAAAACCACCTTTTAAGTATTTTGAATTTGATAAAAATAAAAAAAGGAACTCAAATTGAGTTCCTTTTTCTAAAATTTTAAAATTAAATATTTTTAATCCTCTTTTTTCTTATCATCTTTAGACGCTTTGTTCCAAACTTTAATTTCGTCTTCTTCAGTAACACCCTCTAAAATTTCAACATTTATTCCATCAGAAGTTCCTAATTTAAGTGTTTTCTTTTCAAAAGTTCCATCAGCCATTTTTACTTCTACATAAGGCTCTTCCGTTTTTTTATCAAACTTTAATAACGCTTCTTTTATAGATAAAACACTGTCCTTTTTTTCTAAAACAATATCAGCATTTGCACTATAACCGGCTCTAATAAAGAATTTATCGTCTAAAGAAACATCTGCTTTTATTTTAAATTGTACAGCTCCGTTTTCTTCAGTTCCTTTTGGTGCAATAAAGTTTAATTTTGCAGGAAATTTTGTTCCTTCAATAGCTCCAATTGAAACTTCAATATCACTACCACTTACTAATTTACCAACTTCAGATTCATCAACTTTTCCTTCAAAAATCATTTTATTCATATCTGCAATAGAAGCAATAGTTGTTCCTGCATTAAAGTTATTAGACTGAATTACTTGATCTCCTTCTTTAACAGGAATCTCTAAAATTGTACCAGACATTTGTGCTAAAATGTTTGTATTCGCAGAAGCTCCAGAACCAGAAGATCCTTTTTTAATGATTTGGTAATTATTTTGAGCGTTTTTTAAATCTTGAGTTGCTTGATCATAAGATAATTCTACAGCTTCATATTCAGCTCTAGAAATCACTCCTTTTTCAAATAGATTTTTATTTCTTAGATAAGAAACCTTTGCATTACTTAAACGAAGTTTTACGTTATCTACTGTACCTTTTGCACTAATTAAAGATTGCTCGTTAGGTACAACTCTTACAGTTGCAATTAAATCTCCCTTTTTAACTTTAGCACCTTCTAGTAACATAATTTTATCTATGATACCAGTAATCTGAGGCTTAATGTCAATTTCTTCTAAAGGTGTTACTTTACCTGTAGCAACCGTTTTCTTAACAATAGTTGTTTTAAAAGGTGTTTCAGTTTCGTATTCTACGATACTCTTTTTGTTCTTTTTACCGAACCAAACTAAAGCAACAATAAATAATACTGCTATAATTCCTAAAATGATTTTTGCTCTTTTGCTCATGATTTGTTGATTGTTTTATTCTTCTCTTAATGCTTCTATTGGTTTCACTGTTGTTGCCATGTGGGCAGGAATTAATCCTATTAATGTTCCTAAAATAATTAATGTTATAAATGCTATTAAAATAATAGGAATATTTACTGTTGGGTTTATTAATGCTGCATCTGGTCCTTGTCCGAATGCTGAATCAATACCGAACAAAACTAATGCTCCAAAGATAATTCCTAACATACCAGCAACTGTTGTTAAAAACACAGATTCTAATATTATTTGTTGTCTTATGCTTTTTGGAGTTGCTCCTAATGCTCTTCTAATTCCTATTTCTTTTGTTCTTTCTTTTACAGTAATTAAAAGAATATTACCAATAGCAAATATTCCTGCTATTAAAGTTGCAATACCTACAAACCAAGTAAGAAATTGCATTCCTGTTAAGAAACCTGTAATTTTCCCAATTTCTTTCCCTAAGTTGGCACTACCAAAAGCTCTTTTATCATCTGGATGAACTTTATGTAAACTTTTAAGAGTTAATAAAATATCTCTCTCCATTTGCTCTATATCGGTTCCTTCATGAGCAGTAATCATCATCCAATCTATTTTATTGGCTGTATTATATACTTTCTTAAAAGTTGTAAAAGGAATATACGCTGCATCTCCATCAAAATTAATAGTGTTAGATGGTTCATAAACACCAATAACTTTATAGTTTATAGCATTTATTTTAATGTACTCGCCAATTGGCATTGCATTTTTATCAAATAATTGTTTGTACATATCTTCTGATATGACTGCAACTTTTGCTGTGGATAAAATGTCGTTTTCGTTTAAAAAACGTCCGTAGATTAGTTTCTTTTTCTGAATTTGATCTAACACAGGGTAATCTCCACTTACATTAAAACTACCAGATTTAAAATTATGAGTTATTAAGTTGTTTGTTTGATTACGAGGTGCTAATAATTTAATTTCTTTAGAATACTCTGCGGTTAAAGCATCAATATCATTTGTATTTAAACTAAATCTTCTTCCCTTTTGAAAACCTTTAAATGGTGTGTCTGTAGATTGTGTCCAAACAAAAACACTATTTGTTGCAAAGTTCCCGAAGAGTTTATTAAACCCATTTTCCATTCCTCTTGCAGCTCCTAATAAAACTACTAATAAGAAAATTCCCCATAGAACACCAATTATAGTAATTGCGGTTCTTACTTTGTTTTTACGGATACTACCGTAAATTTCTTGCCATGTATCTGAATCGAATAAAAACTTCATAATTAGTCTGCTCTTAGTGCTACAATTGGTTTAATATTCGCTGCTCTTTTTGCTGGTAAATACCCTGCAATTAATCCTGAAAGAATTAAAACAATAGTTGCTCCAATTACAATGCCTGGGCTTACACTTGGGTCTTTAATAAAATAATCTTCTTCTAAACTATCTCCTATTAAAGTTAAAATATAAGTTCCTAGTGATAATCCTAAATACCCCGCTATTGTTGTAATTAAAACGGATTCTTGTACAACCATACCAACAATTGATCCTGGTTTTGCTCCTAAAGCTTTTCTAATTCCGAATTCTTTTGTTCTTTCTTTAATAACGAAAATCATAATGTTACTAATACCAATAATACCAGCAATTAAAGTTCCTGATCCAACAAAAATTACGATTAAATAAAGTACAAACATAAACTGACCAACACCTTTGTTTGCTTCTGCCATATTTCTAACAGAAAGTGCACTTTGATCATCTGGATGAACGTTCATTCTTTTACGTAAATCACGCTCCATTTTATTTCCAAATGCAATTGCTGCATCTAAACTTAAATCAGGATTGTAACCTAGATTTATCTGACTAATATAATCGTTATTACCATACATCATTTGTGCTGTAGAAACTGGCATGTATGCTTGTCTTTCTTCATTGTCTCCTCCTTCATCAGAGAAAATACCAATTACTAAAAAAGAACTTCCATTAACATTAACACGTTTGTTTAAAGCGGGTTTATTACCAAATAAATCTTCTTTTATTAAGCGACCAATAACAATTACTTTCGATTTTTCTTTAATATCTCTATCATTTAAATAACGTCCTTCATCAATAATTGTTTTTTCTAAAAATTGATGATCTGGATGCACAGCCCTTAAACGATAACTGTCTGCGTTATTTTTATATTTTATAGCTACGTTTTTGTAAATTCTAGCAGATTGATATTGAATCTTATTCTCGTACTCTTCTTTTACAAAATTGTAATCTTTATTTTTAAGTTGAACTCTTCTTCCTGTTTGTAGACCTTTATATGGTTTTGATGTTTTCCAAACACGAACCATCATTGAATTTTGAGCATCATCATTAAAAGCACTCTTAAAAGAATTACTTAATCCGCTAACAATACCAAAAAGTAACGTGAATAATAATATTGCAAAAGCAACCGTAAAACCAGACATTACAGAACGTAACCTGTTTTTATTGATACTTTGAAATATTTCTCTCCAACGATCTAAATCAAACATAATTAAACTGCTTTAGCTGCATTTGTAAATTCATCACTTATAATAACACCGTCTTTTAAACGTACAATTCTTTTAGTTTGTTCTGCAACTTCTTCTTCATGCGTAATTACAAAAACCGTCATTCCTTCATCATTAATGTCTTTTAATAAGTCCATTACAGAATCTGTAGTTGTCGAATCTAATGCTCCTGTTGGTTCATCGGCTAAAACTACTTTTGGTTTTGTTACCAATGCTCTTGCAATTGCAACACGTTGTTTTTGTCCACCTGAAAGTTCGTTTGGTAAATGGTTTGCCCAATCTTTTAAACCTACTTTATCTAAATATTCTAAAGCAATTTTTAAACGTTCTTTTCTTGCTATTCCTTTATAGTATAAAGGCAATGCAACATTTTCTAAAGCAGATTTGTATGAAATTAGGTTGAATGATTGAAAAACGAACCCTAAAAATTTATTTCTTAGAATGGCTGCTTTTTTCTCATTTAAGTTTTTAATTAACTGTCCATTTAAAAAGTAATCTCCTTCATCATGTTCGTCTAATAAACCAACAATATTTAATAAAGTAGATTTTCCTGAACCAGAAGATCCCATAATAGAAACGAATTCGCCTTCTTTTATATGTAAATCGATTCCCTTTAAAACGTGTAAAGAATCTTTACCAATTGGGTAAGATTTGTGTAGTTTTTCTATTCTAATCATAGTTGGTTAATTTATTACTAAAGTACCTAATGCTATCGAATGCTTTTATTAATTTTATGTTAAAACAAAGATTCAATAACCCTAATTACATCCATAAGACGCCTAATTAAAATAAATGTTACAAGAAATATAAAAAAAAGATAAAGTATCTTTGTAATCCTAAATTCTGATGGTCGTAAAATGGTTGATTTACCGAAAAACAAAAAGATTATTTTATTTGATGGCGTTTGTAATTTGTGCAATGATTCTGTACTAAAAGTCATTAAATACGATAGAAATAACGTTTTCTTATTTACAGCATTACAATCTGAAAAAGGCAAAGAAATTATCAAGTATTTAGGAATTGATATTTCTAAAATTGATTCAATAATTTTATATGAACCTGGTGTTTCTTATGAGATAAAATCTACTGCTGCTTTAAAAGTTATGCAAGGTTTTACAGGAATATGGAATCTCAGTAGTCTCTTTCTATTGTTACCAGAAGGTTTTAGAAATTCAATCTATGATTATATTGCTAAAAACCGATATAAATGGTTTGGTAAAAAAGAAAGTTGCATGATACCAACACCAGAATTAAAAGCCAAGTTTTTAGATTAATACTTTAAAGATTTACAAATTAAAGAAACAATAATATTTAAAAATAATTAATGAAAACAAACTTACCAACAGAAATAAAATGTGTCATTTTTGACATGGATGGTGTAATTATAGATTCTGAAGAAATCCATAAAAAAGCCTATTATGAAACCTTTACTTCTATTGGAGTTAATGTTTCTGATGATTTGTACAAAACCTTAACAGGAGCTTCTACAATTAATGCTTTTCAGAAATTAGTAGCACATTTTAAGTTAGATTTAAATCCTGAAGAGTTGGTTTTGAATAAAAGAAAGAGATATGTAAATTTCTTTGAAAACGACCCAAAATTACATTTAGTAAAAGGTGTTGAAGAGTTGGTAAAACATTGTTATGATAAAGGTTTAACTTTAGTTTTAGCTTCTTCTTCTGCAATGGTTAATATTGATAGAGTTTTTAATAGATTTAATTTAAATCAATACTTTACAGCTAAAATTAGTGGAGCAGATTTAACGGAATCAAAACCACATCCAGAAATTTTTGAAAAAGCAGCTATTTTAGGAAATACACCTAAAGAGAATTGTATTGTTATTGAGGATTCTGATAATGGTGTAAAAGCAGCAAATGATGCTGGTATTTTTGTTGTTGGATTCAAAAATCCAATGGCAGAAGATCAGACTTTAAAAAATGCAGATTTTATTATCAATAATTTTAAAAGATTGAAAAAACTCATCTAAAAACAGGTGTTTTTACTCTTGACTTTTAAATTTTAAAAAACGAATTTAGCTAAAGCCGATTATAATTTATTAAAAGGATGTCATAATCTTCTTAAGTTAACAGCGATAAACAAAAAAATAAAAAAAACATGTTCAACTTAAATTTAAACAATTTCAGAAGCTTTAAAGATCAGTCTTTTAACTTTTCTAAAATAAACATTTTAATTGGTGAAAATAGTGGAGGAAAGAGTTCATTGTTAAAATTTTTATTAGCTTTAAAACAAACGGTGGATAATCCGCAAGAATCAAACTTTAAATTAATTGGTGATTATACCGATTTGGGGAATTACGATGAAGTGATATATAACAAAGTTAGTGACAACCTTTTATCATTTAAATTTTCAAATAACACTACATACCCTGACTTCTTTTTAAAAATATGGAATGATCAAGAAATACCGAAAGAAAAATCTGAGGTTATTATCAATACCATTACACCTTATATTGACAATGAAACGAAAATTGAATTTACTTTAAGTAATAAATTAAACGATCATTCGTCAATTAAGACAATAATAAGTAATGAAGCACTGGGTGACCTTGAAATTATTCAAACTGATGAGAAACATGAAGATTCTCATCGAGAGTTTACTTGCACAATAAAATTAAATTTTAATTTTTACCAAGGAGAATTAAACAATGTAAGCGCATACAAAGAAGGGTTTTTTACATATGTAAGTGATCTTAAAGAACAAGTCAAAGAAAATGTCGATGAGGAAAACTTTGAAAAAGTATATTACTCAATAACATATCTATTATTAATGCAAAATTTTATTAATCAAGAAATTGACAAAATTCGTTTTGTAAACCCTATTGGAAACAACCCCAAAAGATTTTATTTTCAAGAAGATAAAAAGTCATCTTACAAATTAATTGACATTGAAAAATTTATCAATATTCTAGGAGATAAAAACCTTACTAATAAAGAACAAAAGGAAAGAATAGATTTAATAAACAAAACAATAAATGAATTTGGTATTGCGGAAGAAATAAAAGTTATTAAAGAGAAAAACATTCCAGTTTTAACACTAGCTGTAAAAACAAAAGGATATTGGTCTAATATTACAGATGTGGGATACGGAGTATCTCTTCAAATTCCAATACTTTTTCAAGCATTGCTTTCCGAAAACTATACAAGAGATGGTCAAACCATATTAATTGAACAGCCTGAAGTACATTTACACCCCTCATTACAAGCAAAATTTATAGAAACACTTCTAGGTATTGGAAAAAAGAATTCATATTTCATTGAAACTCATTCTGAACACATACTAAGAAAGCTACAAGTTCTTGTGAAAAATAACGTAAATGGACTTAAACCAGATGATGTATCTATTTATTACTTTAAAAGAAAAGAAGATAAATTTGATATTACTGAGCATAAAATATTGTCCTCTGGTAAATTATCAAAACCTTTCCCTAATGGCTTTTTTGACACTTCGTATAATCTAGTAAAAGAGTTGTTTTAATGAATATCCTACCAGAATTAGACTTTTATGTCACTTCATTTTCTAGTAATAACAATTCTAGAAATAGAGACTTTCAAAATATATTATTTAATAAAAGAAATTCTTTCATTTTAAATAAAGTCATTTTGAATTACATTGAAAAAAATATTAGTTCAGATTATATTGAATATTTCAGAGCATTCACAAGAGAAATTTATGATCAAAATAGATATATAACAGAAAACAGTTTAAGCATCTCAAATTATAAATCAGATTCATTATCTTATTATAAGTTATCAAGAGATTCATACATTATACCAATAAAAACAAAATCTGATTCTGAATTTAATATATCTGATTTTAAAAACATTTTAGATTTTACAAATATTGCGGAGAATAATTACGACTATATCTTAAAAGAACTAATTTGTACAAATTTAATTAGTTTCAATTTTAGCAATTTTAGTTGTAATCAAGATATTGATAAACTGTTTAAAAACATATATAAAATACCCAAACAGATTGATGTCGTATATTGTTTTAATCGTGATTATTCACATAGATTCTTAAAACCGTTAGCCAATAATAAAATTTTGTATTATTCTCTTGTATCTAGAAGTTTTCCATCGAATATTCACGAATACAAAGGTTATAAGCAAGATTTGATAAATGAACTAGGAAATCGATTTCAACTGTTTACTACAAAGAAAAAAACTATTATTCATGAAAGAAAAATATTTGTTAATGGATTGTGCATTACATTCGATAATGCATTTGACAATATCTTAATTGAAGAACCAACTTGGGAAATAATGATAGAATACTGTGAAGATAAATTTAATAATTGGACAAAAAAAACTAGGCAATTTAATAAACTAAATTAGTACAACAGCTAGCACTGCATAAATTAATGTGTTTTTTTAAAGCCAAAATTTTTGGTTTATTTACAAGATCGCTTTTACTTATTTTGAGTATTTTAGATTGATAAAGTAAAAACACTAATCTTATACAAAACCGTTAGCTAAAATATTAAAAAAGAGCTTGAATTTAAATTCAAGCTCTTTTTTAATATTTTATTTTTAAATACTATTCTTCAATTGGTGGATGACCGTGAATTTCTTCAAAATCTTCATCAAAATTAGTTCTTAAGTATGCATTTAATTTTTTTCTATAATCGTCTTTTAACCAAGTAACAAAGTTGTGTGTACTTTTAGAAATGCATTTTGCATATCGGTTTATTCTATCATCAATCTCTTCACCTAGTAATTTTACAAGAATTAAGGCATCAAAGACATCTTCACTATTTTCAATACACATTTTTGCATGGTGAATAATAGATTTTTCTAAAACTCTTTTAGAAGATTCTCCTTGTCTAATAGTGTCTATATAAACACTTTTCATATCGAAATAAGTATCTGTAGATTTAGCAAATTCCTTTTTAACATCAGCCGTTAGTTCATATCTAAAAGTACTTTCTATATCTTCATCAGAAAGAATTGCATTTAAATAATAGTCTGGTGCTCTAAACATTTTCTCCCAGTCTAAATCTGCTCCCCAGGGGCCAAATCTATGGAAGTTGTTCCCTAAATCAATTACATCAAACGTACTCTTATTGTTTAAAACCCTAGAACCACGACCAATCATTTGGTAGTATAAAGTTAAAGATTTTGTTGCTCTATTTAATATAATAGCTTCAATAGTTGGCTCATCAAAACCTGTTGTTAAAATACTTACAGAGGTAATAATTGCATTTGGTGTTTTATGAAACCATTTTAAAATAAGCTCTCGCTCACTTCTTGTATTTGTATTATCTAAATGCGCAATAGGATACCCTGCCTTTTTAAACGCATGAAACACTTGTATAGAGGTGTTAATACCGTTATTAAAGATTAAGGTTTTCTTTCCTTTTGCAGTTTCTTCATATGCAGAAACTAATTTAGAAAGCATGTCTGAATTTGTGTATAAATCTTCAGAAGATTTTACAGTATAATCTCCATTTGCTCCTACTTCTAATGATGTTAACCCAACATTATAAGAATATAAATTTGCGCTCGCTAAGTACTCATTATCAATTAAATGCTGAATAGTTTCACCAACAAATAATTCTTGATAATTCTCATACATTGGTAATTTAATGTTAGAACTTAAAGGAGTTGCTGTTACACCAAGTATAAAAGCTTCATCAAAAAACTTGAATATTTTTGTAAATGAATTGTAGTGTGCCTCATCAACAATTACTAAACCAATGTCAGAAATATCTAATTTTCCGTCATTTAACCTATTTTTTAAGGTTTCAACCATCGCAACAAAACAACTAAAGTCATCTTGATCATCTAATACAGCTGTAGAATTAATAATTTTATTAGAAACACCAAACTCACTCAACATTCTAGAAGTTTGTTTACTAAGCTCTATTCTGTGTGTTAATACTAAAACCTTTTTTTGATATTTCTCTAAATAACGCCTTACAATTTCAGAAAAAATCACAGTCTTACCACCACCTGTTGGTAATTGGTATAATAAATGGAAATCTTTAGGAGCATCTTCAAATCTTCTGAAGATTTCTTGAAGTGCATCTTTTTGATATCCGTATAACTCTTTACCTGATGTGTTTACTGAAGTTTTTATTTCTGCCAAAATAATATAAAATTTGAATAGCAAAAATAAGACTTAAAATAGGTTTATCACAAATTTAAGCTATATAAATATTGATAAATCTGTAATTGTTATGTCATAATGAGATGCATTATGTACTGAAACACCATTTTTCACTATTAATAATTGAGGAGATTGATGCATTACTTGAAAAGTATATCCTACTTCATCAGAAATATCTCTATAATTTAATAAGTCTAAATAATAGACTTTTAAATTTTGATGCTCTTCTTTAAAAAGTGCTTCAAATCTTTTTATAACCATACTACTAATACCACAGCGAGTAGAATGTTTAAAGATAAATACGGGTTCAGTTTTAGAAATTTCTTTAATTTCTTCTAATTGTTCTATTGTAGTTAAAGGAAGCCAATTTAAATATGATTTTTTTTCTGGTTTTGAAACCTTCTCCTTTTCACCTTTTCCTCCAAACATGCTACTTAATATACCCATTTTGTTTTTTTATTCTTTGTCGATGTAAATATAGGAAACTTTCACGAGTCAAAAAGTCATTAAAAACAGGGCTTTAACAGACAATTTGGCTTCTTTTAAGTCAAATTCGCAGATGGTATTAAAATTGCGATATAATTATAAAAAAAAAGATAGAAAATGAACTTTAATAATTATACAACAAAATCGCAAGAGACCATACAAATGGCGCAACAAATTGCGCAAGGTTTTGGTCATAATCAAATAGAAAATGAGCATATATTTAAAGCATTAACTCAAGTTGATGAAAATGTGTTGCCTTTTTTATTGAAAAAACTGAACATCAATTTAAATATTGTAGAACAAATTTTAGACAAACAATTAGAAAGTTTGCCTAAAGTTTCTGGTGCAGAATTAATGCTTTCTCGAGAAGCAAGTAAAACTTTAACAGAAGCAGCTGTTATTGCTAAAAAAATGAAGGATGATTATGTTTCAATAGAACATTTAATTTTAGCAATTTTTAAATCGAAAAGTAATATTAGTCAGGTTTTAAAAGACCAAGGAGTTACAGAAAAGCATTTAAAAGCAGCTATTGAAGAATTAAGAAAAGGAGAAAGAGTAACTTCTCAAAGTCAAGAAGAAACATATAACTCTTTAAATAAATATGCGAAGAATTTAAACCAATTAGCAGAAGATGGTAAGCTAGATCCTGTAATTGGTAGAGATGAAGAAATTCGTAGATTATTACAAATTTTATCACGTAGAACAAAAAATAATCCACTTTTAGTTGGGGAGCCAGGAACTGGTAAAACAGCTATTGCAGAAGGTTTAGCGCACAGAATTGTAGATGGGGATGTACCAGAAAACCTAAAAAACAAATTGATTTTCTCTTTAGATATGGGAGCGTTAATTGCTGGAGCAAAATATAAAGGGGAATTTGAAGAACGTTTAAAAGCGGTTATTAAAGAAGTAACAGGTTCTGATGGAGACATTGTACTTTTTATTGATGAAATTCACACTTTAGTTGGTGCTGGAGGTGGACAAGGTGCAATGGATGCAGCAAATATTTTAAAACCTGCTTTGGCTCGTGGAGAATTGCGTGCAATTGGTGCAACTACGTTGGATGAATATCAAAAATACTTTGAAAAAGACAAAGCTTTAGAAAGACGTTTTCAAAAAGTACAAGTAAATGAACCTGATACTGAAAGTGCAATTTCTATTTTAAGAGGAATTAAAGATAAGTATGAAACACATCATAAAGTTCGAATTAAAGATGAAGCAATAATTGGTGCTGTAGAATTATCTCAGCGTTATATTACCAATCGTTTTTTACCAGATAAAGCAATTGATTTAATGGATGAAGCAATGGCAAAACTGCGTATGGAAATTAATTCTAAACCAGAAGAGCTTGATGTTTTAGACAGAAAAGTGATGCAATTAGAAATTGAAATTGAAGCAATTAAACGAGAAAAAGACGAAACGAAGTTAAAATCTTTACGTTCTGATTTAGCAAATCTAAAAGAAGAGCGTAATGAAATGAATGCTAAGTGGAAATCTGAAAAAGAAGTTGTAGATAATATTCAGAATGCAAAAGCAGCCATTGAAGATTTTAAAATGGAAGCTGAAAAAGCAGAACGTGATGGAGATTATGGTAAAGTTGCTGAAATTAGATATGGTAAAATTAAAAAAGCAGAAGAAGATTTAAACGAATTGCAAAATGATTTGAAAGAAAATCAATCTGAAACTTCTTTAATTAAAGAAGAAGTAACGTATGATGATATTGCTGAAGTTGTTGCAAAATGGACAGGAGTTCCTGTTACAAAAATGATTCAGTCTGAACGTGAAAAATTGTTAAAATTAGAAGCGCAATTACATAAAAGAGTTGTTGGTCAAGAAGAAGCAATTATTGCTGTTTCAGATGCAGTTAGACGTTCTAGAGCTGGTTTGCAAAACCCAAATAAACCAATTGGTAGTTTCTTGTTTTTAGGAACAACAGGTGTTGGTAAAACAGAGTTGGCAAAAGCATTAGCAGAATATCTTTTTGATGATGAAAACGCAATGACACGTATTGATATGAGTGAATATCAAGAAAAACATTCTGTAAGTAGATTGGTTGGAGCGCCTCCTGGTTATGTTGGTTATGATGAAGGCGGACAATTAACAGAAGCTGTTAGAAGAAGACCTTATTCTGTAGTGCTTTTAGATGAAATTGAAAAAGCGCATCCAGATACTTTTAATATTTTGTTACAGGTTTTAGATGAAGGAAGATTAACGGATAATAAAGGTCGTGTTGCAGATTTTAAAAACACAATTATTGTGATGACATCTAATATGGGAAGTCATATAATTCAAGAGAAATTCGAGAATTTAAAAGGTGATGTTGAAACAACAATGGAGCTTGCTAAAGTAGAAGTTTTAGGGTTATTAAAACAATCTGTAAGACCTGAGTTTTTAAACAGAATTGATGATATTATTATGTTTGCACCATTATCTAAAGAAAACATTCAAGAAATTGTAAAAATACAATTGAATAATGTTAAAAAAATGGCTGCAGCACAAAATATAACTTTAGATGCTACAGATGAAGCTATTTCTTATTTAGCAATAAAAGGATATCAGCCAGAATTTGGAGCGAGACCTGTAAAAAGAGTAATTCAGAAAGAGGTTTTAAATCAACTTTCTAAAGAAATTTTATCAGCAAAAGTTACAACGGATAGCATTGTTTTATTAGATGCTTTTGATGATAAATTAGTTTTTAGAAATCAGTCTGATTTAGTTGAGAACTAATAAAAATTAATGTCATCCTATGTTTGTAAAAATAAGGATCTGTTTTTAAAAAGCTTAAATTAGATTTAATATTTAACAAGAAAAGTAAGGATAAAGGAAAAGATTATAGTCCGTCATTTGTCATTAAAGACCGTTCGCAATGCTAATCACTTTACCCCTTACTACATAAACTTGAACAGATCATTAGACCATCAAGTCTGTATTTAGGATTGATAAGTAAATGTAGTAATTTTTCTATAAAAACATTTGATATGAGTAAAATTATAGGAATTGATATTAGTAAGCAAACCTTTGATGTTTCTTATTTAGAAAAAGATAAATGGATTCACAAAATTTTTAAGAATCAAAATACAGGTTTTGAGCAATTTATTAAATTGATTAGTGCATCAGACTGGATTGTAATGGAGGCTAGTGGTCCTTATTATGTTCAGTTAGCAACTTTTTTACATGCATCTAGTTTTAATGTATGTGTATTAAATCCTTTGATAATTAGAAGATATAGTCAAACAAGATTATATAGAGCAAAAACAGATAAAAAAGACGCAAAGACAATTGCCGAATATGGTGCTCAATATGAGTTAAAAAGATGGTGTCCAGAGAGTAAACCTAGTATAGAAATTAAACAACTTTACACAGCTTTAGAATTACTAAAAAAACAAAAACATCAAACAAAAAGACAATTAGAATCCTTTGAAGCAACAGGTTTGTTGAGTTCGGATCTTAGAAAAGAATTAAAACAAGTACTAATATTATTAATAAGACGTATTGATAAGTTTGAAAAAAAGATAGAGCAAATAGGAAGATTAGCTTATAAAGACACGGTTGAAAGAATAAAAACGATACCAGGAATCGGGCTAAAAACGGCTATTATGATGAGTGTTATTACAGATAATTTCACAAAATTTGATAACTATAAACAACTGACTGCTTTTGTAGGATTTAGTCCAAGGCTATATCAATCAGGAACAAGTGTAAAAGGTAAAGGACATATTTGTAAAATGGGCAAACCTCAAATTAGAAAACTTTTGTATTTATGTAGTTGGTCTGCAAAAAGAGTAAATAAAAATTGTATCGAAATGTATGAACGACTTAAAGAAAAAGGAAAACCCGAGAGAGTAATTAAAATTGCAATAGCTAATAAATTAATAAAGCAAATTTTTTCTATTGCGACTAACAAACAAATTTACAATGAAAATCATCAAAACTTATATTTTCTGAAATAAAAGAAATTTTAACAATAAATAATAGTTTTTTAACACAGATCATTGCGAGGAACGAAGCAATCTCTTATTTAATTAACAGATTGCTTCGTCATTCTTCCTCGCAATGACATTTTTAATCACTCTTTCTTTTTTGGAGTATATTCGTGTTTAAATTCAAATTTAATGAAGAAATTTATATTCCTTTTTGTTTTCGCTTTCAGTTTTTTAAGTTCTTGTACTTCAGATGAAACTACTACGTATTATTTAATTCGTCACTCAGAAAAAGACAGAACTGACAAAACAAATAGAAACCCAAACTTAAATGAGAAAGGACAAGAAAGAGCAAGAAAATGGGCAGTATATTTTAAAAACATTGATTTAGATGCTGTGTATTCTACGAAGTATAATAGAACAAAACAAACAGCAAAACCAACTGCAGAAAGTAAAAAGTTAGAAATTTTAAGTTATAATCCTAGTAATTTATATGATTCTATATTTCAATCAGAAACTAAAGGAAAGACTGTTTTGGTTATTGGACATAGTAATACAACACCTGCTTTTGTTAATAAAATTTTAGGAGAAAAGAAGTATGAAAATATGGATGATCACAACAATGCTAGTTTATACATTGTAACTATTAATGGTGATAAAAAAACGAGTATTATAGAGTAAATAAAAATGAAATTAATTGTTAAGTGATATAAAGCTAACAAATAATTCTAGCCCTGATTGTAGCATTTGTTTGAGCTCTTTTTTATTCTTTTTCTGAATAAAAAAAGCGAGTGCGAAAAGCAGGAAATAGCTTCAAAAAAAATAACTATGATGCTTATTTTACTTCAGTAATCTTTACCTCAATATCTTTTAAGACGATTTCAGATACTTTTTTAAGCTCATTATTTTCGAAAGATTTATCAATATCTACTAAAGAAATATCTTTGTTTAAAGGCTTGTAATTATGGAAATCTACAAAACGAATTCCGTTTTTTACACATTGTTCTTTTAAAACTCTAAAACGCTTTCCTCCACCATTTGTGTGATAAGAATAGGCTAAATAATCAACTAGAAAATCTTCTTTACCAATCCAATAAATAAAAACATCTTCGAAGTCTTCTCCTCCTCCATTTTCAGAAAAAGTGATTTCAATTTTATAATATTCTTTTCCTTTTATGGTTGATGATGGCAATAGTTTTTTGCGAACAGCTTTGTCATTTAATCCAAATGGTAACACAGAAAAATAATGTACAGAATTTACTGAATTCGAATATTTTGCTGCATCAGCTTCAGATAATGTTTGTTTTTCTAAATTGATAAACCTTTCAAAACCATCATTTGTTAAGCCATCTATAATTGAATCAAATTCTCTAATCAACTTAAAATTTCCATTATCTCTGTAAGCAAAATAGGCTTTATCTCTAAATTTAAAAGAAATCTCTGAATTTTCAACTTTATCAGCGCCAGAATACATAATTGTTTTATCAACAATTTGTTGCGCAGTAATCTTAGGTTCAGAAGGTTTACACGAAATTAAGAAAGCTATAAAAAATATAGAAATATATTTCATTGGTTTTTGTTTAGTTTGGTCGAGAATAGATTTCAAAATTACATTTCTTTGAACAAAGTAAAAATGTATCTTTGTTAAAATTTATAAATTAAAAATCAGTCAATGGCTGTACAGAAAAAAATAAACATACAGAATAAAAAAGCACGTTTCGAATTCGAAATTCTAGACAAATACGTTGCTGGAATTCAATTAACTGGAACAGAAATAAAGTCTATTCGTTTAAGTCAAGCTAGAATTACAGAGAGTTTTTGTGAATTTAATGAAGGTGGAGAATTGTTTATTGTAAATATGTACATTCAAGAATATTTGTTTGGTCATCAATATAATCACAAACCAAAAAGTGAGCGTAGATTGTTAATGAATAAACGCGAATTACGTAGTTTAAGAAAAGATGTTGAAGCTAAAGGAAATACAATTGTTCCTTTACGTTTGTTTATTAATGATAGAGGTTTTGCTAAATTAGAAATTGCTTTAGCCAAAGGAAAACAAACGCATGACAAACGTGAAGTGATAAAAGATAGAGATAATAAACGTGATTTATCAAGAATTAAAAAGAATTTTAACGCATAATGGATTTTTTAAAACTAATTCGTTACAAAAACCTTTTGATGGTTTTACTAACAATGGTTTTAACGAAGTATGCTTTGATACATTCATTTCTTAAAAGCAGTTATTTATCTGACTTTGAATTCTCAATTTTAACTTTAAGTGTACTTTTAATTACAGCTGGAGGTTATATTATAAATGATATTTATGATGTAGAAGCTGATAAACTAAATAAACCCAACAAGATATTTATTGATAAAACTATTTCTAAAAAAAGCGCTTGGAAAAGTTATTTTCTTTTAACTTTTTTGGGATTGATTTTGGGTGTTTTTTTATCTATTTCTAAGCTTTTACCTTTTCATTCATTATACTTTTTTATTACAATTATTGGACTTTACTTTTATTCAAAGCACTTAAAAAAACAAATTTTAATTGGAAATATTTTAGTTTCATTTTTTTGTTTTTTAGCTATTTATATGGTTTATGTGTTTGATTTTTATGTTGATAAAGAAACGTTTGTAGAAAATATTAGTATAGAAACCATACATAACTTACAATTTGGAAAAACATTTTTAAAATTTTATTTTATATTTTCATTTCTAACAACGCTAATAAGAGAAATTATAAAAGACATTGAAGATGTAAATGGAGATTTGAAACTTAAAGCCAAAACATTGCCCATTTTATTTGGTAGAAAAAGAGCTTCTAAAGTCGCTTTTTTCTTTAGCTGTATTTTGTTTTTACTAATTCTAATTGAATTTCAAATTATACAACTGCAAAGTAATTATTATATATTTTTAAGTTATGTAATTCTCTTTTTATTATTACCACTACTCTATTTTATGTATAAATTATGGTTTTCAAAATCTAAAAAAGAGTATTCAAAACTAAGTAGCAAAATGAAAATCATTATGTTATTCGGAATATTATCAATGTTACTATTTTTAATCTAAAATGTCTCCTCGAGTGCAGTCGAGAGGTCTTTTAAAATATTAAATTTATAGGTTTCGACTGCGTTCAACCAGACAATAAACACAAATGTTAAGAGAAAAATTAAAAGAATACAACGTAATTTTAGCTTCAAAATCTCCAAGAAGACAACAATTTTTTAAAGATTTAGATATCGATTTTACGATTCAATTAAAAGAAGTTGAAGAAATTTATCCACCAGAATTAAAAGGAATTGAAATTACAGACTTCTTAGCTGATTTAAAATCGCAAGCATTTACAGACTTATCAGAAAAAGATTTGTTAATCACATCAGATACTATTGTTTGGCTAGATGATATTGCTTTAGGAAAACCAAAAGATGCTGAAGATGCATTTAATATGTTGAGATCTTTATCTGGTAGAAAACACAAAGTAATTACATCTATAAGTATTAAGAATAAGAGTTTCCAAAAGATAATTAACGATGTAACTACTGTTTCTTTTAAGGAGCTCTCTGATGATGAAATTAATTATTACATCAAAAATTATAAACCATTTGATAAAGCTGGCGCTTATGGAATTCAAGAATGGATTGGTTTTATAGCGATTGATAATTTAGAAGGAAGTTACTTTAATGTTGTTGGTTTACCTGTTCATAAACTTTATAAAGAACTGATGAATCTATAAATTAAAACATTAGTTTATAGGTTGTTAACGAACCATTGTTTTTAATTATTTAATAAATATTGTGAAAGGTAATATACTATACAAACTCATTAAAATTGTTGTTTTCAAATGGTTATAAACTAACTATTTTTGCACTCGCAAAATAAAAACCATTATGATTACAAGTAACAAAAAAACAAACGCAGAAAGTAAAGTTGGAACACCAGCAAAAAATTTTAGTCAAACAAGTTCTATCGTTTGGAACTTAAAAAGACGTTATAGATAAATAAATTCTATCAGTTAAATATTAATAAGCTCTTTTTTTATAAAAAGAGCTTATTTTTTTATTACTATTTAGAAGAAAACTGTTTTATTTCTTATATGTAATTCTATATTAATTTTAACTTACTCCTATTTCGTTAATTACATCTGTTGATGGATTCTTCTGTTCCTTTATATCGTAATAAATAAACACTGTAACTACTAATGTTACTATATACAAAACGAACTTAATCAAGTTGGATATAATTAATAAAATCAGATAAATTGGGTCTTTATAAATATTAAAAAGTTCATTAGGATCTTCACCTAATAAGTCACTACCTAGAGAACCTCCTGAATATAAACTCACAGGAAAATCCACAAAAAAACCGATAATTCCAATAATTATTTGAACAACTAATAAGATTCCAAAAGTTTCTAACCAATGACCTTTTATAAAATTAAAAGAATCACCTATAGAATCCATAACGCCTTTATTCTGAAAAATAAGTAAACACATCGATAATGATAAAACAATACCTAGATATATTCCTGGTAAAAAACAAAATAATAACCCAAAAAATACAATAATACCGTTTAGAATAAATAATCCTACATAAGCTCCAAATTTATCTTTGGTTAAAGCACTTACTTCTTCAAAATTTACAACACCATTATTTGAAATATATGATTTGATATATGATAACGCAGAAACCGAGATTAATGCATAGGCAATTAAATAAGAGAAGATAAATCCGAAAACTGGAAGAATTAACTCTGAAAAATTAAAATCAAACACATTATCAACATTAGCTGTTTCTGCTATTCCTCCAAATACCTGAGTAGATGAAATTAAATAATAAATCATTATACAAATAGCAATTAAAACAGGAATAATTGCTGTTTTAAAAATAGTGTAAAAGAATGGTTTCCATTCAACACTAAGAAACTTAAAAGCGTCAGAAAGCATTGTTCCTAAATCTCTTTTTTTCTTAAATTGTATAAAGTTTTGATCGTTCATTTCTTAGGGATGTTTAAATAAATTATCTTCTACTGTAATTAGGTGATTCTTTAGTAATTACAACATCATGAGGATGACTTTCATTAATACCACTTGCAGTGATTCTTATAAACCTACCTGTTTCTTTTAATGTTTCAACATCTTTTGCTCCACAATATCCCATTCCTGCACGTAAACCTCCAATAAATTGGTGAATACTTTCAGATAATTCACCTTTATAAGGAACACGACCTACAATTCCTTCTGGAACTAATTTTTTAAGATCATCTTCTACATCTTGAAAGTATCTGTCTTTAGAACCTTGTTTCATAGCTTCTACAGATCCCATACCTCTATAAGACTTAAATTTTCTTCCTTCGTAAATAATAGTTTCTCCTGGAGATTCTTTTGTTCCTGCTAATAAAGAACCTAGCATTACACAATCTGCACCAGCAGCAATTGCTTTAGGAATATCTCCTGTATAACGAATTCCTCCATCTGCAATCACAGGAACTCCACTTCCTTTTATCGCTGCAGCAACTTCTAAAACTGCAGAAAACTGAGGAAAACCAACTCCTGCAACAATTCTTGTTGTACAAATAGAACCTGGACCAATACCAACTTTTACAGCATCTGCACCAGCTTCAACTAAATATTTAGCAGCTTCACCTGTTGCAATATTACCTACAACAACATCTAATTCTGGAAACTTAGCTTTAACGGCTTTTAAAACAGTTACTACACCTTTTGTATGTCCATGAGCGGTATCAATAATAACTGCATCTACACCAGATTTCACTAACGCTTCTGCTCTCTCTACTGCATCTGCAGTAACACCTAAAGCAGCTGCAACTCTTAATCTTCCAAAAGAATCTTTATTTGCAATTGGTTTTTGAGTTACTTTAGTAATATCTCTAAAAGTAATTAACCCTTTTAATTTATAATTTTCATCAACAATTAAAAGTTTCTCAATTTTATAATTTTGAAGAATTTTTTCTGCATCATTTAAAGAAGTTCCAACTGCTGCAGTAACTAGGTTTTCGCTAGTCATTACATCTACAATTGGTTTATCATTATCATGCTCAAAACGTAAATCTCTATTGGTAACAATTCCTTTTAAAATTCCATTGTCATCAACAATAGGAATTCCTCCAATACCATGTTCTTTCATATTTGCTTTCGCATCAAAAACAACAGCAGTTAAAGGCAAAGTAACTGGGTCTAAAATCATTCCGCTTTCAGCACGTTTTACTTTTCTAACTTCTTTTGCTTGTTGCTCAATAGTCATGTTTTTATGTAAAACACCAATACCTCCTTCTCTAGCAATAGCAATTGCTAAAGCAGATTCTGTAACAGTATCCATTGCAGCTGATGCAATTGGTACGTTAATCGTTATGTTTTTAGTAAATTTTGTTTGAATGCTTACTTCTCTTGGAAGTACTTCGGAAAAGGCTGGGACTAATAATACGTCGTCATATGTTAATCCTTCTCCTAAAATTTTGTTGTCGTGTGCTGTCATGTTGCAATTAAGGTATAATTGCGTGCAAATTTACAAATAATATATGAACTATTAGCTATATATATCCCCTGTTATATTTTAATAACAATTTGTTTACGTTCAAAAATAGCTGCATTTCATTAAAAATCAGAATACCATACTTTTATTCGAACTAAACTTCATCAGGTTTATTTTAGATTGATTAAAATTAAGAATTATAAATCAATCTAAAATAAAAACGAACAAAATTGTACTTCAATAATATCTATTTAAACTTACTTATACCACAATAAGAAAAATCAATAAGTAATATATTTATATTTTATATAATAATATTATAAATTAATTAGAAAGAAATTTAAAAATTTACAAAACAGGTTTTCATCCTCACATTTTATAATCTAAAACACTGAATGTAAATAATTTAATTATTTTATTTAATGATTAAAATTCTCTTCATAAGAAAATGTTCTTTTGGATTATTTTGAGTGATATTTAGATAAAAAAAAATAAAACTTATTAACATTTTGTTTTATTTAGCTTCTTAAGTTAGTAAAAAGCCTTTTCAATGCCTAATTTATAAGTGATTAATATTAAATTTTTATTGTAAATATATTGTTCATAATTGAAATACGTAAAAAAGACTATTTTCTGCGTTTTAGGGTAAGTTTGGGGCTTAATTTTAACTTAATATAATGAAAAAATTTATTCCCCTTTTTGCTTTTTTTACGGTTATCACTTTAAGTGCTCAAAATTTTCAAGGTCACTATGATTTAGATCGTGAACATGTTACTTTAACTTTCGAAATGTTTAAGCCAGATAAGTACGGAAATATTTACACTTTTACTGATTTTGATTTTAATGGAGATAATGGAATTAGTCAAGCATATTTTGAAATTGCGCGTGTTTTAAAAACTGAAAAAATGCCAGTTGGTTTACACGTTGAATACAATGGTGGATTAGGAAATTTTAAAATTGGTGAATCTTTAAATGGTTACACAATAAATAGCGCTTGGATTTTTGGAGCTAATTATGGAAAATCAAATGCCGTTTGGGGATTTTCAACGTATGCTGGTTACAAAACTTTTAAAGGTACAAGTAAAGGAAATTACCAAGCAACAGGAACTTGGTATTGGAATATTATTGCTGACAAATTAACTTTTTCTGGTTTTGCAGATCTATGGTCTGAAAATGGATTAAGTGAGAAAACTATATTCTTATCAGAACCTCAATTATGGTATCATTTAAATAAATCTTTTTCTGTAGGAGGTGAACTTGAATTGTCAAATAATTTTGCAGGTAGTGATACATTTAAAGGAAGACCTACTTTAGGCGTTAAGTGGAACCTATAATTAAATAACTAAAAGATGTTAGATAAATATTTTAAAATCACCGAAAATAAATCAACCTTAAGAACTGAGATTATTGCGGGTATCACTACGTTTATGACAATGGTGTATATTTTAGCTGTAAATCCAAGTATTTTAAGTGCGGCAGGTATGGATAAAGATGCTGTTTTTACCGCAACTGCATTGTCTGCTATAATTGCAACATTAGTAATGGCTTTGGTAGCTAAATTGCCTTTTGCATTAGCACCGGGAATGGGGCTGAACGCATTTTTTGCATTCACTGTCGTTTTAGGAATGGGTTATACTTGGGAATTTGCTTTAACAGCTGTATTCTTAGAAGGAATTGTATTCTTATTATTAACAGCATTTAATATTCGTGAACTTATCGTAAATTCTATTCCTTTGAATTTAAAACACGCAGTATCTGTTGGTATTGGGTTATTTATTGCTTTTATAGGTTTAAAAGGAACTGGTGTAGTTGTTGATAATTCTGCAACATTAGTAACTTTAGGTAATATGAAAAATCCTGCAGTTTGGGTTGGATTAGCTGGTGTTTTAATTATTGGCGTTTTATTAGTAAAAAAAGTTAAAGGAGCAATTTTAATCGGAATTTTATCTTCTACAATTATAGGTCTAATTGTTGGAGTTACTGTAATTCCAGAAGATTTTACATTTGTTAGCTTACCTCCATCAATAGAGCCTATCTTTTTTAAGTTTGATTTTTCTCAGGTATTTACAATAGATATGTTAATTGTATTATTCACATTCTTATTTGTTGATATGTTTGATACAGTTGGAACCTTAGTAGGTGTATCTTCTAAATCGGGAATGTTAGATGAACAAGGAAGAGTACCTAGAGTAAAGCAAGCATTATTTGCCGATTCTATTGGTACATTTGTAGGTGCTATTTTAGGAACTTCAACCGTAACAACGTATGTAGAAAGTGCTGCAGGTGTTGCTGAAGGTGGAAAAACGGGTATGACAGCTTTAACAGTTGCAATTATGTTTGCGCTTTCATTATTTTTTGCACCTGTGTTTATGATTATTCCTGCTGCTGCAACAGCTCCAGCTTTAATAATTGTTGGTTTAATGATGATCACTCCTATTACAAAAATTGATTTGGATGATTATACTGAAGCGATTCCTGCATTTTTCACTATTATTATGATGCCTTTAACGTATAGTATTGCGGAAGGAATTGTATTTGGTATGTTATCTTTTGTACTATTAAAATTATTTACAGGAAGATATAAAGAAATAAAACCTATTATGTATGTAATTGCAGTATTATTTATAATTAAGTTTATGATGTAATTCTAAACATTTTATATAAAAAAAAGCCTTTTTGAATGATTCAAAAAGGCTTTTTTTTATATGAACTAAATTGTATTTATTCTTCGTGACTTCCTTTTATTGGTGTTGATTTGTTTGGTAAAATTAAGTTTAATATTACACCTACAATTGAAGCTAATCCAATTCCTGCTAAAGAAAAATTACCATAAGAAATTTCAGCTCCTCCAATACCAATGGTTAAAATAATAGAAACAATTACTTGATTTCTAGTTTTACCAAAATCTGTTTTAGCATCTACCAATGTTTTAATTCCAATACTCGCAATCATACCAAATAAAAGTAGCATAATTCCTCCTAAAACAGCTTGTGGAATCGTTTTTAATATTGCGCTTACCTTTCCTACTAATGAAAATACTATTGCCGTTACAGCAGCAATTCGCAACACACGAGGATCCACAATTTTAGTTAAAGCAACAGCTCCAGTTACTTCAGAATAAGTAGTGTTTGGAGGTCCTCCAAAAAAACCTGCAAAAGCGGTAGCAACACCATCACCTAATAATGTTCTATGCAATCCCGGGTCTTTTACAAACTTTTTGTTTGCTACTCCACCGATAGCGTACATATCACCAATATGTTCAATAATTGGAGCTACAGCAACGGGAATCATATAAATGATGGCTCCCCAATTAAATTCGGGTCTTGTAAATTTTGGTAGTACAAACCAAGCAGCTTCATTAACGGATGAAAAATCAACAAGCCCAGAAATTATAGAAATAATGTAACCAACAACAATTCCAATAAAAATTGGAATTAGTTTTACAAGTCCTTTTGAGTATACAACAATAACAATAGCTGTAATTAATACAGAAAGTGCAATAAGCCAGTTTGTTTTAGCCATATTAACTCCAACAGGAGCTAGAGATAATCCAATAATCATAATTACAGGACCAACTACTATAGAAGGAAATATTTTTTCAATAACTCGTAATCCCCAAAGCTTGATAATTGCTGATACAATTCCATATACCAAACCAACAGCAATTAAACCACCTAAAGTTCCGGCATAACCATATAATTTAGTAGCAGCTATAATAGGTGCAATAAAAGCAAAACTACTTCCTAAAAATACAGGAACTTTCCCTTTTGTAATTAAATGAAAAATTAGTGTTCCAACACCTGCTGTAAATAAAGCAACAGACGGGTCAATATCTATTAAAAGTGGTACTAAAACAGTTGCTCCAAAGGCAACAAATAAAAATTGAATTCCAACAAGAGTTCTCTTGATGGGGTTGTCTAAATTAATGGTTTCTTGTTCTTCCGTTTTTTGCATTATGAGGGTTTTAAATAATTTTTAAAAGTAATCATAAAAATCAAATTAAAGAAATAGAATTTATAAGATAAGAACAGATTTTAGGAAGTAATATTACTAGATAAAAATGGAATTTCACCAAGTATGATCGAATAAAATAACTCTTAAGAAATTAAAATTGTAGAAAGAATTAATAGCCTATTATTTATGGTCTAAGTTTATCCTTATTAGATGCAAGCACTCAATTACTTGCTAAGTATTTGTTGTAATAAAAGAATATTTAACGTGATTAGCATTAAAACTTAATTAGCTTTTTTTAATGCTTGTTTTAAAATGATGAAAATTGAAGCTGTATAGGTTGCTGTCATTAAGAAACCAGAAATCATAATTACATACTTCATAAAGTGTAAATCTTTCCAAAGTAAGTAAATACCTCCAAAGGTAAAAACTAGAGAGAAGAAAGGTTCTATCATTAAAAATAATTTCAATTTTTGAGGAATATCTGTTGTAGCTATAAGTAATGCAACCATAAAAAAGATTACTGATAGCGATAAAATATGACTGTGAACTGTCGTCATAATTTCTCCTTCAGACTTCTTAAACATCATTTTTGTGGCATTTTCATCCTCTTCATTACCTAAATAACGTTGCTCAATTCCTATAGGATTTGCATTTGTAGTAGATCTTACAAACGAAATTCCGCTATAAAAACCAATACTTAATGTACAAATGAAAGCAACAATAAGTAATTTTATTTCTTTTGGAAATTGATAAATAAGTCCTTTTAAAACCATTATAGTATTTTGTTTGTATGTAAAATATCCAAATCTAATAAAAATGAATTTACAGCTTTGGTCATAGAAAGTGCAGAAATTGTTGCTCCAGAAATTGGAATAATATCTTTTTCGTATTGTAATGTATCCGAAGAAGATTTTCCTATAAATTGTTTTAACCAACGTTTACTGCCTATTTCTCCACCATAATCTTCTCTATATACTAACACCTTGGTTTTAGCTATAATTAGATTCTTGTCTAATAAAATTAGATAATCAAATTCATCTGTTTTACTAGCAGCTTTATCTACAAAAGCGTAACCAATTAACTGTGAGTTACTTTCAATTTTAAAAAGATGATCATTTCCAATTCTTTTTGGCAATAGATTATTTATAGAATCTTCAATTTTTATTAACTTAAATTCAAAATCAGTAACCTCAAAAACGCTTTTTACTTCCTTATTAACTTTCTTTAAAAGCTTTGTTGGTAACGTAAAAGAAAACAATAGAAAGCTTAGCCCTATTATTGATAAAGAAAAAAATCTTTTTAATATCATATTGCAAAAATAATTAGAATTAATCTAAATAAAAAGAAAAGCCAATTCAAATTAAAAATTTGAACTGACTTCACTACATTTAATAAAATATATTTTTTAGAACCATACTCCGATTCCTAAGTTTAATTGGTTTACTGTAGAACCACCAACAACTGCATTGTTCTTAAATTGATAATCTCCCTTAACAACTGCACCTGGAGCAATTTTATAACTTAAACCTACTGTCCATTCTTGTCTGTCATAGCTTAAATCTTTAGCTAAACTACCATCAACTGAAGCATGTGTATCAAAATCTTCAAATCTTACAAAACCGAATAATTGTTGTCTTTTATTTTGTGGTAATAAATTATATGCAGCTTCTAAATAATATCCTTTTAAAGCGCTTCCTAATTTAGAACCAGTAGCATTATTATATGCTTCTGTATCCGTTAAACTACCATGAATAAATTGACCTCTTGCAGTAAAACGTTGGTATGCATAACGTGCATCTAAACCAATCATAGCAAGACCTACATCTGCTCCATCAATATCTTCTACATCAGCAGGAGATTGAGTTCTTCCAAAATAACCAGACAATCCTAAACGTAAACCTGGTAAACCATAATAATCTAATTTTCCAGAGAAATTAAGATTGTTCATTGTAGATTTTGCTCCTTTTTGTCTTCCTCCTCTTAAACCATTACTTCCGCCAATTTTTCCTCCGGTAATATTTCCTTCACCATCTGAAGTTGTTGAAGAAAATCCGTTAAAAATATAAGCTTGGTAACGTAATGAAGCTTCATTATATCTACCAGAAACTCCAACTCCTAATTCTCTCCAAGTTGTTGGTATAATAGAACCATCGATACTTGGTCTTTCTACTCCGTTAAAAGTTGTTGGCTCATGATATTCATTGATAATTCCCATTGGAACTAACATTAAACCAGCTCTTAAATTTACATTATCGCTTACAGAATACTGTAAAAATGCTTGTTCTACATATACTTCTTTTACGTGCTCAAACTCTACTTCTGTAATAAACTGTGTTCTATCGTCAAATTTATAACCAAATAATAAAACCAAACGTTGCACATCTAATTCAGCATTTTGACCTTCTTTTCTGTTGTAAGTTAATTCTCCATAACCTCCAACTGTAACACCTTTTGTGTTTATATTTCCATTTAAAATACGTTGCGCAGTATTTACTTGGTTGTTAGGGTTGTTAATTGAATCTTTTTGTGTGTTGTTTTGTGCTGAAAAACTTAAAGTTGTGGCTACAGCAATTGCAAAAGTAAAAAACGCTTTCATTTTATTTAGATTGATTATAAACAATTTGTTAATTTTCGTGCAAATATACAATTGATATTTACATATGCAATTCTTATTTAGATTTAATTTAAATAAAAATTAACAAATAACTTTTTACAATTCAATAAAAAAACTTATAATGATTTTAAATAAGCAACTACAGCCTTTCTAATATCGTGAGAAATTTCTGTTTCTTTAGGTTGATAGACAGAAAGCACATCTTTATTATCTATTGTTAAAAAAGGAATATCAAAACCTTTTAATAAATAATCAGAAAATGCCACTTTATAATTTTTCTTAGGGTCTAATTCTTTATTATTAATCATCCATTTAGCATCTACTTTTTCAGCATTATAACGATGTAAGTAGGCCCCTGTTCCTTTTGCTAAAACACCATAATCTAAAACTCTTTTTAATAGTATTCCTTTAATTTCAACCTTTAAAATATCACCTCCATAAGGCAAAACTCTAAAAATATCTACAGCAGTAATATTACCACTTAATTGATCATCAATTCTAATAGAACCACCATTTACCAAAGCACAATCTACTTTATCATCATACCCAAAAGACATTGCTTTTGTAATGATCTGTCCTAAATTTGTTTGTCTACTTCTAATTGGTGTATCCCTTCCATCTAAAGGAGTATTAGCTACAAAAATAACTTCTTCTGGATTTTCAATAACATTTTTAATCTTAGAAGATAATATTGTTTGCCATTTATTTACAATTTTAGCAACTTTTTCATCAGATTTTATGGTAGCATTTATTTCTTTTAATTCTGATTTTACAATCGCTTTTTTGGTGATTTTATCATAAGAAATTCTATGCACATACACCGTTTTTGCATTTGCATCTGCTTTAGAAATAATTACGGTTCCTATTGTATCTAGGGAGTTTGTGTGTTCATGACCTCCCATTATTAATGGTAAATCAGGAATTAACTTTGCAATTCTTTTATCATTTGCAAGTTTAACATGTGTTAATCCAAAAACAACATCTACAGAATCTTTTAAAGCTGCATAAGAAGCTCTAGCCTTTACAAACATGTTTCCATATTCTACAAATTCTTTTGGATTAGAAGGAATACAAACACTTATAAAACCAATTTTAACTTTTGTACCATCTTTATCAATAAAATCTTTTACAAAGGTCTCTCCTACTGAATGTTTTACACCATCTACTTCTTTATAAAAAGGAATTGAAGCTTCTTTTGTTTTTAGTTTTACGTTTGCAGAAATCCAAGGAAAATTACTTTCATTTAAACGTTTTTGAAGATCTTTTTCTGAAACATCAAACTCATGGTTACCAAAAGCTACTAAATCGAAATTCATAGCATTCATTACTTCTACCATTTGCTTTCCACGTACTCTTTCTCCATCAACTTTTATGGTTCCTAATAAAGAAGGATTCAAAAAATCGCCAGCTAAAAAGAGCATTGTATTTGGATTTTCTTCTAACAATTCTTTATGAACAGTTTCTACTCTTGCCATTCCTCCGAATTCTCCACCTTGAATTGGTGCAATTTCATAAACATCATTCAATTGTAAAAATGTGAAGTCAATTTTGTTATCGTCTTTATTACAAGATGATAAAAATAGAATTGATAATAAATAGAATACTGATTTTGTGAATTTCATTTTGATTCAATTATAATTTATAATGAGAGATAAGAATAACCTTTCGATTGAGCTCAAGGTAATTTTTCAATTTGAAAAAAAATTGAGACTTTATTTTTAATATGATTTTGAAACTTTATATAAAAACCTCTAAAGCTTTATTATATGCACTTTCAAAACTCATTGGTTTTACACCTGTATCAGCTTTATGTACTGTAAAATAACTTAGTAATTTTTCTGTAGGCATATTACCTGTCAATTCATCTTTTGCCATTGGACAACCACCATAACCTTTAATTGCACCATCAAAACGATTACAACCTGCTCTAAAAGCTGCATCCACTTTTTCGTGCCATTTATCTGGAGTTGTATGCAAATGTGCACCAAATTCGATATCCTTATAATGAGAAATTAAATTCGAAAATAAATAATCAATTACTTCTGGTGTAGAACTACCAACTGTATCTGAAAGTGATAAAATTTTCACTCCCATTTTAGACAATTTTTCTGTCCACTCACCTACTATTTCAACATTCCAAGGATCTCCATAAGGATTTCCAAATCCCATAGATAAATAAGCAACCACTTCTTTATTTGTTTTATCAGCTATATTTAAAATTGCATCTAAAGTTTCTATGGATTCTTCTATTGTTTTATGCGTGTTACGCATTTGAAAGTTTTCCGAAATTGAAAAAGGATATCCTAAATAATCAATTTCTTCAAATTGAGAAGCGTCATTTGCGCCTCTTACATTCGCTATAATTGCTAATAATTTACTTGTTGTTCTAGATAAATCTAATTTTGATAAAACAGCAGCAGTATCTCGCATTTGCGGAATTGCTTTTGGAGAAACAAAACTGCCAAAATCAATGGTATCAAACCCCACTTTTAATAAAGAGTTTATGTACAATGCTTTTTTCTCTGTAGAAATAAAATGAGATTTTATTCCTTGCATTGCATCACGTGGGCATTCTATGATTTTTACTTTTTTCATCAATATCAAAGATAGAAATTCTAATGAAGTGGCAAAACATTTTTAATTGATTATTGTATCCTTTTTGGTACTTTCGTTTTTTGTATGAGCAAATCAAAAATCATTCTTCCTGTAATTATTATTTCTCAGTTTTGTTGCACCTCTTTATGGTTTGCAGGAAATGGAGTTATGAGCGATTTAGTAACCAATTATAATTTAGAAGAAAGTGCTTTAGGGCATTTAACTTCTGCGGTTCAATTTGGTTTTATAATTGGTACACTTTTATTTGCTTTATTTACAATTGCAGATCGATTTCCACCTTCTAAAGTATTCTTTTTAAGCGCATTATTTGGCGCTATTTTTAACGCAAGTTTAATTATAGAAAACCAAACCTTATTCAGTTTAATCAGTTTACGTTTTTTAACAGGATTTTTCTTGGCAGGAATTTATCCTGTAGGAATGAAAATTGCAACCGATTATTATCAAAAAGGATTAGGGAAATCTTTAGGTTTTTTAGTGGGCGCTTTAGTTTTAGGAACTGCTCTACCTCATTTATTAAAAGATATGATGCATGCATATTCTTGGAAAACGATACTAACATCAATTTCTATTCTAGCTGCTTTTGGAGGATTCATAATGTATGTTTTTGTGCCAAATGGACCTTTTAGAAAAGCAGGAAAAAAACTTGATTTTACCATTTGTTTCTCCATTTTTAAAACTACCAATTTTAGAAAAGCTGCTTTTGGTTATTTTGGACACATGTGGGAATTGTATACTTTTTGGACTTTTGTACCTATTCTTTTAAAAATCTATCAAAATTCACATTCTGACATTCATTTTAATATTCCTTTATTATCATTCTTTATTATTGCAATAGGAAGTATCGCTTGTATTATTGGAGGTTATTTATCAGAAAAATATGGCCCAAAAAGAATTGCTTTTTTAGCCTTACTATTCTCTTGTGCTTGCTGCATAATTTCTCCTTTAATGTTTAAATTAACAAATGAAAACTTATTTATTGCTTTTTTACTTTTTTGGGGAATGGTAGTTATTGCAGATTCTCCCTTATTTTCCACTTTAGTGGCTCAAAATGTTGAAGCTAAAAACAAAGGAACTGCACTGACTATTGTTAATTCTATTGGTTTTGCAATAACAATTATTAGTATTCAGTTAATCAGTAATCTTATTGATACTACAGATTCTAATTTCGTTTATTTACTCTTAGCAATTGGTCCTATAATAGGTTTAATTGCTTTTTCTAAAAAGTCTTTTACACAAAAAACGGCATAAAAAAACACCTAAATAATTCAGGTATTCTTTATGTTATTTTTAAAAGTGGTGTATTTTATTTCTTAACTAAAACCCAAAGTTCTACTTCTTCAATTCCACGCCAATTTTGATCTCTTTTTGTTTTATCAGAAGCCTTTTTTACCGTTTTCTTCAAACACTTTTCTAGTTTAAAACGAACTCCTTTTGCAAGTTCTTTTTCTATAGGATGTTCTTTAGAAGTTTTTGTTATTTGTGCTAAATTAGAGAATAAGATCACCAATTTTCCATCTTTAGACAATCTGTTATTTGCTTCTGCAAAAAACTTAGGAAATAAGTTTTTATTGTAATAAATAGCTTCGTCAATATTTTCTAAATTAGAAACTGCTGGCAACCAAGGTGGATTAAAAACAATCAATTCTACTTCTTTTTCTATTGTAGCAAAAAGATTCCCGTGATTTAATTCGATTTTACGAGATAACTTTGTGTCTCCCATAAATTCTTTTAAACCAACAATTGCATTCGGATTTGTATCTGTACCAAACACTTTCTGAAAACCATGTTGTATCATCTGAAAAGAAAGTACACCACTACCAATACCAACATCGATTGCAGATTTTTTAGCACCTTCATAACGTTTTAACCAATTATCGAACAATATTAAATGATCGAAACGAGTTGGAAAATACGTACCATAATATGGATGAATTTTATTTCTTAATACGGGCACTGAAATTCCGTTCTTATACCATTGCCAAGCACTATTTAATCCTTGAACTTGCGAAAAGGTTAAAAAGAATTGATCATTTTCTGGATATAATATTTTTATCCAACCAATTTTAGGTGCTTTTTTAAGAGCAACTTCAAAATCTGTAATTTCTACTAAAATTTGATTAGACAGTTTATGATATTCTCCTCTAAACTCACGTTGTTCAGAAAACGTTTTGTTGGGCAATCTATTTTTTAAATGTTTATGCAACTCTTTTAAAAGTAACATTCCGTTGTTATAAAATTCAGTAATTACAACAGTTGCACCGCCTTTCATTGCATAGATCGTTTCTCTTACATCTGTAGAACGATCAAATTTTATTATTTTTTCACCAGGAATAATTGGTGTTGGTTTGTTTATTTGTATATCTGAATTCATCAATTAACGTTTCATTATAACGAATTGCAGACAAATAAAATTTGCAACGCGTAAATTTAAAATTGTGTTATAAAAATTATTTAAGAACAATCTGACTTCAATTGTTTGGTAAATAATGTTTGGCAAAGATACTTTTTAAAACCTAGTATATATACAATTATCAGAAATAGCGTAGATTTATAAATATACTTTTCAAACCTCTCAAATCATCAGTTTTTTAAATCATTTTTTATAGAATCAATAAAAATATTCAAAGAAGTTTTTTTGATAGAAATAATGAATTTTTTATTCGGATATTTGTCTCTATATTTTTACTTTTTCAATAGTCAATAATGATAAATAGTACAACTTTAGACAACTTACATAATTCACTTTCTGGTGATGTTCTTTTTGATAATTTACACAAAACTTTGTATGCAACAGATGCTTCTGTTTATCGTAAAATTCCTTTAGCGGTTGCTTTTCCAAAGGATAAAAAAGACATTAAAACCTTAATTGATTTTGCTACAAAAAATAACATCACTTTAATACCAAGAACTGCAGGAACTTCTTTGGCAGGACAATGTGTTGGAGATGGAATTGTAGTTGATGTTTCTAAACATTTTACCAATATTATTTCTTTTGATGAAAAAGCAAAAACAATTACGTTAGAACCAGGAATTGTAAGAGATTCTTTAAATATTTACTTAAAACCTCATGGTTTATTTTTCGGTCCAAATACATCAACATCTAACAGATGTATGATGGGTGGAATGGTTGGTAACAATTCATCTGGAAGTACTTCTATTAAATACGGAGTTACGCGTGATAAAGTATTAGAAATTGATGCCATTTTAAGTGATGGAAGTTTTGTTACTTTTAAAGAAATTACGTCTGCAGAATTCATCAAAAAGACAAAAGAAGATTCGCAAGAAGGAAAGATTTATCAATCTATTTACTCTGAACTTGTTTCAGAGTCTGCCCAAAAAGAAATTAAAGAACAGTTTCCTAAAGAAACAATTCATAGACGTTGTACAGGTTATGCGGTTGATGAATTTTTAAAATCAGATTTATTTGGCGGAACTTCACCAACTATAAACGTTGCAAAACTATTATCTGGAAGTGAAGGAACATTGGCTTTTTCTACATCAATTAAATTACAGTTAGATGATGTAGCTCCTAAAGAGAGCATCATGGTTTGTACTCATTTTAAGAGTATCAATGAAAGCTTAAAAGCGACTGTAATTGCAATGAATCACAATTTATATAATTGTGAATTGATGGATAAAACCATTTTAGATTGTACAAAAAACAATCGTGAATTGGCAAAAAACAGGTTCTTTTTACAAGGAGATCCAGAAGCTGTTTTAATGTTAGAAGTTTCTGCAAATTCATTAGAAGAAGCAGAAGTTTTAGCGGATAATTTAATTGCTGATTTAGAAAAAAACAACTTTGGCTATCATCATCCAAAAGTATACGGAAAAGACCTTGCTAAGGTTCATTATTTAAGAAAAGCAGGTTTAGGTGCTTTGGCAAATATTATTGGTGATAAAAAAGCCGTTGCATGTATAGAAGATACTGCTGTTGCTTTAGAAGACTTGCCAAGTTATATTGAAGAGTTTACCCAAATTATGGATAAATATCAGCAAAACGCTGTGTATTATGCACATGCAGGAGCTGGTGAATTGCATTTACGACCTATTTTGAATATTAAGAAAGGTGAAGATGTTGTTTTATTTAGAAAAATTACGACAGAAACTGCTGAGTTAGTCAAAAAATATAAAGGTTCTTTTTCTGGTGAACATGGAGATGGAATTGTGCGTGCAGAGTTTATTCCTTTAATGATTGGTGATAAAAATTATCAACTATTAAGAAGAATTAAAAAGGCATTTGACCCTAATAACGTTTTTAATCAAGGGAAAATTACGGATGCTTTTTCTATGGATGAAAGCCTTCGTTATGAAGTTGACAGAAATGAACCAACAATTGAAACAATTCAAGATTTTTCTGATAGTGAAGGAATTTTAAAATTAGCAGAAAAATGTAACGGTTCTGGAGATTGTAGAAAACCTGTAGAAGCTGGTGGAACAATGTGCCCAAGTTACAGAGCTACAAAAGACGAAAAAGATACTACAAGAGCAAGAGCAAATACGTTACGTGAATTTTTAACAAATTCTGATAAAGCGAATAAGTTTAATCATAAAGAATTAAAACAAGTTTTTGACCTTTGTTTAAGTTGTAAAGCTTGTGCATCAGAATGCCCAAGTAATGTGGATATTGCAACGATGAAGGCTGAGTTTTTATACCAATATCAAGAAGCAAATGGGTATTCTTTTAGAAATAAATTATTTGCAAATAATGCCAAATACAATAAATTAGGAAGTGCTTTTCCTAAAATCACAAACTTTTTTACCAATTCAATTATTGCTAAAAAAGTTTTAGGTGTGGCTGTTGAACGTTCAGTGCCAAAATTAGCAAATCAGACTTTAGAGAGTTGGTTAAAAAAACATCACCCAAAAACATCTAAAAAAGCGGTTTATTTATTTAATGATGAATTCACAAATTTCTACGATGCTGAAATCGGGCAAGATGCCGTTATTTTATTAGAAAAATTAGGGTACGAAGTAAAAACAGTGAACCACGATGAAAGTGGAAGAAGCCATATTTCTAAAGGATTTTTAAAAGAAGCGAAACAAATTTGTAATAATAATGTTGCTATTTTTAAAGATATTATAACAGATGAAACTCCGCTATTAGGAATAGAACCTTCTGCAATTTTAGGTTTTAGAGACGAATATATTCGTTTAGCTGATGATAAAACATCCGCAGAAAAAATTGCTGAAAACAGTTTTACATTTGAAGAGTTTTTATCAAAAGAATTAGAAAAAGGAAACATTGATACTTCTTTATTTACAACAGCTGCTAAAACCTTAAAAATACACGGACATTGTCATCAAAAAGCATTGTCTGGAACGCATGCAAGTTTTCAAGTTTTAAATATTCCAACAAATTATTCGGTAACGATTATTAATTCTGGTTGTTGTGGAATGGCAGGTTCTTTTGGATATGAAAAAGAACATTATAAAGTTTCTATGCAAGTTGGTGAAGATACTTTATTCCCGAAGGTGAGAAATACACCAAAAGAGACTCAGATTGTTGCTGCAGGAACAAGTTGTAGACATCAAATTTATGATGGAACAAAACGTATTGCAAAACACCCAATCACTATTTTAAAAGAAGCATTAGTTTAGAACTTCCTGTAGATATATTATATAAAAAAAGTATCGATTTTTAAAAATCGATACTTTTATGTTTTATAGTGATAATAATTATTTTTCTATTACTCCTTCTTCAGCTAACAAAGCAAAAAACTTATTTAAATTCGGTAATAAAATAATTTTGGTTCTTCTATTCTTTGCTCTATTTGCACTACTTGTGTTTGGTAATAAAGGCATCGTATCTCCCCTACCTGAAGCGATTAATCTACTTCCTTCAATTTCGAATTTATTTTGAAGTAATCGAACTATAGATGTCGCTCTTTTTACACTTAAATCCCAATTGTCATTTACACTTTCATTTTTAATTGTTTTAGAATCTGCATGACCTTCAATCATTACATCTATACTAGGTTCAGATTGAATAATATCTGCCAATTTGGTAATCAACTTTAAAGCGCTTTTTTTAACTTGATAACTACCAGAATTAAATAGTAATTTATCTGAAACAGAAATCATAACTACCGTTTCTTCGATATCAATATGTATATCTTCAGAATTATTAAACTCAGATTTACCCAACGCTTTTCTTACCAAGGAATAAGAAACCGCTAAATCTAAAGAATCTTTTAATGTTTTTGCCGTTGCTAATTTTTTAGGATCAATTTTCGACAATGTTTTATTCATTAACATTCTTGTTTCTTTAGAAACCACAACCTTACCATCAACCATGTCTAGTTTTAAAGCATTTTCTCTTTCTAAAGTAACATTTTCTCCTTTTAAAGAATTAATTTTTTTATTATAAATTTCAACTCTTCTATCAATTTTTTCGAATTTTAATTCCAATTTCTGCAAATTCCCTCTAGCATCGGTATACCTAGTTTCTAGATCTGCATACTTTTTTTTAGACACACAAGAGGCTGTCATCAAAATAATAATTGATAATGGTAAGATTAAATTCTTCATTTTCTTGTTTTTATTTACCTCAATATTACGCATTTAAAGTATTTAATCCAATAAAAAGGATAAGAAAAAAGGTCTTCTTCAGCATCATTTATTACAATTATAAAAGAAACCTTATTTTAGACAAATGCAAAAACAACGAAAAATTACGTCAATGTTTCTTCTCATTATTGCTGGAGAAGCTATTTTTCTATTACCATTTATTTTGATGCGTGTTTTTAAACCAGTAATTAGAGAAGCCTTTTTAATTTCTGATGCTCAAATTGGTGAAGCACAAGCTTTATATGGTATTACAGCAGTCCTCTCCTACTTTTTTGGTGGTTTTATTGCAGATAAATGGGAAGCTAGAAAGCTATTATCCATCTCTTTATTTTTAACAGCAATTGGTGGTTTTTGGATGCTTATGATTCCTTCAATTTTTACATTAAAAATATTGTATTCCTTTTGGGGGATTTCAACAATTCTATTGTTTTGGGCTTCTTTGGTAAAAGCAACAAGACAATGGGGAAATGAACATAACCAAGGATTGTCTTTTGGGTTATTAGATGGTGGAAGAGGATTTTTTGCAGCAACAATTGCTTTATCTGGAGCTGGAATTTTAACGTTCTTTTTTCCTGAAAAAGGAATAGAAATTACATCTGAACATAAAATTGAAACCTTGCAATATATTATTGGAACCATCACTTTTATCGTTTTTGTAGTTTCATTCTTAATTTGGAAAATTTTACCAAAAGAAGATGATAATTTCGAATCAGGAAAAGAGTTTCAATTC
The DNA here is from genome assembly GCF_002163675.1 of Polaribacter sp. SA4-12. NCBI lineage: Bacteria > Pseudomonadati > Bacteroidota > Flavobacteriia > Flavobacteriales > Flavobacteriaceae > Polaribacter > Polaribacter sp. SA4-12. Next base: position 472,786 of record NZ_CP019334.1, on the reverse strand, counting down.
AATTTTAAGAAAGCATTTTCTTTAATGAAACAAAAGAAAGTAATCTTTCATTCTTTAATTATTTTCTGTGGATATTGTTCTTATAAATTAACAGGCGTTTATGGAACGTATGCCAAAGATGTTTGGAATTATTCTTTAGAAGAAGCCACCTATTTTGCTGTGTTTATTCAGTATTTAAGACCAATTGCAGCAATTTCTATTGGTTGGGTTGCAGATAGATTTATTCCATCGAAAATCATTATACCTAGTTTTTCTATATTGATTTTAGCATCAGCAATATTAGGCTTTGGAATTTTTAACGAACAACCTATCTTTTTATCATTTACAAGCTTTATCTTTATGGCATTAGGAACCTATTCTTTAAGAGGTTTGTATTTTGCTATTATTGAAGAAACAAAAACGCCCTTGCAAATGACAGGAACTTTAGTCGGAATTATTTCTGTAGTAGGGTTTACTCCAGACATTTTTATGTCATTATTTATAGGTTATATGTTAGGCGAAAACCCTACAATTATTGAGTATCAACATTTATTTACAACATTTACAATAATCCCTATTGTTGGTTTATTAGCTGCTTTAGGATTTAGAAAAAGTATATCAAAATTATGAGTAAAAAAGGCAAATATGTAGCAGATGAAAATCGCTATAAAAAGATGAATTACAGAAGAACAGGAAATAGTGGATTATTGTTACCTGAACTTTCTTTAGGCTTATGGCACAATTTCGGTGATAATGACAGTTTTAAAAACGCTAGAAACTTATTAAAATGTGCTTTCGATAATGGAATTACACATTTTGATTTGGCTAATAATTACGGACCTTCGCCTGGTTCTGCAGAAAAAAACTTAGGTAAAATATTAAAAAAAGATTTTAAAAACTACAGAGATGAAATGATTATTTCATCTAAAGCGGGTTATGGAATGTGGGATGGACCTTATGGAGATAATGGTTCTAAAAAGTATTTAGTTTCTAGTTTAGATCAAAGTTTACAAAGAATGAACTTAGATTATGTTGATATTTTTTATCATCACAGACCAGATAACGATACACCTTTAGAAGAAACAATGGGCACATTAGATTTAATGGTAAGACAAGGAAAAGCTTTGTATGTTGGTCTTTCTAATTACAGACCAGAAAGAGCAAAAGAAGCTTTTAAAATATTGAAAGATTTAGGAACACCTTGTTTAATTCATCAACCAAGATATAGTTTGTTTGATCGTTGGATTGAAGATGGATTGTTAGATTTATTAGGAAATTCTGGTGTTGGTGCAATTTGTTTTTCTCCTTTAGCGCAAGGAATGTTAACTGACAAATACATAAACGGATTGCCAAAAGATTCTAGAGCCGTAAAAGATAGTCCGTTTTTAAATACGGATACAGTACTAGAAATGCTTCCTAAAATTAAAGGTTTAAATGAAATTGCTAAAAGTAGAAATCAGAATTTAGCACAAATGGCAATTTCTTGGATTTTAAAAGATGATAGAATTACTTCTGTACTAATTGGAGCCAGTAAAACATCTCAAATTATAGATAGTGTAAAAGCAACTGAGAACACTTCTTTTTCAGAAGAGGAGTTAGTAAGTATTAACGCTATTTTGAAATAAAAATTTTTATTAATAGGAGTTGGCAGCAAGTAAATAAAAAAATATGAAAGAAGATATTCAATGGTATGAATTTATAATAAATAACTGGACTCAAATTATTTTTATACTTGGAATAATTGGATTTATTATAAAGTTATTTATTGATTGGGATATAAAAAAAAGAGAAATATCTTTTGCTAAAATTCAAGAAAGTAAATTAATAGAAGCTAAAGAGTTTTTTAGAAGCTATCAATCTCTAAGGATTTCTTTGCAATATTTTTTAAATCAAACAGAATTCGGAAAACACTCAGATGAGATTTTTAATAAAATCAGAGATGAGATTCGTGATAATTATGTTGATTTTGATTATAAATGTATGACCTTAAAATTATTTATGGAAACTAAGGATATTGAAATAATCGAAAATATTCTTACAAACTGTGAATCAATAAGAATGGATATTGAAAGATGGCATATTTATAAAGACTCGATAACGAAACCTGAAGGCTGGAATAAACTACCGGAAGTAAGAGGTGAGAAATTCAGTAAAACTTTACCTAGTTTGATTAAGCTTATAGAGACAAGCTTAAGAAAAAGTTATAATTTATAATTAAAAACCAGCTGCCAACAACTTGTAAAATTTATGCTTACTTTTAAACTAAATAACGAACCGACAAACATTCAACAAACGATTTGCTACGTCCGAAAAATCTCCGATTTTCCAGTCGCACAAATCTTATAAACAACCGTTGGGCAACATTAAAACACGAAAATCAACAATATAAAGAAAAAATGAAAAAGAATTTACTAATAATAGTATTTGGAATTTTAACAACTCTGAATTATGCGCAAGAAAAAATAGACACTAAAACTGAAAAAGTTTGGCGAGTTAATTTTTTAAATCCTGCAATTGAATTGGAAATGCCAGTTTCAAACAAAGCAACATTTTCTGCTAGTTTAGGAATTGGTTACGGTGCTCCTTATGATGAAATTTCTGTTTCACCATACAATGAATTTCTATACAGTTTTAATCCGTTTTTAGATTTACAGTATAAAAGATTTTATAATTTTAAAAAAAGAAAAGCTAAAAACTTAAATACGGAAAATAATTCTGGTAATTTTGTTTCTTTAAGATTTTTAACTAGAGGAAATACAATAGAAAGTAATTATATAAGAAGCTCAAATTTTGATTTTGCTTTTGGTCCAACTTGGGGAATACAACGAAAATATGGAAAGAACTTTCATTTATTATTTGATATTGGTCCACAATATTATTTTGATACAAATGGAAATGGTGGATTTTGGCCAATAATGTTACAACTGAATTTAGGTTTTAACTTGAAAAAGAAATAAAAACGTTGCCCAATACCATATATAATTTATTGCTGGCTTTTGGCCTACTTATGAAAGTCCTCGCGGACTTTCTTGGTCGATAATTATTTAGTAAATAATTGCTTGAAACACGCAACAAACCATATACAATAACGTAGCCAATTTAAAAATGAGTATAAATCAAACAATAATTTCAAATTTAGAAAGCCTATTTATGAATAACTATAGAGAAATTGAACACGCTTCACTTTCTCAATGGATTGATTTATTAGAAACAGAAAACCCAGATACATTTAGCATTAACGAACAAAAAACGGTTAAACTTTACGACGAATATATAATTGCAAATTTTGAAAAAGCGAAAAAAAACACAAAACTTCTGGAATGTTATGAAAAAACTATAGAATTAGATATTAATGAAAATGAAATTATTGATAGTTTTTCGAAAGACCTAATATTATCATTTGAAAAAATCAAAAAAGGAATTAGAAAAATTGAAGACTCAAAGATTCAAATAATCCTTCTTACCTATGATTTTGAGCCTTATGCTTGGATAAGTGGATTTGGAGAAGGCAAGTATCCAATTTTAGAAAAACCTGAATACTTTGATTTCAATTATAAAAAAGACTTTTTTGAGGTTTTAGGACGTATTGATTATTCTAAAGTTTGGAGCAACTTGATAGAATTAGAAAAACATTTAGAAGAAGCCGAAATATTTGATGACATTTTTGAAACGGATTTTTATCAAAACTTGAGAAATTCCTACATCTATAAAACCTATATATTACTGAATAAAGCTTTTAAACAAAATCAAGTAGAATTATTTAGCGACTTGAATATTAAAAAACCATTATTTATTTACGGAAACGAACACGATTGCGAAAAAATAAACATATACAGTTATGAATAAAAAACTGGCTTCGACACCCTGTAGTAAAAATTGTTAAATTAGTGCTTAACTAAAAGTTGTTGCTTTTTTACTCACTTCTATTTTTCCTGCATAAAATAGCAGTTCACTTTAAACACAACTTTCCATAATACAACAACGTTGTAAACAATTTAACAAAAACGCACAAAATGAAAATATCAGGAAAATCTATCAGGTCGTTTATTGGTTCTAAGAACTATAATATTTCGCGGAATTTCTATATTGATTTAGGATTTGAGGAAGTAATCACATCTGAAAAAATGTCTTATTTCTATATTGGAGAATTCGGATTTTATTTACAAAATGCTTTTGTAAAAGATTGGATTGATAACTCAATGATTTTCTTTGAAGTGGATAATTTAGAAAGTACTTTGAAATACATACGAAGTTTAAAGTTGACTGAAAAGTATGAGAATGTACGATTATCTGAGATAGTTTATAACGAATGGGGAAACGAGTTTTTCCTTCACGACCCTTGTGGAATATTATGGCATTTCGGAAAATTTAAATCTTAAAATTAATAGAACTTAAAAAACTGCTTACAACAAAGAACTGAGCTAAAAAAAAATACTTAATTTTAGCTTAGCCTAAAGTTGTTTTATTTTCTGTAGAAAACTTACAGTTCTTAAAACTATAAACTACTTATACACAAACACGCAGTGCTTAAGCTTATGGGATATATCGATAAATTAAAAGAATAAAAGTATGAAAACTTCAAAAATATTATTTCCATTAATTTTAACAATACTCATCTCTATTTCCTGCTCAGAAGAAAATTTAGTTAATGATCTATCACAGGTAGAAAACAGTTTTGAAGAAGAAAACCAATATTTTAACTATACCATTGGGGCAGGACCATTTGTATATTTTGATGATATGGAATTCAAAGAATTACTATTGTCCAATTTTGATATTAATACAAATAAAGACAATGAGATTAGTATAGAAGAAGCTACATTATATAAAGGAAAAATTGATGTTTCTTTTAATGATATTAAAAGCATTACAGGAATAGAAAAATTTGTAAATATAACAACACTGCAATGTAATAATAACAACATTGGCACACTCAATGTGAGTAATAATGTTAATTTAAAATATCTTGATTGTGGAAACAATCCATTTTTTGATATAAATCTTACGGAAAATAACAAATTAACACATCTAGATATAAGAACTACTAATATTTCTACATTAGACCTTTCTAAAAATATAAACCTAATGGTAATTAGAGGAATGTGTAATTATGATTTAATAACAGTCAATATAAAAAACAATAATAATGATAAAGTATTAGTATTCTTTTTTAAGCTTAACAACTTTAAGTTAGAATGTATTCAAGTAGATAATATTGACCAATCAAATTCCGCTACTAATTGGCTAATTCCAACAAATACAGCATATTCTTTGAATTGTTCTGATAATGATTAGATAAAACTACTCGAATAATAAATGAAACTAGTATGCCAAACGAAAAACTGAACTAATAATTAAACAATGGAATTTTCTGAAGATTATAAAGATATTTGAGAAATTATAGTAAAAAAGTAGAGATTTAGGGAATTCTATGTCAATTACTGAATATTCTAATTTACAAAAAAACAAGAATTTATTATCTGAATTTCAAAAACTGAATGATGAAAGATTTGAGTTTTTCAATTCATTAACTGAAAAACAAACTAAAACTTTGGACAGGATTATTTTAAACATTTTGGATTCCACTGCATTTAATTTTTTAAGAGAAATTGAAGAAAGTTTAGACGAAAATAAAAGTGTTGGTATGACAATAAATGGAAACAAAATAGAAAATATACGTAGAATAAACAATAAAACGGATATATTGATCTTTTCTAAAACTAAAAAACCCTTCAAATTTTGATACTGAATCAAGTTCAGCACAAAGATTTGAAGGGTTTTTAATATCAATACATATTCTTATTGCAAACTTGCCAAGCTACTTTTAATAGTTTCAATTTTTGCAATTGTATCAGCTTCTTTTTTACGTTCTAATTCTAACACTTTTTCTGGTGCATTAGATACAAAACGCTCGTTAGATAACTTCTTTGTAATTCCGAATAAGAAACCTTCGGCTCTTTTCAATTCGCCTTCTAACTTCTTAATTTCAGCTTCTACATCAATATTTTCAACTGAAATTGGAATAAAGTATTCATTAGATTTCACTCTAAACGAAGCTCCTTCAACCTTTTCTGAAACATAGTTAATTGTAGCAGTATTTGTTAATTTCTGAATAACAGCATCAAATTCTTTTGAACTCTTATCATTATCAATAACAAACAATTCTACAGCATCTTTAAAAGAAATATTTTTATCTTTTCTTATCGTTCTAATTCCTGAAACTACACCTGTTGCAAATTCAAAATCAGTAATAATTTTTGCATCAGATTCTTTAATTACAGGATATTTTGCAATAATTAAAGCTTCTTCTGGAGTTCTATCGGTAATGTATTGCCAAATATCTTCAGATAAAAATGGCATAAATGGATGCAATACTTTTAAGTTGTTTTCTAAAACTTCAATAATAGCATCAAATGTCTTTTTATCAATTGGTTGTTGATATGCAGGTTTTACAATCTCTAATAACCAAGAAGAAAAATCATCATTAATTAGTTTATAAATTGCCATTAAAGCATCTGATAAACGGTATTTTGAAAAATGATCTTCTATTTCTGCTAATGTTTTTTGAAACTTAGCTTCATACCATTCTAAACCAATTTTAGAAGTTTCTGGTTGTGGTAAAGTTGCATCAACTTCCCAACCTTTTATCAAACGGAAAGCATTCCAAATTTTATTTGCAAATCCTTTTCCTTGCTGACATAAGTCTTCTTCGAACATTAAATCGTTACCAGCGGCAGAACTCAACAATAAACCAACTCTTACTCCATCTGCTCCATAATCTTCAATTAATTTTAAAGCATCTGGTGAATTCCCTAAAGATTTAGACATTTTACGTCTTTGTTTATCTCTAACTAAACCAGTTAAATAAACATTCTGAAAAGGTTTTTCATCTTTATATTCATATCCTGCAACAATCATTCTTGCAACCCAGAAAAATAAAATATCTGGACCTGTTACTAAATCGTTTGTTGGGTAATAATATTTAATTTCTTCGTTTTCTGGGTTTCTAATTCCATCAAAAACAGACATTGGCCATAACCAAGAAGAAAACCAAGTATCTAAAGCATCTTCATCTTGACGTAAGTCTTCTATTTTAAATGAATTATCAATTTTGTTAGAAGAAATTGCTAATTTATAAGCTTCTTCTCTTGTTTCTGCTACAACAAAATCTTCTTTTCCATCTCCATAGAAATAAGCAGGAATTTGTTGTCCCCACCAAAGTTGACGAGAAATATTCCAATCACGAACGTTTTCCATCCAATGACGGTAGGTATTTTCGAATTTCTTTGGATATAAATTGATTTCAGCATCTTCTCCTAAAACAGCGTCAATAGCAGGTTTTGCTAAATCTTTCATTTTTAAAAACCATTGATCAGATAATCTTGGTTCTATAACTGCTTTTGTTCTTTCTGATGTACCAACTTTATTTGTATGAACTTCAGTTTTTACTAAAATTCCTTTTTCTTCTAATTCTTTAGCAATTTCTTTACGAACTACAAATCTGTCTTTTCCTTGATAATGTAATCCAAAAGAATTTAAAGAAGCATCATCATTAAAAATATCAATTACTTCTAATTTGTGTTTGTCTCCTAAATTTTTATCATTTTCATCGTGTGCAGGCGTTACTTTTAAACAACCTGTACCAAACTCTAAATCTACATATTCATCTTCAATAATAGGAATTACTCTATTACATAAAGGTACAATTGCTTTCTTACCTTTTAAGTGTGTAAAACGTTCATCATTTGGATTGATACAAATTGCAGTATCTCCAAAAATAGTTTCTGGACGTGTAGTTGCAATTGTTAAAGTATCCTCAGATCCTTCAATTTTATATTCTAAATAGTACAAGTTTCCTTGTCTTTCTTCGTGAATTACTTCCTCATCAGAAAGTGTCGTTTTAGCTTCAGGATCCCAGTTTACCATTCTATAACCTCTGTAAATTAACCCTTTGTTGTATAAATCAACAAAAACTTTAATTACAGATTCAGACATTTCTGGATCCATTGTAAATGCAGTTCTTTCCCAATCACAAGAAGCACCTAACTTCTTTAATTGTTCTAAAATGATGCCTCCATATTCATCTTTCCAATCAAAAGCATGTTGTAAAAACTCTTCACGAGTTAAATCGCTTTTGCTAATTCCTTGTTCTTTTAATTTTGCAACAACTTTAGCTTCAGTTGCAATAGATGCGTGATCTGTACCAGGTACCCAACAAGCATTTTTACCTAATAAACGTGCGTGTCTAATTAATACATCTTGAATTGTATTGTTCAACATATGTCCCATATGTAAGACTCCCGTTACGTTTGGTGGAGGAATTACAATTGTATAAGGTTCTTTACTATGATCTACTTCAGAATGAAAATAATTATTTTTCATCCAGTAATCATACCATTTACCTTCTACTTCGCTTGCATTATACTTTGATGGGATATTCATACTTTGGTATCGTTTTTGATATATAGTTTGCAAAAATACAATTATCTATTTCTTATAAAAAATGTGAGGTTGATTTTTTTTATCATTTAAAAACTCTAAATTTGTACAATTATGAGTAAAGAATTTATATTTATTTTAAGCTTGTTTTTATCTATTGGGATTTCTGCACAAGAATTTAAGTTTGAAAAAGAAATTATTAATTACGGAAAAATAAAAAAAGGAGAAGACGGTAAACGTATTTTCGAATTTACCAACATTGGTAAAGCTCCTTTAATTATTGAAGATATTAAAACTTCTTGTGATTGTGCTGTGCCTAAAAAACCAGACCAACCAATAATGCCCGGTGAAAAAGCAACTATTACTGTAGAATATGACACTTCTAATTCAGGTGGTTTTTCTAAAGAAATTATTATTTTTTCGAATGCCAAAGAATCAAGAAAAAGAATTAAAATTAAAGGTTACATTACAAAATAAAGCATCATGAAAGTATTTTTTACAGTATTATTTTTAGGTTTGATCAATTTTTCTGCAACAGCTCAAGAATTTAAATTTGAAGAGGAAACTATTAATTATGGTAAAATAGATAAAGGGTCGAATGGAGAAAGAATTTTTGTTTTTACAAATGTTGGAGACCAACCTATAATTATAAAAAAAATTCAATCTTCTTGTGGTTGTACGGTTCCTAAAAAACCAGAAAAACCAGTAATGCCAGGAGAAAAAGGAGAAATTAAAGTTTCTTACGCTACCAATAGAGTTGGTGGTTTTTCTAAATCTATTACGATTTACTCAAATGCAAAGAATCCTACAAAAGTACTTAGAATTAAAGGTCTTGTTAATAAAGGAATTTCTTTAGAGAAGGAAAAAAGTATTTTAACGGATAGTTAAACTACACACTTTTATGGAGTTTAAATTCGAATTTCATTTTAACTCCTTTTCGGCTAATCATCATTTTAATTTTCTTTTTGTCCCTTTCTTGAAATTTATGATAAATGTCTCCTAATGTAAAATCGTAAGTTTCTTTGCCATTTATTCTAAGAATAACATCATCTTTTAATAAACCTGCATTATAAGCTGGTGAGTTTTTTATTACATTTTTAATTTTAAATGCAGGTTTAAATTTAAATGAATAGGAAGTAACAAAAGAAATAGAATTCCGTTGATTTATATTCTGATTAAAAGAATCTGATGAATTTGTTACACTTTCTTCTTTTACGATTTGTTTACCATCATAAACAACATCTAAACCACTCATATTATAATTAAACCCACTTGTAAAAGATCCATTCTTTTTAAACGTGAATTTTTTATTTGGGTAATCAATCCAAACTTTAAATTTCCTTAAAATTCCGCCACCGATACTACCATTTCTTTCCTTAAATTTTCTGGCATTGTGTGTTGATGCAAAATCTAAAAAAGATGCTGTTGCATTCTGAATATTGAATCTCCCCAGTTTAAACATCGAAACCCTACTTCTATCCCCATAAATTGGGCCACTTAATCCTTCACCTAAAAAATCATTAAAAAAACGTTTAGGTGTTTTTATTTCTTCTTTAGAATTTTCAAAAAGCCACATAGCATCACTACCTCCAAGATCTACTAATAGCTTAACATCGATTAACTTGTTTCCAATTGTATCTAGACTAATTTTAGCATTAATAAAAGGTTTTTTTCTATAATATATAAAAGGGATTGTTTCACATTTTTTGCATTTTTTATATCGATATGTTTTAGGGTTATAGAAATCTAATTTCTTTGTTTTATAATTAACTCTTACAACAAAGTCCTTTAATAAATTGTACCCAATTATGCCATGAATGGTAATCCCCATCTTACTTGACAGGTTAAAAGAATCATTTAAAATAACATAAATTGTTTCGTTTCTACTAATTAAATTTTTTATTTTAAAAGTGTTCTTTTTTGAAATTATGGCATTTACAGCTTCACCTGTACCTAAGCCTCTTAAAGCTACTTTTGTAGTATTTAATAAACCAATACTATCATTTTCTGATAAATTAAATAGAATTGTTTTGTTAACACCTGTATCTAATATAAAGGATAGTTTTTTGCCATTAATTTCTAATGGCATTACAATCAAATTATTAATTAACTTAAAAGAAACCTGCTGTCTAGTCGTGTTTTCACCGTTAAAATAAAATCCATTTTGAGAGTTTATTTTTAAAGAAGTAGCAAGTATTAATAGAATAAAAATTATTTTTTTTATAACCAATGTTATTTTTTTGAACTATAAATATTAGAATATGAGTTTAGATTGCATTAGAAAAAGTCAGTTTTACAAAAGCTAGTGTAAAATACTAAAAATCAAAAATTAACCTGTTAATTATTTGGTAAAAAATTAAATTTCAAATAGAAATACTTCCTTATTATTTCATTTAACTAGAAAGAAAACTGAGATTATAAAATTGCATTACAGAATTAATAATCTAAATATTTTGATTTTATAGCACTTCTTTTTGTTTTAAGAAACATTATAAAAATCAAATTAAAACGTAAAATGGCATTCACAAAAAAAAGATTCCATAAAGAATAAAAAACTATGGTAGGAAATAAAATATATTTCGGAAATTCGCAAACATAAATATTTAAACAACTATTATGCCTACTATATCTAAGAAAGGATTAAAAATGCCAGAATCACCCATAAGAAAATTGGTTCCTTATGCTGAAGATGCTAAGAAAAGAGGTACTAAGGTATTTCATTTGAATATTGGGCAACCAGATATTAAAACACCACAAGTTGCTTTAGACGCTGTAAAAAACAATACGATACAAACATTGGCGTATGCACGTTCTGAAGGTTCTGAAGAATATAGAAATAAACTAGTAGATTATTACAAGAAGCATAAAGTAAATGTAACATCAGATAATATTGTTGTTACAACTGGTGGTTCTGAAGCATTACTTTTTACTATTGGAAGTATTACTGATCCAGGTGATGAAATTATTATTCCTGAACCATTTTATGCAAATTATAATGGTTTTTCTACAGCTTCTGGAGTAACAGTTGTTCCTGTAATTTCTAAAATTGAAGATAATTTTGCATTGCCAAAAATTGAAGAATTTGAGAAGCTAATTACTGCAAAAACAAAAGCTATATTAATTTGTAACCCAGGTAATCCTACTGGATATTTATATTCAAAAGAAGAAATTCAAAAGTTAAAAGAAATCGTTTTAAAGCACGATTTATTTTTAATTGCTGATGAAGTTTATAGAGAATTCACTTATGATGGTTTACAACATACTTCAGTTATGGCTTTAGATGGCTTAGAGCAAAACTCTATTATAATCGACTCCGTTTCTAAACGTTACAGTATGTGTGGCGCAAGAATTGGTTGTATCGTTTCTAAAAATGATGATTTTATAAAAACGGCTATTAAATTTGCGCAAGCACGTTTAAGTCCACCAACGTATGCTTTAATTGCAAGTGAAGCTGCATTAGATACTCCTCAAAAATATTTTGATGATGTAAAAGAAGAATATGTTGAAAGAAGAAATACATTAATTGCAGAATTACAGAAAATTGACGGTGTAAAAGTAGCCAACCCAAAAGGTGCTTTTTATTGTGTTGCTGAATTACCAATTAAAGATTCTGATCATTTTGCACAATGGATTTTAGAAGAGTTCAATGATAATAACGAAACTGTTATGGTTGCTCCTGCTAGTGGATTTTACTCTACTCCTGGAGAAGGGAAAAACCAAATTAGAATGGCTTACGTTTTAAATAAAAAAGATTTAATTAGATCTGTAGAAATTTTAGCGGAAGCTTTAAAAGTTTATAAAAACTAGGTTTATACCTAGTTGGCAACTATTACCAATCACACTCTGAAAAAAAGAAAAAATGAGCAGTATTAAAACAGCAACCGAGATTTTGACAAATCCAATCAAAATACAAGAAATCAAAGTGAATGAATTACTGATTAAGGAACTGAAAAATAAGTGGAAAAATACTTTAATTTCTTTCATTTCAGGAGTTATTATTGCATTAGGAACCGTGTTGTTATCCAGTATGTTATCGGAAACTGGAAAACCGCTAAATGGAGAATTATTATTGAATACTGTAACCAAACAGGCAGAGACAATTCATACATTAACAATCGAGAATACCAATTTGAAATTGACTTTAAAAAAAGTGGAATCTTCATCTGAAATAAAAAATTAATTACTCATTCGCTTAAAAATGGTGGAATGAAAAACCATAATCTGAAAAAATAAACAGTTGCCAACACCGTACAAAATTAATTGCTTTGTTTCTGGCTCACTTACGAAATCGCTCGCGCAATTTCTTGGTCTGTTATTATTTATTAAATTAGCTGCTTAACCGCCGCAAAAAATCTTGTACAAAACCGTTCAACTTATAACAAAAATGAGCATTCAGAAAAACATATCACTTAAAAATTATAACACGTTTGGTATTTCTGTAAATGCTAAAAGTTTTATTTCTGTTGATTCAGTTTATGAATTACAACAACTTTTAAAAGTTGAAAAAGATATTTTTTTAATTTCTGGAGGAAGCAATATGTTACTTACAAAAGATATTGAAAAACTAGTTGTTCATATTGATATTAAAGGGATTTCTATTGATCGTGAAGATGACAACGCTGCTTATCTAACTGTAAATGCAGGTGAAAATTGGCACGAATTTGTTTTATGGTGTGTTTCTGAAAATTATGGTGGAATTGAAAATTTATCTTTAATCCCTGGTAATGTTGGTACTTGCCCTATTCAAAATATTGGTGCTTATGGAGTTGAAGTAAAAGATACTATCACTAAAGTTGAAGCTTTAGATATTGAAACTGGTAAATTAGTTCAGTTTTCTAATGAAGAATGTAATTTTGGTTATAGAAACTCCATTTTTAAAAATGAAGTAAAAGGGAAATATATTATTACTTCTGTTAGTTTTAAATTAACAAAAACCAACCATAATTTAAACTCTTCATATGGTGCAATTGAAACTGAATTAACTTCAAAAGGAATATCAAATCCTAGTTTAAAAGATATTTCTGAAGCTGTTATTGCAATTAGAAAATCAAAGCTTCCTGATCCTAAAGAAATAGGAAATAGCGGTAGTTTTTTTAAAAACCCTGTAATTGCTACAACTCAGTTTTTAGAGCTTCAAAAAGAATATCCAACTATACCTAGTTATCCTGTCATTTCGAGCGCAGTTGAGAAATCTGAGACTCAAGTTAAAGTTCCTGCTGGTTGGTTAATTGAACAAGCTGGATTTAAAGGAAAACGATATGGTGACTTTGGTGTACACGAAAAACAAGCACTCGTTTTAGTTAACTATGGAAATGCTACTGGGTCTGAAATTTATCAGCTTGCTGAAAAAATTAAAGAAACAATCTTTAATAAATTCGGAATTTCTTTAGAAATTGAAGTAAACATCATTAAATAAAAAAGCCTTGTTAATTTAATAACAAGACTTTTAAAAGAAATTACTAATTCAAAAACTACATCCTATTTAAAGGAATACGTATATTTTAACCCTAAAATATTGGTCACATCAGGGAAATCTACATTCAATTCTTTTTCTAATCGATAGAATACTCCTAGTTTACCAAAACCTTTAATTTTATAGTCTGTACCTAGTGTTAATCTGTATTTACTAAAACCACTGTCACTTCCATCTTGAATACGATTAAATATTTCTGCTGAAAACTTAGGATCAAATTTCCAATTTTTAAAATTGTATAATAACGATGTTTTAAAACGGAAATTCTGCTTTGCAACATCCCCATCATCAGAAGAAACTCCTAATTCATTTTTATTTTGATAACGTAATCGATACCCAATTTTTAAATTATTAATTTGATGTTTATACATTGCATCTATCTGAAACCTAAAATGGTTTTCATAACCTTGAATGTTACCTGTGTTGTCATTATCTCTAATATAACGTGCTCCAACACCGATTTTAAAGCCCTTAAATAACTTATAATCTGCACTTAATTGGGTGAAGAAATTATCAACTTCAGAAAAATTTTCTTTCAATCTAAATTGTTCTTCTAAACCAAAACTCCATTTATTATTCAATTTATACTCCACTCCTATTGTGTTCCAAGAAGCCCAGTCTTTATCTCCTGATTGGGCATAATTTAAACTAGAAAATAACACAGTATTTAATAGTATCAATTTTAAAAATAGTTGTTTTTTTATTTTAAACATAGTGATCATTTAGGCGTTAAAAATTATTTATTTTTATAATAAAAGATGGTTACTGTAGCGATGTCTCTTAAAAAATCTACACTACCAACATTCACAGAATTAATCGTTAATCCAGTTCTGTTTTCTAAATCCTCTTTTAATAAATTATAATTTTCTGGTTTAATGTTTTCAATATTTTCGTAAACAATAGATTTAGAGACGACTTGTTTTAAAGACCAATATTTTTCAATGAATAAAAGCACAAAAATAATAATGACATTTGCTGATAGAATTTCTGCATAACTCATTTTTTTATTTGCTAATGAATTGATTATTGAGACGCCAATAACAACAAACAAATACGTCATTTCTTTAATGTCTACTGGGTTTGTTCTGTAACGAATAATCCCGAAAATGGCAAAAAGTCCCAATGCCATTCCAATATCCATTTCATATTTTTTTAATGTAAAACATAGAAAAAAGACGATAATGCTAATTAAATAATACGTAAAAACGTAATCTTTTCTTTTTGAATCTGGGTAATAAATAAAACGGATAATTACTGTTAAAAAGATGAAGTTTAATGTGAATCTAAACATCATTTTAAAAAAATCGTCGTCGAATAAGGGGATATCTAGAAATTCCATAAGTTATATTAAGCTATTATATTATTAATCTTTATTAATTTTTTCTTGAATCTATTATATTTTAAATCATTGTAAAGACTAATCATACCAATACAATATTTACTAATACTATAAGGATTTTGTTGTATTGATTTCAATTTTTTCACGATTTCCGACCTTCTGTTAAATCGCTCTTGTTTTACTTCTACAATTACTAGTTCGTCAAAGTTTTTTTCTACTTCATTCATCTTATAAGAAAGGTTTAAATCTAAAGTTACTCGTTCTTTATCTTTTAAATTTACGAGCGTAATTCTATTAAATCCGTTCCATAAACTAGGTGCTAGATTGTATTCTTTATTGGTGGTTGAAGAAATAAAATCTTTAGAGTTTTTAGTTAAATCTAATTCAAAATCATCAACACGAATTCTAGACTTGTTGGTTTCTCCTTTACCATTTTTTTGTTTTATTTCTAGAAAACAAAGGTCTGATTCTATATATTTTCGTTGTCTTATTTTTGTTCGAATATTCTTTCCATTATGATGATCATTGTAAAACTTATTCTTTGTAGTATCAAAGTACAATGATGAATAACTCATAATTCGATCCTTCTTAATTTCTAGCACTCTATAATAAGAACTAATGTTTTTTAATATTAAAAATAGCTGAGATTTATTAATCACAAATTTTGTGTCTGTCCTTTTCATTAACGCAACACTATTCATTTCTTCTAAAGAAATTGGGGAGTATTTATTAATTATATTTTCAATATTTTCTGGCATAAATTATTTCTTTAAATATTAAATGATTGTTACTATACTGTTTCTTTAACTTTAGATGTTGTTATCGATATTAACTTGTGCCTGATTCTGTTAAAGAAATCCCAATAAAAAAACCTCATCAAATTAATGATGAGGCTTAAGAAATTAATTTTTTAAATAAAAAAAGCTCCGCGATTTCTCACGAAGCTAATAACTAACCAAACTAAATTTTCTATTAATTTAAATAAGCTTCTACTGCATTTTTTCTTGATGTTGCATGTGATTTTAATGTACTCACTGCCGATTGAAAATCTGAACTACTATTTAAAAAAGTATATCCATTAACTTCTGTTGTTGCAAATTCTTCTACCAGAGCGGCATATTTAGTATATAAAGCTTGCACAGTACTTTCATTAAATGCACCATTTATAACTTCTTCTACATACGTATCGTACTTTTCTTTATAAACTTCATCTTGATATAAATAACCAATTAATGGCCATTGACTAGAGCTTAAACCTGAGAAATTTAAAGCATAGGATCCTCCTTGTTTACCAGTCTGTAAAGCTTCATTATTGTCCCAAGGAATCCAAGTTAATTTACTTGTATCTGGATCATTATATAGAAAATAATTATGTGTCATTCTACCATAAGTATCCCAATTTTGAATTACAGTATTTACTGCTAAGTATTTTAAAAATACATCTGTATCAAAAACAACTTCTAAATTTGTTCTCCAAGTTGCAGCATCTGTAGTTCTAGAACCATCATGCAAGATTGATAATAAATTTGAAACATCTGTAAAATCTGCTTCATCTTCATTTGTTTTCTTTTCATATTCATCCTCATCAAAAGATCCACTTGCAAAAGACGCAGCATCACCATCTGGTTTGTATAAATTACCATCGTCACTTGAAAATTGAGTATCAATAACAGTATCATCAACTTCTTCAACCAAAGTATACAACCCAAAATATTGTGGTCCATCTCCATTATCTACATAAACCGTATAAAATGCTGTATGAGACATTGCTAAACCTGCATTTTTAAAAACATCTGCAGCTACTTTTTCGCGTAACATAGATTTATCATTATAGTTGTTTTTAAGACTTAATTTCTTAAATCCATAAAAACGTTGATTTTTAATTTGAGGATAATCATCTTCAAATTCATCAAAATCTAATTTAAATGATAATTTTAATATTCCAGAACCCCAACTAGATTGTAAACTAGAATTCCCTTTAAAACGAACACCTACTTTATACCATTCTTTACCTTCATAAAATATTTTACTAGGTACAAAAACGGGGTTTTCATCAGATTCAGTTAAACCACCACCTCCTCCAGGTCCTCCGGAGTTACTTGAACCAAAAGTTCCATATGTGCTTGTCATATCATCTAACATTACATTCCAGTTATCTTCAGAAATAACAATGTCTAACCTTTTTACAGCATCATCTGGAAAAATTTCATCAAAATTTGGATCTGCATTTTTACTATGAGTAGCATCTGTCCAATCAGTAGTTTCAAATTCTGTGTCATCTATAACAACGACCACTTCTTCTTCTTCAACTTCTTCTTCTTCAACTTCTGCTGCAGCATCACTAGAACATGAAAATATCATTACAATCATTAATGTTGAAAATAATAGTTCTTTAAAATATTTCATAATTATTTGTTTAATTGAGTTTGTATTTTTTAGTTTATAATAGTTTAGATGCTAGTCTTTTTTAAAACTTGCGCTCGTTAACATTACTTTAACAAAAAAGCCTTATTAACGAATTAAAAAGGCTATAATTATGGATTATAAAATTAATTATTTTATGATTTTTCCTTTTTTAAGATTTCTATATGACGTTTTAAACGACGAATATCTAAGGACAATGTTCCATTATAAACGCCTCTAATTCTCCCTTTTACATCAACTAAAACAAAGTTTTCTGTATGAATAAATTCACTTTCATCTTTTGTCTTTTTAAAATCTTCATCAGCAAAATAAGAAGCTCTAGCAATGTTGTAAATTTTATCTCTATCGCCTGTAACTAAATGCCATTTATTATGAATTGCTTTTTTTTCTGTAGCATATTCTTTTATTTTATCAACAGAATCTACCCAAGGCATTACGGAATGTGATAGTAACATAATATCAATATCTTCTTTGTATAATTCTTGAATTGCGCCCATATTTTTTGCTAAAATGGGACAAATACTAGGACAGGTTGTAAAAAAGAAATCAGCAATATAAATTTTCCCTTCAAAGTTTTTATTGGTGATTTTTTCTCCATTCTGATTTGTAAATTCAAACGGAGCAATTGTATGAATATCTTTATATTTTACATCTGAAGGAGAAATCCATTCTGGTGTAAATTCTTCTGAATTATAAAAAGGTAATGTTGTAGACTTGTCTATTTCTACTTCCTTTTTACAAGAACCACAGATAAGTATTAAAATGAATATCGATTTTAATTTCATGCTATTTATGATCCGTTTTAAGTACGCTTACACAGTTTTTTAAACCTATTAAACCATGTCTTTCTCCTTTTACTGTATAAAAATTTGCTCTTATTTTCCCTTTAGAATTCCACATTTTCTGAGTGCCAGCTTCTTTTCCATCAACAAAATTAAAGTATCTTGCTAATTGCCCATTATAATGCCAATCCTTTACACTACCATGATAAACTCCTTTATCATTTATATGATATTCAAACATTTGTTTTCCTGTTTCAAACCAACCGCTATGAATTCCTGTTTTTATACCGTTCGTATAACTACGTTGAAACCATTTATTACCGTTTACATAAAACCCTAAATAATTTCCTTGTTTTTTTCCTTGATAATATTGCGAACTCGATTTTACTTTTTCATCAAAATAAAATTCTTTTACAATTCCGGAATATGGAACGTTATCAAAAAATAGAATTCCGTTTTTAAGTTTAAAACTTGCATCTGCTTTATTTTTCTCAATAGATGGAATTATAATATCATCCATAGAAATACTACTTTCTTTCTCTTGTATTTTATAATCACAATAAACAAGAAAGAAACATATTATTATAAAGATTGATAAACTTCTCAAAAAAACTAGTTTGTTATATTACCAGGTGTACCATAAAAACCATTACCATTAATATATGGCGCTTCTGTAGTTATGTGATAATGATAAATTCCGTTAGGGAAATCTGCTGTAACAGTTGTATGACCATGAAAATCTTCTAAATCTGCATTGGTAACTGTACTTCCATTTTCAGTTGGTCCATACACAGGAAATCCATCTGCTAATAACCCTAAAAAAGAATCAGAACCAAACGTTTCTGTTAAATATGTTGGTTCTATATGATAATGATATTGGTTTGTTCCTGTTGGATGTCCTAAATATTGATCAAAAGAATTGATTTCACTTGTTAATTCTTGTTCATTCGGACCTGCATATTGATTATAAAACACAATACCATTTCTAGTAATACCAATAGGTCCTAAAGATGTAGCTTCATTAATTGTAGCTGCAGAAGGATTTAATGGAATTGAAATCGTTATATTTTGCTCAACGATTTCATTTGGATTCTTATTCCAATTTGTATTTGTACCATTGTAAGCTTCGAACAAATCATTTGTAGTCTCAAAATAAGGACTTGTATGATTTGGTATATCAGTAGTTGTAAATGTTACATTGTTACCATTTACTGAATAAGAAACTGCATCAATATCATCAAACATTGTTAAAATGGTTGTAATATCATACGTTGTTTCAGTTGGATTTGTAATATCGATAATATCCTCTATTTCTTGATCACTAATAGTAGCTGATGAACTACAAGAACTTAATAAAATTCCTATAACAAAAAATAAAACTGATATTTTGGTAAATTGATATTTCCTCATCTTAAATAAATTATTTAATGATTAGACCTTTCAAATACTAAATAGTTTGAAAACTAATTAATATTGATTTCTAATATTAAAATAATTTAAGAAAGTTAGCTAAAATTACATCGGTGGATGATGTCCTCCTTCAGGTGGTGGAGGTGGCATATCTCCTTCAATTGGTGGTCTTCCTTCTCCTCCAGGTCCTCCTTGTCCTCCTCTTAATGCTTTTTTAATAATCTCATCAAAGTTTTTTGATTGTTCTAAAGTACACAAACCTCTTACTTTTTTAAAAAAACGAAAAACTTCTGAATCCTTTTTTCCTTGTAAAAGACCAATTTTAGTAGTTAAAGAGTCTAAATTAATATCCTCTTTTTGAAATGAGCTAAATAAAACATCTTTTTGCGCTCTAACTTGTTCTTCAATCTCCATCATAGCATCTCTATGAACTCTTTCAAATTCATTAAACTGCATTGTTTGATCTTCTGAAAATTGTAATTCTTGTGTTAAGAAGTTTCTTTTAGAATTTTGATTGAATCGATCTTGTGGCTTTTTTACAAGCATAAAAATTAATACTCCATTTAAAAGTATCAATAAAAAAATTATTATTGGAAGTAATTTTGATTTCATAGCCCTTAATTTAAAATAGAATTACTGTCTGATTGCAATGAATATTCTTGTGCAAATGTTTCTATACTTGAACTTGTACTATTTGCCGAATTATTAAAAACATAAAAAAGTGTTCCTGCATTTAACAAAAGCACTACACTTAATGTTGCCAACTGTAATTGAGGTGTAAACCAAGAAAAAATAGATTGCTTCTCTACTTTTTCAGCATTCAGTTTCTGTAAAACTTTATGCTTAAAAAAGTGATTTACTTCCACCTCTTTAATAGTATCTAACACCTTAAAGGTATCTTCTACTTGCTGATTTATATATTCTTTATTTTTCATTTTTATTTGTTCTTAAACAATTACTATATAGTTAGATGCAATAAATTATAAAAACTTGCGTTTAATTTTCACTTTTATAAAAATCTTCTAATTTTTCTTGTAACCCTTTCTTTGCTCTAAACATTAAAGATTCTACAGATGATAAACTTTTTCCTGTAATTTCTACAATTTCTTGATAGCTTTTATCATCAATTTTAGCCAACGTAAAAATTACTCTTTGGCTTTCTGGCAAGGTATTTATCGCCTTAAAAATAATTGCTGATTTTTCTTTATTCTCCATTAAAATACCTGGGTGATTTACTTCTGTAAAATAACTTGTTTTGTCTAAAGGTATTTCATTTCCCATAATTGTTTGCATAAATGCAAATCGTTTTTTTGTATTCTTTTTTCTAATAAACTCAAGACATTTATTCGTTGCTATTTTATAAATCCAAGTCGATAGTTTAGAATCTCCTTTAAATTTATGTATCGACTTAAAAATTTCTAAAAAAACTTCTTGTGCAATATCTTCTGCATCTTCTTTATTGGGTACAAAAGAAATACAGGTACCAAAAACTTTTTGCTGATAATCATCTAAAAGCTGACTAAATGCAGACTGTTTTCCTGCTCGTAAATGTTCTATAAAAAGTGCTTCGCTCAAGGTTTTCTAATCAAAAAGTAAACTTACAAAAAAAGACTGCTTTAATAAGCAGTCTTTTTTAAATATATGTATTTATAATTTTATTTTGTCATAGTAACAATACGCTGTGGTAAAGGTGCTTCATAACCTGCACTTCCTAAAGCTTCAACAATTTGTTGTTTTGTATCCCAGTAAACATCCCAATAGTTTTCACAATTTGCATAAGGTAAAGCCAATAACTCAACACTATTTTGCCCTAAATTATTAACAGCAACTCTAGGTGCATTTGCTCCTTCTTGTAAA
Source organism: Polaribacter sp. SA4-12 (assembly GCF_002163675.1). Classification (NCBI taxonomy): domain Bacteria; kingdom Pseudomonadati; phylum Bacteroidota; class Flavobacteriia; order Flavobacteriales; family Flavobacteriaceae; genus Polaribacter; species Polaribacter sp. SA4-12. The sequence continues at coordinate 451,083 of NZ_CP019334.1, read as the reverse complement.
ATATTTTTATCGTTTTTAAGAACGTCTAATACAATCTGTTTTGCTTTTGCAATATCAGAACCATATCTAATAGCAAATGGCATATCGATACGTAAATTTCCTATTTTAGTTAAATTGGTGATTTTATTTGAAGTAATCGCAGAATTCGGAATAATTTCAGTCTCATTTTGAAACGTTTCTATTACCGTTACAAATACAGAAATTTCTTTTACAAAACCAAAAGCTCCATTTGTTTTAATTAAGTCACCAACTTTAAAAGGTTTAAAAATAAGTAACATAATACCAGAAGCAATGTGTCCTAAAGAACCATTAAATGCTGCTCCAATTGCTAAACCAACACCTGCTAATAAAGCTGCGAAAGAAGCCATTGGTAAACCAACAATACCTGCAATAGAGATAATTAATAATAGTTTTAAAATAAAACCAATAGTCGTTAATAAAAATGGTTGTAAAGTTGCATCTAAATTTGTTTTCTCAAACATTTTAGAAACACCTTTCATAATCATTCTAATAATCCAAAGACCAATTATTAAAGCTGCAAGGGCACCTATTAATTGAAGTCCCCAGTCTCCTAAACCTGAAGAAATTGAGTTGTAAAAATTTTTTAAAGAATCTGTTGTTGTGTCCATTTGTAATTTTTTTTAAATTCGTTTTCAATAAGTTGGACACTTTAAATTTTAAAAAGTCACGATAAAATATTTACCATAGATTTTTTAAAGAGAAAATAAGAATATGTATCTTTGTATTAGAATTATTATTTATGAAATTATTACTGATTACTTTAGTATTATTAGGACTTGGTGTTGCTGGAATCGCTATTAAAATTTGGGCAAAAAAAGATGGTAAATTTGCAGGTACTTGTGCAAGCCAAAACCCGATGTTAAATGAAACCGGTGAACCTTGTGGTTTCTGTGGTAAATCTTCAGATGAGTTTGATTCTTGTGCAGAACCAGAACATAAATAACCCTCTTTTTTACTAAATGATTTTATCTGTACTCTTCTACTCTTTTGTAGTTTTTACTGCAATACAGATTATTTATTACTTAGTTTTTTCTTCTTTTTTGTTTGATTCTAAAAAGGATAAGAAAAAATCTAAAGAGATTCCTATTTCTGTTATTGTTTGTGCAAAGAATGAAGCTAAAAATCTCGAAAATTTCTTACCATCAATTTTAAATCAAGAATATGCTGATTTTGAAGTTGTTTTAATAAATGATGCTTCTTCTGATGAAACTCTAGAAGTGATGGAATCATTCCAAAAAAAACATAGCAAGATTAAAATTATTAATGTTGAAAACATTGAAGCTTTTTGGGGAAATAAAAAATACGCACTTACCTTAGGTATAAAAGCAGCAAAAAACGAAAACCTATTATTTACTGATGCAGATTGTAAACCCGTTTCTAAAAAATGGATTTATGAGATGGCTCAAAACTTTAATGCAAAGAAAACAATTGTATTAGGATATGGTAAATACAAAAAGGAAAAATCATTCGTAAACCTATTTGTACGTTTTGAAACACTCCTTACTGCAATTCAGTATTTTAGTTATTCAAAAATAGGTTCTCCTTATATGGCTGTTGGTCGTAATTTAGCCTACGATAGATCTGAATTCTTTAATGTAAAAGGGTTTATAAATCATATGCATATTAAATCTGGTGATGATGATTTATTTATACAAGACGCTGCAAATAAAGAAAATACAACAATTGCAACATCAAAAGATAGTTTTACAGAATCTTTAGCACCAACATCATTTACAGAATGGTTTCGTCAAAAAAGAAGACATATTTCTACAGCAGATCATTATAAGTTTAAACACAAGTTCTTTTTAGGTTTGTTCTTTATATCTAAAGTGTTCTTCTTCCTTTTAGCTATTTTACTATTCTTCTTTTATCCTTGGCAATTTGTTTTACCAATATTCTTAACGTATTATTTTGTACAATTTATAGTTATTGGCTTATCATCCAAAAAATTAAATGAACCAACAATCACTTATTTATTACCTTTTTTAGAAATTGGTCTACTAATATTTCACTTTTCGATATTTATCACTAATTTGTCATCAAAACCAAATCATTGGAAATAGGCGATAAAAAACTTGAATTATATATATCTAAAGCTAAAAGCGGGAATCAATCTGCATTTAGATATTTATTAGATACTTTTTGGCCTGCCGTTTATAATTATCAATTAAAACGAACTCAGAGTGAAAATGATGCTGAAGATATTGCTATTCAGACATTTTCTAAAGCTTTTGATAAAATTGATACGTATGATGAAAAGTTCGTTTTTAAGACTTGGTTAATTACTATTTCTAAAAATGTTCATATCGATTTGTTGCGTAAAAAAAATATTTCTATTGCAACAGATACTTCTACAGAACAAGAAGAACAAGCGTATTTAGTTGTGGATGAAAGCCCAACACCTGAAGACAAAATTATTACAGAACAAAATTTAGCTAAATTATTAAGAGACATCAAAAAACTGAAACCTAAATACCAGGAAGTTATTCAGTTACGCTATTTTCAAGAACTAAGTTATAAAGAGATTTCTACTCAAATTAACGAACCAATGAACAACGTAAAAGTTAAATTATTACGTGCAAAAAAGTTATTGGCAGAGATAATTAAGGAGTCTTAAGTATAGATAAGTTCTATACTTATCAAAAAAAACAATGCCTTTTCTGATAAAATTTTAGTAGTTTCTATAAACTATAAAAATGCAATTGAAATACTGAAAAATAAATGAAAAAATCATTCTTACAATCTTTAGGTCCAGGTTTATTATTTGCAGGAGCAGCAATTGGTGTTTCTCATTTAGTACAATCTACAAGAGCTGGAGCAGAATTTGGTTTTGGTTTAATTTGGGCTTTAATTTTAGTTCATATATTTAAATATCCGTTTTTTCAATTCGGTCCTCGTTATGCAGCAGCAACAAGAGAAACTTTATTAGATGGTTATCGAAAATTAGGTAAAGGAGTGTTAATCACTTATTACATACTTAATTTTGCTACAATGTTTACCATTCAAGCAGCTGTTACTATGGTTACTGCTGGTTTGGCATCACAACTTTTTGGATTTACAAATGATCTTGTTTTATGGTCTACATTATTAATGTTTATAAGTGTGCTATTTTTAGTTATTGGTAAATACAAATTGCTAGATAATTTGATGAAATACATAATTGTTATCTTAACAATAAGTACAATTATTGCTGTAAGTGTTGCACTATTTAGTACAAAAGAAGCTTTTGATGTTACTCAGATTATACCTTCTGGTACAGTAGAACTTACTTTTTTAATTGCATTCTTAGGTTGGATGCCTGCTCCTTTAGATGTTTCTATTTGGCATTCTATATGGTCTGTAGAAAAAGATAAAACCACTGTCATTAAAACAAAACGAAAAGATGCTATTTTCGATTTTAATGTGGGATACATTAGTACACTTTGTTTGGGTATTTGCTTTCTCTTATTAGGCGCCTTAGTAATGTATAACTCAGGAGAAACATTCTCTAATAAAGGTGGAATTTTTGCTTCTCAATTAATGACTTTATACACAAAAAATCTAGGTAAATATTCTTATATATTTATTGCTATTGCTGCTTTTACAACAATGTTTAGCACCACAATTACAACAATGGATGCTTCACCAAGAGCAATGAATAGGACTACAAAATTATTATTTAATAAAGAATTAAAATATGGTTATTGGTTTTGGATACTCTTCTTATTTTCTGGTACTTTTTTAATTCTAAAATACTTTATGGATAATATGGGGTTGTTGGTTAAAGTAGCTACTATCTTATCATTTTTAACGGCACCTTTTTATGCTATTCTAAATTTTAAATTGATAACAGGTAAACATACTCCAAAAGAACATCAACCAGGAATTTATTTAAGAATTTTAAGTGTTTTAGGTATTCTCTTTTTAATAGGGTTTAGTGTTTGGTTTTTAATGAGTTTATAAAAATTATTTATCTTCAAAATAAGATTATCGCTATGACATCTAATTTAAAACTTATTAAAAAAAATAAATTAAGGTTAAAATAATTATTGGTGTAATATCTTTTTTTATTTTTAAAGCTATTATTTTAGATTGGAATCATTTCAAAGCATGAATAACTGGAGATTTTTAAAACCTATTCTTTTATTTAACTTAAAAATGTAGTTTAATTACTTCAAGACATAACTACATTATATCAAACTTTTCTTTGTAAATTTGCTTTTCAATTTAGAAATAAAATGGCAATAGATTCTGTAATACTTCCCGAAAGACTAAAAAAACCAAAATGGTTACGTGTAAAATTACCAGTTGGTAAAAAATATACTGAATTAAGGAGTTTAGTTGATAAATATAAATTAAATACAATTTGTACAAGTGGTAGCTGTCCTAACATGGGAGAATGTTGGGGAGAAGGAACTGCAACGTTTATGATATTAGGAAACATCTGTACACGTTCTTGTGGTTTCTGTGGTGTAAAAACTGGAAGACCTGATACAGTGGAATGGGATGAGCCTGAAAAAGTTGCTCGTTCTATAAAATTGATGAGCATAAAACACGCTGTAATCACTTCTGTTGATAGAGACGATTTAAAAGATGGTGGTTCTATTATTTGGGCAGAAACTGTAGATGCTATTCGTAGAGCAAACCCAAATACAACTTTAGAAACTTTAATTCCAGATTTTCAAGGAAACACAAAACAAATAGATAGAGTTATTGAAGTGCATCCTGAAGTAGTTTCTCACAATATAGAAACTGTTAGAAGATTATCTCGTGAAGTTCGTATACAAGCTAAATATGATAGAAGTTTAGGCGTATTAAAATACCTAAAAGAAAAAGGTATGCGTACAAAAACTGGTTTAATGCTAGGTTTAGGTGAAACTGAAGAAGAAGTATACCAAACTATGAGAGATATACGTGAAGCTAATTGTGATATTATTACAATTGGTCAGTATTTACAACCGACTAAAAAACACTTACCTGTTCAGAAGTTTGTTACTCCAGAACAATTTAAGAAGTACGAAACTTTTGGTCTAGAACTTGGCTTTATGTATGTAGAAAGTGGTGCTTTAGTTCGTTCTTCTTACAAAGCACATAAACACGCTGTATAATATATTTTAAGTTGATAAAAGAAAAGCTAAATAGCTGATTTATCTATATTAGAAAACAATAAAATTTAACGATCCTTAATTAAGGATCGTTTTTTTGTTAAAAAAATATAAAAATCTATTTTAATTATCATTTCCATATAAAACATTTCATTTTGGCACAGTACTTGTATAAGTATTATTGAAGACAACGTTGTAAACTGTTTTCATGTGTAATTTGAATTAGTTGATTATAAAAAAAACCATCTCATAAGAGATGGTTTTTTTCATTTATTACACTAAGATAATACTTTATTATCTTAAAACAGCTTCGAAAGTTTTTTCGAAAGTTTGCTGAAGCTTCTGCATTATTTTATCTATCTGTTTGTCTGCTAAAGTTTTTGTTTCATCTTGTAATAAGAAACTTACTGCATAAGATTTTTTTCCTTCAGGTAATTTATCACCTTCATAAACATCAAATAAATCTACCTCTTTTAATAATTTTCTTTCCGTTTGAAAAGCTAAATTATAAACATCATTAAATGCTACTTTAGAATCTAACAATAAAGCTAAATCACGTTTTACAACTGGGAATTTAGGTAATTCACTTACTTTAATTTTCTTGTTTCCGACTAATTTTAAAATAGTATCCCAATTAAAATCAGCAAATAAAACTTCTTGTTTAATTCCGAATTCTTTTAGTATTGATTGTTTTACAACTCCAAACTCAACTAATTTAATTTTACCCAAACCAAGAGAAATTCCTTCAGAAAACACATCTTGTTTTGCAGGTGAAGATTTTACCTTATCAATTCCTAATCTAACTAATAGAGAAGTAATAATTCCTTTTAAGTAAAAGAAATCAGATGTTTTATTTGCAACACTCCAACTATCTTTAGTTCTGTTTCCAGTAACAAAAAGCGTTAAATGTTTATTCTCTTCGTATTTTTCACTGTATTTATGGTATGTTTTACCAAACTCATAAAACTGTAAAGAATTATTTTTTCTATTGATATTATATCCAACAGATTCTAAACCACTAAATAATAAAGATTGACGTAAAACTTTTAAATCGTTACTTAACGGGTTTAACATTTCTACATTAGCCTCTTCATTAATATCTTCTGATAACGAAGTATATTCTGGCTTAGTCAATGAATTAGCCATCGTTTCGTTAAAACCTAAAGCACTTAATTGGTCTGCAACAATATTTTCAACCTTTGTTTCTTTGTTAGAATCAAAAGAAATTGATGTATTTAATTTATGAGAAAATTCAATATTATTATAACCGTAAACTCTTAGAATTTCTTCGATAATATCCGCCTCACGCTGAACATCTGTTCTATAAGAAGGTATTGTTAATCCAAGTCCTCCGTTAGTTTCACTATTAATTTTAATTTCTAATGAAGCTAAAATATTCTTGATAGTTTCTCTTGGAATTTCTTGACCAATTAACCTATTTGCGTTTTCATAAGAGAAAAACACTTGAAAATCTTCAATTTTCTCAGGATAAAAATCAGAAATATCAGAAGCTAATTTACCTCCTGCATATTCTTCAATTAACAAAGCTGCTCTTTTTAAAGCATATTCTGTCATATTGATATCAATTCCACGTTCAAAACGGAAAGAAGCATCTGTATTTAAAGCATGACGTTTCGCTGTTTTTCTAACAGAAACAGGATTAAAATATGCACTTTCTAAAAAGATAGAAGTTGTATTCTCTGTAACTCCAGATTTTAAACCTCCAAAAACACCAGCAATACAAAGTGGGTTAGAATCTGCATCACAAATCATAATATCTTCTGATGATAATTCTCTTTCAACTTCATCTAAAGTGGTAAATTTAGTACCTTCTTCTAATGTTTTTACAAGAATTTTATTTCCTTTAATTTTTTGAGCATCAAAAGCATGTAAAGGCTGTCCTAATTCGTGTAACACATAATTTGTAATATCTACAATATTATTTTTAGGTGTTAAACCAATTGCTTTTAATCTATTTTGTATCCATTCTGGAGAATCTTTAACTTCTACATCAGTGATTGTAATACCACAATAACGAGGCGTTAAATCTTTATCAGCTACTTCTACATCTATACGAAGTGTTCTTTCATCAACATGAAAATTACTTGCTGAAGGAGAAATTAATTCTAATTTAATATCTTTTTGAATTAAACCTGCACGTAAATCTCTTGCAACACCAAAATGGCTCATTGCATCAGATCTATTTGGCGTTAAACCAATTTCGAAAACATAATCTGTTTCTATATTAAAAACTTTTGCAGCAGGAGTTCCTACTGTAAGTTTTTCATCTAAGACTAAAATTCCATCATGACCTTTACCTAAACCTAATTCGTCTTCAGCACAAATCATTCCAAGGCTTTCTTCACCTCTAATCTTCCCTTTTTTTATCTTAAAACCTTCACCTTTATCATCATATAAAGTAGTTCCAACTTTTGCCACTGGTACTTTTTGACCTGCTGCTACATTTGGTGCTCCACAAACAATTTGAACTGGTTCTCCTGATCCTAAATCTACTGTAGTTACTTTTAATCTATCTGCATTAGGGTGTTGTACACAAGTTAAAACTTTACCTACAACTATTCCTTTTAAGCTTCCTTTTATAGATTCTTTGGTTTCAATTCCTTCAACCTCTAAACCTAAATCGGTTAACAATTCTCCTGTTTTTATAGGTTCCCAATCTACCTGTAAAAATTGTTGTAACCAATTGTATGATATTTTCATATTTTATTTTTCCGGGTTTGTAAGCCGCAAATTTAACCATTTTTTATCTATTTTTTTAGTAAAATAGCTATTGTTAATATCTAATTAACAATTCACTTTTAAGTGATAAAATCGCATCCATTTTTTAATTATTTTGCAGTATCAACAAACAAAACCCTTAATACTTAAATTATGAAAAAATTATTACTCATTACATTGCTGATTATTTCATATTCGGCATTTTCACAAATCCCATCTTATTACAATGATGTGAATTTAACCTTAAATGGTACGACTCTTAAAGATGAGTTGGCATCAAAAATTATTAGTACTCATACTACAAACTTATCTTATACACCTGGTGTTTGGGATGCTTTAAAACAAACTGATTTAGACCCAAATGATAATACAAAAGTGTTATTAATCTACGGATATAGTGATTCAGATGGAAACTATGTAACAGATAGATCAAGAAGCAAAGATTTAAACGGTGGAACTTCTGGGACACAATGGAACAGAGAACATACGTATCCAAAATCTTTAGGAAACCCTAATTTAGGAACTTCTGGTCCTGGTGCAGATGCACATCATTTAAGAGCTTCAGACATTTCATTTAACGGACAAAGAAGTAGCAAAAGGTTTGCTGCTGGTTCTGGTAATGCAGGTGATGTTTCTGGTGGATGGTATCCTGGTGATGAATGGAAAGGAGATGTTGCTCGTATGATGATGTATATGTATTTAAGATACGGAAATCAATGTTTACCAAATGGTGTTGGAATTGGTTCTACAACTGCTGCTGATGCAAATATGATAACTTTATTTTTAGATTGGAATGCAGAAGATCCTGTTTCTAATTTCGAAATGCAACGTAATCCTATTCTAGAAGGTATTCAAGGAAATAGAAATCCTTTTATAGATAATCCTGCTTTTGCAACTCAAATTTGGGGAGGTAAACAAGCTGAGGATAAATTTGGAAATGGTTCTGGAACAATTGATACTGAAGCACCTACAACTCCAACAAATTTAGTAGCTTCTAATACTACTCAAAACTCTGTTAACCTATCTTGGAATGCATCAACAGACAATACTGCTGTTAGTGGTTATAGTATTTTTAACGGAACAACTCAAGTTGGTACAACATCTAATACAAATTATACTGTTACAGGATTAACTGCTGGAACTTCTTATTCTTTTTCTGTAAAAGCATTTGATTCCGCTTCAAATACTTCTTCTAATAGTAATACAGTTTCCGTAACAACAACTTCTGGAGGAACAGGAAACGGAACTACAACAGAACTATTAATTTCTGAATACATAGAAGGTTCTTCAAATAATAAAGCATTAGAAATCGCAAACTTTACAGGTGCTTCTGTAGATTTATCATCGTATTCTCTAAAAAAAGCTACAAACGGTGGTGGTTCTTTTTCTAGTACTTTAACATTAAGTGGGACTTTAGCAAACGGACAAGTTTTTGTTATTGCACACAGTAGCGCAACTTCTACTATTTTAAACATTGCTAATTTAACAGATAGTTCAGTGATGTCTTTTAACGGAAATGATGCTATTGGTTTATTTAAAAATGATGCTCTAATTGATTTAATTGGTAATGCTTCAAGCAGTGCTAATTTTGCTCAAAATGTAACTTTACAAAGAAAATCATCAGTTACAAATCCAAACGCATCTTATACAGTTGCAGAATGGAATTCTTTAGCTACAGATACATTTAGTGGTTTAGGAAATCATTCTATAGATGGAGGATCTACAAGTGATACCACTCCTCCTACTTCTCCAACGAATTTAGTAGCTTCTAATATTACTCAAACAACATTAAATTTAAATTGGTCTGCATCAACAGATGATACAGCAGTTACAGGTTATGATGTTTATCAAAACGGAACAAAAATAACAACTGTTACAAGTAACTCATATTCAGTAACGGGTTTATCAGAAGATACTTCATATAACTTTTCTGTTACTGCTTTTGATGCTGCAGCAAATATTTCATCAGCAAGTAATACTGTTTTTATAACAACATTACCAGTTCCTGATACTACTGCACCAACTGCTCCAACGAGTTTAACTTCATCTAATAGTTCGCAAACTTCAGTAGATTTAAATTGGAATGCTTCAACAGATAATGTTGCTGTTACTGGTTATGAAGTTTATCAAAATACAATACTTATTGCATCCGTTTCTTCAACAAATTATTCTGTTTCAGGCTTAACTTCAGAAACATCTTATAACTTTTCAGTAAAAGCAAAAGATGCTGCAGGAAACATTTCTAATGAAAGTAATATTGTAATTGTTACTACAGAATCTGCTCCAACAAACGGAACAACATCAGAGTTATTAATTTCTGAATATGTTGAAGGTTCATCAAACAATAAAGCTTTAGAAATTGCAAACTTTACAGGAAATACAGTAGATTTATCTTCTTATTCTTTAAAGAAAGCTACAAATGGTTCTGGATCTTTTTCTAGTGTTCTTAATTTAAGTGGAAATTTAGCAAACGGACAAGTATTTGTTATAGCAAACAGTAGCGCAACTTCTACTATTTTAAATATTGCAAATTTAACAGATAGTTCAGTGATGTCTTTTAACGGAAATGACGCTGTTGGTTTATTTAAAAATGATGTTTTAATAGATTTAATTGGTAATGCTTCAAGTAGTGCTAATTTTGCTCAAAATGTAACATTACAAAGAAAATCATCTATTACTAATCCGAATTCTTCTTATACTATTTCTGAATGGAATTCATTAGCACAAGATACTTTTAGTGGACTTGGAAATCATATTATTGACGGTGGCACAACATCAGACACAACTGCACCTTCTGCTCCAACAAATTTAATTGCTTCTAATATTACTGAAACTTCAGTTAATTTAGCTTGGTCACTTTCTACTGACGATACAGCTGTTAATGGTTATGATGTTTATAATGGAATAAATTTAATTGGTAGTACTGTTAACAATAACTATAGTGTAACTAATTTACAAGTTGCAACGTCATATAGTTTTTCTGTTTTTGCAAAAGATGAAGCTGGTAATATATCAACTTCTAGTAATAATGTAAATGTTACAACAGTAGATTTAACAAACCCTTCTGTTCCTAATGGAATAGTTGCAACTAACATTACACAAACCTCTTTAGATTTAACTTGGGCTGCATCAACTGATAACGTTGCTGTTATTAGTTATGATGTTTTAAATGGAGCTTCAATAATTGGTACTGTTTCAAATACTAGTTTTTCAGTGATAGGTTTAACAGAAAATACTATATATAATTTTTCTATTGTAGCAAAAGATGCTGCAGGAAATACTGCTGAAAGCAATTCAGTTTCTGTTTCAACTTTAGCACAACCAACAAATACATCAACAATAATTTCTGAATCTTATTTTGAATCTGGTTGGGATAATTGGACAGATGGAGGAAGTGATTGTTATCGCTATTCTGGTTCTCGTTCTTTTGAAGGAAACAGTTCAATCAGAATTAGAGATAACTCAGGTACAGTTTCTGCAATGACATCAGAAAGTTATGATTTATCTTCTTATGATACTGTAGAAGTTGAATTTCAATTCTATTCTTATAGTATGGAAAACAATGAAGACTTCTGGTTGCGTTATTATAATGGAAGTTCTTGGACAACTGTTGCAACGTATGCAAGAGGTACTGATTTTGAAAACAATAACTTTTATTCTGCCATTGTAATTTTAGATGCATCAAACTATAACTTGGTAAATAATGCACAGTTTAGATTCCAAAATGATGCAAGTGCAAATGCAGATCATATTTATATTGATCAAGTAATTATCACTGGTAAAACTGGTACTAGTTCTGCAAAATCTTCTAAAAAAACAGCTACTAATTCTACAACTTTTATTAAAAGTTTAGATACTACAGCATTTAGTTTTGAAGATGATTTTATGTTATATCCAAATCCTGTTTCTGGAAATTTTGTAAACATTAGAATAGAAAATACAGATTCTGAAAACATCTCTTTTTCAATCAGTAATACTTTAGGTCAGATTGTTAAGCAAGGAAAACTTACTAATAATACGATTAAAGTAAATTCTTTAACGAAAGGAATTTATATCATCGAAATTAATGATGGTGAAGAAAAAATGATTAAAAAGTTCGTAAAAAAATAATCATACTCTTAATTTTATAAATAAAAAGCTCCATCTTATTCAGATGGAGCTTTATTATTTATAGACTTGAATGTTTTATTAATATACTAATCGATAAAAAAATTAAGTAAAAAGCTTCTTATCAATTTTCTTAAAAAAGAAATAGTAAATATTTGCGAAAGTAACACCGATTATAATTCCTACAGTAATATCAATAGGAAAATGGACACCTAAATACAACCTACTATAAGCAAAAATTAATGGCCAAAATAATATAAAATAAATATATTTATATTTATCTCTTAAAAGCAAAACAACAAAAACAGAGAAAAAAGTTGATGTTGTTGCATGACCAGACATAAAACTATAACTCTGAGGTTTAATTAGAGTTCTTAATAAATGTTTAATTGCTGGATCATTGTTAGGTCGTAAACGTTCTACAGAGTTCTTAATAAGGTTTGTAAATTGATCTGAAAATGCAACCAATAGAATCATCGATAGAATCATAACTCCACCACGTTTCCAACCAAAAGCATTAATTGTTAAGTAGAAAATAAAAATAAACAATGGACTCCAAGAAAGTTGATTGGTTATTGCCAACCAAAATGGATCCCATTGTTCACTTCCTAAAATATTTAGGAAAATTAATAGATTTTTATCACCTTGTATAATATCTTCTAACAAACTATTTACCTATTTTTAAAACTTCAATTTCAAATACTAAATCAGATTTCGCAGGGAAAGGTCCGTATTTTGCCTCACCATAACCTAAATAGTAAGGAATAAATAAACGTACCTTCTCTCCTTCTCTCATTGTTAAAACTCCTTCTTTAAAACCCGCAATCATTGGTCTTTGTTGATCATTTAACTGGCAAATAAAAGGTTTTCCATTTGAATCTGAAGTAGATTGAATCTTTTTACCATCCGCAGTATACAACGTGTAATTTATAGTTAATGGTTTCGTATCAACTATTTTTTTTCCTGAAGTTTTCTTTAACTTTAAAATTCTAAGTCCAGAAGATGTTTTTACTGCTTCTGTCTCATTCATTTTAGCTGAAAATTTTTCCTTCTCAACTAAATAATTAGCATATCTCGCTTTTTCTGTTTCTTCTTCAGCTTTTTTACGATCTTCTTCTGAAGTTGCAAACTTGCTAAATTCAGTATCAAAAACTTCGGCAGCATTAAAACTTTCTGCCTTAGCTCCTAATTTTATGATTTTTACAGACAAAATAGTATCATTTTGCACAATACTATTTACAACAGCCACTCTAGTAGAATCTATCGATTTCTTTAATTGTAAAGAATCTTTAATTTTACTTTTCAATTCTTTTAACTGAATTGAATTAATTATTGTTTTACCAAAAACTGAATGTTTACCATCTAAATGAGGAATCGGTTTATGTGTAATAAAAAACTGACTATTGTTAGTAGTAGGCCCTCCATTTGCCATAGAAAGAATACCTGCATCATTATGTCTGTACATTAAATCTCCATCTTCACTCTTTGGAAATTCATCACCAAAAACATAACCTGCGTTTTTTCTTCCTTCTGGGGTAAAACCACCACCTTGTATTACAAAATTAGGAACAACTCTATGAAAAATTACTCCTTCATAGAATTTTTTACCTTTTAAAGAATCTAACAACTGGCTATTTGTTCCTTCTGCAAGAGAAACGAAGTTAGCTACTGTCATAGGCACATTTTCTGCATACAACTCTAATAAAACCTCTCCTTTATTTGTTAAGATTTCAGCATAAACTCCGTCTTCTAAACCTTTGTACTTATCTGGTGTACAGGCTGTAAGAAAAACAACAATAACTATTAAGTATTTTAGATTCTTCATTAATTATATTATTTTTTAATTTCTAATAATTCAATTTCAAAAACTAATGTAGAAAACGGCTTAATATCAGCCCCTTTTTGTTGTGCTCCATAAGCTAATGCTTGAGGAATAAAAAATTTGTATTTAGAACCTACATGCATTAATTGCACACCTTCTGTCCAACCTTTAATTACTTGGTTTAAACCAAATTCTGTAGGAGTTCCTCTATCTACAGAACTATCAAAAACTTTACCTTCTAAATTAGTACCATGATAATGAACTTTTACTTTTGCAGTTGCATCAGCAGGTTTTTCACCATTACCTTCTTTTAAAATAATGTATTGCAAACCACTTGCAGTAGTTACAACACCTTCTTTTGTTTTATTTTCAGCTAAAAAATCTTCACCAGCTTTTTTATTTTCTCCAAATTTTGCTTCTGCATCTTTAGCTGCTTTTTCTTGCTGCTCTTTCATTTTTGAAGCTTGCTTTTTTTGGAAATAAGTTTTAATTACATTTTGCACATCTTTAGATTCTATTAATAAATTTGTAGAATCTAAACCGTTCTTAATTGCTTGTGTTAAAATATCTTTATTTACTTCATCAAAACCTTGTTTTAATTGACTTGACATAGTTAAACCAATTGCATAACTTACAGAATCTATTTCTGTTTCTAAAGATTTAACATCTGCTTTTTGGTTTCCACAAGAAAACATTGATGCAACTACTGCAATTGATAAAATACTTTTAATTACTTTCATTTTTAATTATTTATATTGATTAATGTTACTGTACTTTTTATTGATTGATTCATTCCTATTTTATTTCCATCACCAGAAATACCAAAAGCATTGTATGATGGAATGACAAATGTAATGGTTTCTCCAACTTTCATCAACTTTATTCCGGTTTGAAGCGCATTTATAAAATCTTCTTTATCTACTTTGTATTCTTTTAAACCTAATTCTTCTTTACTATAAATTACAGTTCCCTGTAAATCAGTAATATTATATTCAAAAGAAACAATATTTCCTGTTTTTGGAGTTGGATTATTTTCTTCTATTTTATTGATATATGTATACCAAAACCCATTAGGAGAAACTTGGTAGTTACTTGTAGAATCTATTTTAATAATTAATATAACTTTTTCGTCTTCAATTTTATTCAACTTTATAGATTCTTCAATCGTTTCTTTTAATATAGTTGACGATGGCTTAGGGTTAATCGGTTTTCTTGGTTCAACTTTTGAGCAACCAAAACACAAGATACTGGTAAAAATTAAAAATTTAATCTTCATAAGATACTTCTAGTTCTTTTTGATATTGTGGTAATAATGTAACAAACTCAGTTACCGTTTCCGCCATTGATAAATTAGATTTCCCTCCAGCAGCATTATCATGCCCTCCACCATTAAAATGATTTCTAGAAAACTGATTTACTGAGAAGTTTCCTTTAGAGCGGAAAGATATTTTTACAATTCCTTGTTCAATATCTTCAATAAAAATAGCAGCAAAAACGATACCCTTTAACGAAAGCGCATAATTTACAATTCCTTCTGTATCTCCTTTTTGAAAATCAAACCGTTTTTTTTCTTCTGTTGATAAAGTAATATATGCTGTATTATAAGTCGGTAAAATCTGTAAATTACTTAATGCTTGTCCTAATAATAACAATCTATTATACGAATTTGCATCATATACATTATTATGAATTTTATCATTTTCGGCACCTTTATCAATTAAAGATGCTATAATTCTATGCGTAGTACTTGTTGTAGATCTAAATCGAAAAGAACCTGTATCTGTCATAATACCTGTATACAAACAAGTAGCAATATCTGCATCTATCAAATCTAAATCATTGTTCATTTCTATGAATTGATACACCATTTGAGAAGTAGAACAAATAGTAACATCTGAATACATATATTTTACAGCATCTGGTTGTTGATGATGATCTATCATAGCAAAATCATTCGGATATTTTTCTAATGTTTTTTGCATATCATGCCCAACTCTGTGCAATGCATTAAAGTCTAATAGAAAAATAATTTCTGATGCTTTAATTGCTTTTTGAGATTGGGTATTTTGCCAATCAAAACGATATGTTGTTTTAGAACCTGGCAACCAATGTAAAAATTCTGGATATTCATTTGGTACAACAACAATTGCTTTATGACCTTTTTTATCTAAATAATGTTTTAAAGCCAATGTAGAACCCATAGCATCTCCATCAGGATTTCTATGTCCAACAACTACAATATTTCTTGGTTTTTCAAGAAAGCTTTTCAACGCTTCAAATCCTTCTAAAATCATAAGTTGCGAATATACAATTTAATTAAAAAAATTATGTAATTTCGCGGCAAATTTGTGAAACACATTCACAATAACCAATATAAAATTAAAAAGTCAATATCATGGCAACAAATAGAACATTTACAATGCTTAAACCAGATGCTGTAGAAAACGGACACACTGGTGCAATTTTAGACAAAATTAACGCTGCAGGGTTTAGAATTGTAGCTTTAAAGAAAACACAAATGACAAAAGCAGATGCTGAAACTTTTTATGCTGTGCATAATGAGCGTCCGTTTTTTGGTGAATTAGTTGAGTTCATGACAAGAGGACCAATTGTAGCTGCAATCTTAGAAAAAGAGAATGCTGTAGAAGATTTTAGAACTTTAATAGGTGCTACAAATCCTGCTGATGCTGCAGAAGGTACTATTAGAAAAATGTATGCAACTTCTATGGGAGAAAATGCAGTACATGGTTCTGATTCTGATGAAAATGCTCAAATTGAAGGTAACTTTCACTTTTCTGGTAGAGAGCAATTTTAAGGATTTAAGTAAAATATATTGTTTTAAAACTCACAACGAAAGTTGTGAGTTTTTTTGTTTTAAATTATAAAAATAGATAGACAATTTAGTTTGTTTCTAAAAGGAAAAAACTCGAACTTCGCTAACTACGAATATAAAATATTGAAACATTACATATTCGTGTTAAAGTTGTGCGCAACCCAAAAGCAAAATTGCAAATTTGAAAATGAGAAATACGAAAACAAATACAACTTCAAAAAAAGGAGTTAACTTTATTAAAACCATCACAGAGGATTCTGAATGTTTTTTTCATAAAATAGAGCAAGAAAATGATTTGGGAATTGATGCAATTATCGAATTTATAAAAGATGAAAAACCATTAAATAAAAGTATAGCAATTCAGATAAAATCTGGTTTATCTTACTATAATTCAAAAAATGGAGATTGTAGAATACAAATTGGTTCTCATCGAAGCTATTGGATAAATTATCCGCTACCTGTTTATGGAATAGTTTATGTTCCAGATTTGAACAAAGGATTTTGGATTGATATAAAAAACTATTTAGAAAACAACAAAGAAACTAATACAATTAAATTTAAAGGAAATCGAGCAAATCAATTTGATTTTGAAAACTTCAATAACATATTCATCCCTAAATTGACAAATAATATTCCAATTATTTCTTTATCCGATACTTTAGAATTGTTTGAATCTAGTGATCAAAATGAATTTACTTTGGGAAGTATTGTTCTTTTTAGAAGATATGTTAATGAACGAAAAACTTGGCAAAAATTTATTGATTACATATTTAATCCTGAAAATATAGAAATTCCATATAATTTAATTTATTACGTATCTCATATTCCTTGGCATCCAGATATTTTTTATACAGGAGAACATATAAATAATGAAATTAAAAACTTTGTATTAAAAAAAATACAGATGTTTGATAAATCTCAAGTAATTAAATTACTAAATCAAATAGATGAAGAGGATAATATTTCAAGAGGAACAATTGGTCAATCAATTGAAGCAATCATTTCTAAAGTTAACTCAAAAAGAGAAATTCTTGAAAGCATTCTAACTGATGATTATATAGATTTAAATATCAAACAACTCTGTACTTTATTGTATGGTTATTACTTTAAAAAAAACAGTCTTGAATTTCTAAATAAGATTAACAATAATGATAATTGGATAATATCTGAAACTATAGAACAAATTAATGAGTATGGTCAGATAGAATTATATTAACAGAAAAGGCAATGCAAAACAACTGGTATATTATATTGTTTGGTTCTAGCCTACTTACAAAATCCTCACGGATTTTTTTGGTCAGTAATTATTTACTAAATTTAGTACTTAAACACTCAAAAAAAAACACTAAAAACCGTTAGCGAACCCTTAAAAATTACACCAACATCAATTTAGAAATAGCGTCCTCTCCTATTTCTTCATTCATCATTTTAATAATTTTCTCTTTTCCGTAGCTTAACTCTTCACGTAAAACAGAAGAATTTAAATTAACAACCAATGTTTTGTTTTGCAGTTTTACAGAAGTTGTATGTGTAGCAACTCCTGGTCCCATCATTTTATTCCAAGTTTCTTCAGCTTTTATTTTCTGCATTCCTTTACTCAAGTTATTTTCCTTGATAAAACTCTTCATTAAATCTTCTATTGAAAAGGAATCGTTTTCTCTTTTTGACATTATTTTGGATTATTGGGATATTTATTAGCAGATTACTTCGTCATTCTTCCTCGTAATGACATTATAACTTAAAAATCTGATATTCTTTACTTCCTTGTTTTAATATATTCTCTGTTCTTTCAGAATGCGTATCTGTTATAAATATTTGTCCGAATTCATCATTATTCACCAAATCTATAATTTGAGAAACTCTATTTTCATCTAATTTATCAAAAATATCATCTAACAATAAAATAGGAATCACATTAGATTGTTGTTTAATAAACTCAAACTGCGCCAGTTTTAAAGCAATTAAATATGATTTTTGTTGACCTTGAGATCCAAACTTCTTAATAGAGTAATCTCCTATTTCAAAACTCAAATCATCTTTATGAATTCCTGATGTAGTATACTGTATAATCTTATCTTTTACTAATGAATTTTGCAATAATTCTTTTATAGAACTATCGTGTAGCTGACTTTTATACAAAAGATTAACGCGTTCTTTATCACCAGATATTATTTGATATTTCTCATTAAAAATCGGAATAAAATCTTCTAAAAAGCTTTTTCTGACTTCATAAATTCTACTTCCATATTCAGATAATTGATCATCATAAACACTTAAGTTTAAAGCATCAAAAGTTCTATTTGCAGCAAAATACTTTAACAAAGCATTTCTTTGACTTAATACTTTATTATAAGACAATAAATCTTTTAAGTAGCTTTTATTTTGTTGAGAGATTACACCATCTATAAACTTTCTTCTTGTATCACTTCCTTCTGTAACTAAATCTCTATCTGCCGGAGAAATAATAACCAAAGGTAATTGACCAATATGTTCAGAAAACTTCTCGTAGCTTTTACCATTTCTTTTTAAAACCTTCTTTTGTCCTTTTTTAAGACTGCAAACAATTTTTTCGTTTCTTTCGTTTAAAAGATAGTCACCTTCAACCATAAAAAACCCTTCTCCATGTCTAATATTCTGAACAGCGACAGAATTAAAGTAACTTTTTGTAAAAGATAAATAATAAATGGCATCTAAAATATTTGTTTTACCAACGCCATTATCACCCACAAAACAATTTATTTTCTGCTGAAAATCAAAAGATTGAGACACAATGTTCTTAAAATTAAGTAAAGAAATTTTCTGTAAATACATGAATAGAATTTGATATTGAAAAGGTTTTGCAAATTATTGAAAATTTAGCGAATTATCCGCTTTTAAAATCCAATTAAAAAAACTATTTTTGTCGCCACTAATTTTTAATGAAACGATGGCAACATACAAGAAAAAATATAAGGCAGAAGGTAAGAAACAAGAAATCCAAATGGATGAATCAGAATTTGAAACAGCTGGGGTTTTAAACACTTTAGATGAAACTGCTTCTAAATCTGAACAATGGATTGAGAAAAATAGTAAACCTTTATTTATAGCTTTAATAGCTATTGTTGTTATCTTTTTAGGATACTTAGGATACACTAAATATATAGTTGAACCAAATGAAGTAAAAGCTTCTAATGAATTGGCTTTTCCAAGAAAATATTTTGATGAAGCTGCAACTGCAGGTACAGGAATAGATTCTTTATTAAACTTAGGTTTAGAAGGTGCTGATGGAAATTATGGTTTTTTAAACGTTGCTGATAAATTTAGCGGAACAGAAGCTGGAAACTTAGCAAATTATTATGCTGGTGTTTCTTACTTACAATTAAAAGATTACGAAAAAGCAATTGAGTATTTAAGTAAATTTGATTCTGATGACGAAATGTTAGGTCCTGTTGCTTTAGGTGCAATTGGTGATGCTTTTGCAGATATCGATCAATCAAGTGATGCTTTAGATTATTATGAAAAAGCAGCAAATAAAAAAACAAATGATTTTACAACGCCATTATTCTTATTCAAAGCAGGACAAACTGCAATGGAATTAAAGAATTATAGTAAAGCTGAATCATTATTTACAAAAATTAAAGAAAACTATTCTAAATCTGACCAAGGTAGAGATATAGAGAAATATTTAGCAGCTGCAAAATATGCTGTAAAATAGTAAACAGTAAAACAGTTTCAGTTAGCAGTTTATAGCTGACTGAATACTGATTACTGAATACTGCAAACTAAATAAAATGGCTACTACTAATTTATCACATTACGATAAAGCAACAATCCCAAATGCGAAATCTTTTCGATTTGGGATTGTTGTTTCAGAATGGAATCCTGAAATCACAAAAAACCTACAAAAAGGCGCAATTGAAACTTTAATAGATTGTGGCGCAACGAAAGAAAACATTGTTTCTTGGGATGTTCCTGGAAGTTTTGAGTTGGTTTATGGTTGTAAAAAGATGATTCAATCTCAACAAGTTGATGCAATCATTGCAATTGGAAATGTAATTCAAGGAGAAACAAAACATTTCGATTTTGTTTGCGAAGGTGTTACACAAGGTATTGTAGATTTAAATATTAAGTACGATGTTCCTGTAATTTTCTGTGTTTTAACAGATAATACAAAACAACAATCTCTAGATAGATCTGGAGGTAAGTTAGGAAACAAAGGAACAGAATGTGCTGTTGCAGCTATTAAAATGGCGGCACTTAAAAATATTGATACTACAAGTGAGAGTATTGGTTTTTAGTACACAATTTGTTAGTTAAAAATTTAAGAACACTTTTAACATCATTTTTTGAAGAATTCCTTTTAATTCTGTAAATTTGAAATGCTGATACAATTTCTCTTTTGAAATTAATTTAAAAGAAAATGATGATTTTTCTCTTTTCTAAGTTAGTAAATCAAAGCAGACTCTTTTGTTAGAATTTCTTATTTACAAGTAAGAAGAAAGTAAAAAAGAGTATATTATTACTGTCATTTCAATATAGAAATGGTCTAAAATAATTGGTACAGTAATTGATTTATTTTAAATCTTTATAAACCAATAATTCTAAAACTATGGGATTCTTAAAACGTACACATAATAAATTCGATTACCAACCTCGTTATTACAAAGGAGATGGAAATCCTTATAAAATTGAGCACAAATTAGATCAATTTAGATCAACTACTGGTAAAAATAAAGGGCTAAAAACGAAGTTTAGTGATGCTTTTTATGATTTAAAAAACTCAGATAAAAGTGTAAACAAAACACTATTTATCATTATCGCAATCTTAGTACTTATCTTTTTGTACATCATAGATTTCGATTTATCTATTTTCAAGGGAAATTAATGTCTGATATTATTCAATTATTACCAGATCATGTTGCAAACCAAATTGCAGCAGGAGAAGTCGTTCAACGTCCTGCTTCTGTTGTAAAAGAGTTATTAGAAAATGCAATTGATGCTGGTGCAACCAATATAAAATTATTACTAAAAGACGCTGGTAAAACGTTAATTCAAGTTATTGATGACGGAAAAGGTATGAGCGCAACAGATGCTAGAATGTGTTTTGAGCGTCATGCAACTTCTAAAATTCAAAAAGCAGAAGATTTATTTAATCTTTCTACAAAAGGTTTTAGAGGAGAAGCTTTAGCGTCTATTGCTGCAATTGCTCATGTTGAGTTAAAAACAAAGCAAGAAAACGAAGAATTGGGTACTTCAATAAAAATTGAAGGAAGTAAAATTGTTTCACAAGATTTTGTTTCTACGAGTAAAGGATCAAGTATTGCTGTAAAAAACTTGTTTTATAATATTCCAGCAAGAAGAAATTTTTTAAAATCAGATACTGTTGAAACACGTCATATTGTTGATGAATTTCAAAGAGTAGCTTTAGCACATCCAACAATTGCTTTTTTAATGCATCATAATGATAATGAAGTATATCATTTAAAAAGCAGTAATTTAAGAAAACGAATTGTAAGTATTTTTGGCGCCAAAATGAATGAAAAGTTGGTTCCTATAAATGAACAAACTGATATTGTTTTTATTGAGGGTTTTGTTGCAAAACCAGAATTTTCTAAAAGAAAACGTGGTGAACAATTCTTTTTTGTAAATGATCGTTTCATAAAAAGTTCTTATTTAAATCATGCTGTTGTAAATGCATTTGATGGTTTGCTAGAACAAGGTTCACATCCCTCATATTTTTTATATTTAACAGTACCCGCAAATACAATTGACATTAACATTCATCCTACAAAAACGGAAATAAAGTTTGATAATGAGAAAGCATTGTATGCAATGCTAAGAGCGACTGTAAAACACAGTTTAGGTCAATATAATGTTGCACCTCTTTTAGATTTTAATAGAGATGCTAACTTAGATACTCCTTATCATTTAAACACGAATACAAAATCAACAAAAACACCACAAATCTCTGTTGATCCAGATTTTAATCCGTTTAAAGAAGAAACAAAAAAAGAAGTTCATACACCATACAGAAGAGAACAACAAACAGAAAGTTGGGAATCTTTATATACTTCTGTTGCTGTAACTGATGAAGAAAAACAGATCGAATTATTTGACAATCAACAAGAAATAAAAACACAAAAAACGTTTCAAATTCAGCGTAAATATTTACTAAGTTCTATAAAATCTGGTGTCGTTTTAATCAATCAGTCATTGGCGCATCAACGAATTTTATATGAAGAATTTTTAGAAAGTATTACTGTTAAAGAAGCAAATAGTCAGCAATTATTATTTCCGGTTAAAATCTCTTTTTCATCCGCAGAAATAGAAATGATTTATACGATTAAAACCGAATTAGAAAATGCAGGTTTTTCTTTTGATGAATTTACAAAAGACAGTGTTACTATAAAAGGAATACCGGTATCTGTTACAGAAAGTAAAATAACCATTATATTAGAAGAGTTATTAAGTGATATAGATTTAGAAGTGCCAGGTGCAAGTTTTAGTCATTTTGATGTAATGGCGAAGTCTTTTGCAAGAACATTATCAATAAAAACAGGTACACAACTCTCTGAAAGAGAACAAGAAGGTTTAGTAAATGATTTATTTTCATGTAAAGAACCTACGACTTCTCCTTTTGGAAAACCAACCTTTAAAACACTAACATTAAACGAAATAGATAATCTATTTAATAGTTAAAAATGAATAATAAACTTACAGATGCTATAAAGCATTTAATCATTATTAATGTAATTTTATTTGTTGCTCCACAACTTTTAAAATTAGATTTTACAAATATTTTGGCTTTACATTATCCTAAAAACGAACATTTTGGGATTTGGCAATATATAACGCACATGTTTATGCATGGTAGTTTTAGTCATATCTTATTTAATATGTATGGTTTATGGGCTTTTGGAACTCCCTTAGAACAAATGTGGGGAAAGAAAAAGTTTATATTCTTCTATTTTTCTGCAGGATTAGGAGCTGGTTTAATTTATACTTTGGCTAATTATTATCAATTTAATGGCATTTATGAACAATTAATGAATTTTGGACTTTCTGCTGGTGATATTCAAAGTATTTTAGATGCTGGGAGCTATAATGACTCAAGAATTGCACTAACGAATGAAGAAATGATTAAATTCTATAATTTATATCACACACCTGCAGTTGGAGCTTCAGGAGCAGTTTATGGAGTTTTAGTTGCTTTTGGAATGTATTTTAAAGATGCAAAATTAGCGTTGATATTTTTCCCTGTTCCAATAGCTGCAAAATATTTTATACCAGTAATTATTTTAGGAGATTTATTCTTCGGAATGACAAAATATTCAATTGGAAATATTGCCCATTTTGCACACGTTGGTGGTGCATTAATAGGTTTTTTAATAGCTTGGTATTGGAAAAGAAATCAATTTAAAATACATTAATGAGTATTATAGATAAAATAAAATCAAGTTATAAAAGCGGAACTATTGTAGAAAAATTAATCTACGTAAATCTGGCAATATTTATTTTTACCTTATTTACATCTGTGTTCCAAGATTTATATAAAGGAGAAATGAATTTTATTGTAGAATGGTTTTCTTTAGACAATAGTTTTTCTTCATTACTTTCTAAACCTTGGACAATTATTTCCTATGGCTTTTTACATGCAGACTTTTTACATATTCTACTAAACTTAATAACCTTATATTTTATAGGTAACCTATTTATTGAATATTTTACTCAAAAAAAATTGCTGACTTTTTATGTCTTAGGAACACTTTTTGGTGGGATTTTATTTCTATTAAGTATGAATTATTTTCCTTTATTTGAAGGACAATCAGCTGTTTTAGTTGGAGCTTCTGCAGGAATTTCTGCAATTTTTATTGGCTTAACAACCTACATACCAAATTATGAATTAAAATTACGTTTTATTGGTTTTGTTAAATTATGGCATCTAGCTGCAATTTGGGTAGGTTTAGATGTTTTAGCTTTATCTGGAGGAAATGCAGGTGGACATTTTGCACATTTAGGAGGCGCTTTATTTGGTTTTTTATATGTAAATAAAGCAACGAATAAAGATTTAAAAATTTGGGATAAGATTACATCGTTGTTTACATCAAAAAAGAAACCTTTTAAAACTGTTTATAAATCACCTAAAAGAGCAAAAAAGCCTGTTCAAAATAGTTCTTTAAACCAACAACAAATAGATGGAATTTTAGATAAAATAAGTAAATCTGGTTATGATACATTAACCAAAGCTGAAAAAGAGTTTTTATTTAAACAAGGTAGAAAATAGTATGAAAAAATTATCCCCCATTGATAAACTACTCTACTTTTTAAATTCTTTATTTGCAACATTATTACTGTTGTCTTATTTATTACCTTACGTATCACCAAAGACAATTCCACTTTTTGCAATTTTAAGTCTTTTTGTTCCTATACTATTATTAATCAATTTAGCTTTTGTTATTTATTGGTTAATTAAATTAAAGAAGCAATTAATATTATCTAGTCTTATCTTATTAATTGGTTGGTTTACAGTAACTCCTTTCTATAAATTATCAAAGAAAAACACTCCTTTAAACACCGATTTAAAAGTGATGAGTTATAATGTTAGAACATTTAATCATTGGAATTGGTTGAATGAAGAAGGTATAGAAGAAAAAATTATCTCTTTTATAAAAGATAACGATCCTGATGTTTTAACAATTCAAGAAAACATGTCACTTCCAAAATATGTACTTGACTTTCCATACAAATACATCGAAAAAAAATATGCTAGAGGACGTTTTGGAATGGCTATTTACTCAAAACTACCAATCATTAATCAAGGTTCTTTAAAATTAAAAAACACGTCTAACAATATTATTTTTGCTGATATTATTAGAAAAAAAGATACAATTAGAGTTTATAATTTACACTTACAATCACTTAGTATTTCTCCTGATAAAGAAAATTTTGGACAAGAAAATTCAGAGAAATTAATAAAAACACTAAAAGATCGATTTAAGCAACAAGCAGAACAAACTGAATTATTTTTGACCCATGAGAAGAATTGGAAAGGAAAAAAAATAGTTTGTGGAGATTTTAATAACACGGCTTATTCTTGGGTTTATAACCAAGTATCAAAAAACAAAAAAGATGCTTTTATAGAAGCTGGAAAAGGTTTTGGTAAAACTTTTAAATATCCATTCCCTATGAGAATAGATTTTATTTTTTCTGATGAAAATGCTAACATAAATCAATTCAATACTTTTTCTGAAAAATATTCAGACCACTACCCTATTCTAGCAAGAATAAACTGGTAAGTTTCTTTATATTCGCAATAAACATTATACTTTTTAATCTATGAAACATTTTGATGTAGCAATAATTGGTAGTGGACCTTCTGGAGCTTCCACAGCATTTTACTTAGGAAAACAAGGGATTTCTACAGTTATCATAGAAAAAGAAGCATTACCTCGTTATAAAACTTGTGGCGGTGGTTTTGTAAATAGAGGAAGGAAAAATATGCCTTTCGAAATTGATGCAGTAATTGAACGTGAATTTTTTGCAGTTGATAGTTACTTTAATAATGGTAAAATATTTTACCAATCTGCTAAAGAAAAGCCAATCATTACAATGATTATGAGAGATGCTTTTGATAACTTAATTGTAGAAAAAGCAAAAGAATTTGGAGTAACATTATTAGAAAATCATACTTTAAAAAGTATTGAATTTTTAAACGATAAGTCAATATTAAATACTTCTCAAGGTGAAATTTCTGCAAATTTTGTAATTGCAGCAGATGGCGTTCTTAGTCCGACTGCAAAAATGGCTGGTTGGAAAGAAGATACTAGAAAATTAATACCAGCTTTAGAATATGAAGTTGAAGTTTCTGAAGAAGACTTTAAAAGATTATC
This sequence comes from Polaribacter sp. SA4-12, assembly GCF_002163675.1. Lineage (NCBI taxonomy): Bacteria > Pseudomonadati > Bacteroidota > Flavobacteriia > Flavobacteriales > Flavobacteriaceae > Polaribacter > Polaribacter sp. SA4-12. The sequence goes on along the minus strand of NZ_CP019334.1, from coordinate 424,608 downwards.
TACAAGTGTTCGTTTTGATATTGATGCTGTTCCATTTGGTTATGCTTGGAGTTTTCCAAAGAAAAATCATTTATCATTAGGAGTTTTAACTACTAAAAAAGGAAAAATAAACCTTAAAGAGTATTACAAAAAATATTTGCAAACACTTGGCATTAAAAACATTATAAAAGAAGATGCACATGGATTTCAAATTCCTATTGCACCAAGAACTGATGGTTTTATAAAAAACAATGTTTTTTTAATTGGTGATGCCGCAGGTTTTGCAGAACCAATAACTGCAGAAGGAATTTCTAATGCAATTTTAAGTGGAAAATATGTGGCTGAAGCAATTATTGAAAGTAATTTGAATAAAGAGCTTGCTGAAAAATTATATATTGAAAAGTTAAATATAAAATTATTACCAGAATTACAATCTGGTGTTACTTTGTCTAAATTCTTTTATCATAATAATCCTGCAAGAAATTATTTACTTAAAAAACACGGACAAAGGTTTAGTGATTTAATGGTAGATATTTTACATGGAGACAAACCTTTTCCTACGAACGTATCAGAAAAATTAAAAGCAAAAATTAAAGGGAAATTATTTTAACTTTTTATTTACAAACTAACTATTGTATCTATAATTCTAACTCATATTTAGTTTCTGGTAATTTTATATCATCACTTATAAATTTCTTGACAATTTCAAAATTATTATTCACTAATATTTTTGCTGAGGCTCTATTTTCATCAACAACATAACCAATAATTTTTTTCATTCCTATTTTCTTGCAATAAGAAATTAAACCTTTACATACCTCAGAGCCATAACCTAGTTTCCAATATTTTTCTAAAAGACGATACCCAATTTCATCATCTATATTATCTTTTACTAAAGCAACTGTACCTATAAAACACCTATCTATTTTTCTTTCAATAGCATAAATCCAAAAATCATTTTTTGGTTGCTTATATTTAGAAATTAATTCGATTAGTTCATTTCTATTTTCATCAAAATCTTTCGGTTCTCCTGTTGCGTATTTTAAAACTAACGGATTACTTTCAAGCTCATGAAAAGGTTGTAAATCATCTAAAACTAGTTTTCTAATTAGTAATCTTTCGGTTTCAAAAATCATCAATAAAATTGTAAATTTGCAATCCTTAAATGTACAAGAATGAATGCAGAAAAAAAAGTAGCTTTTTATACTTTAGGATGTAAGCTGAATTTTTCAGAAACATCAACGATTGCTCGTAATTTTACGGGTGAAGGTTTTGAGCGTGTGGATTTTGAAGAAAATGCAGATGTCTATGTAATAAACACATGTTCTGTTACAGACAATGCTGATAAACGCTTTAAATCCATTGTTAAAAATGCTTTAAAGAAAAATGAAGATGCTTTTTTAATAGCAATAGGTTGTTACGCACAATTAAAACCTGAGGAATTAGCAAATGTTGATGGTGTAGATTTAGTTTTAGGAGCAACTGAAAAATTTAATGTTACAAGCTATATTAACGACTTAACTAAAAATAATGTTGGAGAAGTCCATTCATGTGAAATTTCTGATGCCGATTTTTATGTAGGATCTTATTCTATTGGCGATAGAACTCGTGCATTTTTAAAAGTACAAGATGGTTGCGATTATAAATGTACATATTGTACAATTCCTTTAGCACGTGGAATTTCTAGAAGTGATACTTTAGAAAACGTTATTGAGAATGCTAAACAAATTTCATCAAAAGGAATAAAAGAAATTGTATTAACAGGTGTTAATATTGGTGATTATGGTAAAGGTGAATTTGGAAATAAAAAACACGAACATACCTTTTTAGAATTAGTTAAAGAATTAGATAAAGTTGATGGTATTCATCGTTTACGAATTTCATCAATAGAACCAAATTTATTAAAGGATGAAACTATTGATTTTGTATCAAAATCAAGTTCGTTTGTTCCTCATTTTCACATTCCTCTACAATCTGGTAGTGATGAATTGCTAAAGAAGATGAAACGTAGATATTTAACTAATACTTATACAAATAGGGTTACTAGAATAAAAGAAGTAATGCCAAATGCTTGTATTGGTGTAGATGTAATTGTTGGTTTTCCTGGTGAAACCGATGAATTATTCTTAGAAACGTACAACTATTTAAACGAAATGGACATTTCATATTTACATGTTTTCACTTATTCTGAAAGACCAAATACTGAAGCTGTAGATTTTGATGGAGTTATACCTAAAAAAGTACGTGCAAAACGTAGTAAAATGTTACGAGGTTTATCCGCAAAGAAAAGACGTTCTTTTTATGAAAGCCAATTAGATAATACTTTAACCGTTTTGTTTGAAAATGAAAACAAAGAAGGTTTTATAAATGGATTTACAGAAAATTATGTAAAAGTAAAAACACCTTGGAATCCTGAATTAGTAAATACATTACACACAATTACGCTTACTGAAATTGATGAAGATGGTTTGGTTAGATTTAATTTTGTATAATATTAAATCTAACTAAAAGCTCTGAAATACATTTTACGAGTATCCTCACTAATCATTTTTAAGTTGCAATCAACATAACTTAACTGATAAGAAGACTTTCATAGTGATCTCAATTGATCAATATTTTGATCCTAATATTGATAGGTCTTTAATGAATTAACACAGTACTTTTATTACATAAATTAACAAACAAAGAAGAAATAAAGCTTTGGAATAACGTACCTTTAAAAGTTGTCTTAGGGCACGAAAAAATATTAAAAAAAAATTGATTGAATAAGAAAAATGAACAAAATTCATATATACCTTGTACCAGGGTTAGCTGCTGGTCCAGAAATTTTTGAAAATTTAAATTTACCAGAAGACAAGTATCAAATTCATTATCTAAAATGGAAAAGACCACTGGCATTAGAAGAGTCTATTTCTAATTATGCAATGAGAATGTGCGAAGACGTTAAAGAGAAAGACCCCGTTTTAGTAGGAGTTTCTTTTGGAGGAATTATGGTGCAAGAAATGAGCAAGTTTATGGATACTAAAAAAGTGATCTTAATTTCTAGTGTTAAAACTAATAATGAATTACCAAAACGGTTTAAATTGGCAAAGTTTACCAAAGCATATAAACTTTTCCCAACCAATATTGTTTCTAATTTTGAAGCTTATGCTAAATATTTTTTAGGAAAATCTCTTAAAAAAAGAGCAAAAACTTATAACAAATATCTTTCTGTTAGAAGTAAAACATATATTAATTGGTCAATTAGCGCAGTTTTAAACTGGCAACAAGAAGAAATCTCTCAAAATATCACACATATTCATGGTACAGATGATCATGTATTTCCATTAAAGAACATAGGTAATTGCATAAAAATTAAAGGTGGAAGTCATGTTATGATTATAACAAAAGGAAAGAAAATATCAAAAATTATTGATGAAGTATTAACTTGTTAATATCAGAGTATTTTCATATTTTAAAAAAAAACTAAAATTGTACATTATGAATAAACCTTTACGTTTCCTTTCACTACTTAGCATCTTAATAATTACGCTGTTATTTTATAACGCTATAAATAAAACAGAAACAGATCCTGAAACTAGCACACACAAAACATACAGAATAAAGGCATTAAAACTTCCTGAAAATTTAAATATTGCAGGTGAAAGAGTTCCTTTAGAAAAATTAGATGTCAGAGAAAGAATGGATAGAGAGCTATTGGTTAATACTTATTGGCAATCTAATGGTTTGTTACTAATAAAAAGAGCAAATAAGTACTTCCCGATTTTAGAGCCATTACTTAAAAAATATGGTTTACCAGACGATTTTAAATTTTTAGCTTTAGCAGAAAGTGCTTTTATTGATGAAACGTCTTCTGTTGGAGCAGCAGGAATGTGGCATTTTATGAAAGCTACTGGTAAAGAATATGGTTTAGAAATAAACAGCAACGTAGATGAACGTTATAATATTGAAAAAGCTACAAAAGTAGCTGCTGAGTATTTAATAAAGTCTAAAAAACGTTTTAACTCATGGACATTGGCTGCAGCTTCATATAATGCAGGAAATTATGGAATTAGCAAGAGACTTAAAACGCAACAATTAGATAATTACTATGATGCTTTACTGCCAGATGAAACAGAAAGATATGTGTTTAGAATTATCGCTTTAAAAGAAGTAATTTCTAACCCAGAAAAATATGGTTTTGTGTTTGACCAAGAAGACTTATATACATTGCCAAAAACGAGAACTATAAAAGTTGATACCGCTATTGTAAATATTACTTCTTTTGCCAAAAAATTTGGACTTACATATAAAGAATTCAAAATTCACAATGCGTGGCTAAGAGAAAATAAGCTAAACAATAAGAGTAGAAAAGTATACGAAATTAAAATTCCGATTAACTAAGAATATTTCTATTCTAGAATATTTTTTACTCTACCAACAATACCAGATTCTAACTGAACTTTTATACCATGAGGATGGTTTTGAGATTTAGTTAGAATTTTTGCTATTATACCTTCTGTTAATTCTCCTGTTCTTTGATGTGGTTTTTGTACAATCTCAACAAATAAACCTATTTTAATATTTTTTCTTTGTCTTCCGTCAATCATAATTTGAAATTTTAAAATACGAAAATAAAAAAAGCCTATCAAAATTTGATAGGCTTTTCGTTAAAAAATTAACTAGTAATAAATATATTATAATACTCTTACGTTTACTGCGTTTAATCCTTTTTTTCCATCTTGTAAGTCAAATTCAACTTCATCGTTTTCACGAATTTCATCAATTAATCCTGACACATGTACAAAATGTTCTGTGTTGTTTCCTTCTTCAGTAATAAATCCAAATCCTTTAGATTCGTTGAAAAATTTTACGGTACCTTTATTCATAATAGTAATATTAAATGTGTTGCTTGTTTAATTACTAACAACGTTTATTGAATTGCAAAGATAGTGCCATTAATTGAGGAATAGCATAAAATGTTTATTTTATTTAAAATAACGTTCATCAGAAATAGAATTAAATAAAATGCATAAAAAAAAGCCTATCAAAATTTGATAGGCTTTTAGTTAAAAAATTAACTAGTAATAAATATATATTATAATACTCTTACGTTTACTGCGTTTAATCCTTTTTTTCCATCTTGTAAGTCAAATTCAACTTCATCGTTTTCACGAATTTCATCAACTAATCCTGACACATGCACAAAATGTTCTTTGTTGTTTCCTTCTTCAGTAATAAATCCAAATCCTTTAGATTCGTTGAAAAATTTTACGGTACCTTTATTCATAATAATAATATTAAATGTGTTGCTTGTTTAATTACTAACAACGTTTATTGAATTGCAAAGATAATGCCATTAATTGAGAAAATATCTAAAATAGCTGTTTTAATTAAAAAACAAACACTAAAAACTGAAATTCAATGAATTAACTGAGTTTAATTCTTCAACAATCTCATTTAAAACATCTTTTACTGGTTTTATATCATGAATTAACCCTGCAATTTGACCAATTTCTAGCTCTCCTTCATCTAAATCTCCTTCAAACATTCCTTTTTTTGCTCTTGCTCTCCCCAACAATTCCTTGATTTCTTCTTTGGTTGGGTTTTTCTGATATAATTCTTGTACTTCATTGTAAAACTTATTCTTAATCAATCTTACAGGAGCCAATTCTTTTAAAGTTAAATGAGTATCTCCATCTTTTACATCAACAATTGTGTTTTTAAAATTTTGATGCGCAGAAGATTCTTCAGTTGCAGCAAACCTACTCCCTATTTGAACTCCATCTGCACCTAAAACCATTGCTGCTAACATCCCTCTTCCAGAACCAATTCCTCCTGCAGCAATTACAGGAATACTCACCTGTTCTTTTACCATTGGTATTAACGTAAAAGTTGTGGTTTCTTCTCTACCATTATGTCCACCAGCCTCAAAACCTTCACAAACAACTGCATCTACACCCGCTGCTTCAGCTTTTAAAGCAAATTTTACAGAGCTCACTACATGAACAACGGTAACTCCTCTATTCTTTAAAAAAGCAGTCCAAGTTTTTGGATTTCCTGCAGAAGTAAAAACAATATTCACTCCTTCTTCAAGGATTATATCCATAATTTTTTCTAAATCAGGATACAACATTGGCACATTTACTCCAAAAGGTTTATCAGTTGCTTTTTTACATTTCTGAATATGTTCCCTTAAAACTTCTGGGTACATAGAACCTGCACCAATTAAACCTAAACCTCCAGCATTAGAAACTGCAGAAGCTAATTTCCATCCAGAAACCCAAACCATTCCTCCTTGAACAATTGGGTATTTTATATTGAATAATTCTGTTATTTTATTTGTCATTATTTTTTTATCAACTTTAAAGTTTTATGCTGATTATCTTTTGAAATTTTTAAAATATAAACTCCACTTTCTAAAAATGAAATATCAACCGTTCTTGAATTCGAATTTACTTTTTCTAAAACCTTTTTTCCTAAAATATTGAAAACTTGAATTGTGAAATCATTTAAGTTTTCTGTATCTAATGAAATATTAAATGAATCAATTGTTGGGTTTGGATAAACCATAAGTTTAGAAAGCATCGCATCATAAACTGCACCTGTGCTACCTATATAATTATTAAGAGCAACTTCAAAATTCGGAATTCCATATCCATATTGATCTAATGGATTATTGTATTTATCTGCAGATTCGTAAACAGATTGTTTAAGATACGTATTAAAATTATCTGTTGTTTTATTTGATGATTTTAACAAAAAACCTTCATTCTGATTTAAACAAGCTATTAATCCTGCCATAATTGGCGAAGAAAAGGAAGTACCGCTTGAAGTTATTTTTATTTCACCTGAAATATAATCAATTAGCGCAGGGTTTTGACCTTGCCCTAAAATTTCTGGTTTAATTCTTCCATCAGAAGTTGGTCCGTAAGAACTAAAAGCAGCAATTTCTCCTGAAGCATTAACAGCACCAACAGTAATTACTGAAGGAGCATCTGCAGGCGCACCAATATGTTTCCAAGATTTATTTCCACTATTTCCTGCTGCATTTACCAAAAGTAAACCACGAGAAGCTCCAATTTCTGCTCCTCTAGAAATAAATGTTGTTTTTCCATCCAAATCAGCGTATGTATGACTGTGATTAGCATTATCATAAGTTGTATACCCTAAAGACGTATTTATAACATCTACACCTAAACTATCTGCTCTTTCTGCAGCCTCAACCCAAAGTGATTCTTCTAAAACAGTTTCTGATCCAGAAATTTCTGATATAAATAAATAAAATTTTGCATCTGGTGCAGTACCAACAAATTCATTTTCTATATAACCTGCAATAGATGATAAAACATGAGTACCGTGGCTACTTCTTGTATAAAAGTCTGTATTTCTATCAGCAAAATTATATCCTCCTAAAATTTGGTCATTATCTCTAATTCTTTGAAAAGCATCAAGTGTATTTACATTTGGAAAACCTGCATCTATAATTGCTATAATTTGACCTTCTCCTGTTAAACCTTGCTCATGCAGATAATCTCCTTTTAACATTTTAATTTGATTATCTGCTTCACCATAATCAAAATCAGTTAGTGTTTCATTTAATTTATTATAATGATTGGGTGCTGTTGTTTTTAATTTTGATGATGTTTTTCCGTTTGTATTTAACGACTTATTTGCAAATTCAATATGACTTATAAAACTATAGGCTGATAATAAATTATTTATATCTTCTACTTCTCCTTGAATATGAACTGCATTTAACCATTTAGACTTGGCTAAAACAGTAATATTTCCTTCGTTTTTAATTTGATTGTAATAAGATTCATCAACAGGCACATCTATAGAATCTAAAGAGATAACTAGTTTAGCTCTTCTATCTAATGCTCTTTGAGAAAGCATTGTTAAAGGATTATTTAGAAAAGTTGTTTTGTTTGGTTTGTCTTTTAAGAAAACCCAAGCATCTTCTTGACTAGAAGCTTGAAAGAAAGTAGTTAAAAACAAAAAAAGTAGTAATTTCTTCATATTTCGAAATTACTACTTTTTTACGATTTTATATATTTTTATTAAGAAATTACTCCAGATCCTAATAATTCTTCATTTTGATACCAAGCCACAAATTGACCTTCTTGTATGGCAGATTGTTTGTTCTCAAACTCTACATACAAACCTGTTTCCACTTTATGCAAAACGGCTTTATCTAAAGCTTGTCTGTATCTAATTCTTGCTTCAACCGTCATTTTTTCTCCTGGTTTTAGCGTTAAATCTTCACGAATCCAATGAATTTCTTCATTAGAAACAAACAAGACATTTCTGTACAAACCTGCATGATTTTTTCCTTCTCCAGTATAAATTACATTTTCATCAACATCAGTTTCTATAACATATAATGCTTCTTTTGTACCACCTACATTTAAACCTTTACGCTGACCTTTTGTAAAATAATGAGCACCTTGATGCTTCCCAACAACTTTACCATCTTCTTTATTGTAAGAGAATTTTGTTGAAAAATAAGCTAACTCAGCTTCTTTGTTTTCAAACTGTGGCGTTGTTTTTGTATACTGCTCAAAATCCACAGGAATTGTAACAATAACACCTTCTTTTGGTTGTAATTTTTGTTGTAAAAATTCAGGTAAACGAACTTTACCAATAAAACATAAACCTTGAGAATCTTTCTTATCCGCAGTAATTAAATCTGCTTCTTTTGCAATTTCTCTAACTTCTGGTTTTGTTAATTCGCCAATAGGAAAAAGTGCTTTTACTAATTGTTGTTGCGATAATTGGCATAAAAAATAAGACTGATCTTTATTTGTGTCTTTTCCTGCCAATAATTTATAAACTGGTTTTCCGTCTATAATTTCTTCTCCTTTTCTACAATAATGACCTGTAGCAACATAATCTGCACCTAATTTTAAAGCAATGTCCATAAAAACATCAAACTTTATTTCTCTATTACAAAGTACATCTGGGTTTGGTGTTCTTCCTTTACTATATTCATCAAACATATAATCGACAATACGTTCTTTGTATTGATTGCTTAAATCTACAACTTGAAAAGGAATTCCTAATTTTTCTGCAACAATCATTGCATCATTACTATCTTCTAACCAAGGACATTCATTAGAAATAGTTACAGAATCATCGTGCCAATTTTTCATAAAAAGACCAATTACTTCATAACCTTGTTCTTTTAATAAATGTGCAGTAACACTAGAATCTACACCACCAGAAAGGCCAACAACTACTCGTTTCATTTTTTAATTTTGAGGATGCAAAGTTACAAATTTGTAAGAGATATTTTGATTGAAATAATTGATGTTTATATCGATTTGTTTTATGTAGAAATTTACTAGTTGGTTATTGGCAAGGATGAAAATTTCTAGATATATTTTTATTAATTCTTCAGAAAAAATACGAAGTAACAAACTCTTAAACTCTACAATTTTTATACTTTTGACTTTAAAACTCCAAAACTAATCCTCTTTCCTTTTAGTATACGTAGATTTTTTCTTCTTCTTTAATTGATCTTCAGTAGCTACCTCACCATCCATATAATACTCCCAAGTACCTATTCTTTTTCCAAATTTATAATAACCTGTTTCTTTTAAATCTCCGTTGAGTTCAAAATACTTTGCCAATCCATTTGGTTTTCCTTCTGTGAATGTAATTTCCTCAATCAGAATTCCTTTACTAGAATACTTACTTATAACGCCATCCTTTAATCCATTTTTATAAACTGCAAATTCAGTTACCTGTCCATCTGGATAATAGATTAATTGTTCTCCCTCTAATTTACCCTCTTTATAGTTTTCTTCAGACATTAACTCTCCGTTAGCATAAAAATATTTCCAATTTCCGGTACGTTTTCTACCATTTAAAACACCTTCTGTCTCAATTTTACCACTTAATGTATAAAATTGGACAAATAATGAGTCTGAATCTTCGAAAAAAGTTTTTATAATTACTGGATGATCAGACGCTCTAATGTCATAAAATTTAAATTCACCTACTTCTTTTCCGTTTTTAAATTCACCAACATACCGAATTCTCTTATTTGGATAATATTTTTTCCAAACTCCAGTTCTTTTCTTATTTTTATCAAACTGATTCAGTTTTTGAGCATTAATCGTTTCACTTGTAAAAAAACAAGCAAAAAAGGCTAAAACAAAAAACAGTCTTTTTATATTTATCATTTAGATAGAATTTTAGAACAAATATACATTAATAGTGCCAAAAAATAATCTCCTTTTCTTAACAGAACAACTCAATAACTTAGGTAGTGCTAAAAGAGAAAACCGACAAAGAGTTTCAAATATTGTATTAGAAAATCAAAATTTATTTAAAGAATTGGTTACCATTACTTTTGATGTTGATAATAAAGTATCTATAAAAGCTGCTTGGATTTTAGAATGGATTTGTACACACCATCATTTAGAATGGATTTTACCTCATTTAGATGAATTTACATCAAAAATTGAAACCGTAAAATTTGATAGTGCCATTAGACCTTGTGCAAAAATTTGTGAACATTTAGCAAATGCTTATTATTCCAAGAATGAGAATGAAGTAAAAGACCAACTCACAATAAACCATATAGATACCATTGTAGCAACTGGTTTCGATTGGTTAATTACACCTCAAAAAATAGCTGTAAGAGCGTATACAATGAATTTTTTGTATTTCTTCGGATTACAAAATGAGTGGATTCATCCAGAATTAAAACACTTGATAGCAACTAAAATTATACACGAAAGTAAAGGCTGTAAAGCGCGTGGAAAACATATTTTAGAATTGATAGAAAAACATCGAAAATCGACTTTATAAATCTGTTAAATTGACTATTTTTGCATTTAACAACATAACTAAAAAATGGAATTAACACAATTAAATGCCATCTCTCCTATTGATGGTCGTTATAGAGGTAAAATCTCACAATTAACAAACTATTTTTCTGAAGAAGCTTTAATAAAATATAGAGTTCGTGTAGAAATTGAATATTTTATTGCTTTGTGCGAAATTCCTTTGCCACAATTAGCTGATTTCAACAATGATTTATTTGATGATTTACGTAAAATTTATATCGATTTTACTGCAGCAGATGCTCAGAAAATAAAAGATATTGAAAGCATTACAAATCATGATGTAAAAGCTGTTGAATACTTTATCAAAGAAAAATTTGACGCTTTAGGTTTACAAGCTCATAAAGAATTTATCCATTTTGGATTGACTTCTCAAGACATAAACAATACTGCAGTTCCGCTTTCTATTAAAGAAGCAATGAATGAAGTTTATGTACCTCATTATTTTGAAGTTTTAGAAAAATTACAAGAATTGGTTGTTGAATGGAAAGACATTTCTATGTTAGCAAGAACGCATGGTCAACCTGCATCTCCAACAAGATTAGGTAAAGAAATTGAGGTGTATGTAGTTCGTTTAAAAGAACAATTTAATTTATTAAATGACATACCAAGCGCTGCTAAATTTGGTGGTGCAACAGGTAATTACAATGCACACAAAGTTGCATATCCAAATATCGACTGGAAAGAATTTGGAAGTAAATTTGTACAAGAAAAGTTAGGTTTATACCACTCTTTTCCAACAACACAAATAGAACATTACGATCATTTAGCGGCATTGTTTGATAACTTAAAACGTATCAATACAATTATACTAGATTTAGATAGAGATTTCTGGACGTATGTTTCTATGGATTATTTTAAACAAAAAATTAAGGCTGGTGAAGTTGGTTCTTCTGCAATGCCTCATAAAGTAAATCCTATTGATTTTGAAAATTCTGAAGGAAATTTAGGATTAGCAAATGCAATATTCGAACATCTTTCTGCAAAATTACCTGTTTCTCGTTTACAACGTGATTTAACAGATAGTACGGTTTTACGTAATGTTGGTGTACCTTTCGGACATACAATTATCGCTTTTACTTCTACTTTAAAAGGATTGAATAAATTATTGTTGAACAAACAAAAATTTGAAGACGATTTAGAAAATAATTGGGCTGTTGTTGCAGAAGCAATTCAGACAATTTTAAGACGTGAAGCATATCCAAATCCTTATGAAGCATTAAAAGGATTAACAAGAACTAATGAAAAAATCAATCAAAAATCAATTGCGAATTTTATTGATACTTTAGAAGTTTCATCAGAAATTAAAGAAGAATTGAAGGCAATAACGCCTGCAAATTATACAGGAATATAATTATGAAAAATATAGAAAAGAGAAAAAAGAACATAGAAATTTCTACTTTCAAACAAAAAAAAGGAATAGCGATTTTATTGAGTCTATTTTCTCTTCTCTTTGTTCTTTTCTCTTGCAAATCAGAACTTAAAGATAATTCTAATCGATTTAAAGAAGGTGTTTTCGAAATTCCTGCAGGTGAAGGTTATAGTAAAACCATCATCACAAGAAAAGATAGCATCCAAATTGAAGAATATGAGAAGATTGTAAGTATTTCTAATGATAGTACTTCAGGTGTAAAAAGAATTAAACATATTGATACATTATATATCAAATGGAAAAATAATTTCTTTTATTCTTTGAAGATGAAATCGCCAAAAAAAGAATTGGACAAAGATCCAATTTATGTGCAAATAACAGAAGTAACAGATAATTCTTACAGCTTTAAAGCAAAAATTGGTTTTAGTAAGTTTGCAACAGATGGTACGATTTATAAAGTAAAATAATATGGAAATTTTTGCTCACGCTGATACTTGGGTTGCCCTATTAACATTAACGTTTCTAGAAATTATTCTGGGTATAGATAATATTATTTTTATATCAATATCTGCAAATAAACTTCCTAAAAATCAAGTAAGAAAAGCAACTCTTTTGGGTTTAGCTTTAGCAATGATTACTAGAATATTATTGCTTTTTAGTATTTCTTATCTAATCGCTTTAAAAGAACCTTTTTTAGAATTAAATTACGGTTGGCTTAAAACAGCATTAACGGGGCAAAGTATCATTTTATTTTTAGGAGGTCTTTTTCTGCTCTATAAAAGTACCAAAGAAATTCGTCAGAAAGTAGAACATACCAATGAAGATCAAGTATTAAAATCTCCAAAATTAATATCATTTTCAAACGTAATTATTCAAATCATATTAATTGATATTGTTTTTTCTTTTGATAGTATTTTAACTGCTGTTGGTATGACAAATGGTATAAATGGAGCATTACTTATTATGGTAATTGCTGTAATTATTTCTATCATTATTATGATGATTTTCTCTAAACCGATCAGTCATTTTGTAAATAGAAATCCTACAATTCAAATGTTAGCATTGTCTTTTTTAATATTAATAGGTTTTATGCTAATTACAGAAGGAGCACATTTATCACACACCGAAATTTTTAACAAAACTGTAGGTGTTATTCCAAAAGGATATTTGTACTTTGCGATCGCTTTTTCATTGGGTGTAGAAATGCTTAATTTAAAAGTTAGAAAAAAATAAACCGATTGCATAAAAAAATATTTAGCGTTTTTTTCCTTTTACTATTGATGATACCAACATCAATAGAGATACTGCACGATTTAGAAAATCATGAGCATAGTGTTTGTACATCTATTAGTGAACACCACATACACAAACAACATGTAGATTGTGATGAGTTTCACAAGCATCTTACTATATTTTCTATGGATTTTACATCTAATTTTGATGTAATTCCAACACACTTTTACACGACTATTTTTATTGATAAACCTCAAGTTATAAAAGAAGTTTATCATTCTAAAAAACACTCTAGAGGTCCACCAAATTTTACTATTTAAATAAAATTCTCTATAAAAACTGTGTCTGTTCTAGAGCAGTGGAGAACTTTCTAGGTAATCTAAAAACTAATAAACCTTTCAATTCCACTCTAGGAAACAAACTGATGGCTTATTACTTTTTAGAAAAAAAATACTTTTTAATAAATAGTAAAATTCAATTCATGAAAACATTCATAAAATTGCTACTTCTAGTAGCAGGCTTTTCTGTTAATGCTCAAAATAGCATTTCAGGAAAAATCACAGATATAGACAATAACCCTATCTCTGAAGTACAAATAAACACACCAGAAATCCATAAAGGAACCACTTCTAAAGAAGATGGAACGTACGTTTTAAAAAATATCCCGAAAGGAAAAATAAAAATTACTTTTTCTTACTTAGGATATAAAACAGTTTCAAAAGTAATTGAAGTAGATGCTGATACACTTTTAAACATTCAATTAAAAGAATCGTCTTTTGAAATGGATGAAATTATTGTTTCTGCACCTTTTAATAAATTACAGTCAGAAAACGTAATGAAAGTAGAACGATTGTCTGCCAAATCTATTCGAAAATTAGGCGCTACAACACTTTCAGAAGGAATTACAAGTATTGCTGGAGTATCACAAATATCTACAGGATCTTCTATCGGGAAACCCGTAATTAGAGGTTTAAGTGGTAATAGAGTTTTAGTGTACACACAAGGAATCCGTTTAGAAAACCAACAATTTGGTGGCGAACATGGTTTGGGTATAAATGATGCAGGAATTAGCAGTATAGAGGTTATAAAAGGACCTGCTTCCCTACTCTATGGTTCTGATGCTTTGGGTGGAGTTTTGTATATCAACCCAGAAAAATTTGCCTTAGAAAATAGTAATAACATCAATTTTAATCAACGTTTTTATAGCAATACTTTAGGTACAAATTCTTCTTTAGGATATAAAACATCTAGTGATAACTGGAAATTTTTAGCAAGAGGAACTTTTGCTACGCATTCAGATTATAAAATTCCAACAGAAGAAAGAGTTACAAATACGCGTTTTAATGAAAGAGATTTTAAAACAGGAATTGGATATTCTAAAGATAATTTTTCATCAGAAATTAGATATAATTATAACAAATCGAAGTTAGGTTTGCCAGAAGAAGGAATAACTGAACAATCTAAAAGTAAATCCTTATTAGAGCCGTATCAAGAAATTGATAATCATGTTTTAAGTTCTCACAATCATATCTTTTTTGGAGACTCAAAGTTAGACATCGATTTAGGATATACTTTTAATGACCGACAAGAATTTGAGGAGCATCACGAAGACGAAGACCATGATGAAGATGAGCATGAAGATGAACACGAAGAAGGTGAAGAAGCTGCATTAAGAATGAAGCTAAAAACGTATACTTATAATGTAAAATATCACTTTCCAAAAGTTGGTGGTTTCGAAATTTTATCTGGTGTGCAAGGTTTATACCAAACAAATACTAATTTCGGTGAAGAAATCTTAATTCCTGATGCAACGATCAATGATTTTGGAGTTTTTACAACTGCAAATTACACTTGGAATAAAAATACTTTACAAGCAGGAATCCGTTTTGATAATAGAAGTATTGTAACAGAAAGACATGAAATTTCGCATGAAGGAGATGTGCATGTTTTTGAGGCTTTAGATAAATCTTATAATAGTTTTACAACTTCTTTGGGTTTGAAAACTTCTATTACAGATAATTTTACGTCAAGAATAAATCTTTCTTCAGGTTTTAGAGCGCCCAATTTTGCAGAATTAGCTTCTAATGGCGTGCATCATGGTACAAACCGATTTGAGAAAGGAAATAGTGATTTAGTAAATGAAAAAAATACACAAATTGATCTTTCTTTAGAATATAAAACCGATCATTTTGAGTTTTTTGCAAACGGATTTTATAATTATTTAAACGATTATATTTATATAAACCCAACTGGGGAAGTTGAAGACGGAGAAGATGTTTATAGTTACATTCAAGAAGATGCCAAATTATATGGTAGCGAATTTGGGTTTCACTTGCATCCGCATCCTTTAGATTGGTTGCATTTAGAAAGCTCTTTTGAAACCGTTATTGGTAAACAAGATAACGGAAATTATTTGCCTTTAATTCCTGCGAATACTTGGAAAAACACTTTTAGATCTGAATTTAATATTAACAAGTGGTTGCAAAAAGGATACAGTTCTGTCACTTTAGAAAGTACTTTTGCTCAAAACAATGTTGGCGTTTATGAAACAGATTCACCAGCATATAACTTAGTTAATTTAAGTTTTGGAGGAGATATTATAGTAAACGATATCACGTTTTCTACAAGTTTATCTGTAAATAACCTTTTTGATAAAGAATACATCAATCATTTATCTCGCTTAAAAGCGGATGGAATTTTAAACCAAGGAAGAAACATTGTGTTAGGTATTAACTTTAATATTTAACAAAATAGCTTTTTAAAATCTCCTTTGGGCGATTGAAAAACCTTAACAAATACATATTTTAAAGCGTTGCTTCTGCAACGCTTTTTTTATTGCGGAAAAATGCACTTTAGACTACGGTTTTCCGTAAAATAATGGGGTTACATTTCGTACTTTTACTATACTGATATTTATACTTGAGGAAAAGACAATGAAAAAAATATTAGTAAATTAAAAGAGAGTTTTGTTCTCTTATAACGAGTACAATATTAAAGAAAAATAATTATGAAGAAAACATTAATACTATTATTAGCAATTAGCATATTTAATTCTTGTTCAGTAATTAAACCATATCCTCTAGAAGAAAATGGTTTTTTCAAAGCAAAAAAACAATCTAAAACGATTGAATCTATAGGTTTTGATTTAGATAAAAACAAATCGTTATTAGTGGTTAATGGTCAAGCATTTGTTAATGGAAATGATTATCCTCGTGAAATGATTAATAATATTGGTTATTTTGAAAATGTGTTAACTCTTCAAGATTTTAAGAAAGAAATAGTTAAGAACAACAAACAAGATGAAATTGGCTCTATATCTGATGATTTAGGACTAAATAGAGCATATAAAAAACATAGACCTTTTTTATACGTTTACTTCAAGATAAGAGAAGGCAAAAGAAAATTTCCTGCTGTAAGATATTTGCAAATAATTATGTTAAACCCAGATAATTTGGAGGAAATTTTTATTGCAGAAACTTTTATGGATAATTATTTAACGGGTGTTGGAGCTGAAAATACTTACAACCCACTATTCAATGAATTAATAAAGTATATTAGATTAAATTCTTATTATACAAACGATTAATAATTAAAACATTGTACAAACACGTTAGCAACAATTATTAAAACGAAAAATTACAAGAGATAATATGTTTAAAAAAATATGGAAAGACCCTGTTGGTAGTAAAATAATTGCTTGGTCAATTATTGGTTTGATAGGACTTACTTCTATTAAAATAACAAGTTTTGTTAAAGGAATTACTTTCAATGAAGTATTAAAAATTATTTATGACTTTAAAGTAAGAATTATTTATGTTTTAATAGTACTTTTCTTAATCTTCATATTCATTCGTGTTATCAAAAGAAAAAAGAGTTATTATTCAAAAACTCAAAAAAAAATAATGAAATTTAATAAAAAACTAGACGAAGAAACTGAAATTTCATACAAATGGAATGTTTACTTCAAAACGAATGGAAATCCTTCTATCACTGATTTGGAAATGTTTTGTAATAAACACAATGATGTTCCACTTCGATTTATAACTAACAGATGCCCTGTTAAAAGTTGTGAGAATTCAAGAATTAGAATCAGTGAATCTAGAATTAAAAATAACATAGAATCTATACTTATTAATAATTGGGAAAATCTGAATGCATAGAAATACAATCAAAAATTAATGGAAGAAAACAAAAGCTTTTTAAAATGGCAAAATATTCGAATTTCACAATTAGGATTTGCAAATAATTTAATCATTGCATTAGCCATAGGATTGTTAGGCTATATAATTGACTTTATTCAAACAGATAATTTAACTTTAACTTCTGTACAGAAATTTTTATTTTGGATAGGTTGCAGTCTAATTATAATATCTATCGGTTTAGGAATTTTTGTAGTTTTAAATAGACTCGAGGATTTTAAATTAACTGCTAGAATCGCAAGAAAAAGAGAGACAGAAGAACTAAACGAAATTGAAAGTGACAGAATAAAATCAAAAAAACTTGGAAAAATAACTTGGAATGGATTTATTTGGCAAATTGTTACATTCATTGTTTCATTTTCACTTCTTATAGCAATGGTTCTAATTTCTTTAAAAGACATTATTACATAGGAAAAAAGAATAAAAAACTGTTGCCAACACCGTATAGTAAAAATTGCTAAATTATTACACTATTAAAAGTAACTTTCAATACATAATTAAACAGAAACGATAAATATGAATGGAGAAGGATTAAATGAAAACCTACATAGATTTTTAAGACACTTAGATTCAATTAAAGATACTTTACCTATGACTATGCTTTTACTTAAGCCATATCAAAAAAAAGCAACGGAAAAGTTTCAAGATTTTTTAAAAAATAACATAGATGAGATTGAAGATGAAGAAGGTAAGAAATCAATATCTATAAAATATGAAGATTCCAAAATATTTGAAACTTTATCAAAGAATTTTGAGATTTCAGACTTGGCTTCTAAAATAATACCTGAAAGTTTATTTGTTTCCCTAATATCTCAATACGATGCATTCTTAAATAAACTACTGAGAGAATTATTTAAAATTAGGCCAGAATATATAAATCAATCAGAAAGAGAACTAACATTTTCTGAATTAGTTAAATTTGAGTCTATTGAAGATGCTAAAGAATATATTATTGAAAAAGAAATCGAAAGTATTTTAAGGAAAAATCATATTGAACAATTTGATTATCTTGAAAAAAAAATAAAAATCCCTTTAAGAAAAAATCTTCCAATTTGGACAACATTTATAGAAATCACTCAAAGAAGAAATTTGTTTGTTCATTGTTATGGAATAGTATCAAGTCAATATTTAAAAGTTTGTAACGAAAATAATTGTGAAATTGGAGAAACAAAATTAAACGAAAGGTTAAGCACAAAATTACCATATTTCATTTCTGCTTATAAATGTCTATATGAATTGACTACAAAGTTAACGCATACTATCTGGAGGAAATTATTACCAGATGATATTAAAAATGCAGATAGAAGTCTAAATGACATTTGTTTTGATCTATTAAGTGCAGAACATTTTAAATTAGCAGATATTTTATTAGAGTTTGGTTGCAATCAAAAAAATCATTTTAATGATTCTTTTAAAAATGTTTTTGTTATTAATCAATCTCTTTCAAAATATCTACAAAAAGATAAAGCCAAAGCAAAATTAATTATTGATTCAAAAGATTGGAGCGCAAGTAGTGATGATTTTAAATTAGCACATTTAGTACTTACTGAAGATTTTGAAAATTGCTATAAATTAATGGCTAAAATTGGTAATAACGGAGAAGTTGACAAGGAAAACTATAAAACTTGGCCATTATTCTCTGAATTACGAAAAGAAAATAAATTTAAGGAAACTTACAAATCAATTTTCGAAGAAGAATATACCGTATTAGAAATACCCAAAAGACCAGTTCAAGAATTAATTGATGACTTAACTGCTAAAAATCCTGAATTAAAAAATAAGACTGTAAAAAAAGAATTATCTAACAAACAAATTCGAGATAAAGAGGAAATAAGCGTAATGAAATAACGAAGAACAACACCTTGCATAATAATGGTTAGTTCTAGCCTACTTAATAAAAATTTTTGCAAATTTTATATTCATTTTTATTTACTAAATTAAGTGCTTAAACTCAATTAAACCAAATCAAAAATAAATGACCTATAAATATTCTATTTGCCATTCCGAAAAAGAAAATATTGAATATCTAAATAGTCCAATATCGGAAAATCAAATCCTAGAAATAGCAATCAAAAAATTAAATAAAAAGAATTAAAAACCCAATTCTATCTTACGTATTTTGTTTTCTTAATTCTACTGATAGATATAAAAGCTGCTAAAAAGAAAACGGCTAAAGCTAACACACTAGATTGTATGGATATCATAGAATTTAATACTCCAAATGTAACCATACCAATCACCAACGCAATTTTTTCTGTAACATCAAAAAAGCTAAAATAAGAAGCATGATCTTCTGTTTGTGGTAATAGTTTAGAATACGTAGATCTTGCCAAAGATTGAATTGCACCCATTACTAAACCAATTAAAGCACCTAAAATATAAAAATACATTTCTATATGAGGTGTCTCTTTTGTTAGGTTAAAACCAATAAAACAGACCAATCCCCAAATAGCAATTGCTATTTTTAAAGATTTTATATTTCCTATTCTATTAGAAAGTCTAGAAAAAAGAAAAGCACCAAAAATACCTACAAATTGCACGAGTAATATGGTCATTATTAAGTTTAAAGTTTCTAAACCTAAAACGGTTCCAAATATACCTGCCATTAAAATAATAGTTTGTACACCAATACTCAGTAAAAAGAAGGATATTAAAAATATCTTTAGTTCTCTATAGGCAAATAATTCTTTTGCTACTTTTTGTATTTCTTTAATTCCTTTAATAAAATGATTGTCTTTTGGCAATACCTTTTTTTCTTCATTTGGTAATTTAGCATACGTAATTTGAGCAAAACCAAGCCACCACAAACCAACCAAAACAAATGATAATTGAGAACCAAATTGTTTATCATACATACCAAAAACTTCTGTTTCAATTAAAACCAAACATAAAAGCAATAGTAAAATAGAACCAGAATAGCCTAACATAAATCCTTTTGCACTTACATTATCTTGCTGCTCAGGATGTGCAACTTCGGGCAAATAGGCATTGTAAAAAACAATACTTCCCCAAAAACCAATACTTGCTAAAATGGTAAATAGAATACCTACCCAAAGTGTTTCTTTTCCTGTAAAAAAGAAGAGACACATTACAGAAATAGATCCTAATAAACAAAAGCCTTTTAAAAATTTCTTTTTATTACCTGCGTAATCTGCAATACCAGATAACATTGGCGATATTAATGCTACAACTAAAAATGAAAATGCCAACGCATAGTTATACAAAGTAGTTGGTGTCCATAAAGTTCCTAAAAAGGTAATTTTACCCTCTGCATTTGCAAAACCTTCTGAAGATGTTAAACCGGCGTAATAAATAGGAAAAACGGCGGTACTAATTACTAAAGAATATACTGAGTTTGCCCAATCGTAAAAAGCCCAAGCGTTTATTAATTTTTTATCACCAATTTTTAACATAGAATCTATTTTATAAAAAAACCGTTCAAAAATAATTTTTTGAACGGTTACAATATAGGAAATCTATTCTTTATACTATTTTTTAATTTCGTTGTTTGCTATTGTGTTATATTGAGCTGCATATTTTTTAGCGATTGGCAAATACGTTCTTAAGTCTTGAATTCTTGACGCATTAGAAGGGTGTGTACTTAAAATTTCTGGCTGAGAACTTCCTCCAGAATTTTTACTCATTCTTACCCAAACCTCTGCAGCTTCTTTACCATCATAACCAGCCATTATCATAAAAACCAATCCTAATCTATCTGCTTCTTGTTCATGAACTCTACTAAATTTTAACATTCCTAAACCAGAACCAATACCAAAGGCAGTATTCCACATTTGTTGAGTTTCTGGGTCTTTATTAGAAGTTCCTAAAGCAACTGCTAAAGTACCAAGTTGTTGCATTTGTCCTTGAGACATTCTTTCTTGTCCGTGTTTAGCAAAAGCGTGTGCAACTTCATGTCCCATAACTGCTGCTACTCCATCTTCATTATCACAAATTGGCATGATACCTGTATAGAAAACAACTTTTCCACCTGGCATACACCAAGCATTTACAGTTTCATCCTCAATTAAATTGAATTCCCATTTATAAGAATCTGCTTCTGAACTCATATTATTTGCACGCATAAAACGATCTACAGCTGCAGAAATATCTTTTCCAACACTTTTAATTTGATTGCTCATTACTCTATTCGTAGAAACTTTATTTTCTGTAAGGAAAGTAGAATATTGTGCAAAACTTGCTGGTAAAACCTGCGCATCACTTACAAAATTAACACGTTTTCTACCCGTAATTGGTACTGTACTACATTCTACAAAAAGGAAAACTGTTAAAACTAATACAACTATTTTTTTCATCTATTTCTGTTTTTTAATGATCGTTATATAATAAGACACAATAATATGCAAATTGTCACTATTAAAAGAATTTTACTATTTTTAAAAGTACAAAATCTATTTTTATCATAAAAAAGGGTTAAAAAAGTTCCCTTTTGTAATTTTTAAATAAAAGATTCGTCAAAAGTAAAAACGATTTTAAATTTATGAAAAATATCTTCTCATTACTTACTGTTCTTATATTGATAAGCTGTTCTAGCAAAGCACAAATTGCATCCAAAGAAAAGAAAACATATACAATTGAAAAAACAGATGCTGAGTGGAAAAATTTATTAACAGCAGAACAATATAACGTTTTAAGAGAAGCAGGAACAGAAAGCCCTTTTTCGAGTTCTTTTAATAAAAACACAGCAAAAGGAACCTACGTTTGTGCCGCTTGTAAAACGCCTCTTTATAAATCTGAACATAAATACGATTCTGGTTCTGGTTGGCCTTCTTTTGATAGACCAATTAAAGGAAATGTGGAGTTAGATGTAGATTATAAAATAGGTTATAAAAGAACGGAATTAAAATGCAATACTTGTGGTAGTCATTTAGGGCATTCTTTTGATGATGGCCCTCAAAACACAACAGGAAAACGTGATTGTATTAATGGAGTTGCTTTAGAATTTATTCCAGAAAAGAAATAAAATAAACACTCATATTTTAAGAAAATAGTATCTTTAAAGTCTCGTTTAGATTCTAAAGATGAAAAAAATAAAATTCCCTAGTGCCCAAACAATTTTGTTAATAATAGCTGCTTTTGTAGCGCTTTTAACTTGGTGTATTCCTTCTGGTCAATATGATCGTTTAGCTTATAATAAGGATGACAATTCTTTTATAAAAACAAGTAAAGATGATGCTATTGTTTTAGAAGCATCACAAAAAACTTTAGATGATTTAAAAATTAAAATTCCGCTAGAGAAATTTACTTCTGGTGCCATTTATAAAGCTATTAGTATTCCAGAAACGTATCAGAAACTAGAATCCAGACCACAAGGAATTAAAGAATTTATTTTATCTCCTTTAAAAGGAATTATAGCCGTTGCAGATATTATTATTCTGGTGCTATTTATTGGTGGTATTGTAGCAATTGTTAATTTTACGGGTGCTTTTGAAGCTGGTATTTCTAGACTTTCTGTTCTTTTAAAAGGCAAAGAATTTATTCTGATTATTGTTGTTACTTCATTAATCGCTTTAGGCGGAACAACTTTTGGATTGGCAGAAGAAACCATTGCCTTCTACCCTATTTTAATTCCTATTTTTATTGCTGCAAAGTATGATGCTATTGTTGCTTTAGCCTGTATTTATATTGGTAGTTCTATTGGTACAATGATGTCTACTACAAATCCTTTTAGTACAATTATTGCTTCAAACTCTGCAGGAATTAATTGGACTTCTGGCATTGAAGGAAGAATTGTAATGCTTTTAGTTGGTTTAATTATCTGTATTTTATACATTATAAGGTATGCTCAGAGAGTAAAAAATGACCCAACAAAATCTATCATTTTTGATCAAAAAGAAAGTATTGAGAAAATGTTTTCTTTTCAAAAATCATCTGAACCGATCGACTTTACTTTACGTCTAAAATTAGTACTTTCTATTTTTGCTCTGTGTTTTATTGTAATGGTTTATGGAGTGATCAATTTAGAATGGTGGTTTTTAGAAATGACCGCAGTTTTCTTTGTTGGTGCTGTTGTAATTGGTTTTATCTACAGAATAAATGAAACTGTTTTTGTAAATACTTTTATAAAAGGTGCCAATGAATTATTAAGTGTTGCTTTTATTATTGGTTTGGCAAGAGGTGTTACCATTTTAATGGAAGATGGCTTAATTAGCGATACTTTATTATACTATTCTAGTTCATTGACAGACGGAATGAGTAAAGGTTTGTTTATAAATTCAACAATGTTTGTGTATAGTGGATTGTCATTTTTTATCCCTTCTTCATCAGGAATGGCCGTTTTAACAATGCCAGTGATGTCTCCTTTAGCAGATACGGTTTCTTTAGGAAGAGAGCATGTTGTAAACGCATATCTTTTAGGAGTTGGTTTGTTTGCTTTTATAAATCCTACAGGATTAATTTTAGCTTCACTTGCTATTGTAAAAGTTGGTTATGACAAGTGGTTGAAATTTATAATTCCTTTAATTATTATTTTAACTTTAGTTTCTATGACTTTCTTAACAATTTCTGCTTATTTATAAGAGACGTATTATTCCAGTACGTTTTTTAGCTCAATTTAAGTATGAATAATATTTGAATGATAAAACCTGCAGTCAACTTTTACACTAACACACTCTTCTACAGTAAGCTATATTATGAAACTATAGGTGTAAAAATCTTTTTATAAACGATCTTTTTTTATAAAAATTTACAAGAGATTAAGCAATTCCCCTATTGAGACCAAATACGAGCTTACATATATTTATGGCGTACATAATAGTACCTGTAAATGAAAAAGTTTATCCTTTTATTTTTAATCCTTCATCAGTGTTTTGCTTTCTCACAGCAACAAACAGTGAAAAAGTATTCTGTACAAAAATCTACCTTAACCTCAGTTGGTTCTGCTACTGTTTATACAAATAACAATAAATATCGCATTCAACAAAGCGTTGGTCAATCTAGTATAATTGGTAAAAAGGAATTAAAATCAGTAACTGTACAACAAGGTTTTCTAACGAATACTATTTCTTTAAAAGTAGATAACTCTAAAAAGAACTCTATTACTGAAACTTTAGACTTTATAATATCTCCAAATCCTTTTGTAGACCATATAAAAATAGACTTTTCTAAAAAAACTACGGATGAGATTTACCTTAGAATTTATGATATAAATGGTAAAGTATATGCTAATAAAAAGTTTTCTCCTACTGATAAAATTGTAATTTCTATGAAAAATTTTAGTTTGGGAAGTTATTTAATACAAATTGAGAGTGGAAAAAATATAGCAACCAAAAAAATAATAAAAGTAGAGTAATTAGAATGTTAAGAAATAAAATGAAATATAGCTTTTTATTATTTTTTACGATTCTAATTTTTAAAGTAAATGCACAACAAGTTTATTTTGAAACAGGTTTAGAAAGTGCGTATTTTAAAGATTATGTTAATAATATGGGGGAAAACACATTGGATTTAAATTATTATAAATCTTATGATTTTTTCTTAGAAAGTGGTTTTCGATTTAATATTTATAATGATAGATTAAAAGGAGATATAGGAATGAGTTACAATAGTTATAAAATTAATACTGGTTTTTATTCAGGTACAGAAAGTATCCCTCTAACATACAGTTTAACGTATGTAACAATAAAAACCGGAGTTAATTTTTCGATTGTTAATGAACCTAAATTTAAAGTGCTAGTGCACACACACCTTTCTCACGATTGGCTTATGACGGGAACAAATAAATATAAAGATGTAGTTAATGACATTTATAAAGACAATACTTTCGATAGAACTTTTATCCGTTTTCATAAAGGTATTAGTGTAGAATATACAATGTCTGATAGAATTTCAACCTATGTAAAATATAACATTGCTGATAGTTTAAGAGAAGAAAATAAAGATAGTAATATTAAAGAGAAATATACATTTCATACAGATGCAATTTCCTACGGAATACTTTTTAATATTAATAACCCAAGGAATAAATGTTACGGAGGATTTTAAAAAACCTAAAACAATGAAGTTTGTAAATAAAATAGAGCTCTTTTTCTTTTTACTGACCAGTACAATTGTACTTGGTCAAACTCCAGGTTTTAATTATCAAGCTTTAATTTTAAATAATGAAGAAATTCAGATTCCAGGAACAGATGTAACAACAAAAAATCTTCCATTAGATTTAGAAGATATTACGCTACGTTTTACAATAACAAATGATGCAGGTATAGAATATACAGAAGAACACGATATTAGAACAGATGAAAATGGGATGGTTTCTATTATTGTTGGTGAAGGAACTCCTATAAACTTCACTTTTGAAAATATTAATTGGGATGGTAAACTAAAATACTTAAATGTAGAACTAAATATTATAAGTAATAATGAAGGTTTTGTCTTTTTAGATAGTCAAAAAATACTTTATATACCACATCAGAATAACGGAACTGGTACTATAAAAATCGTAAATTCTTTAAGAGAACTAAATCCTCCATATAGTAAAGGTACCTTAATTTGGATTACAAGTTTTGGTGCAAATAAAAACCCCACTCTATTAATTTGGGATGACTTTAACTGGGTACCAGTTAATGAAGATTATGATGATGCTAATGAATTAGGTCTTATAGTTGTGGCAAATGATATCGCTAGAAGTACAAAGTTTAAAACTCCAGTTATTGGAAATCAAGTTTGGAACAAAACATTAAAATGTATTCAAGTATTTGATGGTTCTAATTGGGTTTCAATAACAACAAAAGCCTTAAATGGACTTCATAAAGATGGAAATACCATTAAACTAGGTGGTCATTTAATAGAACCTACAGAGCTCACTACAGATCAAACAAATACATTGTCAATAAAAGGTTTACAAGAAAGTGTAAATAAGGAAGATTTAATTGTTGTTGTAGATAAGAATACAGGAGTTTTAAGACAAAAACCATTATTAATGCTCTCTCAACAAAAACAAGTAATAATTATTGCTACTGATGGACAACTTGAATTCCCTATTCCTTTAAGTATTACAAATACTGAGAATATAGACGTTTACAGAAACGGTGTTCTTATAAATTTCACAGCCGTTAATAATTCAACTATAAAATTAGAGCCTGAAGCGATATGTTATAAAAACGATAAAATAAGAATAGTACAATTATATTAACCTAAAAACTAACCCCCAAATTTACATGCAATATGAAAAACACTAATTAAAATTTTATTGAAATATTAAAAATAATAACAATCTAAAATAAAATAGAATGACTAAATATTTAAAATTAACTGTATTAACCATTATAATGGTGATAGGCTCTAACATACAAGCACAGCAAGTTACAGGTGATGCAACAGAAACAGATGGAACAACTAAAATTGGTAAAAAAGAAGACATTAGTAAGTCGTCTGTTCTTAATGGTACTATTAGAGTTATAGATAATAAAGGAACTAAAAAATTCTTACAAGTAAAAAATGGTTTAACATTACTTACAGACGTTGCTACTGACGGTGGTATTATTTCTACTTGGCAATTAGGTGGTACTTTAACAGACAATACATATATTGATGCTACTGGTAAAGTATTTGCGCTTGATGGAATAAAACTAGTTAGCCCAACTTTAACTGCTGGTGCAGCCACAACTGCATCTATAGCCACTACAGCAGCAGATGCAACTTCTCATGGAGGTGCTGGAACTGGTTGGACAGTCTTAATTAGAGATGAAGCAACAGGAGAAACAAAAAAATTATTAGCTACTCATTTAATTACAGCTGGTCGTACTGAGTTTCCAATAGCAGCAGATGGTAATCTTATTGTAACAGCTACAGGTTTAGCTATGGGAACTTCTATTAATAAAATATCTGTATTTAGAAACGGAGCAAAACTTAGAGCTGCTATAGATTACACACTTACTGCTGATGATACTATTACTCTTGATGTTAGTGCTGCAGCGCCAAATGATTGGACTACTTATGCAGGTGACATTATTGAAGTACAGTGGATTTACTAAATTTAAAATAGCAACCCCTTAAAAGTTCTAATTTTTTGTTTAATTATATCTATTATTTAAAAGAGTTGATTCTTAAATTATCAACTCTTTTAAATAATATGTTTTGAATACTTAAAATTCTTATTTGCAAGATTAGATTAATAGCAATGTCTTATAAAGGAATCTTAGAAATTCTAATATTTATTCTGTGTGCAAATTGCGTACAATTAAGTTTTGCTCAAGAAATTAGAGTTATTGATAATAAAGGAACTTTAAAAACGGTTATTAGTAATAGTGTTACAACTTCTGTAACTGCTCCAACATCTCCTTTACTTGGTGATACTTGGTTTGATAATACTGATCTAGATAAGATTAGAACTAAAATTTACGATGGTACAAATTGGAAATTAGTAAATACCAAAGTAGAATTACTACTTGATTTAACCAATACTCAAAAGCTTGCACTGCTTTTACCTACTGAAACAAATACTACAGAAATAGCAGCTCCAACCGAAGGAATGGTAATTTATAGTTCAGATAATAAGAATGCCTATTTAAGAGCTGATAATACTTGGAAACCAATTACATTTAATTCAGTAAATAACGAACTTATTTTTGATGGTGATGATGATGCAGATGCTACAAATAACGATTTTAGATATGTGTCTCTTATAATAAATGGAAATTGGAAAGTAATACGATATGATAAGACTGATGTAAATGTAGAAGACATCGCTACTAAAACAAACAATATAGGCCAAACAACACAACCTACTACTTTAGCAGCATGTACTGCTTTAACTTTCTAATTAAGTAAAACATCAAAATGAAAAAAAGAATATTAACTTTTTTGTTTTTTACATTTACAATTTATGTACAAGCTACATTTACTTTAACTAGTGCTACAATAATTACACAAACAAATACAGATACAGATTTATCTGGATTAGCAAGTATAAGTGGAGTAACATTAGTGCAAGTAGGATTAGGAACTGATAGTGAATATACGATATACGATATTGGTGACAGACAATTAATAATTAATGGAAACCTAACAATAGATGCTTCAAAAGAAATGTTACTTGTAGGTTCTGCTGCCCCAAGAAGTATAATATCAGTAATTGGCACACTTAATATAAAAGACTTTGAAACAATCAATGGCTTCACTTCATATTTACAAAGAATAGCAATTAGAACAACTTATGATAGAAATGATTACGGTCAAAATTTTTCTTTAGACGTTAGTGACTCAGGTACATTTAATATGCAAGGAGGAGGCATTGAATGTTCTTCTTCAATTAAATTTTATCCAAATTCAACTGTAAACATTCAAGATGGAAGAATTGAGTTATTAGCGACTCCAGATCCACAATATCAAATAAGGCAATTTTCTAATAATTTAACAGCTAATAATTTTAAAATGGTAAAGTACGCCATGACAATGGTTGGTACTCCACTTCAATTTGATGGATATATGCCTACTATTGCCGATGAAGGAATTAGTTTTAGTAGTTCTTCTTCCTCCATACAATATAATTTTAGAGATTATTCTGGAGGTGGTAGAGGAAATAGATTAGATTTAGGTCTTTGGTCTAATAGAAAAGGGAAAATCATCAATTCATCCGATGGAACAAATTTAATTGTAGAAGAACATTTAATTGGTAATAATTCATCAACAGGTACTTGGCAAATTATAAAAGAAATAGCACCTAAAATAATAGATGAAAAAAGTGTTCCAATTCAAAATGCAAAAATGTTTATTAGAGATACTAATAACAATAAAAGAGTTGACGGAAACGGTTACACTTTTACAAGTGACAGAACCTATTTTAAAACATCCAATGCAAGTGGATTAATACCTACAACAGAAATACTTACAGGAGCCGTTAATCATTTAAGTACAGGATTTGTTGTATTTGATAGAAGAAGTAAAAATGATAATACAGATGATGAATTTGACATCTATTTTTATCATTACAATAAAATACTAACAAAATCTATTCAAAAATTAAAAGGAATAAGTGAGTTGACTTATGATTGGACCATGTTTGAAGATACTAATATCACAGAAACAGATGCTACTGTTGTTGCAGCATATTCAACAATTGATAATTTAGGTCAATTATATGATTATGCAAAATATTGGAAACAATTAAACCAAACAAATTTAGAAATACCAAGTATAAATGAATTACTAATTATAAATGAAAGTTCTTTATTAAATATCGGAGACTATAACTTAGTTATCGATGCAACTGCTAGTGCTGTTTTTTCTGTAGACACAAATTCGAAAACGATTACCATAAAATCGAATACAATACTTACTACTAGTAAATTTAAAGGTATTAAAACAACAGCTAATATTACTCTTTATAATGGTGCTACTTTAGAACATGGTTATATAGATAGTAATGGAATAAACAAATTTGTGCATTTAAAATGGAATCAAAGTACGACTAACGATGTATCAATTATAAATAATGATAATCTCACAGTAATTTATTTTTTATCGCCAGTAACAACTGTTTTTAAAAGTCATTTTTTAGTACCAAGTACAGTGCCTACAAATGGTATAGAGGTACAAGTAGACATATTATCAAATGGCCCTAACCTTTATAAAGAGTTAATACCAGAAGAAGACATTAATTTTGTTAGACTAGATATAGATCTAATAGATGTCGGTACAGAGTTAAATCAGTTAGAAATGTTGAAAATATCAGAAAGATTATTAGCAAAAGTTGAAGCTATAAAAAGCGCTATGAATAATACAACAACACCTACTTTAATCATAAATGAAACAATAACAACTGCTTTTAATGATGGTACTTTACAAAACCAAGAAACTATTTTAATGATTTTAAAAAGATTATTAAGTAAAGTTACTGCTACAAGAGAAGCTGTAAAACCTGAATAAAAAACCTTCAACAAGTATGAAAAGTTCTTGCTAAGATATTTTTTTGTATTTTTCTGAATATATCTATTATAAATGAAGAAAGAAGCAATTGTAATTTTATTAGAAGAGAAATATCAAGTTTTATTTGATTGGTTAGAAAATCAACCAGATGATAATTGGAACAAATCTCCTGATGGAAAATGGACTGTTGGACAACAAATTCTTCATCTAGTTAACAGTTTACAATTATTAAATAAGGCGCTAAGTTATCCTCGATTTTTTTTAAAATATAAATTCGGATTGTGTAATAGAGAACTTAGAAACTACAAAACAATTGTTGAAAAATATCAACAAAAATTACTAGAAAACAAAGATAGAACAAGAGCTTTTAATCAGGATTTAAAAAAACCTTTGCAAAAGGATAGAGAACGATTAATAACAAAACTTCAAATACAGAATAAAAAATTACAATACAAACTTAAAAAAATTAGTGATGTTAATTTAGATACATTAGTAATTCCTCATCCATTAATGGGTAAAATGACCATTAGAGAAATAATAATGTGGACTGCACATCACACAGAACATCATACAGAAAGTTTAGTAATGACGTATAGTGAACAATTTTAATCAAAAATTTGTATTCAATTTTTATGAATAAAATTATTAAGAAACCCTACCTTTTTTTCTTTGGATTAGTGCCAATATGTATCCTTTTTAGTTTTTTAAGTGATGATAAAACTCTTGATATCAATATTTATGATTCTTATTTAGTAATTACACATTTTCATTTATATCTATTCTCTGCAATATTTTTTGCTATGATTGGTATTAATTATTTCTCATTACATTGGGCAGAAAAACCATCAAAAAAAGGATTAACAATAGTTCACATAATACTTCAAACTGTTGCTATACTTTTAATTCTTACCAATAATAGTTGGAATTGGATTGGGCAACAATCTGATGCTGGAAGTCAACTTTTAAATGATAATTCTACGATTGTAATCGCTTTATCCTTTTTAATTTTCCTATTATCAACCTTTATACATTTAATCAACTTCTTTACAAGCTTATTATTAAAGACAGAATAAGTAAAAAACTATACGATTCACTTTACAAATCGTCTCTAATTCATATATTTGTGATTCCTAAAAAAGAAGACAAATTATGTTTAATAATTTAAGCGATAAATTAGATAAAGCCTTACACACCTTAAAAGGTCATGGTAAGATTACAGAGGTTAATGTTGCAGAAACGCTAAAAGAAGTTAGAAGAGCGTTATTAGATGCCGATGTTAACTTTAAAATTGCCAAAGATTTTACCAAAAGAGTTCAAACCAAAGCACTTGGTCAAGATGTATTAACATCCTTAAACCCAGGTCAATTAATGGTTAAGTTAGTTAAAGATGAACTAACAAACTTAATGGGTGGAGAAACTGTAGGCGTTAATTTAGGAGGTTCGCCAACTGTAATTTTAATGTCTGGTTTACAAGGTTCTGGTAAAACTACTTTTTCAGGAAAATTAGCTAACTTCTTAAAAACTAAAAAATCTAAAGAGGTTTTATTAGTTGGTTGTGATGTTTACAGACCTGCTGCAATTAATCAATTACAAGTTGTTGGAGAACAAATTGGTGTAGAAGTTTATGCAGAAGTTGGTAACAACAATCCTGTTGAAATTTCTGAAAACGCAATAAAGCATGCAAAAGCAAATGGTAAGAATGTAGTTATTATTGATACTGCAGGACGTTTAGCTGTTGATGAAGAAATGATGAATGAGATTTCTAACATTCATAAAACTGTAAATCCGCAAGAAACTTTATTTGTTGTAGATTCTATGACAGGTCAAGATGCTGTAAATACGGCAAAAGCGTTTAATGATATCTTAAATTTTGATGGAGTTGTTCTTACAAAATTAGATGGAGATACACGTGGTGGAGCTGCTTTATCAATTAAATCTGTAGTAGACAAACCAATAAAATTTATTGGTACTGGAGAAAAAATGGATGCAATTGATGTATTCCATCCAGATAGAATGGCAGATCGTATTTTAGGAATGGGAGATGTTGTTTCTTTAGTTGAAAGAGCGCAAGATCAATATGACGAAGAAGAAGCTAGAAAATTACAGAAAAAGATTGCAAAAAATCAGTTTGGTTTTGATGACTTTTTAAGTCAGATTCAACAAATCAAAAAGATGGGAAGCATGAAAGATTTAGTTGGTATGATTCCTGGAGCTGGTAAAGCTATGAAAGATGTAGATATTGATGATGATGCTTTTAAAGGTATTGAAGCAATTATCCACTCAATGACAAAAGAAGAAAGAAGCACACCAAATACGATAAATGCAAGTAGAAAAAAGAGAATTGCAAAAGGATCTGGAACAAGCATTCAAGAAGTAAATCAACTTATGAAGCAATTTAACCAAATGAGCAAAATGATGAAGATGATGCAAGGTGGTGGCGGAAAAAAGATGATGCAAATGATGCAAGGAATGAAATAACAACTATTTAGGCTGCTTTTTTAGCAGCCTTTTTTATTTAGAGAATGTTTAAAAAAATAACAGACACATTTAACTTTGAAAAGAGGAAGAACCTTCTTTTTATTCTTTTGGGCTTTTGTATTTTTTTAATTTCTAAGAATAACGGAATGTTTTGGGACAATGTTTTATTTGCCTCAAAAATGGGAAACCATTTATATTACAACTCTATTTTTGACTGGACAATTCCAAATGAATTTGATCCTGGTCACCCACCTTTTTTAGGATTTCTTTTAGCTATTTCTTGGAAAATTTTAGGTCATAAATTATGGGTTTCTCATTTATTAATCCTGCCTTTTACTATTGGTACCTTTCATCAACTTTATAAATTTGTTTCTTATTTTGTTGAAAATAAAAAAAGTCAATTATTAGCTTTTTTATTATTAATAATTGACCCCACATTGTCTACACAGTTTGTGTTAGTTAATCCAGAAGTTATTATTGTATTTTTCTTTTTGCTAACATTTAATGGTGTTTTATTTAAAAATAATACGCTAAAATTTATTGGGTTATTTTTTCTAAGTATTATCTCATTTAGAAGTATGATGCTTTTGGGAGGTATATTTTTATTTGAAATTTTAAATAAACTATATATCGAAAAAATAAAACTAAAATCAGCTTTAAACTTAAAGTTTTTACTCTTCTATTTTTTAGGAAGTTTACCTGGAATTACTTTTGTTATATGGAGATTACTAACAAAAGGTTGGCTTCAAACACACCCTGATTCTCCTTGGGCAAGTTTATGGAAAGTTGCAACTCCTAGAATATTTATAAAAAATTTAATCACACTAATTCATAGATATTTAGACTTTGGTAGAATATTTATGCTTCTGTTTTTAGTTATTAGTTTATTTATTTTTGGAAAGAAAATAATTAAATCTACAAAAAACAAACAACTCTTATTGTTATCAATAACATCAGTAATTTTTATAATTATTGCTGTATTATTTTCAACAAATGCATTTGGACATAGATATTTTATTGTTTCATTTTGTTGTCTTAATTTATTAACTTTCTGTATAATTCAAAAACATTACATAAAGAAAAAACTTATTTATGGACTACTCTTTTTTGGTTTAATAACAGGAAATTTTTGGATGTATCCAAAAGATATTTCTCAAGGTTGGGATGCAACTTTAGCACATGTTCCTTATCATTCATTGAGAATTAAAGCAATTGATTATTTAAACAATAAAAAAATAAACATCTCTGAAGTTGCAAGTTTTTTTCCAAATTGCACTACATTAGATTTTATTGATTTTAATGGAGATAAAAGATCATTTGCTAGATTTACAGGAAAAAACAAATATGTTATCGATTCTACTGTATATAATTTATCCGATGAAGAAATAAATCTCTTAGATAAAAATTACACAATATTAAAAGAATTGAATAATTTAAACATAACTATTACCATATATATATTAAACAAACAATGATTTTATTAGACGGAAAAAAAACATCAGCAGAAATTAAAGAAGAGATTGCTTTAGAAGTAAGAGATTTAAAAGATAGAGGTTTTGAAACACCACATTTAGCAGCAATAATTGTTGGTAATGATGGAGCAAGCATAACATATGTAAATGCAAAAGTAAAAGCTTGTGAACGTGTTGGTTTTGAATCTACTTTAATTAGATTACCAGAAGACACTACAGAAGAAGATTTATTAAATGAAATTGCAATTCTTAATGTTGATAATGATATTGATGGTTTTATCGTTCAATTACCACTACCAAAACATATTGATGAACAGAAAATTTTAATGGCTGTTGATCCTGATAAAGATGTTGATGGATTTCATCCAACTAATGTTGGTAAAATGGCATTAAACTTACCTACTTTTATTTCTGCAACTCCTTTTGGAATTTTAGAATTATTAGAAAGATATAATGTGGAAACTTCAGGAAAACATGTTGTTGTTTTAGGAAGAAGTCATATTGTTGGTAGCCCAATGAGTATTTTACTTTCACAAAAAAGAAAGATTGGTAACGCTACTGTTACTATGTGCCATAGTAGAACACAAAACTTAAAAGAATTTACTTTACAAGCAGATATTATTATTGCTGCTATTGGAATTCCTGAGTTTTTAAAAGCTGATATGGTTAAAGATAATGTTACTGTTATCGATGTAGGAATTACTCGTTTAGCAGATTCTAGTAAAAAGAGCGGATTCCGTTTAGTTGGTGATGTTGCTTTTGATGAAGTTGCTAAAAAATCTGAATTTATTACACCTGTTCCTGGTGGAGTTGGCCCAATGACAATTGCAATGTTATTAAAAAACACATTATTAGCTTGTCAAAGAAATAGATAATATTTTCTTTTCAAATTATATATAAAAAAAAACGAGCTAATTAATTAGCTCGTTTTTTTTTGTGTAATATTCTTTTTTATTCTTCTTCCCTATTTACTAAATTCATAGAAAAAGCGGGCAAACAAATAGCAATATATTCACATTTTTCCTCAAAAGGATTTGAATATTGAACTCTAGTATTACTTTCTATTTTAATGGATTGACCAGCCTCTAAAACAACTGTTTCTCCATCTATAATAAATTGCTTCTTACCTTTTATGATGTATGTATATTCATCAAATTTTGGAGTTTGAAATGGTTCGCTCCAACCAGAAGGCGCAATCATATGTGCGATACTTAATTGAGAATTTCCGTCTGTTGCGTTTCCAAAATGTTCTTCAATTAATTTACCATCTGTTGTTGGTACAACAAATGGTGATTTTTGAATGGTATATTTTTTCTTCATAATATTGGTTTTTGCGTAAGCGATTGAAATGGCATCCTTTTTATTACTTTATTAAATAGGCGTCATTACGAGTGCAACGAAGTAATCTCTTTCTAATGATGAGATTGCCACAGTTTATAAAAAAATAAACTTCGCAATGACTCTAATAAAAAGATATAATGGAAAGCGCGGTTTTGTCTTTTAAATAAAAAAGACATAATATGCCCTAATTAAACCAAACGATAAACGTTTTCATTTTAGCTAAATCAGGGATTTGCTCTTTTGAAACTTTTTGAGTGTTAAACTCTTTTAAACCCAACTCTTCATTATCAATGGTAATTGTAGTGTTTAAATTGTCCAAAAATAAAGTTGCAGACGAAAAAGTAGATTCTACTCTGTCTATATTATTATTTGCATTGATTTCTAAAAATGTTGAATTGATATTAATACCAGACTCCGTTTTAAAACGCTCATCATGAATTTCGATACTTTTAATTGTCGAAGTTGAGTCTAATTGTTCTTTCGGTAAAATGGTTAATAATAACTTCCCTCCTTTTTCGAAAACAAAATACTCATCGTCTTCTTGAAAATAGTTATCTCCTTGTGCTCCTTCACTTAAATTTTTAACAATAGAATCGTTTTTAAAAATAGTATTTAACTCTTTAACTGTTGTTTTTGTTGTGATACTACCAACTTTTCCTTTTTCAATTTTAAATTTATTGCTGTTACTACAACTGATTATAAATACTGAAAATGCGATTACTAAAATTGGTAAGAGGTTCTTTTTATTCATTTTATTGTTTTTGGTCGTTAATTAAAACGTTCTTTTTTATGATTTGTTATTTCAATACTTTTTTTAATATTCCAAATGCCGCTCTTATAAAAGTAGCGCTTGTTAATACTTTTATTAGCGGGTTTTGTGCAGTGCTTCTCCTTCTGGAAGAACTTCTCGAAGCTCTTTCTTCTCTTTGTTTTTCCTTTTCTTTTTCTTTAGCTTCTTTTTCTTTCTCTTTTCTGTCTAACTCTGCTTTAATCGCTTTTTCTTCTGCTTTATTAATACTCGCTATTTTAGAATTCAGCTTTTCGTACGCACTTTCTCTGTCTAAATCTTCATTATATTTATAAAAAAGACGCGAATTATTAATCACATTTTTCAATTCTTTATCTGTAAGAATATCCATTCTACTCATTGGCGCTCGCAACATTGTTCTTGCCAACGGAGTTGGAATACCTTTTTCGTTTAAAACGGATACAAAAGCTTCTCCAATACCTAATTGGGTTAATACTTCTTTGGTATCGTAATATTCTGAATCTGGATAATTCTCTGCTGCCAACTTAATTGCTTTTCTATCTTTTGCTGTAAAAGCTCTTAAAGCGTGTTGAATTTTTAATCCTAATTGTGCTAAAATATCTTCTGGCACATCTTTAGGGTTTTGCGTTACAAAATACAAACCAATACCTTTAGAACGAATTAGTTTTACAATGCTTTCTATTTGGTTTAATAAAGCTTTAGACGCTTCTTCAAATACCAAATGTGCTTCATCTATAAAAATGATTAATTCGGGTCTACCACTATCTCCTTGTTCAGGAAAAGTTTCATAAACCTCAGCTAATAATTGCAACATGAATGTTGAAAACAACTTTGGTTTGTCTTGAATATCTGTTAAACGTAAAACAGAAATAATTCCTTTTCCATCTTCATCTACGCGTGTTAAATCTTCAACTTCAAAAGATTTTTCACCAAAGAATAAATCTCCTCCTTGTTGTTCTATTTCTACAATTTTACGCAAAATTGCGCCTGTAGAAGATGTTGAAATTCGTCCATATTCATTTTGGATTTCTTCTTTTCCTTCTTGCGTTACAAACTGTAATACTTTTTTGAAATCTTTAATATCTAATAATGGTAATTTATTATCATCACAATATTTAAAAATGATGGCAACAATTCCACTTTGTGTTTCTGTTAAATCTAAAATTCTTGATAATAAAACTGGTCCGAATTCAGAAACTGTAGCACGCATTCTTGTTCCATCTTGTTCAGAAATTGTAAGCACTTCTATCGGAAACTTTTTAGCTGTAAAAGGAAAACCAATTTTTGCATGACGCTCATCTATTTTTGCATGACCAGGACTTGCTTTTGCCAAACCAGATAAATCTCCTTTAATATCCATTAACAACACCGGAATTCCTTTTTCCGAAAGGTTTTCTGCTAAAACTTGTAATGTTTTTGTTTTACCTGTACCTGTTGCACCAGCTATTAAACCATGTCTATTTAAAGTCTTTAAAGGAATTTTTACAATTGCGTCTGTTATGGTTTCTTCGCCCAACATTGCTGCTCCTAACTCTATAGCGTCTCCTTTGGTTTTATAACCATTATTAATGTATTCAAAAAATTCTTCCTTCTGACTCATCTTCGTAAATTTTGTTAAAAATAATCAAAGTTTAATGGATGTGAAATTTTTTCAAGATTTTGTTGAAAATAGTTTTCAATAAAATTCTAAATAAAAACCCTTGTATAAAAAAAAAGAGGATTAACCCTTCAGTTAAACCTCTTTATGTTGTTTTAAATCTCTTAAAAAATTATTCTTGTTTTTTAAAATATTGAGGAATCAATCCTTTTAATTTTTCTAATGTTTCTTCTACAGTTAAATCACTCATTCCACCAGAAGCATTTGCATGTCCTCCACCATTAAAGTGCTCTTTAGCTAAAACATTTACAGGGTTTTCTGCACCTTTAGATCTAAAAGAAATTTTCATAATTCCATCTCTTTCTGTAAAAACAATGGCAGCTTTCATCCCTTTTATAGACAAAACTAAATTTGCCAAACTATCTGTATCTCCTTTTTTGTAATTGTACTTAGCCAATTCTTCTTTAGATAAAGAAATAATAGCAACATTGTGTTGGTATAAAATCTCTAACTTTTCACTCATTGCATATCCTTGCAAACGCAAACGACTTTCAGTATTATTGTCGCTTAATTTTTCGTGAATTAAATGATGTTCTACTCCTGCTGCTAAAATTTTAGCTAAAACCTCATGTGTTCTTGGTTTTACAGAATTGAATCTAAAACTACCAGTATCTGTTAAAATACCTAAGTATAAAGGTGTTCCTATTTTTTCGTCTAACAAGTCTAAATGACCTGATTGCTCTATTAAATCTACAATTAATTGAGATGTTGATGAAGCAGTTGTTTCAGAAACAGTTATTGTAGGAAATTCTTCAGGATTTAAATGATGATCAATCATTATTTTCTTACAAGTTGCCTCTTCTAACAAAACTTGCATTTCTGGCCCTACTCTATTTGTTGCATTATAATCTAAACAGAAAATTAAATCTGCTTTTTGCATTTGTGCAGTTACTTCTTCTGGATTTTCTTCCATTAAAAGAATCGCTGAAGTATCTAACCAATATAAAAAATCTGGAGCTTTATCTGGATGACAAACAACAGCCTTTTTACCTAATTTTTCTATAAAATGAAGTAAACCTAAAGAAGAACCAATTGAGTCTCCATCTGCAGATCTATGAGCTGTAATAACGATATTTGATGCAGCTTGAATTTCTGCTTCTATTTGTTTGTAAATATTCATGTATTATTTTTTTGCAATTGCAATTTATACTACAATTGTATCCTTTTTTAAAAGGATGCAAAGTTAGGTTTATTATTGAAGTGAAAAAGGAAGTATTTAAAGTTTAATAGAAATGAAATAAATTGAATATTTTTTGAAAGAAATTTGGGACTATTTTTCTTCTAACATCTCTAAATAGACATCCTCAACATGTTCTCGAGCCCAAGCTGTTCTTCTTAAAAACCCGAGACTTGATTTCATAGTTGGGTTGTTCTTGAAACAGCGAATATTTACACGCTCACCTAAATACTCCCAACCATAATGTGCTACCAAACGTTCTAAAACCTGGACTAGTTTTACTCCATGAAACGGGTTTTTTAATTGTTCTTCAGTGGCTTCTTTCCTTTTTCGTTTAGCTGGTTTTTCTTCAGCCAATTCTTCATTTGTCTGTGGATTGGAAACTGTATCCAAAAGTTGATTTGATTGATTCTTTTTATCAATCGACTCGTTCTGGTTAATGTTTTTTATATGCATTGTAGACAAATTGTATTTTTAAATCCAAATAATATTTTATATTCTTTAATTAGTGAATTACGAGTTTTATTCTTTTAGCAACAAACTAAATACTAAAACAAA
Organism: Polaribacter sp. SA4-12; assembly: GCF_002163675.1. Classification (NCBI taxonomy): domain Bacteria; kingdom Pseudomonadati; phylum Bacteroidota; class Flavobacteriia; order Flavobacteriales; family Flavobacteriaceae; genus Polaribacter; species Polaribacter sp. SA4-12. The sequence continues at coordinate 384,656 of NZ_CP019334.1, read as the reverse complement.
CTGCATCAGTCAATCCAATTTTTAAACTCTTTTACACGCTCTCTACTTACAATAATTTCAGTTTCGTTATAAGAATGTAAAACTAATTTTAAACGCGAATTAGAATAGGCTATGATATCTTTCATTGCGTTTATGTGCACAATAAAAGTTCTATTAACTCTAAAAAAATGTTCAGGATTTAATTGTTCTTGCCAATATTCTAAAGAATGATCTAAAAGATGATTTCTGTTTTCTTTTGTATGAATATAAGTCGATTTATTTTCGCTATAAAAACATTCTACTTCATCAATAGGAATAATTTTTATGTGCTGCCCTACTTTAATTGTCAATCTTTTTTTAAACTTTCTATCAACAGGGTTTACTAATAATTTACGAATGTCATCCAAGTTAACTTGAACATCTGTTTGTTTTGGTCTATTCTCTTTAAACTTATCTACAGCTACTTTTAGCTCATCTTCGTCTAAAGGTTTTAGTAAATAATCGATACTATTTAGTTTGAACGCTTTTAACGCATATTCGTCATAAGCAGTGGTGAAAATAATAGCCGATTTGACTTCAATTTCTTCAAAAATCTCGAAAGACAATCCATCAGAAAGCTGAATATCTAAAAATATTAAATCTGGATGTTCGTTGTTTTGCAACCAATTTAAAGACTCTTCTACAGAATGTAACATTTGCTGAACTTCTAAATCTAATGTTGCTAACATTCTATTTAGCCTTCTTGCTGCTGGCTTTTCATCTTCAATTATTAATACGTTCATTCTTTTATATATTATTTTTAAATAGATTATTGGATCGCTAGATTAATAGATTATTGAAATTTTTGATTACTGGACTTCGACAAGTTCAGTCTAATATTTGTTTGTTATTATTAATTATTAAGATTCCTCAATCGCTTAAAAAAGCTCATTTCGGAATGACATAAACGACCTTTGAACCTTTAAACCTATGTTACTTTGTTACTTTGAAACTTTACAACTAACTTCACTCTTCCATAAATTCTTTAATCTTTCTTTCTTCCCAATCTTTACCAAAAAAATTAAGATATCCGAAAGTTTTTAAACCATGAAATACTAAAAATATTCCCCAAACCAACCAAATAGGAATGTGCGTAAAACCATCTCCATCAAATTGATTACTGACTTTAAAATCTCCAAATATTTTAAAAGAGAAATTCCAAACAAAAGCTAAAAACAAATTTACCAATATATAAGTAACAACGTGTTTGTAGAATTTTTTAATTTCTTCTACTCTTAGTTTTGCTCTTAATAATTTTTTCTCACTTAGGTTTTCCATCGCTTTACATATTTTTATTACGTTGCTCTTCTTTGTCCATCAATTCTTTAATTTTCTTTTCTTCCCAATCATTACCAAAGCCTAAAGACTTAAAACCAAAAACGCCTAACCAGTGAAAAAACATTCCTATTCCCCAGAAAACCCAAGTAGAATACACTCCGAAATTAGAAAGAGTATCTTCAAAACGATAACCACTTTCCATTAATCCCCATATGATAATTCCACTAATACAAATGTTTGATAAAACATAAACAATTAAGTGAACATAAAACCCTTTTATAGCTTTCACTCTCTTTTTAGCTCTTAAAAAACTGTCTTCTTGTCTAAATTTATTATCCATGGTTTCTGTCCTTTTTTTGTTGTTCTTCCATTAATTCTTTAATCTTTTTTTCTTCCCAATCTTTTCCAAAACCTATTTTTCTAAACCCAAAAACAGCCATCCAGTGAAAGAAAACACCAACTCCCCAACCTAATAACGAAAACCAAAACCAATGAAAACCTGGAGAAAACAGTAAGTTTACTGCAATTATTATAGGAATTACAATACAATAAACAGAGAAATGGATATAGAATCCTTTTATATCTTTAACTCTCTTTTTTGCCTTAATATATGATTGTTCTTTTGTGAAATTTTGTTGCATAACCTTAATTATTCTCGTTCATAAACTCTTTAATTTTTTTCTCTTCCCAATTTTTTCCAATTCCTAATAACTTGAATCCAAAAACGGTTAACCAATGAATAAAAAGTCCAGAACCCCAACCATAAACAGAGAACCAAAACCAATGAAAATGAGGTTCAAATTTTAAATTCATAAAAATAATTACGGGTATAATTAAACAGTAAATTGTTAAATGCGTATAAAACCCTTTAATGTCTTTTACTCTCTTTTGAGCTTTCAAATAACGCTGTTGTTGTATTTGATTAGAATCCATAATTACCTTCTATTATCTTGTTCGTCCATGTATTTTTTAATCTTTTTCTCTTCCCAGTCTTTACTCATAAACAGATTTAAACCAAAAGTATTTAAAGCCTGAAAAGCAATTCCGATTCCCCAATACAACCAAATTTTATAATTATGGTAATCTGTAAAAGCTTCTTTAAAAGAATCTCCATCATTCATATCACCTACAATAAAAATAGCAGTTAAAAATATATTTACAACAATGTAACTCGCTAAATGTTTATAAAACTTACTAATCTTTTCTACTCTTTTACGAGCCAGAACATATTGCTGTTCTTTAGTGAATTCTTTTTCCATTATCTTGTTCTGTTATGTTGATTCTCTTTATCCATCATTTCTTTAATCTTTTTGTCTTCCCAATTTTTTCCTAAGAAAATATTGTAATTATTCACTTCTAAAAAGTGGAAAGTTAATCCCATTCCCCATCCAAATATTGGAAACCAGAACCAGTGAAAACCTGGTGAAAAACGTAAATTGATAAAAATTAAAAAAGGAATTACCAAACAGTATGAAGCTAAATTTTGATAAAACTCTTTCAGTTTTTCTACTCTTTCTACTGCTTTTACATAGTTGCTATTTTCTAAATCTTCTGTGTACATAATATCGTTCATTTTATAAAGGAGCGGTAAACTCACCTTAAAAGTTTTATTGTTATTTTCTATTTTCACTCCTTTTTGAGTGATCAATCCATATCTATCAGCAATATTTTGCAAACCAACTTTGGTGCTTTTCCCTATTGCTTCTTTAGGATTTACATTATTTTCTATAATTAAATAAGTGTCTTCTTCGTAAATATTGATTGTTAAAGGTTTTGAAGTAGAAACCACATTGTGTTTTACGGCATTCTCTAACAAAAGCTGTAATGATAAAGGCACAATTTTTAACTCATTATTACTTATAGAATCTGGAATGTTAAACTTAACGGCATCTTCAAAACGCATTCCTAACAATTCCATATATGTTTTTGCAAATTTTAATTCCTCTTCAATGGGTACTAAATCTTTATTTCTTTGTTCTAAAACATATCGATATACTTTAGATAATTTTGTGGTAAATTTCTCTGCCTGATTTGGATTTTCACCAATTAAACTCGTTAATACATTTAAACTATTAAACAAAAAATGTGGATCTAATTGATTCTTTAAAGACTCAAACTTTGCTGTTTCTGTTTTTGCAACAATTTGTTGTTGTGTAGACTCTTGCGTCATTGCAGATTTCCATTTATCCATAAAGCCTTTGGCATGAAAAAAAGCAGCAACTCCTAATGAAAAGATAAAAGCAAATAAATGTACATAAACTAAATTCCCACTAAAAAAGTCTTCAAACTTGTGTCCGAAAAGCATTATATATTGAATGTAATGAATAATTAAAACAGCAATACCAGTATATATAATGGTGGTAAACATACCAATCCAAACTCTTTTATTGGTTTCTTTAACCCAATCCCATTTCGAGTTTAAGTATTCATTAATAATTCCGTTTCCTAAACCTAAAGTAAAAGAATACATTGCAGAAATTAAAAACACCATACTCATACCTTTAACAGTAAACGCCTGATTTATAAGGATAAAAATAATTCCTAAAACCACAGTAAGCTTTGTACAAACGATAAAATCGCTTTTTAATTTTTTAAAGATATTTGTGTTTGGTGTTTTCATATGCTGAAATTAATATTATAAAATAAACTTACTAAAATTTTATTTCTAAAGATACATTTTTATCAATAATAGTAAATTTAGCATCTTCAAATTTTGGTGGACCAAAGTTCATTACATTATTAGAAGCACCATAATCTTCTAAAGGCATTCCATTCGCTTCAAAATCCATTTTATCATTATTATTTTTATCGTGATAACAGATAATTGCATATTCTCCTGCTGCTACGTTTTCAAAAACTACAACACTTTTTCCATTTACAATTTTAGATGCTGCACCTTGTATTGGTTTCATTCTAAAATTAGTTTTGTCATATAATGCATATCCTACTTTACCTGTATCTGAAGTTACATTTATAACTGTTGCAGTAATTGTATTGTTTTGAGCAGTTATTGAGTTTGTAATAAATAAAATTGTTGTCGTTAAAATTGCTACTATAAGTTTCATAATTTTTGTTTTAATGGTTAATTATGATACAAATATGCAACACAAGGATAGTTTTTAAAATTAAAGAATACCGAGTTGTATTTTTTTTAGGATGAATTGTAATTTCGAGTATAATTTGATACTATTTAGCATCTAAAAGCAAGTATCTTGTTAAAAAAATGTAACTTTAAGTTCACTTTAAAACTTAAATTTTGTTCGATCTCAAAAAAATAATATCGGCAAATCAAACAAGAAAAACCGATAATAATACGATTAAAAAAGAATGCATTTCTTCTTTAGAATTAATGGAGAGAGCATCGATTGCTTTTGTAAATGCTATTGAAAACAGTATTTACAAAGATCAAAAAATTGCAGTTGTTTGTGGAATTGGCAATAATGGTGGAGATGGTTTTGCAATTACAAGAATATTACAAGCTAAAGGATATTTTGCAAAAGCAATTTTAATAAAAACCACTAAAAATCTTTCTAATGATTGTAAAACCAATTTTAACAAACTAGCGGAAGTAACAATTATTGAAACAAAAGATGATTTGTTCGATTTTAAAAAATTTGACATTATAATTGATGCTCTTTTTGGCTCTGGTCTAACTAGAAAAATTGAGGGTTTAGCTGCAAATACTATCAAAAATACAAATGCAGCAAAAAAATATGTTTTTTCTGTTGATATACCTTCTGGTTTATATTGTGATAAATTACCCGATTCTGATTTCATTGTAAAATCTAATATTACAATTAGTTTTCAAAGACCAAAACTCTCTTTTTTCTTTAAAGAAAGTAATCAATATATTAAAGATTGGAAAGTAATAAACATAGGTTTAGATGAAGATTTTATTCAAGAACTACCAACCAATCATTTTGTTTTAGATGGTACAATTTCTAAAATTGTAAAAAAAAGAGAGAAACATTCACATAAAGGTACATTTGGTCATTCGTTAATTATTGCAGGTTCTTATGGAAAAATCGGAGCTGCAGTTTTGGCTTCTCAAGCTTGTTTAAAATCTGGCACCGGACTTTTAACAACTTATATTCCAAATTGTGGATACGATATTTTGCAATTTTCAACGCCAGAAGCAATGTGTTTAACAGATAAAAAGAAAACCTATATTTCTAAACTACCTGACATTTCTTCTTATAATTCTATTGGAATCGGTCCAGGAATTGGGAAAAACAATTCCACAAAAGGAGTATTAAAACAACTTTTTGAATCAACAAAAGTTCCATTGGTTATTGATGCTGATGCTTTAAATATTATTTCTGAGAATAGAGAATTAATGAAGTTATTACCCAAAAACTCAATTTTAACTCCACATCCAAAAGAATTTGAAAGATTAGTTGGTAAATGGAAAACCACTATAGAATGTTTTGAGAAACAAAAACAGTTTGCAAAAGAACATAAATGTATTGTTATTTTAAAAGGTGCAAATACGTGTATTTGTAATTCAGAAGGAGTCCTTTTTTTTAATACTTCTGGAAATTCTGGAATGGCAACTGGCGGAAGCGGAGATGTTCTTACAGGAATAATTACAGGATTATTGGCGCAAGGTTACACTTCAATTAAAGCTTCTTTAATTGGCGTATATTTTCATGGAAAAGCAGGAGATGATGCTAACAAACAAAAAGGGGAAAATGCATTAATTGCTTCAGATATTATCAATTATTTAAAAATTGAAACTGAATAATTTAGTTTTAAGCTACTTTCTAATTTATCATAAAGAACATTGTTGTCTATTTAAAATTATCAAAAATGAATTATTTGTCTATTCTATTGATTTATTTTTAACTCAAAATCGAATTTTGTTTAAATTTGATAAAACTTCTAAAAAAGAGTTGCACTTATGATAATACTTTTTAAAAAAGATATACTTTAGCCATATGATTACTTCAAGAAGAAATAAATTATGTACTACAATAGTTCCCAGCTTGCGCTTGCGCAACCGCCGTCGCTAATATTCTACTTTAGCTACAAGTCAACTTATTACAGTATTTAACCATTTATTTTTTTATCGTGAATCTTTCTTACAAAACTTACTTGCAACCTTCAGTTATTATAAAAAATAACAATGTACGAAGCAGTTTTATTATTCGCCCTTTGGGTGTTTAAACTATTATGGAATTTAGGTGAGTCCGATTCTACTTTCAAACAAAACAAACAACAATTTTATAACATAAAAACACAATGCAATGGAAATTGTAATTGCTAACAAATCACATACCGTTTACGCAGATATTATATGTAAAACCATAGAAGATGCTGCTCAAGTTAGAGGAACAGGGATTGCTAAAAGAAAACCTGAATATATAGCCACTAAAATGGAAAATGGTAATGCTGTAATTGCTTTAGAAAATGGCAAATTTGCAGGGTTTTGCTATATTGAAAAATGGGGACATGGAAAATTTGTTGCCAATTCAGGGTTAATTGTACATCCAGATTTTAGAAATTTAGGATTAGCAAAACAAATTAAAGAGGTAATATTTAAACATTCAAGAACCAAGTTTCCAAATGCAAAAGTATTTAGTATCACAACAGGTTTGCCTGTAATGAAACTAAATAGCGATTTAGGTTATAAACCCGTTACTTTTTCTGAATTAACAGATGATCAAACTTTCTGGGATGGTTGTAAAACGTGTAGAAATTACGATGTTTTAACAAGAACAGAAAGAAAAATGTGTTTGTGTACTGGTATGTTGTTTGATCCTAAAAATCAAAATAAGGAGAAACCAGAAAAAATTAAAGAAAGCGTTTTTAAAAGATTAAAAAATATTAAACAGAACTTGTTTCTAAAAAAAGATAAATAATGAAAAAATTAGTAATTGCTTATAGTGGTGGTTTAGACACATCTTATTGTGCAGTAAGTTTATCAAAAGAATATGATGTACATGCAGTAAGTGTAAACACAGGTGGTTTTACAACAGAAGAAATTAAACATATAGAAAGTAACGCCTATAAAATGGGAGTTTCTACCTATAAAAATATTGATGCTGTTGCAACTTTTTACAATAAGGTAGTAAAGTATTTAATTTTTGGAAATGTACTAAAAAACAGTACATATCCTCTTTCTGTAAGTGCTGAAAGAATTATTCAAGCAATTGAAATTGTAGAATATGCAAAAAGTATTGGAGCAGAATATATTGCTCATGGAAGTACTGGTGCAGGAAATGATCAAGTAAGATTTGATATGATTTTTCAAACATTGGCTCCTGGAATTAAAATTATTACGCCAATTAGAGATGGAAAATTAACAAGACAAGAAGAAATAGATTATTTAAAATCTGAAGGAATTGACATGCCTTGGGAGAAATCTAAATATTCAGTAAATAAAGGTCTTTGGGGAACAAGTGTTGGTGGAGTTGAAACCTTAAAATCTGAACTTCCTTTACCAAGTGAAGCGTATCCTTCACAATTAGAAAAAGAAGGTGAAGAAAAAGTAACATTGACTTTTAAAAATGGTGAATTTATTGCTTTAAATGGTGAATCTAACAACCCAGAAGTAAATATTGAAAATCTAAATGATATTGCTTCAAAATATGCAATTGGTAGAGATATTCATGTTGGAGATACAATTGTTGGTACAAAAGGAAGAGTTGGTTTTGAAGCTGCTGCTGCTTTAATTACAGTAAAAGCACATCATTTATTAGAAAAGCACAACTTAACAAAATGGCAATTACAGCACAAAGAATACTTATCTAGTTTTTACGGAATGCATTTGCATGAAGGTCAATATTTAGATCCTGTAATGAGAGATACGGAAGCTTTTTTACAAAGTTCTCAAAAAATGGTTTCTGGAAATGTTGTTGTAACTTTAAAACCGTATCATTTTTCTTTAGACGGAATTATTTCTGATCATGATTTAATGTCTAGTAAGTTTAGTACTTATGGTGAAGAAAATAAAGCTTGGACAGCTGATGATGCTAAAGGTTTCATTAAGATTTTAGGAAATCAGAATAAAATATATAGACAAGTAAATAATTAAAATTTGTGTAAACGAGTAATTGTTGAATTGTTTAATTGTGCAATAGCTAAGTTCTAGAACAGACTTTTACACCATTAAACAGTTAAACTTTTAAACAATTTTAAAGAATGAAAAATTTAGAAGTAGGAATTATAGGTGGTGCAGGTTATACAGCTGGCGAATTAATAAGATTATTATTAAATCACCCAGAAACAAACATCAATTTTGTGTACAGTACTTCTAATGCTGGTAACAAATTATATAAAGTACATCAAGATTTAATTGGTGATACAGAAATCAATTTTACAAGCGAAATTAATAGGGATGTTGATGTGTTATTTTTATGCTTAGGCCATGGAAACTCAACTGCTTTTTTAGAAAAAACTTCTTTTTCTGAAAACACAAAAATCATTGATTTAAGTAACGATTTTAGATTACTTGCTCATAAAAATTTCGATGGTAAAGAATTTGTCTATGGTTTACCAGAATTAGATAAAGAAGCTATAAAAACAGCGAAACATATTGCAAACCCTGGTTGTTTTGCAACTGCTTTGCAATTAGCAATTTTGCCTTTAGCGGCAAATGGATTGTTGCAAAATGATATTCATATTAATGCTGTAACTGGTGCTACTGGAGCAGGAACTTCATTATCTGCAACAACGCATTTTACATATAGAGATAATAATTTTTCACATTATAAAGCATTTAATCATCAGCATTTGGGTGAAATTAACCAGACTGTGAATCAATTACAAAGCGATTTTAATTCAGAAATTAACTTTATGCCGAATAGAGGAAATTTCTCAAGAGGAATTTTTGCAACTACCTACACAAAATTTGATGGTAGTATTGAGGAAGCAAAAAAAATGTATAAAGATTATTATAAAGACGCTGCTTTTACAATTGTTTCTGATACTGATGTGCATATGAAACAAGTTGTAAATACTAATAAATGTATCATTGGTCTAGAAAAACACGGTGATAAATTATTAATTACAAGTACCATTGATAATTTATTAAAAGGTGCTTCTGGAGCAGCAATACAGAATATGAATTTAATGTATGATTTTGAAGAAACTTTAGGTTTAAATTTAAAGGCAAATTATTTTTAATAGTAACGCTGTTGCGTTAGCGATTGAAATGGCATCCTTTTTATGCAGAACTTGAATCTGTATCTTTAGGTTTATTAAATTGCTTTTGTTATAAATAAGCAGAATCTTAACTAAATTCTGCATAAAAAGATATAATGTAAAGCGCGACCCTTGTGGTAACGTCCAAATAAAAACACAGCAAAACAACAAACAACACAACTAATAACAACAAAACCACTAACAAACAACAACTAGCAATTATGAAAGTAGCAATTATTGGAGCAGGAAGTTTAGGACAATCTATCGCAAAAGGTTTATTAAAAAATAAGGTAGTTAGCTCTTTGTATTTAACAAAACGAAATACAAAATCAATTAATCATTTTGACCTTTATGATGAAGTAACAATAACTTCTGATAATGAAAAAGCTGTTAAAAATTCTGATATTTTAATTTTTGCGGTTCAACCAAGACACTTAAAAGGAATTTTAGATAAATTAAAATATAAGTTTAAAAAGGATCAAATAGTAATTTCTGTAATTACAGGTTTTTCATTATCAAAAATTGAAACGATAATTGGTATGAAACATTTTATAATTAGAGCAATGCCTAATACTGCTGCTTCTGTAGGACAGTCTATGACTTGTATCTCTGCAAATGAGAAAGGAAAAGAAAAAATAGAATTAGCCAAGACTATTTTTAATAGTTTAGGGCAATCTATGGTAATTCCTGAGGAACAATTACAAGCTGCAACCGTTATTTGTGCAAGCGGAATTGCTTTTTGGATGCGTTTAATTAGAGCAACAACTCAAGGTGCAATTCAATTAGGTTTTGAAGCTGATGAAGCACATGAATTAGCAATGCAAACTTGTTTTGGTGCTGCTACTTTATTAAAAGAATCTGGTAATCATCCAGAAGCAGAAATAGACAGAGTTACAACTCCTGGAGGTTGTACTATTGAAGGTTTAAACGAAATGGAACACCAAGGTTTAAGCTCTTCTTTAATTAAAGGTATCAATAAATCATTTGATAAAATTAACCAAATAAAAAATTAACAACATGCCATTATTTAACGTTTATCCATTGTACGATGTTACACCCGTAAAAGCGAAAGGAGTTTATGTTTATGATGAAAACAAAACTGAATATTTAGATTTATATGGTGGTCATGCTGTAATTTCAATTGGTCATGCACATCCCAAATATGTGGAGGCAATTACCAATCAGGTTTCTAAATTAGGGTTTTATTCAAATGCAATTCAAAATCCTTTACAAGTTAAATTAGCTGATAAATTAGAAGCACTTTCTGGTTGTAAAGACTACGAATTATTTTTATGTAATTCTGGTGCTGAAGCAAATGAAAATGCGTTAAAACTGGCTTCATTTAAAACAGGAAAATCTAGAATTGTTGCTTTTAAAAACGGTTTTCACGGTAGAACTTCTGCTGCTGTTGCTGCAACAGATAATAAAAATATTATTGCACCTATTAACGCACAACAACAAGTTACAATATTAGATTTAAATGATATTGATGGTGTAAAAACAGAACTTGAAAAAGGAGATGTTTGTGCTGTTATTCTAGAATTTATTCAAGGAGTTGGTGGTTTAGACCAAGCAACTGCTGAATTTTTTGAACAAGTTGATGTACTTTGTAAAGCTAACAACACTTTTTTAATTGCTGATGAAGTTCAGTCTGGTTATGGAAGATCTGGAAAGTTTTTTGCTTTTCAATATTACAATGTAACTCCAGAAGTTATTTCTATTGCAAAAGGAATGGGAAATGGTTTTCCGATTGGAGGAATTTTAATTCATCCTTCTATTGAAGCTAAATTCGGAATGTTAGGTACCACTTTTGGTGGAAATCATTTGGCTTGTGCTGCTGGATTATCAGTTTTAAATGTTATTGAAGAACAAAACTTGATAGATAATGTAAATGAAATGTCTTGTTATTTCATGAAAATTGCAAAGACAATTCCGCAGATAAAAAATATTAAGGGAAAAGGATTAATGCTTGGTCTCGAATTCGATTTTGAAGTTGGAGATTTACGCAAGAAATTAATTTGCGATTATCACATTTTTACTGGTGGAGCAATGAATAAAAATTTGTTAAGAATTTTACCTCCTTTAACACTAAGAAAAGATCATATCAATCAGTTTTTTGAAGCTTTAGTAGATGCTTTAGATAAACAATAAAGACAGAAAAACAGATGAACACATTATTATCTATAGAAACAAGAAACAATGTTTTGCTAACAATGGCTGAACTTCTTGAAAAAGAAAGAGACGCAATTATCAGCATCAATAAAAAAGATTTAGAAGCGTATAAAGGTGATGACATTTCTATGTTTGATCGCTTAAAGGCAGATGACACTAAAGTTGATGAAATGATTGCTGCTGCTAAACATTTAGCTTCTCAAGAAGATCCTGTTGGTGTAGAACGTTTTAGTTTTAAGCATGATAATGGAATGCAAGTTTATAATAAAACGGCATCTTTTGGAACGATTCTAATTATTTACGAATCTAGACCAGATGTAACTGTTGAAGCTGCAGGAATTGCTTTTAAATCTGGAAATAAAATATTATTAAAAGGTGGTAAAGAGTCTTTACAATCTAATTTAAAGATTGTTGAATTATGGCATCAAGCTTTAAAACAACACAATGCTTCTACAGATTGGGTAGAATATTTACAATTCAATAGAACAGAAACACAAGCATTTTTAGAAAAACCAACTCAAAAAGTAGATTTAATTGTACCAAGAGGAGGAGAACGTTTAATTGCTTTTGTAAAATTACATGCTACTTGTCCGGTTATTATTAGCGGACGTGGAAACAACTTTGTGTATGTTCATAAAGAAGCTGATTTAAATATTGCTATTGATGTAATTTTAAACGGAAAATCAAAAATATCTGCTTGTAATGCAGTTGATAAAGTTTTAATTGATGAAAACTTAGCAAATAAAGAGGAATTCATCAACAAATTAATTTCAAACCTGAATGATGCTAAAATTCAGGTTTTAGGGGATGCTGTTGTTTCTAAAAATCATAATTTAGAAGAGATTTCATCAAACGAAGTTTGGTATGAAGAGTTTTTAGATTATAAAATTGTGATTGGTGAAATTGCTTCGAATGAAGCTGCAGTTGCAATGATAAATAAATATGCTGGTGGACATTCGTCTGCAATCATCACCAAAGATATTGACAAAGCAAAAGTATTTATGGAAAACGTAGATACTGCTGTTGTTTATCATAATGCTTCCACTCGTTTTACAGATGGAGGTCAGTTAGGTTTAGGTGGCGAATTAGCAATAAGTACAGATAAATTACACCAACGTGGACCTATTGGTTTACAGCATTTGGTAACTAATAAATGGTATGTTCATGGAAACGGACAAGTGAGAAGTTAAATATTTTAGTTGACAGTTTTCAGTCGCAGTTGGCAGGAAATAAATGTCATTTCGACCTTGTGGAGAAATCTTTTAGAGTTTAGATCTCTCAACATTGCAAAAGCTTCGTTCGAAATGACTAATAAATATAAAAAATCGTAAATAATTGTAATGCAAAAAAAGAAACGCATTTTACTAAAAGTAGGTTCTAATACACTTACCAGAGAAACGGATAATATTTCGAGAGGAAAGATTGAGGATATTGCAAATCAGATTGCAAAACTCAAAGATACTTGTGAGTTTATTATTGTTAGTTCTGGTGCTATTGCAGTTGCAAAACAGTTTGTAAAATTAGAGAGTAAACAAGAGGAAGTTTTTGTAAAACAAGCTTTAGCTTCTATTGGTCAGCCACATTTAATTAGAATTTATCAAGAAATTTTTAGAGAATATGGTTTATTGAGCTCTCAATGCTTACTTTCCTATTCAGATTTTGAAAAACAACAAAGTAAAACCAATATTGTAAATACCATAAATGTTTTAGTAAACAATAATTACATTCCTATTATCAACGAAAATGATACTGTTGCAACAGATGAAATTCAGTTTGGTGATAATGATAAATTAGCGGCTTTAACGGCTACTCTATTAGATGTTGATTTGTTGATAATTGCGACAAATACCAATGGAATTTACACAAAGGAATCTATGAAAAATAATACTCCTGAAACTATTAAAGAAGTTACTGATTTTGATGCTTTAAAGAAAGAGGTTGTTAATTCTAAATCTTCACATGGAAGTGGTGGAATGGGCTCTAAAATTGAAGCAGCAGAAATAAGTAAAAACGCAAACATAGAAACGTGGATCGTGAACGGTTTGGAAGATAATTTTATCACAAATGCTTTTGATGATAAAGTTCCGTTTACAAAAATAAAGTAAAAAAGTGTAACTGTTTAAATGGTTAATTGTGTAATCGTCTGGGTACTTTTAAACAATTAAACAATTAAACGCTTAAACATAAAAATGATGAATAATTACACATCCATTAACGACATTGACGATATCAATTCTTGGATTGATGAAGCCAAAGAAATTAAAGCAAACCCTTTAAAAAATAGTGAATTAGGAAAAAACAAAACATTAGGATTGTTATTCTTTAATTCGAGTCTACGTACGCGCTTAAGTACGCAAAAAGCTGCTTTAAATTTAGGAATGGATCCTATTGTAATGAACGTTTCTGGTGATGCTTGGGGAATTGAATTTGGCGATGGAACTGTTATGAATGGTAATACTGCAGAGCATATTAAAGAAGCTGCACAAGTAGTTTCTCAATATTGTGATATAATTGCTGTAAGAGCTTTTCCTACATTAACTGACAAAGAAAAAGATGAATCTGAACACGTTTTAAAATCGTTTGTAGCATTTGCTTCTGTGCCAATTGTAAATATGGAAAGTTCTACTGGTCATCCTTTACAAGGTTTGACAGATGCGATTACTATTTCTGAAAATGCAACAAAAAAGAAACCAAAAGTAGTTTTAAGTTGGGCACCACATGTAAAAACATTGCCTCACGCAGTTGGAAACAGCTTTGTACAAGCAATGCAAAAAATGGATGTTGAATTTGTAATTGCAAATCCTGAAGGATATAATTTAAATCCAGAAATAACAAAAGACACACCTATTTTTCATAATCAAGAAGAAGCTTTTAAAGATGCAGATTTTGTGTACACTAAAAACTGGAGTTCTTATGATGATTATGGGAAAATCACAAAAACAGATTTTGATTGGATGATTACCAAAGACAAAATTGGAGATGCTAAATTTATGCACTGTTTACCTGTGAGAAGAAATGTTGTAGTAGAAGACGCTGTTTTAGATAGCGATAGTTCTTTAGTTATTGAACAAGCAAATAATAGAACTTTTGCTGCACAATTGGTTTTAAAGAAAATATTAGAGAACAAAAAATAAAAACGAACGTCATTGCGAGGCACGAAGCAATCTGCCTATTTATAAAGAGATTGCTTCGTTCCTCGCAATGACAGATACACGAAAAATGGAAAAACTATCAATCGTAAAAATTGGAGGAAACATTATTGAAGATGAAACTTCTTTAAATGCTTTTCTAAAATTGTTTGCTAATTTAGAGGGAAAGAAAATCCTTGTTCATGGAGGTGGTAAACGTGCTACACACATTGCTTCTAAATTAGGTATAGAATCTAAAATGATAAATGGTAGGCGTATTACTGATGCTGAAACTTTAGAAGTAATTACCATGGTTTACGGTGGTTTGGTAAACAAAAATGTGGTTGCAAAATTACAAGCTTTACATATTGATGCCATTGGTTTAACTGGTGCAGACATCAACAGTATTCAATCAGAAAAAAGACCTATAAAAGAAGTCGATTTTGGTTTTGTAGGTGATGTTAAAAAAGTAGCTCATAATTCTATTGATAAATTAATTAAAGCTGATTTTACACCTGTTTTTTGTGCAATTACACATGATGGAAATGGACAATTACTAAACACAAATGCTGATACAATTGCAAGTACAATTGCAGTTGGAATGAGCGAAATCTATGAATCCTCAATTTATTATTGTTTTGAATTGAATGGTGTTTTAAGAGACTTTAATGATAAAAACTCTGTGGTAAAATTGATCAACTCTAAGACATATCAAGAATTATTAGAGGATAAAATTATTACTGATGGAATGTTACCAAAATTAGAAAATTGCTTTGATGCTCTAAAAAATGGAGTTCACAAAGTAAATATGGGAAACACCACAATGTTAACAAATGAAAATGATAATTTTACAACGATAACTTTATAATATGACGTTAGAAAAATTAACAGAAGACGCAATATCACTTTTAAAAAACTTAATAGAAACACAGTCTTTCTCACAAGAAGAAGATAAAACTGCGGTATTGATTGAAGGATGGTTCAATCAATATGAAATTCCGTTTAAGAGAACAAATAACAACATTTGGGCAACTAATAAGTATTTTGACGAGAGTAAGCCAACTTTACTTTTAAACTCTCATCACGATACTGTAAAACCAAATTCTAAATACACAAAAGATCCTTATAAAGCGATTGTAGAAGATGGTAAATTATATGGTTTAGGAAGTAATGATGCTGGAGGATGTTTGGTTTCTTTAATTGCAACTTTTACTAAGTTTTATGCTGAAGAAAATCTAAAATACAACTTGGTAATTGTTCCTTCTGCTGAAGAAGAAAACAGTGGACCAAATGGATTAAATAGCATGCTTTCTATCATTCCACATATTGATGTGGCAATTGTTGGTGAGCCAACTTTAATGAATTTAGCAGTTGCAGAAAAAGGTTTGGTAGTTTTTGATGCAGAAGTTGATGGAACACCAAGTCATGCAGCGCATCCAAATGATAATAATTCAATTTATAATACCATTGAAGTTTTACAATGGTTTAAAGATTATAAGTTCGAAAAATCTTCTGATGCTTTGGGTGATGTAAAAATGACAGTTACTCAAATTAATGCAGGTTCTCAACACAATGTTGTTCCTGGTCACGTAGATTTAGTCGTAGATGTTCGTGTAAATGATGCATATTCTAATCAAGAAATTGCAGATACTCTACAAAGAGAATCACCTTGTACAAAAATAACACCTAGAGGTTTAAAATTAAACTCCTCTTCTATTTCTATTGAACACGATTTGGTAAAAGCAGGAATTGCAATGGGAAGAGAAACATACGGTTCTCCAACACTATCTGACCAAGCTGTATTATCTTGTCAGTCTTTAAAATTAGGACCAGGAGATAGCACACGTTCGCATTCTGCTGATGAATTTATTTATCTTGCAGAAATTGAAGAAGGAATACAGATTTATGTTGAACTTTTGAATCGTGTAATTACATAACTATGGGGTATAATATTTCGGGAATTGCTATCAATAAAAATTATGAAAATGATTTTGAAAGTCTTTGTAATCAACTTGGTTGGAATTTAAAAAAAGGCAATGAAATTGATTTCGAAACTGCTTCTGAAAATTGGATTGATGATAATATTTGTAATGTTTATTTTACTAAAAATGGAACACTTATTTTTATCGGTATGGAAAAATGTGAAGAATCATTTAAATTAGAAAATGATAATGTTTTAACATTTGCACTTTCAGAAACTTCAATGGTTTTCAAAATAAATTATACAGAAAAAGGAATAGAGAAACGCTCAATTATAGAAGCTAATGAAGAAAGAATGGAAGATTCTGGAAAAGAATTAGCAGTTGAAAAAGAATCTGAAGATACTTCCGAAATTATCTGGAATCAGATTGAAGTTCTACTTGGTAAAAGGTTTTTTGATATAGAATTAGAAGAAAAAGTAATTCAATATAGTTTTAATAAAAATATTGAGTTAAAAAAATGGTGGAAATTCTGGAAATAGTTTCTAAATTTATACTATTAAAACAATTACACGATTAAACAAATAAACGATTAAACAATTTTCATATGAAACTTTGGGATAAAGGATTTTCAATAGATCAACAAATAGAAAAATTTACAGTTGGTAATGATAGAGAAATAGACATGCACATTGCAAAATATGATGTTCAAGCATCTATTGCACATGCAATTATGTTAGAATCTATTGGTATTATAACTGCTGATGAATTGAAAGATCTAAAAAGAGGATTGAACGAATTAGCTCTTGATATTGAAAAAGGAATTTTCACTATAGAAGAATCTTTTGAAGATGTACACTCTAAAATTGAATGGGAATTAACCAATAAATTAGGAGAAGTTGGTAAGAAAATTCATACTGCTCGTTCTAGAAATGATCAGGTTTTAGTTGCTTTACAATTATATTACAAAGAAAATTTATCAGTTATAAATGATAAAACAAAAACACTTTTTGATACACTTTTAGGTTTAGCAGAAACGCATAAAGAAAGTTTATTACCTGGTTATACACATTTACAAGTGGCAATGCCTTCTTCATTCGGATTATGGTTTTCTGCGTATGCAGAACTATTAATTGACGATGTTTATATGTTAAATGCAGTATCAAAAGTTGTAGATCAAAATCCTTTAGGTTCTGCTGCTGGTTATGGAAGCTCTTTCCCAATCGACAGAGAATTAACAACTAAAGAATTAGAATTTGCTACCTTAAAATACAATGTGGTTGCAGCACAATTAAGTAGAGGAAAAAGTGAGCGTTCAATATCATCTGCTTTAGGAGGTTTGTGTAATACAATGTCTCGTTTTGCAATGGATGTTTGTTTATATATGAGTCAGAATTTTAATTTTTTAACTTTTCCTGATGAATTAACAACTGGAAGTAGCATTATGCCACACAAGAAAAACCCAGATGTTTTTGAATTAATCCGTGGAAAATGTAATAAAATTCAGGCTTTACACACAGAGATGGTAATGATTACTAACAATTTACCAACTGGTTATCACAGAGATTACCAATTGTTAAAAGAAAATATCATCAATGCTTTTGAAGATGTTAAGGATATTTTAGACATTTTGAATTACTCAATTCAGCAAGTAATTGTAAAAGATATCGATTTGAATGATGAAAAATATCAGTATTTGTTTACTGTAGATAGTATTAATAATTTAGTGGTTGAAGGAATGTCTTTTAGAGAAGCATATCAAAAAATTGGCGGACAAGTACAAGCAGGGACTTACAAACCAGATTTAGGAAAGCAACATTCACATGTTGGTAGTATTCACAATTTATCTTTGGATAAAATTGCAGCAAAATATCCTAAAAAATAGATTTGATTTCAAATAATAAAAAGCCCAAATTCATTATGAATTTGGGCTTTTTACTTTATTGTGTTTTATGGTTCTAATTAGAAGTAAAAATTCACACCAATATCAGCACTAAAAACGTCTATTAAATCAACTTCACTAATAGTAAGTGCATACCATAAATACGTTTCTACGGTTCCGAATTCTAAATAAAAATCGACTCCTTTAAAAAATTTTGGTTTCTTAAAATCTTTATGAACTAAAGCTCCTCCATACAACGTAAAATGTACAGCAGTAGGAAAATAATATCCATCAGGATATTTACTTGGTAGCGTTGTAAATGTATTAGTACCTATGTCTAAAGTTGTTGCTATACCTGCAATTGGAGTTATTGTTAAGTTATCACCAATTTTTTTTCTATAAATAGGAAACGTGTTCTTTATAGTAATTAAATGAATATTATCTGCTTTAGATGCTGATTTTGGCACAAAACCATATAATAACTCTGTATATAAAACTTTATCAAATAACTGATAACCTGCACCTACAGAAACAAGACCTATGTTTCCTGCAAATTGTGTTTTTACATAATCTGGTACATACCAAGATTTTTCTTTCACTGAAATAGCTTCTTGTGCGTAAGAATTGTTAAAAAACAATACTATTATTGATACTATAAATATCTCTTTAATTCTCATTTAATTTATAATTCTATCAATTCAACACTAAAACTTTTATCTTTTACAGATACAATATTATACGCACTCTCTTTAACAGCTGGAGCAGTTAAATAATTTACATCTCCTTCTTCATAATCGAAAGTGTGCGTATGTCCATGTATAGATAATGGAACGTTATTTTCTAACATTATGGTTTTATACTTCTCTGCTAATTCATCATCAAATTGATCTCCATGATAAGGAATATGAGCAATTACAAATACTTGATTATAATTTGCATTATCTTTTAATTCTGATGTTAACCAATCAAAATCTAACTCTTTATCACTTTCCCAAACCACATCATCAAAAAGAACAAACTTGTTATTATTAAATTCAAATGAGTAATTATAATCTCCAAACATTTTTTTATAGATGACTTCTCCATTATTATTATAATCATGATTACCAATAACTGTTAAGTAAGGTTTTTTAAGATTTGACATTATATCATGAAAAATCTCATATTCTCTTAATAAGGCTTGGTCTGCAATATCACCTCCAAAAATTACTAATTTAATATCATCTCTTTTATTTATATCATTAACTACATCTGTAAGTTGATCATAAAAAAAATGAACATCAGAAATAAAAGCGAATTTAAATTCTTTAGAATTTACTGAAACTCCCTCCAATAACTTCAAATTTTTAACAGTCGTATTTTGTTGGTTGCTTTTTACATTTGCTTCATAAACACTAAATTCAAAAGGGTGATCACAAGCTGTAAAAACAGACACTAGGCTTAGCATTAGTATTCTTAAATACTTCATTTATTTATTTTTTATAAATTAAAAAAACGTTCTTATTTAATTTGTTACAATTAGAATATTACAACAAATATAGATTCGCTCTAATAGACGACAATAACCTAAAAACTTACAACCTTAGGTAGAATATTATTAATGAATAAAATTCTTTTTTTTAACACCAAACTAAAGTTTGATTTGTATGGTTTTTTATATAAAATTATTGGGGCTACAAAGGTAGACTCTTTATGAATATTTAATCTAAATTAAAGAGATTTATTTTTACTCTTAAAGAATAATTTATGATTACTCAAATACTCTTTCAAAGAATGAAAATTATTACTGCTTTTTGTATAGTTTACTATTAATCAGATATAATTATTAAAGAAATCTAATACCATTTTTATAGCAGGAACAAAAAAACAATTTACTTTATAAATCGTTTGTAATTAAAGTAACTTTAATCACATTAAAATTTTATATTTAAACTTTAATTATTTTTTCAAAAAAGTATTTTATGTGTTGGTATCAGGAGGATTTAGAGCGATTAGAAAATGATATTCAAGGATTAAAATACAATCCTAAATTAGTTTTTTATGGCAGCTCAACATTTACTTTATGGAGTGAGTTAACTTCTATTTTTAAAGAATATTCTCCACTAAACCTAGGTTTTGGAGGTTCTACTTTAGCAGCATGCACTTGGTATTTCGATCGTATTTTTAAAAATATTGAAGATATAGATGCAATATTAATTTATGCAGGAGATAATGATCTAGGAGACGGAAGACATCCAGAAGAAGTTTTGTTGTTCTTAGAGAATCTTTTATCAAAAATCAGAAAAAAATATGGAGATATAAAGTGTACTGTAATCTCCATAAAACCTAGTATTAATCGTATACATCTAATGGAAAGTATTCATTATACTAATAATTGTATAAAAAGATTAATGTCTAAAAGTGATCATTGTTATTATGTTGATATTTATGATGCTCTTTTAGATAAAAAAGGAAATCCTGATGCTATCTTTTTTGAAGAAGATGGGTTACATTTTAATGCTAAAGGTTATGCAGTATTGTTAAACGCATTAGAAAAACAACCTGAAATATTTCCTAGAAAATTACTCGAAAAATTATTATAATAGAGTAACTTAACCAAAAAAGATGTTTGATGAAAAGAGAATATCATAAATGGCATAGTCATAACCTTGAAAAAGAAATGGAACTTCTTATTTTTGGGCATTCTGGTGCTAAAGTTTTGTTTTTCCCACCAAGAATGGGACGCTTTTTCGACTATGAAAACTGGAATGTAATTGCTGCTTTAAAGCACAAAATTATTAAAGGAGAATTGCAAGTATTTTGTATAGACAGTGTAGATTTAGAATCTTTTTATAATAGTTTAAATCACCCAGATTATCGAATTCACAGACACATTCAGTACGAAAAATATGTTATAGAAGAAGTGCTTCCTCTTGCTAATTTAATCAACCCAAACAAAAATGTTATTTCTGCAGGTTGTAGTTTGGGCGCTTACCACGCAGTAAATGTTGCTATGCGCCATCCAGAATTATTTTGTAAAGTTATAGGTATGAGTGGTAGATACGATTTAACCAAATGTAAAGGTTATTTCAAAGATTTACTAAGTGGTTTTCATAATCAATTTGTTTATTTCAATATGCCAAATCAATATTTAAAAAATATAACTGACCCTATTTTAATTGAACAAATCGATAAAATGGATATTGTTTTGGCCATAGGAGAAGAAGATTCTTTTTTGCAAAGCAATTATAAACTTTGTGATATTTTAAATGAAAAAGGAATTTCTCATCAATTATTTGAATGGGATGAAGAAGCACATAAAGCCAGATATTGGCGAAAAATGGTTGATATTTATTTTTAAATAATTAAATTAAGAAATTATAGAAAGTACAATTTAATTATGAAGTTTCTTTTCACTCTTATGCTTTTTTTAATTTTGACAACTCCTAACTTTACTCAAAAAAAAATTATAAATCTTTGGGATCATATTCCTACTGAAGAAAAAGAGGTTACTACAATTGATGGTATAAAAAAATAGCTTTGGTAAAAGAACCTACTTTAGAAATCTTTTTACCCTCTAAACAAAATATTTCTGACAAATCTGTAATCATTTATCTTGGAGGAGTCTACAGAATTTTATCTTATAATTAGGAAGGAACAGATGTTGCCAAATGGTTTAACAGCAAAGGAATTACGGCATTTGTTTTAAAGTCAAGATTGCCTAGTAGGTCTAAATCGCTAATTTCACTTTATGAAGCTCCTCTGCAAGATGCACAAAGAGCTATTAGGTAGGTACGATTTAATGCAAAAAAATGGAGAATTCATCCCAATAAAATAGGAATTATGGGTTTTTCTGATGGAGGTCATTTAGCAGCGAGTGCTGGTACTTTATTTGATACTCCAAACAATTTTAAAGAACAACCCTTAGATACTATATCTGCAAAACCAAACTTTATGATGTTGATTTACCCTGTGATTTCTACGCAGGATAAATACGCACATAAAGGTTCACAAAATAATTTATTAGGAATAAATGCCAGCGAAAACCTAAAAATCAAATTTTCTAATGAATTGAATGTAACTCAAAATACGCCACCAACTTTTTTAGCACATTCTGCTGATGATAAAGCTGCTCCTGTAGAAAATAGTTTAGATTTTTATAAAGCTTTACATAATAAAGATATTCCTGCTGAAATGCATATCTATCCAAAGGTGGACATGGATATGCATTTGCAATTGACAAAGGCAGAATATCCACTTGGTCTAATAGACTGTATGATTGGTTACAAAGTTTATAGCCTAATTTTATTTAAGGATTAGTAGACCATAAGGAAGCACCTTTCAACATTGCTCTTCTTGGAAGTTTTAAACCAGCTATTATTAATTCTGCAAAATCTTGTGGTTGTAAAACGTTTTTAGAGCCTTTCTCCATCATTTCTAACTCAAGAGTCATTTCTGTTTCTATGGTACTTGGCGTTAAAGTATTTACTCGAATATTATATTTTCTTACTTCTTTCATCAGAGATTCTGACATCCCAATCACACCAAATTTGGAAGCGCAATAAGCTGATATATCTGGATTTCCATTTAGACCTGCTGTTGAGGAAATATTAATAATATCTCCCTCTTTTTGCTCAACTAAATAGGGTAAAACTTCTTTGGTAACATAATACATTCCCATTAAATTAATGCGAATTATGGCTTCCCAATTTTCAACTGACATATCCAAAAAAGAACCTATTCCTGCAATTCCTGCATTATTAACTAAAATATCAACACCTCCTAAATCTTCAATAATTCTTTTGATATTCGTTTTTACATTCTCATAATTACCAACATCAAAAACAGTATATGTTGCTTTAACACCTAATTCTTTGAGTTCCTCAACTGTTTTTTGCAAAGTACTTTCTTTTCTTCCTGTAATAGCTACATCAATTCCTTCTTTTGCAAAAGCAATTGCAGTTGCTTTACCCAAACCTCTACCTCCACCAGTAATAATGGCTTTTTTATTTTTTAAATTGTTCATCTTTTATTTTTCTTTTGTCCAGTAATCTAACACCAAAACATCTGCTATAATAGGTCCTATTTTCTTAACCATATTTAGGTGTTCTTTATGAAAAAGATATATTTCTCTTGCGTTTTCATCCTTAAAAGTTAACGTAAAGCAGTGCGTTAAACCTTTCGTATGACCTTCTGTACTATCATTTATACCCCATTTTAAATTCGCAATTTCTGGTATTTTGTTTTGAAGATTTACAAAAGCATTTACTGCATCATTTACTTGCTTTTCAGTTGCATCTTCCTTGTATTTTAAGTTAACCATATGCCTTAAAACTTTTCCTTTTCTATCAATCTTTGGAGATACTTTATAAGTAGCAATTTTTTGTAAACCATAGTTAAAAGCACCAGCAATTAGAAAATTTTCTTCTCCAATTTTATGAGATCTCAATCCATAATAAATACCAAATCCTATTTCTAAATAATTGATTGGACTCAAAATACCATCTTCGGTTAATTTAAGTAACTGAATACTATCATCTTTCCTAGTTCCTACTGCCAAAACAGCTTCATTATTCTTTATTAAAACAACTTCAATTCTGGTTTGACCTTTTAATTTTGTAATTTCATCATCTTTTAAAACAAAATGTGGAACTAAAGCACCTTTTTTATTGACTTTAAAAATACTAACTCCATCTCCATGATACACGAAATCTGTCTTTTTAATAAACCCTTTTCTTGTGTAATATTTGTGATGTCTGTGTCCAACAATAACATATTTGTTACTCCCTAAAGTTACTCCAGTCAAAGGATAAGTTCCTGTCAGATACCTATTAGTATCATTATCACTAATATTATTGACATTTTTAAATTTCCCATTTTCATATACTCTAAAACTACTCACTCCATTGTCTTGAAAACCTCCAGTGTATAAGAAAGTTTTTCCATTAACTTTATGTGTATACATACCAATGATACCATCTGTATGAATTTTATCATTATCTTTCATAGATTTCACATGAGTTAACTTTCCATCATTTTCAATTTTAAAAGAACTTAAACCTGGTGTTTCTTTCTCTAAACCTCCAACAAAAAGATAAGAGGTTTTTTTCATATGAACGACCTGTAAAGTAATACCAACTGCTAAATGCATATTCTCAGTATCTTCAACTAAAGCTACCTGTTTTAAAGATCCATTTTCTAATATCTTGAATGTTTCAATTACATTTCCAAATTTATTAGCCACAAAAAGAAAATCTGTTCCATTAATATTGTCTGCAACCATTCCTCTTGCTGGTCCTTTTTGCTTATATAATTCGTGATTGCTAATGGCTGTTAATGATCCTTTTTCATTTAAGCTAAATACATCTACATTTCCAAAACCTCCAGCATAAACATAATGCGTTCCATTCTTTATATAACTAGTAATAGAAACTGTATTTTTACCAGTTGTATTTTTAAAATCTTTTCTATACAACATTAAATCATCTACATTCTGAGATACGCCAACTTGAGATAAAAACAATATGCAAATTAGAAGATAACTTTTTATACTTTTCATTATTTTACTTTTTATATTATTTAATTATAGATTTTGCACCAAAAGTGGCTATTTCTCTGTCTTGCTCTATAGTACCTCCACTTACTCCAATAGCTCCAATAATTTTGCCATCTTTATTTTTAATCGGGATTCCCCCAGGAAAAGTTACCAACCCTCCATTTGACAATTCAATATTATATATAATTCCTCCTGGTTGTGTAAGTTCTCCTAATTTACCTGTATCTATATTAAAATAACGTGCAGTTTTGGCTTTTTTAATAGCCACATCTATACTTCCTAAAAAAGACTCATCCATTCTTATAAATATTTTTAGATTTGCTCCAGCATCAACAACAGCAATATTTACCAGAACACCATCAGCTTCTGCTTTTTTCTTTGCAGCTAACATTACTTCTAAAGCTTCTTCATGAGTAATATCGTTTGTTATCTGTGCATTTACTAAATTAGGAATAAATGCTAGTACAACTGTAATTATTGCAATTTTCATTTGCTTAAATAAGTTCATAAATCTAAATATTTTTGTTTAAATAAATACGATTACAAAACTTATAAACTAAAGTGAGAAAATTGTTGAACAAGTTCAACAATTGAAAAACTATTTTTTTGAACGTTTTATTTTACTCAAAAACTCGTGAGTAATTCCTAAATAACTAGAAGTTTGTCTATCTGTAAGTTTTGAAGCAATATTTGGATAGTTGGTCGTAAAATGAACATAACGTTCTTTTGCCGAAAGACTATGATTACGAATAAGTCTACGTTGCCAAGCTACTATGGCTTTCTGAGACATTACTCTAAATAATTTTTCTATAACTGGCATAGATTCGTAAAGTGATAGCTTATCAGTTCTATTAATTAATAGTACGCTACTATCTTCTAATGCTTGAATATTTAAATGCGAAGGAACTTGGTTGGTAAAACTATCTATATCCATCAGCCACCAATCTTTAGCTGCAAAATAAAGGGTGTTTTCATTTCCTTTTTTATCTATAGAAAAAATTCTAAAACACCCCTCTACCACAAAACCTTCGAACTTGCATATTTCTCCTTGACGTAATAGAAAATCTTTTTTTTGAATTGATTTTGGATGCCAGTTTTTGCAAAATTCACCTATTTCAGATTCAGAAAGTTGGATGTGGTTGCTGATGTTTTTTTTTAATAAATCAAATATCATTAGTTCATTAATTGTATTTAACAAAGTTAATTATTAAAAATAAAAAATCAATATTTAAGATATCTAAAGGAGATAATTGTTATAGAAACAAGTGAAAATCTATTACTTTTTAAACCTCTCAATTAGTAATAAGTTCCCAAAAATCATTGTAAATGCATACCCAATATCTTCTATAGGTATTGTTATTAAGCGAATCCTAAGGTTTTCTGCGTTGTTATACCAAACCACAGGTTCTTCAATTCCTGTTCCTGTAAGAATACCATTTACTATAAAAAACGGCACTAAAATGATTAAGAAAGCAATATAGAATCTTTGTAAGTATTTTATTCCGTAAAAGAAGCCCATCAACAAAACAAAAACTAGAAAACTATAATTTACAAAAGTGTAGGATTTGTCTGTATTAAAAAAAACAACAGGAATTAAAAGTACAATAAAAAAGAGCGTAATTGCTTTGGTAGCTTTCTCTGGAATTAAAAGAGTTGGTTTAAAATAAGCTAAAGAATAATGAATAAAAATACTTGCATAAGGAATACAAAAAAAGAACATCCACTCCTCTATCGGCATTCCAAAAAGTAAGATATTTAAGTGATAATCTGGATTGAAACCCCAAACTCCATTTGCTGTAAAAATAGCATCCCAAATTAAAAAAACGGTGGCAACAATTATTAAAGATGCCAAAATTGCTTTCCAATGTTTTATGAATCGCATTTTTTTCTCGAAAGAATATAAAAATGGAATACTAACAGAGCCAATATTTAAAAGCAGGTATAAAAACACTATATTTTTGGTTTTTTAAAGTATTTAAAAGGTACAAATAACATTCCAAAACATTCTCCTTCTTCTTTTCCTAAATGCTTATGATGAATTTTATGCGCTTTTCTCAATCCCCTTAAATATCGATTATTTGTATTTTTAAACCATTTAAAACGTTGATGAATTAAAACATCATGCACCATAAAATAAGCTATTCCATAAAATAGAATTCCTAAACCTATAAAGAATAAATATGTATGTGCTGTATACGTACCAAAATAGAAAAGTAAAATACTTGGTATTGCAAAAACCACAAAGAAAGCATCATTTTTCTCAAAGATTCCTTGGTATTTTGGTTGATGATGATCTTCGTGCAAGTACCAGCCAAAACCATGCATTACAAATTTATGTGTACCCCATGTTACACATTCCATCAATAAAAAAACGGCTAAAGTTATTAATATGTAAATCATTTATTTATAATAATAAAATTACTATTTAATGTGTTCTAAAGAATATTTAATTTATATTTCACATAGCTTCTTGCCAATAAATTAATTTTCATTGGGTCTGAAATTCGAATTCTAGTATCCATGATTTTTTCTGACGGAACAGATTTCAACTTTTTTAACAACCTTCTGTAATACCTAAAAGCCATATAAACACCAAATTTTGCTTCTACTGGCAATTTAAGGATTCCATTTTTATAAGCAAAATCAAAATCCTTCTCAATTTCATCAATAATTAGTTGTTTAGAAGCTGCATCTAATTTACCTAAATCTACATTAGGAAAATAAGAACGATTTAAAACCTCAAAATCGTCTTTTAAATCACGTAAAAAATTTACTTTCTGAAAAGCAGAACCTAAACGCATTGCTGCATCTTTTAACTCTTCATATCTATCATTATCCCCATCTACAAAAACTTTTAAGCACATTAAACCTACAACATCTGCAGAGCCATAAATGTATTCATCATATTCTGCCTTTGTTTGGTATTCAGTTTTGAATAAATCTGCTTTCATACTTTTTAAGAAAGCTTGCACCATTTCATCAGGAATATTATATCTATTTACCGTTTTTTGAAAAGAGTTTAAAATAGGATTTAAACTAATTCCTTGCTCTTTTGCAAGATAATAATCCTTTTCAAAATGTTCCATTAAAACCTCTTTGTTATAGTCATGAAACGTGTCTACAATTTCATCAGCAAAACGTACAAAACCATAAATATTATAAATATCTGTTCTAATTTTTGGCGATAACATTTTTACAGCCAAAGAAAATGAAGTACTATATTTTTTAGTAACCAACTTACTACAATCATTAGAAACACTGTCGAATAATTCTTTCATATTAGTTTTGACTTTTAATTATTAATTCTGACGCAATTTTTCCTGATATTAAAGCCGGAGGAACTCCAGGACCTGGAACTGTTAATTGTCCTGTAAAATATAAATTATCTACTTTACTACTTTTTATTTTTGGTCTTAAAAATGCAGTTTGTAACAGCGTATTTGCCATTCCATAAGCGTTTCCTTTATAAGAATTGTATTCCTTTTTAAAATCGTTTACACAAAATGATTTTTTAAACAATACATGACTTTTTACTTCTTGATTTGTTAATTTCTCAAATCTATCCATTATTTTATGAAAATACTCTTCTCTTAATTCTTCTGTATCTTCTATTCCTGGAGCTAAAGGAATTAAGAAAAACCCAGCTTCTTTGCCTTCTGGTGCTGAAGTTTTATCTGTAATTGATGTAAAATTTGCGTAAAACAAAGGATCTGTTGGCCATTGTGGATTGTCATAAATCTCTTTTGCATGCGCATCAAAATCTGTATCAAAAAATAAAGTGTGATGACTTACATTTTCTATTTTTTTATCAAAACCAACATAAAACAACAATGATGAAGGAGCAAATGTCTTTTTATCCCAATATTTTTCTGAATATTGTTTTAACTTTTCATCTAATAAAGTTTCTGTATGATGATAATCTGCGCCACTTAAAACTAAATCAACAGCTATCGTTTCTCCATTTACAAGTAAACCTGTTATTTCTTCAGATGTGTTTGTTATAATTTTTTCAACATTAGCATTTGTTTCAAATTTTACACCTAAACTTTCTGCTAAAGAAACCATACCTTCTATAACAGTATACATCCCTCCTCTTGGATGCCAAGTTCCAAGTCCGAAATCTGCATAATTCATAAAATTGTAAAATGCAGGCGTATTATTTGGTTTTGCTCCTAAAAACAAAACTGGGAATTCTAAAATTTTGATTAATTTATTACTCTTAATATTTTTTCTGACTTGTTTTCTAATCGTAGAAAAGAACTGTGAAACTCTTGCAATGGTTGTTGTATTTACCAATTCTAATGGTGAAACTCCTGGTTGATAAACCAAATCTGTTATAGCTGTATCATAATTAGATTTAGCTGAATCTAAAAAGGATTTTAAATGTTTTGCACTTCCTTTTTCTGTAG
The DNA here is from genome assembly GCF_002163675.1 of Polaribacter sp. SA4-12. NCBI lineage: Bacteria > Pseudomonadati > Bacteroidota > Flavobacteriia > Flavobacteriales > Flavobacteriaceae > Polaribacter > Polaribacter sp. SA4-12. The sequence goes on along the minus strand of NZ_CP019334.1, from coordinate 355,170 downwards.
TTTCGAATAAATCGTAAATCTCTTTTAATTCGCTTGAAATTTTAACGGAATCATTCTCTCCAAAATAAACTTCATAACCAGGATTTAATTTATCTAGAATATAATAATCTGAAGGTTTTTTACCAAAATCTGCAAAAAAACGTTCAAAAACATCTGGCATCCAATACCAAGAAGGACCAATATCAAAAGTAAATCCGTCTTTTTTAAACTGTCTTGCTCTTCCCCCTAGAGTATCATTTTTCTCTAAAACAGTAACGTTGTAACCAGCTTTTGCCATGTAACAAGAAGCTGATAAAGCAGAAAAACCAGAGCCTATAATGTGAATATTTTTTTTCATTTTCTATTTTGTTTAACAAATGTAATAAAATATCAAACAAAACAAACGAATTAAAAAAAAATTATAATTCTTTTAACAAGTCCGATACAGACTTATAGAGTTTAATATTTGATTCAAAATTAAGATTGCTTACTAAATTTGTTTTATTACCTGTAGCTATTAATTGATGTTTTACACCTTTTAATATCCCATCAATTTCTTTAAAATATTCTTCAACTTTAGCATCGAAAGGCATTATTGTCATTGACGTTATAAAACAAAACTCTTTATCACCTTTTAAAAAATAATCTAAATTATTTAAAGGAAGACTTTGTCCTAAATATATGGTATTATTTCCTCTTAAAGTTAATTCGTAATTTAAATACAATAAACCCAATTCATGAATTTCATTTTCTGGAAGAAATAATACATAGGTTTTTGCAGAATTAGAAACACTATATTGAAGTTTCTCTGTATTAATTTGAATTTTTTGTGCGATTAAATTTGATATAAAATGCTCATGTGCAGGAATTAAAGTGTCTGTTTGCCATAATAAACCTATATGATCTAAAAATGGAATAAAAACATCTTTAAAAACTTCTCTAAATGTCATGTTTAGTAAAAGGTTATTATAGGTATTATTAAACAAAACTTTATCAAACTGAAACATTGCTAGTTTAAAAGAGTTGATTGCTTCATCATTATTTAAACTATTAAATGCCATTTCCCGAGATTCTAGGATGATTTCTTCGTCAGACATTTTAGCAATCTTAGAAATTTTAAAATTATTATTGTTTAATAAAACAATATTTAAAAGTTTCTGTAAATTTTCATTAGAATAGAAACGAATATTTGTTTCTGTTCTTTTAGGCGTTAACAAATTATACCTCTTTTCCCAAATACGAATGGTATGTGCTTTTATACCAGAAATATTTTCAAGGTCTTTAATTGTAAAATCTTGTTTAATATTGTTCAATATATTTTATTTTTAGTTCAACAAATTTAATAAAAATTTACAAACTAAAATATTTTTTATAAAAAAGTGTAACATTTAATACATTTACGCTACTTATAGATAACTAACTAATTTACACAAGTGCAAAAAGATTTAGAGACTAAATTTTTATCGGACTTTGAACAAAACCAAAATATAGCACATAAAATTTGTAGGGTTTATACTACAAACCAAAGTGCTCATAATGATTTGTTTCAAGAAATAACCATTCAGCTTTGGAAAAACTATCCAAAGTTTAGAGGAGATTCTAAATTTAGTACATGGATGTATAGAGTTGCTTTAAATACAGCAATTTCGTTGTATAGAAAGTCTACAAGAACTATTAAAACACAAGACATTAGTGACTTTGCTTATAAAATAAAAGCAACTGATTATGATGATACAGAAGAAGTTCAATTAAAAGCATTGTACAAAGCAATTCATAAGTTGAATGATATTGATAAAGCGCTCATATTCTTATATCTTGAAGATAAACCTTATAAGGAAATATCTGAAACACTAGGTATATCTAGTGTAAATGCAAGAGTTAAAATGAATAGAGCAAAAGAAAAATTAAAAAACATTTTAAACCCATAATATCATGGATTTATTAGATAATTATAAAAAAGCCTGGGATAATCAACCAGAAGATACTAATAAAGTTTCTTCAATTGAAATTTACAAAATGGCACAGTCAAATTCTTCTTCTATTGTGAAGTGGATATTTATTATTGGAATTTTAGAATTTGTAGTTTTAAATTCTATGTATTTTTTCATAGATATGGATGAAGCCATGAGAGAGTATGAAAAATTAGGAATAGAGAATTTTGTATTCTATTCTCAAATCGCTGCATACATAATACTCTTCTATTTTTTAGCGAAGTTTTACCAGAATTACCAAAGAATTTCTGCGACAGAATCTACCAAGGTTTTAATGAAGAAAATTTTAAGGACTAGAAAAACAGTTAGAAACTATGTTATTTTTAATTTAGGATACATGGTTTTAGTAATGATGGTTGTATCCATAGCTTCTATTAACTTGAATTTTGATGACTTAAATACCAAACAATTATTACTTATTATTGTTTCTACTTTAATAGCTACATTATTGATATTATGCGTTTTATGGTTGTTTTATCAATTACTTTATGGAATTTTATTGAGAAAATTAAATAGAAATTACAAAGAATTAGCTAAATTAGACAGCACAAATTAAACTGTTTTATGAAAAAGTCTATTCTACTTTTATTTTTAAGTATCTCTTTTACAATGGTTTCTCAAGAAAAATCAGATTTTTGGAAACACGTTCGTTATGGAGGTGGTTTTGCTCTGAGTTTTGGTAATCAAACAACTATCGGTATTTCACCAAGTGCAGTTTATGATTTTGATAACGGCTTCTCTTTAGGAGCAGGTCTAAATTATACTTATAGTGAAATTGGAAGTACTACAACCAATGTTTATGGAGGAAGTATCATTTCTTTATACCAAATACCAAAAGTAGGAATTCAACTTTCTGGAGAATTTGAACACTCTTTTGCAAAACAAAAAAACGGTGCTAATTCTAATACTTTTAACTCTAATTTCCCTGCTTTGTATTTTGGGGCTGCTTATAACAAAGGAAGGTTTGCAATAGGTTTTAGATATGATGTACTATATGATGAAAATAAAAGTGTATATGCATCTCCATTTTCACCAATAGTTCGATTTTATTTCTAAAAATTTTTCAATTCATTTAAAAGAATTTCGTGCATTTCATTTGTATAATCTAAATGGGTAACTATTCGTATTCTTCCTTCTCCCATTGGAGTTAACAGAATATTTTTTTCTTCCATTTTTTTGATGAAATTTGTATCACCTATTTTTTCATCAACATAGAAAATTACAATATTGGTTTCAATCGTTTCTACTTTTGTAACATATGAAACTGATTCTAAAACTTGTCCTATTTCTTTTGCTTTTTGATGATCTTCAGCTAATCTTTCTACATGATTATCTAGCGCATAAATTCCTGCTGCTGCTAAAAAACCAACTTGTCTCATTGCTCCACCTAACAATTTCCGAACTCTTAATGCTTTTGCAATATGTTCTTTAGAGCCTAATAAAATAGAACCAATTGGCGCTCCTAAACCTTTAGAAAGACAAATTGAAATGGTATCAAACAATTCTCCATATTGTTTTGGAGTTTCATTTTTTTCTACCAAAGCATTAAATAAACGTGCTCCATCTAAATGAAAAGCTAAATTATTTTCTTTTGATACTTTTTGTAATTTTTCTAATTCAGAAAAGTCCCAACAAGCTCCTCCTCCTTTATTTGTAGTATTTTCTATACAAACCAAACTCGAATACGGAACATGAATATCTGAACGACCTCCTATAGCATCTTCCAATTGTTTAGCTGTAAACATTCCTCTATTTCCATCAATTAATTTACAAGTTACTCCAGAGTTAAATGCTGCTCCTCCTCCTTCATAATTATACACATGTGCATATTTATCACAAAATAATTTATCTCCTGGTTGCGTGTGTAATTTTATTGCAGTTTGATTTGCCATCGTTCCTGAAGGGAAAAACAATGCATCTTCCATACCAAACATCGCTGCAGCTTTTTCTTGCAATTCGTTTGTTGTTGGATCCATTTTAAAAACGTCATCACCAACTTTGGCATTCATCATTGCTTCCAACATTTTAGGTGTTGGTTTTGTTACTGTATCAGAAATTAGGTCAATAATCATAAAGCTATTTTGTTGGTAAAATTATTTTTTGATAAATCTATAAAATATCTATCAGCTTTTAAAACAAGAAGTCTTAAAAATTCATTTATTTTTGTTCAACCTATGATTACACAAGACCAACTTAAAGATATTGCCTCTAGAATCGAAAAATTAAAATCTTATTTAGAGATTGATAAAAAACTGATTGAAATTGCGAATGAAGAAGAGAAAACGGTAAATCCAGATTTTTGGAACAATCCTAAAGAAGCAGAAATTTTCATGAAAGAACTACGTTTCAAAAAAAAATGGGTGGACGATTATAAAAAAACCATCACATTAAATGAAGACGTAAATATTTTATACGAGTTTTATAAAGAAGGAGAAGTTGAAGAAGATGAAGTAATCCAACAATTTGACGAAACAAGTTCTTTTTTAGAAGATTTAGAGTTTAGAAATATGCTTTCTGAAGAAGGAGATTCTTTATCTGCAACCATACAAATTAACGCCGGAGCTGGAGGAACAGAAAGTTGCGATTGGGTAGAAATGTTGTCTAGAATGTATACAATGTGGGCAGAAAAGCAAGGTTTTAAACTAAAAACATTGAATTATCAAGCAGGAGATGTTGTTGGTATTAAAACAATTACCATAGAAATTGAAGGCGATTACGCTTTTGGTTGGTTAAAAGGAGAAAATGGCGTTCATAGATTGGTACGAATTTCACCTTTTGATTCTAACGGAAAACGTCACACAACTTTTGGTTCGGTTTATGTTTTTCCTGTAGTTGATGATTCTATAGAAATAGAAATAAACCCTGCTGATATAGAGATTGTAACTGCAAGATCTAGTGGCGCTGGAGGTCAGAATGTAAATAAAGTAGAAACCAAAGTTCAACTGACACATAAACCTTCAGGAATTCAGATTTCTTGTTCAAACTCTCGTTCTCAGCACGATAATAGAGCAACAGCAATGAAGATGTTGAAATCTCAATTGTATGAAATTGAATTAAAAAAACAACAAGCTGCTAGAGATGAAATTGAATCTGGTAAGCTAAAAAACGAATGGGGAAGTCAAATTAGAAATTATGTAATGCATCCTTATAAATTAGTAAAAGATGTTAGAACAGCTTACGAAACAGGTAATGTAGATAACGTAATGAATGGAGATATTAACCCGTTTTTAAAAGCATATTTAATGTTAAATGGGCAGAAAAAAGAAAGCCCATCTTAATCTTCTCAAAGGGAGGAAACACGGTTGTGTTTAAAATGACAAAAATAAATACAAAAATAATACTCAATTCCCAGCAGAGTATTTTTCCCCTTCGGGGAAATTAAAAGGGGCTTATTTATGATAAAAATATACCACAATAATAGATGTAGTAAATCTAGACAAGGAGTTCAAGTATTAGAAGAATCAGGAAAAGAATTCAAAATAGTAAAATATTTAGAAGATGTTCCTTCAGAAAAAGAATTGACAGAGATTATCAGCTTATTAGGCATCACTCCTATTCAATTAGTTCGTAAAACAGAGAAAATCTGGAAAGAAGAATTTAAAGGAAAAGAATTGTCTGACGAAGAGATTATCAAAGCAATGATTGAAAATCCTAAGTTAATAGAGCGCCCAATTGTTATCAATAATAACAAAGCAGTTATTGGTAGACCTCCAGAAAATATTTTATCAATAATTTAGTTTTAACTTTTTTATATTTTCTTTAACTTTTCTTTAACTAATCCTGTTTAAACTTAACATCAACTTTGTTGTCTTAACTGAATAACTATTCAAAGACACACATGAAAAAACCATTACTCTTACTATTATGCTTATTAACATCAACCTTCTTATTGGCACAAAGGCCATCTCAAAAAGGAGTTTCAATAACAGGTAAAATTGTTGATGCAAAAACAAATCAACCTTTAGAATATGCAACTATTGTTTTAAAAAACACCAGAACACAGAAAATTTCAGGTGGAATTACAGATGAAACAGGAGCTTTTAAAATTTCAACTCCAAAGGGAACATATGAAATTAGTGTTGAGTATATTTCTTTTAAAACGATAAAATTAGCCGTTCAAGAAATTTCATCAAACAAAAATCTTGGAATCATAAAATTAACGGAAGACGCAAGCAGTTTAGATGAAGTATTTATAATTGCAGAAAAATCTACCGTAGAAATTCGTTTAGATAAAAAAATCTACAATGTTGGTAAAGATATGACTGTAAAAGGTGGTACTGCATCAGATGTTTTAGACAATGTACCCTCTGTAGATGTTGATCCTGAAGGGACTGTAAGTTTACGAGGAAGTGAAAATGTTCGTATTTTAATTGATGGTAAACCTTCTGCTTTAGTCGGTTTGAGTGGTGCAGATGCATTAAAACAATTACCTTCTGATGCTATTGAAAGAGTTGAAGTTATAACTTCTCCTTCTGCAAGATATGATTCTGAAGGTACAGCAGGGATTTTAAATATCATTTTAAGAAAAGGAAAAGCTTCTGGTTTTAATGGTTCTATAAGTGTTACTGTTGGTGATCCAAAAAATTATCAAACGGCTGTAAACTTAAATTTACGTACAGAAAAAATAAACATTTTTTCAAACTTTGGCTATAGTGACAATGGTGGTCCTGGAGTTTATAATTCTGATATTACTTATTTATCTAATGGAAGTATAGACAGTTTAAGAATAGAAAACAGAGATAATGAGCGATTTAGAAAAGGCTTTAATGGTAATTTTGGATTAGAATATTTTTTAAATAAAAAGAGTTCTATTACTGGTACTATCTTTTTAAGAGATTCTGATGGACAAAATATATCGACCAATAATATCAGTTCTTTTGATCCTTCTAATACTAATTTATACAATTCTACTCGTATTCAAGATGAAGACGAAATAGATCAAACAATTCAATTTTCTTTAAACTACACCAATAACTTTAATGAAAACGGACATAAATTAACGTTAGACTTTCAGCACAGTGCAAATAGAGAAATTGAAAACGCAATTATTATTGACACTAATCCAGAAACAAATGCTACAAATGAGCTTTCATTAGACAACTTATTACAAGCAGATTATGTTTTACCAATTGGTAAAAACTCACAATTTGAAGCAGGTTATCGTGGAAGTTTTCAAGACTTAACTTCAGATTATTTAGTAATCGCTCCTAATTTAGATCCAGAATACAATCCTTCTAATAACCTAGAATTCACACAAAATGTAAATGCTTTCTACACACAATTTGGGAGTAAGATCAACAAATTCTCATACTTGTTAGGTTTAAGGGCAGAAATAACAAACATCGATATTAAGTTAATTAATACAAACGAAGATTATACTAAAAAATATACCGATTTGTTTCCTACATTAAATTTCGGATATGAATTAACAGAAGATCAAAGTTTTACTTTAGGATATAGTAGAAGATTAAGAAGACCACGTTCTAGATATTTAAATCCGTTTGAAAACAGAGCAAGTGAAACCGTTATTTCTAAAGGAAATGTAGATTTAGACCCAACATATACAAACTCTTTCGACTTAGGATATTTAAATAAATGGGGGAAATTAACTCTGAATTCATCTATCTATTACCAACATTCAACAAACAATATTGCTAGAATTAATAGTCAAGAAGTTAGAATTATCAATGGTAAAGAAACCAACATTTTAGTAAGACAACCCATTAATTTATCATCAGAAGATAGATCTGGTTTTGAGTTTACAGCAAACTACAATGCCAGTAAAAAAGTAAAATTATCTGGTAGTTTCAACTTTTATCAATTCGAAACAAAAGGAGAATACGTTTATAATGTTACCGATTTAGCAACAAACGTTAGTACTCCAGTCACTCAAAATTTCGACGCAAAAAATAATTCTTGGTTTACACGTTTCGATGCAAAAATTACACTTCCTTGGAACATTCAATCACAAACAAGAATATTTTATAGAGGCCCTAAAAACGATGCTCAAAGTAATGTAAAAGGTATTTTATCTGCAAATTTAGCATTTAGTAAAGACATCTTAAAAGACAAAGGAACCTTAGTTTTTAATGTTAGTGATGTATTTAACACCAGAAAATACCAAGTTGAAAGTTATGCTCCAAGTAGAGAAAACCCAACAAATATTACAGATCAAACGTTTCAAAGAAGAATGCGTCAAATATCTTTGAATTTTACATACAGATTTAATCAGAAGAAAAATCAGAGAGGAAGAAAATCTGGTCAAAGAGAAAATTCTGGTGGTGATGGAGAATTTTAAAATTTAAATTTGGGCGTTTAAACGGGCTTTCCGTACTCGCTTTTTTTCCGAAAAAGAAAAAAGAGCTCAAACAAATACTTCAATCCCTAACGCTCTCACTCAAATCCATAAAAAAACTCGTTCAATTTCTTGAACGAGTTTTTACTTTATAAATCGTCTCGACCTGAAATAGTGTCACATTTAACACTATTTACTTATTGAGATACAAGATTCAAATTACAAAAAGCAAACACAAAAGGATTACAGTTTAAGTTTAAAACTACAGATTGTTCAAGAAATATAACAATGATTATTAACCATAACAAGAGCTTTAAATAAGTACGGAATTCAATACTGCTTCTACTATTCTCACTTGATTAAAAGAGTCTAGTAACTTTGATTATCAATAGACAATCAGAAATGGGATGTCAATATTATTAGATAAGAATAAAATAATACCAAGAATAGCTGAACAATATGATTCTTATGAAAATACAATTACAGAAAGAATAAATGGAATAATAAAACAAGAATTCAATATTGATTAGTATAATACAAAATTAAAAAAAAGATAGTGCAAAATGATATAAAAATATACAATAATTTTAGGCAACATTTATCTAATTATATGCTCACTCCTAATCAAATGCATCAATAAAATCAAAAAAGGCAGTGATATAAAATCACTACCTTTAGTTTATTAACTTTGTAACGCTATTTCAGGACGTCACATACTTTCCTTTTTCAAAAGATTTTTCTTAATTAAAATATATTTTTGAAGCTCCTATTGCAACAGACTTCGTTTGAGTCTTTACTTTAGTAGTAATATCAAACACATTAAGCGTGCTTTCATCAGTAAAACTTGCGTTTAAAGTAAATAATGAATTACCTTCTACTTCAATTCCGTATAAATAACCTTCTGCAGTAACTATTTCTGTAGTAGATAAACTAGTAGCATCTACGTCTATAGAATAAATTTTACCACTTAAAGCATAATAAATTGTATTATTTTCTAATACCATTAAAGAAGGATGTTCTCCACTTGCAAAATCTAATTCACTAACAATTGTATTGTTAGAAACATTTATTGTAATAATACTTCCTATTGTATTACCAATAACACTCCAGCTAGCATCATATTGAACAGCTCCTTCTGATAAAACAACTAATTGTCCATTGTTATTAAAGAACATTTCATCTGGTTTATCGCTTACAGTAATTTCTTCTACACCTTCTGTGGCAATATCAATTACAGAAATTATATTATTAGATCCCCAACCTCCTTTGTGAGAAACATATAATTTTCCATTACTTTCAATAATTCTTTCTGGCCCACTACCAATGTTTATTTTCTTGATAAAATCATAACTAGTAAGATCGTAAACAGCAACATAAGCTTCCGTTGTACCCCAGTTTGTAACATACCCTTTGTTATCTGCAACTGTCATAAACCTAGGAGTTGCTAGTTCTTCAGAAATTGTAGCTTCTTTTATAAATGAATATCGATCAACAACAGTAATCGTGTTCTGGTTATCTACAACAATAAAAGCGTTATCAGTATCAAAAGCCATTGATTGTAAATAAGTTCCTAATTCTGTCGAATTTACTTTTTTGTAAATTGTATTTTCTGCAGTTTCATAATCATCAGATACAAAAGAAACAGAACCTGTACCAGCACCACTACCTTCTCCACTAATTAATACTCCTCCATCATAATCACCTCTTGGTAAACTTGGTGAGTCATCTGTACATGAAGTAAATGCAATTGCTCCAAATACTAAGGCTGCTAGTAATTTATTAATTCTCATTGTTTAAAATTTATAGTTTATATTTAAATTAAAGTTTCTGTTTGGCATTGGTCTTCTTGGTTGCGTAACATAATTTTTGTCGAACACATTATTAATTTTAAAACCAATCGTAATTTCTTTTTTTATGTTTTTTGTAATTCTATAATCTCCTCCAAGGTTTCCAACAAAAAAACTAGGAAGCATAAAATCTTTAGAATTACTTTCTGTAGTAAAAATTTCTCCTGTGAATAATTGTTGATAGAAAAAACTGATTCTTTTATGAGAATACCCAAAACTTCCATTAAACAGATGTTTAGGTACAAAAATTAAAAACCTTTGAGTATCTTTATCTTTAGCTTCGGTGTAACTATAATTTGCTCTAAAATCAATAAAATGATTGTTATAGTTTTTAGCATAAGAAAGACTAAGTTCTACTCCTTTGTTTGCTACATTAGAAAGGTTAATTGGCGTCCATATACCTGGTCTACTAGAATCTCCATTTGGTGTCCAAACAATTTTATCTTTAGCAGAAATGTAAAATACTCCCAAATCTGCAGAAAATTTCTTTTTCTTATAAATTACTGCAAACTCACCCTGAACTGCTGTTTCTGGAATTAAATTTACGTTTCCTTGACCTGGCCAATACAAATCATTGTAAGTTGGTACTCTATAATTTTTAGAGGCATTCGCTCTCAAAGAAATATTTTTAAGCACCTTGGCTTTCATCCCTAAAGAATAACTATTAGGAACATTATAATCAGAATTAAAGTCTTTTCTCACCTTTAAATCAAAGAAAACTGTATTTAAAATATTTTGATTATAGATAAATGATTGTGAAAACTGTCTTCTATTTTTTTCTCTAATTTGATCTGTTTTACCAAAAACAGATTCATACTCAGAATAGGATGTTATCTTCGCATTTATTGATGAAATTTTATAAGCTACATCATAATTAATCAAATAACGTTTCGATTTTCCAAAATTAAAATCATCTACTAATTTATTATCAAAAAACTGATATTCTTGCGTTAAAAAAGCTAATTTCAATTCGTGATTAAACTTATTATTCTGATAATTATACACTAGGAGATTTCTATTATTGAAATCTTTGTATTTATCATTTGCTCCTGATGGATTTGGTAACTCTCCAGAAAACAAACGTTTACCCACATAACTTGTACTATAAAATTTAAGTTGTGATTTTGGATTAAACTTATAAGCTAACCCAATACTCATATTGAAGTTATTATATGCACCATTAAAGTTTTTTAAATCGGTACCTAATAATTTATAATCATTTTCAGATTCATTATAAGACATTCCTAATTTTAAGGCTAACTTTTCTGTAGATAATTTAAACTTATATAAAGTATTATAAGTGCTAAAACTACCTATTGAACCCACAAATTGATTCACAATTACTTTCTTAGACTTGTATAATAATTGATCATTTAAATGGATTGTACCACCAACAGCACCAGAACCATACTCAATACTTCCTCCTCCGCTTCTAACATCAATCGCATCAAATAAACTAACAGTTAATGAGTTAAAACCTGTTTGACCATTATTAACAGAATTTATATTTATCCCGTTCCAAATAACAGCTGTATTAGAAGAACTTGTACCTCTAAAACTAGCTGTACTTGTACCTCCAGAGCCATATTCTTTTAAATAAATTAAAGAGTTAAAACGTAAAAGTGAAGTAAATGATTCTGTATTTTTAGTGATAATAGAATCGTTTAATACCTGAATTTTATATCCTTTAGAGTTTTCTATTTTTTTATCAGCAACAACAATAATTTCTTTCAAAACTGTTCTTATAGAATCGTTTTGAGCCAAAATAGCATGTGTAATAACAAAAAAAGTTGTAAAAAGTAAGTGTTTCTTCATAATCCATTTAACCTTTATCCCGAAAGTTTTAATTGTTTAAAAATCGAGGCAGGTCTCCTGGCTTGCTTTATGTTATTATACCTTCCCAACATATATGTCAGTGGTAAAAGAGCTAATAACATCTTCTAATGAAGTGCTGAAATAAATTCAGCATAAACTTACAGTTGCGGGAACAGCTTCGGTATTTAACCGAATTCCCTTTTAATTTGTTCTCAGAAAGAACAAAACCCTAATTTTCTGCAAATGTAGATTATTTTAATAATTAAAAACCACTATTTTTAAATTTATATGCTAATTATTTAACTATTTTTAACAGTTCTGAATAAATCATTTTAGAGAAACATTGTATTCAATTTAATAAAGTATTCGCAGAAGATTATTTGAGCAGAAAAAACCTGTATTCTAACTTACAACGATAAGAACTTATTTTATCTAAAAAGTAATTCCACTATAATTTCTTATAAATCGATATCACAAACCCTTTAGTTTCCCTTTAAACCAAAAGAGAAAAAATCATTTTTAAGTATTTTTAAATCAATAGTTTTACATAGTAATTAAAATATCCTTTACTTTTTAAAGAAATGTTTCTAACCTTTGCATTTATATATTTTTAAAATTATGATTCATTATATTTCTGGAGGAGAACGTTCTGGCAAAAGTAGTTTTGCTCAAAAAATGGCGGAAGACATTTCTAAAAATCCTTATTATTTGGCAACTTCTAGAATTTGGGACGAAGACTTTAAAGCAAGAGTAAAAAGACATATTTCTGATAGAGATGAACGCTGGACAACCATTGAAGAAGAAAAAAATATTAGTGCAGTTATTCCTGATAAAGCAACTGTAGTTATAGACTGTGTTACTTTGTGGCTAACAAATTTTTATGTTGACACAAAATATGATATTGAAGAATGTTTAAAACTAGCCAAAATAGAAATAGAAAAATTAGTAGAAATAGATGCCAACATCATCATTATTTCTAACGAAATAGGCATGGGATTACATGCTACAACCGAATCTGGTAGAAAGTTTACAGAACTACAAGGTTGGGTAAATCAATTTATTGCAAACAAAGCCAACAAAGCCACTTTTATGGTTTCTGGATTACCTCTAAAATTAAAATAAAACATGACTTCAACAATTAAACCTCTTTGTAAAGAAATACAAATAGCACTTCAAAAAAAAATAGATTTTAAAACAAAACCTTTAGGTTCTTTAGGACTTTTAGAAACTATTGCAATTAAAATAGGAAGCATACAAAACACACTAACTCCAAAAATTACAGAACCAACAATTGTTGTGTTTGCAGGAGATCATGGAATTACAAAAACGAAAGGTGTAAGCCCATATCCACAAGAAGTAACACAACAAATGGTGTTCAATTTTTTAAATGGTGGCGCAGCAATTAATGTTTTTTGCAAACAAAATAGTATCAATTTAAAAATTGTTGATGCCGGTGTAAATGTCGATTTTGATCAAAATAATGAATTAATTTCAGCAAAAATTGCAAAGGGAACAAAGGATTTTTCTTTAGAAAAAGCCATGACAACTGAGCAATGTAATTCAACCTTAGAAAAAGGAAAAGAAATTGTAAATACATTGTTTCATAAAAACTGTAATACGATTGGTTTTGGTGAAATGGGAATTGGAAATACTTCTTCTGCTGCACTTTTAATGAGTTATTTTACAGCAATTAATATTGAAGATTGTGTTGGAAAAGGAACTGGATTAGATGATAAAGGTCTTCAACAAAAAAAGACAATTTTAAAAGAGGTTTACCAAAAACATATAAAAAATATAGACTCGCCAACAGAAGCACTCGCAACTTTTGGTGGTTTCGAAATTGTAATGATTGCTGGCGCTATTTTAGAAGCTGCTGCTTTAAAAATGACTATTTTAATAGATGGTTTTATTGTTACATCTGCATTATTAGCGGCAAATGCTATTGATAAAAATGTATTAGATTATTGTGTTTTTACGCATACATCTGGTGAACAAGGACATCAAAAAGTATTAGATTTTCTAAAGGTAAAACCTGTTTTAAATTTAGGTTTACGTTTGGGAGAAGGTACTGGTGCTGCAGTTGCATTTCCTATTATAAAATCTTCTGTTCAATTTTTAAATGAAATGGCAACTTTTGAAAGTGCTAATGTAAGTGAAGCTTAAATCTATGAAAAAAGAAATCCATTATTTTTTAACTGCAATACTTTTCTTTACAAGGATACCTTGTCCTAAATGGGTAAATCATTCGTCAGAAACACTAAATAAAAGTAATAGATATTTTTCTTTAGTTGGTATTTTAGTAGGATCAATTGCTGCTCTTGTTTATTACATATCAACGTTTCTTTTTACTATAGAAATTGCTATTGCATTAAGTATGATTGCTTCTGTTTGGACAACCGGAGCTTTTCATGAAGATGGTTTTGCAGATAGTTGCGATGGTTTTGGTGGTGGTTGGACCAAAGAAAAAATTTTAATAATAATGAAAGATTCTAGATTAGGAACTTTTGGTGTTATTGGGTTATTTTCTATTCTGATTTTAAAATTTTTAGCAATAGAAGCATTAAGCGTTTCTACTATAAATATTCCACTCCTTATTATTTCTGGTCATGCAATTAGTCGTTTTATAGCTACTATCCTACTCTACACACATCCTTATGTTAGAGATATTGATAGTTCTAAAATAAAACCAACAACAACTCAAATGAGTCCAAAATCTTTAGCAATTTCTTTCTTTTTTGGAATTTTACCACTTTTATTTTTTAAAAATTATTGGGTTTTTCTAAGCCTTTTACCATTATTAATATCGTATTGGTATTTAGGAGGCTTTTTTAAGAAATGGATTGGTGGTCAAACTGGTGATTGTGCTGGTGCTTTACAGCAAGTTGCTGAAGTTGTTTTTTATCTTTTTATACTTGTTTTATGGAAATTATACTAATTAGACACACAACTCCTAAAATAGCAAAAGGAATTTGTTATGGACAGGCTGACCTTGATATTACTGATACTTTTTTAGAGGAAATAAAACCTATTATTAAGGAGGTATCTGTAAATAATGATGAAATCATTTACTATAGTAGTCCACTTAAAAGATGTAAAAAACTAGCAGAAAAGCTTTCAAATAAAGTCATTTTTGATGATCGCCTAAAAGAGTTAGATTTTGGAGATTGGGAGTTACAAAATTGGAACGATATCAATAAAGAAGAATTAGATCATTGGATGAATAACTTTGTAAAGGTCGCCACTACAAATGGAGAATCTTATTTAGATTTACATGCCAGAACTACTGATTTCTTATTAGATATAGCCAAACAAAAGCATAAAAAAGTTGTTATTATAACGCATGCTGGTGTTATTAGAAGCTTATATTCTTTTATCAAAAAAACTTCATTAGAAAAATCCTTTGATTTAAAATTACAATATTCACAGGTTTTAGAAATAAAATATTAAAATGAAACACATTTTATCGCTCTTAATTATAAGTAGTTTCTTTTTTTCTTGTCAAAATAAGTCGGATCAAAAAACAGTAAATAAATCTGTAAAAAGCACCATAAAATATGCTAAAGGATTTGATATCGTTACAATTGGTAATCAAAAAAAATTAATCATTAAAAAACCTTATCAAAACGCGAAACACGAATTTACATACCTACTTGGTAATAAAACAGATCTTAGTAAAAATGAATTGAAAATACCAATTAAAAACATTGTGGTAACAAGTACTACACACATAGCAATGTTAGAACAAATTGGTACTGAAAATTTTTTAAAAGGATTTCCACAAACAAATTTTATTTCATCAGAAAAAACAAGAAAACGAATTGCAGATAGCAAAATCATAGAACTTGGTAATGAACAAACTATTAATACAGAAAGGTTAATAGAATTAGCTCCTGAGCTTGTAATTGGTTTTGGGTTAAATGGAAATAATAAATCATATAAAACAATTGAGAGAAACGGAATTCCTGTTATTTACAACGGAGATTGGCTAGAAGAAACAGCATTAGGACGCGCAGAATGGGTAAAGTTTTTTGGTGTTTTATTTAACAAAGAAAAAGAAGCTGATAGCCTTTTTAATATTATTGAAAACAATTATTTAGCTGTTAAAAAAATAGCTTTAAAAGGGGGGGGATTTCCTTCAATTATATCTGGAAATTTATTTAAAGACACTTGGTATATGCCTGCTGGAGAAAGCTTTATTGCTACCTATTTTAAAGATGCAAATACAAACTACTTATGGAAAAACACGAAAGGAAATGGTAGTTTACCTTTAAGTATTGAAAGCGTTTTAGACAAAGGAAAAGATGCTACATTCTGGATTGGTTGTGGTTTATTTGAGAATAAAGAAGACATGTTAAGGTCTAACCAATATTACAATTCATTTACTGCTTTTAAAGAAAAAGAAATTTACACATATGCAACAAAAAAAGGAGCAACTGGAGGTCTTATTTATTTTGAAAAATCTCCAACAAGACCCGATTTGGTTTTAAAAGACATTATTAAAATTACAAATCCAGATTTGTTGCCTAATTACACCTTGACTTTCTTTGAGAAAATGAATTAGAAGTTCTATTTAATAACTTTAAGTTATAGCTCTTTATTTAAATAGCATTCCTTTTTTTATTCAAATTAAAATGATTTTTACAAACAATCTTGTAAAATCGTTTCCAAATTTAATACCTTTATCACTTAATTAAATTGTAAGAAATGAGAATAGAAAATGAGTTAAAATTAGGTTTTAAAGATGTTATGATTCGCCCAAAACGATCTACATTAAAATCTCGTTCACAAGTAACTTTAGAAAGAGAATTTACTTTTTTACATAGTGATGTTGTTTGGAAAGGAATACCGATTATGGCTGCAAACATGGATACTGTTGGTACTTTTGAAATGGCAGAAACTTTAGGGAAACACAATCTTTTTACAGCAATTCATAAACATTATTCTTTGGATGAATGGAAAGAATTTGCATCAAAAGCTGATGAAAAAACATTAAAGAATATTGCTGTAAGTACAGGAACAGGTAAAGATGATTCAGAAAAAGTAAAACAAATTTTATCTGAATTCCCTCAAATAAATTTTATTTGTGTTGATGTTGCTAACGGATACTCAGAACATTTTGTAGATTTTGTCAAAAAAATGCGTAAAAACCATCCAAATAAAGTAATTATTGCTGGTAATGTTGTTACAGGAGAAATGGTGGAAGAATTATTATTAGCAGGTGCAGATATCATTAAAGTTGGTATTGGTCCAGGTTCTGTTTGCACAACTCGTGTAAAAACAGGCGTTGGTTATCCACAATTATCTGCAATTATAGAATGTGCAGATGCAGCTCACGGTATGGGAGGGCAAATTATTTCTGATGGTGGTTGTAAAACTCCTGGAGATATCTCTAAAGCTTTTGGTGGAGCTGCAGATTTTGTTATGCTTGGAGGAATGCTTGCTGGTCACACAGAAAGTGGTGGGAAATTGATTGAAAAAGATGGAGAGAAATTCAAAATTTTCTACGGAATGAGTTCAGAAACAGCAATGACAAAACATGTTGGTGGTGTTGCAAATTACAGAGCATCCGAAGGAAAAACTGTTGAAATTCCTTTTAGAGGAAATGTAGATGATACCATTATAGATATTTTAGGAGGAATTAGGTCTACATGTACTTATGTTGGAGCTAGTAGATTAAAAAACTTAACAAAAAGAACCACTTTTATTAGAGTTCAAGAACAAGAAAATCAAGTGTATACGAAATGAAAAAAGTAAATTTAATTCC
Source organism: Polaribacter sp. SA4-12 (assembly GCF_002163675.1). Classification (NCBI taxonomy): domain Bacteria; kingdom Pseudomonadati; phylum Bacteroidota; class Flavobacteriia; order Flavobacteriales; family Flavobacteriaceae; genus Polaribacter; species Polaribacter sp. SA4-12. The sequence goes on along the minus strand of NZ_CP019334.1, from coordinate 337,479 downwards.
GATTTTATTATTCTTATTGATCTCTATTTCTTGTAAAAAAGAAGTTGTTAAAGTTGATAAAAAAGTACAATCAGAAAGTACCATTAAATATGCAAAAGGTTTTGACATTATAAATGATAATGGAACAAAAAAACTAATAATAAAAGCTAGTTATCAAAATTCTGATGATATATTTGAATATGAAATTCATAATAAAAATTCTACCAAAAATATTAAGTATACAGACTTAAATATTGAAGTTCCAATTGAAAAAATAGTAGTAACCTCAACAACTCACATACCTATGTTAGAGTTATTGAATGAAGAGACTGCAATTGTTGGTTTTCCATATTCTAAATTTGTTTCTTCAGAAAAAACAAGAGCCTTAATTGATGCAGGAAAAATTACTGAGGTTGGAAAAGAAACTTCTTTAAATACCGAAATTCTATTAGATTTACAACCAGAATTAGTTGTTGGTTATAGTATTTCATCTGCAGATAAATCTTTAACCACCATTCAAAAAGCAGGAATTCCTGTAATGTATAATGGAGATTGGCTAGAAGAAACTCCATTAGGAAGAGCAGAGTGGATTAAGTTTTTTGGCGTTTTATTTGATAAAGAAAAACAAGCTGACAGTATTTTTAAAGTTATAGAAAGTAATTATTTAGACGCTAAAAAAATTGCTTTAAAATCTGATAAAAAACCTACAATTCTTTCTGGTGCTATTATGAGCAAAGATATTTGGAATTTACCAGGAGGTGAAAGTTTTGTTGCTACCTTCTTTAAAGATGCAAACTTTAAGTATCTATGGAAAGATACCAAAGGAAAAGGAAGTTTATCTTTAAGTTTTGAAAGTGTTTTTGATAAAGGACAAAATGCAGATCTTTGGCTTGCTCCTGCTCATTATACAACAAAAGAACAATTGATAAAAAGCAATCCTTTATATACAGAATTCGATGCTTTTAAGAACGATAACATTTATACACCAATAAGTTTAAAAGGTAAAACGGGCGGTATTATTTATTATGAATTAGCTCCTACTAGACCTGATTTAGTCTTAAAAGACTTGATTAAAATTGTACAACCAGAATTACTCAAAGAATATGAATTTACTTTCTACAGAAAATTAAATTAAGTTGTTTTTTATGAAAAAACTAAGACCAAAATCTAATATTGATGAGCTTTGTTATCCTTTTATGTATGAAGAGTCTTCTCTTTGTGATTATGAAATAGAAACGGACCAACTTACACGTATGGTTGCTTGGGCTATTGATGAACTTTCAATATTAAAATTAGAATATCCTAATAGTAAAGATTTAGAAAACCTAGGACAAGAACTAGATTGGTTATTGCCTCTTTGTTATCATCTTAACGGTTCTATTAGAGGAAAACTTGCTATTACAGAAAATGATCATCAACAATTATTAGATCATTATAGAAATATGAAAATAGTTGTTGAAGATGCTATTTCTAGCTTTGTTTTACCAGGAGGAAAATCTCCTGTAGGAATATTGAATCAGTGTTCTTCGATTTCTAAAAAAGCAATTAGATTAATGGTAATTATCCACAATAATGAGAACAAAGAAGTTGCAGATATTTTACCAAAATTCGCAAATTTACTTTGCAACTATTTTTTTACAGCCACAATTCTAATCAATAAAGTAACTGGTTTTAAAGAAACTCCTTTTATTAGTAAAAGCTATTAATCATTTAGTTTTAAGTAATATTATGCTGATGTTATTTCGTTGAAAACTCAAAAGCAGCAGTAGCATGAATTGTTGTAGTATCAAAAACAGGAACAGCAACATCTTCTTGTTGTATTAATAAAGGAATTTCTGTACATCCTAAAATAATACCTTCTGCTCCACTTTTAATCAATCTATCTATAATTTTTAAATACTTCTCTTTTGAAACAGGATTCATTTCACCTAAAGAAAGTTCATCATAAATTATAGTATGAATAATATCTCTATCTTCTAATTCAGGAATAATTGTTTCTATACCAAAGGATGTCAAAATATCAATAAAAAAATCTTTTTCCATTGTATATTTTGTTCCTAATAAAGCTACTTTTTTAAGCTTCTTTTCAATAATACTTTTTGATGTTGCTTCAGCAATATGAATCACAGGAATTGTAACTACATTTCTAACTGCATCTATACATAAATGCATGGTATTTGCACAGATTAAAATACAATTAGCGCCAGCATTTTCTAGATTCTTACCGGCTTCTGCCATAATATCATTTAACAAATCCCATCTATTTTCTTTTTGAAGTTGAGCAATTTTACCGAAATCAAATGAGTTAATCACAACTTCTGCAGAATGAGGTTGTCCTAAATTATTCGAATTTAATTGATTTAAAATTCGGTAATATAAAATGGTAGACTCTGGAGTTATTCCTCCTATTAATCCTATTTTTTTCATATTTTAAAACAACTTTGTTTGGTCCTCGTCAGATTTTTTCTTCTCTTCTGCTTTCTTTCTTGCAATCGATTTTCTCAAAGCTATTTGCGCTTTTTCTGCGGCAGAAAGTTCTTCTAAAACAGGTTTATTAGTCGTAATTACAGGAATATCAATTGGCAATAATTCTTCAATAACTTCTTCATCTACAACCTCAATTTCTTCTGTAATTTCTTCTACTGGTTCTTCAAAATGTAAAGACTCTAATAAATTTACGTTCTTAATTTTATCTGTAGTTAATTGATTTCCTTGAGCTTTAATTCCTTTAATAGCAATAAATTCTTCAAAATTAACTTCTTCGTTTTCTAAACTTCTTTTAGAATATTGAATTTCTGCAAGTGGTCTATAATCTGTTGACACTATTTCTAATTGCGATTTTGGATGCTCCGAAATAAAAGTTTCTTCTTTGTCTGCTGTATCCATTAAAAAACGCTTTACATAATAACGCTCTTTTTCTCCATCAAAATAAATGGCAGAAATAGGTTTATTAGGTTTCCATTTTTCTAAAACAATCATATCATCATCAAAATGCATTGCTAAATCTGGCTTTACAGCTTTTGCTTTTCCACTTTGAGTAATAATCAATAATTTATCTTCTGCTCTAAACTCTCCTAACAACTCTCCTCTTTCATCAACATTTAAACGCTGAACAGCATCATCAAACCAAATTTTACGAGGCTTTAAGGTAGAAACTCCTTCAGATTTAAAATCTACAGATTTAATAGTATGTTTTGTAATTAAATTTCCTCTAACCGCTCTTCCTTTTACTGATAAATCAGCAAAATCAATATCCCATTTCAATTTCTTAACACTACCAACAGATCGCAAGTTTATACTAACAACTTCTGCTTCTCCATTTAAATTTGCTGTAAAATATAAAACTTTAGAACCTTTATTTCCGTTGGTTAAATCGTATTCTTTATCTCTTGTAACAGAGGTAACATTAAAACGTTTCATATAAGAAGGTCCTTTTGCACCATCTTTATACATAAAATTATAAACCGTTCTTTTATCTTTCTTTTTAAAGACAGCAACATGAATAATATCTTTACCCACAAAGGTTTTAGAATCTATTTTTGTTACAGTCATTACACCATCTCTTCTAAAGATAATAATATCATCAATATCAGAACAATCTGTAACAAACTCATCTCTTTTTAAAGAAGTACCAATAAAACCTTCTTCTCTATTTACATAGAGTTTTGCGTTATTCATTGCCACTTTTGAGGCAACAATATCATCAAAAATTCTAATTTCGGTTTTACGCTCTTTTCCTTTTCCGTAGGTTTCTTTTAAGCGTTTAAAATAATTTACAGCATATTCAATTAGGTTTGCTAAATGATCTTTTACAACTGCTATTTTCTCTTCTAAACCTTCTATAAATTGTTTCGCTTTATCAATATCAAATTTTGATATTTTCTTAATTCTAATTTCTGTTAAACGTGTAATATCCTCAACAGTAATTGCACGTTTTAAATGTTTAATATGTGGTTTTAATCCTTTATCAATCGCCTCAATTACGCCATCCCAAGTTTCTTCTTCTTCAATATCTCGATAGATTCTATTCTCAATAAAAATTCTTTCTAAAGATGAAAAATGCCATTGTTCTTCTAATTCGTTTAACTGAATTTCTAATTCTTTCTTTAACAAATCAACCGTTAAATCTGTAGAATGTTTTAGCATTTCAGAAACACCAACAAAAACAGGTTTATTGTCTTCAATAGTACAAGATAAAGGAGAAATAGACGTTTCGCAATTTGTAAAAGCATACAAAGCGTCAATCGATTTATCCGGAGAAACATTTGGAGGCAAATGCACTAATATTTCTACTTCTGCAGCCGTATTATCTTCAATTTTTTTTATCTTAATCTTCCCTTTATCATTCGCTTTTAAAATACTATCAATTAAAGTTGTAGTTGTGGTAGAAAACGGAATTTCATTAATAACCAACGTTTTCTTATCTAGTTGCGCAATTTTAGCACGAACACGTACTTTTCCTCCACGAACTCCATCATTATAATTGGTAAAATCTGCAATTCCACCCGTTAAAAAATCTGGTAATATTCTAAAACTTCTTCCTTTTAAATATTTGATAGAAGCATCAATCAGTTCAATAAAATTATGTGGCAATACTTTGGTTGATAAACCTACCGCAATTCCTTCTGCTCCTTGCGCCAATAATAATGGAAACTTTACAGGTAAATCAATCGGTTCTTTTCTTCTACCATCATAAGACATTTTCCAATCCGTAGTTTTTGGATTAAAAACAACGTCTAATGCAAATTTTGATAAACGAGCTTCAATATATCTTGATGCCGCTGCACGATCTCCAGTTAAGATATTACCCCAGTTTCCTTGCATATCAATCAGTAATTCTTTCTGACCAATTTGCACCATAGCATCAGCAATAGAAGCATCACCATGTGGGTGATATTGCATGGTATGACCAACAATATTCGCTACTTTATTGTAACGTCCATCATCTAAATCTTTCATAGAATGCATTATTCTACGCTGCACAGGTTTTAATCCGTCTTCTAAAGAAGGTACTGCTCTTTCTAAAATTACATACGAAGCATAATCTAAAAACCACTCCTTGTACATTCCTGTAACTTTGGTAATGGTTTCTACAGAATCCGTCTGATTATTTAACTCATCAGATTGTTCTTCTAAATTATTTAATTCTTCTTCGTGTTCGTTTTCGTTTATTTCTTCACTCATTCTTTTTAAACGTTTAATTGTTTAATCGTTTAACTGTCTATTTCTTTATTTGGGCGTTCCCTAAAAAGGTCAGGCTTTACGTTGTAATCTTTTTTATGAAAAATAAAAAAGGATTTCCACTTCAATCCCTAACGCAAAACTATCTGCTAACTATTTGCTTTTAACCTTTATCCTTTTTAAACCCAATTTTTGTTCTTTCTGTTTTCTCTTCTTTCTTTTCAATCAATTCATCTAAATACGAAAATACTAATTCTATATTTTTACTTTGATTGGTCACTTTCTTTTTAATTTCTTCTATTTCTAATCGTAAACTTACATTATCAGTTAATAATTCTCTCATTTTAGAGAAAATTCTAATAATTTTAATATTCACTGCAATTGCTCTATCGCTATTTAAAACACTCGATAACATAGCAACTCCTTGTTCTGTAAAGACTATTGGAAGATATTTTGAATGCTCTCCTCTTTTTAAGGTGCCAAATTGACTCCTTAAAGATTCGTATTCTTCTTTTGTGATTTCAAACATAAAATCATCCGGAAAACGATTTATATTCCTACGAACTTGTCTTTTCAATACTTTTGTTTCTACTTGATATAATTCCGCTAAATGGCTATCTAACATTACTTTTTGATTTCGAATCAAATAGATTTTGTTAGTAATAATCTCATCAGGAATTAATAAACTTTCTTCTTCTTTCATTTTTTATAATCTTGAGGACGCTAATTGCGACTTCAAGTTGATTTTCCTTTTCTCTAAATTGGAGCTCACAAATTGTGACCTCCAATATTCACGCTTACTCTTTTGGTACTTTATTTTTAATTTGCAATGAAATGATAAACAGTGCACCTGCTAAAACGCCAAAGAAAGCTCCTGAATTTGCTCTACTAGAAAAATTATTCCAATCAATTTGAAACAACCAGAATATTAATACCAAAACGAATACTACTGTAAAAATATTCTTAATTAACTTTTTATTATATTTCTTCATCTTCTATCGTATCCAACTCTACTTTTAAATTCTCAATAATAAATTTCTGTCTATCAGGTGTGTTTTTTCCCATATAGAATTCTAACATACTTTCAATAGACATTTCTTTGTCTAGCATTACAGGATCTAAACGAATGTCATCACCAATAAAATGTACAAATTCATTAGGTGAAATCTCACCCAAACCTTTAAATCGAGTTATTTCTGGTTTTCCTCTTAATTTACCAATCGCTACTTGTTTTTCTTCTTGAGAATAACAATAAAATGTTTGTTTCTTATTACGAACTCTAAATAATGGCGTTTCTAAAATATATAAATGTCCTTCTTTTATCAACTCTGGAAAAAACTGTAAGAAAAATGTAATTAACAACAAACGAATGTGCATTCCATCGACATCGGCATCTGTTGCAATTACAATATTGTTATAACGTAAATCTTCTAAACCGTCTTCTATATTTAAAGCTGCTTGCAAAAGATTAAATTCCTCATTTTCATACACAATCTTCTTACTTAAACCGTAAGAATTTAAAGGCTTCCCTTTTAAACTAAAAACAGCTTGTGTATTTACGTTTCTAGATTTGGTAATAGAACCAGAAGCGGAATCTCCCTCTGTAATAAATAAAGTTGAATTTAAATGAGCTTCTTTCTTTATATCACCTAAATGGACTCTACAATCTCTTAATTTTTTATTATGTAAACTCGATTTTTTAGCTCTGTCTTTTGCTAATTTTCGAATTCCAGAAAGTTCTTTTCTTTCTTTCTCTGCTTGAACAATTTTTCTATGAAGACTATCTGCAACATCTGTATTTCTATGCAGATAATTATCAAGCTTTGTTTTTACAAAATCATTAATATACGTTCTTACAGTTGGTAAGTCTCCTCCCATTTCTGTAGAACCTAATTTTGTTTTTGTCTGACTTTCAAAAATGGGCTCCATTACTTTAATAGCAACTGCAGAAATAATAGATTTTCGAACATCAGAAGCTTCAAAGTTTTTACCATAAAATTCACGAATTGTTTTTACAACAGATTCTCTAAATGCAGCTTGATGCGTTCCTCCCTGTGTTGTATGTTGTCCGTTTACAAAAGAATGATATTCTTCTGAGTATTGTGTTTTACTATGCGTTATGGCAACTTCTATATCATCGCCTTTTAAATGAATTATTGGATACAACATATCATCCTTATTGTTGTTATCTTCCAATAAATCTTTCAATCCATTTTCTGAAAAGAATTTTTCTCCATTAAAAATAATGGTCAATCCAGGGTTCAAATACACATAATACTTTAGCATTTTTGCTACATATTCATTTCTGTATTTGTAATTCTTAAAAATGGCTTCATCAGGAATAAAAGAAACTTTTGTTCCTTTTCTTCTTGAAGATTCTTCTAAAAATTCTTGATTTTCTAAGTTTCCTTGACTAAATTCTGCTGAAGCTGATTTTCCATCACGTGAAGATTCTACTCTAAAAAACGATGAAAGTGCATTTACTGCTTTTGTACCAACTCCATTTAAACCTACCGATTTTTTAAATGCTTTTGAATCATATTTACCACCAGTATTCATTTTAGAAACCACGTCAACTACTTTCCCTAAAGGGATTCCACGTCCGTAATCTCTAACTGTAACTTTACTTCCTTGTATAGAAATTTCGATATTTTTACCAGCTCCCATTACATATTCGTCAATGGAATTATCTAAAACTTCTTTCACAAGAATGTAGATTCCATCATCCGCAGAAGAACCATCTCCTAATTTACCAATGTACATTCCTGGACGCATTCTTATATGCTCTTTCCAGTCTAAAGACCTGATATTATCTTCTGTATATTTTGTTTCTTGACTCATGAAATCTCTTACTGTTAGTAGGTTTGAAGCCTTGCTAAAATAGCATTAAACGAGCAAAAATAAAATAGCTCTGCTAATTAGTTATCAACATTATTTCAACGGTTTTTTTATACCTTATAAACGCAAAAATCACAAAAAAAAACAATATGTTATATTTTTAAACAATTGATTGTTTACTCAACAATTTTAGTACTTTTGACGTCAGATATAAAATGAAATAAAGTGGAAAACTCACAACTTACAGCGTTAGCAAATAAATACGGAAGTCCTTTATATGTTTACGATACAGATAAAATAGAATCGCAATACAACAGATTAACAAATGCTTTTAGCAGCGTTAAAAGTTTAAAGTTGAATTATGCTGTAAAAGCACTTTCTAACATCAATATATTAAAGTTCTTTAAAGATTTAGGTTCTGGTTTAGACACCGTTTCTTATCAAGAAGTACAATTATGTTTAACAACTGGTATTGAACCTCATGACATTATTTATACTCCAAATGGCGTTTCTTTAACAGAGATTGAAGAAGTAGCAAAATTGGGTGTTCAAATTAATATTGACAACCTTTCTATTTTAGAACAATTCGGACAAAAACATCCAGACATTCCAGTTTGTGTGCGTATAAACCCACATATTATGGCAGGTGGAAATTCTAAAATTTCTGTTGGACATATCGATTCTAAATTCGGAATCTCAATCCACCAAGTACCACATATTAAACGTGTTGTAGAAAATACGGGGATGAATATCAATGGAATTCACATGCACACAGGTTCTGATATTTTAGATATCGATACTTTTTTACGTGCTTCAGATATTTTATTTGATGTTGCTAAACAATTCGAAAACATCGATTTTATCGATTTTGGAAGTGGATTTAAAGTACCTTATAAAGAAGGAGATATTTCTACAGATATTGAGCAATTAGGTTTGCAATTATCAGAAAGATTCAATGAATTTTGTGTAGAATATGGAAAAGACATTACATTAATGTTTGAACCTGGTAAATTTTTGGTTTCTGAAGCGGGTTCTTTTCTTGCAAAAGTAAATGTTGTAAAACAAACAACTTCTACCGTATTTGCACATGTAGATTCTGGCTTTAATCATTTAGTAAGACCAATGATGTATGATTCTTATCACCATATTACAAACATTTCAAATCCAACAGGAAGAGATCGTTATTATTCTGTTGTAGGTTATATTTGCGAAACAGATACATTTGCTTCTAACAGAAGAATTTCAGAAATTTCTGAAGAAGATGTTTTATGTTTCCACAATGCTGGTGCTTATTGTTTCTCAATGGCTTCTAATTATAACTCACGTTATATTCCTGCAGAAGTTATGGTTTATAAAGGTGAAGATTACTTAATTAGAAAAAGACAAACAATTCAAGATTTACTACACAACCAAGTAGTTGTTGATTTATCTAGTGATAAAACGTCTAAAAAAGTTGCTGCTAAAGAAAATATAGAAGCTTAAAAACTATAAATAAACAATATTAAATCCACCAAGAAACTACTGTTTTTTTGGTGGATTTTTTTTACTTTTACTTGAAGAACAAAAACATATTAAAAAATGAAAATATTAGGTATAGGAAGTAATTACGTTACTGATTTAAAAGACATTGAAGAAAAAAAGAAAGGTAAAAAATTCATCTTCTCTAAACCAGAATCTAGCTTAGCTGTTAATTGTGATGTTGAATACCCAAGTAGCATTACCAATGAATTAGTTTACGAAGTTGAATTAGTTGTTAATATAGGAAAAGAAGGAAAAAATATTTCTAAAGAAGAAGCAAACTCTTACATTTCTGAAATTGCAGTTGGTATCGATTATACTGCTACAGATATTCTTAAAAATGCAAGAGAAACAAAACACCCTTGGGAATTTGCAAAAGGTTTTGATGGTGCTGCACCAATCTCTAGTTTTAAACCAGTCTCTGATTATAATTTAGCAGATATTGATTTTGATTTAAAAATTAATGGTGAAGAAAAACAAAAAAGTAATACAGCATTTATGATTAATGATTTTGCTGATATTATTGTGTTTATTTCTGAATACATGACATTACAACCTGGAGATTTAATCTTTACAGGAACACCTGCTCTTGGTAAAGGTAAAATCTTTAAAGGAGATCATTTACAATGCTCTGTTAATGGTGAATTACTATTAGATTTTAAAATGATTTAATTTTTTTTGATGAAAATCCGCCTTTCTAAAATTGAAGATATTCCTGAAATTATGATCATTATTGATGATGCTAAAACGTATTTAGCTTCTCAAAATATTGATCAATGGCAAAACGGATATCCAAATACTGAACAAGTAAAAAATGATACTCTAAAAGGCGAAAGTTATGTTGTTATAAATGATGAAAATCAAGTAATAGCAACTTCTATGTTTACCACAAATCCAGAACCAACCTATAAAGTTATTGATGGAAATTGGATTATCGATGAATCTAAAATTTATGGTGTTATTCATAGAATGGCAATCAAAAAAGAATTTAGAAAATTTGGTTTGGCTACTTTTATGTTTCATGAATTTCATTTACAGTTATTAGAAAAAAACATAGAAAGTTTAAAGATTGATACACATGAAGAAAATATCGGAATGCAATCTTTAATTAAAAAATTGGGTTACAAATATTGTGGCGTTATTTACACTAATTACAATGCAAAAAGATTGGCTTTTGAGAAAGTAATTTCTTAATGTCTGTTCGAGCATTGCTGAAATCAAAATATTTTTTTGATTGAAAGTAGCAAACGAAGTTTCAAGAACTTTTTAACCTTTCGACTGCGCTCAAGGAGACAAAAATCTATTATATTAGCAACCTCATAAATTCATTTTTATGAGGTTTCTTTTTTCTGATAAAATTCAAATAAAAAAATGCAAATCCTTCAATATATAATTCAGCAAACTCAACTTCCTTCAAAATCTGTAGAAAACACCATTTCATTATTAAATGAAGATGCTACAATTCCTTTTATATCAAGATATAGAAAGGAAATGACTGGTAATTTAGATGAAGTTCAAATCGGTGATATTGTAAAATTTAAAGAACTTTTTGAAGCCTTAGAAAAACGAAAAAAAGCCATTTTAAAAGCATTAGAAGAACAAAATGTTTTAACGGATGAATTAACTCAAAAAGTAAACAGCTCTAGAGATTTAACTTCTTTAGAAGACTTGTATTTACCTTTTAAAAAGAAACGTAAAACCAAAGCAGAAACTGCACGTTTACAAGGTTTAGAACCATTAGCAAAAATGGTTATGAGTCAGCGTGTAAATGATTTAGAACACACTGCATCAAAATATACATCCAACGAAGTTGAAACCATTGAAGATGTTTTAGAAGGTGCTCGTTTTATCATCGCAGAATGGATTAACGAACGAACAGATATTAGAAATAATATTAGACGAGAATTAGAACGTTATTCTACAATTTCATCCAAAGTAATTAAGAAAGAAATTGATAATGAAAAAGCTCAGAAATTCAAAGATTATTTTGACTGGAACGAATCTTTAAGCAGAATTCCATCGCACAGATTATTAGCTATTTTAAGAGCAGAAAACGAAGGTTTTATTCGTGTTAAAATAGAAATTGACAAGGAAAGAGTACTTCAGAAAATGGAAGACCGAATTATTCGTTCTAAAAATGAATGTTCAGAACAAATTGAATTGGCAATCGCTGATGCTTATAAACGTTTATTATTTCCTTCTTTATCTAACGAAGCATTGTCTATTGCAAAAGAAAAAGCAGATGAAGCTGCAATTACTGTTTTTGCTAAAAACTTAAAGCAGTTATTATTAGGCGCTCCGTTGGGAGAGAAAAGAATTTTAGCAATCGACCCAGGTTTTAGATCTGGTTGTAAAGTGGTTTGTTTAAACGAACAAGGAGATTTAGTACATAATGAGAATATTTATCCGCACGCTCCACAAAACAATGCTATAGAAGCAATTCAGAAAATTAGTTCTTTGGCTGATGCTTATAAAATTGAAGCCATTGCTATTGGAAACGGAACAGCTTCAAGAGAAACGGAACAATTAGTAAAGAAAATTCAGTTTAAGAATGACATTGAAATTTTTGTTGTGAGTGAAGCTGGCGCCTCAATTTATTCGGCTTCTAAAATAGCAAGAGATGAATTCCCTAATTACGATGTTACTGTTCGTGGTTCTGTTTCTATTGGACGAAGATTGGCAGATCCTTTGGCTGAATTGGTAAAGATTGATGCAAAATCGATTGGAGTTGGCCAATATCAGCACGATGTTGATCAAACTAAACTGAAAAAATCTTTAGACACAGTTGTAGAAAGTTGTGTAAATACGGTTGGTGTAAACATCAATACAGCAAGTGAATCTTTATTGAGTTATGTTTCTGGAATTGGACCAAAAATTGCAGAAAACATCGTGAATTATAGAAACGAAAACGGTTCTTTTACTTCTAGAACTGCCATCAAAAAAGTACCTCGTTTAGGCGGAAAAGCGTTTGAACAAGCTGCTGGTTTTTTACGAATTAAAAATGCTAAGAATCTGTTAGATGATTCTGGAGTGCATCCAGAAAGTTATGGTTTGGTTGATAAAATGGCGAAAGACAACAAAAAGAAAGTTGCCGACTTTATTGGAAATAAAGAAATTCTTCAACAGATTACTTTGAAAAATTATATTTCTGAAACCATTGGTTTACCTACGCTAGAAGATATTATTAAGGAATTAGAAAAACCAGGTGTTGATCCAAGAGCAAAAGCAAAAATGTTTTCTTTTGATCAAAATATTAAAACAATTGCAGATTTAATAAGCGGACAAATCTTACCTGGAATTGTAAATAATATTACCAATTTTGGTTGTTTTGTAGATATTGGAATTAAAGAAAGTGGTTTAATTCACGTTTCTAATTTATCAGATACTTTTGTAAAAGATGTAAATACAATTGTGTCTTTAAATCAGCAAATTCTTGTAAAAGTATTAGAAGTTGATGTTGTAAGAAAAAGAATTCAATTGGCTTTGGTGAAGTAAACATGACAGAGAAAGAAAAAATATAGAATTAAGAAAATTGGAACCATTAACAAGGTCTGAAAAATTAAGTTTCTTTTTTATGTCATTTAACTTTGGTTCTAGAATACCTCCAACAAAAGAATTTAATGATACTGAAATAGAACGTTTTGAAAAATTTGGGTTTGAAAATAAATTAATCGAAGCTAGAAAGTTTAAATATTTTGGTTTTGCTTTTTATATAGTTTTATTTATAATTTTAGTACTTTCGACTTCTTAAAAAAATCTACATGAAAAAAATAGCTTTATTATTCTCTTTCCTTTTCTGTCTTATTTTATCATGTAAATCAGAGTCTGAAGATGACTGTACAAAAACAATCATTGTACAGTATGAATTTAATTTACAATCTCAATATGGTATAATTAACTATCCAGAAATCACTCAAGAAGTTCCTTGTGATTTTCCGGAAATTGATGTTCCAGAAGCAATTACTGAGTTACCTAGATTAGAAGAGTTTTCTTATGAAGTATTAGAGTTAAATGTTATTCCAGATACTGGAAATAACACAAGTAAAATATCATATAAAATTCAAATAAACAATTTAAGTAATGATTTAGTAAAAGGACTCCCTTATTTAACTACTAAATTAAATAATGATAGTTTTACAACTTCTTATGCTTTTAAAGATGGTTGTTCAGAGTTAGAAGCAAACTCTAGCTGTATTATTACTTATGAAGCTGAAGAGTCTCTAGAGCTTATTCAAATTGTTTCATTTTCTATCTTAAATGTTGAATACTTAATCCTTCAATAAAAAAAATGAAAGTCTGTATTGCCGAGAAACCAAGTGTAGCAAGAGAAATTGCTAATATTCTAGGAGCCAACACAAAACGTGATGGATTCTACGAAGGAAATGGCTATGCAGTAACCTACACTTTTGGGCATTTATGCACACTTTTAGAACCTAAAGATTATAAACCTCATTGGAAAAGTTGGGATTTGAACAATTTACCAATGCTTCCAGAACGTTTTGATACGAAAGTTACAGGCGATGCAGGAATTAGAAAACAATTTAATATTGTAAAATCTTTATTCGAAAAAGCAACTGTTGTTATTAATTGTGGGGATGCGGGAACAGAAGGAGAATTAATACAACGTTGGGTAATTAACCAATGTGGCTATAAAGGAGAAGTACAACGTTTATGGATTTCTTCTCTTACAGAGGAAGCTATAAAAGAAGGTTTTAAGAATTTAAAACCTGCAGAACAATATGATAATCTGTATTACGCAGGATTTTCAAGAGCCATTGGAGATTGGCTTTTAGGTTTAAATGCAACACGTTTATACACCGTAAAATTTGGTGGTTATAAACAAGTTTTATCAGTTGGTAGAGTGCAAACTCCTACCCTAGCAATGTTGGTAAATCGTTTTGTTGAAATTCAGAATTTTAAACCTCAACCTTATTGGGAATTACAAACTACCTATAGAAATACACTTTTTAATTATGAAGATGGACGTTTTTTAAAACAAGAAGATGGACAAATTTTAGCGAATAAAGTTAAAGAATCAGATTTTGAAATTGTTTCTGTTACCAAAAAGAAAGGTAAAGAATACGCGCCAAAACTGTTTGATTTAACTGGTTTACAAGTGTATTGTAATAATAAGTTTGGTTTTTCTGCGGATGAAACGCTTAAAATGGTTCAGAAGTTATACGAAATGAAAGTCGTTACGTATCCAAGAGTTGATACTACTTTTTTACCAAATGATGTATATCCTAAAATAGCAGGAATATTATCGAAATTGACAAATTACAGTGCATTAACACAACCGCTTTTAGGACAGAAAATAAAGAAATCGAAACGTGTTTTTGATGATAAAAAAGTAACAGATCACCACGCTATTATTCCTACAGGAATTCAAGGAAATTTACAATACAATCAGCAACAAGTCTACGATATAATTACACGAAGATTTATTGGTGTTTTTTATCCAGATTCTGATGTTTCTAATACTTCTGTAATTGGTAAAGCTGCTGATGTTCCTTTTAAAACAACCGGAAAAGAAATTCTTACCAAAGGTTGGCGAGTTGCTTTTGAAACAGAAGAAAGCAAGATTAAAAAGGAATTAAACGAACAAATGACATTGCCTTCCTTTGTAAAAGGAGAAAAAGGAGCACACGAACCTTCGTTTTTAGAAAAGGAAACAAAACCTCCAAGAAACTTTACAGAAGCTAGTTTATTACGCGCAATGGAAACTGCTGGAAAACAAGTTGATAATGATGATTTGCGTGAGTTAATGAAAGAAAACGGAATTGGAAGACCTTCTACTAGAGCAAGTATTATTGAGACTTTATTCCGAAGAAAATATATTGAACGTAAAAAGAAACTCGTTTTACCAACTCAAACAGGTATTGATTTAATTAATATTATTGATAACGAATTATTAAAATCTGCTGAATTAACTGGACGTTGGGAAAAACGTTTAAAAGAAATTGAACGAGGAGAATTCAATGCTGGAACTTTCATAAATAATATGAAAAAAATGGTAGATGAATTGGTTTATGAAGTACGTTCTAATACTTCTAAAAAACGAATTTCTTCTAACTCAACTGTCAGTTCGAGCGCAGTTGATAAGTCTCAAAAGATTTCTCCACAAGGTCGAAATGACAAAAAGAAAAAAGAAGTTGTTGGTAAAACCTGTCCGAAATGTAAAAAAGGAAAGCTAATAAAAGGTTCTTCTGCTTTTGGTTGTTCTGAATATAAAAACAATTGCGATTTAAAAATTCCTTTTGAAATCTACAGGAAGAAAGTTTCTGAAAATCAATTAATTCGATTGATAGACAAAGGTTGTACAACCAATTTAAAAGGATTTACAACAAATTCTGGTAAAGTTGAAGGATTGATACGCTTTGATGAAAATTTCAGCTTAAAATTAGAACCTAAAAAACAAACTGTCACTTCGAGCGCAGTCGAGAAGAGTTCTGATAAAATTACGTGTCCGAAATGTAAAAAAGGAACTATTTTAAAAGGAAAAACAGCTTATGGTTGTTCTAATTACAAAAATGGTTGCGATTTTGTTTTTACGTTTGATAACATCAAAAAAATAGCCAATGGAAAACCATTGACTAAAGAATTGGTATTAAAGATTATTAGTCAATAATTTACCTTTTTAATATTTTAAAACATAATAGAACTTCTTATTCTGCATACATTTTATCGATAAGCTCTTTATATTTATTTAGAATTACTTTTCGTTTTAGTTTTAAAGTAGCCGTAATTTCTCCGGCTTCAATACTAAACTCTTTTGGTAATAAAGTGAATTTCTTAATTTTCTCAAACTTAGAAAACTCTTTTTGTAATTCTTCAAAACGTTTTTCAAATAGATCTTTAATTTGATTATGAGTAATCAAATCTTCAATATCTTTAAAACTGATTTTATGCTCTTCAGCATATTTTTTAATATTTTCGAAACTAGGCACTGCTAATGCTGTAACATATTTTTGTTGATCTCCTATTACTGCAATTTGCTCAATAAACGAATCGCCAATTAATGCAGTTTCCAATTTCTGAGGAGCAATATATTTTCCTCCAGAAGTTTTCATTAAATCTTTAATTCTATCCGTAATTACTAAGTTGCCAGAATCGTCTATTTTACCTGCATCACCAGTTTTAAACCAACCATTTTCAAAAACTTCAGCAGTTGCTTCAGGTTTTTTGTAATACCCTTTCATTACTCCTGGTCCTTTTACTAAAATCTCATCATTCGCTCCAATTTTAATTTCAGATCCTTGAATCGTTTTTCCTGCAGAATTAAATTCAAAAAATTGATTACCAAACAAAGAAACAGTTGCTGTAGTTTCTGTTAACCCATAACCACATTTAATATTTAACCCAAAAGAATGGAAAAAGGAAACCATATCTGCAGCTAAAGGTGCACCTCCACAAGGCATAAATTTTATATTTCCTCCAAACACCTCTCGCAATTTACTAAGCACCAATTTATCAGCTATTTTAAATTTCAGCTTTAAATTTAATGGTACATTTTTATTAAGACGATTATGGTTGTTGTGGTATTTATTTCCGATTCCTAAAGCCCAACTTGCTAACTTCATTTTAGTTGGAGAAGCTCCTTTTCTTTTATCTTGAATAGCCGCAAAAATTTTCTCAAAAATTCTTGGTACGGTACACATTATAGTTGGTTTTACTTCTTTTAAAACGGTGGCTATTTTTTTTGGATCTTGGTTAAAATAAACTTCAATTCCTTGATGTAAACAGAAAAACACCCAACTACGTTCGTAAATATGACTTAATGGTAAAAAGCTTAAAGAAACGTCGTTTTCATTTACATCTAACTCAGCTTCGTGTGCTTTTAAAGAGGAACCAAAGTTATGATGATCTAACATAACACCTTTTGGTTCTCCTGTTGTACCAGATGTATAAATGATACTTGCTAAATCATCTAATTCAGCTTCAAAAGAACGTTTTTCTAATTCAGTTTCAATGCTTTTTGGAAATTCAGCATTTATAAAGTCTGTAAAATAAACTGCATTTTTATGATTTCTTAAATCAACAGTACTTGTTAAAGCAACTATTAATTTTAAGTATTTATTATTTTTTGAAATCTCTTCAACTTTGTCAAATTCTTCTTGATCACCAACAAATAAGACACTAACCTCAGCATCGTTTATAATGTATTCTGCTTCTTTTTTAGAGTTGGTTGCATAAATTGGAATGGTTACAGCTCTTACGCCCATAATACCAAGATCGGCAATAATCCATTCCGTCATATTTTGAGCAAAAACACCAACATTGTCTTGCTCTTTTATTCCGAAATTAATTAAGGCTTTAGAAACTTGTTGAATTTGGTGATAAAAAGAAGTCCAAGAAATCCCTTTCCAACTTTTTGCAGCTTCATCTTTGTAAAAGATAGCTTCTTTAGTTGTAAATCGATTTGCGTTCTCTTTAATTACTTCTAATAAATGTTTATAATTCATAAATGATGTTTCGTTTTTTCAATTCAAAACTTTAACATAGCGTGCGAATTTACGAATATTTATATAGCTTAAACATGAATATCGGTTTAGATTGTTACTATTTAATGAGTAAAAGAGATAGAATTAAGAAACGCTATTTATGATTCTCTAGCTTTATTAAAAATAGCTAAATGCTTACAAATATTTTAGCCCTGATTGAACGACATGTTTGAGCTCTTTTTGTTTTTACAAAAAAGCGAGTAGTGAAAGCAGGAAATAGCTTCTAAAACAAAAACGAATCCATTTTCTTTTTTTATTAACTATAAACAATTTTACTCTTCCTTATTATTAGTCTACATTTAACAAAATAACAAAAAGCTTAGTATTTAATGGATTTTACAAACCCTCTAGTATATGGTGTTCCTTGTTTTTTAGGTCTTATTTTAGTTGAATTAGCCTATAGCAAACATCATAAAAAAGAAAAAAAGAAAGAACTTTATAAATGGAAAGATTTAGCGGCTAGTCTTACAATGGGTATTGGTTCTGCTATTTTGGCGCCTTTAACAAAAACCATTGCTGCTATTGTGCTTTTTAATTATGTGTATGAAATTTTTAATCCGATTATTGATGGAGTTCGTACAAATATTATGGGGTATGAATCTTTTGGTTATGCTTGGTATATTTGGATTATTTGTCAATTATTAGACGATTTTAGTTATTATTGGTTTCACAGACAAAACCATAATGTTCGTTTTCTTTGGGCTGCACATATTGTACATCATTCTTCTGATAATTTTAATTTAGGAACTGCTGTAAGAAATGGTTGGTTTACGATTTTTTACAAACCTTTTTTTTATGTGTGGATTACTGCAATTGGGTTTCCGCCAGAAATGTTGGTGGTTTGTTTAGGAATTGAAGCTTTATGGCAATTTCAATTGCATACTGTTTATGTACCAAAATTGGGGTTTCTTGAGAAGATATTTAATACGCATACAATGCATCAAGTACATCACGCTCAAAATATGGAATATATGGATAAAAATCACGGTGGTTTTTTTAATATATTCGATAGAGTTTTTGGAACTTGGAAAGAGTTAGATGAAACTATTGATATAGAATATGGTGTAACAACGCCTCCTGATTCATACAATCCTCTAGTGATTTTAACACATGAATACAAAGACATTTGGACTGATATGAAAAAATCTAAAAACTGGTATCATAAGTTTATGTATGCTTTTGCAGCACCTGGTTGGAGTCATGATGGAAGTACGCTTACTATTAAACAGGCACGTAAAGCAATGAATGAAGTCTAATTTAAAAAAGTCTGTTAGCTTAAAAACTAACAGACTTGAAATTGTAATGTTTATGTGATTCCGTTTTTATTACTAATACAAATAGGCGTCATTACGAGTGCAACGAAGTAATCTGTTTCTTAAGATGAGATTGCCACAGTTTACAAAAAATAAACTTCGCAATGATCTGTGTTAAAAAACTATTATTTATTGTTAAAATTTCTTTTATTTCAGAAAATATAAGTTTTGATGATTTTCATTGTAAATTTGTTTGTTAGTCGCAATAGAAAAAATTTGCTTTATTAATTTATTAGCTATTGCAATTTTAATTACTCTCTCGGGTTTTCCTTTTTCTTTAAGTCGTTCATACATTTCGATACAATTTTTATTTACTCTTTTTGCAGACCAACTACATAAATACAAAAGTTTTCTAATTTGAGGTTTGCCCATTTTACAAATATGTCCTTTACCTTTTACACTTGTTCCTGATTGATATAGCCTTGGACTAAATCCTACAAAAGCAGTCAGTTGTTTATAGTTATCAAATTTTGTGAAATTATCTGTAATAACACTCATCATAATAGCCGTTTTTAGCCCGATTCCTGGTATCGTTTTTATTCTTTCAACCGTGTCTTTATAAGCTAATCTTCCTATTTGCTCTATCTTTTTTTCAAACTTATCAATACGTCTTATTAATAATATTAGTACTTGTTTTAATTCTTTTCTAAGATCCGAACTCAACAAACCTGTTGCTTCAAAGGATTCTAATTGTCTTTTTGTTTGATGTTTTTGTTTTTTTAGTAATTCTAAAGCTGTGTAAAGTTGTTTAATTTCTATACTAGGTTTACTCTCTGGACACCATCTTTTTAACTCATATTGAGCACCATATTCGGCAATTGTCTTTGCGTCTTTTTTATCTGTTTTTGCTCTATATAATCTTGTTTGACTATATCTTCTAATTATCAAAGGATTTAATACACATACATTAAAACTAGATGCATGTAAAAAAGTTGCTAACTGAACATAATAAGGACCACTAGCCTCCATTACAATCCAGTCTGATGCACTAATCAATTTAATAAATTGCTCAAAACCTGTATTTTGATTCTTAAAAATTTTGTGAATCCATTTATCTTTTTCTAAATAAGAAACATCAAAGGTTTGCTTACTAATATCAATTCCTATAATTTTACTCATATCAAATGTTTTTATAGAAAAATTACTACATTTACTTATCAATCCTAAATACAGACTTGATGGTCTAATGATCTGTTCAAGTTTATGTAGTAAGGGGTAAAGTGATTAGCATTGCGAACGGTCTTTAATGACAAATGACGGACTATAATCTTTTCCTTTACCCTTACTTTTCTTGTTAAATATTAAATCTAATTTAAGCTTTTTAAAAACAGATCCTTATTTTTACAAACATAGGATGACAGTAATAGAAAGCAGGAAATAGCTTCTAAAAAAATTAATCAATCATATTTTTTTCATAAAACCTTTCTACTTTTTCTCTAGCCCAAGGAGTTGTTCTTAAAAATTTTAAACTCGATTTATACGTCGGGTTATTTTTAAAAGCATTTATATTTAGAATATCTCCTAACTCTTCCCAACCATATTCTTTGAACAATTGTTCTAACATGGTGGCTAATTTTATTCCGTGTAACGGGTTATTTGGTTGATCTTGGCTCATTTTTATATCAAGAAATTATAATAAAATCAAATGTAATGCTATTATTTTTTTTAGTTCGTAAATTTTAACAATTAATAGGAATTGTTTATTGCGAATTTTTCAATAATTTAGCTGAAATTATAAGAAATCTACACATGAAAAATATAGCTTTAAATGATATTCACGTTGCTTTAGGTGCTAAAATGGTTCCTTTTGCGGGTTATAATATGCCAGTACAATATGAAGGAGTTACTGCAGAACATTTAACGGTTAGAGAAGCTGTTGGTGTTTTTGACGTAAGTCATATGGGAGAATTTTTAGTTGAAGGAGAAAATGCTTTGGCTTTAATACAAAAGGTTACCTCTAACGATGCTTCTAAATTAGAAATTGGTGATGCTCAATACAGTTGTTTCCCGAATGAAGATAACGGTGTTGTAGATGATTTAATTTGCTATAGAATTAAAGAGAACACCTATTTATTGGTTGTAAATGCTTCTAATATTGAAAAAGATTGGAACTGGATTTCTAAATACAATGAAGATTTTAATGCAGATTTAAGAGATTTATCTGAAGGATATTCTTTATTAGCAATTCAAGGTCCAAAGGCTGTGGAAGCTATGCAACCTTTATCTTCTTTAGATTTAGCAGAAATTCCTTTCTACAAATTTAAAATTGGAGATTTTGCAGGTATTGAAAATGTAATTATTTCTGCAACTGGTTATACAGGTTCTGGTGGTTTTGAAATTTACTGTAAGAATGAAGAAGCTATCCAAATTTGGAACAAAGTTTTTGAAGCTGGAGCAGATTATGGAATTAAACCAATTGGTTTAGCTGCAAGAGACACACTTCGTTTAGAAATGGGTTATTGTTTATACGGTAATGATATTGATGATACAACATCGCCAATTGAAGCTGGTTTAAGTTGGATTACAAAATTCACCAAAGACTTTGTAAATGCAGATGCTTTAGCAAAAGAAAAAGAGCACAAACCAGAAAGACGTTTGGTTGCTTTTGAATTGGATGAAAGAGGAATTCCAAGACAAGGTTATGATATTGTTGATGGAAGCGGAAAAGTGATTGGTAATGTAACTTCTGGTACAATGAGTCCTTGTTTACAAAAAGGAATTGGTATGGGTTATGTACCAAGAATTCTATCTAAATCTGGAACACAAATTCATATTCAGGTTCGTAAAAAAGCGATTCCTGCAACAATAGTAAAATTACCTTTTTACAAAGGATAGATTTAATACTATAAAACTAAGATTTATAAAACGGCACATTCAAAATTTTGAGTGTGCCGTTTTTAATATAAAAAAAGGTACTTTTGCCCGCTAAATAGCACTAAAAACAGAACTATGAATTGTCTATTAACTGGTGGAGCAGGAATTGTTGGAAGCCACATTATTTTTGAATGGCTTCACAAGGCAATTGTTGAAAAAACCGTAAATCATCTTTTTGTTGTTTTAAGAGATAATGAAAAAGTTGCTGAACAACGTATGTTAGCTATTTTACAGGATGAATCTCGTCCGGAGTTTTTAAATAATTTTACGTTAGAAGCTTGTTTAGAAAAAATTACTATCATTTCTAATGATTTATCTACGATTACAAAAAGTACTTTAGAAAAATTTGATTTCGATACAGTAATTCACTGTGCAGGTTCTACAAATTTAGCCAGTACTAGCGATTCTAAAGAAAAGGTACACTCTCAAAATTACTTAGTTACAAAGCAACTTTTAGAGCAGTTACCAGATGCTGTAAATCGTTTTCTTTACATAAGTACAGCGTATTCTTTTGGTATTCAAGATGAAAAAGTAAATGATTGTATTGAAAATTACGAGGTTACTAAATTTAGAAATCCATACGAACAATCTAAATACGAGAGTGAATCGTATGTAAAAGAAACATGTAAACTTAAAAATATTGATTCTCAAATTTTAAGACCTAGTATTATTTGTGGTCGATTAATTGATAAACCTTTTTTTGAAACTCCAAAATTTGATGTTTTCTATTCTTGGGCAATCTTTTTAGCAAAATATGCGACTAAAGCCAAAGAGGAATTCAGAATTTGGATTGACAAAGAAAGTGGTTTGAATATTGTTCCTGTAGATTTCGTTTCTAAAGCAATTTTACATGCATATTTAACTCCAACTATCAAGGAATTGAATATTGTAAATCCTACTCCGATTTTACACAAAGATTACGTTGGCGATGTTTTAGAGTCTTTTAATGTAAATTCTTATGAATACGTATCAGAAAAGCCTGAAAACTTAAATACGTTTGAGAAACTGTATTACAAAACCATAGGAGATATTTTTGAAAATTATATTTCGATTCCTGATTTACAATATCAATCAGATTTAATTTTGAAATTTATAGATCAATTAAAATTGGATGTTACTTTAGGTGTTCATGAAAATTTTATGAACTTAATTAATTTTGCTGTAGAAAAGAAATTCAGAAAGAGTTACTAATAGTATAGATTGTTAGATAATTAGATTGTTCGATAAATTTTAAAAATGGATTCATTAACGCAAATAGTTTTAGGTGCTGCAGTTGGAGAAGCTGTTTTAGGGAGGAAAATTGGTAATAAAGCCATGTTGTACGGAGCAATTGCTGGTACAATCCCTGATTTAGATGTGCTTTCTGCTTTTTTTACAGATAAAGTTACAGCTTTAGAAATGCATAGAGGTTTTACACATTCTATCTTTTTTTCTGTACTCTTCGCTCCTATTTTAGCGTTTATAGTTACTAGGTTCGAAAAATATAAAAAATTAAAGGATTGGTCTTGGCTTTTCTTTTGGGCTTTTATAACACATCCTATTTTAGACGCACAAACAACTTGGGGAACACAACTATTTTGGCCTTTAGATATTCGATTGGCTTTTAAAAATGTTTTTGTTGTCGATCCTTTATATACTGTTCCGTTTTTAGTGTTTTTAGTTTTGACAATGTGTCAAAAAAAGGAATCTAAAAAAAGACGTTTTTATAATAATTTGGGATTAATTATCAGCAGCTCATATTTAATGCTAACATTGGTTTTAAAAGGTATTTCTTATCAAACCTTTACCAAAGAATTAGCAGCACAAAATATTAAATATACAGAAATAAAAACAAAACCATCTCCTTTAAACACCATTTTATGGACGGCTAATGTAGCTACTGAAAACGCTTATTTAATTGGTCATTCTTCTTTTTTAGATAAAAATCCGATTACCTTTTCTAGTTATCCTAAAAATCATCATTTATTAGGTGATTTGGCAAAACATCCGAAGGTAAAACGAATGATTGCTATTTCTAAAGGATGGTATACTATCAACAAAAAAAATAACATTTTGTATTTTAATGATTTACGATTTGGTACATTAAGTCTGAAACCAAATGCTGAAAGTTTTGTTTTTAAATATAAAATTGAAGTTGACGAAAATGGAACTCCGATTTTCACAGAAGAACCCAAAGAAAAAAGAGATGCTAAAAAATTGTTATCAGAACTGTGGATAAGAATTAAAGGAAATTAAGGATATTTCTTAAGTAAAGACATTAGTGTTCTAAAATCAATCATTTGTATTTAAATAAATAGGCTAGAATAACAATATTTGTATTACAAAAATTAGTTCATAGAATAAACTAGATAATACAAGTATGAAAAACAAATCTCTTTTGGTTATTGTTATTTTAGCCATCATCATTAACACTACTTCTGCCCAAGAAAAATTCAAACCAAATTGGGAATCATTAGTAAAATATGAAACTCCAGAATGGTTTCAAGATGTAAAATTCGGAATCTTTATTCACTGGGGTCCAACAACAGTTCCTGCTTATGGAAGCTCAGAATGGTATGGATATCATATGTGGAATGAAGGACAGGTTGATGCTTTAGGAAATCCTGCAAATGAACCTTCAGGAGATTACAAATATCATTCAGAAAATTTCGGAAAACCAGAAGATTTTGGATACACCAAATTTATACCAATGTTTAAAGCAGAGAAATTTGATGCCAAAGAATGGGTAGATCTTTTTGTTGAAGCTGGTGCTAAATATGTGGTTCCTGTTGGTGAACATTGTGATGGTTTTGCAATGTACGATTCTAAAGTTACTCGTTGGAAATCTACAACAATGGGACCTAAAAAAGATATTGTAGGTTCTATTTTTAAAGAAGCTAAAAAACACGGATTAAAAGTAGGTATGTCTTCTCACTTTGCTTACGGTTGGCATTGGTGGACTTATAAAGACAAGTTTGAAAGTATGAATCCGGATTTAGAAGATTTCTACGGAAAAAAACACGATCGTTGGGAACCAGCATCTAAAGAATTTGTAAAACATTGGTACAAAAGATCTATGGATATGATGACGCAATACAAACCAGATTTATTTTGGTTCGATCTTGGTTTTAGCGAACCTGCTTACGAAGAATATCGTAAAAAGTTTATTGCCAACTATTACAACCAAGGTTTAAAAGAAAAACAAGAAGTTGTTTTAAACTACAAAAACATTAAATGGAAACCTGTAAAAGACGGTGCTGCAGTTTTAGATATAGAAAGTGGTAAATTAGATAGAATTAGACAAGAACCTTGGCAAACAGATATGTCTTTAGGTGGCTGGCGTTGGGGTTATACAAACGATTATCAAATGCGTAAAGCAAGTGCTTACATTAACGATTTAATAGATATTGTAAGTAAAAATGGTTGTTTGTTATTAAACGTGGCTCCTAATAAACACGGCGTTATTCCAGAAGATCAGCAAGCTATTTTAAAAGAAATTGGTGCTTGGTTAAAAGTAAATGGAGAAGGTATTTACAAAACGCGTCCGTTTACAGTTTTTGGTCAAGGACCAACTAATGCAGTTATGAAGTTGCACGGAAATATGCACGACAAAGGGTTTACACCTAATGATGTACGTTATACTAAAAACGGACAAACAGTGTATGCTTTTATAATGAAACAAGAAAAAGGGCGTACATCTTTTAGCTTCGACGCTTTAGGATTTGAAGACAGAGTTCTTAATGATGCCATAAAAGAAGTTTCTATTATGGGATATAATGGAAAAATAAAATGGATTCAAAAGAAAGATGAATTAGTTGTAGAAATTCCTACAGATTTAAAAGTAAATAATGCCATTGGTTTTAAAATTGAATTAGTACCTGCACCAAGTGATATTTTAAAAACTAAATAATATAAATTTCAAATAAATTAATTCTCAAGAGCTTTTCTATAAAGAAAGGCTCTTTTTTTATGATTATTATCATTGATTCCCCTCTCCAAAAATGATATTTTACACTCTTGTAAAGACCTTTTTATTATGAGTAATTTTATAACTTTAAATTCAGATTCTATATCAAAAGAACACATTTGTTGTGCAATCTCTGATAAGAAGTATAAAGAAAGTTATGATGCTAAAAAAGACTGGCTTAAAAACGAATTTGAGAAAGGTTATGTTTTTAGACGAATTAATGAAAGAGCAAAAGTATTTATAGAGTATGGAAATGCAGAAGAATCAAGGGGTCCTATCACAGCTCCAAATTATTTAAACATCAACTGTTTTTGGGTTTCTGGAAAATATAAAAAACAAGGTCACGCAAAAAAACTATTACAATCTGCGATTGATGATGCTAAAAATCATCAAAAAAGTGGCTTAGTAACTGTTGTAGGAACAAAGAAGTTCCATTTTATGAGTGATACCAAATGGTTTTTAAAACAAGGTTTTATAGAAGTTGATAAAACTATAAGCGGATTTAGTCTTTTAACGCTAAAAATTGACTCAGAATCTAAAAACCCTACATTTAATGAATCTGTAAAATCTGGTAGTTGTCAAGATAAAAAAGGAATTGTTGTCTACTACTCTAACAGATGTCCTTTTGCTGAATTTCATGCTTTAAATTCTATTAAAGAAACTGCAGAGAAAAGAAGTTTATCGCTTAAAGTTATCAAATTAAAAACGAAAGAAGAAGCACAAAATGCACCAAGTCCTGCAACAATTTTTAGTTTATTTTTAGATGGACAATTTATAACCACAGACATTAGCATTTGTATGGACTCTAGGTTTGATAAAGTTTTAAATAAAGTACTTAATAAATAAGATAAAAAATGGCGGGAAGTATTTATAATGACAAACTAATAGAACCTACAGAAAAAATGCTTTCAGTAGATTTGGAAGCATCTTATATGTTTCTAACAGAAATTAAAGAATTCATCGAAAGTGAATATGGGCATTTAAAACCTGAATGGAAATTCTATAATAAAAAAACAGGATGGCTTTTAAAGTTATTTCACAAAAAACGAAATGTGCTATTTGTGGTTCCTTATTACAAATATTTTAGAGTTGCATTTACATTTGGAGACAAAGCAACTAACAAAATATTAGAAAGCGAATTACCAGAAACGATTAAAACAAAACTGTCTGAGGCTAAAAAATATATGGAAGGCAGAATTATAGAAATTGATGTTAAAAATGAAGAAGAGATAAAGTACATTCTAAAATTGATACAAATTAAATTAGAAAAATAAGTAAGATGAAAACTTTAAAACTTTTATTGATTGTCTTTACAATAATTTCATTTAGTAATTGCAAAAAAGTAACTAGCAAACCTGATTCAGAAAGTACTTTTAAAATTATAAAACCAAGTGATAGCACTATCATTGGTCTTTGGAAACATATGAGCCCTCATGGTCTTGTAAAAATCCATTTTAAAGAAAATGGTGTTGCAGAAACAGATTTAGGAGATAATAATTCTATTGATGTTATTTCTAACTATGAGATAAAAGGAGACACAATAGTTTTCTTTGACAAAAAAGGAAAGTCTTGCCCTAATCGTGGAATTTACAAAATGTACCATAGAGGATATACAGTTGCTTTCGATGTTTTAGACGACCTCTGTAATGGTAGAATTAAATCTACATCTGGATTTTGGGTAAGACCAAATCATAATGAGCAAATTAACCAATTAAATAACATCCTTAAAAAAACAAATGACATTGATTTTGTTTTACAAAGAGGAAGAATGTATTTAGCACTCACAAAATATAAATTGGCCAAAAAAGACTTTGATACTTAATTAAAAAAAGATTCTTTAAATGCAAAAGTATTTATACACAGAGCTGCAACAAGATTCCCTCACGGATTTAAAGGAATAGTTTCTGATTGTAATAAAGCAATTGCAATAGATGCAACAGACAAAAACGCTTATTTTTTAAGAGGTATTGCCAATTATGGATTAAACAAAAAGCAAAAAGGATGTGATGACTTTCAAAAAGCAATAGATTTAGGATTTGAAATTTTAAAAGAAGCAGGGTATGATAAATGCAAAAAATATTGGTAGAATGAATAAACTACTTATCAACTGTTTTCTTACTAATTTTTTGAATCAAAAAAACTAACTTCGCTATTATTAGCAATGATTCAACTTTTATTAAAAACATTGTTAACCCGAAGGAATAATTTGGATATTTAAATCCTTCTTAATTTAATTCTTATTATTAACCAGAAAAAAAATAAACGATCAAAATAATGCAAACAACAAAACTCAGCACTCAAAGTATATTACCACTCACCTGCTCTCGCTCTGGAAGTTGCTGTTTTGGTAAAGCAGTAATGCTAAACCCTTGGGAATTGTTAAGTTTTAGTAAAGAGAAAAAAATTACCCCAAGAGAATTTCGTGATTTGTATTGTGATTTTGGTGGAATTCGATTAACTTTTAATGGAAAAGAAGATAAAAAAGGGCAAAAAGCATGTAGTCAATATGTAGATAATGTTGGTTGCAGCGTTCATTTAGGTCGTCCTTTAGCGTGTAGATTATATCCTTTAGGTCGTCAAATACAATTTGATGAAGCTCATTATATTTATGAAGGAAATCAATTTCCTTGTTTAACAGACTGTGCAGAAGTTTTAGAATTACCAAAATTGAGTGTTGGCGATTATTTAAAAGGACAAGGAGCAAATCCGTTTGAGAAAGCGCAAGATGAATATTTAAAGGTGATGCAAAATATTGCCAACATTGCTTTTGAGTTATTATTAGATTCTGGTTTAGCTGCCTCTGGCGATACAAAAACATTGGCAATTTGGAGAGAAATGGGTGACAAAACACCTGATGCTTTAACGGAAAGAATCGGTAAAGAATGGATAGACAGCTTAATGATTCCTGAAATAACGGATGTTATTGAAAATCCTATTTTATTTGCTCAAAAACACAACGATTTACTACTATTAAAAGCACAAGAAAAATTTGGAAGCTTACAAACACTTCAAGAACTTCATGAAGCTTCTGTTTTAATTATGGGAGTTGCATTGCATTTATCTAGAGGTTTAGGAGCTGACACAAAAGGAATTTCTGAGCTTTGGATAGAAACAGCAAAAAGCCATGGCGCTAACGAATAAAAAATATTACATTCTTCTTTAAAAGAATGTAAGGTTTCAATTTTTAATTCGATTATAAGTTATTGTAACCAATTCGTATAAATTTAAACCAAAACATGAAAAAAATAATTATCACATTATTTGCAAGTTTACTACTTGTAGTTAGCTGTAAAAAAGCACCAGAAACTACCAAACAAATTGTAGAAAAACCTGTTGAGAAAACATTTTCTCAAAAAATTGAAATAGCACATAAAAAAGAGGCTTTTTTATCAAAAGAAGCCATACAATTTGATGCAGCTATTGAATTTGGAGGAAATGAAATTTTTAATGCAACAATTACAATTTCTACAACTTCAGACTTGTCTAAAATCACCTATAAAAATGGTGATGAAATTTATGTAAATAAAGAAAACATCTTTGTTTCTCCTAGTTTAGAAGACAATAAAGGAGTTCGTTTTCATGCATATACTTGGGGATATTTTTTCTTATTTCCTTATAAGTTAAGTGATCAAGGAACAAAATGGAATTATAGTTTTAAAACAAAAGAAACTAAGAACGATTTTGATGTCGCAAAATTAACTTTCGGAGCAAATATTGGTGATGCACCAGATGATTGGTATATTGTGTATAGTGATAAAAAAACACATCTTTTAGAACACGCTGCATATATTGTTACTGCTGGAAAAACGAAAGAAGCTGCAGAGAAAGATCCTCATGCAATTAAATACGAAGACTATAAAATGATTGATGGAATTCCGTTTGCAACAAACTGGGGTTATTATGGTTGGAGTCTAGAAAAAGGATTGTCTGATAAAATTGGAAATGCAAAAATTACCAATATTCATTTTGTAGAAGGTTTTAGAAAAGACTTTTCTGTTCCTAAAAATTATATTAAAAAGTAAAAACCTTTTTTACTTTAATATTAAAAGAGCCTTTCTAACAAGAAAGGCTCTTTTTTTATGACTATTATCATTGAATTTTTTCTTAAGAATAAGAACTTTATTTCTTATTAAAATCATTCTAATTAACGTTTAAGGCTAATTAATATTAGCTATATTTATAAAATAAATAGATGTATTAAATTGCTGAATAATTAATGCTTTAGAAAAATAAAAAATGACAAAATACATCGTAAAAGATAAATTTTTATATCCAATTTTAGTTCTTCTTTTTATTGGGGTTTTAAATTTAAAAAAATCAAATGACTGGGGTTTCATCTTAATTTTTATTTTGATTTCGTTAATAATCTTATGCATTATATTTTATCTAAAATCTGATTATTATATTCAAGATATTTCAATTGAAAACGACATATTAAGAATTCAATATCAAAGGAATTTTGCAAAAGACAAAGTGAATACAGTTTCTATTGATTCTAAATCGTTAAAATCTTTTAAGTTTAATTCTAATTCTTCACCTAATTCATCTCACTTAATTACTATTAGATATAATGACGATGAAGATCTACATTACAAAAAGACTTTTAAAACAAATTGTGATGATACTTTTATCAAACTTATTAATGAACTAAGAAGAATAAAAAATTAAGCACAATAATCTTATCCTAAAAGAAAATACATCAATATTCTTTTATGACTATTATCATTAAATGGCTTCTTTTAGTATGATAACTTACACTCTTGTTAAAGAGTGTAAATAAAGACTAAGAGTAAGTGTTTTCTACTTTGACTTTTAAACTCAAACAAACTAATTTTTATAATTAAGTTTACAACTTATTAAAATATTATAGATATGCTAAAGTTGTACAACAATAGAAAAAAACAAAAATATAGAATGGAAGTATTTGGTATCAAAAAGAGGTTTAAAAAATCAAAAATTATAGGATTACAGTTTCTAATTATAACCTTTGTATTTTTTAGCTGTTCGCCTAAAAGTGCATATCAAGATTACAAATCTGAAGTTTATCAAACATCACAAGCTGGTGACAACCTTAAATTAATATCAAATGATGAAACTAAAACAACTACCACAAAAATAAAGAAAGTCACTTTACAATTACTGCCAAATGAAGAGTTTCAAAAATATTACGGTTTTGGTGCTTCATTTACAGAATCTTCAGCGTGGAATTTAGCTACAATTCCTGTAGATGCACGTAAAAAAGTTTTAACTAAACTTTTTAGCCCAACAGAAGGAGCAGGATTTACTCTTACAAGAACTCACATTAACAGTAGCGATTATTCTAACACGCACTACACATATATTGAAGAAGGTGATGAAGATCTTTCAACTTTCACCATACATGAAGATTTAAAAGGTTTTTCTGGTGATGAAAACGAGCAAGTACGTGATATTAAATTGATAGATCCAAAATACGACCTTATTCCAATGATTTTAGAAGCATCTAGTATTCCTGGAGCAGATTTTAAAATTATCGCTTCACCTTGGAGTCCTCCATATTGGATGAAAAAAGGAGAAACTGCGAAAATGACTAACGGAACCTTAATGCCTAAATATTATGGACTTTGGGCTGAATATTTATCAAAATATATAACTGCTTATGCAGAACAAGGCATTAATATTTGGGGACTTACACCACAAAATGAACCTCTACACGCTCATAATGCACAATGGGACAGTAATGGATTTACGCCTGAGCAAGGTCGCGATTTTTTAAAAAATTATCTTGGTCCTCAACTTGTTAAAGATGGTCATCTTAATCTCGAGGATTTAGATTCAGGATTACGAGTACTGATTTATGACCACAATAAATCTACGATGAACAATTATGTAAATGCTACTTACAAAGATCCTGAAGCTTCTAAATACGCTTGGGGAACTGCTTTTCATTGGTATACAAATTCTGAACTTAAAGAAAACAATTGGTATGCTAAAGAATTAACTGAGTTACAAAAAAATTGGCCAAATAAAGGAATGATTCATTCTGAATCGAGTATAGATATTGATGCTAAAGACCCAATTGGTCAATATTGGAGAGAAAGTACAGATTACGCAGGTACTTTTGTACCTTTCGAAACGTATGCTTATGATATTATTACAGATTTAAATCACGGAACTCAAGGATATGTTGAGTGGTGTAGTATTCTAAGCCACAAAGGCCAACCAAACCCTTACAACAACTTTAATAGTGCACCAGTATTGATTAACCCAGTTACTGACGAAGTAATTTACACACCACTTTATTATTTATTAAGCCATTTTAGTAAGTTTATTCGCCCAAACGCACACAGAATTGGTTTAAGATCTGAAGAAACTAAGGGACTTATTTACACAGCTGCAAAAAACCCTGATGGTTCAATAGCTCTTGTTGTTTTTAACAAAAACGAAGAAGCTTATGAATTATCAATAGCATTAGAAACAAAGACTTTTACAACAAAAATTGCACCTAGAGCAGTTCAAACTATCCATTTACAGAGCAGGTAAGGAAGCATTACAAAAATTTAATAAACTAAACAATACAAGTCTAATTAAAACTATTAAAAAGATGAGTTCAAATTTCTTTGAATCTAACAGTTACTTTATTGACGAAAAAGTTAATTATTTTAAGTTTGAAAACGCTTACAAAGTATTTAATAATAAAGGAAACGAGATAGGTTCTGTAACCCAAAAACTCTCCTTAGGGCAAAAAGCACTTCGATTATTATTAAACAAGAATATGTTGCCTTTTCAACTAGCAATAAAAGATAAATCAGGAAATTTACAAACAACAATATCTAGAGGTTGGACTTTCTTTATGTCTACAATTCTTATTGATGATTCTAAAGGCAATAATATTGGTTCCATAAAGCAAAAATTTAAATTGTTTAAACCAACTTTTAAAATATATAATAAATCTAAGCAACTTGTAGCTGTAATTACTGGTGATTGGAAAGCTTGGAATTTTAAAATAAATGATGCTTCCAAAAAACAAATTGGAACCATCAATAAAAAATGGAATGGAGCTATGAAAGAGATCTTTACCTCAGCAGACAAATATAATGTAGATTTAATTCCTGGTTATACCAATGTCTCAAATAAAATGGCAATTCTATCTAGCGCAATAACGATTGATATGATTTTAAAAGAAAATAATAAATAGGGGTAAAAATGAATAAATACTTCCTTTAATAAAGGAAATGTACAATTAAAAACAGGTATTTTCACTCATTATTAATTGCACTTAATTTAATAAATTCGAACAAATATTATTTTCAATTTCATTAATAAAATAATTATGTTCGAAAGCAAAGAAATAGCAATAGCTATAAAAGATAGAATACAATTGCCTTTTCATTTTGATGTTCATAAAATGTTATCAGAAACAAAGGCTTTAGCTTTAGAACAATTTGAGTATTATAAAGTAATTCAATTAAGAGCTCCTGCTCATTTGGTAGATACTTCTTTGCCTTTTCCCCCTCCTGCAAATGATTATGCAGATGGTTCTTGGACAGATTGGTTAAATACTACTGCTCTTAATAAATCGCCCTATTTAAAAAGTATTATAGAAATTTTTCAAAAAAATACAAACGTAACTTTAGTTAGATTATTAAGACTTGCGCCTAATTCTATTGTAAAAGAACACACAGACCCAACTTTAGGTTTAGAGGTAGAAAAATCAGTAATACGTTTAACAATTCCTATTTTAAATAATGATAAAATGGTTTTTAACTTGAATAAAAGTCCTGTTCATATGAAACCTGGTGAATGTTGGTATTTAAAACTAACAGATCCTCATGAAGTAATTAATAACGGAAATGAAGAACGCATTAATTTAACAATTGATATGACTCCAAATGATTGGTTAAGAGATCTCATAAAAAAATCCCAATAATTTCTTATTGGGATTTTTTATTTTAATTTCTAAAATTATTTTGAGTTATAATTGATTTTAGTCGTCCTTTTAAATCTTGACCTGCATCGTAAATCATTTGTTCGTTTGTTGGAAAAGGAACTACTCGCAATCTAATTAAATCTAAATAGGAAGATTCTAAAGCTCTTTTATCTCCTCTGTGATTTGCATACATATGCTGAAAAGAAAACTCACTTGCAATAGGATACGTTTCTATTGTTTGCCTTCTATTTAAATCGACATACTTTACTTGCCCTGTTACTTTTGCTGATTTAAATTGTGTAAATTGATATAATTCACAACGTACTTTAACAAGCTTATCTACTTTAATTTTATTACCATCTTTATCTAAAACGTAATTATTGTTTTTATCTAAAAGATACTTAAAACCATCCTTAACCTCTTTTTCTTTGATAATTTCCTTTTCTCTAACCTGTTCTGGAGAGACTTGAATTTTTCTTAAGTTTAATTCTAAACCAAAATCATATCTAATACTTGGGTCTTTTGCGCCATGATAAACTGTCCAAAAATCATTTAATCCATACGTGTCAAAATTTAATAAATCTTGTTCTAACCTTTTTGGAATCACTTTTTGTGTTTGATTTTTCATAGAAACAATTACAAAGTCTAATCCTCTTTCATGTGCAACATTCATTAAATTACGAACATCTTTAAAGTTAGAATTTATCTTTTCGATATACTCTAAATCTTCATAAGCATTTCTATAATCTAATTTATTATTAGCATTAAAAAGCGTTTTTGCTTTTCTATATAAATAATCTGACAATTGATTTTTAGCAGCTATAATTTCATCATTATAATTATCAAATTCAAAACGAACATCCTTACCTTTATTTAAAATTGATAATGGTAACAATGGTTTTATCCTTTCTTGCCTATTTTTTAAATTTTGATATAAAACAAAAATGGTTTCTAGGTTCTCAGGATTTTGATCCTTTTTTAAATAAGAAATTCTGTCTAAATCTTTTAAAGTTGCTTTAGAGAAAGCTTCCTCTAACATTAAAACATAAGGCTGATTTCCTTTTTTGGTTTTATTCCTTTTTAAGTTTTCAAGAGCAATATCAATCGCTCTATCATAATTTCCGTTACTAATAGCTTCTTGAGTGTTTTTTACTGAACTACAAGAAATAAAAAATAAAAGAGATAAAATAACTAGTAATTGTTTCTTCATGATAATTCGTTTCGTTTCGTTATTTCAATAGATGTGCCAAAAGTATCATTTTTTAAAATTTAAACGAGAATAAGCTTACTAACTTTTACTTGTAAGTTAAAATACTAATGAAATTAAAAAAAATGGGGTTTTCCCTCTTGACTTTTTACTTCAAAAAAACTAACTTCGCTAACTACTAATATAAGTCATTAAAACGGACATCATATCAGTGTTGACGTTAGCGAAAACAAAAACACCAATGATTTCTCTTTGGTGTTTTTTATTAAACTTCTACCAAACTCTTAACTTAATTACTTTTCTGTAAGCGCTTTTAATTGGTCTTTAATATTATTTGGTGTACTCATTATTTTCATAAATTGTCCCATTGTTAATTCTGGCCAATGCAATGCTAATCTATATTTCCCATGAAGCATTGTAGCTTTTTTTCCTTCTAAAATTATTTCATAAGGCATTGCTGCAATATGGTCTTCGCCTATTTTCGGTAAAAATGCTGCTTCACCATCAATACCGTGCAAACCAATACCAAATACGGCAATTTCTTTATCCTTAAAAATCAATTCATACACTTTTACCGTTTTCCCTTTATGGTTTTTTAAGTTACTTTGTATGGTTTTTACACCTTCATCAAAAGAAGAAAACTCCATTAATTTAACAGGATCCGTAAAATATGGCATTCCTATCATATAATGATATTTACGCAATTTCTTTGCTGTTTCAGAACCTCCAAACTCAGTAAAATCTGAACCAACATTCTTTAAAGCTTCTTTTAAGTCTAATGATATTTTATCTAATGTTGATTTGTAAATTGTTGCTTTCTCTTTTAAATACGCATTAAATATATATTCTGGATTTAGGTAAGAAACAATAACATTTGTCCCTTTTTTTAGCAACCCAATTTTAATGACTGATGCCAACGCTCCACGATCTTTTGCATTTAAACAAGTATTTATTAAATCTTTACGCGTAAAAGCAAGAACCTTAAAATTATTTTTATTTTCAGGTTTATAAGATCCTAGAAAGGTAAACTCTTTTTCATTTAAACCTTTTTTTATCTCGGTTGTTAATTCATCTAAAGATTTAGGACTTTCACCAACTTTAATATAGGATGAAATTTCTTGAGCCGTTATACTTAATGTAAAGAATGATAAAAGGAGTAAACCAGTAATTTTAATTTTTGAAAACATAATTTATTGTTTTTATATTTTTAAAGATATAGAATTCTATATTTTTAAAACATGACAAAACTCATGTAAAATCTATAAATCAACAACATTACAAAACAAAAAAAGGCAACATCATTAATTTAGTTATCAATAGATTAGAAAATATTTGATAGATTTAATACTCGTAATCATGTCTGTGAAAAATTACAAAAAATTATAAAAAAAGTCCCAATGATTTCTCATTGGGACTTGTATATTTTATAAAGTATAAAACAATTATACGTTAAATCTAAAGTGCATTACATCACCATCTTTAACGATATATTCTTTACCTTCTACTCTCATTTTACCAGCTTCTTTAACTTTAGCTTCAGAACCATAAGTAACGTAATCTTCGTAAGCAATTGTTTCTGCTCTAATAAAACCTTTTTCGAAATCTGTATGAATTACTCCTGCAGCTTGTGGCGCAGTAGATCCAATAGGAATTGTCCAAGCTCTAACTTCTTTTACACCTGCTGTAAAATAAGTCTGTAAGTTTAATAATTTATATGCAGAACGAACCAATCTAGAAACACCAGCTTCTTCTAAGCCAATATCTGCTAAAAACATTTGTCTTTCTTCATAATCGTCTAATTCTGTAATATCTGCTTCTGTACCAACTGCTAAAACAATTACCTCAGCATTTTCATCTTTAACAGCTTCTCTAATTTTTTCTACATAATCGTTTCCAGAAACTGCAGAATTTTCATCAACATTACAAACGTATAATACTGGTTTTAATGTGATAAATTGCAATACTTGCACAAATTCCATTTCTTTTTCAGAAAAGTCTAATGTTCTTACAGAAACTCCTTTCAATAAAGTTTCTTCTATTCTTAATAAAACAACTAATTCTGCTTGAGCTTCTTTATTACCAGTTTTTGCAGTTCTTTTTACACGTTCTAAACGTTTTTGAACTGTTTCTAAATCTTTTAATTGAAGTTCAATATCAATTGTTTCTTTATCTCTAACAGGATCTATAGATTCATCAACATGAATAATATTATCGTTATCAAAACAACGTACAACATGTAAAAGGGCATCTGTTTCTCTAATATTTGCTAAAAACTGATTTCCTAAACCTTCACCTTTACTTGCTCCTTTTACAAGACCAGCAATATCAACTATTTCTACAGTAGCAGTTTGAACTCTTTCTGGAACCACCAATTCTTCTAACTTCTTTAAACGTGTATCTGGCACATTTACAACTCCTAAATTTGGTTCTATCGTACAAAAAGGAAAGTTTGCACTTTGTGCTTTTGCATTTGATAAACAGTTAAATAAAGTTGATTTTCCTACGTTTGGTAATCCTACAATTCCGGCTTTCATGTAAATAAATTTTGCGACTGCAAATATAGAGGAACTTTAATAAAAATTGAATTAAATCAATAAAGAAAGCTTAGAATCATCATTTTTATTTATTTTTAGAAAATTATTTAAAACTCTATATTATTAAACATGGAAAAACTAACGGATAAATTTATTTGGAAATCACTAAAAGAAGGCGACTTAAATGCCTTTTCTGTGCTTTTTGAAAGTTATTATCCGCAGTTACATAGTTATGGTTTAAAAATATCTAATAACGTTGCTCTTACTGAAGATACTTTACAGGATTTCTTTATTTACATCTACGAACACAGAGAAAATTTAAGCGATTTAGAAACCATTGCTCCTTACCTATTTACATCTTACAAAAGGTTCTTATTAAGAGTGATGAAAAAAAATCAGAAATTGAAACATACAGACTTTTCTACTGAAACCTTTGTAGACATTCAATTTACTGCAGAAGAATTAATGACAAATCAAGAAACTGAAAGATTTAAAAATAAAAATATTTCTAATTTATTAAATAAATTACCAAAAAGACAAAAAGAAGCGATCTACTTAAAGTATTATAGTGGACTAAAAGCCAAAGAGATATCAGAAATAATGGGTATTAATTATCAAAGTGTCGTTAACACACTTCACAAGGCTATAAAGAGTTTAAAAGAAGAAATATCTATTATAAAATTATTTAATTAATTTTTAGATAAAAATAAGGGTATAAAAAAAGGAAAACATCCTTATTTAAATACATTGACACATTATTATAATGATTAAGAAAGAATATAATACCATAAACGATTTTTTAGAAGATGCTTCTTTTAAGAATTGGGCACTCCAACAAAATGGTACAGACATCAGTTTTTGGGATTATTGGATTGCAAATAATCCAGATAGAGAAGAATTGGTAAACAAAGCAAAAGACCTTGTTTTAGGCATTTCTTTTGATAAAAATTTTGTTAGCAAAGCGAAAGTTTCTTGCGAATGGGAAAAATTAGAAGCTAAAATTAATGCTAAAAAAGCAACTCCAAAAAGAAAAGTAAGATATTTAAAACCTTTAAGCATTGCAGCTTCTATACTTTTATTAGTTTCTGTTGGTTTTTATTTTATCAATGGTTCTTCTAAGGTTACTCACAAAACCAATTATGGTGAAATTTTAAATATAAAGCTACAAGATGGTAGTGATGTTACGTTAAACTCAAACTCTAGTTTATCTTATTATAAAAACGAAAGCAGAAAAGTTTGGTTAACAGGTGAAGCTTTTTTTCAGGTTGATAAAAAAGTAGTTACAAATGCAAAGTTTTGGGTTTTAACAGACGATTTATCTGTAGAAGTATATGGTACTTCATTTAATGTAAGCACAAAAAAGAAGAAAACAGATGTATTTTTAGAAGAAGGAAATATCTGGTTAAAATTAAATAATGGTACTGATAAAAAAATGATTCCTGGTAATTACATTTCTTATTCAGCTGAAAAAAATAAAATATTAGAAGACATAAATATTTTTAATCCTACTACAAAAACATCTTGGAAAGATGGTTCCTTATTGTTTGAAAACTTATCTTTGGAAAAGGCAATGGAAAAAATAGAAGAATCTTATGGTTATTCTATTGTTTTTAAAGATGATAAAAGTAAAAATACTTTAATAACAGGAGCTGTTCCTATTACTAATATTGATATCTGTTTAAAAGCCATTGAAAAATCTGTTGACGTAATTATTACCAAAAAAGGTAATAGTTTAATTATCAGAAAAAAGTAGGTATAACTTTAAATCAATAAATGGTTAAAAAATTAGTATTCATAAAACTTATATTACTTGTTTTTGTGATTTTCACTAACCAAATAACTATTGCTCAAGAACATCAAAAAAATACAATTCCTTTAGCCAATCTACTAGATAAAATTAGTAATAAGCATAAAATATTCTTTACATACAATGCTAATTTACTCTCTAATAAATACATCCAAGAGGAAGGCTTTATAAACTTATCTTTAAATGAATCTATTTCTTTATTAGAAAAACTCACTCCTTTTCATTTTGATGATTTAGGCAATAACTATTATGTTATTTATCCTAAAAAAAGCATTTATAAGAAGAAGTCTTTTTCACGAGAAAATAAAATTTTACCCAATACTATTGATAGTACTTTTAAAGAAAACAAAACAATAGTAAGAGGAATCGTTTTAAGTTCTGACAATGAACCTCTTAGTGGAGCGACTTTACAAGATGAAGAATCTTTATTAGGAACTACTACAAAAAGAGATGGTACTTTTGAATTTGAAATTAAAGACGAAAACAACATCACCATTAGTTTTATAGGTCATAATTCTAAAACTCTTAAACTTACACCAAACATATTTCACACAATTGTTTTATTATCTGGTCAAGAGTTAGAAGAAGTACAAATTGTAGGTTCAAGAAATAAAAACAGAGTTGCAAACGACACGCCTGTTGCCATTGATGTTATCGATATTGAAAAAACTTCAACCAAAAGTAGTCAGGTAGAAATAAATCAATTTTTACAATATGCAATACCTTCATTTAATGCTACAAAACAATCTGGAGCAGATGGTGCAGATCATATAGACCCTGCAACTATTAGAGGTTTAGGACCAGATCAAACACTTGTTTTAATTAATGGAAAAAGAAGACATCAAGCCTCTTTAATAAATTTATACGGAACAAGAGGAAGAGGAAATTCTGGTACAGATTTAAATGCAATTCCTATTTCAGCAATAAAAAGAATAGAATTATTAAGAGATGGAGCTTCTGCTCAATATGGTTCTGATGCAATTGCAGGTGTTTTAAATATTGTTTTGAAGGATACTGATGATGAACTAAATGTAAGTTCAACTTTAGGTTTTTATAATGGAGACAATAGCAATATTATGCCTAATAAAATTGATGGTTTCACTTATAAATTAGGTTTAAATTATGGAACAAAAATAAATAAAGGAGGTTTTATAAATTTTTCTGCAGAAGCATTATCAGCCGATAATACAATTAGGCCTGGAACTATTGCAAGAGAAAATTTTGGACAAGCTGCCGTTAAAAATGTGAGTCTATTTATAAATTCTGAAATTCCTATTTATAGAAACACTAAATTATATGTAAACGGAGGTTTTAACTATAAGAATACAGAAGCTTATGCTTTTACCAGAAAACCGAATAGCGAAAGAAATGTTCTTGGCATTTATCCGAGTGGATTTAATCCTTTAATTACCTCAAATATTTTTGACAATTCATTATCAATTGGAATGGTTACAATTTTTAAAGAATGGAATGTTGATGTTAACAATACTTTTGGTAGAAATAATTTTCATTATTTTATTAAAAACACTGTAAACGCTACATTAGAAAAGAACTCTCCTACTGAGTTTGATGCTGGTGGTCACGAATTAATACAAAATACCACAAGTATTGATTTTTCTAAATATTTTAAAACAAAATCTTCAGGATTTAATATTGCTTTAGGATTAGAATATCGATTAGATAAATATAAAATTTTTGCAGGTGAAGAAGCTTCTTATGCTGCTTATGATATTCATGAAAATGTAATAAATTCTCAAACTCCTTTAACTGATTATAAAAGCTATAATGGTGTTATTAGACCTGGGGGTTCTCAAGGTTTTCCTGGTTATTCTCCAGAAAATGAAGTAGACAGAAATAGATCTAATTTTAGTATTTATGTTGATACAGAAATAGATTTTTCTAAAAACCTCATGCTAGGTAGTGCTTTACGTTATGAATATTATAGTGATTTTGGAAGTACATTAAATTATAAATTAGCATCAAGACTTAAATTGAGTAAAAAAGTTAATCTTCGAAGTTCATTTAGTACTGGTTTTAGAGCTCCTTCTTTGGCTCAAAATTATTACAACTTAACTTTCACTAATTTTATTGGTAATACCCCAACAGAATCATTATTGGTTGCTAATAACAGTTCTATAGCTAGAAGATTTAATATTGATAAGTTAAAAGAAGAAATAGCTAAAAATTTTAGTTTTGGTTTTACATCAAAAATTGGTAATAACTTTAGAGCTTCCATAGACACTTACCTTGTTTCTATTAAAGATAGAATTATTTTAAGTGGAAACTTTGATGCATCAACTTTAGGTTTTGGCGTAGAAAACGTACAGTTTTTTGCCAACGGTGTAAATACGAAAACAACTGGTGTTGATTTGGTTTTAAACTGGCAAAAAAACATTGGTAAAAGCAAATTTTCTTTTGATTTTTCTGGAAACATTAACCACATGAGCATCACAGAGATTAAAAATAAAATGCTCGATAAAGAAACTTTTTTCGGAAGAAGAGAACAACAATTTCTATTAGCTTCAGCACCAAAAAGCAAATTTAACCTTGGTTTAAATTACGAATACAAAAGGCTTAAAACATCATTAAATTTTACGAGATTTAGTGAAATCAAATTAATTGATTGGCAAATAGCCCAAAACGTATCTAATTTCAATAACTCTGAAGCTGAAAGATTAAAATCTGCAACAGATATTTACGAACCTAAAATAACAACCGACTTACATTTTAGTTATCAATTAAATACTACAATCAATCTACAATTAGGTGCTAATAACTTGTTTAACATCTACCCAACCGAACAAAATAGCTTTAC
This sequence comes from Polaribacter sp. SA4-12, assembly GCF_002163675.1. NCBI lineage: Bacteria > Pseudomonadati > Bacteroidota > Flavobacteriia > Flavobacteriales > Flavobacteriaceae > Polaribacter > Polaribacter sp. SA4-12. Next base: position 295,057 of record NZ_CP019334.1, on the reverse strand, counting down.
TGATAGTGGTGGCTTATGGGACGCTACACAAATGGGAACAAATGGGTCATTTTACTACACAAAATTAAATATTAAGCTCTAAATATTAGGGAAATATTTACTTTTTATCAATTTCTTTAAAAAAAATCAAATTTTAAGGAGTATACTTTTTCTTTTTCTGTCTTATGTAATAAATGAGTTCTTCTTTTGATAAGAAAGCAAGAACTAATTAACCACTATTTATTAACTAATAATTTATTTATGAAACAAAAGTATTTATTAAAATTATTTACAATTGCTTTTATGTTTATGATTCCGTTAGGATTCATGGCACAAACAATAAAAGGAAAAGTAACGGATTCATCTGGCGAAGGATTGCCATTTATGAATATTGTAGAAAAAGGAACATCTAATGGAACAACGACAAATGATAATGGTGACTTTTCCATTACTGTTAAAAGTTTACCAACTACATTCGTAGTGTCTTCTATGGGGTTTGAAACTAAAACAATACCCGTAACAAAAAAATCTTACTTAACAATTATTGTTAATGAAGATAATGCTTTAGATGAAGTTGTAGTTACAGGTAACAGAACAAAACCTAGAACTATTTTAGATTCTCCAGTGCCAATTGACAATATTGATGTTGCAGAATTAACAAAAAGTGGAAAGCCTACTTTAGATAGAATGTTAACTTTTAAAGTTCCTTCTTTTAATTCTCAGAATCAAGCAATTGCAGATGCAACTGCTCATTATGATCCAGCAGATTTACGTGGTTTAGGGCCAAGTAGAACGTTGGTTTTAATAAATGGTAAACGTAAAAACCAAAGTGCACAAGTTTATTTAAATAGAACTCCAGGTAAAGGTGAAGTTGGTGTAGATTTAAAAAGTATACCTACTGCTGCTATAGCAAGAGTTGAAGTTTTAAGAGACGGAGCTTCTGCAATTTATGGATCTGATGCAATTGCAGGTGTATTAAACATTATCTTAAAAAAAGACGTAGACTACTCTACTTTTACTTCAAAAGCAGGAATTACATCTGAACATGATGGTTTTAATTTCTCTACAGATTTTAATACTGGTTTTAACTTTGGTGATGGTGGTTTTGTAAACCTTACTTTAGGATATTACAAACAAGCTACAACTAACAGAGCTGGTAATGTTTCTGATGTAGGAGACACTCCTAGAGATATTGCTTGGTTAGCTGCTAACCCTACTGCTGGTATGACTGTTGGTCAACCAGAAATGGAGAAAAAAGATGTTTTTGTAAATATGGAACATCCAGTTGGTGAAGAATCTACTTTATATTCTTTTCATGGTTTAACAACTAGAAATGGTCAAAGTTTTGCTTATTATAGAGCTCCATATTGGAGAAACGATGTTGCAGATGCAAACTTTATAACAAGAGATTCTGAAGATTTTATTGGATATCAACCAACTTTTGAAACTACAATTAATGATCATATTAATGCTTTAGGAATAAGATTTCCATTAGCAGAAGGATGGAATGCTGATGCAAGTGTTACTTATGGTTCTAATGATGTTGATGTTACAGTTAATAACTCTGTAAATAGAGATTACTTAGCAGATCATGGAACTTCACCAAGATCTTTTAATCCTGGAGGATACAGATTTACAAACGTTGTTTATAACTTAGATATTAATACTCAGTTATCTGATGAAGTTGGTTTAGCTTTTGGATCTGAATTTAAACAAGAAACTTTTAAAGCAATTGAAGGAAATCCTTTATCTTATTACGGAGCAGGTTCTGATTCTTTTGCTGGTATTAAGCCTGATGAAGCTGGAAAATGGTCTAGAAACAACTTTGCACTTTATTCTCAATTAGAATATGATCTATCTGATGATTTATTATTAGGTGTTGCTGGTAGATATGAAGACTTTACAGATGCTGGTTCTAATTTTTCTTGGAAAGCAAACGGACGTTATAAATTAGGTTCTAAAGGAGCAATAAGAGGTTCTTATAGTACAGGTTTTAGAGCACCAACTTTACACCAATCACATATTACATTAAGTCAGTACATTATTGTTGCTGGATCTTCAGAGCCTTTATTACAAGGAACTTTAGCAAATGATAATTCTGCTGTACAAGCTTTAGGAGTTCCTACTTTAACTCATGAAATTTCTAAAAATATTTCTGCTGGTTTAACGTATAAATTTTCTAGAAACTTTTCAGGATCTATAGATTTTTATCAAATTAAAGTTGATGATAGAGTATTATTCTCTTCTCAAATTGGTTCTGATAGTGATGATACAACAACAAATCCTGTAGAACAAATTTTAGAAGACAATGGTGTTGTAGCTGTACAAGTGTTTATTAATGCTGGTGACACAAAAACAACAGGAACTGATGTAATTCTTAACTATAGAAACATTGAAGTAGGTGATAGCGGAAGATTACATGCTAGTTTTGCTGCCAACTTTAATACAACAACAATTGATGCTATTAATACTCCTAAAACTATTTCTGATGCAGGATATAACATCTTTGATAGACAAGAACAGGGTTTAATTACAAACTCTAGACCAAAATCTAAAATGATTTTAGGTTTAAACTATGTATCTGATAAGTGGGATGTTTCTTTTAACAACACTCGTTTTGGTGAAGTTATTATTACTGCTCCAGAATCTGGAGGTACAGATCAAACTCTTGCTTCTAAAATATCTACAGATTTAGGTTTTGGTTATATGTTAACAGACAAAATTACTTTTAACGCTAACTTAAATAACATTTTTGATGTGTATCCAGATGAAACTTTAACTTCTACAAACACTTCTCAAGCAGGTTCTAGATTTAAATATTCATCAGAAGTACAACAATTAGGTCAATTAGGTACTAACTTTAGTATTGGAGTAAACGTTCAATTCTAATAAATAGACAAAGTCCCCTGAATAATATTGAAAAATAAAACCCCCAAATCTTAAGACTTGGGGGTTTTAATAAAAAAAGGTGTCTCGTCCTGAAATAGTGATACAGCTAACACTATTTATTTATGGAACAACAAGGTAATAATTTTAAAGCTTCTATAGGTACTTACCTTGTTTCTATTAAAATCAAATCATTTTAAGTAGAAATTTTGATGCATCGACACTAAATTTAGGTTTTGGAGTAGAAAACGTAACCGTTTTTTTCGAATGGTATAAATACGAAAACGACTAGTGTTTGTTTGATTTTAACTTGGCAAAAACGTTGGTCTAAATTACGAATACAAAAGACTTAAAACATCATTAAACTTCACCAGATTTAGTGAAATTAAATTAATCGATTGGCAAATAAGTCAAGACATCTCTAATTTTAATAATTCAAAAATTGAGAGATTAAAAGCATATACAGATAATTATCAACCTTAAATAACAACCGACTTACATTTTAGTTAACAATTAAATACTACCAGAAATCTACAATTATGTGCTATTAAATTGTTTAACATCTATCCCTCTGAATAAAATAGTTTTACTGATAATATTAGATTAATAAATACTAAATAAATTGAAACAAATAGATCATTTTATTACATAAAATTAAATATTAAGCTCTAAATATTAGGGAAATAATTACTTTTTATCAATTTCTTTGAAAAAAATAAAATTTTAAAGAGTATGCTTTTTCTTTTTCTGTCTTATGTAATAAATGAGTTCTTCTTTTCTTAATAAAGTAAGAACTAATTAACCACTATTTATTAACTAATAATTTATTTATGAGACAAAAGTATTTATTAAAATTTTGTACAATTGCTTTTATGTTTATGCTTCCATTAGGATTCATGGCGCAAACAATAAAAGGTAAAGTAACGGATTCATCTGGTGAAGGATTGCCATATATGAATGTTGTGGAAAAAGGAACTTCTAATGGAGCTACTACAGATGATAATGGTGAGTTTAACATTAATGTTAAGAGTTTGCCAACAACTTTAGTTATTTCTTCTATGGGTTTTAAAACAAAAAACATAAAAGTAATTCAGCCTTCTTATTTAACTATTGTTGTTAATGAAGATAATGCTTTAGATGAAGTTGTTGTTACTGGTTCTAGAACTGCACCTAGAAGTAATGTAGATAGTCCATTACCAATTGATGTTGTTGGCATTAAAGAGTTAATGTCTACAGGTCAAAATACTTTTGATAAGGCGTTACAATTTAGAATACCTTCATTTAATACAGTACAAACTCCAGTAAATGATGCAACCTCTTTATTAGACCCGTATGAAATTAGAAATATGGGACCAAGTAGAACATTAGTGTTAATTAATGGAAAACGTAAAAACGTTAGTGCATTATTATATACGCAAGATTCCCCAGGACGTGGTGAAACAGGAACTGACATTTCTGCAATACCTGTAGATGCTATTAAAAGTATACAAGTATTAAGAGACGGAGCATCTGCACAATATGGTTCTGATGCCATTGCAGGTGTAATAAACATTATTTTAAAAGACGATGTAAATAGAGGTTCTGCAACTTTAAGAACAGGTGTTACTTCTGAAGGAGATGGAGAGATGTTTGGAATTAGTATTAATAACGGATCTTCTATTGGTGACGATAAAGGATTTATTAACTATACTGTTGACTTTTCTAAAGTAGGATTAGCGAACAGACCAGGAACAGTAAGTGCTAAAGGAGAAGCATTTGGTGGTACAGGTTTTGGAGCACCTTTAGCAGATGTTGAAGAGTTCTTGTCTCGTAAACCAGATGCAGGAAACGTTAACGGTTCTCCTGAGACTGTAGCAACTAAATTTTTAATCAACGGTGGTTATGACTTATCTGAAGAATCTAGACTATATTTTAATGCAGCATATGTATTTAAAAAAGTAAATTCTTATGCTAATTACAGAACTCCTTATTGGAAAATTGCAACTGGAGATTTAGCTTATTTACAAGATTTATTTCCTTCTGATCAGGCAGGTGGATTTGATGGGTATGTACCAACTTTTGAAGGTGTATTAAATGATTATAATGCTACATTAGGTATTACAAGAAAGGTAAATGATTGGAATGTTGATGCAAGTATTACTCTTGGAGGTAACGAACAAACATATAAAGTAAATAATTCTCATAATGCAAGTGTAGGTTACCAAGAACTTAGTCCAACAAGTTTTGATCCAGGAGGAACCTCTTTTAACCATTTAGTAGGGAATTTAGATGTATCTAGACTTCTTTCTGACAAAGTTAGTATTGGTATGGGAGCAGAGTTTAGAAATGAAAATTTCGAAATAATTGCTGGAAAAGCATCTTCTTATGAAGGTGGTGGTTCAGATTCATTTTCAGGAAATGACCCAGTAAATTCAGGAATCTTTAATAGATATAACTTAGGAGGATATTTTAGTTTAGATTATGATGTATCTGACGACTTTTTATTAAGTGGTACTGTACGTGGTGAAAATTACTCTGATTTTGGAAATACATTTGTATACAAATTTAGTTCTCGTTACAAATTATCTAATAAATTAACAATGAGAGGTTCAGTTTCTTCTGGATTTAGAGCACCAAGTTTACACCAAATTTATACTGAAAAATCTCAATATTCTTTTGCTGATGGTGGAGGAATTGATGTTGTTGGTTTAGTAAATAATGTATCTCCTAAAGCAAGAGAATTAGGAATACCAGCACTTAAACCTGAAAAATCTACAAACTTAACATTTGGTTTTGGTGGTAAATTATCAAATAACATAAACTTCACAATTGATTATTATAAAATTGATGTTGAAGACAGAGTAATTTATACAAATCAAATTGGTAAAAATCAATTTTTTATTAATGGATTTGATACTACTACATCTGGTATTGATTTTGTCTCTGGTATTTCAAATATTGAGATTGGAGAAGGTAAACTAGCTTTAAACCTTTCAGGAAACTATACTATTGAAAACAAAAGAACAGAAGATGTGCCTACAATTGATGTTAAAGAGGATGATGGTTCTACAACTGCATATCCTGTTCTTGACAGATCTAATTTAGCTTTAATGTTTACTTCTAGACCAAAAACAAAATGGATCTTAGGAGCAAACTATGATATCAATAAATGGGGTCTTTCTTTAAACAATACGTACTTCGGTAAAACAACATTTAGACAAAAGTTTATGAGTGATGGTTTAAGAACTGAGTTTACACCTAAAATTGTAACAGATTTAGCAATAAATTATCAGGCTACTGATAAATTATCGATTGCATTAAATGTAAATAATTTATTAAATGTATTACCAGAATGGGCGTTTAAAGCAGACAATGCAGCAGGACAAGCAATCATTGATGATACAAGTGTAATTTCAATTGCAAATGGTGGTTCTGGATTAACTCAACTTGAAAATGAATCGAATGCGATTACATTTAATGGTCGTTATTCTCAAATGACTTATGATGGTTCTCACTTTAGTCAATTAGGTACTATGTTTAACTTATCAATAAATTACCAATTTTAAACTTAAATAATTATTTTGAATTGATTATTTGAAAACGAAACCCCCAAAGCATTAAGCTTTGGGGGTTTTAATTTTTTAAAAAATTACATTTTAAATAAATGGCATAAAAAATCCTGAACAATTGTTCAGGATTTTTTTATTTATAAAAGTCTATACTTTTATTTACTCGTTATGCATAAAGCTTTGTTTAGCTAACAATTCTTCTTCTGTTTCTACAACATCGTCATCTGGCACACAACAATCTACTGGACATACTGCAGCACATTGTGGCTCATCATGAAAACCTTTACACTCTGTACACTTATCCGGAACGATGTAATAAATTTCATCAGAAACTGGTTCTTGATCTTCATCAGCATTTACAGACTTACCATTTGGCAATACTGCATTTCCTTTTAAATCTGTTCCATCTGAATATTTCCAATCATCTGCTCCTTCATAAATTGCAGTGTTAGGACATTCTGGTTCACATGCCCCACAATTTATACATTCATCTGTTATTATAATTGCCATAATTTTCTGTTCTGTTTTTGTACCTTTGCGATTGCAAAAATAAAGCCAAAATCATAGACAACCAAAATAAATGAATAGTATTCAAAACAGAATTACTGCATTCGCAAAATTAGGGGACTTTTTAAGTCAGTTTTCTGTCGATAATATAAAAAAAATCGATAGTATTGAACATAATGAAATCTTTTTCGATGGTTTTTTACATCAAATGAAAATTGCTCAAGAAAAGAACTCTTGGTTTACGAAAGAGAACATCTTATTTTCATTAAACAGCTTAAGTAAAGCACTAACAGAAAGTAACTTAAACACATTTACTAAAGACCATAATTTAAATATAGATTCACCAAAAAAGGTAGCCATTATTATGGCAGGAAACATTCCTTTAGTTGGGTTTCATGATTTTCTATCAGTCTTAATCTCTGGTCACTCAGTGTTGGTTAAGCAATCTTCTAATGATAAACACCTTTTACCCTTTTTAGCAAAGTATTTAGAGTATGTTGAAGTAAGTTTTAAGGGAAAAATCACTTTTACGGAAGAAAAACTGACAGATTTTGATGCTGTAATCGCTACTGGAAGCGATAATACTGCGCGTTATTTTGAATTTTATTTTAAAAATAAACCAAATATTATTAGAAAAAGTAGAAATTCTGTGGCAGTTATCACTGGAAAAGAAACTGAAGAAGATTTTATACAATTATCTGATGATGTTTTTCAGTATTTTGGATTAGGTTGTAGAAATGTTTCAAAATTATATGTACCAAAAGATTATAATTTTGATGCCTTTTTTACAGGAATGTATGCTAAAAAAGACATGATTAATAATGCGAAATACGCTAATAATTATGACTATAATAAAGCTGTATACTTAATGAGTTTATTCGATTTATTAGAAAATGGTTTTCTAATGATTAAGGAAGATAAAAGCTACTCCTCTCCTATTGCAACTATTTTTTATGAGTATTATGAGAATGAAACAGATTTAAAAATAAAATTAAATCAAGATAAAGAAAAAATACAATGTATTGTTGCCAAAGATTTTATAGAAGATGAAATTGCTTTTGGACAAACACAACATCCGAAGTTAACAGATTATGCAGATGGAGTGAATACTTTAGATTTTTTATCAAAAATATAATCCTCTTAGAGGAATTTTAATAGTAAAAAACCAAGGTCAGCATATTTACTGACTTAATTAATAAAAGAAATTTAACCTAAGTTTATTCACGTGAAAAAACATAATTTTAGTGCAGGTCCTTGTATTTTACCACAAGAAGTTTTACAAAAAGCATCAGAAGCTATTCTAAATTTTAATGATGATAATTTATCATTAATAGAAATTTCTCATAGAAGTAAATCGTTTGTTGATGTAATTGAAAAAGCACGTTCTTTAGCTTTAGAGTTATTAGGCTTAGAGAATAAAGGTTACAAAGCATTGTTTTTACAAGGTGGTGCAAGTTTAGAGTTTTTAATGGTTGCTTATAATTTATTGAATAAAAAAGCAGCGTATTTAAATACAGGAACTTGGTCTGATAAAGCAATTAAAGAAGCCAAAGCATTTGGTGAAGTTGTAGAAGTTGGTTCTTCTAAAGATAAAGGATATAATTACATTCCTAAAGGATATTCAATTCCTGAAGATGCAGATTATTTTCACTGTACAAGTAATAATACTGTTGCAGGAACTCAAATGAAAGCCTTTCCAGAAACAAATATTCCTTTGGTTTGTGATATGAGTTCAGATATTTTTTCTCGTCAATTAGACTTTGAAAAATTCGACTTAATTTATGCTGGTGCTCAAAAAAATATGGGTCCTGCAGGAGCAACTTTAGTGATCATAAAAGAATATATTTTAGGAAAAGTAGAAAGACACATTCCTTCTATGTTAAATTATCAAATTCATATTGATAAAGACAGTATGTTTAACACACCTTCTGTATTTGCAGTGTATGTTTCTATGCTTACTTTACAATGGTTAAAAGATTTAGGTGGAGTTAAATTTATTGAAGAAGTAAACAATAAAAAAGCCGCTCTTTTATATAATGAAATAGACAGAAATCCTTTATTTAAAGGAGTTGTAGCCAAAGAAGATAGAAGTAACATGAATGCTACTTTTGTTTTAACTGATGAAAGTTTGACAGAAACTTTTAACAACATGTGGGAAGCAGCAGGAATTAATGGAATAAACGGACATAGAAGTGTTGGTGGTTATAGAGCAAGTATGTATAATGCATTGCCTTTATATAGCGTACAGGCTTTGGTGGATGTAATGCAAGAATTAGAAAGAAAGTAATAAAGTAAAAATAGTAGCAAAGGCTCAAAGTTGCAAAGTTACAACAGCTTTACCTTGAACCTTTGAACCTAAAAAATATAAAGTTTGATTGAGAACAATTACACAATTCAACTTTTAAACAATTACACAAGAAATTAGAATGAAAATATTAGCAAACGACGGAATATCACAAAGCGGAATTGATGCTTTAGAAAAAAAAGGGTTTGAAGTAATTACAGTAAAAGTTGCTCAAAACCAATTAGAAAATTACATCAACGAAAACAATATTGATGCAATCTTAGTAGGAAATTCTACGCAAGTAAGACAAGAATTAATTGAAGCTTGCCCAAGTTTAAAACTAATTGGATGTGGTGGTATTGATTTAGATAATATTGATGTTGATTACGCAGAAGACAATGGTTTACACGTAATTAATACACCTAATGCATCTTCTGGTTCTGTTGCCGAATTAGTTTTTTCTCACCTTTTTGGAATGGTAAGATTCTTGCATTCATCTAACAGAGAAATGCCTTTAGAAGGAGATTCTCGTTTTAATGATTTGAAAAAAGCATATTCTCAAGGAATAGAATTAAGAGGAAAAACAATTGGTATTATTGGTTTTGGTAAAGTCGGACAAGAAGTTGCTAAAATTGCCATAGGATTAGGAATGAATGTTTTGGCAAATGATGATAAAGTTACAAGTGCACCTATAACTTTAGAGTTTTTTAACGGACAGAAATCTACTTTTACAATCGATACAATTGATAAAGAAGAATTATTAAAAGAATCAGATTTTATTTCTTTACATATACCAGAACAAGACGATTACATTATCACCAAAAAAGAATTTGAAAAAATGAAAGATGGTGTTGGAATCATAAATACTGCAAGAGGTGGTATTTTACATGAAGTAGATTTAGTAATGGCAATAGAAACTGGTAAAGTACAGTTTGCAGGTTTAGATGTTTTTGAAACAGAACCTTCACCAGCTGTTCAATTATTAATGAATCCAGAAATTTCTTTAACACCACATATTGGTGGAGGAACAAAAGAAGCTCAAGATAGAATTAGCTTAGAATTAGCACAACAAATCATCGCATTATTGAGCTAATTTATGGCAATTGTAAAACCTTTTAAAGCAGTAAGATCCAATAGAGATAAAGTCGCTTTAGTCTCATCTAAATCGTATGAAATTTATACGCCAGAAATGCTAAATTCAAAATTAGCATTTAACCCTTATACATTTTTACATGTTATAAATCCTGGATATAAATATCATAAACAAGATATTTCTGGAGAATTACGCTTTAAATTGGTGCACAATCGTTATTTAGAATTTAAAGAGGATGAAATTTTCACTCAAGATGAATCTCCTGCTTTTTACATTTATCAAAAAACAACAGCTACAAATGTTTTCTGCGGAATAATTTCAGCAACTTCTGTTGATGATTACAATAATAACGTAATTAAAAAACACGAAGGAACTCTTAAGGAAAGAGAGCTGTTATTTGAAAATTATTTAAAAAACACAGGTTTTAATGCAGAACCTGTGCTACTTACGTATCCTGATAATGATGTTATTGCAACTGTAATAAAGAAATACAAACAACAAAGAGCAGAATACGAATTTTCTACAACTGATAAAGACTCTCATTTACTTTGGGTGGTAGATGATGAAGAGGATATTCATAAAATTGTAGCAGCTTTTAAAGAAATAGACACCTTATATATTGCTGATGGTCATCATAGATCAACATCATCTTGTTTATTGGCTAATAATTTAGCAAAAGAGAATCCAAATCATACTGGTGAAGAAGATTACAACTTTTTTATGAGTTATTTATTACCAGAAAGCGAGTTAAGTGTTTACGAATTTAATAGATTTATAAAAGATTTAAACGGTTTAACGCCAAATGAATTTTTAATTGAATTAGACACCTTTTTCAGAATTGAAAATCGTGGACAAGAATTATACAAGCCAAAAGAGAAGCATCATTTTTGCATGTATTTAAATAATGAGTTTTACACTTTATCATTACGTAAATCGGCGATTGATTTTACGGATGCATTAAGTAAATTAGATTCTCAAATTCTTTACACTACAGTTTTAAAGCCAATTTTAGGCATTAAAGATCTTAGAAATGCTTCTAAAATTGTCTATTCTCAAAATAAATCTGATAGTTTAGAATTAAAAACAAAAGTAGATACTGGAGCGTTTAAAGTTTCTTTTGGAATGTTGCCAACAACAATTAATGAATTAAAAGAAATTGTAAATGCTGGTTTATTAATGCCTCCAAAAACCACCTATATAGAACCAAAACTAAGAAGCGCATTAACGATATATGAATTCTGATATGATTAAAGAAAACTTACTTCAAATTAAGAACAAATTACCAGAAAATGTAACATTAGTCGCAGTTTCTAAAACCAAACCTATTACAGACTTACAAGAAGCTTATGATGCTGGTCAACGAATTTTTGGCGAGAATAAGATTCAGGAAATGGTTGATAAACATGCCATTTTACCTAAAGATATTCAATGGCACATGATTGGTCATTTACAGAGTAATAAGGTAAAATACATGGCACCTTTTGTTAATTTAATTCATGGAGTTGATAAATTTAAAACCCTGAAAGAAATTAATAAACAAGCAAAAAAAAACGATAGAGTTATTGATTGCTTATTACAAGTAAAAATAGCCAAAGAAGAAACAAAGTTTGGTTTTTCGTTTGATGAAATTGAAAGTATTTTAGTATCTGAAGAACTCGCAAATTTAGAGCATATAAAAATTGTTGGTTTTATGGGAATGGCTACATTTACAGAAGATCAACAACAATTACAAGAAGAGTTTTTATCGCTTAAAACCTTTTTTGAGAAACAAAAAAAAATAACAGATACTTTAAACTGTAAACTGCAAACGCTGTCTATGGGAATGAGTGGAGATTATCCACTAGCAATTGCAAATGGAAGTACGATGATAAGAGTTGGTAGCTCTATATTTGGTAATAGAAATTATAATTAGTAAATTTAGCTTAAAGAAAAATAATTTGTACGTAATCTTAGATATTGAAACAACTGGAGGGAAATTTAATGAAGAAGGAGTAACAGAAATTGCCATCTATAGATATGATGGACACACTATTGTAGATCAATTCATTAGTCTAGTAAACCCGGAAAAACCAATTCAAGAATTTGTTGTAAAACTGACAGGAATTAACAACAAAATGCTTAAAAATGCACCTAAATTCTATGAGGTTGCAAAGCGAATTATAGAAATTACTTCAGATTGTATTTTAGTAGCCCACAATACTGCTTTCGACTATAGAATTTTACGCACAGAATTTGACCGATTGGGTTATGAATTTAACAGTAACACTTTATGTACTGTAGAATTAAGTCAGAAATTAATATTAGATCAACCATCTTATAGTTTAGGAAAACTTACAAAATCTTTAGGAATTCCTATGACTGATAGACATAGAGCTTCTGGAGATGCTTTAGCAACTGTTCAGTTATTTAAACTATTACTTGAAAAAGACACAGGTAAATCGATTATACAAAGTTCTATAAAATACTTTGACCAAAGGAATCAAAAACAAAAACTAAAAAGTTTAATAGACGAAATACCAACGGTTCAGGGTGTATTTTATGTTCATGATACTAATGGTAAAGTTATTTATTTAGGAAGAGGAAAAAATATTAAATCAGAAGTAAACAAACTCTTTTTAAAAATAACAAAAAGGGCCGTTAAAATTCAAGAAAGAGCAGAAACTATTTCTTTTGATGAAACAGGAAATGAACTTTTTACACAATTAAAATACGCTATAGAATTAGAAGTTTTATCACCAAAATTCAATTTTAATAAGAAACATACAACAATCGCTCAAAATTTTAACAATGAAGACTTTATTATCATTGAAAAAGGAAGAGAAGTTGAAGAAAATGCAATTATTTTAATTGAACAGAATGAAATCTTTGGTTTTGGATATACAAATTTAAATTTTCAAGAAAATCAATTAGATATTTTAAAAGCCGTTTTAACACCGGTTGAGAATAAAATACAAGCTAAAAATATTATAAAGAATTACATCAATAAAAATAAAGTTCAGAAAATTATTAGATTGTAAATGAAAAAAATTGCCTTAATACTCCTACTTTTTTCTAGTATTCTAATTGCACAAGAAAAGAAATCTTCTAAAATGGGACAAACTACTTTAGAAGAATTAAAAATGACAATTTACGATAAAGATTCTACGGCAACTGCTGTTGTTTTATATGAACATGCAAATCGATTTCCTGATAGAAATAATGATGAAATACCCAGAACAGATTATTATTACAGAATTAAAATTTTAGATAAATCTGCTTTTGATTTAGCTGATATTTCTATTAACTTATATAAAAAACAAAGAGTAAAAAATATTAGTGCAATTACATATAACTTAACAGACATTGGCACCTCAAATAAAACACATCTATTAGATAAAGATATATTTACACTAAAAGAAGGTGAAAATTGGATAGAAAAAAAGTTTACTCTTCCCAATATAAAAGTAGGATCAGTTATAGAATATAAATACAGTATTATATCACCATATTTAAGTATTAAAGATTGGAATTTTCAATCTGAAATTCCAAAAATAAAAAGTGAATTAGATATTTCAATTTTAGGAAACTACACATATAATAACAAAATTTCTGGTTATTTAAAACTAGATAAAGATGCCCCATCCATTCATAAAAATTGTGTTTATATAGATGGTATTGGAGATGGAGACTGTGCTGTTTTCTCTTATGGGATGAGTAATATTCCTGCATTTAAAGAGGAAGATTACATGTTAAGTAAAAAAAATTATATCTCTAAAATTACTTTCGATATAAAATCAATTACAAGTTATAGAGGTGTTATAGATAATTTAACAACTACCTGGGAACAAGCAGATAAAAGTTTAAAAAAGCAATTTTTCAACAATCAAACTTCTAAAAAAAGTTTTTTTAAAAAGAATATTCCTGAAGAAATTCTAACCACAGAAAACATTTTAGAAAGAACTAAAAAAATATATCAATTTATTAAAAATCATTATATATGGAATGATAAATATTGGACGAATGAAGATGCGAAAGTAAAACAAGCATTTCAAGAAAAAATAGGCGATGTTGGCGAAATAAATATTTCATTATACAATAGTTTAAAAGCAGCAAATCTTGATGCAGATTTAGTTGTTTTATCAACAAGGAATAATGGGATACCTACAAAGCTATTTCCTGTTATTTATGATTACAATTATGTTATTGTAAAAACAGTTATTGATAAGCAAACTTATTTTTTAGATGCAACAGATAAATTTCTACCTTTTGGTCAACTTCCTGTTAGAACTTTAAATGGAGAAGCAAGAATTATTAATTATAAAAAAAAGAGTTCTTGGATAAAACTAAAACCAAAATATAGCTCTTCAGTTAGCACATCTGTTAAACTAGATTTAAATGAAGATAGTATATTTAACGGTGATTTAATGATTAGAAAAACTGGTTATTCTGCATCTAAACAGAGAAAAGTTATTTCTTTAAAAAGCGAAGAAGGCTATTTAGAAGATTTTGAAACTAAAAACCAAGACATAAAAGTTGAAGACTATAAGGTTAAAGCATTAAATTCTCTTGATAAACCTATACAAGAATTTTTTAAAGTAAGGTTTGAAACAAGTGAAAACTTAGGTTCTAAAATAAGAATCAACCCTTTTCTTTTTGATCAAATTAAAGAAAATCCTTTCAAACTAAAAGAAAGAAATTATCCTGTAGATTTTGCGTACACTAGAAGAAGTAATTATTATATAAGCTTAACCATTCCTGAGAATTTTAAAATTGTAAAATTACCAGAAAACAAAGCAATTTCATTACCAAATAAAGGAGGTCGCTTTGTGCTTAGTACTGTAAAGGAAGGAAACTTAATTAGACTTTCTGTTAGGCTAAACATATTAAAAACGCACTATTCTGTAGAAGAATATTATGCTTTAAAAGAGTTTTATAAGCAAATTATTATTTCGGAAAGTGGATATATAATCTTAGAAAAAAAATAGACTAAATATATATTTGTAATTTTACAAAAAAAAATAACTTGAGTAACACAAAAAAACCATCTTGGAAACATAGAATTCATGAAATTATTTATGAAGCCGATACCAGGGCTGGTAAATTTTTCGATGTAATTTTACTAATTGCTATTCTTGCAAGTATTTTATTAGTAATGCTTGAGAGTGTAGAGAGTTTTGATGCTAAATATCATAACTTCTTAAATATTTCTGAATGGGTAATTACGATTCTATTTTCTCTAGAATATATTTTTAGAATTATCTCTATAAAAAAACCACTAAAATATATTTTTAGCTTTTACGGTATTATAGATTTACTTTCCACAATACCTAAATACTTATCATTATTCTTTATTGGTGGTCATCATTTAGCAGCATTAAGAGCTTTACGTTTATTAAGAATCTTTAGAATTTTAAAATTAGCAAGATATATTGGTGCATCAAATAAATTACTAATTGCTTTAAAAGCGAGTAGGGCCAAAATTGCAGTATTCCTGTTTTTTGTAATTATTTTATGCGTGATATTAGGTACAGTAATGTACATGGTAGAAGGTGCAGAAAATGGTTTTACAAGCATACCTAGAAGTGTTTATTGGGCAATTGTAACACTAACTACAGTTGGTTATGGAGACATTGCTCCTCATACACCATTAGGGCAATTTATTGCAAGTATTATTATGATTTTAGGTTATGGAATTATTGCGATTCCTACTGGAATAGTTAGTTCAGAAATGACAAAAACCAATGATAAAAAAGTACATACAAATACACAATCTTGTCCAAGTTGTTTAGCTGAAAATCATAAAGATGGAGCAGAATTTTGTTATAAATGTGGTAGTAAATTAAATTAAAAATGACATCTAATAACTTTCTAATTACCATTGTTGGTCCTACTGCTATTGGTAAAACTGCATTAAGTATTCAACTAGCAAAACATTTTAAAGCAGACATTATTTCTTGTGATTCTAGACAGTTTTATAAAGAAATGAGAATAGGAACTGCGGTTCCTGAAACTGATGAATTGGCAGCTGCAAAACATCATTTTATACAAAACAGAAGTATTTTTGATGATTATAATGTAGGTTCTTTCGAAAGAGATGCATTATCAAAATTAGATGAACTTTTTAAAGAAAATCCAGTTCAGATTATGGTTGGTGGTTCTGGTTTATATGTAGATGCAGTTTTAAAAGGGCTAGATTATTTTCCAGAAGTAGATCCAAAAATTAGAGAAACGTTAACAGAAGAATTAGAAACCAAAGGCTTAGAATATCTTCAAGAAAAATTAAAAGAATTAGATATTGAAACCTACAATGCAATTGAAATTGAAAACCCTAAAAGAGTAACTAGGGCTTTAGAAGTTTGTATCGGTTCTGGAATACCTTATTCTACTTTTAAAAATAAACCCAAAGCACCACGAAACTTTACATCTATTAAAGTTGGTTTAAATGCCGATAGAGAAATTATTTACGCAAGAATTAACCAACGTGTAGATATTATGATAGAAAATGGTTTGCTAGAAGAAGCAAAAGAACTCTATCCTAATAAAAGTTTAAATGCATTACAAACTGTTGGGTATAGAGAACTGTTTTCTTATTTTGATGAAGATTTTACGAAAGAATTTGCAATTTCAGAAATCAAAAAAAACACCAGAAGATTTGCTAAAAGACAACTAACTTGGTTTAAAAAGGATGAAAATACATTGTGGTTTGATTATCTAACAGATTTAAACACTATTATTGCTAAAATTTCTGATAAAATTAACAAAACAAACAGTTAACAGACTTTCGTAATTCATTCACTTTTATATCTTTGTCTCACAAAAAAAAACAAAAACATGAAATCAAAAATTATCTTTATTTGTATTGCTTTATTAAGCACCGTTTCTATTGCTCAATCTAAAGTTGGTACAGTAGATAGTGAATATATTGTAAAGCTGATGCCAGAAACAAAGATTGTTGCTAAAAGGTCTCAAGCTTATGGTGCAAAATTAGATTCTTCTTTTTCAATAAAACTAAAAGAATATCAAACAAAAATTGATGCTTTTAAGAAAAATGAAAAAACCATGGAAGATGCAGTAAGAAAGGCCGATTACAAAGAACTTGCTGAAATGGAGGCTGATATTAAAAAATACCAACAAAATGGTAATAAGTTAATGCAATTAAAAAGTGAAGAACTAATGCGTCCTTTATACAGAAAATTAAGTGAGGCAATTACATTAGTTTCAAAAGCTGAAAATTATACGCAAGTTTTAACAATATCTGGAAACGAGTTTGCTTACATAGATACTAATTTTGATATTACGGAACTAGTTTTAAAGAATTTAGGCATAGAAATTCCTAAAGCAGAAAAATAATTATTCTTATTTTAAAATAGAAAAACCTCACAAATTTGTGAGGTTTTTTTTGCTTAAAAAAGCGCTCTTTTGATATTGATATTTGACTCAAAAAAGGTTATCTTAGTTTATTACTAATTCCCTTACTTTCAAAAACATGAAAAACAAAATTCTCCTATTCATCTTTTCTTTAAGCTTACTTTTTACTTCTTGCCAAAATGTAAAAAAAAGGAATCCAGAAAATTTTAAAATTGATTTTTCTACAAAACAGCAGTATAAATTTACACAAGTAGACAACGACATTAAAATGGCTTACTTGGATATTGGGAACAAAGAAAACCCTACCATCCTTTTATTACACGGTGAACCTAACAGCTCATTTGTTTATCGAAATATTGCTCCTCTTCTAGTTCAACAAAACTATAGAGTTATAATTCCTGATCTTGTAGGTTTTGGATATTCAGATAAACCCACAGATTCAACTCTTATTACGTATTCAAATCAAACAAAATGGTTGCAAAAGTTTATTGACAATCTTAAATTAAAGAACATACATTTATTTGCACATGATTGGGGAGGAATGATATCTTTAAGAATTGTCGCTAAAAATCCTGAATTGTTTCATAAAGTGGCTGTTTCTTATAGCTATTTATTTGAAGGAGATGAAATTATTCCTAAAAGCTTCTTAGGATTTGTAGACTATGCTAAAAATGAACCTTCTTTTTCTGCAGGAAATATTATGGATTGGGGTTCTAATACAAAACTATCCGATTCTATAAAATCTAAATACGATACTGCTTTTAAAAACAAATCTGACTTTATTTCGGTTAGAAAATTCCCTTCTATGATTCCTTTGGATAAAGACGATAAAGAGGCAATTATAAATAGAGAATTAAATAAAAAACTAAACTTATTTACAAAACCATTTATGACTATTTGGGGAAATCATGATGATTTAATGTGGAAAGGAAAAGACAGTATTTTGCAAAAAAATATTATTGGCGCTAAAAACAGGAAACATTATATTTTAGAATCTAATCACTTTATACAA
The DNA here is from genome assembly GCF_002163675.1 of Polaribacter sp. SA4-12. Taxonomy (NCBI): domain Bacteria; kingdom Pseudomonadati; phylum Bacteroidota; class Flavobacteriia; order Flavobacteriales; family Flavobacteriaceae; genus Polaribacter; species Polaribacter sp. SA4-12. The sequence continues at coordinate 276,401 of NZ_CP019334.1, read as the reverse complement.
GAAGATAAACCTAAAGAACTTACTCAAATTCTAATTAACTTTTTTAAAGACGATAAATAGTAATGAGTTTCTTTTGAAATTATATCAAAAAAGAATCCTCACAAAATTGTGAGGATTCTTTAGTTAAAACAATATTTCTACTTGATTTTTAATGCATCAATTCAGGAGTATTCAAAATCAATTCTATTTTTTTAATAATTACAGTAATCTCATTCATTTGTGCTTCTATATTTTTAAAATAGATGCTAATATCTCTATTAATCCAACTTTCAGAAATAACCCTTGCTCCTAGACTAATTCTTAAAACAGCACTTTGATGTTCATTATCATATTTAACATTCACTGCTTGTCCAATATGACATTTTTGAGCAGCAAGTCTAATAATTTCTAAAGGTGAATCTTTAAAATGATCAGAAATATCTGAGTTTAACAATACGTACAGCTTTTTCACTTTATCAACAGATAATACTTCTTCATTTTTAAGGATGAAAAAAGGGAAAATTGTACGGATATTTCGTATTCCGAATTTCTCATTATCATATCTATTTTCACTTGCCTCATCACTACAAAGCGATTGTAAAAAAGTAGCTTCTTTTATAGAATCTTCTACAAAGTTGCAAAACATTTCAATTCCCATATTTCTATAAAGAATTGGCGTTTTATAATACCTGTCCATTTCTACAATAGCAGCTTTCCAACGCATGTAAGAACCATAATTAAAGCCGTCAGATAAGTTTCTAGAACAAAACCAAGATGTTGGCCAATCTGAATGATTGTAATATTGAGTTAAACCATTTGGCAACGTCTTTTTTGCAGCAGCAATAGACTTACTCACTTTTGCTGGAAAAATTAATGCGCCAGAATATGGAGGTCCTGTAAAGTATTTACTTCCTGTAATACTAACAATATATCCACTCTTTAAATAACTTTGTATGTCTGTAGGATCTAATCGAAGTTGCGCAGCATCAATAACAACTTGTATAGACAAATCATTCAATGTATTCAATTTCTCCATCATTTCTTCACTAGGAGATTGATATCCTAATTTAGAATGATCCATAACATGTAAAACAATATGTTTTCCTAATTTATTTGTTTCTGAAATTGCTGTAAAAACTTCTGAATCTAATTGAGCAGTAGATTTTAATTGTCCGCTTTCATCTCTAAAAGGAATTTTAATCAAATCAATATCTCTAAATCCTTCAATTTCATCTCCTTTTTTAGCAGGAAAATTAAGCGCTGTATTATTTTCGAAATGACATCCTTTTAATGCACCAGCAACTCCACTACCTGTTTCGTCTGAAGCGACTAAAACATGTGTAATTTCTTTATCGGTAATAATTTGAGTAATCGCTGCTATTTGAAGTGAAGAATCTGTACCTGAAGGAGAAAAAATTATTTGACATTCATCACTTAATTTAAAAATACTTTTAAGGTCGTTTTTTAGAGATTCAGAAAACTCAATAGCAGTTTTCTTGAAACCATTCTTTAAACTATTCTTAATTAAAATACTTCTTACTTTATCTGTCTTATCATACGCAAAGTTAGAAACACTTGTAGCTGTAGAAGAAGCAAACGTAAATGCTTCTGGTCTAGGAAAAGGTCTACAACCATATTTATTTAACAAATCTACTTCGTCAATATTTAATCTAAGATCTCCACCAGCCATTAATAAATATTCTGTTGGTTTTGCTAAGTTTTTAATTAAAGGTTTCCAAGATTCTTCAAAAACTTTATTTTCTGTATTCAATCCATGAATTGCCTCTAAAGCTTCATGTTTTAATAAAGCTTCAGCATTTAAATCTTCATCATTTTTAATCAAATTAATTAAAAAATAATCAAGGTTTTTTAATTTTTCTTTATCGTCTTTTGGTAATAATTTATAAAATATTCTCGTTACTTCTAACGCAGCAATATTACATAAAGCAGTTCCGTTTTTTTCGTTTCCTAAAGCTTTATACCAAAGTTGCCATTCGATACCATATCTTAAGTAAACTAAAGCTAAAACTGGGTTTTTCAAATATAAAGCACCTATTGTAATCGATTTATTTGGGGTAATTTTAAACACATCTGGTTCATTACTAGAAGTAATAATATTAATGTTGTTTACTTTAGGTACCGTGTTAAATCTTTTTAAAACGTGAACAAGATAATTTACATTTTCTTTTTCAAATAAAGGTGTCCTTTTATATTGATCCTCAATTGCGATGTTACTTTTCATATGTACTTTCATTTAAACGTTCTTAAGAACGTAGTTCTCTAAAAGAGAATATTTTACTGATTTTCTAACCAGTTTATACTTCGTATTTTTTCAATTGTAAATTTCTGAAAAAATGGGTGATTATTACTACTTATTATATTTATTTTATTCACTCAATTGATGTCCCATATGAGTTTCTTTTGTGTCTAAATAAAATTTATTGAATTTGTTTGATGGTATTATTATAGAAACTCGTTCTACAACCTGAATTCCGTTCTCTTCCAAACCAATAATTTTGTCAGGATTATTCGTTAATAAATTCACTTTTTGAATATTAAGTGCATTTAAAATATCGGTTCCTATTTGATAATCTCTTTCATCTGCAGCAAAACCCAGTTCTAGATTTGCTTCTACAGTATCCATGCCTAATTCTTGTAATTTATAAGCCTTCATCTTATTCATTAAACCAATACCTCTGCCCTCTTGCTGCAAATATACCACAACGCCACTTCCGTTTTTCTCAATCATTTTCATTGCTTCCATCAACTGATCTCCACAATCGCATCTTAATGAACCAAATAAATCTCCAGTAGCACAAGCAGAATGAATCCGTGTTAAAACTGTATCATTTTTAGTAAATGTTCCTTTCACTAATGCCATATGTTCTAATCCGCTTTCTTTTTCTTGAAACGGAATCAATTCGAAATGACCATATTTGGTAGGAAGCTTTACTCTCTCACCTTGCAACATTGTTATATTTCTAGTAGACATTAACTTATATCTATTACATTAATCTAATTAATATTAGTGATTACAAGCATGTCATGACCTTCTTTATGACTGTGACTATGTTTAGCACAACCAACACCATTATCTGTAATTTTGCCATCAACAAAATCTAAAATAACATCTGCAGAATTACCAGAACAACCACGAATTACACCAATACCTGCAACAACTAATTTAGTCATAGCACCATCGCCAATATTACCTGCTAACATAAATGTTACACCTTCTTTTACTAAAACACTTACAATGTTAGATTTACATCCACATTTACCATCAGATTCTAATAATGTTAAATCTACTATTTCATTTTCATCAGAAAAAGTGTGTATTTCGTAGAACTTACAACGTCCAAAATGATCTTCAATCTTATTGTCTTCTGTAATTGGTATTGCTATTTTTTTCATCTTTAATCGATTTTTGTAATTTTACTATTATGACGCCTTCCTTTTCTAAAAGGTCTGTTTGTAGGTGCTTCATCAGCATCTGATTTTGTTTTTCTACATTTCCCTAATTTCATTCCTGTTTTTGGGCCTAAACCTTCAGGGCCTTTGCTGTTTAAATTTGGCATCACTTATTCATTTAAGTTTACTAATTCCTTATTATCATTGGCAGGACAATTACCACATATTTTAGGGTCTTTAATTCCACCTGTTAACTTAAAACATGTGTTGCATTTGTACCAATCTTTATCAAATTCAAAATCTCCACCTTTAATCAATATTGCTTTTCCTTCTACAAAAGCTTCTCCAATTTTTTTTAATGCGCTGTTATAAATTCGGGTTAATGTTGGTCTGGAAACTTCCATCTTTTCTGCTGCTGCATCTTGCGATAACTTATCATAAATAACCAATTTAACCGACTCATATTCTTCATACTGCATAATAACATGCTCAGAATTTCGCAAAGGAATTCCAAAAGGTTTAAAACCAAGCATTTTTGGTGGATGATCTACTTTTCTCTTCTTTTTTGGTCTTGGCATTTGTTGGTTTTAATGTGATTCTAAACTATCTGTAAAAGAATTATTACTACCGAGCTCAATCATGTACTCGGTAATAAAAATTCTCCCGTATAACTAAAATTCGGTACAAAGATAATGAACTTACGTTCATAACGAAAAAAAAGGAGTACTTTTAAGAAAAAATTAAGACAATTATTTTTTGATGTAAACAGGTAGTTTTACTGATGAAATTTTGGCTTGAAAATGGTAACTTAGCTTGTTTCTGATGTACCTTATTTATATGAGTGTTATAATTAGGCAAAATATTAAAAAATGGAAATAAATACAACTCCAATTTATTCAGATATATTTAACGATCAAGAACCAGATATAGTTTTTTTACTTAAAGGAATTCCTTCAAGCATGATAATAACTCTTTTGAGTTATATTAATTCGGAGTTATATTTAAAAAGTGATAATAAAACACAAATAAAAATATTCAAAAAAATAACTGAAAGATTTGATTTAAAAACAAAAACTGAAGTTTACAATAACCTAAGAAAATTAATCCAAGAGAATCCAAGAATTAATATTTTCACAATTAAAATAAATCTTGAATTTATACATTATGTTTTAGTCAATTATCAAGGTTTTGAATACAAAGACTCAACTCCAGAAAATGAATTAAATTTTTTAAAGGCTTATCTTTTAATTACCAAGAATTTAAACGATAAATACAAACCAAAAGATTTGAGTGAAAAACATAAAAAGCATCAATTTTTTAGAGAATTTTTATGGCCAATAATTGTTGATCAAATTGACATCAACCAATCTTCAAATCCAATTGTTAGTTTAATAAAAGGCTTAAATTTATTAAATTATTTTAAACAAAGTGAATATTCAGAAAATGTAGATATATTTCTCAGAAAAAATGGAGAACCTGATACTTGGAACTATATACTTAAATTATTGAGTTTATTACAAAACTCTTGGAATCAATTAGATTCTGAATTTCCTCCATTTTTGATTGATGAAAATAATTTATTTCATTCATTATTCGATACATTTATATTAGATATCGAAGAATACAAACTGAAATATAAAACTGGAAGCAATAGTTATTCAGGCTTAAAAGACAGACCTTTATTTAAAAATAAAAAGAAACTTATTGTATTAAACTGGGATTTCATATCTAACAAGCTTTATGAAGGTTTAGTGTTTGATTTTTACAATAAATCAGAAATAAATAATGTTCCAAAATTTAAAAACTTCACTAATTACAAAAATCTTATTGCTAATAAAGTAACTGAAAAAAGTCTTTTTGAAAAAATACTCCCCAAGTATTTAAAAGGAAAAAATACAATTCTAAAATTTGATGATGATATTGTGCAAGGGTTTCCTGATGCATATTTCAGAAATGGAAAATATATTTTTCTATTTGAAATTAAGGATGCATATTTTTCTGCAGCCGCAGTAAATTCCTATTCTCACATAAAAATTAAAGAAGAATTAGATAAAAAGTATAACACTACAAAGAAGGGAACAGGGCAAATAATTAAACATTTAGAAAAATTAAAACAAGAGCCTTTTGAAAACAAAACATATAGAGAATTAAAGATTAAAACAAGAAATTTGGTTATCTATCCAATTATTATTTATACGAGTTCTATTTTTAAATCGTCAGGATTCAATAAGTATTTAATTGAAGAGTTTAAAAATAAAGTAAATAAAAATGAGAATAACTTGGAGAACTCTTTTGGTGAAATTAAAAATTTAACTTTTATGAGCCTTTCTTTTTTAATTAATAACCTGAGTAATGCTAATAAATTTGATTTTAAAGGTATAATAGATAATTTTCATAAGAAAGTAAAAGAAGTAGAAAAAAAACACGAAAGGACAAACAACTTAGATTTATTACATAAATCAAATAATAACTTTGAATATTTCTCGAAAGATTATTTATCAAAAAAAAATATTGATTCATCAAAACCTGTATTTAAAGAAATTATTGAAACTTTAGAACTAAAAAAGACATAGCCCAACACCTTGATAACTAATCACAAAAAAAAGCATCCAAAATTGGATGCTTTTTTTAATATATCAAAAATGATACTTTTTATTTATTCAAGTACATTTTACGTCTAGAATATAAGTCGTAAAATTCATCGTCTTTTAAACTATCTATAAATAAGATACTCTCTCAAATCGAATAAATCCTATAAATTACGGTAGCACTATAAAACTCAAATTGAGAGCTAAATTTTTGAAATTTACTTTTTAGATGTAAATTAGCATAAAACAACACGTTATGGAAAGACAAAATATTTCATCTACGCAACCAGACGATTTAATTAGACAAGCAAGAAAACAGCAAAGTCAAATTGATTGGATTAGTACTAGATTGGAAAAAGCAGAAAATAGCGGATTTACGAATTTAAATAAAGATCAAATATTAACGGAATCTAAGTCTTTGATTTAATAGCTAATTATAAAATAATCAACACCAAAAAAAAAGCATCCAAAATTGGATGCTTTTTTTAATATATCAAAAATGATGCTTTTATTTATTCAAGTACATTTTACGTCTAGAATATAAATCGTAAAATTCATCGTCTTTTAAACTATCTATAAATAAGATACTTTCTCCAGTAGATTTCATTTCTGGTCCTAATTTTTTATCAACATTAGGAAACTTGTTAAAAGAGAAAACAGGTTGTTTAATTGCATACCCTTCTAATTGAGGATTAAAATTAAAGTCTGTTACTTTATTATGACCTAACATTACTTTAGTTGCATAATTTACATACGGTTCTTTGTATGCTTTTGCTATAAAAGGTACAGTTCTAGAGGCTCTTGGGTTTGCTTCAATAATATAAACAATATCATGTTTAATTGCAAACTGAATATTAATTAAACCAACAGTTTTTAATTCTCTTGCAATTGTATGTGTATGATCTTTAATTTGTTGCATTACAAATTCGCCTAAATTAAAGGCGGGTAAAGTTGCGTTAGAATCTCCAGAGTGTATTCCACAAGGTTCTATATGCTCCATAATACCAATAATGTACACATTACCATCAGCATCACAAATTGCATCTGCTTCAGCTTCAATTGCGCCATCTAAATAATGATCTAACAATAATTTATTACCAGGCATTCTACCTAATAAATCAACTACATGTTTTACCAAGTCTTCTTTATTGATGACAATTTTCATTCCTTGTCCTCCTAAAACGTAAGAAGGTCTTACCAAAATTGGGAAATCTAATTCATCTGCTAAAACCAAAGCTTCGTCTGCAGTTTCTGCGATACCATATTCTGGAAAAGGAATTTTATTATCTTTTAACATCGCTGAAAATCTTCCTCTATCTTCTGCAATATCTAACGCTTCAAAAGAAGTACCGATAATTTTAATTCCGTATTTTGTTAACTTCTCTGCTAACTTTAATGCAGTTTGCCCACCTAATTGTACAATAACTCCTTCTGGTTTTTCATGACGAATAATGTCATAAATATGTTCCCAAAAAACAGGCTCAAAGTATAATTTATCTGCGGTATCAAAATCTGTAGAAACCGTTTCTGGATTACAGTTAATCATAATTGTTTCGTAACCACATTCTGCAGCTGCTAAAACACCATGTACACAACAGTAATCGAACTCAATTCCCTGACCAATTCTATTTGGTCCAGAACCTAAAACGATAATTTTCTTTTTATCAGTTACAACACTTTCGTTTGCAATAATGATTTCTCCGTCTGCAGTTTCAATTTCGTTCTCGAAAGTTGAATAATAATAAGGAGTTTTTGCCTTAAATTCTGCTGCACAAGTATCAACTAATTTAAAAACACGTTGTACTTTTAATTCTTCTCTTTTTGTATATACTTGACTTTCTAAACAATCTAGCATATGTGCTATTTGTCTATCTCCATATCCTTTTTGCTTTGCTTCTAACAACAAATCTCTTTGAATAGAGTCTATAGTATATGTAGAAATTTCTTTCTGCAATTGAAATAACTCTTCATATTGCTTTAAATACCACATGTCAATTTTTGTGATATCATGAATCTGAGATAATGGAATTCCGATAGCAATTGCATCGTAAATAGCAAAAACACGGTCCCAACTTGCATTGGTTAATTTATCTATAATTTGGTCATAATCTGTGTAGCCTTTTCCATCGGCACCTAAACCATTTCTTTTTATCTCTAAAGATTGTGTTGCTTTGTGCAATGCTTCTTGGAAAGAACGTCCAATACCCATTACTTCTCCTACAGATTTCATTTGTAAACCTAAAGTTCTGTCTGAACCTTCGAATTTATCAAAATTCCAACGAGGTATTTTTACAATTACATAATCTAATGTTGGCTCAAATAAAGCGGATGTAGATTTTGTAATTCCGTTTTCTAATTCATCTAATGTATAACCAATCGCTAATTTTGTAGCAACTTTTGCAATAGGATATCCTGTTGCTTTAGACGCTAAAGCGGATGAACGAGAAACACGTGGATTAATTTCAATTGCAATAATATCTTCTTTTTCGTCTGGCGAAACTGCAAACTGTACGTTACAACCACCTTCAAAATCTCCAATAGAACGCATCATGTGAATTGCCATATCACGCATTTTCTGAAAAGTAGTATCAGAAAGTGTCATTGCTGGGGCAACTGTTATAGAGTCTCCAGTATGAATTCCCATAGGATCCATATTTTCGATAGAACAGATAATTACAACATTGTCGTTTTTATCTCTTAATAATTCTAATTCATATTCTTTCCATCCCATCATCGCTTTATCAATCATCACCTCATGTATTGGCGATGCTTCTAAACCGTAACTTAATAATTGGTCAAAATCTTCTGCTTTGTAAACAATAGAAGCTCCTGCGCCACCTAAAGTATATGAAGAACGAATAACTAATGGAAAACCAAATTTTTGTGCAATTTCTTTCCCTTTTAAAAATGAAGTTGCTGTTGCTTGAGGCGCCATTGGCACACCAATCTTAATCATTAACTCTCTAAATTGCTCTCTATCTTCAGTAACATTAATGGCATCAATATCTACACCGATTAATTTTACATTAAAATCTTCCCAAATTCCTTTTGCATCTGCTTCAATACATAAATTTAATGCAGTTTGCCCACCCATTGTTGGCAAAACAGCGTCAATTTGTGGATGCTCTTTTAAAATTTGAATAATAGATTTAGTTGTTAAAGGCAGCAAGTAAATATGATCAGCCATTGAAGGGTCTGTCATAATAGTTGCAGGATTCGAGTTAATTAGAACAGTTTCGATTCCATCTTCTCTTAAAGAACGTAATGATTGTGAACCAGAATAATCGAATTCACAAGCTTGTCCAATAACAATAGGTCCAGATCCGATAATTAAAACTGATTTGAGGTCTTTTCTTTTTGGCATTGTGTTGTAGTTGTAGTTGTTGTTGTCTTGTTGTTGTTTGCAAAAATAATTAATGCTTGGGTATAAAAAAAGGTGTTACTTAAAAAAGTAACACCTAATATATTAACAAATGTTAACCATTTATTTTTTATGTCTAGTTTCAGATGAAACAGAAACTTTCTTTCTTCCTTTTGCTCTTCTACGAGCTAATACTTTTCTACCGTTAGCAGAAGCCATTCTTTCCATGAAACCATGTTTATTTCTTCTTTTTCTCTTTGACGGTTGGTACGTTCTTTTCGGCATTATATGTATTTTTTAAAGTGTCTTCTTATTTTTTATCTATTACTTATAGAAACTAATTTCTTTTTAAGCGTGCGCAAATATACAACTGTTTTTATTTTTGACAAACACTATTTCAAAAAAAAACAAAATATTTTTCGACAGAACAAAAGTACAAGTTTTTCAAATGTTTTTGCCTTTTTTATTTGCCATAAATGTTAGAGTTAGTATTTTTGCGCAAACCTAAGAATACCATGAGTAACACTAAATACGTTTTTGTAACAGGAGGCGTAACTTCATCACTTGGAAAAGGAATTATTGCAGCTTCTTTAGCCAAATTATTACAGCAACGAGGATTTTCTGTAACTATCCAAAAATTAGACCCTTATATTAATATAGATCCAGGAACTTTAAATCCGTACGAACATGGAGAATGTTATGTTACAGATGATGGAGCAGAAACTGATTTAGATCTTGGTCATTATGAGCGTTTTTTAAACATTCCTACAAGTCAGGCTAATAACGTAACTACAGGTAAAATTTATCAATCTGTAATTAATAAAGAGCGTAAAGGTGAGTTTTTAGGGAAAACTGTACAGGTGATTCCTCATATTACTGATGAAATTAAACGTAGAATTCAAATTTTAGGTGAAACTGGTGATTACGATATCGTAATTACAGAAATTGGTGGAACTGTTGGTGATATTGAATCTTTACCTTATGTTGAGTCTGTTAGACAAATGCTTTGGGAAAAAGGTGAAGAAAATGCCATTGTTATTCATTTAACACTAGTACCTTATTTAGCTGCTGCAGGTGAGTTAAAAACAAAACCTACACAACACTCTGTAAAAATGTTAATGCAAAGTGGTGTAAGCCCAGATATTTTAGTGTGTAGAACAGAACACGAAATTTCTGACGACATTAAACGTAAACTTGCATTATTCTGTAATGTAAAGAAAGAAGATGTTATACAATCTATAGACGCAGAAACTATTTACGATGTACCTAACTTAATGTTAGAACAAGGTTTAGATTCTGTTGTTTTAAGAAAATTAAAATTATCTTCTAAAGGGGAACCAGAATTAAAGGTTTGGAACGAGTTCTTAAAGAAACATAAAAATCCTAAACACGAAGTAGAAATTGCTTTAATTGGTAAATATATTGAGTTACAAGATTCTTATAAATCAATTACAGAAGCATTTATTCATGCAGGTTCTTCTAATGAAACCAAAGTAAAAGTACGTTGGGTGCATTCTGAAAGTTTAACTATTGATAATTGCGAAGAAAAACTAAAAGGTGTTAACGGAATTTTAGTGGCTCCTGGTTTTGGTGATAGAGGAATTGATGGTAAAATAAAAGCAGTTCAGTACGCAAGAGAAAACAATATTCCTTTCTTCGGAATTTGTTTGGGAATGCAAATGGCTGTTATCGAATATTCTAAAAACGTATTAGGTTTAGAAGATGCTTTTTCTACAGAAATGAAAAAGGATTGTAAAAACCCTGTTATAAACTTAATGGAAAGCCAAAAAGATGTTACAGAAAAAGGTGGTACAATGCGTTTAGGTGCTTGGGATTGTAAACTTGTAAAAGATTCTAAAGCTTACAATGCTTATAAATCTGAAAATATTAGTGAACGTCACAGACATCGTTATGAGTTTAATAATGATTACTTAGAGCAAATTGAACTTAAAGGAATGAAAGCTACAGGTTTTAATCCTAAAACAGGATTGGTAGAAGTTGTAGAAATACCTACACATCCTTGGTTTGTTGGTGTACAATATCATCCAGAATATAAAAGTACAGTTTTAAAACCACACCCTTTATTTGTAGATTTTATAAAAGCTGCTTTAAAACAATCTAAAAGTTAATTACGGAACATTATTTGAACGAATAATACCTTTAACATTTAAAGCAGTAAAAACGATATAAAAACTGCTTTTTCACTACATTTGTCGCGTTTTCATCAAAATATTTTGATGATCTAATGACAATTTGACATTTTAAGATAACACATGGAAAAAAAGAAATTCGATATCAATTCTTTTATAGGAATGGTATTATTAGGAGGTATTTTATTATACTGGGTAAACACTAATAAGCCAGATGAAACGATTGATCCTTCAACGAATACTGAACAAGTTGTAGATGCTACAAACAATACAACAAATACAATCATAGAAAACACACCCGTTTTTGAAAACGATTCTTTAAAGCAAGTAGCCTTCACTAATAAATTAGGCGCATTTGCACAAAGTGCTATTAATGGTTCAGATGGAACATCAGTTTTAGAAAATGAATTGGTAAAATTGGTCATCAACAATAAAGGTGGACAAATTATTGAAGCTGAAATTAAGAATTATCAAACACATGATTCTTTACCTTTATATATGATAAAAGATAATAACTCATCTTTTAACATCAATTTTGGCACAACAGATAATAGAATTTTAAATACCAAAGATTTATTCTTTTCGCCTACTATTACTAAAAACGGAGAAAGCACAATCGTTTCTATGAAATTGAAAGTTTCTGACTCTCAGTTTCTTGAATATAGATACGAAATGAAACCGAATGAATATATGGTGAATTTTGCTGTTCGTTCTCAAGGTTTAAGTAGTGTAATTAACTCTTCTAACCCAATTAATTTAGATTGGTCTTTAGATGGTTATAGACATGAAAAAAGTTTAAAGACAGAAAACACAATGTATTCTCACCTTTTTTATAAGACAGAAGACGATGTAGATTATTTAAATGCAGGTAACAATGAAATTTTAAATGACGTAGACTGGGTTTCTTACAAACAACATTTCTTTTCATCTAGTTTATTATCAGACACTCCTTTTAATAAAGCGTCTGTAACATCTACAGATTTAATAAAGAATGAAGAAATAGATTCTGTTTATACAAAACGTTATGAGTTAAAAACTCCTTTAGAATTATCTAATGGTGAGTTAAACTATAACATGAAATGGTATTATGGGCCTAGTGATTATAATTTATTAAAAACTTTTAAAGGAACAGATTTAGATAAAACAGCAGATTTAGGTTGGGGAATTTTTGGTTTCTTAAACAGAACTGTATTTTATCCTGTTTTTAATTTCTTAGAAGGATTTTTATCTAACTATGGATTAATCATTATTTTAATGACAATTGTTGTTAGAATTATCATGTCTCCTTTAGTTTATAAATCTTATTTATCGAGCGCTAAAATGAAGGTTATTAGACCTGAATTAACGGCATTGAATGAGAAGTATCCTGGAAAAGACAACGCAATGAAACGTCAACAAGAAACCATGGCAATTCAGCGAAAAGCTGGAGTAAGCATGATGTCTGGTTGTATACCTGCATTATTACAGATGCCTGTTTTCTTTGCATTATTCAAGTTCTTTCCTACAAATTTAGCTTTAAGACAGCAAAACTTTTTATGGGCAAATGATTTATCATCTTACGATATGATTTATAAATTGCCATTTAACATTCCTTTTTATGGAGATCACGTAAGTTTATTTCCAATATTAGCTTCTGTTGCTATTTTCTTTTACATGAAAATGAATCAGAGTCAACAAGCAAACATGCAAGCACCAACGCAAGAAGGTATGCCAGACATGGGGAAAATGATGAAGTACATGATTTACTTCTCTCCTATTATGATGTTATTCTTCTTTAACAATTATGCAAGTAGTTTAAGTTTATACTACTTTGTTTCTAACTTGTTAACGATAACAATTATGTTAGTAATTAAAAACTACATTATTGATGAAGATAAAATTCATGCTCAAATAGAGGAAAACAAGAAGAAACCTGAAAAAGCGAAGAGTAAATTCCGTCAGAAAATTGATGGTGCTATGAAACAAGCACAAGAGCAACAAGCACAACAGAAAAAAGGTAAAAAATAGAAGGCAATGCCTTTAATAATTTAAAAAACCGAAACTTATTTGTTTCGGTTTTTTTGTTTTAAAAAGTAAGGGAATAGGTGTTCTTACAGTAGCCTTTTTAAATCAAAAAAACTAACTTAGATAACTTACTGATGTATATTACAAAAGGACTTTATATATGTGTTAATGTTGGCTAAAATGAAAAAAAAATTATTCCTTGAAAAGTTTAAAGTAAAAACCAAAAATGAATTACTAGAAATTTTGAATAACAGAGAGAAATATACTTCTAATGCTATTGATGCTGCAGAAATTATATTAAAAGATAAATACTCTGAGAATTCAGAAGTAAACAAATTAGAAACAATAAAACAACCTTTAAAGAAGCAATCAGTTTTAAAGAACGAAACTAAAAATTTAAAATTTTATTCTCAAAAAGCAATAGGAATTGCTACTTTTATTGGAGGTCCATTAGCTGCTGGATATTTAATTAGAGAAAACTATCTCAGTCTAAATAAACCAGATGAAGCAAAGAATTCTCTATTAATTGGAATTGTATCAACTGTTGTTTTGTTTGCAACTATTTTCATGATTCCAGAGTCAATTATGGATAAAGTTCCAAATCAAATATTGCCTGCAATCTACACTGGTATTATCTTATTTATTGTTACAAAAATTCACGGAACAATATTAGATCAACATAAAGAAAATGGAAACGAATTTTATTCTGGATGGAAAGCAGCAGGAATTGGTCTTATATCTGGAAGTATTATATTAATTGGACTTTTCGGTTATATCTATATTTTACCTGACGGTGAAGAATATCAAAAATATGATACTGAATTAGCAAAATTCACGAAAAATGAAACTGAATCTTTAGTTTTTTATGAAAATATAAATACTAAAACAATTAACTCACTTCTTCAAGAATTAGACAATAGTGTAATTCCTAAATGGAAAGATAATATTGCTATCATTAAAAAAACAAATAATATTGAAAACTTACCTTCCGAATTATTAAAACAAAATAAGATATTGCTAAAATATGCAGAATTAAGATTAAAAACTTTTGAATTATTTAAAACAGCGATAACTTTAAACACTACAATTTATGAACAAGAATTAGAACAATTACATAAAGAAATTGATGAACAAATTGAAAAGTTGAATTAAAATACAAAAATAAGTTATGTATAATTACATTGCTTATTTTTTTTCCTCTAGAAAGAATACAAAAAGACCTTAAAGGCTTGTGATCCCAAACTATTTTCCACTAAAAACACTTAACGAAATCATATAAAAACACCTTAATTAAACTGAATAAAATTCAGTTTAATTAAGGTGTTTTTATATATTTAAGCAAAGAATAGTTTAATTCTCAAAGAAGCTCATAAACTAGTTTAGCCCTGATTAACTCTGCTTTAATATTTTATATTGAATCGTTGAATGCTTTGCATTTGAAGTGGCATCCTTTTTTTATTTTTCTTAAAAAAAGATATAACGAAAAGCAGGAAATAGCTTCTTAAAAATAATTTAGAATTATTAGATAGAGATTGCTTCGTGCCTCGCAATGACAGAAAAAATTAATCTTCAGCATTTGCTTCTAAATCGGCTTCTGAAGTATCTTCTTCTTTGTGTTCTTTAAATTTACGTGTTCCTTCGTACAATTCGTATTTTACAAACTTACAGTTTAAATCCCCGTTTTTAAGAGCGATTCTTTTAGAAGTTCTTAATCCTACACATTTTAAAGCGTCTGTATCTGATGTTATTAACCAAGCTGAAGAACCTGGGTAATTGTGCTTTAATGTATCACCAATTTTCTTGTAAAATTCTTCTGTATCAATATTTAAACGTTCACCATAAGGTGGATTAAATAAAATGGTAGTGTTACCAAAAACTTCTTTTTTAGAGTTAAAAAAGTTGACATGGTGTACACCTATAAATTCATCTAAATTTGCGTTTTCGACGTTTGCTTGTGCTTTTTGTACAGCAGATGGTGCTTTATCGAATCCCATAATTTTAAAATGAGAAGAACGAATTTTCTTTAATAATGATTCTTGAATTGTAAAGTATAAATCTTCATCATAATCTTTCCAGTTTTCGAAAGCAAACAATTTTCTATTGATATTTGCAGGAATGTTATTCGCAATCATTGCAGCTTCAATTAAAATTGTACCAGAACCACACATCGGGTCAATAAAGTTTTCTTCACCTCTATAACCAGATAACAAAACCATACCAGCAGCCAAAACTTCGTTTATTGGCGCAATATTAGTCGCTGTTCTGTACCCTCTTTTATGTAAAGAATCTCCTGAAGAATCTAAAGAAACAGTCAACCATTCTTTATGAATGTGAATGTGTACCTTTAAATCTGGATAATCTAAATCTACGTTAGGTCTTTTACTATATTTATGACGAAAATAATCTGCAATTGCATCTTTCGACTTTAAAGAAATATAATGTGAGTTAGATGTAAAATTCTTAGAATTTACCACTGCTCCTATTGCAAAAGTACCTTCAGTATCTAAATAGTTTTCCCATTTAATTTTCTGAATCGCTTCATACAAATCTTCTTCATCGTAAATCTTACAAACTTTTATCGGTTTTAAAATTCTCACAGCAGTTCTTAAAGCAATATTTGCTTTGTACATAAAACCTGTATCACCTCTAAAAGAAACCATTCTGATGCCTTCTTTAACATCTTGTGCGCCTAGTTCTTTTAACTCATTTGCCAAAACACCTTCTAAACCGAAAAGTGTAGTTGCCGTCATTTTAAAATCTTTGTTCATACTCATAAAATTGACTGCAAAAATACATTTTATTAATAGGATAAATAGTAATTAAATTTTTCATTTTTTGAAACGTAAGATTTAGTTACTTTTACAGACTGAAATCTGAAAGATGTACAACTGCAAAGGAAATGTAATTAGTTATCAAATTAATTATAAAATTAAAAATAAGGTTACAGCAATTTTATAAAGATGAAAACAAAAGATTGGTTTACAGATTGGTTTAACACTTCTTATTATCATACGCTTTATAAAGAGAGAAATGATGGTGAAGCGCAATTGTTTATGAAGAATATTACTTCTTTTTTAAATTTGCCAAAAACGACTCATATTTTAGATTTACCTTGTGGAAAAGGGCGTCATTCTGTATTTTTAAATTCTTTAGGATATAAAGTTACAGGTGGAGATTTGGCTGCTAATAGTATTAAATTGGCTAAAGAATTTGAGAACGAGACTTTAAATTTTAAAGTACACGATATGCGTGCGCATTTTAATAATAAGTATGATGCTATTTTTAATCTGTTTACTAGCTTTGGTTATTTTGAAGATGATAAAGAAGACATTTTAATTTTAAACAACATTAAACAAGGTTTAAATAAAGATGGTTTTTTTGTGTTTGATTTTTTAAATGCTGAAAAAGTAAAATTAAATTTAGTTGCTACAGAAACTAAAACGGTAGATAACATTACATTCAACATTAAAAGAGAAATTAAAGATGGCTTTATCTTTAAACATATTTCATTTTTTGCTGATGGAGAAAATCATTCTTATACAGAACAAGTAAAATATTTAAATCTTGATAAAATGACAGCTTTCTTTGAAGATGTTGGTTTTACCATTACAAATGTTTTTGGAAATTATGATTTAAATACATACGAAGCTAAAACTTCTGATCGATTAATTATTATTGCAAAATGAGTTATATTCTTTTAATAGCATCTGTTCTTTTTGGTTCTATCTTGGTTTTTATTATAAAACCAAACAATAAAATAGTCCGTTTATTATTAGCTTTTAGTGGTGCTTATCTATTATCTGTTACTATTTTACATTTATTACCAGAAGTATATACTGAAACCACCGAATATAAAAAAGTCGGAATTTTTATTTTAGTCGGAATTATTATTCAGTCTGTTTTAGAATCTTTTTCTAAAGGAGCAGAACATGGACATATTCATATTCATACGGATGGAAAAGAGTTTCCAACGCTTTTATTTGTAAGTCTATGTATACATGCTTTTTCTGAAGGATTACCAATTCATAATGCTGGTGATAATTTATTATGGGCAATTGTGGTGCACAAAATACCAATTGCGGTTGTTTTAACTACTTTTCTAATTCAGACTAAATACTCGAAAAAAATAACTTATATTTTTTTGGTTGCTTTTGCTTTAATGAGTCCTTTAGGAATGTTATTGGGAGATAAAATCCCTTTTTTCACAACCTATGCAACTGAAATTACAGCTTTAATTGTTGGGGTTTTCTTACATATTTCTACAATTATACTTTTTGAAAGCACTGAAAACCATAAATTTAACTTACAAAAGTTTATTGCAATTCTTTTAGGAGTATTACTTACTATTTTTACTTTATAGTTTTTTACTTATATTTAAGGACATGATTATACCTACTTGTAGGTATATGTGTACTTACCAAATATTAGATATTTGGAATATATTAACCAACTAAAAACTAACCATGGAAAAAAACAGCAACTTTAAAACTTATAAACCAAAAGATAGAAAATTAAAGAAAAAAGAGAAAATGCATTATGATAGTAATCTAGATATTTTAATTCATGATAGCTATATCGATAATTCAAATAAACTCATTCATGTCAATTTTCCAGTTAATAAAACTGACAGTACAACTATAAAAGGAAACTATTTTTATGATTTATTAATTGGAAAAATTTTAGTAATTCATATTAGCATAGATGATAAAAATGAAAGAATAAAAGGAAAAAATAGAATGGTTTCATTTAATATAAAGTTAGACGATATTGATGAAGTTTCAGGAAAGTTAGATTTTGTTAATTTAGAAAAATTAACAATTTTTGTTTATAATGATGATGATGATGATTTTCCAAAACTCACTTGTTTTTCTCAAAAAGTAAATGAAGGTATTGCTCGTCCCAAAGAAGGAAATGGTGGAGGAATTATAATCCAAGGGCCATAAAATGTTAAAAGTTTTATTTTTGAAGCTTAATAAACTACAAATCATTTTTTTTATGATTTGTAGTTTATCTTATGCACAAAATTCACAAAAGGATTCAGCTTATTTTTACTTTAAAAAAGCAATCGAATTTAGTAATAATAATAAACATTTTGGTGCCTATAAAAATTACATTAAAGCTAAAAATATTTACGTTTATTTAAATGAAATTGATAGTGTAGCAGAATGCAACCTTGAACTTTTTGAGTTAATAGCTTCTCAAAATAATTTAGAAGACAATTCTAAACCTTACCTAGATGATTATTACGAATATGCCTTAAAAAAGAATGATTCTTTAAAGTTATTAGTAGCAAGTAATAGTTATGCTAGTTATTTCTGGGATTCAGATACCATTGAATTATCAATAAAATACTATAAAAACTCTCTAAGACTTACTGAAAATATAAAGTTAAGAAAGTATAGGGTTACTGTTTATGCTAATTTAGCTTACCTTTTTACAAAAACAAAAACAGACTCAGCTAGTTACTACTTTAAAAAAACATTAAGTTTATATACCAAAGAAGACAAAAATCAACTATTTGCAACTTACATCAATTATGCTGTTTTTTTCCAAAAACAAAATAAATTTGAAGAAGCAATTATACAGTTGAATAATGCAGCAAAAATTGAACCTACAGCTTATAAATTAAAATATAACAAAATATTATATGGCAAATTTGCAAATTGTTACCAAGAAATTGGATATTATAAAAAAGCATATGAAGCTTATGAAAAATACAATATATATAGAGACAGTTTAAATAATACTGCTCAAAATATTGCTATTTCAGATTTAGATGTAAAATATCAAACTGCAGAAAAAGATAAAAAAATACTTGAAACAGAAGCTAAAAGACTAAAGAATAGAAATCTTTTAATTGGCTCTCTCCTATTCATTTTATTAGCTGGAACTATTGCTGTTTTATCACTAAAAAACTCTAAACGAAAAAGAAAACTAGCAGAACAAGATAAAGAACTAGAAACTCAAAAAAACCTTACACTTTTAAAAGAACAAGAACTGACTACTATTAATGCAATGGTAGATGGTCAAGAAAAAGAACGCAAGCGTATTGCAGAAGATTTACATGATAATTTAGGTTCTGTTTTAGCTACTCTTAAACTACATTTTGAGAATCTTAAAATGAATCGTGAGAAGAAAAAGATAAATCAAGAAATGTTGTTTGATAAAACAGAAGGGTTAATAGATGAAGCTTACTTAAAGGTTAGAAGTATTGCACATGCTAAAAATGCTGGCGTTTTAGCAAATCAAGGTTTATTAGTCGCCATACAAATGATGGCTGAAAAAATATCTTCGGCAGATAAAATTCAAATTGAAGTTATCGACTTTGGTTTAGATAAAAGACTAGAAAATAGTTTAGAAATTAGTGTTTTTCGAATTACACAAGAGTTGATTACCAATATTATAAAACATGCAAATGCTAAAAACGCAACCATCAACATTTCTTTATATGATAAAAATCTAAACATTATAATAGAAGATGATGGGTTAGGATTTGATATAAAGAAGGTTAATCTTAAAAACGGAATGGGAATCAGTTCTATAAAAACACGAGTTAGCCATTTAGGAGGTACTTTTAATGTAGATTCTACCAAAGGAAAAGGAAGCTCAATAATTATTGATATTCCAATTTCTTAATTACTTACTTATAGGGATATTTCAATTTCATAAAAGTGCTATTTTTATAAAAAAGAAACTATGATTACAATTATAATGGCAGAAGATCATCAAATGTTAATCGATGGAGTAAAATCTTTCTTTGAATATGATGATGAAATAAATATTATTGGCTCTGTAAATGACGGAGAAGAATTAGTGAAATTAGTTTCCTTAAAACAGCCCAAATTAGTTATTACAGATATCAGAATGCCAAAAATGGATGGAATTCAAGCTACCAGAATTATAAAGAAAAAACTTCCTCATATTCATGTTTTAGCAATGACAATGTTTGATCAACCAGATGCAATTAAACAAATGTTAGATGCTGGTGCAACTGGTTATATATTAAAAAATTCAGGAATTAAAATGTTATCGAAAGCAATTGTTACTGTTGCAAATGGAGAAACTTTCTTTGACCCAAATGTGGCGTTCAATTTTATGAATAGTTATATAGATGATAATGTAACTATTGGCAAATCAGATAAAGTAATTTTATCTAACAGGGAAAAAGAAATTTTAAATTTAATTTCTAATGGAAAAACATCAAAAGAAATAGCAGAGAGTTTATTTATTGCAAAAACGACAGTAGATACGCATAGAAAAAACATGATTCGTAAGCTTGATTTATCTTCTGGTAATGAATTGGTTAAATACGCTATTGATAAGAAATATAAATTTTAATATATAAAAAAAAAGAGGTTGAATTAAATTCAACCTCTTTTTTTATTTAAACTAATTATGTTTTGTTTTAATTTGCGACTTCATTAATAAATTTAATACGCATTAAACGTAATTCTTCTTCATCATAATCACCATCAAATTCGTCTAAAGCATCTTGAATTTTATCAGATTCTGCATCCATAAAATAATCATGGATTTCTTCCTGCTGATCTTCATCTAATAGATCATCTAAACAATAGTCAATATTTAACTTTGTTCCTGAAAATATAATCATTTCCATTTCCTTTATCAGCTCACTCATTTTAAGTCCTTTGGACTTAGCAATATCTTCTAAAGGTAATTTTTTATCAGTATTTTGAATGATAAATAACTTTAATCCAGAATTAGTACCTGTACTTTTTACAATTAAATCATCAGGTCTTAGAATATCATTTTCTTCTACATAAGTAGAAATTAATTTTATAAAATCCTTTCCAAATTTTCTTGCTTTTCCTTCTCCTACTCCATGAACTGTAGATAGTTCTGGTAAAGTTATTGGATATTTTAAAGCCATATCATCTAAAGATGGATCTTGAAAAACAGCAAATGGAGGAACACCTTGTTTTATTGCAACACTTTTACGTAAATCTTTCAATATTTTTACTAACTTTTCATCAGCAACTCCACCAGAAGATTTAGAATTTGTTATTATAGAACTATCATTTTCTTCATTGTAAGAATGATCTTCTGTCATCATAAAAGAATAAGGTTTATTTATAAACTCCTGTCCTTTTTCTGTTAACTTAACAACACCATATTGTTCTATCTCTTTCTTTATTAAATTAACGACTAAAATCTGTCTGATTAAGGCCATCCAATAAAGTGCCGATTTATCTTTACCACTCCCAAAAAATGGTTGTAAATGTGTTTTATGAGAAGTTAACAATGCGTTTTCTTTTCCAATAATGGTATTTACAACTTCTTTCGATTTGTATTTCTGTAAAGTATTTTTTATAACATTTAATAAGAGTTTTACATCCTCTTTAGCTTCATGTTTTTTCTTAGGATTTCTAGAATTGTCATCCATATCTGCTCCATCTCCATTTTCAGCATCAAACTCTTCACCAAAATAATGCAACAAATATTTTCTTCTATTCATCGAAGTTTCTGCATAACCAACAACTTCTTGTAATAATGCATGTCCAATTTCTTGTTCAGCAACTGGCTTACTAGCCATAAATTTCTCTAACTTTTCAATGTCTTTATATGCATAAAAAGCCAAACAATATCCTTCACCATCATCTCGACCAGCTCTACCTGTTTCTTGATAATAACTTTCTAAACTTTTAGGAATATCATGATGAATTACAAAACGAACATCTGGTTTGTCAATTCCCATACCAAAAGCAATGGTAGCAACAACAACATCGCAATCTTCCATCAAAAACATATCTTGATGTTTTACACGAGTTTTTGCATCCAAACCTGCGTGATAAGGAACCGCCTTAATTCCGTTTACTTGTAAAACCTGAGCAACTTCGTCTACTTTTTTACGGCTTAAGCAGTAAATAATTCCAGATTTGCCCATTCTTTGCTTTACAAAACGAATTATATCTTTTTGTACATCAATCGTTTTCGGTCTTACTTCATAAAAAAGATTTGCCCTATTAAAAGAAGCTTTAAACCTATTTGCATCCGTAATTCCTAACGTTTTTAAAATATCTTCCTGCACTTTTTCTGTTGCAGTAGCAGTTAAACATATTATTGGTACGTTATCTATAGCTTTAATAATATGCTTTAAATTTCTATATTCTGGTCTAAAATCATGACCCCATTCAGAAATACAATGTGCTTCATCAATAGCAACAAATGAAATTTTCTGCGTTTTTAAGAAAGCAACATATTCTTCTTTTATTAAAGATTCTGGTGCTACATACAAAAGTTTTGTAATTCCACTAGCAATATCTTCTTTAACTTGCGCTACCTCTGTCTTATTTAAGGAAGAGTTTAAAACATGCGCCACACCATTATGTTCAGAGATTCCTCTAATTGCATCTACTTGATTTTTCATCAAAGCAATTAAAGGAGAAACAACAATAGCTGTTCCTTCTGCCATTAAGGCTGGTAATTGATAACAGAGTGATTTCCCTCCACCTGTTGGCATTATAACAAAAGTGTTATTATTGGCAACAATACTTTTAATTACTTGCTCTTGTAATCCTTTAAATTTATTAAATCCAAAGAATTTTTTAAGAGGACTGTATAAATCCATTTATCTAAATATTCGTTTAACTTTAAAAACAACTCACAAACATACTATAATATTTGCTCTAACTATTATTTATAGTAAATTTGCTCGTTTCTTAATCTAAAGATATAACTTTTTTTTATTCTGATAAAATACCAAACTATTGAAAAAGACAAACTCAATTATAAAAACCGCCCAAGAAACTATATTAATAGAAAGTAACGCTATTGCTAATTTAGCTAAATTAATTGATGCTGACTTTGAAGAAGCCGTTAAATTTATTTTAAATTCTAACGGAAGGGTAATTGTTACCGGTATTGGTAAGAGTGCAAACATTGCTACTAAGATTGTAGCAACCTTTAATTCTACAGGTACTCCGGCAATTTTCATGCATGCAGCAGATGCTATACATGGAGATTTGGGTAATGTTCAAAAAGATGATGTAGTTATTTGTATTTCTAAAAGTGGAAATACGCCAGAAATAAAAGTGTTAGTTCCACTAATTAAAAATTATGGAAATAAAATAGTTGCAATTACAGGAAATGTTGATTCTTATTTAGGGGAACATGCAGATTTTACATTAAATGCTTTTGTAGAAAAAGAAGCTTGTCCTAATAATTTAGCGCCAACAACAAGTACAACCGCACAATTAGTTATTGGTGATGCTTTGGCTGTTTGTTTATTAGATTTAAGAGGATTCACGAGTAAAGATTTTGCAAAATATCATCCCGGAGGAGCTTTAGGTAAACGTTTATACTTAAGAGTTTCTGATTTAGTTGAAAATAATGAAGTTCCGAAAGTACATGAAACAGATAGTATTGCGAAGGTTATTGTTGAAATTTCTGAAAAAAGATTAGGAGTTACTGCAGTAATGAATGCTGATAGATTAGTTGGAATTATTACGGATGGTGATATTAGAAGAATGCTTTCTAAAACAACTGAAATAGCCGATTTTACAGCAATAGATATTATGGGTAAAAACCCTAAA
Organism: Polaribacter sp. SA4-12; assembly: GCF_002163675.1. NCBI lineage: Bacteria > Pseudomonadati > Bacteroidota > Flavobacteriia > Flavobacteriales > Flavobacteriaceae > Polaribacter > Polaribacter sp. SA4-12. Next base: position 252,355 of record NZ_CP019334.1, on the reverse strand, counting down.
ACAATTTCTGATGATGCTATGGCAATTGATGCCTTAAACACAATGGAAAACAACAGTATAACACAAATGTTAGTGGTTGATAATAACAACAATTATGTGGGTGTTGTACATTTACATGACTTAATTAAAGAAGGAATTTTCTAATGGCAGAAAAACAAAAAGAAATGTCCTTTTTAGGTCATTTAGAAGAATTAAGATGGCATTTAGTCAGAGGTGCGTCTGCAATATTTATTTTGGCAATTGTTTTCTTTGTATTTGCAGAACAAGTATACGATCATTTTTTATTAGCACATATAAAACCAGATTTTATCACCTACAAAGTGTTTTGTGATTTTTTTAATTTATTTGGTTTAGATAGTGCTTTCTGTAATGTTAGTTTTGAAGATAGTAAGCTACAAAGTATAAAAGTTACATCACAATTAATGAACTCTATTTGGTCTTCATTAATATTGGGAGTTATTTTATCATTTCCTTATCTTTTATGGGAAATTTGGAGATTTGTTTCACCAGGTTTAACAAAACACGAAATAAAAAGATCTAGAGGTTTTATCTTTATAGCCTCACTTTTATTTTTTATCGGAGTTTTATTTAGTTTTTATGTAATTGCACCTATTTCTATACACTTTTTGTATAATTATCAAATTACAGACGCTATTCAAAATAGTTTTACATTAGAATCACACATAGGTTTAGTAACAAACATGTTATTAGGAGTTTCTATTTTATTTGAATTACCGGTTTTAATCTACTTTTTAACAAAAATAGGTTTAGTAACCCCAGATTTTTTAAAGAAATACAGAAAACATGCGTTAGTTGTTGTGTTAATTTTAGCAGCAATTATTACACCACCAGATATTGCAAGTCAAGTTATAGTAGCAATACCAATTCTTATTTTATATGAAATAAGTATTAAAGTTTCAAGAAGAGTCATAAAAAAACAACAGAAAGATGCACGAAAAGGTTAAAGAATTTAATGATTATCGTCAAAAAATGAACGATAAAATTTTAGATTCAGACAATAAAGTAATTAAAAGAATCTTCAATTTAGACACCAATGCTTTTAAAGAAGGTCATTTACCAGTAAAGACAAAAGAGCTTCTAGGACTAGTAGCATCAGCAGTTTTACGATGTGATGATTGTGTACAATATCATTTAGAATCTGCACATAAACTAGGTGTTACCAAAGAAGAAATGATGGAAACAATGTCTATTGCTACTTTAATTGGAGGAACTATTATGATTCCTCATTTAAGAAGAGCTGTTGAATATTGGGAAGCTATTGATGAATAAAGTTTAATCGTGTAATTGTTTAATCGTGTAATTGGGAGCAAGTTTGTGAACAAATTAAGATGTAACATATTTTAAATTTTTACTTTTACTTTATTTAGATGATTACAATTAAACAATTACCCATTTTAACAATTACACTTAATAAATGATTTTAAGAGCAGAAAATATTGAAAAAATTTACGGAAGTAGAAAGGTTGTAACTGGTATTTCTTTGGAAGTTAAACAAGGTGAAATTATTGGACTTTTAGGTCCGAATGGAGCAGGAAAAACAACTTCTTTCTATATGATTGTTGGGATGATTAAACCAAATTCTGGTAAAATCTTCTTAAATGATGAAGAAATAACTGAAGACCCAATGTACAAACGTGCACAAAAAGGGATTGGTTATTTAGCACAAGAAGCTTCTGTTTTTAGAAAATTATCTGTGGAAGATAATATTATGTCTGTTTTACAATTTACAGATTTATCAAAAAAAGAACAGAAAATTAAACTTGAATCTTTAATTGAAGAGTTTAATATTGGTCATGTTCGTAAAAATAGAGGTGATTTATTATCTGGTGGAGAAAGACGTAGAACAGAAATTGCACGTTGCTTAGCTTCTGATCCTAATTTTATTTTATTAGATGAACCTTTTGCAGGTGTAGATCCTATTGCTGTTGAAGATATACAAAGTATTGTAGCACATTTAAAAGACAGAAACATCGGAATTCTAATTACAGATCATGATGTACAAGCAACTTTAGCTATTACAGATAAAACCTACTTAATGTATCAAGGAAGTATTCTTAAAAGCGGAACTCCAGAAGAATTAGCTGCAGATGAAATGGTTCGTAAAGTATATTTAGGTAAAGATTTCGAATTGAAAAAGAAGAAATTTTTTAAATAGAAATTATTATTTCCTATAACTTTTCGTTTTCAATAATAACATCCAATTTTTTTAAGCTTCAATTTTTTTCTTAGAATTACTAACCACCGATAAAACTACGTAAAGTATTATTATAAGTGGAATTGAAATATACTGTAATAAAATTATCATCAGTAAAGATACTATTAAAAACAAATACTTCATTAAATTATTCTTTATTGAATACTCTTTAAACTTTAAAGAAAATAAAGGGATTTCAGCATTCATTAAATACGTTAACAGAATTGTTATTGCAATTAAGAAATAATTGTTTGTCATTAAATTTTGTGCAAATTCAATATTAGAATATTGTTGAATTAAAGGCAACGAAATAACAAATAAACTCATTGCTGGCGTTGGCAAGCCTATAAACGAATCTGATTGTCTTGTATCAATATTAAATTTTGCGAGCCTATAACAAGCTCCTAAGGTTAAAAATAAACCGATGTATTTAATCCAAGACAAAGAATAATCATTATGTGATATTGGAAATAAAAGTCCTTGTTTTATATATTGACCATCAATATTTTCAAAACTCGATATATATAACAAATTATACATTATAATTCCAGGTACAACTCCACTTGTTACCATATCTGCTAAAGAATCTAATTGTTTTCCTAATTCTCCAGAAACATTAAATAAACGAGCAGCAAAACCATCAAAAAAATCGAATAGAATTCCTAAAACAACAAATAAACCTGCAGAAACAAAATCACCTTCTACTGCAAAAATAGTTGCAATTGTTCCACAAAAAAGATTACCAAGAGTTATTAAATTCGGAATGTGTTTTTTGATCTTCATTTTATTGTTTGATTAAATAGCTAAAGTAAGAAATCAAATGATGGTGGTTTTCATTATTCTTTAATTTTTTATCATATTTGTAAGAAAAGAAATTCTATGCCAGTATTTACTTCAGACTTCTCGCCTACTTTACCTTTTAAAAATGGTCATTTTAATACGATGTACAGACCCCTTTTCATGAAAGATATTTGTAGTTATTTACGAAAAAGAGTGACTACTTGGGATAACGATTTTATAGATTTAGATTTTTCTTTAGTCGGCTCTAAAACCTTAGTATTATTGATTCATGGTTTAGAAGGAAGTTCAGAATCTAAATATATAGCATCTACTTCTAAACACCTAAATTCAAGAGGTTTAGACACTGTTTGTTTTAATCTAAGAGGTTGTTCTGGTGATGATAATTTACTACTAGGAACTTATCATAGTGGAAAAACAGAAGATGTAGATTTTGTAGTAAAACATCTTTTACAAAATTATGAATACGATAATTTAATTATAACTGGTTTTAGTTTAGGTGGTAATTTAACCTTAAAATATATTGGTGAACAAGCAGAAAATATTTCACCTAAAATAAAAGGAGGAATTGCTGTTTCTGTTCCTATTGACATTGCTTCTGCTGAAATAGAAATGGATCGATTAAAAAACAAATTATATATAGAAATGTTTTTTAAAACAATGAAAAACAAAATTTTAGAAAAAGCACATAAGTTTCCAGCATACAATTTAGACAAAGACCAATTATTTAAAGCAACAAAGTTTAAACATTTAGAACATTTATATACTGTGCCTGTTTTTGGTTTTGATAGTCCTGAAGATTATTGGGTAAAAGCAAGTTCTAAACCTTATTTATCTAAAATTACTAAGCCAACTTTACTAATAAATGCTAAAGACGATACATTTTTATCTAAAGAATGTTATCCTTTTGAAGAAGCTCATGATTCTGATTATTTCTATTTTGAAGGACCAAATTATGGTGGTCATGTTGGTTTTATGAACTCCTTTAAGCCAACAGAAAACACTTGGTTAGAGCATCGAATTGAAAGATTTATCCGAGAAAATATTCAGATTAACCTATTGTAAACAATATCTTTAAAAAACTACTGTTATTTTAGTATGTTTTTAGATATTTGTTATTGATAATTTTTCGCCTTTTGAAACACAAAATATTATTTTTTTTACTACTTACTCCACTTTTTTTATCTGCACAAGCATTTAGAAGTTATTCTAATGAATTTTTAACTATTGGTGTTGATGCTGCAGGGTTAGGAATGAGTAAAAGTATTGTTGCTACAACAAATGATGTAAATTCAATTTACTGGAATCCAGCTGGTTTAGTTGGTATAGAAGATTATCAAGGTTCATTAATGCATGCATCTTATTTTGCAGGAATTGCAAATTATAATCATGCAGCGTTTGCAATGCCAATAGATAGTCAAAGTGCTTTTGGAGTTTCTATTATTCGTTTTGGGGTTGATGACATTCTAAATACTACCGAATTAATTGATAGTAATGGAAATATTGATTTTAACAGAATAAGTCTTTTTTCTTCTGCAGATTATGCTTTTAACATTGCCTATGCTAGAAACCTGCTTTTTAAAGATGTAAAGTTTGGGGTAAATGCAAAAATTGTGAGAAGAATTATTGGTGATTTTGCTTCTTCTTGGGGATTTGGTTTTGATGCAGGAATTCAATTTGAACGTAATTCTTGGAAATTTGGATTAATGGCAAGAGATATTACAACTACATTTAATAGTTGGGCTATTAATGAAGATGAATTCAATAAAATTAAAGATGCAATTCCAGGACAAAATCAAGAATTACCAGAAACGACTGAAATTACAAAGCCCAAACTGCAATTAGGTGTTGCAAAAATATGGAGAGTAGGACGTCGTTTTAATTTACTTACAGAAGTGAATGCAAATATGCGTTTTACTAAAACCAACGATATTTTTTCTTCGGATGCTTTAAGTATAGATCCAGCAATGGGATTTCAATTAGATTTTGATGAATTGGTTTATTTAAGAGCTGGAGTTGGTAATTTTCAATACATAACAGAGTTTGACAACACAAAATCACTTTCTTTACAACCTAATTTTGGTCTTGGTTTTAAATACAACGGAATTAAAGTTGATTATGCTTTAACCAATATTGGTAGTGTTGGTAACGCTTTATATTCTAATATTTTTTCAATTACAGTAGATTATAGTTTTTTTAGACATTAGTTTTTATGAAAAAAAAGTACTTCCTTATATTATTTATTCTTTCTATTTATTCACCTTTAAAAGCTCAAGTACAACTTTCTGCATACGCTGAAGTAAGTATTGTAACTGCAGGACCAGGAGGAGAGTTATATGAAGCTTTTGGACATTCTGCAATAAGAATTAAAGACCCAGTTTTAAATTTAGATTTAATTTATAACTATGGAATGTTTGATTTTAATCAACCTAACTTCTTATTAAATTTTGCAAAAGGAAATATGATCTATAGTTTAGCGCGCTATGATTTTAAATACTTTTTAGCAAGCTACAGAAGAGACAAACGATGGGTTAAACAACAAGTTTTAAACTTATCACAACAAGAGAAACAAGCCTATTTTATATTTTTAGAAACAAATGCTTCACCTGAAAACAGAAACTATCTCTATGATCCTTATTTTGATAATTGTGCTACAAAACTAAGAGATATCACAAAATCTATTTTAGGAAGTAAACTTGTTTTTAACGACACCTATTTAGAAAAAGAACTAACTTTCAGGGAATTAACCAACCATGAAATTCCTTGGAATGCTTGGGGAACATTTGGTTTAAATTTAATTGCAGGTACAAAATTAGACCAAAAATCGACTTATGAAGAATACATGTATTTACCAGATTATGTGTATAGCTCTTTTAAAAATGCAACAGTATATATAAAGAATCAACCAAAAGAATTAGTAAAAAGAGAGGATATTCTTGTCAGAGTTAAAGAAAAACAACCTAAAACTGCTCTTTTTAACCCGTTTTTAATATTTAGTATTATTGCTCTTTTGGGTATATATATTACTTATAAAGATTATATAAAGAATAGAAGAACAAAATGGTTAGATTTTGTTTTGTTCTTTACAACAGGATTCATTGGTTGTGTATTATTTTTCCTATGGTTTTTCTCAACACATTCAACAGCACCAAATAATTTTAATTTGTTGTGGGCTTTTGCTCCGAATTTAATTATCGCTTTTCTATTATTAAACACGAAACAACAAAAAAGATGGTTACAGAAATATTTGTTTGTATTGATCGTTTTATTGCTTCTCATTCCTGTACTTTGGATACTCAAAATTCAGGTTTTTCCAATAGTAGTAACTCCACTATTAATATTACTTATTATTAGGTATTACTTTTTATCAAAAAGATTATTGACCTTTATAAAATAAAACAGTAGTAACCGTTTTTATCAATATTTTAAAGTCCATAAAAGCACTTCTTTCTTTTATATAATACAAGTCATAACGCAATTTAGTCTCTTGCTCTTCAATTGTATTTGCATAAGGATAGTTAACTTGTGCCCAACCTGTTAAACCTGGTCTAACAACATTCCTAATTGCGTAAAAAGGAATTTTATTTTCTAAGTCTTTCACAAATTCAGGTCTTTCTGGTCTTGGTCCAATAATACTCATATCGCCTTTCAATATATTGTAAAACTGAGGAAATTCATCCAACCTCGTATTTCTTAAAAATTTGCCAAAAGCAGTAATTCTTTTATCATTTTTTACTGCCCAAACTGCTCCATTAGATTCAGCATTTTCAACCATAGATCTTAGCTTAAAAATATTGAATTTCCTTCCATTTTGACCAACTCTATCTTGCGAATAAAATAGAGATCCTCTATTACCCATAAGATTACCTAAAAATAAGATAGGTATTAAAAAGAAAAGTACAATAAGACCAAAAATTGAAAGAATAATATCTACAAATCTTAAACCAAAAAGATAAAAACGGTTGCTATTATTCTTACTGAAATTTAAATGTTTGTAAAAATTATTTTTTAAATATTCTTTAGGAACTCTTAATGTTACTTCTTCATAAAACGTTTCATAACTAACTATATTTACTCCTTGTTCAAATAATAAAACAAGCTCTTTGTTCAATTTTTCAACAACTTCTGGTAATAATCCTTTTAGAGAAACAATCACTTCAGTAACACTATTCTTATCAATTAAAGAAGAAATCTTAGCAGTAGAAATATCCTGAAAATTATGAATACCAGTTACTTCCTTATCAGATAAATAAGCATGTAAATTATGAATATTGTCTTTTTGAATTTTTTTAAGTATACTTTTTATTCTATCTGACTCCCCAATAAAAACAATGTTTTTGAAATATTTTGGTGAAAAAATCAACCACATATATAAAAACCGCCAAATAATAACGGGTAAAGATAGTATTAGAAAGAAATATACTATTTGCAATCTATTAGATGGTAAAACGGGTGAAATATAAGGTGTGAAAATATAAAATATTGTAGTAAAAAAAGCTGTTAATATTACACTTCTAACGACTGTATATCTATTATTTGAAATATTTAAATTGTACAGCAAAAAGATTTCACCAAATATCAAATAATAAAAAATAAGTAATAATGACCAATTTAAAATATAGTCATTTGAAAAAAAGAAATAATTAAAATTTAGATAAATTGATGATAAAAAAAGACTTAAAATAATTATTGCAATATCTACAATTCTTAATAGAATTTTCCTTTCAGATATATTATAATAAGATTTCGAAATCATTTAAGCAGTTTATTTATTACATTACATAGTGTATAATATGTAGCTCGAAAATAAGATAAATTTTCAACATTTTTATACAAATTCCAATTCCATTTAAGCATTTCTACTTTATTATTTGATATCGATTGACTTCGATCTCTATACTGAGCCAAAACTGTAGCTAAACCAAAAGCATACTTTTCTGATTTTAAAACTTTTAACCACAAACCATAATCTTGTCTTTTTCTAATTTTAGGCATAAATATTTTACCCAAAACATCTTTATTATACATTGCTGTTAAACATCCTATTTCATTAGAATACAACATTCTGTTATAATCTAATTTATCTTTACACTTTATAGTTTTGTTAGTACTATTCCCTTCTTCATTTATAATTTCATAAGATGTATAACTCAAAGAGTAATTATTTTTCAGCATAAAATCTAACTGGAATTCTAATTTTTTAGGCAACCATAAATCATCACTATCTAAGAAAGCTATAAAAGTACCCTTTGCTAAAGATATTGCTTTATTTCTTGCGATAGCAGCTCCAGAATTATCCGATAATTGATGCAATTGAATTCTAGAATCTTGTTTACAAAAAAAAGTAATAATATCTATACTTTTATCCGTAGAAACATCATCTACAATAATCATTTCCCAATTTTTATAGGTCTGATTTAAAACACTATTAATTGTTTCTGAAATAAATTTCTCAGAATTATAATTTGGTGTAATAATAGAAACTAGGTTATTCATTTATTTCAGAAATAAAATTTTTCAGTTTTCCTTTAGTGTAGATGAACTCTGCTTGTTGTTTTATCTCAAAAATAATATCTTTTTTAAAATATTTTTCAATCTCAGCAACTAATTTTCTTTCAACATCTACATTTACTTTAATATCTAACAAAAAAATCAATTTCCCTTTTTGATTTTGAACAACTTGATAGTTTAAAACTATTTTCTCTTTTTTTGATAAATTCTTAAATATGTAATAAAAATACAGACTCGGATATGTATTCTCAACCCCATAAATATTCTCTCCTATTCTACCTGTAACTTCATCTAAAATTAAATGATTTTTGCCACATGAACATTTCTTCTCTCTTGGAGCTAAAGAGATATAATCACCTAATTTATAACGAATTATTGGAAAAGAATGTAATTGTAAATTTGTTACTAATATTTCATTATCTATTTCTTCAACCAAAACCCCCTCCATATTTAAATGCATACTTCCTTGTTCACATTCAAAAGCTATAATACCAGATTCAGTTGCCCCATATTCACTAATAATTTTAACCCCAAAAGCTTCTTTAATTGGAGATTGATAACTTTCAAAAATTTTCTCTGAAGTACCTTTAATCATTTTAATCTGTAACGGTTTCGGTAATTTTAATTTATTAATTAAAATTGCTGTTTGGTATATCATTGATGAATACCCATGAATATAGTTCGCTTTTTGAGCTTTTCTAATAAAACTTTTTAGTGACTTTTCGTTATAGCTAAAAATTCTAAATCTATTTTGTAGAAAATCTAAAATCTTATTTTTTTGTTTACTGATAAAAGAAAAGCTAAAGCCCCAAAAATATCCATTTCTATCCCAAGGATTTATGTCGTACCAAGAATATCCTCTTTGTATTGCTGCTCTATTAAACGAATCTACTTCTTCCTCTCTAAAAAACTTTAAAGACTCTCCTGATGTACCTGAGGTTGTTGCTAAAAACTTCTTTTTAAAAGTCAGATTCGTATGTATTTGAGGTGCAAATTTTATTAAATCCTTTTTTGTTATTATAGGAAATAGTTTAATATCATCTAATGAACTTACTTTTTGAATATCTACATTTAGTTCATCGAACTTCCTTTTATAAAACTCAGAATTATTGTAAGCTACTTGTAAAATTTCTTTAAACTTTTTTAGCTGATATTGCTCTAACTCATCTAAAGACCATTTTTCAGATTCCTTTAAAAAATGGTATTTAATTTTAAAAGAGGGATTTCTCAATTGTTGTCCTAAAGTGTAGATAATTTTTCTGATCATCATTTTAGAATTTTAAACCACTTTCCTTTGTTATTATTCCAACTAAAATTTCCCACTTTCTTTCTAGCATTTATTGCTAAGTTAGGGTGATTATTATTTAGTAAAGAAACAATTGCACTCGTCATTTCTTCTGTATTAGATTTAGTGACTAATAATCCATCAGTTGTATCATCTATTAAAAAAGGCATTCCACCAACATTTGTACTAACAATTGGTAACCCCAAAGCCATCGCTTCCATTACACTAACAGGTGTATTGTCAAAATTTGTTGTATTAATAAAGATGTCATAATCTTCAGATTTTTTATGCCAATCTTCTTTTAGAAGAACATCTGTAAATTCTACAGAACTTTCTAATTTTAATTCAGAAATCAACTTTAAGCAATCATCATAACTATCATCAACAAAAGGTCCAACCATACATAGTTTTGCTTTAGGATATTCTTTTTTAAGTAAATCTAAAACTTTGATTGCTAACGTAGGATTGTAAATTTCTTTAAAAGCTCTAACCCAAAATAATTTAGGCTCAAGTTGTTTTCTATTCTTAAAATTATAGTTTTCTATCTCTAAAATATTAGGAATAAACATGGTATCATATCCTTTTTTCTCAAAAGAGGATTTTAGGTAATTTGAAGGAGCTACATTTTTATATGAGTTCTTAAAAATCAAATCACTTAAAAACGTATTTCGTTCTAATCTTTCAGGTAAATTACCTCCATGTAAAATAGGAATGTACTTTAATTTAAAAACTCTTGCTAATTGAGATATGATAAATGCATAATAGAAATTTATGGTACTAAAAGTATCAATTAGAACATAATCTACTTTATTTCTATTTTTTACGAGAGAAATACACATATCTAATAACCTTAATAGTTTACTTATTTTATCTGATGAAACTATTACAGAAAAACCTTCTTCTTTTAACAACGTAGATAATACTTTTATGGTAGAATTATACTTTGTTTTCCCTGTTAAATTGTTACCTATATATAATATTTTTTTACGATTCATCTGGTACAATTCTAATCAAACTTAATCCATAAACAAAAGCAGGAAATGCGATTCTCATTGCAGAATGGTTAATCGTTAAAAACCAAAAAATATAAAAAGAAATTAAAAATGCTCTTTGGTAATTATTACTAAAATACATATTCTGTAAAGGTGCTATTAAAAGTATCAACAGTGCAATTATGCCTAATGAACCATGCTCTTCAATTAATCTACTAACCTCATTATGAGAAGCAGCAGTTACATGCTCTCCAGTTTCAATTCTTTTATACTTACCATTACCAACTCCAATACCAAAAATTGGAGATTCATAAAAACTTTCTAACTGCATATTAATAATCTTCCCTCTTCCTGCAGTTACATCTTTTTTCTTAACACCCATAGTATTTTCTCCTGCATATCTATTAGCAATCATTCCTCCGGTAATATTTGATGTATACAACCAAATTCCTAAAAATAAAATTAGTGAAACGAAAACATATTTAGAAACTTTAACAAGAGTTACCTTCTGAAATAAAAACATAAAAAAGGCAAAAAACAAAAACGCAACCACTGCTGTAATCATACCTCCTCTTGAAAATGTTAATAAACCTCTGTATATGAAATATGTTAAAAAGAAACCATCTAAAAAAATATATACAGATAAATTAATTCTGATAAATAAAAAAACACCTAAAATAAATGCTCCGAAACCAATCATAGTAGCCACCTGATTGGGGCCAAAACCTCCAGATGTGTCAAAATTTGATAAAGTACCAAAAACCATTTCTTCTAAATCTGGTGTTCTAAAATAAACATAACTAACCATAGAAAATATAGGCAATAAACAGAGAAAAAGCAACTCTTTAAATTCTGTTAATGTTATTGTCCTTTTATAACAATAAAGAGCAAATAAGCCTAAAGTTATAGGCCCACTTAAATTAAATGATATAGCATTTCTAATTGATTCACCTGATGGAGTGTCAGTAAATATAATACCTATTAATAAAAGTAATATATATAATATAAATGATACTGTTTGTTTTTGTTTTACTGGACCTAAAAACAGCCCTAGAAGAATAAATAAAATCATTCCATATTTACCTGTTTCATACAATAAGGTACCTCCTGACATTCTTATAAAAACCTCAGCCCCCACTAAATAACTTATTAAAAACAAAGCTTCTTCTTTTCTATTTCTAGTTGTATAAATAATAAAGGCACCAATAACAAAAATAAGTAAAGTATAAATTTTAGCAATGGGTAAGAAAGTAACTAGAAAGCCCAAAACTATGTGAACACAAATAAATAAAAACTTATTACCTAATATTTTATTTATCATAAAATTTTTTAATTTTTGAAATAAAATTTTCTTTAGAGAAAAAAGAGATAACATTCTTATTTAGTGAATCTGAAATCTCTTTCCTTAATAAATTCCCCTCAATAATTTCTAATAAAGCTTTTGCAAAAATATCACTTCTTTTAGGAACAACAATTGCTTTATGGTGATTGATTACCTTTTTACATTCCCCAACATCAGTTGTTAAAACGGGTAAATTTGCTAAACCATACTCTAATAAAGAAATTGGTAATCCTTCATTTTCTGAAGACAAAACTCCAATAGATGCTTGTTCTAAAATATTTTTGATATCTGAACACATATCATACATAAAAACATTTTCTTTTAACTTGTGATTGCTAATATATCTTTTTATTTTATTTGAGTATTCATTATTATAATCTTTACCTATTAAATGTAAAGTCCAATCTGGAAACTTATTTTGCACAATATTAAATGCTTCTAATAAGTTTAAATGATCTTTTTCTGGTCTTAAAGCTGCTAAACAAACAATTCTTTTATTAATTACTCCATATAAATTCGTAAAACGATCCGTATCTGTAAATAATGGAAAATTATTTACTTGAATAACATTCTTGTTCCCTAATCTATTTTTTGACCACACTGCTAATTCTTCGTTTACGTTCACGATTCCACTTGTAAACTTCGTAAGAAATTTAATTATATAGAATTTCAAACCACTTAAGTTAACATTTACTCCTGTATGATTATGCCAAAATAGTTTGAAGTTTGGATACATCATTTTTAACACACAAGCAAAAAATAAAGAAGTAGAATGTGCGTGAACAATATGAATTTGATTCTTTTTTATATATTTTTTAAGTTTAATTAAGGCTTTAAAATCTAAAGTAGACTTTCTCTTTAAATGAATATAACGTACTTCTTTTTTTAACTTATCCTTTAAAAAACCTTCTTGTCTTGTAGTACAAAAATGAGATGAGATATTGTAATCTAAAAAGACATTAGCCATATTAACAGCTAATACCTCTGTTCCTCCAACATTTAACGAGTCGGTAATTTGTAAGACTTTTAATTCTTTCAAAGCTTCATTAGTTTTCCTATTTCAAACTCAAATTTATCTAACGTAAAATTTTGAGACCATTTTTGAGCCTCTAAAGATTGCTGTTGATACACAACTTCATTATTCATATAATTTAAAACAATTTCAACCAAATCTTCTATCAAAACATTTGGTGCTACAATTGTGCCTCTCTTACCATAATCTAACATATATGCTACACAAGAAACATCTGTCGAAATTGGTAAACATTTCCAAAACATCGCCTCAGCGACAACCTTTGGCCAACCTTCTGATTTAGAAATAAAAATAAGAAAATGAGCTTCTATAAATGCTTTTTTTACAATTTCTTTGGGTTTATTTCCATGCAAAAATATATTATTCTCTAATCTGTGCTCACTAATATACCTCTTAACTTCATTAAATTTGTCTCCTTCACCATACATATCTAATTGAACGTCTATGTTTTTAGAAAGTAAACTCTGAATTGTTTTTACACTCAACAAAGGTTGTTTTCCTTCAGAAAAAGTTCCTACAAATATAAATTTAATTACACTAGAAAAACACTTTTTTGGTACTTCTATAATCTCCTCTTTTTTATAGGATGCGGTAAAAAAAGGAATAATATTTTTAGTTTGATTTTCCCATTTTCCATAAACCAAAACTTTACAATTTCTAGTTAAAATGGTATTGGATAAAATCCATTTTTGAATTCGATAACTTATTGGTTGTTTGCTTTTAGGATCCCAATTCCCTGCATATTTTGAAGTTTTAGGTGTAAAAGGAAAAAAAATTTGGACAAAACAGCCTAATAAACCTATGCTACCAGGATTTCTTAGATGAATATGATCTGCTTTAAACATATTAATAAAAAGCTTGAAAATTATAAAAGGCAATACTAAAATACTCTTAATAGTATCAAAAAAAGAAATCAAGGATATTGAAGGTATTGAAGAAACTTTTATATCTCTATTAAATGATTCAATTAATAGTTCTTTTTTATATTTAGTAGGTGATACAATCACAACATCATCAAAATATTTCATCCATAGTTTTATCTCATTTACATATGGTGCATAAGAAAACAACTTATTCTCTTTTTTTAAAATTGGAGCATCTGAAATAATTAAAAACCTCATTAAATATATCCTTTAGATCCTAAATTATTAATAATTTTCGCGGGGACACCAATAACTGTAGAATTTTTCTCTATATTATCTATAATTAAAGAATTTGCAGCTATAACACAATTACTTCCAATTTTAATATTTCCTGCTAAAACCGAATTTGCACCAATATAGATATTATCATCAAGAACAGGAACCCCTCTTTTATTTCCTCTTCCACTCACACCGATTGTAACACCTTGTGAAATATTACAATTGTTACCAATTATAGCGTTTGAGTTTATTATTATTCCTCCAAAATGGCCAATATAAAATGAATGTCCAATAGAACAAGAATATGGTATTGAAATTCCAGAAACAATTTCAATCCATTTTTGAAAAATAATAGATACTAATAAAAGTGGTTTTTTTATAATACTTGGCAATTTACTTTTATATATATAATTTGAAGATCTATAAACAAAAAGAGCCCAAAGACCTTGAGTAGTTAGTAATAAAACTAAAGAAGATTTACCACTATACTTTTTATATTTTAAAATATCAGTTTTAAACAAATTATTTATTTTAATTGAGAACCTTTTTATCTAACAAATTTAAGCTTTATATATCTGATTAAGAATTGATACAATTTCTGATATTTAAAAAATTGAAGTGTAAAAGTCTATATTTTTTTTAAAGATAATTTCTGGTAAAAACTTACTAATAACTTTTTCCCTTGCTCTTATTTCTATTCCCCTATTATTCTGTCTGTTATTCAAAACCTTAACAACAACATCTGAAATACTTTTAACTATTAATGGTTCACAAAGAAACCCATTAACACCATCATCTATAGTTTCTGGTCCTGGGCCATATTTTGTAAATATCACTAATTTTTCCATAGACATTGCTTCAGGAGCAACTAATCCTTGAACTTCCATATGAGAAGGAAAAACGCAAATTTCACCAAATTCATAAACTTTAGGTAATTCACTATAAGGAACTGGTTTTCTAAATGTAATTTTACTTTTAATTTCATCAGACAGTTGATCTAATAACCAATCTTTATATAACTTACCATCGGAAAAGAACCAATCTCTTCCATAAATATATAGATGAATTTCTGGAAATACTTTAGCTATTTCTGGAATTGCTAAACATAATTGTCTAATTCCTTTTTTTTCACAAATTGTACCTGCAAAAACAATACTTCCTTTTATAATCTTATTTTTATCTGCAGGGTAAAACTGGTCTATTAATATAGGGTTATTTATAGTAATATTTTTCTTTTTAGAAAAATCAATAAATTTAGAAGTTTGAATTTTAACAAAATCTGAAGTTGCAATTACAGCATCTGCTTTTTTAAAAGTTATTCTTTCTAATAAAGCTTTTTTCCAATTCAATTTTTTATTTTCAAAAATGTGAAAAAAATAATGCCCACCATGCATTCTAACAATTTTCTTTATTCCTTTTGGAGTATCAACAAAAGCAAAACCAGCTTCTTGTGCTTCTAAAATATCTATTTTATTTGTTATATTTATTTTGTTAACTAATTTACTAATTGACTTTGAGTTAACATACCAAGAAAACCCTTTAATATTTGATCTTTTTGCATAATAAATAGATACCTTATTGATCTTTGTAATTATTTCATCTCCCTCCTTTACACCAACAATAGAAACCTTGTGACCGTTTTTAATTAACAGTTCTGAGTAGGTCAATAAAAACGTACCAGCTCCTCCAAAAGAAATATTTGGTAAGGGAAATTCATTAGAAATAAAACAAATGTGCATAATTATTACTTTCTTAAAATTGCTTTACAAAGTTCTTCTGTATTATTTTGTAAAGGATGAGAAACAATCCTTTTTAACCACAGTTTTCGTTCTTTCCCCATTTCTTCAGGTTTATCTAAAGTCTCTACTATTTTCTTTATAATTTCATCT
The DNA here is from genome assembly GCF_002163675.1 of Polaribacter sp. SA4-12. NCBI lineage: Bacteria > Pseudomonadati > Bacteroidota > Flavobacteriia > Flavobacteriales > Flavobacteriaceae > Polaribacter > Polaribacter sp. SA4-12. Next base: position 236,148 of record NZ_CP019334.1, on the reverse strand, counting down.
TTATTATTTATCCAACCAACAGCATCTAAATTTTTCAGGCTTTTAAAATGCTGAAAATTAAAAACATCTTCAACTTTAAATAATGAGTTGTTTACAGGGTTATAATTCAAATATAAACATGGTTTATCTAAAACGGCAAAATCATGTGCCATTGTGCTGCCTAAATTAATAACTAAATCAGAATATTTCACGGTATTGACAAGTAAAATAATATCATTATATTTGGGGAAAATAGTAGTAAAAGAGTCATCATTTTCTTTATCAGTTTTCCAATCTGGATCAATAGAATAGATTAAGCCTTTATATTTCTTTAAAACATTATCAAACCTACTAGATTTATCTACTGGGCATCTTCTAAAGAGAATCTGTGGTCGTTTTTCATCATCAATTTTACTTACTTCTTCACAAATATCCTCTAAATAATTTGCTTCGTATGGTGATGATGAATCATTACCAGAGTAACAAATAGTTTTTCTATTAATATCTAAGCCATATGTTTTAAAGAATAATTCTTTTTCTAAATATAACTCTTTGTTAAAGTAAAACTCAAATTGAGGAGTACCAGTTATTTTTATTTGTTTAGATGCAATTTCTGGGTATAACAATGATAATTCTTCCTTCATTAAATGAGACCAAACATAATAATAATCGTAACGAGAAATTAATCTTGCTTTAGGTACATTATCCCAAGAAAAAATAACAGTACCTGTTTTGATCTTTAATTTCTTAGCAGCAGAAATTACTTGTGATGCTATTGTAGCTCTTTGATGAAGATTTAAAACAAAATCTGGAGAAAGTGTTTTTAATTTATTTAAATTAATTTTTGTTGCTTCACTTTTTGAAATTTCTTTTTCATAAAAGAAATCTGCTTTATTAATTAAAAAAGAAGACTTAGAAAACACAAAGCCTAATATTTCTGCTAAAGAATAAAGAGTACTCTTTTTAATGCCTTTTTTACTTGGATTCCAAAATTTTAAAATCGAATAATTTTTTAAAGTTTTTCTATTTCGTAAAAGTCTTCCATATGCTAAACTTTCTCTTAATAATCTTGCTTTTCCATTTTCAACAAAATTAGATAAAACCTCAAAGTTTTTAAGTTGTGGTTTTATCCTTTTTATCTCTTCTATAGCTGATTTAGATAATTTATTATAAATGATAATCTCATGGTTATTTTCTATCAAATAATCTATAAAATTAGAATACAAGTAGTTCCTAACACCAACACCATCTGGAACAATTATTACAATTTTCATCTTAAATTATTTTAAATCTTCTAATGTATCTATATCTATACTACTCTCTTTATTCATTTCAAAATGAATTGTTTTCGCTGTTAACAAAGAGAAATTCTTTTTAAACTCATCTACTTCTATAATATAAATAGCTCCATTTGCTTTATACGTTTTAGGTAATGACTGCCTAGGATAAAAAGGGTAATCATTATTTATTATCCCTTCTAAAAATCCATTTTTATCAATTTTAAAAGATTTAAAAGGATGATGTTCTAGATTACAAACACTAATTAATGAATTTGCTTCTGAATTAAATAATAATTTAAAAGCATTATCTATATGTTCTACTGTTCTTAGCGGAGAAGTTGGTTGTAAAAGAATAATATGACTATATTTTGAAGCATCTAGACTTTCTATAATGTGTTTTAAAACAGGTTCTGTTCTAGAACTATCTTCTGCTAACTCTTTTGGCCTTTTTAAAGTGATTATATCTTTATTTTTACTTGCTAAATCTAATATTTCATCATTATCTGAAGAAACCACAACTTCTGTTATATATTTAGATTTTAAAGCAGCATCTATAGACCATTGCATTAATGGTTTACCTTTATAATCTATTATATTTTTTTTCTTAATCCCTTTAGAGCCTCCTCTTGCAGGTATAATTGCTAGAACATTCATATTATAAGTCTTGAAACTGTTTTTGGCAATTAACTTTCCAAATCAATTCTGATTTTAACAAATGTAAGAAAAGTTCATTACTATTCCCCTCTCCAAATTCTGTTATGTTAATATCTTGTTCTACTACTTTTATATTATTAATAGCTAACAAAATTTTATCAAAATTATAATTTATATTTATAATAGAACTTGCTTGCCCTCTATTGTTTTGTCTTGTTCCGATATCTATTGTTGGTACTTTATAATAAGGTGCTTCTCTAACTCCTGCACTAGAGTTACCTATTATAAACTTGGTTTCTTTTAAAAGTCTTAAAAAATATTCGAATCTTAAAGATGGATATATTTTAAATTTAGAATTATTTTCTAACCTTTTATATTCATCAAGAATTTCTTCTGTTCCTAAATCATTATTCGGAAATATTACGACATAATTTTCATTTGATTTTAATAACGCATCTACAAATTCCTTCGAATTTTCTTTTATATTTTTATAATCAGTTGTTACAGGGTGAAACATTACAATTGCATATTCTTCAAAAGAAATTTCGTAATATTCTTTCACCTTTTCTAGGCTAGGTAAATTAGAAGGGTTCATTAAATCTAAATCAGGCGAACCTATAACATAAATAGAACTTTCTAATTCCCCCATTTGTATTAATCTCTTTTTAGCTTCGTTATTAGAAACTAAATGTAAGTGAGATAATTTACTTACAGAATGGCGTATTAATTCGTCAATTGTACCAGAAACCTCGCCTCCTTCAATGTGGGAAACCAATATATTATTTAAACTTCCAACAATTGCACCTGCTAATGCTTCTACTCTATCTCCATGAATTACAATTAAATCTGGTTTTTGAATTGCAATATATTCTGAAAATCCAGTTATTGTTTTTGCTAAAGTTCTATCCATAAACTCAGCACCTGCATGATTTTTAAAAGTATGAATATTTTTAAATCCACTTTTATAAATCTCATTTACAGTAGAACCATATTTTTCATCTAAATGCATTCCTGTTGCAAATATTTGAACATCAAAATTTGAATTCTCTTGTGTAATTTTTATTAAGGACTTTAATTTCCCAAAATCAGCACGAGTTCCAGTAAGGAATACTATTTTTTTTTGATTACTCAATATTTGACCAATTTAAATGGGTGTCTTTTTCAATATTGTCTACTGCTTTTTTCCCTAAAACATCATTATAACTTTCAGCTAAAATATCACCCGTTCCTGGTCTTTTAACCCAAATATTTTCTTTAGTGAAAGTTTCACCCTTTTTAATTGAATTAATAGTTACAACAGTTGCAAATGCAAAATCTATAGTAACCTGTTCTTCTTTAGCAGGTTCTTTCGTTCCACCCCTCATTTTCCAAATTAAATTACTTCCAGTAATTAATTCTTTACAATCATTTTCATCCATAGAACAAACAATATCTGGCCCTGTCCTTTCTTTATAATCTGTAAAATGACGTTCTAAAATTGATGCTCCTAAAGCAACAGCACCAAGACAAGCATGATTAGTTAATGTGTGATCAGATAAACCAAAAACATTTTTGGGAAATGCTTCAGATAATTCTTGCATTGCTCCAAAACGTACTAAGTGAACTGGTGTTGGGTATAGATTTGTTGTATGTAATAATGCTAAAGGAACATTTGCTTTTTCAAATATTTCAACAGCTTTAGCTACACTTTTAATTGTATTCATACCAGTACTCATAATAACTGGTTTACCAAAAGAAGCAATATGTTCTAATAAAGGATAATTATTACACTCTCCTGAACCAATTTTATATGCAGCAACATTCATTTTTTCTAATCTTTCTGATGCTGCTCTTGAAAATGGTGTAGAAATAAAAATCATTCCTTTGCTTTCTACATATTCTTTTAATTCAATTTCATCGTCTTCATTTAAAGCACAACGTTTCATTATTTCATATATTGAAATATCTGCATTACCAGGAATCACTTTTTTTGCGGCTCCACTCATCTCATCATCTACAATATGTGTTTGATGTTTTACACATTCTGCACCTGCTCTATAAGCTGCATCAACCATTTCTTTGGCTACTTTTAGAGAGCCTTCGTGATTAATTCCTATTTCTGCAATTACAAACGGAGGATAATCAATTCCTACTTTTCTTCCTTCTATTTCAATAAAATTGCTCAATGTTTATCTTTTTTATTAAATTAATTTAATATCATTAGGGTTCATTTTTAAATGAAAAACCCTTAACCAAATTTCTAATATTAAAATACTATATAAAATCTTACCAATTCTAAAATTAGGGTTTATTTTATAATAATTTAATAATTTTTCAACTGAATTTGGTTTTAAAAGCCCCAAGTCTGAAGAAACACCTTCTTTTATAAGAGAAAGTAAAATATCTCCCCAGCTATTTTCTAAATAATTATAATAAGGTATAGAAAAGCCTTTCTTTGGCAAGTTAAAAAACTCTTTCGACAAATAATCAGTTCCAATAGATTTTAGAATTTCTTTATCAATATTATTTGGACATAACTGATTTAGTGATAACTTTGATGTAAATTCTATTAATCTATGATCTAAAAAAGGAGCTCTCGACTCAATAGAATTATGCATACTAGAACTATCTATTTTAAACAAAAAATCATCAACTAGTTTAGACTTTATACCAACATAAAAAAGAGAATCTTCTTTATTAGTAATATAATTTAAAGATTCTTTATAATATTTTTTTGAAGATGATATTAGGTTAAAATCTTGATTTAATATTTCTTTTTCTAAAGTTTTAGAAAGTGATGTATTATTATAATATGATTCCAATCCTCCCCATTTAAATATTCTTTTAGTATTTAATTTAGAATAGAAATGGTTTTGTATTGGATTGTCCGCTTTCTTAATAAGGTTGTTTACTATAGAAGAGGTAATAGAATTACCTTTAAATGTATTTTCTTTATATTGTAAAGGAACTTTGTACCCTCCAAAAACTTCATCACCTCCGTCTCCACTAAGCATTACTTTAAACTCTTTTTTAGCTTCTTTTGTAATTGCTGTACTTGGTATTAAAGAAGCATCACTAAGTGGTTCAATATTTTTTAAAATATAAGGTAATTCATTAACACAATCTCTGTTTAATTTTATGATTTTATGATTTATTTTTAGTGTATTTGCTACATAAGCTGCCGATTTGGATTCATCGTTTTTAACATCATCTGGGGTAGATATTGTTAAAGCTGTTATATCATTTTTTTGTTTGCTAGCTATTGATGCAATAATAGAGGAATCTACTCCTCCACTTAAAAAAACACCTACTGATACATCTGCTTCTAATTGCTCACTAACAGCACTTTTTAATATTTTTTGTACTTTATTTTTTGTTGTTTTAAAATCAAAATTAATTTTTTCTTTATAATCTAATTGCCAATATTTTTTTATAACAGTCTTATCCTTCGTAATTAATAAATAACTTCCTGGGTGAATTTTTTTAATCCCTTTATAAATACATGTATCAACATCAATATATTGCTGATTTAGTAATTGATAAACTGCAACTTTATCTATTTCTAGTTTTTCTTTTGATAGTTGAACAATACCATTTAAATTAGAAGCAAAACAAAAAAAGTTTTGAGCTTTATTAATAAAATAAAATGGTTTTTCACCAAAACGATCTCTAGCTGCAAATATTTTTTTTTCCTTTTTATCCCAAATAACAAAGGCAAACATACCTCTTAGTTTTTTTAAAACTTCAATACCATATAAAATAAAACCGTTTAATAGAACTTCCGTATCTGATGTACTTTTAAAATTGACTCCAAGAGAAATTAATTCATTCCTTAAAATCTTATAATTATAAATTTCACCATTAAAAACGATTGAATACCTTTTATCTTCCGAAAACAGGGGCTGGTTTGCTCTTGGATTCAAATCTAAAATAGCTAATCGATTATGTCCTAAAATTGAAAAATCATCAATAGAAGTTTGTGAAAAGTCTGGACCTCTATAATCCATTTCTTTTAAAGATTTTTTTACACAATCAATATCAGATTGATGAATACCTTCCCAGTTTATAATACCATTTATCGCACACATACAATTACTCTTTTAATCTCATTTGCCATTTATTAAAAACTTGCGAAAATTTTTCAGCCCATTCATTAAAATTAAGTATTTGATTACCTGAATTTTCATTTTGCCAACTATTTTCAACATTCTGAGCAGCAATTTTCATTGCATTCACCCAATTTTCTACAATATTTGGTTCATCAATTAATATACCATCTTTATTCTTAAAAAAATCTTCTACACCTCCATTATTCGCCGCAATTGAAAAGCATCCTGAACAAATTGCTTGTGATAAACTTAACCCAAAACCTTCTTTCCATAATGTTGGAAACAAATAAACATGCGCACATTTATAGTATTTATCTACTAAACTACTTTCTATTTGACCTACAAAAATAACATTATCTATAACCAATTCTCTTTTTGCTCCAACTATTAATAAAACATTATTATCACCTTTATTCGCCCATGATTTCCATGCATTTAACACTAAAGACAATCCTTTCTTTTTTCTATCATGTGAAAGCCATAAGAAAACTGTTTTACCTTTTAGATTGTATTTTTCTAAAACCTCATCTTCATAAATATCTTTTTTAACTGGATAAAAAACATCTTTATTTATTGGGTTATTTATAACTGAAATTTCTGGTGTAAATTCTTTATAAATTTTCTTATTATATAAATATGCTGATTTTGTCAAAAAAACAACTTCATCTATATTTTTACAAAACTCTTCATGTTCTTTTTGTCCTAAAAAATAAGAATAACCACAATTATAAAATAATAATGTTACTCGATTTTTCAATAATTTATCATCAATAAAGTTACTTATTGCATTTAATAATTTAACATTATCAACAACACAAATTATTATCTGATTGTATTCTTTTAATATTTTTTCAATCTTTAAAATAAAGTCTGAATATCTTTTATTAGGAAAGAATTTATTTACTATTCTTGAGTTTCTATTCTTAGAATAATAAAATTTTGACGAGGATTTTATATCATTATTTTTTGGCTCACTACACACAACATAATTTATATTATTTTTTGAACTTTTTAAAAAATATTCTAAACGTTGTGTCCAAGAACCATTTTTAAAATTTGGTAAACTTTGTTCTGATATAATTACGTTTGCAATTTTCATTTTTATAGTTTAAAAGAATAAAAAAGTGAATAATAATTGTTTATTGAATTCTAAAATATATTTAAACTTCTTTTGAATTTATTTAATAATCTGAATTCATCCCTAATTTTTTAAAGTACATTTTTCTGAATAGATTTTTACTTATTAAGCGAGAAATTATTTTACCAATAAAAAGTTGAAAAGAGCTATTTGGTTTAGGTAAGTTTATTTTACTGATACCTTTTGGCAAATTAGTATCGGTTTCTTTTAAAACTTTAAACTCATCAAACATCCATTCTTCTGTGTTATTCCCCATATGAAATGCGTAATTATCTTTAGTTGCTAGTCTTAAAAACCCTAAAGATTCATTTGGCACATCTATAAATTTAGTTTCTACACCATTACTAACTTTAATAAATGCTGGTTCGCTTGTACCTTTATCAAAAATTTCTCTTCTTAAAGTGGCAACAAAATGACCACAACCCATTACTGCTTCCGTATCTCTTTTTTTATTTTTTAAAATTAAAAAATTATTTAAATGTATTGGCTCGTACATTTTTGTATCATTACCAAGACTCGCATCAAACCTTTCTAAGGCTAATTTATCAGATACGGGCTCAAAAAACAATTTGCCTTTTGATAAAGCATAAGCCCAATTATTAGCTGTTAAATTATTATAGGCGAGCGGTGAAGGAACTGGACTTACCATACCTGCTTCTGGAAAACCAGAATAAACATCTTCTACAGCTTTCTGCCAACCACTCTTAAATAACACATCTGCATCAGTAATAGTAATTAGAGGCTCTAAATTTCCTTGTGATGAAGCCAAAATTGCATTCACCTTACCAAGATTTTCTTTTGAATGAAAAACTTGATCTAAGATATTCGATTCTAAATATTTCGAATCTATATATTCTTTGACTAATGGATGAGAGTTATTATTGAAAATTGTAATTCTAGTTTCATTATGAACTGTTTTTAACAAAGAGTCTAAACATAATTTAAAAACTTCTAATAATTCAGAAAAATAACCCTCAAAATTAGGAATATATACGGGAATTATAACTCGATGATATGCATTAATATCAATATCTTTATTTATTTTCTCTGGATTACTTCCTATTCTCATAATGATTAATTAATTTTAAAACCCCCTCGTTTAAAGACATTAAGTCTCTTTGAAGAATAGATTTCATTATTTTAATATCAGGACATCTTCTCAACATATCTCCTTCTTTCAAAGCTGGTAAATGAATAATTTTTGATTTACTTTTTGTAATTTCTATTATGCTTTTTGCTAATTCTAAAACTGTAATTTCTATATCATTACCTATATTAATAACTTCATTATCAAGTAATGAATTATTATGAATTTTAAGGATAGTATCAATATTATCATCTATATAACAAAAAGTTCTTGTTTGTAAACCATCTCCAAATATTGAAATATCTTCATTATTAAGTGCTAAATTTAAAAATTTAGGTATAACAAAATCTTCACTTTGATTTGGTCCATAAGTATTAAAAAACCTAAAAATTGAATAATCTAAACCAAATTCTTGCTGATAAGTTTTTAAATAAGATTCACCAAGATTTTTAACAATAGCATATGGTAATTTAGAATTTAATGGTGTTGTATGTTCGTTTTGAGGAATCTCAAAAGGTTCTCCATACACTTCAGAAGAAGAAGAGAAATATACTTTAGTAACATTTGTATTTTTACATAAATTTAAGATGTTTTCAAAACCTTTTATGTCCTCTAAAACTAATAGAGGATTTTCCAAAGTTCTTTTTACACCAACCACAGCTGCAAAATGAAAAACATAATTAAAATTATATCTATGAAATACAGCTGATATATCGTTATATTCATTAACATTTCCTTTTATAAAGATAACGTTACTCAATTGTGGTATTTTATGTCTTCTACCTGTTAAAAGGTTATCAAAGACAATAATAGTATTTGAAGCATCTTTTGCTAACTTATTCACTAAAGAGCTACCAACATTTCCTGCTCCACCTGTTACTAAAATATTTGCCATTGTAACTTTTAATTTAAATCAAAAATAATCTTTTTTAACTTGCTAATTGAGAAAAAGTATATGTCAAAGAAAGAAAGTTTTATTGCACTATCTGGAAAAAATAAATTATATCTATTTACTGCAGAAACCAACAATCTAGATGCAATTTTTTGTAACAAAAAAGGATTTTTAATTCCCATTTTCTTAAAATTGAAATACATTTTTTTTTCTATTCCAATATACATTTTTTTTTGAAGAGAAAGTCTTCCAAAACCATCATATTCTCTATAAAAGGCTAGAGGTTCATCTATATATAAAACTTTATGACGAAAAAACATTCTTTGATAAAAGTCTATATCTTCTCCTACTTTAATTGTTTCGTCAAAATGTAAATCTTTCTTAAACACCTTCTTTCTAATAAGAGGTGTTGGCGATTTTACAACCCAAACAGATAATGCATTCCAAAAAACATAACCAGATCTTTTGTGAACTTTATTACTAGCTGCACCAATAAACAAACCTTTTTCAATTCCTTGCGCATTTACAACTGAAGCACTTGAGTGAATACAGTCAATATTTTTAAACTTTTTTAATAACTCAATTTGTTTATGTAATTTATCTTCTCTCCAATAATCATCATCGTCAAGAAAAGCTATAAAATCCCCTTTAGAGTTATGAATTCCGAAATTTCTAGCAGAAGACAATCCTCCATTATTTTTATAAAAATAGGTGCAATTATTATACTTATTACAAATTGCTTCTGCGTAATTATTTAATGAACCATCATCAATAACTAATATTTCATAATTTTTATAGGTTTGATGAAGAACACTTAAAATTGCTTCTTCTAAATATTCTTTTCTGTTATAAGTAGTAATAATAACGCTTACAAGGTTCGGCTTCTTAATCAATCTTAATATTTTAAGGTATTCATTTTAAAAGTATAAAAAATGTTTTTAATTATTAATTATTTTTCAATTTTAATACTTTTTTTTTAAACTTACGTATAAATACTTTTAAAAAATGTATATAAGACTTATATGATTTCGCAATAGGTCTTTTTTTACTTTCGATTAATATAGAAAATATATTAAGCACTTTTTTTCTTTCATTTTCAAAACCATTACTATCCATATCGAAAATGGGTTGACTCAGAATACCAATAGCGATATCGGGGTTGTTCTCAATTTCTACCAATCTTGCATAAAGTTTCTCAACACTGCCATAATCATTATAATTAATAAACCTTTTAGGATTAAAATCTTTATCTATTAATTTATTTCCCCAATAAATTGGAATAGAATCAGTAAAAATTGGTTCTAAAATTTTTTCTGTAGTATAGCCATCAAAAGATGAATTTTCAAAAGCTAAAACAAATTTATAGGAATTAATAAATTCTGTTTTACACGCAACCCTACCTCCAACATTATTAAACACTTTACCCCCTGAATCTACAGTCCTATATTTAGACAATTCTTTAAAAAAATCTAATCTAAATTTAGCATTGGGGTTGGAAACAACCATACAAACAAATTTGTTCTTTTTCTCCCAAATTCTCCTTAACTCATCTTTTTTTTTTAAAAATTTTAATTTATCATACATTCTGTCCTGCTCAATATAAAGAGAATAAAGAGGTAACCTAAAATGTCTTTTGTTATTTGAAAAATCAAAAGAAAAAGCAAAATCACAGCCGGTTAAATCAGGTCTAATATTCTCTCCTGTATAATAAACCCTTTTACAATTATATTTAAGGTATTCATTACCAAAGCAAGAATAAATAATCAATTCAGGTGAATCACTTATTACTACATCATATTTAGTTTTGAGTAACCGATAAAAGTAATTTTCTTTTTTATTAAAACCATCCCAAAAATCAGTAAAATTTATTGCTATTTTCTTCATTAAATTAAATTTACTTGATATATAGTTAGCTCTTTTTTAAAAACAATTCCCTATAACTATTTTTAAATACATCAATTCCAAAGTTTTCTTTTGCATAATTATATGTATTCAATGATAAATCATTATAATTTTGATGAGATTCCAATGAATAAATAATTCTTAAAAAGTCTTTTATTATTATTTCTTGGTCAACATTGTCATCAATTAAATAGCCATTTTCCTCACTTATAATATGCTCACTAATACCACCTACATTTGTACAAACAGGTACTACCCCAAAACTCATTGCTTCCATTAAAACCATTGGAAAACCTTCTCTATTTGAAGTGATAAAGATATAGTGAAACTCTTTATATAGTTTTATTAGCTCTTCTTTATTTGTTATTTCACCTAAACTTTCTGTACTATGCTCTTTAATCGTTTTTCTATGACTATTAACATTTGTACCAATAAAATAAAATTTAAACTTTGATGTTTTCAATGCTGTTCTTTTAGCAATTCTTAGAAACAACTCAGGTCTTTTTTCATTTGACCATCTACCTACGAAACAAATTTTTATTGTATTATTTTTTTTAATTGAAAAATCATTTTGCTTAAAAGAAACACCATTTTGAATTATTTTTATTCTATTAAAATATCTTTCTAAATTATTATCTTCATAGAGAGATTTAAAATCATTAAGTGTTCTTTCATTAATAACAATTCTATTAGTAAGAAACGAAGCATAAGGTAAACTACTAGTTTCAATACCTTTACCCGACAAAGAGAAAGAGTGTGTTAAATCAATTTTTTTTAAACCTTTTTTAATTTTTGGAGTTATTGTATAAAAAAAAGAACTGTAACTAGCAAATAAAGTATGTGTATTTTTACTATTATTGATAGTTTTAATTAGTAAAAACCTAAATATACTCTTTGTAATTCTGCTCCTCTTTAATAACTCATAAACATCGTAGTAATTACTATTCCTAATAAATTCATTTTTATTATTATCTGAATTAGATTTTGCCTCAAAAAATATATATGTGTTACTTGTTTTAAAACTATTAACAATATCTAAATGTACTCTTTCTGCACCTCCTGTATGATAAGATGGAAAAAAAAAAATAATTTCTGCTGCTTTAATTTTTTTTAGCTCATAAAAAAAAGGAATTATCGCGATTATCGATTTAATTTTTATTGGTAATATTTTAAACCATTTTACAGATAATACTTTCATTTTTTTTATTATTTAATAAATAAATTCACTAACCTAAACACCCCTAAGCCTTTAATCTTATGAACATATTTCAATAAATTATTCACTAATTTTAACTTTATTTTTTTGTTCTTTTGTATAATTTTTTTTGTGAATAAGTAATCAATTATTTCATTATTCTTTTCCTTAAATATGAGAAAATTTGGGATAACATAAGTATTAAATATAGAAACATATGCTTTAAAAATAGATTTCTTTAACTTTCTTTTTCTATACAAGTTAGATTCTTTATTTAATAAGTTACTTTCATATTCGAGTAACTTAAAAAAACTATCAACAACTTTGACAGAATAAGAAATGTCTTTGTGTTTTTTAAAATAATCATTATTATTTCTATAAAAACAATCTACATTATTAAAAACTAAATAATTATTAGAATTAAATAAAATTTTTGATGCTAATAATAAGTCTTCAAAAATACTTAACCCTTCTTCAAAACCTCCAATTTTTTTAATAATATTTTTTTTATAAATAGGTGATGTTACTTGCCAAGAGCTTCTTAGCTCAATAAAATTAAAAAAATAATCTTCATTAACCCTTTCTTGTAAAATTTCACTTTCTAAAATTGGTATTTCATTAAAAAATGTATTCATTTTAAAGACTATAAAGTCTAAATTTAAATATTTATTAAAAGTATTCAATCTATCTTGTATACAGAAATTGGCTAATATATCATCTGAATCTAAGAACATAATATATTCTCCTTTTGATTTTTCAATTCCAATATTTCTACACGATGATGGACCTTTTAATCTATTCGGTGGTCTTTTATAAAACTTAAATCTAACATCAATATTAATGTACTTATCAAGTATCGTTTCTATAGAATCGTTTGAGCCATCATCAACTAAAATACATTCCCAGTCTTTACTTGTCTGAGAAATTATAGATTTAAGTGTTTCCTCGATAATATGAGCTCTATTAAAAACTGGAATAATTATTGAAACCATAATTTTTAAACTTTATTAAGTTAAATTTCTTTAATATTTAACAAAAGACCAAATCTATTTAGAAGTTTTATAATTCTTGATCTTTTAAGGTTAAATAATAATTTTTCTAAAGAATCTAATCTTAAATAATCTTTAAATTCTGATTCTATAACCTTATTTCTTTCAAAATTAACTAAAGAAACATCCATAGAACTGATACCATTTGTATAAAAATTTGATAATGTTTTATTTATTTTCCTTCTAGAAACATTAAATTTAACTACTAGAATAAAAAAAAATTTCCAATCAGAAACAATTTTTAAACTTTCATCATATACACCAAATTTATGAAAAAGAGATCTTTTAATTAATGTAGTAGGATGGCCTATAGTGCCAGCTAAAAATGTTTTATAACTTAAATAATCCGGGTAACTATATATATTTGTTGATGTTTCAAAAACTTGACATATATTAAAGTAAATTAAATCTTCAGTATGGATATCATTATAATTTTCTTGTAAGACATTATTAGAATACAACTCATCTCCACTATTTAAAAACAATAAATATTCACCATTTGCAACTTCAATACCTTTATTCATAGCATTATAAATCCCAGAATCTTTTTCACTGACCCAATAATCAATATTATTATTTTTAGATTCAATATAATCTGCACTACCATCAATAGATCCTCCATCAATTATAACATATTCAAAATCTTTATAAGTTTGATTAGCTACACTAGTAATTGTTCTTTTTAAACCTTCAAGATTATTGTAATTTATAGTAATTATAGATATTTTTTTCTTCATATTTAAATATCTATTTTTGATTTGTTATAAATACTTTGAAATAGTTTTAAATATTGCTCTGATTGTATTTTTTGACTATATTTTTTTAAAGCATTTTCTCTAATTTTTCCCGAATTATAGCTACCACATGTACATAAAAACAATGTTAAAGTTTCTACTAAAGACAAAACACTTATATCTTTTGTTAATAAACCATTAACACCATCTTCAATCATATCTTTTATTCCACCAACAGGAAAACCAACTACTGGCGTTCCACACATAATAGATTCTAACACCGTATTTGGTAAATTATCCATTAAAGAAGGTATTACAAAAACATCTGCAGCAGAATAAGCAATACTCATTAATCGTTCATCATATATAAAACCTAACTCCAAAATATTATCATAATTATGTTTTAAATTATTCTTTTTACCAATGGCACATAAAAAAACATCATCTGTTTTTAGTTCTTCAAAAGCTTTTTCTAAAAATGCAAAACCTTTTCTATTATTGCTTAAAGAATCCGAAACAAATAAAATAACTTTTTTATTTTGAGGTATATTCAAAATTTCTCTAGAAAACACTTTTTCTCTCTGCTTAAAAACATCAGTGTTTATGCCATTTGGAATTAAATGTATTGGATAATCTTTAAATAGTATATTTTTCTTTACTTCATTTTTCATCCAATTACATAAAACAACAATATGCAAGTTTGACACATTTTTTAAAGCATTTTTTTTGAAAATTATATTTTTTGAAAATATTTTTTTTTCACTTTCAGAAATTACTCTTTTTATAGGTTTACCTTTCTTGTTTATTCCTAAAAATTCTTCCGTAAAATGTTCTCCACCTGAAAATGGATTCATATCGTGTAAAGTCCAAATTACTGGCTTGGTATTCTTTTTAAAAAAAGTTTCATAATCTAAAAATTCAGCTATCCAATGTAAATTAATTATGTCTGCTTCTTTATATAACTCAGATTCCGTTATATCAAAACTTGAATTTGGAAAACTAAACATTTCTAAATTCGAATGTCTATCAACTATTGCGGATTGTTTCTTTACAGGTTTTGGTTTTATGATCTTTAATTCTTTTAAAATTCTATAAATTTTTAATTTTATCCTTTGAATTTTTGTATTTTTTGCAGGTAATTTTTTAAATTGTACTGAATTAGATATGTTCTTTTGTTTTACTTTAAATAATATAGTAGAGTCAATCTCTTTTTCTATAAGACCTTCATGTAACCTTATACATGCTTTTGCAGCCCCACCAACATCGTAAGAATTAACTATTAAAACTTTCATTATAATTTAGAATATACAACCATTATTGAGTGACCCTTAATTTTATTTTTAAATTTTGTAATTAATTTTAAATAAAGATTATCCATTTTTAATTTCTTAAATAAATATCGAGAATATTTATTTTTAAAGATTCTTTCTCTTTTTGTAGAATCTATATACCAATTTAAATGATAATCCTGCAAAGGTTCATATAAAACTTCATCAACTTTTAACCCAAAAATAGAAGATATTTTTGACAATGATTTTTTATTCCATAACCCCATATGATGAGGAGGACAATTTAATAAACCCCCATTAGTCAATTTTATAAAAGAATCATTGTTTGGTACACAAATAATTAGTTTCCCTCCAGTCTTTAAACAATCTACTTGAGCTTTTATAAAGGTGTAAACATCTGAAATATGCTCTAAAACTTGATAAGAACACACTAGATCATATTTACCTTTATTAGCATTAGCATGATCTTGAACTGTTTGATTCAAAACTTCCAATCCTATTTCCTGACCTTTTCTTACACTTTCTTCATTCAATTCAAGACCTGTAATATCAAAACCTTTATTTTTCAATTTCTCAATAAAACCTAGGCCACCACTACCAACTTCAAGAATTTTTTCATTTCCATCTAAATTCTTTAACGTCATTTCATTTTCCCATTTCCAAGGCATATAGTACCAATCAAATTTTTGTAATTTCTTGTAAAAATTACTATCACCTGATATATTAAAAGGATAATAAAACATATATCCCGTCTGTTGACATTTAAAAACATACAGTTTTTCAATTTCTTCAAAAAAATCAGAAACATCAATTTCTAAACTTTCAAAGTAATCAATTTTTAATTTATCAACATTGATAGTTTCTATTAATAAAGACTCTTTACTTGTTAATGGTGATAAAACTTTCATAGTTTATTATATATTACTTTTATTATTTTTTTCAATCTTAAAAAAATATTTTTTTTATTTCCATTTTTATTAAACTCTTCAACTAACCTTTTTGCTTTTATATTTTCTATTTTTTTTTTTGGTTTTTTAAAGTCTATGTTATTTAAGTATTCATTTGTATATCTGTCAGAAACCTCACAATGAACTCCTGAATTATCAAAACCTATATTATTAACAAATGATTTAGCGGGATGTAGACATAAACCTTTTTTTAAAAATACAGATGCATGCCATTTTATTGCCCAAGTTTTCATTTCCCCTCTTATATTGGCCTCTAAATGAGATAAAAAAGGATAGGAGTTATTCATATTAAACTCTAAAACCCTGTTAGAATCAAGTATTTGATTATATAAACCAACACTGTCCCCATTATAATTAACCCAAGCACTTTTCCAAGTAGCCCAACCCCAACAAGAAGCCTGGTTATAAAAAAAGAAATTAGGTAATCTTCCTTTTACTTTTGAAAAATAACCTGAAATATGCATTACATTTTCTTCTCTTTCATATATATTAAGAGCATCATTCATATAACTCAAAAAGCCCATTGATGTTACAATATCATCCTCTAAAACAATTATTTTACCATAGTTATTAACGACTTCAGTAACACCTTTAACTATACTATCTGCAAGCCCTAAATTATTTTCTTGTTCAATTATATAAACTTCCTTACACCACTTATTTTTTCTGACAACTTCTTTAACTTCTATTATTTTATTTAATTCTTCCTTTAAAGCATTTGGTTTTGGCCCATCACAATATATATAGAGAATACTATTATCTGCTAATTTATTCTGCATTAAAGCTTCTAAAGTTTGCTCAGTATGCCAAGGTCTGTTATAAACAAATAATACAATGGGTGCTAACATAATTTAAATAGTTTTTGCAAAATAATCAGTTACTAATTGAGCATAAGTTCTAGGGTGTTCATTAAAATAACTGCTTTTATAATTAGATACAATATTATTAATAAATGATGTTGGAGGTGTAAATCCCGATTTTTCTCTATTAAGTACATAAACAGGTAAAACACCTTTTAAACTATCTTTTAAAATTTGCTTTGGTTGTTGATTTCTAAACTTATATTCTAAAGGCAATGTATCTACAAATTTAATTAATTCAATATCAGCAAAGGGACTTCTAACTTCAATTGAATTTGCCATAGCTAATTTATCTGCTAAAAAATAACAGTTATTTGTTAACCAAGCGTAATTTAAATAATAATAAACTTTATCAATATAATCCTTATAATCTACCCTATGCCAATCATTTCTATCTAAAGGTAAACTTTGTTCAAAAGCGCTTTTTTCTAATTCATCAAATAATGGGTAATCATTTCTAATATTAATTTTATTTAACGGGTTGTCAATTTTTGAAACCAACAACTTAAATATTTGGTATATATAATGTTTTGATATTACCTTTTTACTCCGCAAAGGCATTTTGTTTTTTTGAGTGTTAGTCCAATCCAAACCTAAAGCAAAATCATTGTGTGATTTATATCCGTAAAACAATTCATCTCCTCCATTACCACTTAGTAAAACTGTAAATCCTAACTCTTTTGCTTTTTTATATATTTCCCATTGAGCAAACATTGCAACATCACCATTTGGCTCATCTAGTATAGACATAATTTTAGTGAATTTACCATTAAAATTATTTTCGTCTAATTCAATTTCATTCCATTTAAAACCTTTTAAATTACTAAATTTTTTTGCTTCTCTTCTTTCATCTACCTCATGATTCCCTTTATATCCTGCCGAAAGTACACTAACATCTTCTTTAAATTCTTTAGTAATAGCTGCAATTGCTGAAGAATCAATCCCTGCACTTAATAAAATTCCCACAGGAACTTCACTTTGCAACCTTTTTTCAACAGCTTTATATAATAATCTTTTTATTTCTAAACAAGCCTCTTCATAACTACCCCCAAAAGTTGGATTGATATTTCGTTTAAAATACCTTTTTACATCAATATTATAACCTTTGTCAACTGAAATTGTAGCATAACTCGCATAAGGTAATTTTAAAATATCATTAACATAAGTTGTATTTGGAGATATAGAATAAGAAAATTTTTGGGTTTGTCTTAAAACTTCTAAATTTAATGACGGATTTTTTAAGAAATATTTTTTTATAACTTTAACTTCCGATGAAAAAATAATACCCTCATCTGTTTTTGCATAATAAAGCGGTTTTTTTCCAGCAATATCTCTACCTACAATTAGTTTCTCTTTATTTATATCATATAAACAATAAGCAAACATTCCTTCAAGTTTATCATTAAAATTCTCTGGATACTCTTCATATAAATGTAA
This sequence comes from Polaribacter sp. SA4-12, assembly GCF_002163675.1. Lineage (NCBI taxonomy): Bacteria > Pseudomonadati > Bacteroidota > Flavobacteriia > Flavobacteriales > Flavobacteriaceae > Polaribacter > Polaribacter sp. SA4-12. Next base: position 217,596 of record NZ_CP019334.1, on the reverse strand, counting down.
AATAACCTCAGAATCTGTTTCAGATGAAAAGTGGTGTCCTTTTCCAATTAAATCAGACTTTAATTCTTTGTAATTATATATTTCACCATTACATACAAGGACTAAACTTTTATCTTCATTAAATAATGGCTGATGTCCATTATCAACGCCAATAATAGATAGTCTTACTTGACCCAAGGCCATTTTATTATTGTACCAAACATCTTGTTCATTTGGCCCTCGATAAATCATATCTGCATTACAAGATTTTAATCTACTAATTATAGAATTGTTTATTTTTTGATATGAAAAAAAGGCATTAATTCCACACATTATATATTTAGTTTTATAGTATGAATTAGTTGGTTTCTACTGTTAAAAAATTTTCGGGTATTATATTTTCTGGTATCTCAGTATTTACTTTAAACCCGAACCAATATTTTGGAGCATAAATTATTTTATTTTTTTTATTATTTAAATAAGCAGCCCACCAAGAAAACGAACTGTTTGCAATTATAGCTATTTCTGCATTCAAAATTATTTGAAAATCAATTATTGCTTCATTTTTTAAAAAAAAATAGTTTACTCTTTCTTTAAAATAATCTTTAACAAAATTAATATCGTCACTAATACAAACTACTTTGTATTCTTCTAAATTATTTATTAAACTTAAACAATTATCATAATAAGACATTGGAAGTGTTAAGTTTTTCCCACCAACATGATCACCTCCAAAATTAACATAATCGGTTCTTCTAATATGCATTACAATAATTTTATCTGATTCATTAAAAATTGAATAATATTTTTCTCTATATTTTTTTTTCCATTCTTTTTTTATTTTGAATTTATTTTGAATTACTTTTTTCGAGTTCACAAAGTAACCTTCAGATTGAAAAAAACCTTTATAACATTTATTATTATTCAACTCTATACTTCCTTCATTATTTTGAAGGATATATTGAAATAGAAATACTTTAGCAACAATAAAACGATAAAACCTAAAAATGAATTTATTATAACATAATCTAGTTAAAAAATCTAATTTAAAAAATTTAATTAATTCAAACTTTTCTTTGGGCATTATTAAAAAAAACGTTTTAAACTTTTTTGAGGTGTTTACAGCGAATGCATATTGAAACATTTGATTTCCCATTCTACCCCAGAGATCAACTTTTATCATTCTTTATGTAATGTTTACTTTATGATCAGTTGCAAATATTCCAAATCCTTTAGGCATTACTCTTCCTGAATTAAAATAATCTCCTGATTGCACATCAAAACAAACTGCATTTTCAATCCAATCAGCTTCATCTTCATTTATTTTACAATAAATTGACAAAATATATTTACCCTGTAATAAATTAAGCTTAGGTATTAAAATTGTAAAGAATTCATTTTTTGAATTTATAATACATTCCTTTTTATCTGAAAAAGTAGTTAATTGAGTTAAAAAAACTTCGTTTTCATTATAAATATTTACATCAAATCTTGCTTTATAAACTTTATCCTCTGATAAATAATTGTCAAAAACACATTTTATATTTAAAGGTATACCTGATGAAATATGGTCCAGTTTTTCATTTTTCTTATTTAAAAACTCCACGCTTTTAAATTTTACTTTTCCTGTCCCTTTTCTATCAACCCTATTTTTTAAATCTATTTCAAATATTTTCTTTTCAACGGTTAAATACTTGTCTACAGCTTCTTTCACATCTCCATCAAAAGTTACAATTCCATTTTCTAAATTAATGCATCTAGTACAAAGGTTCTTTACAGCTGTCATATTATGGCTCACAAACAAAACTGTTCTTCCTTCGCCTTTAGATATATCTTGCATTTTACCAATTGCTTTCTTTTGGAATTCAGCGTCACCAACTGCTAATACTTCATCGATTATTAAAATATCTGGTTCTAAAAAAGCTGCCACAGCAAACGCTAAACGAACTGTCATACCACTCGAATATCTTTTTACAGGTGTATCAATATATCGCTCACAACCAGAAAACTCAATAATTTCATCATATTTATCGCTAATCTCAGCCTTCGTCATTCCTAGAATAGCTCCATTTAAATAAACATTTTCTTTTCCTGTAAGTTCTGGATGAAAACCTGTTCCTACTTCTAATAAAGATGCTATTCTTCCATTAAATTTTATACTCCCAGTTGTTGGAGAGGTTATTTTTGATAAAATTTTTAATAAAGTAGATTTTCCTGCACCATTTTTACCAATTACACCTAAAACTTCTCCTTTATTTACTTCAAAATCAATGTTTTTTAAAGCCCAAACATAATCTGATTCACCTTTTGTACTTCTGTCATTTGCATCTCCTATCTTTAAAAAAGGATCTTCTTTTCCTTTTAATTGATACCACCAACGTTTTAAATCGTCTTTAATAGTCCCAGTTCCAACTAACCCTAATCGGTATTGTTTACTTACATTTTCTACTTTTAATATGACTTCGCTCATTATACTGTATCTATAAAACTTTTTTCTGCTTTATTAAAAATAACAATTCCAAAAAACATGGTTATTACTGTTATTACCAATGTGTAAAAAAACATAGTACTATTGAATGCACCTGTATTTAATAAAAGATTCCTTACAGTTTCAATTACAACTGCTAAAGGATTATATTTAATGATCCAAACATACTCTGGTAATTTTTCAGCAAAATATGTCACAGGATACATTACAGCTGAAATATACATTAGTAATTGTAATCCAAATTCTACTAATATTTTTAAATCTCTATATTTAGTTACCATTGAAGATATTATCATACCTAACCCTAAACCTAACATTCCCATTATTAAGACCATTACAGGAAACAAAATTGTATATCTATTTAAGCTAATATCAGCATCCTTATAATAATAATAATAACAATAAAAAACACTAAAAATAAATAACTGAATTCCAAAACGAACTAGATTAGAAATCACAATTGAAATTGGAACTATTATTCTCGGAAAATACACTTTACCAAAAATACCCGCATTTGCATTAAATGTATTTGAAGTTGCTGAAAAACAAGATTTAAAATAATTCCAAATCGTTATACCAGCTAAATTGAATAAAAACGGAGGCACGCTTCCTGTAGAAATATTAGCTACATTATTAAAAATTAATGTGAAAATTACTGAGGTAAATAAAGGCTGAATTAAATACCAAAGTGGTCCAAGAATAGTTTGTTTATATACAGTTACTACATCTCGTTTCACAAAAAGCATCAACAAATCTCTATATTGCCAAACCTCTTTTAAATTTAAGTCAAATAAATTATTTTTAGGCGTTATTTCAAAAAGCCACTTTTCTTTGTTCATTTATAAATATTACTAAGTTAAACAAATATAAATTATTTTAATAGAATTCATATCATTTTTCGTCGAATCACGCTATTTTTACGTTGAATAAAATCAATATTATGAACAAGCAACTTATAGAATGTGTTCCAAACATTAGTGAAGGAAGAGATTTACAGAAAATAAATGCAATTGCAAATATTGTAAAGACTGTTGAAGGTGTAAAATTATTAGATATCGACCCCGGTAAAGCGACTAACAGAACTGTAATTACATTTGTTGGTGAGCCAGAAAATGTAATTAAAGCCGCTTTTTTATTGATAAAAAAAGCTTCAGAATTAATTGATATGAGTAAACAAACCGGTGAACATCCTCGTTTTGGAGCAACAGATGTTTGTCCTCTTGTGCCAATTGCAAATATTTCTATGGAAGAAACTGCAAAATACGCACATCAATTAGGAAAAAGAGTTGGAGAAGAATTAGGCATTTCTGGTTATTTCTATGAAAACGCAGCAACTTCTGATGATAGAAAAAACCTAGCAACAGTTCGTTCTGGAGAATATGAGGGATTGAAAGAAAAGCTATCAAACCCAAATTTTAAACCAGACTTTGGTCCAACAGAATTTAACCAACAAATAGTTTCTTCTGGTGTTACTGCAATTTCTGCTCGTGATTTCTTAATTGCATATAACGTAAATTTAAATTCAACTTCTACACGACGCGCAAATGCAGTTGCTTTTGATATTCGTGAAAACGGAAGAGCAAAATTAGTTGATGGAAAAAAAGTACTCGATAAAAATGGAGAACCAGAAAGAATTCCTGGAAAATTAAAAGCGGTAAAAGGAATTGGGTGGTTTATAGACGAATATGGAATTGCACAAATTTCATACAACCTAACAAACATTACCATAACTTCTATGCACGAAGCTTTTTATGAAACTGATTTGGCAGCTACAAAACGTGGTTTAAGAGTTACAGGTTCAGAATTAGTTGGTTTAGTTCCGTTACAAGCAATGTTAGATGCAGCAGATTTTTATCTAATAAAGCAACAACGTTCTTTAGGAATTAGTGATAACGAGAAGATAAAAATCGCAATTAAATCGCTTGGTTTAGATGATTTAAAGCCATTTAATCCGCAAGAAAGAATCATAGAATATGTGATGAATTCCGATTCAGAAAAAAAGCTAATCGACTTTACTGTTAAAGATTTTGCAGAAGAAACTGCATCAGAATCTATGGCTCCTGGAGGTGGAAGTATTGCTGCTTACGTTGGTGCTTTGGGCGTTTCTCTAGGTACAATGGTTGCAAATCTTTCTGCACATAAAGCGGGTTGGGACTCTAAATGGGAATATTTTTCTAACTGGGCAGAAAAAGGTCAAAAATATAAAAATGACTTATTGTTTTTAGTTGATGAAGATACCAATGCTTTTAATAAAATTATTGATGGTTTTAGAATGCCAAAATCTAATAACGAAGAAATTGAAGCTAGAAAATTAGCAATTGAAAACGCTACCAAATACGCAACAGAAATTCCTTTTAAAGTGATGGAAACTGCTTATAATTCTATTGAAGTAATGTTAGAAATGATGAAAAACGGATTGCAAAATTCGCTTTCAGATGGTGGAGTTGGTGTTTTATGTGCAAAAACTGCGGTAACTGGTGCATATTTTAATGTACGTATCAACGCAAAAGATATTAAAGACAAAGAATTTGCGAAAGACATTTTAGCAAAGTCAGAAGATATTTATCAAAAAACAATCGTTTTAGAAAATGAAATGATGGAAATTATTAATTCTAAAATTTAATTTATTTTGGCATTTCTTTATTCCCCTAATACAGAAAAAGTTTTAGGGGAATAAAGTCAGGCTTTCCACTATATCTTTTTATAGTTGTGTCATTGCGAAGTTTACTTTTTTGTTAACTGTGGCAATCTCATAATTAATAAACAGATTGCTTCGTTCATAGCAATGACGCTTGTTTAAAAAGACTATAAAAAGGTTAAGAATATCATCAGTTATTCGAATGGATTCAATCCTTAATGCAACCTATCTACTATGGATAAAGAAAATTTAGAAATTATAGCATATCAACCAGAATTTGCAGCTGACTTTTACAACCTAAATGTTGAATGGTTAGAAAAATATTTTTATGTAGAAACTTATGATAAAAAGGTTTTAAGTAATCCACAGAAATATGTTATTGATCCCGGTGGTTTTATCTTTTTCGCAAAATATAACAATGAAATTGTTGGAGTTGTATCACTCATCAACCAAAAAACATTTTTTGAATTGAGTAAAATGGCAGTTTCGCCTAAATATCAAGGGTTAAAAATTGGTCAGAAATTAATGTATTACTGTCTCGAGTTTGCAAGAAATCAAGAATGGAAAAGCATCACATTATATTCTCACAGAAAACTAGTCCCTGCTATTAACTTATATAAAAAAATAGGATTTAAAGAAGTTGTTTTAGAGGAAAACTCACGTTATGAGCGATCAGATATTAAAATGTTGTTAGAGTTATAAATAGGTTTCGACTGCGCTCAACCAGACATACTTAAATTAAAAAACATCAAACAACTTCAGAATTAAAGAAAACTTTGAATTGCCAATTCATATCCTTTTAATCCAAAACCAAATAAAACACCTTTTGCTGCTGGAGCAATAAAACTGTGATGCCTAAACTCTTCACGAGCATGTACATTTGAAATATGTAATTCTACTACTGGAGTAGTTATTCCTTTTACAGCATCTCCAATACCTACAGAAGTATGAGTATAAGCTGCTGCATTTAAAATAATTCCATCATAATCAAAACCAACTTCATGTAATTTATCTATAATTTCACCTTCTATGTTAGATTGAAAATAAGATAATTCTACATCCTTAAATTTAAGCTGAAGTTCACTAAAAAACTCTTCAAAGGTTTTAGAACCGTAAATTTCTGGTTCTCTTTTTCCTAATAAATTTAAATTGGGCCCGTTTATAATAATTAGTTTCATTTAGCTAAAATAGGACAAAAAAAAAACGGAAGCAAAAATGCTTCCGTTTTTATATTCTTTAAATTTTCTAAATTAGAATCTATATCCTAATCCTGCTTGAAAAGTGTTCATTTTTATTGAAACTCCAGAAGGAGCATCTTCTAATCTATTTGTTAAACCAAATGCATACCTTGAACTAATATAAAAATTCTCACTAATATCATATCCTGCTCCAATCGCTAAACCTAAACCAAAAACATTAGCGTCTTCAGAATCCGATACTATAAAATCTAATTGAGGTCCTGCTTGTAAACTAAATTCATCCGAGACATAATACTTTGCCAATATTGGTAAAACTATTAAATCAATAGATACACCATCTTGAGATGCACTTGCATATTGTAATTCAGTTTGCAAGTTTAAAGTTTCAGAAAGTGTAAACTCTCCTGAAACACCAACATAAAAACCATTGATATCAACAGATATTGAATTTCCTTCCGCACTTAATTTTTGGCTTAAATTGTGATAACCTGCAACAGCTCCAAACTTAGCATCTTGTGCATTCAAATTTCCTAATCCTAATAATGCCACTACAGCAATAAATAATACTTTTTTCATAACTTTTTTTTAATAATTTATATAATCAAATATAAGGAAAACGCCCCCATAGATTTACATTCAAACAATATTTTATGCAGTTTATTTTAATTCTTTATAAACAGATCGTATAAAAAAAATAGTTTATTCTGTTTTAATATATTTACACCATGAAATGGCAAAATGCAATTAGAGATTTTCAATTATTTTTAAAAATAGAAAGAGGTTTATCTCAGAACACAATTGATAGTTATACTAGAGACTTAGAAAAACTTATACTTTATCTTGAGGATCATAAAGTCATCTATTCCCCTACTACAATTGATGAAGATACTGTGCAACAATTTATTTATGATGTTGCTAAAAAAGTCAATCCTAGAAGTCAGGCTAGAATAATTTCTGGTTTAAGAAGTTTTTTTGATTACTTAATTTTTGAAGATTATAGAACAACTAATCCAACTGACTTAATTGAAGCTCCAAAAATTGGAAGAAAATTACCAGATACATTGTCTGAAGATGAAATTAACGAGCTTATCTCATCTATAGATTTAAGTCATCCACAAGGAGAAAGAAACAGAACAATTTTAGAAACTATGTATAGTTGTGGTTTGCGTGTTAGTGAACTCATTACCTTAAAAATTTCTGATTTATTTTTTGATGAAGGTTTTATACGTGTTATTGGAAAAGGAAATAAACAACGTTTTGTACCAATTCATTACAATGCACAGAAATATATTTCAAGCTACATAAAAGACATTAGAGTTCACTTAACTCCACAAAAAGGTTTTGAAGACACTGTTTTTTTAAATAGACGCGGAAAAGGATTAACGAGACAAATGATTTTTATAATCCTTAAAGATTTAGCAATTAAAATAGAGCTGACTAAAAAAATAAGTCCACATACATTAAGACACTCTTTTGCAACACACTTATTAAAAAATGGTGCTGATTTAAGAGCAATTCAACAAATGCTAGGACATGAGAGTATAACAACTACAGAAGTTTATGTTCATCTAGATAAAAGCTATTTAAAGGAGATTGTAGAAACCTTTCATCCTAGAAAATAATTCCTAATCTAATTTTAAAGCAATTGGCTAATAAATAAGTTTAGCCCTGATTACAGCGGCATCCTTTTTTATTTTTCATAAAAAAGATATAGCGGAAAGCAGGAAATAGCTTCATAAAAAAAATCCCTACTTATAAAAGTAAGGATTTTAATTTAATATGTTTCTTCCTTTTGGAAGATTAAGAGAACTTCTTATTTAGCTACGTTAACAGCTCTAGTTTCTCTAATTACCGTCACTTTTACTTGACCTGGATATGTCATATCATTCTGTATTTTTTGAGAAATACTAAAAGATAATTCAGCAGCTTTTGTGTCATTTACCTTACCACTTTCTACCATTACACGTAATTCACGTCCTGCTTGAATAGCGTATGCTTTTTGAACACCTGGAAAACCGAATGCGATATCTTCTAAGTCTTTTAAACGTTGAATATAAGAATCTAAAACTTGACGTCTTGCTCCTGGTCTTGCTCCCGAAATAGCATCACAAACTTGAACTATTGGAGAAATTAAACTTTTCATTTCAATTTCATCATGGTGAGCTCCAATTGCATTACAAACATCTGGTTTTTCACCATATTTCTCAGCCCATTGCATACCTAACAATGCGTGAGGAAGTTCACTTTCTGTATCTGGCACTTTACCAATATCGTGTAATAAACCTGCACGTTTTGCAACCTTAGAGTTTAAGCCCATTTCTGCAGCCATAATACCACAAAGATTTGCAACTTCACGCGAGTGTTGTAATAAATTCTGTCCGTAAGAAGAACGATATTTCATTCTACCAACAGCTTTAATTAATTCTGGGTGTAAACCGTGAATTCCTAAATCTATAACAGTTCTTTTACCAACTTCAATAATTTCTTGTGTAATTTGTTTTTCTGTTTTACTTACAACTTCTTCAATTCTTGCTGGGTGAATTCTTCCATCAGTAACTAATTTATGTAAAGATAAACGTGCAACTTCTCTTCTAATAGGATCGAAACAAGAAAGTATAATTGCATCTGGAGTATCATCTACAATAATTTCTACACCAGTAGCAGCTTCAATTGCTCTAATATTTCTACCTTCTCTACCAATAATTCTTCCTTTAACATCATCAGATTCTAAGTTAAATACAGAAACACAGTTTTCTACTGCTTGCTCTACACCTACTCTTTGTATCGTTCCTAAAACTATTTTTCTAGCTTCTTGTTCTGCTGTTAACTTCGCTTCTTCTACAGAAGTTTGTACAAAAGCCATAGCTTCAGATTTAGCTTCATCTTTTAGAGATGTTACCAATTCTACTTTAGCTTCATCTGCAGATAAACCAGAAATTTGCTCTAGCATGTCTACATTACGCTTGTGCATTACTTCTAATTCACTTTCTTTATTTTCAACAAAGTCTAACTTTTTATTAAAATCGTTTTCCTTTTGCTCTAAAGACTTGTTAAGTCGTTTGTTTTTATCAACTTCAGAAGCTACTTGAGATTCTCTATCTCTAATACGTTTTTCAACATCAGAAATCTTTTTTTCTCTACTAAGAATCACTTTTTCATGCTCAGACTTAAGTTCAATAAACTTTTCTTTAGCTTGTAGTATTTTATCTTTTTTAACAGCTTCAGCATCTATTTTAGCTACTTTTAAAATCGTAGCTGCTTCACTTTTAGTACTGTTAAGTAATTTCTTTCCTTTTGCTTTTTCCATAGCTTTAGCTATTAGAAATCCAACTGCAATACCTATAATTGCTGCCAATATTGGCAGTATCATTCCATCCATAATTTAAATTTAGTATATAAAAAAAGCCTACATTAGTTTGGTTTTTTAAACTCCAAATATGGTACTTATAGGACTAACTAACTATTCAAGGATCCACTTGTTACTAAAATAAATTTAGTAACTATGGCTTACTTTTGCAGTTAAGACTCATCCTTCATAATTGAATCGTGTTGAGTTTAATAAACAATTTACTAACGTAGGCAGTGTGTTGTTAATGTATATTTTAAAGAACTTATTTTAAATGAGAATCAACCAAATTAGTTAACTCTTTTATTTTATTTACGACTTCTTTACTTGTAGAATCTTTTTCTATTGATGAAATTTCTGCTTTTGAAGCAAATTGCAATGCACACATAGCTAAAACATCTTGTTTGTCACTAACTGCATAGTTTTCTTCATAATTAGAAATTAATTTATTAATAGCATTTGCGGCTTTTCTCATACCTTCTTCCTCTTTAGTATTATTAACACTTAAAGGATAGGTTCTACCTGCTATAACAACATTAATTTTAAGTTTTTCCACAATTTAAAGAACTTTATTCATGTAACTGAATAATACATTTATCGATTTCTCGAATTAAAGTATTTATTTTGAGTTTCGTATCTCTTGTATTTGTACTACTGCCATCTATAGTTTTTGCAATTTTAAGCAAATCATATTGCCTTTTTTGTTCTACTAATAATTGCTCTCTTTCTAAGAGTTGATGTTGTAATTTTGTTGTACTATGAAGCAATATTTCATTTTCATTCTTTAAAAATTCATAATTAGAAATTAAACTTTCTAACTTATCTTCCAGTAAATGAATTGCTTCTATTGTATTACTCATCTAACTATTTAGAATAATCTATATGTACAAAGTTAACATTCTGTTTTATATTTTACAACATTTTGTTACTTTATTACTAATCTTCTAAAAACTAATAGTTTACTAAAAAGATGTTTTTCACTATTTTTACACAAAAATAATTGCACTTTGAAACAAACATTTTTATTATTCATAATCTTTATTACCTTTTTAAGTTTTTCTCAAGAAAAATATCCAGAAGACTATTTTAGAAATCCTTTAGGTATACCAACAGTTTTGGCGGGTACTTTTGGTGAATTAAGGAGTAATCATTTTCATTCTGGTATCGATATTAAAACTCAAGGTAAAGAAGGTTTAAAAATTTATGCTGCTGCTGAAGGTTATGTTTCAAGAATAAAAGTTGCTCAATATGGTTTTGGAAAAGCGATTTATATTACGCATCCAAATGGTTTTACAACCGTTTATGCACATTTAAGTAAATATTCTGATACCATTCAGGAATATGTAAAAGCTATCCAATATAAGAAAGAAGATTACCAAACCGGAAACTTGTTTTTCAAAAAAGATAAATTCCTAGTTAAAAAAGGAGAAGTTATTGCTTTTTCTGGAGACACGGGTAGCTCTGGTGGACCACATTTACATTATGAAATAAGAAATACAAAAACGGAGCATATTTTAAATCCGTTATTTTTCGGATTAAAACCAGAAGACACTAAACCACCAATTTTTCAATCGTTAAAAGTATATCCTTTAAATAATACTTCACGGATTAATAATCAAAATAAAAATTTTATTCTTCCTTTAAAAAATATCGCTAAAGGAAAATATAGTGTTGATAGAATTTCGGCCTCTGGTAGTATTGGTTTTGGCGCAAGTGTTTTTGATCAATTAGATAAAGCTCCTAACAAAAACGGAATTTATAGTTTAGAAATGTTGGTAAATGGAAAACGTTTTTATCATCATGATGTAGAAACATTTTCGTTTGCAGAAAGCAAATTCATCAACCTACATATAGATTACCCACATTATAAAAAGTACAAAAGAAAATATCAAAAGACGTATAAAGAAACGGCTAACAAATTGTCTACTTATGAGAATTTGATAAACAACGGAAAATTAAATATTAAAAACGGACTGAGTTATACCGTAGAAATTATCGCCAAAGATTATAAAGGAAATACCAGTTCTATAAAAATTCCGGTTATAGGTAAAGAAAGTAATTCTCTTTTTACAGAACAAAAAGACACCACTGCCTTTAAAATAGTTGCAAAGAATTTTCAGAAATTTAAAAAGGAGAATGTTACTGTAGCTTTTCCGAAAAACACGTTTTATAAAGATCTCTATTTAGATTTTAAAGTTGAAAAAGGTGTTGCCAAAATTCATACCCCTATAATTCCGTTAGATAAAAGTTTCACATTAACTTTTGATGTTTCTAAATATTCTGAAGCAGAAAAACAGCAATTATATATTGCAAATGTAGAAAACTCTAAATATCCACGATTTCAATATACTAGAAAAAAAGACAGTACTTTTTATACCACAACAAAAACCTTAGGTAAATATTCTTTAGTTACAGACAACCATAAACCTAAAATAAGTTTGCTGTACTTTAAAGACAAACAATGGATCTCTAAACGAAATACTATAAAAGTAAAAATTTCTGATATTGGCTCAGGTATTAAAAACTATAGAGCAACTATTGATGGAAAATGGGTTTTAATGGAGTATAATCATAAAAAAAGAATATTAACTTATAATTTTAGTGATAAAAAATTGGTTGGTAGCAAACATATCTTTAAAATTGTAGTCTCGGACAATGTTGGAAATACAAATACACTTTCTACAACGTTCTTTAAGAAACAAGTAAACTAATTTACGTGAAAAAAGCCTTTCTACTTATATTCTTCCTTCCTATTATTGCTTTTGCTCAAAAGACGACAATCCTAAAAGGAACTGTTAAAAACAAGGATAAGCAGCCGATAGAAAAAGTTTCTATAAAATTTAATAACGTTGGTACTACAACTGATGAAAATGGTAAATACCAAATTAGAATTCCTTATAAAGAGGAAATAACACTTGTTTTCAGCCACTTATCTTACAAAACATTTTCAAAAAAATACACTGCAAATAGTAGAAATGGAGTTCGTTTGTCTGTTGTTCTTTCATCAAAAACCGAAGAGTTAACAGAAATCGTTATTAAAGAAAATAAAAATGCAGTTCAAGGTTTACAAAAGATTGATATAAATATTGTTAAAAATGTTATTGGACCTAATGCTGGTGTAGAAAATATTTTAATGACATTACCTGGAGTTAGCAATAACAACGAATTGAGTACACAATACAATGTTAGAGGTGGTAATTTTGATGAAAACTTGGTTTATGTAAACGGAATTGAAGTTTACAGGCCTTTTTTAATCAGATCCGGACAACAAGAAGGCTTGAGTTTTATCAACTCAAATATGGTGCAAAACATTAATTTTTCTGCGGGAGGATTTCAAGCAAAATATGGCGATAAATTATCATCAGTTTTAGATATTACTTACAGAAAACCAACAGAAACTGCAACTAGCGTAGATTTAAGTCTTTTAGGTGCAAGTGTCACTTTTGAAACTCCTCTTATTGATGATAAACTAACTACAATAAGTAGTTTTAGATATAGAGATAACAGTCTTTTTGTAAACAGTAAACAGGTTGAAACTAATTTTAGGCCTACTTTTATTGATTTTCAAACTTACTTATCTTATGAAGCTTCAGATAAATTGAAATTCAACTTTTTAGGAAATTTTTCTTCTAACAATTATAATTACAAACCTATTTCTAGAAGTACTCGTTTTGGAACGGTTGCTGATCCTTTAGAATTGAATGTTTATTATTCTGGAGAAGAACAAGACAATTACCTAACGATGTTTGGTGCATTTTCTATAGAATATCAAGTAAACGATAATTTATCACTTACAGGTACTGTTTCTAGATACAACACACAAGAAGAAGAACATTTTGATATTGCTGCACAATATAATTTAGGAGAAGTTGACGCTAATATTGGGTCTGAAAGTTTTGGTGAAGTAGATTTTTCTGAAGGAATTGGTTCTCAATTAAATCATGCTCGTAACGATTTAGACGCATTAATTACAAATGCTCAAATAAAGGGAAAATATAAAATAAACAGAATGCAATTCGATTTTGGTGTAAAACTTCAAAAAGAAGACATTGAAGATCGTATTAGAGAATGGGAAGTTATAGATTCTTTAGGTTTTTCTATTAGACCTCCAAATTCAATTAGTAACAACCAACCTTATCAACCTTTTGAAGGACCAATTACTCCATATCAAAATATAAGAGTTGATAATGAAGTACAAATTAATCGTGCTTCTGGTTATGTACAATTTAATCAGCGTTTAGATTGGGCAGATAATCAGGTTTCATATAACATTGGTATTAGAGCTCATAATTGGACCGTTAAAGGAAATGGAATTACTTCTAAAAGTCAAACTATTATTAGTCCAAGAGCTCAGTTTTCTATTAAACCAAGTTGGCGTAAAGACATGGTATTTAGAACTTCTTTAGGTATGTATTCTCAACCTCCTTCTTACAGAGAATTAAGAGATTCTAATGGAAATATAAATGTAGATTTAAAAGCACAAAATTCAGTTCATTTTGTAGCAGGTATGGATTATAGTTTTGATATGTGGGAAAGACCTTTTAAACTAACTACAGAATTTTACTATAAAGATTTAACCAATGTAAATTCATACACTATAGATAATGTAAGAATTAGGTATAGAGCAGATAATGATGCAACTGCGTACGCTCATGGATTAGATATTAGATTAAATGGCGAATTTGTTCCTGGAAGTGAAAGTTGGGTAAGTCTTGGTTATCTAAAAACCGAAGAAAACATCAATAACAGAGGTAATATTGCTAGACCTTCTGATCAACGTATAAAATTCGGAATACTTTTTCAAGATTATGTTCCTAATTTACCAAACTTAAAAGCATACTTAAACTTGGTGTATAATTCTGGTGTTCCTGGAGGTTCTCCTTCTTATGCAGATGTATATCAATACCAAAGTCGTTTAAGAGACTATAAACGTGCAGACTTGGGAGTTTCTTATGTTTTTACAGATGCAAACAGACAATACAAAACGGGTTGGTTATCTAATTTTAAAGAATTAAGTGCTGGTTTAGAATTGTTTAATATGTTTGATATTCAAAACTCGATTACCAATACTTGGGTAAGAGATGTGTATTCTAAAACTCAATTCGGAATTCCGAATTTTATGACTGGTAGAGTCTTAAACTTTAAAGTTTCAATGAAGTTGTAATTCTTCTTAAAATAATTTTTTTTTTTTAGAATAATCATTTTATTCATAAAATTTCTTATATACAATAAGGTTCAACCAAATTATTAAACTTGATTTAGTTCCTATTTTATGTGCAATTTCTATAGCACAGTCTTGATGGAAATGAATTTACTTATAGTGTAATATTAAAGTTAAGGATAAAAACTCCAAAAGTCAAAAGTTATTTTAAAAAAATATATTAGCTCAATAAAAGCATGAGAATACTCAAACTTTTATTGAGCTAATGTCCCGTACTAAAATAAGTTGACATAAAATCGACTTATTTATGAGTTCATCAGAAGAACCAGGAAAGAAGAATACTCAACGTGATTAGAATTTTAGGCTATAAGTTGTCTATAATTCCAGAGTTTGAAAAAGGCAATTACACGTAAAAAAAAATCCAAAAATTTTATGGTTTTCAATGCAGAAGATTGTTTTGGATTGGTGAAGAAAATATGGTACACTGGATTGGTGTCATCCAAAAAATCATCAAATGTCAGAAAGCAAAGAAATACTAGTAGAACAGATAAAAGTTTAAAGAGACAATTGTCTAACGAAAAGCTTAAAAAAGATCTTCTCAATACAATGATTGATATTTCAGTCAAGCAGTATGGAAATTTCCATCAGAAAAAAATTTTCCACCAATCAAAACTAAAGCATCAGACAACAACAAGGTATATGTCTATCACGAAGTTGTCGATTGTTTGGTATTAGTAGACAATCAATATATCTATCAAGGGCAAGAAATATTTATGAAGGAAAACAGTTGAAGCTTGTAAAATCTTTAGTTCTTTAAAATTCGCAGTAAAATACCAAAGATTGGAACTCGTAAATTGTACTATTTACTTGAAGAAAAAAATAACTTTTAAGAAATAAAAATAGAAAAAAATGACTTATTTGATTATTTAAAAAGAGAGCATTTATTAATAAAAAAAATACCGAAACAACGTATTAAAGACATTGGCTTCACAAATATCCAAATCTTTTAAAAGAGTATACACCAAAAAAGCCAGAGCAAGTATTTGTAAGTGATATTACCTATATAAAAGTAGAAAGAAAACGCATTATTTATCTTTAGTTACTGATGCATATAGCAGAAAAATAGTAGGCTACAAATTGAGTGATGATATTAGTGAAGAAAATGTAGTGAAAGCAGTAAATTTGGCGATTAAAAATAGGTTTACATACCATAGTTTAATTCATCATCCAGATAGAGAGCTGCAATATTGCTAAAATATTGATCAAACAGAATTGAAAGAAAATAATATAAAACCGTCAATGACAGATAAGCATAACTGTTGTCAAAACGCTCTGGCTGAAAGAATTAAGGTATATTGAAACACGAATTTTTAATATATAAATGTAATAACGTTAGAAACGTTAAATCAATTAATAAAGGAATCAATAGAGGTCTATAATAATAAAAGACCTTATTTGAATCTTAAAATGAAAACTCATAACTTTGTACACAACAAAAAACCAGTGAAAATAATTTCACTGGCTTAATTTTATATAGTAATAACCGTCAACCTATTTTAGGACGACTCAGGTAGTATCAAATATTATCGAATCAATTTTCTATATTTAATTCGTTTTGGCATTAAATCTCCACCTAAACGTTTTTTCTTATTTTCTTCATATTCAGAGAAACCTCCTTCAAAAAAGTAAACTTCACTATTTCCTTCAAAAGCTAAAATATGAGTACAAACTCTATCCAAAAACCATCTATCGTGACTAATTACAACTGCACAACCTGCAAAGTTTTCTAAACCTTCTTCTAAAGCTCTTAATGTATTTACATCTAAATCATTGGTAGGCTCATCTAATAAAAGTACATTCCCTTCTTCTTTTAAAGTCATTGCTAAATGCAACCTGTTACGCTCTCCACCAGAAAGTGTATTTACTTTCTTATTTTGCTCACTTCCAGAAAAATTAAAACGACTTAAATATGCACGAGAGTTTACTTGCTTTCCTCCCATCATTACTAAATCTTGTCCATCAGAAAAGTTTTCCCAAATTGTTTTTTCTGGGTTAATATCTGAATGTGCTTGATCTACATATGCAATTTTAGCAGTTTCACCTACATTAAAACTACCTGCATCAGGAGTTTCTTCTCCCATTATCATTTTAAAAATTGTTGTTTTACCAGCACCATTGGGACCAATAATTCCTACAATTCCTGCTTGTGGAAGATTAAATTCTAAATTATCATATAATAATTTATCTCCATAAGCTTTAGAAACACCAGTTGCTTCAATTACATTTGTCCCTAAACGTGGTCCATTAGGAATGTAAATTTCTAATTTCTCATCAACTTGTTTCTGGTCTTGACTCATTAATTTGTCATAGTTTTTCAAACGCGCTTTTTGCTTTGTTTGACGACCTTTTGCTCCTTGACGAACCCAATCTAATTCTCTTTCTAATGTTTTTTGACGTTTAGAAGCTGTTTTGCTTTCTTGTGCCATTCTTTGAGATTTTTGATCTAACCAAGAAGAATAGTTCCCTTTCCAAGGAATTCCTTCTCCTCTATCTAATTCAAGAATCCAACCAGCAACATTGTCTAAGAAATATCTATCATGTGTTACAGCAATAACAGTTCCTTTATATTGTGCTAAATGGTGCTCTAACCAATGTACAGATTCTGCATCTAAGTGATTGGTAGGCTCATCTAATAATAAAATTTCTGGTTCTTGTAATAATAATCTACATAAAGCAACACGTCTTTTTTCACCACCAGAAAGTACTCCAATTTTCTTGTCAGAATCTGGAGTTCTTAAAGCATCCATTGCTATTTCTAATTTGGTATCTAATTCCCAAGCGTTAGCAGCATCAATTTTATCTTGAAGCTCTGCTTGTTGCGCCATCAATTTCTCCATTTTGTCAGCGTCAGAATATACTTCTTCTAAACCAAACATGTCGTTTATTTTATTATATTCATCAAGAATTGCAACTGTTTCTGCAACTCCTTCTTTTACAATCTCTAAAACTGTTTTTTCTGGATCTAATTGTGGTTCTTGCTCTAAATACCCAACTTTATAACCAGGAGAAAAAGTTACATCTCCTTGATAATTTTTTTCTACGCCTGCTATAATTTTTAATAAAGTTGATTTTCCAGATCCATTTAAACCTAGAATACCAATTTTTGCTCCATAGAAGAAACTTAAATAAATATCTTTTAAAACTTGTTTTCCTGTTGATTGATAAGTTTTAGACAACTTATTCATCGAAAAGATTACTTTCTTATCGTCGCTCATTATACTATATTATTTTAACTATTTTATTTGAAATTTGCTACTAATAAAACTGTAGACTACTTACACTCTTCCTTTTAGGGCATTAAAAACCCATGCAATTGCAAAGAACCCAATACCAACAGCTGCAAAACCCCAGGCAGAAACTTCTCTATATTTAAAAATTCCAATTGCGATTAATCCTAATCCAACAATTATCATTATTAATGTCGCCCAAGCAAGCACTGTATTTTTATTCATTCCCATAATTCGTAATTAGTTCGTTTGATTGATTCGCAAATATCGTTATTTATTTGTTAACGTCAAATTATAGATTTGCAAAAAAGTCTTTAAAATTAGTAGTTTAGAAAGGGTTAACACTTAGTTTCTTCCTAATTTACGTAAAGCGACCCATTGTTTCATTTTTTCTCTAGAATCACATGCAGGATAACCAAGTACTGTTTTACCAGCTTCAACATCTGCAATTACACCAGAACCAGCACCAACCTTTGCGCCAGAATGTATAGTTACATGATCTTTTATAGAGGCACTTCCTCCAATAATTACTCCATCGCCTAATGTTACTGAGCCTGCTAACCCACTACTTCCTGCCATAATACAGCATCTTCCTAAAACTGAATTATGACCTATTTGTACTAAATTATCAATTTTACATCCGTCTCCTAAAATAGTAGAACTAAATTTACCACGATCAACACAAGAATTAGCGCCAATTTCTACAGCATTTCCAATAACAACATTTCCAATATGTACTATTTTTACTAAATGACTACCATCAGAACTTGGTCTATATCCAAATCCATCAGCTCCAATACTAACATTTGTGTGAAAAATACAATGACTTCCAATTTTAGTTCGTTCTCTAATTACTGTTCCAGACCAAATGATGGTTTCATTTCCAATTGTAGTATCATCAAAAACTGAAACATTAGGGTAAATTGTTACATTATCTCCTAAAATCACATTTTTACCAACATATGAATTCGCGCCAATTTTACATCCACTTCCTAATTTTACAGTTTTATCAACAACTGCTGTTGGATGGATATCTGTTTCAAAATAAGGCGATTCTGGTTCAAAAGCTTCTAATAAAATTGCCATTGCTAAATCTGGGTTTTTTACTTTTACAAATGCTTTACCTTCTTCTGGTAAAATTTTTATCCCTTGATAAACAATTGCTACACTTGCATTTGATTTTTCCCACAAACGAGTATATTTAGAATTCCCTATAAAAGTAATATTCCCTTTTACTGCATTTTCAATTTGTTCTGGTGCGTAGATTTTATCGGCACATAAACCAATTTGTTCACCGTTTACAAGTGTTGTTATTTCTTCAATAGAGAATGATTTCATAAAATGGAATATTTAGTATTTGCCTAAAATACTCTTTTATTTTAACACTATATTTTGATTGATAAATATTTACTTATTTAAAAAAAGTATTACAAAGCCGCAGCTAATCTACTACCCTGATTGATAGCTCTTTTCGCATCTAATTCACTTGCAAAATCTGCTCCTCCAATTACATGTACTTTTTTACCTGCATCTAATAATGGTTGATACAATTCTTTAAACGGAACTTGACCTGCACAAATAACAATAGTATCCACTTCTAAAATTTTAGCTTCCTCATTTTGTGTATAATGCAAACCTTTGTCATCAATTTTGGTATAAGAAACTTCGCCTATAAATTGTACTTTTTTCTTTTTTAAACTAGATCTGTGAATCCAACCTGTTGTTTTACCAAGATTTCCACCAAATTTACCCTTGCTTCTTTTAAACATAAAGACTTCTCTTGGCGATGCTTCAACCTCAGCCCTAACATTTTCAATTCCTGCTCTAGCTTGTAATGTTTTATCAATTCCCCATTCTTTTAACCAAGCATCAATATTTAGCGAAGTAGATTCTCCTTCATGGGTTAAGTATTCTGAGACATCAAAACCAATTCCTCCTGCTCCAATTACTGCGACACGTTTTCCTACTGGTTTTTTATGTTTTAAAACATCAATGTAACTCAATACTTTTTGATGCTCAATTCCTTCTATTTTTAATTCTCTTGGTTTAATTCCTGTTGCAATTATAATTTCATCAAAATCAGATTTTAATAAATCATCTGTAGAAACTCTTGTATTTAATTTTACAGTTACATTATGCAACTCAATTTGCTTGTTAAAATAACGCAAGGTTTCATAAAATTCTTCTTTACCCGGAATCTGTTTTGCAATATTAAACTGACCTCCAATTTCTTTATCGGCATCAAATAAGGTAACAAAATGACCTCTTTGAGCTGCAATTGTTGCTGCTGCTAAACCTGCAGGACCTGCGCCAATTACTGCTACTTTCTTTTTATTTTCTGTTTGATTATAATTCAATTCTGTTTCATGACAAGCTCTAGGATTAACTAAACAACTTGCTACTTTCTGTTCAAAAACATGATCTAAACACGCTTGATTACAACCAATACATGTATTTATTTCGTCTGCTTTTTCCGCTTCTGCTTTATTTACCCATTCTGAATCCGCTAAAAAAGGACGTGCCATAGAAATCATATCTGCATCTCCTTCTGAAAGTATTTTTTCAGCAGTTTCTGGCATATTTATTCTATTTGAAGTTATCAATGGAATTGACAATTCTTCTTTCATTTTTTTAGTAACCCATGAAAATGCTGCTCTTGGAACTGATGTTGCTATTGTTGGTATTCTTGCTTCATGCCAACCAATACCTGTGTTTATAATCGTAGCTCCTGCTTTCTCTATTTCTTTTCCTAATTGAACAACTTCTTCCCAAGAACTTCCGTTTTCTACCAAATCTAACATTGATAATCTGTAGATAATAATAAATTCTTTTCCAACAGCTTCACGTGTTTGTTTTACCAATTCAATAGGTAAACGCATTCTGTTTTCATAATTCCCACCATAGTTATCAGTTCTTTTATTGGTTCTTTTGGCAATAAATTGATTGATTAAATACCCTTCAGATCCCATAATTTCTACGCCATCATATCCTGCGATTTTTGATAGTTTTGCACAATTTACGAAGTCACGAATTGTTCTTTTAATTCCTGATTGTGTTAATTTAAATGGTTTAAAAGGTGTTATTGGTGATTTTATTTTTGAAGGTGCAACATTAAGAGGATGATATCCATAACGTCCTGAATGTAAAATTTGCATACATATTTTACCTCCTTCTTTATGAACTGCTTCCGTTATTTTTTGATGATGTTTTGCGTGTTTATTTGTAGACATTCTTGCAGAAAAAGGAGCTGTCCAACCTTGAATATTTGGTGAAATTCCTCCTGTTACAATTAATCCTACTCCACCTTTTGCTCTTTCTGCGTAATAGGTTGCAATTCGATCTATTCCATCTTTTTCTTCTTCTAAACCAGTATGCATAGAGCCCATTAAAATTCTATTTTTTAAGGTTGTAAAGCCTAAATCTAATGGTTCAAAAATATGTTTGTATTTCATAGTGTCTTAAATTATTTATTATGCACGCATAACAAAATGCAAGATATGGTTATTTTTTGAATAGAAAAAGCCTCAAAAAAATGATTTTTTGAGGCTTTAAATTTCTTTTTTTATAAAAACTTACATCGGAACTTCTATGAATAAGAGTTGTGATGCTGTTGTTGTTTTTATTTCAAAACTATCAGTATCATAGATACCTAAAGCATCTCTAAAGTTTAGTTTTATGGTATCAATTTCAAAATCCCCAAAAATATTCATAACATAAACCCCATGATATTTAGATTTTAATGAATAAATAAAGGAACTATTTTCATCTAAATCAATTCTAGAAATCTGTGCGTCTTGGTGAATTTTTAAACTATTCTCATCATCAGAAATAAAAGAACTTACTAATACTTGTAGTTTATTTTTTCGATCTATTTCACCAAATTCTTTTTGATCATATCTTGGTGTTACTCCATTTTTTTCTGGCATAATCCAAATTTGAAATAAACTTAAATCTTCATTTGAAGAACCATTAATTTCTGAATGTTGAACACCAGTTCCTGCAGACATTACTTGAACTTCTCCTGGTAAAACAGGTATCCAATCATTTGCCATATTGTCTTTATGTTTTAAAACGCCCGATAATGGAATTGTTATAATTTCCATATTGTTGTGCGGGTGTGTTCCAAAACCCATACTTGGCGCAATTAAATCATCATTTAAAACTCTTAAAGCTCCAAATTGTGTTCTGTTAGGATCATAAAAATTAGCAAAACTAAATGAATGATTTGCTTGCAACCAACCGTGATTTGCGTGTCCTCTTGTTGCTGCTGTATGAATTATTTTTTTCATTCTCTATCTAATTTTATCTAAAAGATTACTTAAAGTAGTTGCTTCTTCTTCTGTAATGTTTTCTAAAAACGAAAGGTTTTTATTATCATCTATTGTTGATAATATATCTAAACCAGTCTTTGTGATTTTGACATAAACCACCCTTCTATCATGCTCACAACGTTCTCTTTCAATTAAATTCTTATCACATAACTTATCCATTAAACGTGTTGCATTGGGCGCTCTTTCTATCATTCTATCTTTTACAATTTGCACCTTTATTTTATCTTTTGCTCCACGTAATATTCTTAAAATATTGTATTGTTGTGGCGAAATTCCATAAGGTTTAAAAAACTCGTTTTCTTTACTATTTAACCAATTAGCAGTGTATTTTATATTAATTAATGCCTTTAATTTATTGCTAACAAATTTTGAGTTGATGTCTTTAGAAATGTCTCCCATTTTATTATTTATTTACAGCATTTTCGAATTTGTTAACTTGCTCTTTTAACGCATTCAATAATTCTTCATTTATAATTTTACCTTCTTTAAAATTGTCATAAAAACTTGGGAATGAAAAACTGATTAACTCCTTTGCTCCCATTCTAGAAAATCTTTCTGTACCAGCTTCTAAAACTGATTGTCCTCCTCTTGCTCCTGGTGAAGTTGCCATTAATAATAAAGGTTTATCTCTAAAAACAGTTGCTTCTACTCTAGAACCCCAATCAAAAATATTTTTGAAAGCAGCAGCATAAGAACCATTGTGTTCTGCCAACGAAAGGATAAATCCATCGTAATTATCTAACAAAGAAGAAAATTTCTTAGCGTCTTCTGGAAATCCATTTTTCTCTTCATCTTCACTATAAATTGGTAACGTAAAATCTCGTAAATCGATAACATCAAAAGAGGTGTTTTCTAGATTTTCTGCAGCAAATGTTGCCAATTGTTTATTGATTGATGTTGAACTTGTACTACCTGCAAATGCTAATATTTTTTTCATATTTTCAAATTTTGTGTAATTATTGAATTGTTTAAAAGTTGAATCGTAAAAACGGTTGATTTAGTAACCCAACTGAAAACTGTGACTGTAAACTGCTACTTTACAACTACTGAATACTAGTAATTATTCTTGTTTCTCCTTTTACCATTTTTGCTACAGGACATTTACCTGCAATTACAAGTAACCTTTTTCTTTGCTCTTCTGTTACTTCTTTTTCAAAGGAAATTTCTTCGGTTAAAGACCTTTCGTTATTTTCTATAACTTGAGAAACGTTTACCGTTATTTCGCCAACATCCCAACCTTTTCTTTCTGCATACATTCTTAAAGTGATTGAAACACAACCACCAATTGCAGTTAATAAATATTCTACAGGTGTTGGTCCATTATCATCTCCTCCTGCAGAAACAGGTTCATCAATTACAGAAAAATGATTTCTCACTTTTGCTTCTGCTAAATAATGTTTGTTTGTTAAAACTACTTTAGAATTCACCATTAGTTCAATTTTTTAGAAGTTATATATGATGTAATTAGAAATACCATTGCTAATATTGCTCCCATTTGTTCGCCATCGCTAATCATTATGTGTGCGAAAAAAGCAAAAATAAATGCGAAGAAAAAACCTGCATACGCCCATTCTTTAATCGTTTTATTAGCGACAAACCATAACGCAACCAAACCTAATAATTTTGCAATTGCATATGGATAAATAATATAGGTTGGATACCCAAAATTAGTAAACATACCTGCTACTTCTGCGTGATTGAAAAAATACATTCCTGCAGAGAAAAGCATTAATAAAGTTAATAATGCTGTAGAAACGTAGTATATAATTTTTGTAGTTTTCATCTTGAGTGTTTTTAAATTCAGGACAAAGTTACAAAAAATAAAACTATTTACCAAGGAGAATAAATCCAAGGAAATATAATTCAATACTTTAAAAAGATATGAACTATATATTTTCTAAAAATTTAAAACAAATAGGAACTTAGAAAACATAGACATACTCTAATTTTCTAAGAATTGGCAAACAAGTTTAGCCCTGATTGAAATGGCATCCTTTTTTTGTTTTTTACAAAAAAAGATATAATGGAAAGCAGGAAATAGCTTCAAAAAAAATTACTTATTATTCTTAATCGAATCTATTTGTTTCTGAAGTTTTTCTATTTCTTTACGCTTTATTTCTTGCTTTGAAAGTAACTTAATAGAATCTAAGATTTGTTGATTTTTTTCTAAAACGGTGTGCTCTTTTTCGAAATAAACATTTGAACCTTCACTCGTTCTCCAAGCTTCGTTTAATTGGTTATACAATTCCTCATTCCAAGTACTTGGTTTCTTAGCATTTATCCAAACTACATCTCTATATTCACTATCTACCAAAGCTAAATCTGGTGTTGCAGAACCATCAAATTGTTCTGGATTATTAGCACTAATCGTAGAAACGGTACCTAAGAAAAACATACGTTTTCTACCCGCAATTTTTTTAATATAAGGTCTAAATTCTACTGGCGTATTAGAATTCCAATCGTATTCTTTTTTAGATTCTTTCACTTTTAAAGGCATTGCAGAAACACCTGCATATCCTTCTTTTTTTGCAGCGTGATTATATAAATACAATTTATTTGTACCATCTGCAGGAATAAAAACACTGTAACTTAAACTTGTTCTCTCATCGCCAACTGGCTCTAAACCAAACCAGTGATAAAGTCCACTGAATGCTTCTGTTTTTGTATCAGAAAAATCGAAATCGGTTACATATGGTTGTGAATTTTGGTCTTTTGGGGCAGTAGGAATTTTTACTGCGCTTTCCATATTCCAAGGTAAAGGATCTGAAAACCCTGCTAAAAACTTTAAACTCTCTGCTTGCAAACGCGATACTTTTTCTGATAATGTATTTTGCTTTGTCAAGTATGCGTAGTTTTTCATTTCATCAGGAGAAATATATGTTCCTTTTCCGATTGTGATTCTTTCTAGATAATCTTTAAAATCGTGTTCACCATTTTCAATCACCATAACTCCACCAAAAGTTGGATAAGGGAAAAAGAATCCTTTCCATTTTATCAAACTGACAACCTCAACCCAAGCACCTTTATCATTTTTCATATAATAAGTATCACTTGGCTCGTAATTGAACAACATCCAAGGATTTAGACGCTGTACAACAGCATTATAAGTGTTTCTACTAAATTTTAAAGATTCACCAATAGAAAATGTTACTGGAATTCTATTTTCGCTAGAAAAACGTGGAAAAGGTGTTGTACTTGACACAGAAAAAACTTCTTCTGTATTGTCTTTTATTCCTTGCCAAACATACTTTTCTGTTGGCTGAATTGCCATTGTCCATTGATTTTTTCCATCAACTCTTACCAAATGTGGCAATGAAACATCTTTGGTTTCTCCTACAGATTCATTCGCCATAGAAAAAATATTTCTTAGCGGCTGAATTCTCTCATTTTGTGTTAATGGTAATTCGTTAATTTCAATCTTATTTAAATCATTAAAAACATTATAAGTTTTCATATAATCGTACATTTTAGAATGCCAACCTACAAAATAGACAGCACCAAAGAAGATTGATAATAAAAATAAAATTCCTATTCGACCTCCTACACTTGCTGAGCTTCTAAATTTTCTTAAACCTAAAAAAAGAATGATTAAACATAGTAAAATGATGAAAATAAATTTTCTAAAGAACAACAATGCTGGTTGATAATTATCTCTTAAAAAGAATAATAATCCTATTAATATAATACTAAAAAAGACAACTCTTTTCTTTTGCTTTGCTCCTTTACTCCAATAATTTTTTAACATCTTTATAAGATTGAAGTATGAAGTGGGATGTTTGAAGTTTCTCACTCATACTTAATTAATTTAATTCTTACTTTTCTTCCAACTTCATTCTTCCAACTTGTTACTACTTTAAAAATCCTTTATCCTTCAAACGTTCTCTAGCACTCTTTTCTTCTACTTTTGGTTCTTCTTTAGTTTCTACAACTGTTTCTTTTGTCTGTAAATCTTCAATAAAGTCTTTTCCTTTTTCTACAACTTCATTAAATTTATCTTCAATAGATTCTGTTTGCTCTTCTATAATTTCTGATGATTTAAAAATAAAACTGGCAATATAAGTTCCTATTAAAGTACCTACAATCATAGATGCGAATAATGAAATTGCAGTATAATTAATTGGGATTAAAAATTGAAAAACTAAAATTGCAATCAGAAAAAATGAAGTAATAAAAACCAATCTTAAAATAAGATTCTGTTGATATACAAATCCTTTTTTATTAGTCGATTTCATTTGTAGTTCTTTAGAATTCATCAATTTATTAAAAAACCGATACACTTTATTTCCTTGTGATTCTCTCCAATAAATAACAACCCCAAATAGAATTGATGCGATAAATATGATGATTTCTAATGTCATAGTTTCTTTTTAAAAAGTTGGAAGTTGGAAGGAAGTGGTTGGAAGTTTCTTACTCAGGTTGAAAATATTTATTCTTCCACACTCTCTTTCAAACTTAATTATTTTATTTTGTTTATGTACGCAATTGTCATATTCATTAAATCAAAACAGTTTTTATAAAATCTATCGAAATCATTTTTTGATAAATAATTTCTTCTAATAGCCTTGTGTAAACAAGTAACAACCTCTGCTAAAGAACGAATTGAATATCCTAAAAACTTTCTATATTCAGCGTTTGATTGCAAAATAGATCCTTCTGAGATATTTAAAGCTACTGAATCTGATGCTCTTCTTAATTGAGAAGATAAATTATAAATCTCTTCTTTTGGAAAAGCTTTTGATAAAATATTCATCTGCTCACCTAAATCCATCGATTTTTGCCAAATTATTAAATTTTCAAACTTAAAACTCATCCTTTTTCTTTATATAAATATACAATTTTATTTCTTCAATCTTTCATACTTCAAACTCCAAACTTCAACTTAAAATCTACTCAAAATAGTCTCTATTACCCATTCTTGGGTTGAATTTTCTAAAGTTTTATAAATTTCATAAAACTGTTCTTTATCATACCAATACAGAAATAACACATCTTTTGGAACAACATCTATCAACAAACTCCAAATTAAATCTTGATGATTTGGTTTTAAAGATGAATGTGGTTTATGTAATGCAATATAAATTTCTTCTTCTATAACTTCCTTCGGTTGTAACCTTTTCGAAACTTTCTGTTTTTCTATAAAGCGCTCAACACTCATCACTTTTTTTCTTGATGAAATATCAATTTTATTTAAATAACTTTTAAACAAAATGCCATCTTGTAAAATTTCTTTTATTGGATGTGAAGTTTCTTTCAAATAAAATGAAAATATAAATTTCTGAATTCTGCTATATCTTTTTTTAGTAGTTTCATCTTCTAAATCAAACTCAATCACATTATAACTTACTAATTTATCTATCATTTCTGAATGAGAAATATGATACATCAATACATCGTAAGTAGTATCTTTAATAGCTTCTTTATAAGTCTCTTCTTTTTCAAAAATTAGAATAGGAGTTGCTAAATCTCTCAATAAATAAACGCCTCCAAAAGCTTTTGTATAAAAAGAATCTGAAGTAAAAGTAATCTCTTCAATATTGAGGTTTCTTTCTCTTAAATCTCCATATTTTTTTGCTGATGATAAAAGTTGCTGATGAATTTCTTCATCAATAAAATTATCCTCATAATTAAATACCTCAACTAACTTTAACTGTTCCTTTTTAGCTTTATCTAAGTTATCTATTAAATGAAATTTAATAACAATATCTTTATATCTTAAAACATCTAAAGGTTCATAAAACACATCAATTTTTTGATCAAACTCAATACAAATAGCAGAATCTCTTGTAATATCGTTAATTGTTTTTTCGTGTTTTTTAAACACTTCTTTCATCAATGCTGCATCAAAAGAATGAAACGGATTATAAACTGGTAATCCCTTCTGTTTTGGAGTAATTATAATAGCGTGCGTGTTAGCTTCACCATTATTCAGATAGAAAACTTCTCTTTTTTCTTCTGCAATTTCTGGGCTCCAACCTATTCCGTCAATTGAAAATTTATCTAATTTGGTTTCTGTAAAACCTAACTTTAATAAACATTTATTGTAGCGTTCTACCAATTTTCCACTAATGGAAATTGACTCACTTCTGTATAAATTTGCTTGTTTTAGTTTTTGCATTTTTTCTTTTTGTCATTCCTGTGAAAACAGGAATCTATTTTGATTAATATGGATTCCTGCCTGCGCAGGAATGACAGATTTAATTATTCTACCAATTTATGAATTTGTGCATATTGTAATAATACAATCGTTCTTGTATCAACAATTTCTCCTTTTTCTAACATTCTTACAGCTTCAGTAAAAGGCATTTCTAAAACTTCGATATCTTCTGTTTCACTCTCTAATCCTCCACCTTCACTCACTTTCATATCATCTGTATATTCACCTACAAAAAAGTGCATTTTTTCAGTTAAAACTCCAGGAGACGAATAACCTTCATAAACTTTTTTAACAGATTTTAAACGAATTCCAACTTCTTCTTCTGTTTCTCTAATAACACATTGTTCAGGATTATCTTCGTCTAATAAGCCTGCAGGAATTTCAATTAAAAAACCATTTTTATTGTCGTGTAAAAAAGTCGGCATTCTAAATTGCTTTATCAAAACAACCGTTTTTTTAGTTGTGTTGTATAACAAAATTCCAGCTCCATGACCACGTTCATAAACTTCACGCATTTGGTTTACCCAACTTCCATCAGACATTTGATAATCAAACTTAAACTTATTAAGCGTGTAATAATTATCTGATAATAATGTCTTTTTTATATTTTTAACGCGATTATTATTCATTTTCAAAATTTCTTCTAGCTTCTAAATCTATATTCATTTGATTTACTCTTGCATCAACCTTTCTCTTAAAATCTGTATCTGCAATTGTTGCTACATTGTCTAAATAACGAACAACTTCTTGTCTTCTAATTTCAGAAAAGTTTAAACCTTTCATATTCCCTTTCATCAATTCTTGCAACATGTTAAACTTCGTTTGATAGTCTTTTTTGAAATACGTTTCAGGGTTTTCAAACCAATCTTGTTCTAAATCAAAATCTGTTAATCGCAATGAAATTGCTGATTGAATATTACGAACGTCTCTTGATGAAAAGAATGGAAATATTTTCTGAATTTCTTTATATAAAATGGCAAAGAATAAATGCTCATTTGATCTATGGTTTTTTTCTGCTCTATCATATGCTTCCAATACTCTTTCTTCGGATGGTTTTTCTACAGCACCCAAAATATCTCCCATATTTTTTGCCAATCCTTGGTCTTTTAAATACTCGTAACTAGCAGGATTTTGCATATTCACAAAATCGGGCATTGTTTTTTCGAACTTTTTCCACCAAATATAATCCTGATCTAAGAAATCATTTTCTGTTCTGGCTCCATCAATTTTAAATCTTCCTTGTACACGAGAAATTACAGCTTTGTCTAACATTTCTGGAAGATTTGTAAATAACCCAATTGAAGAATTACCATAATTTACAGCATAAGCGCCTTCTGTATAGCGTAAGAAAACACCTATAACTTCTTTAACTCCTGCAGAAACACCTTGTGCAGTTCTTTCTTGTAAATTATTTTCTGCATCATCAATTGGCGCAAAAATTAACTTTGTAGGATCTTGCATGGGCTTCATCCATTCTACCATTTTTTCTGCTGAACCTCCTTGAAAAGTAGAAATCAATGTATCTGGCATTGGATGAAATAAAAATGGAATGTCTAAATGATCTGAATGTTCTTTTAAACGTGTTGCAATTGCTGCGATTAACATCGATTTTCCTGTTCCTGGAATTCCATATCCCATAAAAACGGGCATAAAACCTCCTAATTCTTGAAACGGATTTTTCTTTGCTTCAAAATCGTAACTCAACATTCTTTCTGTTAATCTACGTGCAAAATGTTTTGCATCTTTATTACCTACAATTTGCTCAAACTGAATTTTATTAAATTCAATACTTTTTGCGGTTCCAGAAAATGAGTTTTCCCAACCTGAAACAGCAAAATCAGAATTTTCTAATTTATACGTTCTATCTACAATTGTCTCAGTATATTCTAAACTGCTTTTACGTAATTGAATTTCATCAATTAAAGCTTCAAAATAAACCACTGTAAAATCGATAACATCTTTGTCTGATTTTACAATATCTGGATGCCCTAAATATTTATCAAAATAAAATAAAGAACACGCAATTCCTTTTAAGGGCGATAAAAGTGAAACTTCTGGAATACCTGCAAATTTCTGTTTCATAACAGATAAATCATCTGAAGCATGTGGTTTTAAATCGTGTAAAACTTTATACGAAGTTGCAAATAGTTGAAAAGCAGTTGCCGTTTGCATTTTACTTTCAAACTCACGTTTTCCATGAGAATCTAATGCTGATTTACGCTCATTTAAAGACGATAAACCTGATGCATTATAATAATTATCTTTAATCCAAATTCCTAATGTAAGACCTTCTTGAACTGCATATAAAGTCTGATTCAAATACACAGGAATCGCAATGGAATCTGGTAAAAGTCTTTTCTTTAATGCTAAAATAGTTTTAGAAACTGATGTAATTTCTAAATTGCTTCCATTATTTGCTCTTGACAAATACAATAAAATTGAATCGTCTTTTGCATCATTTTCTTTACTTTTTGCTCTATTACCTTGCTCCCATTGAACACTTTTTAAATAACCAGAAGCTTCATCACGAAGCATATCTAATTCATTTTGTTTGATAGGAAAAGTTGAATTGTGTTCCATTTTTTTTAGTTTTCAGTTTACAGTTTCAGTAAGCAGTTCTGAACACTGCTACTGTGACTGCCTACTTTATATTTTATCAATATTTAAATCAGACATTTGAATCGGTTGTTTTGCCAACTTATCTAATTCACTTGGAGTTTGATTATGCAATAATTGAATGATTCTATGCGGTGCAAAAACATATTTTTGTTTGATAACATCACTCCATTTTTGCATTGTTTGTTTAGAGAAAAACCCTCCTTCTGTAAAAGTATCTCCAGAATAAACGGCATCAATTTTTAATGATAAAGCATACGATTCTAAAGGAATATCTTTACGTGCAATTCCACCTAAAATAGCGTGGGTAATTTCGTTTTCGTCTTTTGCAAACACATTATGAAAAGGACCTAAATCGATTCTTTTAATATATTTTGGTTGAATTTTCGGTAATCTTCTATCAATAGAATACGCCATTGTATCTAAAGACATATCTCTATCTGCACTTTCTTTTAATACTTGATATATATTCTCTTTTTCATCATTAATTCGATGACCATCATAGGTGAAATACATATAACAAATGTATGGTCTGTTTGTACTCACATCGTAGAAACTCCAACTTGTCATTAGGTTTCCATTCTTGTTTTTAGGTGTTTCAATAATTTTACCTTGTACAAATCTATTGAAAATATATTTCTGATTTACAGATTGATAATACACAATTGAAGATGCTTGGAAAAGTTTGCTTCTTTTAATTGGCTGCTTCTTTTTTAATAAAGTTTCTAAAAACTCTTCTTTTAAGGTTTCTTTACCTTTTAGTTTACCTGCATATTCATTTTTTAATTCTAAATCGTTATACAAGAACCTGAATTCTAAATAATTAGGAAAACCAGAATCTGTTAAATCAACTTTCATATTATCTTCTTCATCATACATATATTTAATACGCATTGCTTCTATTGAATATAATAATAAGTCTGAATATTGTTTAAAAAGGAGCAACTCTTGATGTGAACATAATTGTTCTTGCTGAACACTTACGATGAGTTCTTTCAAAACAAAATCTACCATTTTATGATAAAAAACGTATTGCTCTTTAGAGTTTAAGATTGCTGAATCTAAAGGTGTTGTAATCATATTTTTTTTTAGTTTTCAGTATTCAGTCACAGTTTACAGTCATCAACTAACTGCAAACTGAAACTGTAAACTGTTTACTATATCATTTTAATATTCTATTAACTGACAAATATGCCTGCGTTAAGGATTGAAATGGCATCCTTTTTCTTTTTCAGAAAAAGATATAATGGAAAGCCTGACCTTCTTTTTGTTTTTCAAAAAAGAGGGTAACGCCCAAATTGTTATTTTTTATTTAAAAACAAATTGCTTCGTTCCTCTCAAATGACGTTAACTTAATAAATCGTCGTTTGAAGTATCTGCTTTGGGTTTTTCTGCCGGAGCATCATCACCTTTGGGAGCATTTGCATCTGCTTTGTAATAGTCTTCGAAAATTTCTTTCATGTCTATTCCATATCTGTCTGCAAAGTTCTTTTGAATGTCGATATCTTTTTCACGAATTTCTTGTAACGCCTCTGCATAAGAGCCATAAACGCCACTCATTACTTTTTCGTGAACAGGAATATTTTCCATCATTTCTTGACGAGCTCTTGCACTTGCAGAATGCATAGATGCTAAAGTTTCACCAATATGTTCATCTGTTTTTACACCTAAATGTTCTAAAATTGCAGCAAATTCTTGATCTGTTCTTGCCTTTAAAGCAACTACATAACCATCGTAATATTTTAATCTTTCTTCAGTATCTGACTTTAATTTTGCTCTGTGCGTTTGTAAATTAGAACGTAAAGAAGTTAATACTTTAATCGTTAAATTATGTTTGTGCACAAAACTATCTTTACTGGCAGCTAAGGTTGTGTAAGCGTTCTTAAGACCTTCTAACTCTTCTACTTTTTGCTCAATGACTGTCATTTTACCAATTGCTTCAGAATATGCTGTTGATTGTTTATCTGCAATTTCTTCTAATTCTTGACGAGATTGTTTTAACAAAGCATATTGTTCTTCCAACTTATCTTCTACTTCTTTCTTCTTTTCTAAAGCTCTTGTATGGTTTTTAGAAGCTTCTACAATTGCATCTTTTAGCTTCTCTTCTACTTCTTTAATCTCTACTTCTCTATTTTTTAAACGTGTAACTGCTGCTTGAGATTTGTATGAAAGTTCGCTTAATAAAGTTTGAATATCTGCACTTTCTATACGTTGTTGAAATAATGCTTTTGCTTTATTATCTGCTCCCGCTCTTAGTTTTTCTGCTACTGCAAATTCTGCTTCTTCTTTTTTAATTTTAGATTTTCTTCCCCATAAATTATTCCACCAAGTATCTGCTTTGTTTTGTGCGTCTTCTAATTCGATTCTTGCTCTTTCTAAACCTTTTTGAGCATCATCAATCACTTTTTGTTCATCTGGGTTTAATGCTGAAAACTTCTCGAACATTATACCAACTTCATCTTGATAATCTGTTAAATCTTTAATTGCATCTAAAAGCGTAGTTCTATCTTTTTCTGCCATATTTACAACATCATCTAATGTTGCATTTAGTATTTTCTGACGAGATTCGGGATCATCTTCTTGCGCTAATTTAGACTTCATTGTATCTATAGCTTTCCCCCAGTTTACATCTACTTTTTCCGTTTTTTCGTTTGAATTCGTTTCTAGTAAGTCAAAATCATCAGACATAGTTATTCTTTATTTTTTAAGGTTGAACAATTTTTTAGAGAAGCAATTTCGTTAAAAATTTTGAAATAAAACAAAATTGTTTCTAAATATATGTAGTTGCTAAACCTTTTTTGTTACAAGAAGTCTAATGTTTTTTATAATCTTTATTAATTTCTTGCTACTTTTAACAATTAATTCCCTTTTTGAAACACTCTATGTTTAAATATAAATTATCAATCTTACTTATTGCAATATTTAGTTTAATGAGTATTAAAAATGTTCAGGCTCAATTGAGTAAAAAACACTTTATTCCACCATTAACATACGCAGAAACCGGAAATGCGAATCCTGAAAATCAATATTTTTATATCTCTACACCAAGTAACAAAAGTGTTAGTTATACAATTAAACAAATTGGGGTAACGGGTAGTGATATTACAGGTTTTGTTTCAAGTACTTCTCCAGAGGAAATTTTTATAGGCAGTGGTGATAGTCAACTTTTTGTAGATTCTAGAACTACAAGTGTTGTTCATAATGATAAAGGGTATATTATTGAAGCTGATGACGTAATTTATGTTTCTATACGTGTTTTAGCTGGTGGAGGAGCGCAAGCTGGAGCTTTAGTTAGTAAAGGTGCATCTGCTTTAGGAACAACTTTTAGAGCAGGAATGTATACAAATGAAAATCCGCAAGATAATTACTTGAATTTTATATCTGTAATGGCTACAGAAAATAATACACAAGTAATTTTTGATGATTTAAGAACAGGTATCTCTATTAAAAACTCTACGAATGATGGGTCATCTCCAATATCAATTACTTTAAATGAAGGCGAAAGTTATATTATAGCTACTAATGCTTCGGAAAGCATTATTAATAAAAATGCTTTAATCGGAGCTTTAATAACTTCTGACAAGGATATTGTTACTAACATTGGTTCTGCCAATGGAAGTTTTCATAATGGAGGTGGAAGAGATTATGGAATAGACCAGATTGTTGGTGTAGATAAAATTGGTAGCGAATATATTTTTGTAAAAGGAGATGGTTCTGATGGATGGGAAAATGTTTTGATTGTAAGTCATGAAGATGACACTACAGTTAAAATTAACGGTGGTAATACTTTTGGCCCATTAAATAAAGGAGATTATATTTTAATAGAAGGAATTAATTACAATACAAATGGTAACATGTATATTGAAACTTCGAAACCAGCTTTTGCTTATCAAGGAATTGGAGCCAACAACAGCGATGCCAACCAAGGTTTATTTTTTGTACCACCTTTAAGTTGTGAAAACAGAGGAAAAGTAGATAACATTCCTAAGATAGAAAGTATTGGTTCAATAAACTTTACAGGTGGCGTTACTATTGTAACTAACAAAAATGCAACTGTTAATATTAATTCTCTACCAATATCAAGTTTCACAACTTCAGGCCCTTTTAATGTTGATGGAAATACAGAATATGTAACATATAAAGTAACCAATTTAACTGGTGATATTTCTATTGAAAGTAGTGGCGAATTGTATTGTGCCTATTTTAATCAAAATGGAGCTGCAAGTTCTGGTAGTTTTTACTCAGGATTTCCTTCATCTCCTGAAATTAATTTTGACGCAACAGTTTCTACATTAGGAAACTGTATTCCAAATATAACTTTAGAAGCTGCTAATACAGAACTTTTTGATGAATTTGAATGGTTTTTTGATGATGAAACTGGTGGCGGTTTTGTTTCCACAGGAAATACAGATCCAACTTTCATTCCTACAAACCCAGGAAGATATCAACTTGTTGGAAAAATAATATGTTCTGGAGCTACTTTTAAATCTTTAGAAGTTCCTGTAAGTATTTGTCCTGATGATTTTGATGGAGATTTAATTATTGACAATTTAGATGATGATATTGATAATGATGGAATTCTTAATTGCGATGAATCAATTGGAAATGCCGCTTTAAATATTGCTGATATTAATAATCCTAGTATTGTTTTTATAGATAGCTCAACAAATAATTCTACAACTAGCATTTACACTGAGACCGAAGTTAGTAATACTTTTTCTGGTGATAATTTAGGGGATTTTGAATCAGTAATTAATCCTGCTACAGACACTAAACTAAAGTATGAACTAAAATTTGCTCAAAATGTCAATTTTAAATTCACACAAAATAAAACTACAGATCACGTCATTTCTAATGGTGAATATTTTATACTAAAAATCGGCCCTAACAATAAAAACATTACACTTTTAGACCCTGATGACCAACTTTTAATAGACACTAATTTTGATGGTGAATTTGAAACTGGAGTAACTTACATTTCCTCTTCAGAAATTTGGTTTAAATATGTAGCAAATACAACAGGTGATACAAGTACCTTTCAATTTATAGCAAATCAAGTAAACCAAATTGATTTTAAACATCAATCTACTGGTATTTCTGCAGCCTCTACTTTTAACGGAAACATTCAATTAACTTGTTTTTCTTTAGATTCTGATGGTGATGGAATTGAAAACATGTTTGATTTAGATTCTGATAATGATGGAATTCCTGACTTTTATGAAACTGCAATTGATACTGATTCTGATGGAATATTGAATTACTTAGATTTAGATTCTGATAATGATGGAATATTTGATTCTACAGAAGCTGGTCATAATTTAGCTGATACAGATTTAGATGGAACTATAGACAACGCAAGCACAACAATTGGTATTAATGGTTTGGTTGATAATTTAGAGTTAATTCCTGATGATAAAACGCTCGCCATTAATTTTACAATTATAGACACAGATTCAGATGGAATTTTTAACTTTTTAGAATTAGACTCAGATAATGATTTGTGTTTTGATGTAACTGAAGCTGGTTTTACAGAAAATGGTTCTGGAGTTTTAAACGCAACTCCATTTATGGTTGATAATAAAGGAATAATAATTAATAATTTAGATGGCTATACAACCCCAAATGCAAATTATACAACAGCTGCTCCTATCACTTTAAACACTACTTTTAATGATGTTTCTTTTTGTGAGAATTCTATTGAAATAATTACGATAGATTCTACTGCAGATAGTTTTCAATGGGAAGTTTCTACCGATGGCACAACCTGGAATGCAATTACGGATAATGTTATTTATAACGGAACAACGACGGCTAATTTACAGGTTTCAAACATCCCTTTAACATACAATAGCTATCAATACAGAGTGCTGTTAAATAGAACTGGTAATAGCTGTACAACAACATCAAATGCAATAACTTTAACTGTTAATCCATTACCAATTCCGAAAGAAAACCCAACAGAATTAAAACAATGTGATTCTGACCCTGACAAGCAAACAACCTTCAATTTAACATTAGCAGAAAGTAATATTTCTGACAATGCAAAAGATACTTTTCAATATTTTGCTACAGAAGTTGATGCAAATGCAGGTGTTCCAGAAGTAACAGACAAAACGAGTTATTTTGTAGACACAACTGGTGAAGCTTGGGTAAGAACAGTTTCTGAATTTGGTTGTTACGCAATATCTCAAATCAATTTAACGGTTAGCTACACGCCTAACGAACCTTATGAAGAAACTTTTTTAGAATGTGATGATTTTTTAGATATTGATGGAAATAATACCACAGCAAATTCTGATACAGATGGAATTACTTTTTTCGATTTTAGTTCTGCTCCTAGTCAAATTTCTATCGATCCGGATATTAAAATAGAGTTTTATGAAACTGAATTAGATAGAACACAGTCTATTAATGAAATTCAACTTTTGCAAAATATTTCTCAATATAGAAACAATAACATTCCAAATACAACTGGAAATAAATTTCCTATATTTTACAAATTAATTAGTAAATCGAATAACGATTGTTCAGGTTTAGGGCAAATTTTTTTACAAATAAAACCAGTTCCTTTAGCAAATACACCAATGGATATTAATCTTTGTGATGATGATGCATCTGGTAGCACTTTAGATGGTGAAAATATTGGCATTAACCTTAGAGATAATATTGATGCTATTTTAGGAGCTACACAAACTGAAGTAGATTATATCGTTTCTTTTCATACTTCTGAAAATGGTGCAAATACAAATGTAGATATTATTACAAATGATACTAATTTTACAAATGCTACTCAAACGGGTTTTACTTTAGGTGATATTAGTGAACAAACTATTTATATTAGAGTTCAAGACAGAAACGCAACTACACAATGTTTTAATGACCACGTATCTTTTAAAATAATAGTGAATCCTATTCCTGCTGTTTCTAACACAATCACACCTTTTGCTGTTTGTGATATTGTTACTCCTTCTGATAGTGATACAAGAAACAGAATTGCTCAAAATATTGATTTAACCTCGAAAAGCACTGAAATTTTAGATGGTAAAATAAATCATAGAGTTGCCTATTATGCAACCCAACAAGATGCAGAAAATGATAACGAAATTTCAAACCCGACTGTTTTTCAAAATATAACGAGTGAAACTAATTTTCCTGCTGATTTTAATACCGATGCGCCAGGAATTGAAACCATCTTCTTTAAAATATTTGATTTAGGAGGAAATATGTGTGAATCTGTCTTTGCTACTTTTCAATTATTAATCTATCCAGAACCTAATATTCCTATCAATATTTCTGATTATTCTGACTGTGATAACACTTCAGATAGTTTTGCTGATGATGCAAATGGGATTAATGGAGACATCACTCTAAAAAATAAAATACCAGAAATTCTGGTTAATTATTTGCCTTCTGAATTTGCAGATTTCTCTGTTACTTTTTATACTTCTTTAGCAGATGCTGAAGCTGAAGCTGGAAACATGGCTTTAGCGCTTGATGAAAATATCTTTGAAAATAATGCAAACAACCAAACGATTTATGTGCGTGTAGAAAACACAAAGAACACACCAATTGCTTGTGTACATACTGGTTTGTTTTTTAATATCAACATAAAACCAATTCCAGATTTTACAGTGATGGGAGAAGAAGATATTGATACGCCACAAATTGTTTGTTTAAATGATACTCCGCTTACTTTAGAAGCTGAAAACCCAGCTGCAACCTATAATTATACTTGGACAGATGAAATAGGAACTACTTTAGGAACAAACTCAACTCTAGAAGTGACAAGTGCAGGAAAATACACTGTAATCGCTACAGATCAATCTCCTGATGCTTGTTCAAGAAAAAGAATAATAGTCGTTAATGAGTCTAATATTGCAATATTAGACGAAAGTTTTATCACCATTATTGATGAATCTAATACCATTAGTAGTAATGATAATATTTCTATTTCCATAGATACTATAAGTAATGATTTAGGTCCTGGAGATTATCAATTTGCTCTTAGAAATGATGATAATGGAGATCGTTTTCCTATAATTGGATTTCAGGATGAACCGTTATTTGAGAATCTTGAAGGTGGTATTTATACCATAATTGTAAATGATAAAAATGGATGTTCTCCGGATACTGAATTGCAAATATCTGTAATTCAATTTCCAAAATTCTTTACGCCAAATGGCGATGGGAAAAATGATACTTGGGTAATTAAAGGTGCGAATAAAACGTTCTATCCTAATAGTAGCATCAATATTTTTAACCGATTTGGAAAATTAGTGGCACAAGTACCAATTGATAGTCAAGGTTGGAATGGAACTTATGATAGTAAAACATTGCCTTCTGATGATTATTGGTTTAATATTCAGTTAATTCCTGCAGATACTAGTAAATCTCCAATACTCAAAAAAGGTCATTTTTCACTTTTAAGAAAATAGAAAAAATCTTTACAAACTTTAATCTTTAATAGTATCTAAAAGTATCATTCTATCTTTTTCTGACGAGATTCATCATCATCATCATCATCATCATCATCATCATCTTATTATTATTCTGCTAATTTAGGTTTCAAGGTGTCAATTGATTACACCAATTTAGATCTACATTTTCAGTTATTCGTTAGCACAAGTTTTTGTAAATGAAAATTATCAGACATCATTAATTTGTGTTTTTCTTTAATTGAAGATTTTTTTAGACAAAACTATTTCATTAAAAATTTCGAAATAAAACAAAATCAACTCTAAATATTTATAGTTGTTAAATCTTAGTTGCTTCATCTTTCTTATTTAAGGGATAAACATTCGTTATTTCACTATATTGTGCCCTTCTAAAAAACAACTATGAGATTACTTCTTTCATTTATTATTTTAATGTTTACATTTAGTACTAACGCACAACTTATTGAAGTTAATAAATCTGGAGAAGTAGCATCTGAATATTCACTACAACAACTTATAGAAAATGTATTAATATCCGGTGATTGTGCAGAAATTGATTCATTTGAATCAATTCAAACCGGAACACCTACAGAAATATCAACTAAAAGTTATGGTTTTTTTAATAGAGGAGCAAATACTAGTTTCCCTTTTAATAAAGGAATAATGTTAACTTCAGGAAGAGCACAACACGCAGGAAATAATTTAATTACAAATACTTTAGATATAACTAACGGCACGCTAGGTGATGCCGATTTAGAAACAGCTTTAGGAGTAGTCAACACTCAAGATGCAACTTTCATTAAGTTTAACTTTAAAACATATAATGACACTATTAGTTTTAGGTTTTTAATGGCATCTGAAGAATATAACATGAATACTGAATGCTCTTTTGCTGATAGTTTTGCTTTTTTATTAAGAGAAGTTGGTACTAAAACTTATACAAACTTAGCTGTATTACCAGATGGTACACCAATTAGTACAACAAATATAAATAACGCTCCTGCCTGTGCAGATAATATAGCCTTTTTTGAAGGCTATAATCTAGGAGACACAAATTATGGTGGTAGAACAAAAGTATTAACTGCAATTTCTAATGTTACTCCTGGAGTTATTTATGAAATAAAATTAGTAATTGCAGATCAAGGAGATAGTGAATGGGATTCTGCCGTTTTTTTAGAGGCAGGAAGTTTTAATTTAGGTATCGATTTAGGAGAAGACCTTTTAACAAAAAACAACAATGCTGCTTGTGGAACATATCTAACATTAGATGCGTCTATAACTGCAAATGACTATCAATGGTTTAAAGATGGTGTTATTATACCAGGAGCAATAAACCAAACGTATGATGCTAATTTAGGAAATGGTGTTTATAAAGTAGAAACAAGTTTTGGAACAGTAGGTTGTAAAACATCCGGAGAAATTAAAATAGAATTTGTAACTAGCCCTATTGCGAACAAACCAAAAGACATATCTTATTGTGATAGTGATGGTGATGGTTTTAATACTTTTGATTTTAATACAGAAATAACTTCTCAAGTTTTAAATGGACAAAACACTACAGATTTTGAAGTATTATATTTTGATACTTTAAATAAAGCTACAGAAAATATTACTGGCTCAAATTTAC
The DNA here is from genome assembly GCF_002163675.1 of Polaribacter sp. SA4-12. Classification (NCBI taxonomy): domain Bacteria; kingdom Pseudomonadati; phylum Bacteroidota; class Flavobacteriia; order Flavobacteriales; family Flavobacteriaceae; genus Polaribacter; species Polaribacter sp. SA4-12. The sequence continues at coordinate 176,335 of NZ_CP019334.1, read as the reverse complement.
CAAATTCCTATACCAATAACACTGCATTTAATTCTCAACAAATTTATGCTAGAATACATCACAGAAATTCCCCAACAACTTGTTTTGCAACTACAAACTTCAATCTTTCTGTAAATGACTTACCAAAACCTATTCAACCAACAGTTTACAGATTGTGTGATGATACTGCAAGTGCTGGTGGTAATACAGATGGTATTACAAACAACTTTATATTAAGCTCTAAAGATGCTGAAATTTTAGGAACCTTAAGCGCAACGCAATATGCTGTTTCTTATCATACTCTTTTAGCAGATGCTCAAACTAGTAGCACAACAAATGCAATTGATAAAAATACAGATTATCAGGTTAATAACTCACAAAATATTTATGTAAGAGTAGAAAACATAGACAATGCAAATTGTAATACTGTTTCAGATGATACTGCTGGTAGTTTATTTATGTCTTTTCAATTAATTGTAGATGCTTTACCTATTATAAAAACAAACCCTGTTATCATCAAACAATGTGATGATAACCCTGATTTAATAACAACTTTCAACTTAACAGAAGCTGAAATTAGTATTTCTGATAATAGAGCTAATGAAACTTTTGAATATTATGCTTCACAAGCTGAAGCTATTGCAGGTACTCCAGAAGTTGCTGATAAATTAAGATATCCTGTTTCTAATACTGGAGAAGCTTGGGTTAGAACAATCTCAGAATTTGGTTGTTACAGAATTTCTAAAATAGAATTGATTGTTTCTTTTGCAGGTGACGTTAATTACTCCAGAAGTTTTATTGAATGTGATGATTTATTAGATGCTGATGGAAATAATACTGCTGCAAACTCTGATACTGATGGAATTTCATTCTTTGATTTTAGTGAAGCTGAACAAGAAATTTTAGACCTATTTCCTGTATTAATCCAACCAAATTTAGAAGTATTATTCTACGAGTCAACTGCAGATAGAACTGCCTCTATAAATGAAATTCCTGACATATCAAATCATAGAAATAACAATGATCCTGCATATGCAAACACTCAAACTATTTTTGTAAGAATAAAAAACAAAGTAAATAACGATTGTACTGGTATTGGCCAATTTACTTTAACTGTAAATTCTACTCCTTTAGCAAATGCACCAATAGATCTTAATCTGTGTGATGATGATGCATCTGGAAGTACTGTAGATGGTGAAAATTCTGGCATTAATCTTAGAGATAATGTTGATGAAATTTTAGGAGCTACACAAACCGAAACAGATTATATTGTTTCTTTTCACACTTCTGCAACAGGTGCAAATACAAATACAGATATTATTACAAACGATACTAATTTTACAAATTCTGCTCAAACTGGTTTTGCTTTGGGGGATATTAGTGAACAAATTATTTATGTCCGTGTTCAAAACAGAAATGGAGCTACACAATGTTTTAATGATCATGTATCTTTTAAAATAATTGTGAATCCTGTTCCAACAGTTTCTAATACAATCACTCCTTTTGCTGTTTGTGATATTATTACTCCTTCTGATAGTGATCCTCGAAATAGAGTTGCTCAAAATATTGATTTAACTTCAAAAGACATTGAAATTTTAGATGGTAAAATAAATCATAGAGTTGCTTATTACGCAACACAACAAGATGCACAAGATGGTAACGAAATATCAAATCCTACTGTTTTTCAAAATATTACAAGTGAAACTAATTTTCCTGCTGATTTTTCTACGGATGATCCTGGTATAGAAACCATCTTCTTTAAAGTATTTGATTTAGGAGGAAATATGTGTGAATCTGTCTTTGCTACTTTTCAATTATTAATCTATCCAGAACCAAATATTCCTATCAATATTTCTGATTATTCTGACTGTGATAATACTTCAGATAGTTTTGCTGATGATGCAAATGGGATTAATGGTGACATCACTCTAAAAAATAAAATACCAGAAATTCTGGTTAACTATTTACCATCTGAATTTGCAGATTTCTCTGTTACTTTTTATACTTCTTTAGCAGATGCTGAAGCTGGAAACATGGCTTTAGCGCTTGATGAAAACATCTTTGAGAATAACGCGAACAACCAAACGATTTATGTGCGTGTAGAAAACACAAAAAACACACCAATTGCTTGTGTGCATACTGGTTTGTCTTTTAATATCAACATAAAACCAATTCCGAATTTTACAGTGATGGGGGAAGAAGATATTGATACGCCACAAATTGTTTGTTTAAATGACACTCCGCTTACTTTAGAAGCTGAAAATCCTGCTGCAACATATGATTATACTTGGACTGATCAAGCTGGAACAACTTTAGGAACTGACGTAACTTTAGACGTTACAACTGGAGGAAAATATACTATAATTGCTACTGATCAATCTCCTGATGGTTGTTCTAGAAAAAGAATAATTGTGGTTAATGAGTCTAATGTTGCAATATTAAAAGAGAGTTTTATCACCATAATTGATGAATCTAATACTATTAGTAGCAATGATAATATTTCTATTTCCATAGATACTATAAGTAATGATTTAGGTCCTGGAGATTATCAATTTGCTCTTAGAAATGATGATAATGGAGATCGTTTTCCTATAATTGGATTTCAAGATGAACCACTTTTCGAGAATCTTGAAGGTGGTATTTATACCATAATTGTAAATGATAAAAATGGTTGTTCTCCGGATACTGAATTGCAAATATCTGTCATTCAATTCCCAAAATTCTTTACGCCAAATGGCGATGGAAAAAATGATACTTGGATAATTAAAGGTGCTAATAAGACTTTTTACCCAAATAGTAGCATCAATATTTTTAACCGATTTGGAAAATTAGTGGCACAAGTACCAATTGATAGTCAAGGTTGGAACGGAACTTATAATAGTAAAACATTGCCTTCTGATGATTACTGGTTTAATATTCAGCTAATTCCTGCAGATACTAGTAAATCTCCAATACTCAATAAAGGTCATTTTTCATTACTAAGGAGGTAAAATAATTAACAAAATAAACATATAACACTTTGAGAAAAAACTTATTAAAAAGTGGTTTTATATAAAAGTTAATTAAAAAATTATCTAATACAATTTTCTTGTTATTTTTATCTTTAATAAATTTTAGTATTCAAACATACAGCTATGAAAAAAATACTTTTATTAATTTTAAGTTTATACACATCATTTTTATTTTCACAAAATGACTGTACAGATGCATTAATTGTTTGTGGAAATAATAGCTTTACAGATTTAGACGCTACTGGTGTGGGTATTCAAGAACTAAACAGTTCTAATACCTGTAATAGTCAAGAACACAATAGTCTTTGGTTTAAAATAAAAATAAAAACAGGTGGAACACTTGGTTTTATTTTAACACCTACAAATGACAACGGAACTACAAATACTGATATTGTAGTAGATTTTGATTTTTTTATTTTTGGTAAAAATGTCACTTGTGATAATATTGGTCAAGCAATTAGATGCTCTACTACAAACCCACAATCATCAAATCAAGCCGACAATCTAACAGGAATGAATAGTACAGAAACAGACACTTCTGAAGGCCCTGGTGCTGATGGAAATAGTTTTGTAAAAGAATTAGAAGTAGAAGCTAATGATTCTTATTTTATTGTAATAGACAGACCAATAGGAAGTAGTAATTTTAAAATAGATTGGACTGGTACTGCTACTTTAGGTGATCCTCCAGTTGCAAATCCTCCTGTAACAGGAACCACTTATAATTTAGAAGAGTGTGATGATAATCTTGCAGATACTGAAGAAACTTCAATTTTCGACCTTATAACAAATCAAGATACATTAATAGGAAGTCAGACAAATGTTAATATTAGTTATCACTTAAGCGCTAATGATGCTCAAACAAATACAAACCCTATTTTAAGTACCACAACTTATAGAAACATAACTAACCCACAAGTAATATTTACTAGATTAACAAATACAAACAATGGATGTTTTACCACAAATAATTTTACACTAAACGTTAAAACCACTTTTAACATAAATACTCCAGAAGACTATTTATCATGTGATGATAACACTATTAGCTCTAGCAATACAGATGGTTATTCTTCCTCATTTTTATTAGAATCTAAAGATTCAGAAATTTTAGAAACATTAGATTCAAGCTTATATACTGTTTCTTATCATAAAAGTTTATCAGATGCAGAAAACAATTCTGCCGCAATAGACAAAGCACTATTCTACACAAACACAATAAAAGATAATGAGAAGATATTTGTGCGAGTTATTAATAATACAGGCTGCAGAAACACCTCAAAAACCTTTAATTTAGTTGTTAACCCTGTTCCTGAAATAAATGCAGTACTTGTTTATGAACAATGTGATTTTGATGATAATCCAAATGATTTTGTAACTAACTTTAACTTAACAACAAAAGAATCCGAAATTTACACAGGAACAGATGACGTAGTCATTGATTTTTTTGAAACTACAGACACCTCTTTTACTTCACCTTTAATAAAAAACAATTATAGAAATTCAACTGCTACAAATGCTACAAATGGAGATCACAAACTAATTGTAAAAGTAACAAACCCCATCACTAGTTGTTATCAAATAAAAGAAATCGAATTAAAAGTAAATCCTTCAGGGATTTCATCTTACCCAGATGTTTATGCCTGTGAATTAGATAGTAACGCGAACATACCAGACAGCAGAAATAGTATTGGATCTAATACTTCTTTTTATGATTTTGATATTAAGACTCAAGAAATAATTTCTAAATCTGGAGGAGCATTAAAATTAACAACTCATAACTTTAGTTATTACAGAACAAGTGAAGATGCTGGTTTGCAAAACAATGAAATTACAGCGCCTTTTGATGATGATTTCTTTACAGATGAAGAAGATATTTTTATAAGAATAACACTAAAAGCCTCTAATTCTTGCGAAAGTATTGGTCAATTTAAAATTCAAGTTCAAAAAATACCAGTTCCACAAGGAAATTTAAATCCAGAAATCTTATGTATCAACAATCCTATTGATACTCCTCAACTTAAAACAATAGATTTAAATGCAGATACGGGTATAAATACAGATACTTATAAATGGTATTTAAACAATCAATTAATTATTGGTGAAACAAGTTCTATTTTAAAAGCAAATATTAAAGGAGAATATAAAGTAGAAACTCTAAGAGAATACACAAACGACCCAACAAATAATTTAGATAATTTTATTTGTGTCGGCTACAACACATTTACTGTTGTTGAATCTAATATTGCTGTAATCGAATCATTTGATTTTGTAGATGATCAAGATATGTTAGAAGAAAATACCATAACAATTAATGTTTCTGGAAAAGGAAATTATGAATATGCACTGAATAGCAATAATATTACTGATTTTAAAACAGGTATAAATAATTTATCCTACACTTTTACAAACGTTCCTACTGGTTTAAATAAAATTTACATTAGAGATATTAATGATTGTGGAGAAACAATATCTAAAGAAATTTCCTTCATCTATTTTCAAAGACACTTTACACCTAATGCAGATGGAAAATTTGATACTTGGAAAGTTTTAGGAACAGACAACACCTTTTACAAACAAGTTAGTTTAGAGATATTTGATAGATTTGGAAATCTATTAAAAGTAATGGATCAAAAAACAGAAAACGGTTGGAATGGCTTCTTAAATGGAAAACCCTTACCTTCTAATGATTATTGGTACAATGCAGTTTTAGTAGATATAAATGGAAATATTAGAACAAAAAACGGTCATTTCTCATTATTAAGAAGATAAAACATATTTATTAAAAGCTTAGCCTGAGATAATTATAGCATTAATTATCTCAGGTTTTTTTTATAATTTTATTCAAAAGAATATTTCTTAATTTAGCACAAACTAAGAAACAAATTTCCATGGATATCAACTTCAATAAAAACGAAGATTATAACAAATTACTAGTTTCAGATTTACGAAAAAGATTTGCCAAAGTAAAATTAGGCGGTGGTCAAAAAAGAATTGACAAACATCACTCTAAATGTAAAATGACAGCAAGAGAAAGAGTTGATTATCTATTAGATAAAAATTCTAAATCCATAGAAATTGGTGCTTTTGCAGGTAATGATATGTATGCTGAACATGGAGGCTGCCCTTCTGGTGGAGTTGTTGTAAAAATGGGATACATCAAAGAAAAACAATGTATTGTTGTTGCAAATGATGCTACTGTAAAAGCTGGAGCTTGGTTTCCTATTACAGGAAAAAAGAATTTAAGAGCTCAAGAAATATCCATAGAAAATAAAATTCCTATTATCTATTTAGTTGATTCTGCTGGTGTTTTTCTGCCAATGCAGGATGAAATTTTTCCAGATAAAGAACATTTTGGGCGAATTTTCAGAAACAACGCCATAATGAGTAGCATGGGAATTACACAAATTTCTGCTGTCATGGGAAGCTGTGTTGCAGGTGGCGCATATTTACCAATTATGAGCGATGAAGCTATAATTGTTGACAAAACTGCAAGTATCTTTCTTGCCGGAAGCTATTTAGTAAAAGCAGCAATTGGAGAATCTATTGATAATGAAACTTTAGGTGGAGCAACTACACATTGTGAAATTTCTGGTGTTACAGACTACAAAGCTAAAGACGATAAAGACGCTCTAGATAAAATTAAATTTATTGTTGATAAAATTGGTGATTACGACAAAGCTGGTTTTAGTAAAACAGAAGCTTTTCCTCCAACAGAAAATGAAGATGATATTTTCGGAATCCTTCCAAAGGAAAGAAATGCGCAATATGATATGTTAGAAATTATCAAACGTTTGGTTGATAATTCTGAGTTTGAACAATACAAAGAAGGTTATGGAAAAACCATTTTAACTGGTTATGCTAGAATAGATGGTTGGGCAGTAGGTATTATTGCCAATCAAAGAAAATTGGTAAAAACTCAAAAAGGAGAAATGCAATTTGGTGGTGTTATTTATAACGATTCTGCTGATAAATCTACTCGTTTTATCGCCAATTGTAATCAGAAAAAAATTCCTTTAGTTTTCTTACAAGACGTTACAGGTTTTATGGTAGGCTCAAAATCGGAACATGGAGGAATTATAAAAGATGGTGCTAAAATGGTAAACGCAGTTAGTAATTCTGTTGTACCAAAATTTACAATTATTATTGGAAATTCTTACGGAGCAGGTAATTACGCAATGTGTGGTAAAGCTTATGACCCAAGATTAATTGTTGCGTGGCCAAGTGCTGAATTAGCTGTAATGAGTGGAAATTCTGCGGCTAAAGTTTTACTACAAATAGAAACTGCTTCACTAAAAAAACGTGGAGAAGAAATAACTCCTGAAAAAGAAGCTGAATTATTTGATAAAATTAAATCTCGTTACGATAATCAAATATCACCCTATTATGCAGCAGCAAGAATATGGACAGATGCTGTAATAAATCCTTTAGACACAAGAACATGGATTTCTATGGGAATTGAAGCTGCAAACCACGCTCCTATTGAAAAACAATTTAATATGGGAGTTTTACAAGTTTAAAAAAGAAATATGAAAAAAATATTATTGCTTACAATATTCCTATATTCAATTAACTTAAGTGCACAAATTGGTTATAGTAAAGCAAAAATTTACTTTAAAGATGGCACAATAAAAGAAGGGTTTGGAAAACATCTTTTTATGAGTAATGCCAAAATAAAATTTAAAGTAAATAAAAAAGATAAGCCAATAGAATTAGGTTTTATGAAGGTTGATAAATTTATTTTAAATGATATTGAGTACGACTTTAAAATTATAAAAGGAAAATCTGAAATTCAATTTTTTAAAGTAAAACAAAGAGGAAAAGTAAGTTTATATTACTCAATTAAAACAAACAACGGCGCTCCTATGGGAGTTATGAATGCTGGTGGAGTTGGAGTAAATATGAGTTTTTCAACTTCTACAGAAGTGTATTATATTGCTAAAAATGATGAAGATCAAATTACACAACTTTTTAACCTCTTTGGTCCATCAAAAAAAACTTTTAAAAAAATTGTCCCTCTATTTTTTGGCGATTGCCAAGATTTATTAGACAAAATAGATCAAAAAGAATATAAAAAAAGAGATATTGTTAAAATTGTAAATTTCTATAATTATAACTGTAAATAAAAAATAATCCTCGCAATATGATACTCTTTTATTTTATAGAATAACAATGCTTTTATCAAAAAAGATACTTTTTATTCAAAAAATAATGATTATTATCATAATTAGTAGTCGATTTATGATATATTTTTGCCAAATAATTATTTATAAAAAATGAGTAAAGCTATATATATTGCCGCAATTGAGTCTGATAGTGGTAAATCTTTGGTATCATTAGGTCTTTTAAGAATGATGTTAACCAAATCTTCTAAAGTAGGGTATTTTAGACCTATTATTAATGAAGTTAAAGACAGTAAATATGATGATCATACAAATACTGCAATTAATTTTTTCAATTTAGATATCGATTATGATGACTGTTATGCCTACAAGCAAAATGAAGTTGTAGAATTGCTAAGTGAAGGAAAAGCAGAAACTGTTATTCATAATGTTATCAAAAAATACAAAAAACTAGAAGCAAAGTACGATTATGTTCTTGTAGAAGGAACAGATTTTTCTGGTGAAGGAGGTTTTACAGAATTAGATGTAAATCTAATGATTGCGAAGAATCTTGGAATTCCTGCATTAATTGTTGGTTCTGGAAATGGTAAGAAAAAGAAAGATTTTATCAACACAATGCAACTTACATACAAGTCTTTTATTAAAAAAGAGGTTGATGTTATTGGTATTGTTGCCAACAAGATTGAAATTGATGAGATAGACTATATTCAAAAGGAATTACAAAAAAGTTTTCCGAAAAACCTTCAAATAGATATTATTCCTAAAGTAGATTTCTTAGCATACCCAACTGTTAAAGAAGTTGTACAGGCTTTAAGTGGTCGTGTTTTATTTGGCGAACAGTTTTTAGACAATGCTATTGGAAGTTACAGTACAGGTGCAATGCAACTGCGCAACTATTTAACAAGAATCAGAGAGAACGCTTTAGTAATTACTCCTGGAGATAGAGCAGATATTATTTTAGGTGCTTTACAAGCAAATGCTTCTAGTAATTATCCTAAAATTTCTGGAATTATTTTAACAGGTTCATTAACACCAGAAGAATCTATTGTTAAGTTAATAGAAGGTGTACAATCTACAGTTCCTATTATTTCTGTTGATGGTGGAACTTTTGGAATCACGAATAAAATTGGAGCTGTAAAGTCTAAAATTTACTCTACACACAACAAAAAAATATTATTATCTTTAGATACTTTTGATAAACATGTAAATGCAGAGGGGTTAACAAATACTTTAACTTCTTATCAGTCAGATAAGTTAACACCAAGCATGTTTCAATATAATTTATTACAAAAAGCAAGAGCTCATAAAAAACACATTGTTCTACCAGAAGGTGATGATGAAAGAATTATTAAAGCTGCTGCTCGTTTACAATTATTAGATATTGTTGATTTAACTTTATTAGGTGATAGAAATACAATTCAATTAAAATGTGATCAAATTGGTTTACAAATCGATTTAGATAAAATAAACATTTTAAACCCAGAAAATTCTATTCATAATGATGCTTTCGCAAATACATTATTTGAAGCTCGTAAGCATAAAGGAATGACAGAAACTGCTGCGCAGGATTTAGTAGCAGATGTTTCTTATTACGGAACTTTAATGATTATGAATGGTTTAGCAGACGGAATGGTTTCTGGAGCAGTGCACACAACAATGCACACTATAAAACCAGCATTACAATTAATTAAAACAAAACCTGGAGTTTCTGTAGTATCATCTGTATTCTTTATGTGTTTATCAGACAGAGTTTCTGTAATGGGAGATTGTGCTGTAAACCCAAACCCGAACGCAGAGCAATTAGCAGAAATTGCAATTTCTTCAGCATTATCTGCAGAAGCTTTTGGAATTGAAGCAAAAGTAGCAATGCTTTCTTATTCTTCTGGAAGTTCTGGAAAAGGAGAAGAAGTAGAAAAAGTAAGAAAAGCAACAGAAATTGTAAAAGACTTAAAACCTGAATTAAAAATTGAAGGTCCAATTCAATACGATGCTGCAGTAGACATGTCTGTTGCAAAAACAAAAATGCCAGATTCTGAAGTTGCTGGTCAAGCATCTGTATTAATTTTCCCTGATTTAAATACAGGAAATAATACGTATAAAGCAATTCAAAGAGAAACAGGCGCTTTAGCAATTGGCCCGATGTTACAAGGTTTAAATAAACCAGTAAACGATTTAAGTAGAGGCTGTACAGTAGAAGATATTTTTAATACAGTTTTATTAACAGCAATACAAGCACATCAAGGATAATATGAATATTTTAGTATTAAATGCAGGTTCTTCATCTTTAAAATATCAATTGATAGAAATGCCATCACAAACAGTAAAATGTGTTGGTCTTTTAGAAAGAATTGGAATGGATGATGCCATCTTTACACATGAAAAAGATAACGAAAAGCACTCTGAAGTTTTACCTATTTTAAATCACGAAATTGGTTTAAAAAAAGTAGCAAAAACGTTAATGGATGCAAATATCGGTGTTATAAATTCTGTTGATGAAATTCAAGCTGTTGGGCATAGAGTTGTTCATGGAGGAAGCAAATTTAGCAGCACAGTTGTAGTTACTGAAGAAGTTAAAGATAGTATTCGTGAGTTATTTGATTTAGCACCTTTACATAATCCTGCAAATTTAACAGGAATAGAAATTGCTGAAACAATTTTTACATCAGCAAAACAGATTGCTATTTTTGATACAGCTTTTCATCAAACAATGCCTAAAGAAGCATATCAATATGCAATTCCTAACTCATATTTAGAGGAGCATCAAATTAGAGCTTATGGTTTTCACGGAACAAGTCATAAATATGTTTCAGAAAAGGCGATTGAATATTTAGGAGAAAAATCTAAAAACATTATTACAATTCACTTAGGTAATGGTTGTAGTATGTCTGCAATAAAAGACGGGAAAAGTATCGAAAACTCTTTAGGTTTCGGCCCAATGAATGGTTTGGTTATGGGAACTCGTTCTGGAGATATCGATCAATCTGTTATTTTCTTTTTGATGAAGAAACTCAACAAAACTATTGATGAAGTAAACAATTTATTACAGAAAGAATCTGGAATGATGGGTTTAACTGGTTTTTCTGATTTAAGAGAAATTGAAGAAAAAGCAAATAATGGAGATGTAAAATGTCAAAATGCATTAAACTTAGCTGCTTATAGAATTAAAAAATATATTGGTGCTTATACAACAGCATTAAATGGTTTAGATGCTATTGTTTTTACTGCAGGAATCGGAGAAAACTCTAGTTTAATGAGACAAATGTCTTGTGAAAATTTAGACGTTTTAGGAATTGAATTAGATAAAGAAATTAACGCTATTCGTTCTAAAGAAATAAGAGAAATTCAAAAAGAGAATGCGAAAGTTAAAATTTTAATTATTCCTACAAACGAAGAAATTGAAATTGCAAAACAATCTTACACTCTTTTAAAATAGATTTTAAACTTATAGAATAAAAGTCCTTTAAATTTTAATTTTAAGGACTTTTTTTTTGTCCAACAAACTCTTTTATCTACATTAAAATTAAAAAAAAAGAGAAACTATCCTTAAAAAACAATTTCTTAAGCATAAATCGACTCAAATTTCGAATAATCCTTATTCAAAAAATTGTTATAAAACATTCAAACCTTTACATTTGTATGGATTTTAATTAAAACAATTATTAGAAATGGGTAGAGCATTTGAACTTAGAAAAGGACGTAAAATGAAACGATGGTCAGCAATGGCAAAAACTTTTACCAGAATTGGTAAAGACATTGTAATGGCTATTAAAGATGGTGGTCCAAATCCTGATTCAAATTCTAGGTTAAGAGCAGTTATGCAGAATGCAAAAGCTGCAAACATGCCTAAAGAAAATGTAGAAAGAGCAATAAAGAAGGCAACAGATAAAGACACTGCAAACTATAAAGAAGCACTTTTTGAAGGTTATGCGCCTCATGGAATAGCACTTGTTTTAGAAACTGCAACTGATAATAATAACAGAACAGTAGCCAATGTTAGATCTGCTTTTAATAAGTGCGATGGAAACTTAGGTACTTCTGGTTCAGTTATTTTTATGTTTGATCATGTTTGTACTTTCACAATTAAAAAAGAAGATATTACTATAGACTTAGAAGAATTAGAATTAGAACTAATCGATTTTGAAGTTGAAGAAGTTTTTGATGACGAAGAAGGAATTATTATTTACGCACCTTTTGAACAATTTGGAGCAATACAAACGTATTTTGAAGAAAATAACACAGAAATTTTATCTTCAGGTTTTGAAAGAATTCCAACAACTACAACAAAATTAAGCGAAGAACAACAAGCAGATGTAGAAAAGCTTTTAGAAAAATTAGAAGAAGACGATGATGTACAAAATGTATTTCATTCGATGGAAATGTAAAAAATAAAAAAATCCGCTTTTAAGCGGGTTTTTTGTTTTAATTAAAAAACAAACTCTCCAATATTAATTACTTCGTTTACTTCTGCGAGTCTTAATAGTTTCACATTTTTAAGGAAATAATAAATTCAACTTAAGGATTTTCAATCGAAATAAGTTGTGACCTTTCAAACAAAATCGTGTCATATAAATGAAGTAAACCTAAAAAGATACTTCTAACAAAAATCAAATAAAAAAAACCAGCGTCCTAACAACGCTGGTTTAACTTTATATGATTTTTAATAATTGAATTGAATGCTTCTTGTTCTGCTAAAAAGGAAGTTTGTATTCCTAAAAAAGAGAGTTCTTCAATACTAGTTTCTAATCGAACATAATCTTTTTCTGTAGTTAAAATTAGTTTCTTAGAAGACTTTAAATCAGCATATTCTTTTTTGATTGTTGAGATTTCTTTGTCTGTAAAATTGTGATGATCAGGAAACTTTAAATGTTTAAAACTCACATTTTTTTCACTTAAAAAAGACAAAAGTGGATTTGGGTTTGCAATTCCTGTAATTAATAAAACTTCATAGTTTTTTAAATCATCAACTAAAACACTTTTATTCCCTGATGTTGATTCATCATAAGAAATTGTGGTGAAAAACACATTTGTATTGTATTTCTTCAACTTCTCTGTAATTTTATTTTTTGAAGCTTCTGTTAAGTTCGTCGGACATTTAGTTATGAGTATAACATCTGCTCTTTTTGCTCCGCTCCTACTTTCTCTTAAATTTCCTGTTGGTAATAAGAAATCGTCGGTAAATAAATCATCATATTTTGTCAATAAAACATAAAAACTTCCTTTTACTTTTCGGTGTTGAAAAGCATCATCTAATAAAATAACTTCGGGAGATTTATCTGTAATCAATTTAGTAATTCCTGCAACTCTATTAGCATCAACAACAACATCAATGTTATTAAACTTTTTAAAGTACTGTAAAGGTTCATCTCCAACATCTTCTGCAGAATACGTATCGTTTAACAGCACAAAACCTTCCGTTTTACGTTTGTATCCTCTACTTAAAACGGCTGTCTTAAAACCGTCTTTTAACAAACGGATTAAATATTCTATTTGCGGAGTCTTTCCGGTTCCGCCAACACTTAAATTACCAACAACAATTACGGGTATTTTAAAGCTTGTTTGTTTAAAAATTCCTACTTCAAAAAAGAAATTACGAATTGTAGTTACAACATCATAAATGATTGCAAATGGAAATAATAAAAAGCGTAGAAATTTCATTAATACGAAAATAAGTCATTTTTATGGATTGATGAATGGAAAATGTTAACTTTGGTTTTCGATACAATTTTGATTTATGATAATAAAAGACATCACAAATTATTTAGAAGAATTAGCACCATTAAATTATGCTGAAGATTTTGATAATGTTGGTTTATTAGTTGGTAATTATAACACGGACGTTTCTGGAGTTTTAGTTACTTTAGATACACTTGAAGAAACTGTAGATGAAGCTATTGCAAAAAAATGCAATTTAATTATTAGCTTTCATCCTATTATTTTTGGGGGATTAAAAAAACTGAACGGAAATTCTTACGTAGAACGTGTTGTTTTAAAAGCGATAAAAAATGACATTGCTATTTATGCAACGCATACCGCTTTAGATAATTCTAAAAATGGCGTTTCTGCAAAAATGTGCGAAGTTTTAGGCTTAGAAAACACGATGATTTTAATTCCTAAAAAAGGAATCATAAAAAAACTAACCACTTTTGTTCCTTCGGATAATGCAGAAGCTTTAAGAAATTCACTTTTTACAGCTGGCGCTGGAAGTATTGGTAATTACGATAAATGTTCTTTTAATACGATTGGAGAAGGAACTTTTAGAGGAAATGAGAATTCTAATCCGACTTTAGGAGAAAAAGGAGAACTACACACAGAAAAAGAAACTCAGATTAGTGTTGTTTTTGAAAGTAAAAACGAAACTGCTATTTTAAAGGCATTACAAGATAATCATCCTTATGAAGAAGTTGCTTACGAATTAATTACGACAGAAAATATCCATCAAGATATTGGTATGGGAATGATTGGTGAGTTACCTACAGCAATGGAAGAAACTGAATTTCTAACTTACCTAAAGAAAACAATGCAAACAGATTGTGTGCGTCATTCTAATCTTCTTAATAAAAAAATAAAAACAGTAGCCGTTTTAGGCGGATCTGGAAGTTTTGCAATTTCTAACGCAAAAAGGGCAAAAGTAGATGCTTATGTAAGTGCAGATTTTAAATACCATGAGTTTTTTAAAGCTGAAAATATGATTCTTTTGGCAGATATTGGCCATTATGAGAGCGAACAGTTTACAAAAAACCTTTTGGTAGCCTATCTTACAAAAAAATTCAGTAATTTTGCAGTCATTTTATCAGAAAAAAGTACAAATCCTATATATTATATATAATCATGGCAAAGAAGAAAGAAATTTCGGTTGAAGAAAAATTAAGAGCTTTATACGATTTACAATTAATCGACTCAAGAATTGATGAAATTAGAAACGTTAGAGGTGAATTACCTTTAGAAGTTGAAGATTTAGAAGATGAAGTTGCCGGATTAAATACGCGTATAGCGAACTTAAATCAAGACGCAGCAAACTTAGAAACTGACATTAGCAACAAAAAATTAGCTATTGAAGAGTCTAACGAGTTAATGAAAAAGTACGACGAGCAACAAAAGAAAGTTAGAAATAACAGAGAATTTGATTCTTTATCTAAAGAAATTGAATATCAAGATTTAGAAATTCAATTAGCTGAAAAGAGAATTATTGAATTCAAAGCAAAAATTGCTCAGAAAAAAATAGTAATTGATTCTACTAACGAAAAGTTAGCAAAACAAGAAAAGCACTTAGGTCATAAAAAAGCTGAATTAGATGCTATCTTAAAAGAAACTGAAAAAGAAGAAGAATTATTAGGAAAAAAATCTGATGAGTTTTCTAAAACTTTAGATGCACACTTATTTGCAGCTTATACAAGAATTAGAACTAAAGTAAAAAACGGTTTAGCAGTTGTTGCTATCGAGCGTGGAGCTTCAGGAGGTTCTTACTTTACAATTCCACCACAGGTGCAATTAGAAATAGCTAACAGAAAGAAAATTACTATTGACGAGCACAGTGGTCGTATTTTAGTGGATGCTGCTTTAGCTGAAGAAGAAAAAGTGAAAATGGAAAAATTCTTTTCATAGTCTTTTATCTTTTACATAAATTTATAAAAAACTCGAAGCTTTGCTTCGAGTTTTTTGTTTTATAGAATATCTCTATTTAAAAATTTTATCCTTATTTCTAAACAATTAAAACCGAAGAAACTTTATATTAAATTACTGCCTTCATAAGAAAACATATCTTAGTTAATGGCTACAAAAAAACTCGAAGCTAAAAGCTTCGAGTTTTCAATATTATATATTGTATTCTATTTAGTAATCAAGTTTCTTAATGTAGGTTAACTTCGTTTTCCAAAGAGCTAAATCTTCTTTAAACTCATTCACTCTATTTTTAACATTCAATACTAATGGATTGTCATCTTTTGCATTAGAAAAGAATCCTAAATTGTTTTCTAATTGCTGAATTTCTTTAACAACCTCATCAATTTTCTTTCTAACAAACATTTGTTCAGAATCTAATTTTCTAACATCATCATCTGCAGCAAGACTATCAATAACATGTGTAAATTTCAACATAGAAACTTCATTCTTACCTAAATCTAAACCTCCAAGAGCTCTATCTATTAATTTATTAAATTTACCATCAATGTGTCTTGCATTTCTTGGCAATGCACCTAAATCTCTCCAGTTATTTATAACCTCTAAAATTTCATCTTTAGTTGGTTCTTTTAATTCTTTTACAGTTTCTAAAAACGCTTTTTTTGCATCTACAACAACTTGCTGATCTTTATTTAAAGAGTTTTTCTGATCGTGATATCTATCAAAATAGTGATTACAAGCAGCTTTAAAACGTTTCCAAATATCATCAGAGAATTTACGAGGAACATGACCTATTTTTTTCCAATCAGATTGTATTTTCTTCAAGGTATTCGTTGAAGATTCCCAATCATCACTTTCCTTTAAAGATTCTGCAAGCTCAATAAGCTCCATTTTCTTTTTTAAGTTGTCTTGCTGATCATTTTTTTCATGTTTATAAAAAACATTCTTAGCGCTATTAAATTTCTTTGTAGCACCTTTAAACTTTTGCCAAACCTCTTCACTTTTAGAATATGGAAGTTTACCTGAATTAAAATATTCTTGTCTTAATACTTCTACTTCCTTTATACTTTTTTGCCAATCGTTATGAGATTTGTTATTAGAAGTATCATAAGCGTTTAATTTATCTACAATCGCTAACTTCTTATCTATAATTTCTTGGTATTTAGAACGCATTTCTCTAAAGTGATCATGTCTTCTGTCATGAATTTTTTTAGTTGCTGCACTAAATTTCTGCCAAACATCTTCTCTCATTTCTTGAGAAACTGGTCCGATGTCTTCTTTCCAAATTTTGTGTAAATCTTGTAACTCTTTAAAAGCAACATTTATATCTGCCTCTTCTACTAAAGCATTTACTTTATCGATGATTTTTAATTTTTCTTCTAAATTATGTTTAAAATCTAAATCTCTAAAATCATTACTTAAATGTAATAAATCGTAAAAACGCTCTACATGATGATGAAAAGTTTTCCAAGTATCATTATAATGATTTTTAGAAACTGGTCCAATAGCTCTCCACGTATCTTGTAACGCTCTAAAACTTTTGTACATTGTTGCTGTATCAGCATTTTCAATTAAATCTTTTAATTGTTCTATAACAGAAAGCTTTTTCTCTAAATTATTAGATAATTGCTTATCTAAATCATTGTAGTGAGCATCACGTTGTTTTTTATAATCTGATAAAAGATTATTATATTCAGATTTTATAGGGCTTGAAAATTGAAAATCAATAGAATTCCCTCCAGCTTCTAAAAAAGCTGCTTTCTTTTCTGCCAATAAAGCTCCAAATTGTTGGTTAAAAGCACTTTTAATACTTTCAACTTGATTCTTAATTTTTTGAATAGGATTGTTTGAAATTGTTCTACTAAGTTCTGCAACTAGGTCTTCTAAAGATAATTTTGAGTAATCTACCACTGCAGATTCATCTTCTTTATGAGCTTCTTTTTCAGCATCAACAGCAATAGATTTCTCTATTTCTTCAACAGCATCAACTGTATCATCTGTTTTTACGGTAGTTTCTTCTTCAACAACCTCAACTGTGTCTGCTACTTTTTCAGTTTCCACATTTGAAGTTTCATTCACAACTTCTTCTACTTTACTCTCCGTCTTATCAACGTTCTCTTCGTTATTTTCTAACATATCTACAATGTTTAAGGTCTAAAATAATAATACTATTATATGTCTATAAAGATACTGACAACTTCCTAAATCTGCAAACTATCTATCTATTAAAAAATACATCTAATTGTTGTTCCAAATTCTCCAAGATTCTTCTGCTTGCAATTGTAACATTTCATATCCGTTTTTAATAACAGCTCCTTGTTCTCTTCCTTTTGATAAAAAAGTAGTTACTTCTGGATTGTAAATTAAATCATATAATAAATGGTTTTCTGTTATAAATTGATAAGGAATATCAGGACATTTATCTGTGTTAGGTGAAGTACCAACTGGTGTAGAGTTTATAATAATTTGATATTTACTCATTACCTTTTCTGTTAAATCTTGATAAGAAATTTCTTTTTTCTTCTGCGGGTTTCTAGAAACAAATTTAAATTTAATACCGTTCTTTTTAAGTGCATAGGCAATTGCTTTAGAAGCACCACCAGTTCCTAAAATTAAAGCACGTTTATGATTTTCTTTTATTAAAGGAAATATTGATTTCTCAAAACCAACAACATCAGAATTATAGCCTTTTAAATTTCCTCTTTTTGTAAATTTGATGGTATTTACAGCTCCAATTTTTTTGGCAGTTTTATCTAACTTATCTAAATACTGCATTACTTCTTCCTTATATGGAATGGTAACATTTATACCTCCTAAAGTTTTTCCTCCTTCTTCTATTACAGAAGGAAATTCTTCAATTTTCTGAAGATCGAAATTGACATATTTATATTTGTCAAACCCTAATTTCTTAAACTTTTCTGTAAAATATCCACGTGAAAAAGAATATTCAATATCTTTCCCTAATAAACCAAAAACTTTATTTTTTCTTTCTCCCATAAAAATCTATCGCTAAAATTAACAAAATACCTAATACTATATAAAATATAGCTAATAAGGTTTCTGAACTCGAAAAATCAGGAACAAATCGTTCGTAATTTTCAACTATTTTATTTCCTTTTTTATCAATTAAATAATTTCCTTTTTCTTGTAAATGAATTGCTTTTTTCCAAGGCCAAACTATTCCCAAAGAACCTGTAATAAAACCAATAATAATTGCATTTACAATTTGATGCCATCGTTTTAAAACATATCCTAAAACATGACTTATAGAAACCAATCCAAAAGCAGAGCCTGCAGTAAAAACAGCTATTATTTTTAAATATCTTACTTTGATTGGATCTGATAGCACTTTAAAATCTCCAGATAAAAGACTCGTAATTACATTAAACAATACGTTTACAGAATCTACGAGCAACAACACGTAATTTCCTAAAAGAATTAGTATAAAAGAACCCGAAAGTCCTGGAAGTGTCATACCAGAAACTCCTATAATTCCGCATAAGAAAACAAACCAAAGATTGTCGTTTTCTGTTGCAGGCGTTAAAAAACTGATTCCTAAACCAATTGATACTCCAATAATTAATGAAACGATGTTTTTAAGATTCCAATCTCCAAAATCCTTTCCAATATAATAAATTGAGCCAATAATCATCCCAAAAAACCAACTCCAAACATAGAGCTCATAGTTTACTAAGAAATAATCTAAAACTAAAGAAATACTAAAATAACTAAAGATGCTTCCACCCATAATTAAGAGTAGAAATTGTCCGTTTACATATCGGTAAAAGCTTACAAATCGTCCATTAAAAAATAATTTAAATGCTTTTAAATTTATCTTTCTAAACGAATAAATCATTTCTTCATAAAAACCAAAAACAAAAGAAACTGTTCCGCCAGAAACACCAGGAACTTTATTTGCAGCTCCCATTGCTAAGCCTTTTAAAAAAAGGATTAATCGCTGTGAATAAGTTCTTTCTTGTATCATCTATTTTTTCTGAACTGCTAATCTTTCCATTCCTAAAATGATTGCAAAACCAATAACAGCTAGTACAATTGCCATTGTAAGTTGTGCATCTCCATCAAAAGAAAAAGGAGTTACACTTTGTTGATTAAATGGTACTTCTACTCCATGAGAGTTTGTACGCCATGTTAAAGTTTCTTTCCAAGGCCAAATTTTGTTTAAAGAACCAATTATAAACCCTGTTAAAGCTGCTAAAGTGTAATTTTTATAATGTTTAAACAACCATTTTAATACTCTAGAAAAGGTTAATAGTCCAATAACCGCACCTGCCATAAAAATTAAAATCGTTTTAAAATCTTTATTATTTAAGGCATTTAAAACAGGTTTATACGCACCTAATAACACCAATATAAAAGAACCTGAAATTCCTGGTAAAATCATAGCACATATTGCTATTGCACCAGCTATAAACATAAATATTGGCGAAGAACTCTCTGAAACTAACGGATTTAAAGTTGTGATATAATAGGCTAAAAAAGCGCCTAAAATTAACACTACAAATGATAGAACATTCCATTTTGTAATTTGTTTGGCAATGTAAATAATACTTGCTAAAACCAATCCAAAAAAGAAAGACCATAATAAAACGGGTTCATTTTCTAATAAGTATTTAATCGCTTTAGCTAAAGAGACAATACTTACAAAAATCCCTAAAAATAAGGATGCTAAAAAGTTTCCATTTAATTGTGTCCAAGCAGCTTTAAATCCCTCTTTTTTTAGAGTTTTAAATAAACCTAAATTCACATTACTAATAGAACCTAATAATTCTTCATAAATACCAGAAATAAAAGCAATTGTACCTCCAGAAACGCCAGGCACTACATCTGCTGCACCCATTGCCATTCCTTTTAAACCAATAACTAAATAGTCTTTTATATTTCTACTCATACTAAGTTCCTTTTTTAGAAAAACGAAGATAATAGAATTTTGAATAAAAAATGAAATATCCTTTTTATTAGTTTGCTTCTAAGTTTATTTACTGATAATTACAATGTTTTAAAATAAATACTGTCATAAAAATTTTACGAATCGTCTCTTTTTATGCTTTTTTTAATATCAACTCTTTTCTTGCTCTTATTTTTAACGAAATAGCTGCTATTACAAAATATACAAACGTTAAAATCCATAAATGATTCCACTCATTTAAAACTTCTAAAAATGAAGCCTCCATTTGTGTTAATTTAACAAATCCATT
Organism: Polaribacter sp. SA4-12; assembly: GCF_002163675.1. NCBI lineage: Bacteria > Pseudomonadati > Bacteroidota > Flavobacteriia > Flavobacteriales > Flavobacteriaceae > Polaribacter > Polaribacter sp. SA4-12. The sequence continues at coordinate 155,392 of NZ_CP019334.1, read as the reverse complement.
AATTCCTGGTGTTGATGGAATTATTGAGGAAATAAATTTATAAAATGGAGAAAACCCTTCTACAGGAAAAGATAACCCGCTTAACATTAATGAAGGAATAGAAAGCAAAACTAAAAACACAATAGAATCTTCTCTTCTCTTAAAAAATGAACTGATTGATATTCCTAAAAAAACCACTGAAAATATATACGGAATTATAAATACGTATATTGAAAATAACGAAGAACGAACAGGAATTCCAAAAATTGAATATACAATTCCAACTTGAATCGGAATAATAACCAGATAAATTACAGTATATAAACAAGCTTTTGCCAATAAAATAGGAATTGTACCTCCTCTATGCAATATTCTTGGAAAACTTGTATGTGTAGAAATTATCTCTCTTCTCGATCCACTTAAAAGACCAATTCCCATTAATAATACTAATTGTATAATTAATGCCGTTAACATAGGAATTAAATAGGTTGCATACCCAGAACTTGTATTAAACAAACTTGTAGAAATTGCTTTTATTGGAGAATAATTTTTTTGAGCTTCATCTAAAGAAACACCTTTTGCCATCTCTTTTTTTATTGAAATCCCTGCACTAAAATATCCGTTAATTGTAGTAACATCACCTAAAACACGTTTATAAAACAACATATTAGCTGCATCTGCAAATGTGGAAATTGTTGTTTGTTTACCACTTCTAATATTTTTTTCAAAATTTTTTGGTACTATAACAATTCCTTGTACTTTTCTTGAATAATAGGCTACTTTAGCCTCTTCTAAATCAGTAAATGTTGTTATTGTTTTAGTACCCTCAGTAGCGGCTAACATAGCAATATAATCTCTACTCATTTTGGTTCCATCTTGGTTTACAACCGCTACAGGAACTTCTTTAATTATTTGATTTGAATAGATATAAGTATAAACAACTAAAATAATAAATGTAACAGATAAAAAAGTACTAACAACTGCTTTGTCTGATTTAATTGAATTCCATTCTGTACTAAAGGTATTTTGAAATGAGACTTTGTTTCTGTAATATAATTTATATAAATTCTTCATTTTTAAATGTTGTGATTAAAACTTCCTTTTAAAAACAATCTTTTTAATTTACCCCAACATAGAGCAAAAGGTATAATGCATAAAATAACTAAAATAATAATTGCTCGTAAGGAATAAAATACTGGAAAACCTCGTTGAGATTGATCTAATAATAATTCAAAAAAATGAGTAAAAGGAAAAATTTGACTTAACCATTGTAACACTAAAGGCATTCCAAAAATTGGAAATGTAATTCCCGAAAAAGAGAGACTTACAGCTCCAAAACCAGAACCAATTGTTAAGGCTTCTCTAAAACTATTACTTATAGAAATAAAAAATAAAGCCAGCGATTGATTGGCTAAGATCAATAAAAGCAAACCTACCAAAACAGTTGTCTTACTTCCAAAAAAAGGAAAATCTTGCCAAACGTACATACTTAAAAGCGTAATTATGCCTACTAATAAAAACCATACTGTATATGGTAAAACCTTTCCTAAAATAATTGTTGATAAACTTCCATTTGCAATACCTAATAATTTACTTCCCTTACTGTATTTTAAATCTGCACCAAAACAGTAAATAGTTGTTAGCATTACAAATAGTTGAAAAAACATCGTTAAAAACCCTGTATTTAAATAATATGAATAATTTGTATATGGATTTGATAACACATGGTTTTCTGCTACAATTGGTTGATAATTAATGATTGCTTGTTGCAATGAAACTCCTTTTTTTCGTTGTTTTTCAATATGTATTCCTGCCGAAATAGTTCCAATAACTTTTCTAAATGCTTTATATTCTAACCCACCAGCCAATAGCAAGTTGCTATTATACTGGTTTATAATTTTTACTTGTTTACCACTTTTTAAATCGGCTTCAAAATTTTGAGGAATTGTTATTACACCATATACTTTTCCTAAACGAATTAATTCTTCTCCTTTTTGTTGATTTAAAGGAAAAAAACCAATTTCAATTTCTGGAGCAGCATCTAACTGAGCAATTACATTTCTTGATGTTGCTGTATGATCTAAATCTACCACAGCAACAGGTAAATTTCGAGCAACACCTTCACTTAAAAGCGAATTGAAAAACAAAATAGAAACAAAAGGCAGTATAATTGTAAGCATAAAAGATGACTTACTATTAAATAATAATGCAATCTCTCTTTTTGCTATTCGAAAAGATGGTTTCATTTTACTCATTAAATTGAGAATAATCAATTAAAATACTCATTCCAGGTCTTAATTCTACTTCTTTTGTAACTGGTGAAGCTTTAATTTCAAAAGTTCTTACATCAAAATTTCCTGTGGCTTTTGTTGCATTCCAAGTAGCATAATTCCCCAAAGCAGCAACATAATAAACTTTAAATTTTACCTTTTTATTTTTCAAAGCAGGAATCGTAGCTTCAAAAACACTTTCCTTTTTAAAGTTGAAAAGACTTGTTTCTTTAATATTTAAAATGGCATAACTATTTGCTAAATCTACCAAATGAACTACCGGATAACCAGCTCCAATTAATTCGCCTTCTTCTGGTAAAAAATTAAGAACTTCTGCATCTATAGGTGCTATAATATTTCGTTCATTTTTATAACCTTCTAATTCTATTAAAGCTCCATCAGCTTGTTTTACCAAAGCAGTTGCTGCTTCTAAATCTTCACTTCGTGCACCTTTCATTGCCATTTGATAAACACTTAATGCTGCTTCTTGATCTTTTAAAGCGACTTCTTTTTTAGCAAATATTTCATCACGTTTTTGTTCAGAAATCACACCGTCTTTAAAAAGATTTGCCATTCTAACATAGGTTTTTTTCATCACATTTGCAGCAGCAGTTGCTTTTTCATAAACACTTTTTGCGCCTCTAATTTCTTCTACTCTTGCTCCGTTTGTTGCTTTATTTTTTTGTGCATTTGCAGCATCTCTCAAAGCTAAAGCTTGTTGCTCTTTTGCCATAATTTCTGGGCTTAAAAGTGTTGCCAATAATTGTCCTTTTTTTACACTTTCTCCTTCTTTTACTTCAAAAGAGTTAATACGAGTAGGAATTTTTGCTGATAAATAAATTTCTTTTGTTTCTATTCTACCTTGTAAAATAATTGACTTAGGCTTTGTTAAAAACCACACACCAGTAAGTACTAAAATTGCAATAATTACAATACCTATTAATGATTTTATAAATTTTGGATTCCTCATTTTTATATTAATTTTGATTTAAGAAAGAAGCTGTTTTCCCTGTAAGTACCATTAACTCTCCGTAAGCTACATTGTACTCGTATAAGGCTTTTATTTTGTGTAATTTAATTTCTGATAACTTTAAAGTTGCATCAACAACTTCTAATGAGGTTCCTGTGCCTTCTTCAAAAGATCTTGTTCTCATAAACTTTAATTTTTTAGCGAATACTTCATCGGCATTTAAACTTTCATATTGTTCTAATTCCTTTTGCATTGTATTGTACAATTTTTCTGTATACGTCGTTAAATTTAATCGGGCTTGTTTATCAAATGCTGCTACTTGAGCACTTTTATATTTTGATGCTTTTACTTTATGTTCTCTTTGAAAACCATTAAAAAGTTCCCATTCAACACCAACACCAACAAACCATTTAGTATCAACAAGAGGTAAATTATCTTTCCATAAAATGTATTTTCCAGAAACACCTACTTTAGGAAAATAATCACTTTTCTCTACAATTATTCCCACTTGCGCTAATTCCTGAGTTTTTTCAATGGTTTTTAACTGTTGATTTTCAGTTAACATATCTGTTGTAAATTCTTGTAAAGGCTTTACAATTGTTGGTTCATTAAATCTGCTGGTAAAACCACTAACAGCATCTCCACCAATTAAATTTTGTACTGCAGTAGTTGCTAATTCAATATCTTTTTTAGCACCTAACAATTCTCTTTTTGCATTAGACAAAGCTACTTTAGCATTTAAAGTTTCTACTTCTGGAATGATTCCGTTTTCAAAAAACTTATCTGCATGATTGTTATGCAACAAAATAACATCATATACTTCTTGCCTTAACTGTAAAGCTTCTTGGGCTAAATTTAATTTGAAAAAGTAATTAATTAAATTAATTGTTAATTCATCTTCCTTAATCTTATGCTTCGTTTCTGATAATGCTAATTTTATTTCTGAAGCTTTATAAGCCGCATTTATTTTTCCCCCAGCATAGATTGGCATCGATATATTTGCAGTTGCAAAACCTAAATTTTTTTCTTGTAACGTAATATCCCAATCTCCTAAAACTTCTGCCGGATTAGAAATACTTAACAAACCGCCAACCATATTTCTTTGGTCATTTAAGTCTATTGCAATATCCTCATCTAAATGCATATACGTACCAGAAACACTAATAGTTGGTAAACGCAATCCTTTTGTGGCTTTAGACTCTTCTTCCATTTCTTTTACCTCAAAGCTAGATGCTTTTACCTCTCCGTTTTTAGCTAACATTAAATCGTATGCTTGCTTTAAGGTAATACTTTGTGCGTTTACAAACGTTGTGATAAAACATAAAAACAAGAATATTTTTATATCTTTTCTATTCAATTTCATTGATTTAAAATTTATATTAATTTTCATTTATTTTAAAATATTTAAAATATTTTCAGTTAATTTATCTACATCATTTATAGTTACTTCTTGTTCACCAAAAATATTTTTTCTTGTAAAGTTGATATAATCTACTGCGTACACTAAAATGTGATAATGCAATTGATAAATGGTGGTTTCTTTTGAAATTTCGCCAGACTTAACTCCAATTTCTTTAATCCTTTCTATAAGCTCAGCACTTTTAAGTTTGATTTCATCCGAAGCAAAGAAATTTTCATTGTGCAATAATTGATAAAAAAACTTTGAGGCATTGGGTTGCTCTAAAAAATAAATAATTCTATTTTTTATAAACGACTTTATTAGTGGCTTAACACTTGTCTGATTTAATGTTAGTAAAAGTTCTAGTTCTTTGTATAATGAATTTACTTTATCATGATACAATTCGTTGATTAAATCTTGCTTACCGGCATAGATTCTATACAAATATCCACCACTTACATTTGCATTTTTTGCAATCATAGCAATAGTTGTAGATTCAATACCTTTTTCTACAATGGTTTGCATTGTAGCCTCTTTAATTCTTGCTATTTTATCTTCATCAATCTTGCGAGCCATACTTTATATATTTAGACTACAAATTTATGAATAAATACTCATTCATTTATTAATAATAATTAATTTTTATCCCAAAAAACTAAATTTAAAATCCAGTTAGTATATAATCATCAAAGAAATTATGTTTCTACTCCATCGTATTTTTAAAATCGATTAAAAGTTTATGCCCTTTTATCTAAGAAAATAATTTAGCTTTCATTTTTTAAAACCCATTTATAAAATGACCAAATTGAGGCTTTTCGTTATTACATAAATATTTAAAGTTCTTTTTAATTAGTTTGATTCTAAACCTTTAACTTCTAATAAACGGTATTAATTTTTCAAGAAAAATTGATAAGTATCACTTTTTAACCAACTATCAAACCTTATCTTTGGTATAATAAAAAGTATTTAAAAATGTTAGAACCTGAAGATGAGTCTTCTAAGATTCATTACATACATCGAAGCAATTGGCTAAGAGCAGCTGTTCTTGGCGCAAATGATGGTATTCTATCAACTGCCAGTATTGCAATTGGTGTTGCTGCAGCAAGTAATTTTAGAGAACCTATTATATTAGCAACGGTAGCTGGTTTAGTTGCTGGGGCTTTATCAATGGCTGCAGGAGAATATGTTTCTGTAAGCTCTCAAACAGATTTAGAACAAGCGGATATTGAGAGAGAAAAACAAGAACTCATAGAAATGCCTGAACTTGAATTATTACGATTGGCTAAAATTTATGAAGATAGAGGCTTAAAAAAAGAAACTGCTTTAACAGTTGCTAAAGAATTAACAGAAAAAGATGCTTTAGCTGCTCATATTAGAGATGAGTTAGGCATCAATGATATTAGTCAAGCAAAACCAATAGAAGCAGCTTTTACTTCTGCTGTAGCATTTACACTTGGAGGCATACTTCCTTTATTGGTTGCACTATTTCTCCCATTAAAAAATTTAGAATTCTACCTTTATGGTTCTACAACCTTATTTCTAATCCTTTTAGGTAGTTTAACAGCAAAAGCAGGAGGATCTAGTATTCGAAAAGCAGTAATTAGAATTACTTTTTGGGGAACAATAGCAATGGGATTAACCGCATATGTTGGTTATCTGTTTAATGTTAGTATTTCTTAATAATTATTATTTGATAAAAAATGGAAATTAAAACAGGAATACTATACGCTACTGTAGATGGACATACCTTAAAAATATGTAATAGACTTAAAGAGGTACTTATACAAAACAATCAAAAAGTTGAACTTTTTTCTATTGATGATTTTAAAGAAGATATAACTAGTTATGATAAACTTATTATAGGTGCAAGCATTAGATATGGAGTTCACAATAAAAAAATAATTGAGTTTATAAATACCAATAAGAAACAACTAGACTCTATAAAAACAGCTTTCTTTTCTGTAAATCTAGTAGCAAGAAAACTCGAAAAAAGTACTCCAGTTTTAAATCCGTATGTTATAAAGTTTTTTAAAAACATCGATTGGAAACCTATGATTGTTGAAGTATTTGCTGGAAAACTAAACTATAAAAAATATCCATTCTTTGATAGAGTTATGATTCAATTTATTATGTGGATGACCAAAGGACCAACAAACACAAATACAGAAATTGAATATACCAATTGGGACAAAGTAACAGCCTTTGGTTTACAAATAAAGAATCTTTAAGAAATTAACATTCATAAAAAAATCCTGAATTTGAAATTCAGGATTTTTTCTATTTTAATAAGTAATAATATTTACTCTGTTGCTTTTTTAAAATCAATTAAAAGTTTTTGAACTTTTTCATTTTCATACACAATTGGATATAGCTCTTTTAAAACAATATGGTAATCGTAATCTATTTTTAAAGCTACGACTAAATGGTTAAATCCGTATTTTTCTTTATTCAGAATAAAAAACAAACCTGCTAATCTGTATTCAATTTCTGCAGAATCTTTATACGTTTTATGTGCTTTCATCAAAGTATTTAATGCTCCATTAAACTCACCTAAAAAAGACAATACATCTGTTAAGCCAATGTATATTTCTAATGCATCATCATTTAAACTTAAACATTTATTAAAACCAGTTACAGCTTCTTCGTAAAAGTTTTGTTTTAAATTAATTTCAGAATAACGTCTCCAATATACAGCATTGTCTTCCTCAATTTTTAAGGCTTTAGAAATATAATATGCTGCTTTTTGATAATTTTCATTATCAAAATAGATATTCGTTAACATCATCCAACCTTTATCTAATAAAGGATCTTCATGAACTGCTTTCTTGTAATAAGTAATGGCTTCATTAAAATTACCTAACCTTTGATAGCACTCACCTACTCTAATACAAACAAAAGCTGTGGCATCATCTAATTCTAGTGTAATTAAGTAATTATCTATTGCTTCTTTATATCGCTCTAATTGTTCTAATGTTTTTGCTTTTTCTAAATAACCACCAATAAAAGACTCATCAATAATAACAGCATAATCAAAAGCATTTAAAGCTTTTTCATAATCCTCTAAAATATAATATTGTCGACCTAATTGATGCCAAGCAACTTCACAATATGGATTTATGTCTACATATGCATTTAAATATGTAATTGCTTCTTCATGTAGTTTTTCCATATCAAAGCAATACACCACATTATACAAGGCAGAATAATCTTCAAAATCTACTTTTACACACTTTTGAAAAGTTAAACGAGCGTTTTTAAAGTTGTCTAAATACAAATATTCCATCCCTAAAAGAGACCAAACATCTACTTTATCATCTGTAAAAGTTAATGCTTTTTTTAATAACTCTATTGCTTCTTTATGGTTTCCTTTTTTAGAACTAATAGTTGCTTTTTGTATAAAAACCTCATCATTATTTGGCTCTAAACGTTCAATTATTTTCAACAACATTTCTGCTTTATCTAACTCATCTTCAAAAACATAAATTTCTACTTGCAGTAGTTTTAAATCTACTGAAGCAGGATGTTGTTGTAACCCAAGTTTTACTGCTTTTTTAGCCAAAGCATGTTTACCAGCATCTAAATAATGGATGATAATTTCTTCAAACTCTACCAAATCAAAAAAATAAACAGCGTTGGTTTTGAGCATGGATTCAAATTTTAATAGAGACATAACTATGGTATTTGAATTAGTACAATAAAAGTACTACAAGTCTTATGCCGCATTTTATCTCGGTTGATTTGTTTTCAACAATTTAATTAACATTAAAACACCATCGTTTTTAATACTTTTAAATTTTGCACATACATTTATTTACAGTAATTTTGATTTTCAATAACTATCAAGCTAATTTGATAGCTTTCTTATGAGCAAAAAAACCTTACTTAACTCAAAAGATATTGAAATAATCCTACATCGATTGGCTTGCGAGCTTATCGAAAATCATAACGATTTTTCTAATACAGTTTTAATTGGTTTACAACCAAGAGGTAGTTATTTGGCCAATAGATTAGCCGAATTATTAAAAACAACCTACCAAGTTAAAGACTTACAATTAGGACTTTTAGATATTACCTTTTACAGAGACGATTTTAGAAGAAGAGACGCTCCTTTAGAAGCTGCTGCAACTGAAATGGATTTTTTAATTGAAGGTAAAAAAGTAGTTATTATTGATGATGTTTTGTATTCTGGAAGAAGTGTAAGAGCTGCATTAACTGCAATGCAATCTTATGGTAGACCAGATAATATAGAGTTACTAGTATTAATAGACAGACGTTTTAGTAGACATTTACCAATTCAGCCAGATTATAGAGGTCGACAAGTAGATGCTATTAACGAAGAAAAAGTTTTAGTAACTTGGAAAGACACACATAAAAAGGACGCAGTTTATATAGAATTTAAGTAATTATGTCAGAATTAAGTGTAGAACATTTATTGGGAATAAAATATCTAAAGGAAACTGATATTGATCTTATTTTTAGAACTGCCGATCATTTTAAAGAGGTAATTAACAGACCTATTAAAAAAGTACCTTCTCTTAGAGATATTACTATTGCCAATTTATTTTTTGAAAACAGCACAAGAACAAAATTAAGTTTTGAATTGGCTGAAAAGAGACTATCTGCAGATGTAATTAACTTTTCTGCGGGTCAATCTTCTGTTAAAAAAGGAGAAACTTTAATAGACACCGTAAACAATATCTTAGCAATGAAAGTTGATATTGTTGTTATGCGACACGCAAGTGTTGGTGCTGGTGTTTTCTTATCTAGACATGTGGATGCAAAAATTATAAATGCTGGTGATGGAACTCATGAACACCCAACCCAAGCTTTATTAGATTCTTATTCTATTAGAGAAAAATTAGGAAGCGTAAAAGGTAAAAAAATTGTTATTGTTGGTGATGTTTTGCACTCTAGAGTTGCTTTATCAAACATCTTTGCTTTACAATTACAAGGTGCACAAGTAAAAGTTTGTGGACCAACAACATTAATTCCTAAATACATTTCTAGTTTAGGTGTAGAAGTAGAAACCAATCTTAAAAAAGCACTAGAATGGTGTGATGTTGCAAACGTTTTACGTGTACAACATGAAAGAATGGATATTAAATACTTCCCTTCTACTAGAGAATACACGCAACTTTTTGGTATCAATCAAGATATTTTAGACAACCTTGGCAAGAAAATTGTAATCATGCATCCAGGACCGATAAATCGTGGAGTTGAAATTACAAGTGATGTTGCAGATTCTAATGAATCTATCATTTTAAATCAAGTTGAAAACGGAGTTGCAGTTAGAATGGCTGTTATATATTTATTGGCACAACAAGTAAAAAGATAAGTTATGCAAATAGACAAAAAAGATACCTACACAGGTATTATAAGTGATGAAAACTCGTTTTCTGAATTTTATAATTCCTTCTTAATAGAAGAAAAAAAACTTCAAAAAGAAAATATAATCGTACAAATTTCTAATAAGATTAACACAACTAACGAAGATTTTTTACTATTTTTGGATATAGCTGATCAAAAAAAGGAGAATGGCACATCATTTGTAGTAGTTAATTCAGAAATTGATGTAGACGATTTTCCAGAGCATTTTAACATTGTTCCTACTTTACAAGAAGCAGAAGATGTTCTAGAAATGGAAGCTATAGAAAGAGAATTAGGATTTTAAACAGCTAACAAATGATAAAAAAAATACTTTTTATTTTATTTTTAAGTATTACCACATTCGGATTTTCTCAAGAAAAATCTATTGATGGTTTATCTGCTGCTCCAAATCCTTTTACAAGTTCAACTAAAATTAGTTTTACTTCAACATCAAAATCAGACATCTTTTTTACTGTTAAAAACGTTTTAGGTAAAACCGTTTTTAAAAAAAGTCTTTCAATAAAATCTGGTAAAAACACCATTCCTTTTTATAAGAATGATTTACCAACAGGAATGTACATTTACAGTATTCAGGATAAAAACAAAACCATATCTAAACGATTCGTTATTAGATGAGTATAACTCTTACTATTTTAGGTTGCCATTCTGCAACTCCAAGAATAAACGCTTTTCCAACTTCACAATATTTAGAAATTAACAACAGTCATTTTTTGGTTGATTGTGGTGAAGGAACGCAACGTCAAATGCGAAAATATAAAGTTGGTTTTTCTAAAATCAATCATATTTTTATTTCTCATTTACATGGAGATCATTTTTATGGTTTAGTTGGTTTACTTTCTACTTACGGAATTTTAAATAGAGAAAAGGATCTTCATATTTATGGACCAAAAGGCATTAAAGAAGTTACTTTATTACAATTAAAAATTTCTCAATCTCACGCAAAATATAAAATGATTTTTCACGAGTTAACTTCTAAAAAAAGTGAACTTATTTTTGAAGACGATAAAGTTTCTGTTAGTACAATTCCATTAACACACAGAGTGTATACAAATGGATATTTATTTACAGAAAAAGAGAAACCAAGAAAATTGAACATGTTAAATATCAGTGGGTATCCAGAAATTGGAAAAGCAGATTATTTAAACATTAAAGCAGGTAGAGACTTTACTTTAGCTTCTGGTGAAATTGTAGCAAATGCTGAAATAACAATAAACCCGCCAAAACCTTTAAGTTTTGCTTTTTGTAGTGATACAAGTTATAAACCAGATATTATACCAATAATTGAAAATGCAGATTTATTGTATCATGAAGCTACTTTTTTAAGTGATAGAGAAGATTTAGCTAAAAAGACAAAACACGCTACATCAAAACAAGCTGCACAAATTGCAAAAGACGCAAATGTAAATCAATTAGTTATTGGCCATTACTCAGGTAGATATAAAGACATTTCTTTATTCAAAAAAGAAGCACAAGAAATTTTTGAGAATACTGAATTAGCAGAACCAGGAAAGGTGTTTACTGTTTAGCTTTTATCCGAATAAATTAACAAAACCTTTTTTTTTACTTTTTAATATTGATTTGTACTCAGTAAAACGAGTGTACATGCAATTTCTGATTCAATATTATTTTCTTTCAACAACTTTTCGAATTCTAAATTTTCTGCTCCTGGGTTAAAAATAACTCTTCTAGGTTTCAAACTAATAATATAATTATAATACTCCTCTTGCCTTTTAGGATTTAGATATAAGGTAACTGTATCTATATTTTTGTACTCTTTTTTTTCATTATCAATTGTAACTCCGAAAACAGTACCTTTTCTTATACCTAGGCCAACAACTCCTATCCCTTTATCTATCAATCTTTTAATAGCAATATTTGAATATTTATTAGGATTTGTTGATGCACTAAGAACTAAAGTAACTTTTTTCATATTGTTAAATATACGTTAAACAAAGTTAATAACCGTAACAAATATTAACAATGAGCCGTCTATATAACAATCAACCACTATAAATAAACCACAATGAAAAAAATATTACTTATTGCAATGATATTCGCATCCGTTAGTTCATTTGCACAAATGTCTAAAGAAAAATTACCCACACCAGGTGTTATTACTGGTAAAGTAATAGACAAAATTACCCAAGAAGCTTTACCTTATGTAAATATCGTTATTAGAGATATTGCCAAAAAAATTATTACCGGAGGTATTACTGATGAGAATGGAGGCTTTAACATTAAAGACATTCCAAAAGGAAATAGTTTAATTGAAGTACAATATATTGGCTTTAAAATTTATTCTAAAAAAATTAATATCACTAAGAAAAATAAGATCGTTAATTTAGGAACCATTGCTTTAGAAGAAGACAGTGCTACTTTAGACGAAATTGTGGTAAGAGCAGAAACATCAACCGTAGTACAAAAAGTAGATAGAAAGGTAATTAATGTAGGTAAAGACTTAACATCTGCAGGAACAACAGCTTCTGAGCTTTTAAACAATGTACAATCTGTAAGTGTAGACAGTCAATCTGGTGCAATTAGCTTAAGAGGAAATGATAATGTTCGTGTTTTGGTCGATGGAAAACCAACTAATATTTCTGCTGCTCAATTACTCAAACAAATACCTTCTACTTCTATAAAAAGTATCGAATTAATTACAAATCCTTCTGCAAAATACAATCCTGAAGGAATGAGTGGAATTATCAATATAATTCTAAACAAAAATGCAAACATGGGCTTTAATGGTTCTTTAGATACTGGGGTTACTGCTGGTCATTATGTACGTTACAATGCATCTACAAACATGAACTATAAAACAGGAAAAGTAAATTTCTTTGGAAACTATGGTTATAATGGTGGTGAAAACTTTAATATGGGTTTTGTAGACAGACCTGGATCTAATAACCAAGATTTTCAGTTTATAAATGACAATCAATCTCATTTAGTAAAAATTGGAGCCGATATTTATTTAAACGATAAAAATACGTTATCTCTTTACACTACTAAAAATTGGTTTAATGGTGATGGAAATGGGCGAACATTAGTGAATACAGCTAATAATGTATTAATTAGTAATGCTAGAAATGCTCAGTTACAAGAAAATAAATCGAACACGTATAATTTAAATTATAAAGTTGATTTTGAAAAAGAAGGCCACAATTTAGAATTTGAAGCTACCTATTCTACGACAGATTCTCCTGAAGACGCAATGAATACAGATGTTATAAAAAACGTTGCTGATGCAGATTATAAAATTTATAATTATACAAATGATATTGAAAACGATAGAAACAACACGTTACTAAACATCGATTATACAAACCCAGTTTCTAAAGACGGTAAATTAGAGTTAGGTTTAGAGTATAGAACTAATAATACAGCAAATACGAATCTTACAGATCAAGAAAGAGAAATAAGAGATCTTACAAATGTAATTACAGGTTATGAAAGAGTAGGAAATTCTTCTTTTGATTATGATAGAAAAATTTATTCTGGATATGTAAACTATGGTCATAAATTCGGGAAACTGACGATGCAGTTAGGTGCACGTTTAGAGCAATATGAAATTGAAGGCGTTTTTAATCAAGAAACTGCTGCTACAGAAAAAGTTACAGATGATATTTTCTCAGTTTATCCGTCAGCGTTTTTCACCTATGCAGCTTCAGAGAAAAATCAATTTCAAGTAAGTTACAGTAGAAGAGTTGATAGACCAGGAATTGGGCAATTAAACCCTATTAGAGAATGGAGCACGCCATTAATTACATCTATTGGTAACCCAGAATTAAACCCTCAGTTTACAAATTCTTTTGAAATTAATTATACACGTCAAATTAAGAATGGTTCTATCACTTTTGGTTCTTTTTACAGAAAAATTAACGATAATATTTCTCGTGTAACGTATGCAGATCCATTAGACCCAGATGTAAAACAAATTTTATCTTTTACCAATTTTGAAGATACAAGTTCTTATGGTTTAGAATTTTCTGCAAACTATAAAGTAAATAACTGGTGGAGAATAAACTCTAGTATGGATTTTTATTCTCAAAAACAATTCGGAATTGTAGATGCAAACTCACCAAGAATTGAAGTAACTAACGATGTATTTAATGCAAGGATTAGCAATAGTTTTAAAGCATCTAAAAACTTAAAATTCCAATTATTTGCAATGTACAGAGGTCCATCTGAAGATATTCAATGGAAAGTAGAAAACATGTGGATGGTAAACACTGGCGCAAGCTTAACAGTTTTAAAAGGAAAAGGAACCCTTAAATTAAGAGTAAATGATATTTTTAAAGGAATGAAATTTGCTTTTAACTCATCTAGCCCTTTTGTTCAAAACGGAAAATTTAATTGGGAAAGTCAAACTGCTTATTTAGGTTTTAATTACCGTTTTGGTAGTGGAAAAAACAAAGCTAAAAGAAGAAGACAAAGAGATGATAACACCAAACAAAGTGGTGGTGGATTCTAGTAAAACAAAATGATTACTTTTGATTCTTAAACTTGGATTCTGCGATGCAGAAATTCAAGTTTTTTTTATAGTCTAAAACTACCTTTAAAAATCATTTATAAACATCAAAAAAAACTAAACTTTGAAATTTAATATAGTAGAAAATGGAAATTTTTTTATAACCAAAATTTTATTACATTTATACTAGCTTGTAAGACCTTGTTTGCTATGAATATTACAAGCTTAAAATATGATTATGAAAAAGTTTGTACCCCTAATACTCATTTTTTTATCACTTTCTTTTTATGCAAAAAATAAAAAAAAGGTAATAAAAAATATTGGAGTATTTACAGGGAAAATTATCGATTCTAAATCGAAAAAAACTTTACCCTACGTAAACATCGTCTGTAAAGACGAAAGTAATGCCATTTTTTCTGGCGGAATTACAGATGCCCAAGGTAATTTTCTGATAGAACAACTCCCTTTAAAAACTATTTTTATTGAAATTCAATTTATTGGTTATAAAACCATAAAAAGAACTATTGAGTTGTCAGAAAATCAACCAAAAATAGATATTTCTATAATTCATTTAGAAGAAGAATCTAACACTTTAGATGAAGTTATTGTACTCTCTGAAACCTCAACCATTGTTCAAAAAATAGACAGAAAGGTAATACATGTTGGTAAAGACTTAGCTTCTGCTGGCACAAACTCTTTACAATTGTTAGAAAACATACCTTCTGTTCAAGTAGATTTTAGTGCTGGTACTATAAACTTAAGAGGCAACAATAATGTGCGTGTTTTAATAGATGGAAAACCGTCTAATTTATCTCCTTCAAAATTACTAAAACAAATTCCTGCAGCTTCTATTAAAAGTGTAGAACTCATTACAAACCCTTCTGCAAAACAAAACCCTGAAGGAATGTGTGGAATTATCAATTTTATTCTAAAAAAGAATACAACCATTGGTTTTAATGGTTCTATAAATATTGGTGTAGAGCATAGTATAAACACAAGACCTACTGCATCCTTAGATTTAAATTACAGAAAAGGAAAAGTAAATGTTTATGCAAATTATAGTTTTGATATAGGAAAATTTGAAACGTTCTCGTTTTTTGATAGAAGTGATAAAGACCTAACCCAAGACATTAATTATTTAGACAACAGTACTAGTAATTATATAAAAGCGGGTGTCGATTTTTACATCAACAAAAAAAATACGGTTTCTTTTTATACTTCTCAAAATATTGCAGACACCGATTTTAGTGTAGACACAGAAGTTATTGAAAACAATAATCAAATATTTAATTCGACGAACTTTGCTCAATTCGACATAAATGAACAAGCTTACAATATTGATTATAAGTTAGATTTGGATGACAAAGGACAAAACATAGAGTTCGAAATTAATTATACAAAAACGACAAGTCCGGAAAACGATTTTATAAAAGAAACTGTAAACCCAAGTTCTAAAATCTATAATTACACCAATACTATTACCAACAATTCAGATACTTTTTTAGCCAATTTAGATTATACAAAACCTATTTCTGGCGGAAAATTAGAACTCGGTTTAGAAGCGAGAATTCAAAATACGTTTAACAATATTATTACAGATCAAGAAGTAGAAATTGTTGGAAGCCTTACTTCTACTACTAGAGGAAATTCTACATTTAATTATGATCGAAAAATATATTCTGGTTATGTAAATTATAGTAAAAAGTTTAAAAAATTAGCTTTTCAAGGAGGATTGCGTTTAGAACATTTTATAGTAGATGGTTTGTTCTCTAACACAGCACAAGCAACAATAGAACCTTATAATGATGCCTTTTTAACATTATATCCTTCTGCATATTTTACTTATTATGTCTCAGATAAAAACGAGTTTCAAGTTGGTTATAGCAGAAGAGTAGACAGACCAGGCGTAACACAAGTTTCCACAATACAAGAATGGACTTCTCCATTAACAACTTCTGTTGGTAACAGTACTTTACAACCACAATTCACCAATTCGTTTGAAATAAATTACACCAGAAATATTAAGAAAGGATATCTTTCTTTTGGTACTTTTTACAGAAGCACAAAAGATAAAATTGGTAGAATTGTAAACACAGATCTTACCAATGAAAACAGACAAATACTATCGTATGCAAATTATGAAAATGCAGATAGTTATGGCTTTGAGTTTTCTTCTAGTTTTAAACCAACCAGTTGGTGGTCTTTTAGACCAAGTACGAACTTATACATACAAGATAGCCAAGGATTGATAAACAACAAACACGAAAGCATTAAAAACACGCTATTTAGTGCAAGAGTGAGCAACAATTTTAAAGCGACTAAAAAATTAAGTTTTCAATTATCTAGTGTTTATAGAGGAAAAAGTGAAGGTGTACAATTTAAAACAAAACCTTATTGTGTAATAAACGCTGCTGCACAATTGTCTGTTTTAAAAGGAAATGGAGCAATTTCTTTAAGAGGAACCGATATTTTTGATGGTTACAAATTAGATTTTTCTGCTACAAACCCATTTACACAAACAGGAGAATTCACTTTAGAGTACAGCTCAGTTTATCTTGGTTTTTCTTACAATTTTGGTGGCGGAAAAAACAGAGCAAGAAATAGAAAACATAGAGAAAATAACGAAACCCAAGGAAGTGGTGGTGTTTTGTAGAAAACTAGTTTAGTTTGTTTCTAAACTTAAAAAAAACTAACTTTCGCTAACGCCGATTATAAGTCATTAAAACGACATCATAACCGTCTTAAGTTACAAACAATTAAAAACCGAAAATTACGAATGAAAAAGACATTATTAATCATTGGAATATTATCTGGAATATTTTTTATTTCTTGCTCATCAGAGGATAATATTAATGAATCTGAATTATTGACTCAAAAAAGCCCTTGGACTTATAATTACTATGAGATGTTGAGTTTTACAGAAAAAGGAAACTCTGACTTCACGAAAGAAGATGTTGAAAATAACGAAAATCAAAGTAATAATGGTAGAAAGTTAATCTTTAATGACGACGGAACTGGATCAACATTTATACCAAATGGTCAAGTTTCTGAATTCAATTGGGAAATTTATGAACAGGATCTGAGACTTACATTTAATAATGGAACATCGAATACGTCAAAAATTTTGAAAATTTCTTCAGCTCAACTTGTAATTCAAGCTCAAGAAGCATCCTATGATAATGTAGCGGATTTTTTGGTATTACACGAAGGAAAAATTTTCTACAAATAAAACTGTTTGTAACAACGTGTATAATTCATTGCTAGTACTCGCCTACTTGGAAATTCCTTCGGAATTTCCTCTGGTTCATTTTTGTTTGCTAAATTAGTTGCTGAAACACGTTATCGAATCAATAAAATTTTAATTAAAAAAGGTGCTACAAAATGTAGCACCTTTTTTAATATTTATAAATAATCGTAAAATATTACCATTTAATAATTACAGAACCCCAAGTAAAACCACTACCAAAAGCAGCCAAAACAACTAAGTCTCCATCTTTAATTTTTCCTTTTTCCCAAGCTTCAGTTAATGCAATAATTACAGAAGCAGCAGTAGTGTTTCCGTATTTTTGAATATTATTAAAAACCTTGTCATCAGACAATTTAAATTTTCTTTGTATAAATTGTGCAATACGTAAATTCGCTTGATGAGGAATTAACATATCTATATCTTCTTTCTGTAAATTATTTGCTTCTAAACCTTCTACTATCGCTTCAGAAAAACGTGTAATTGCATGTTTAAAAACAAATTGCCCATTCATATAAGGATAATAAGAAATATCATCTGGATCATTTGCTTCTAAAATTTCTGGAACCCAACGTTGTGTAGAAGGTCCTTCTAAAACCAATTCTTTTGCATGTTTTCCTTGAGAATGTAAATGCGTAGATAAAATTCCTTTTCCTGCTTCTTCAGATCTAGAAAGTACTGCAGCTCCTGCTCCATCACCAAAAATCACAGAAACATTTCTTCCTCTTGTCGATTTTTCTAATCCACCAGAATGGTTTTCTGCACCAATAACTAAAATGTTTTTATACATTCCTGTTTTTATAAACTGGTCTGCAACAGACATCGCATAAATAAAACCAGAACATTGATTACGTACATCTAAAGCACCAATTGTTGGCATATCTAACATATCTTGTACTTGCACTCCACCTCCAGGAAAATACATATCTGGACTTAAGGTTGCAAACACAATAAAATCGATATTATCTTTTGTTAATCCTGCTCTTTCAATTGCAATTCTAGCAGCTTTTGCTCCCATAACTGCTGTTGTATCTCCTGTTTTTGGATCTATCCAACGTCTTTCTTTAATTCCTGTTCGTTCTTGAATCCATTCGTCAGAAGTTTCCATAAACTCCTTTAAGTCGTCATTAGTAACAACGTTATCAGGGACATAGTAACCTAAACCTGTTATTTTTGAGTTATACATTTATATATATATTTTGATTTCTTATTATTTGTTTTAGCTAATTTAGTGATAAAATAACTTCTTTACAAAAAAGCTAAAATAGCGGTTTTGTCTTCATAATAAAAAAGTGATTTCATTTTTATTAGGAATGTTACTCATTGCATATTCAGAAATTGCGGTTATAGACAATGAAGGATTTACGCCAGGGTATGCAGAAATCATAGAACCATCGCAAACCATCATATTTGTGTAACCATAAACATTACATTTTTTATCGATTACACCAGAGTTTATATCTTTTCCCATAACAGCGCCTCCTAAAATATGTGCTGTTGTTGTGGTACCTAATAAAACATCTGTAAAACTAGAATAGGGCATTCCATCTACTTTTTCTCCTACTTGTTTTCCTAAAGAAATTGCTTCAGGAATAAATGCATCTGGCTTTCCTCCTTTTGGTGCAACCGATTTCATTTTTGTGAATTTTCCTTTTTTAATTTGTAACGTACTATCTAACGATTGCATAAATAACAAAATGGTTGTTTTTTGTGCGTAATTTTTCACAAAAACAGTTTTTATAAACCGAATTGGCGCTGTCAAAATCAATTTAAAGATTCCTAATATTCTTAAAATCGCAAATTTACTTTTAACTGTTGGCAACATTAACATTCTATAAAAACTAGAACCTTTTGCATATCTAACAGGTTCTAAATGGCTATTTTTATCAGTATGCAAAATAGAACCAATTGCAATTCCTTTAGAATAATCTTTATTGTCTTCTTTTGTTGATGTAACTGACAATAACGATTCATTGTTTGTTCTTATATCTTTTCCAACAAAGTTGGATAAATTTGGTAAAGAGGTTTCTTTCAGTTTTAATAATATTGGTATTGTACCCATAACTCCACCAGAAAAAATGACACCTTTTGTAGTGATACTTTCCTTCTTCTTTTTACCAATACTTGCTTTATAACTAACAGTATATCCTTTAGAAGAATCACTTTCGTTTAAAGCTTCAATATTAAATACTTCTTTTTCTGCAATTATTTTTGCACCTAATTGTTGTGCTAAATACAAGTAATTTTTATCTAAAGTATTTTTAGAATTGTACCTACAACCTGTCATGCAAGCGCCACAATGAATACAGCCTTTTCTATCTGGACCTTTACCATTAAAATAAGGATCTTTAACTGTTTTACCAGGTTCTCCAAAAAAGACAGCCACTTTAGTCGCTTCAAAATCTTTTTCTTTTCCTAAATCTTTTGCAATCTCTTTTATTAACAAATCAGAATCATGCAATTTAGGATTTGTTGCAGCACCTAACATTTTATGTGCAGTTTTATAAAAAGGTTTTAAAACTTCTTGCCAAGAATTTAAACTTGCCCAACTACCTGTTTTAAAAAAATCTCCTTTAGGAATCGGTAATGTGTTTGCATAGGTTAAAGAACCACCTCCTACTCCTACACCAGATAAAACAGTAACATGATTTAAAAATGTCATTTTAAAAATACCATGAAGTCCGAATTTGGGAAACCACATCCATTTTTTAAGATTCCAATTGGTTTTCGGAAAGTCTTTACCTTCAAACCATTTTCCTTTTTCAATTACTAAAACTTTATATCCTTTTTCTGATAAACGCAAAGCACTTACAGAACCACCAAAACCACTTCCTATAATTACATAATCGTACTCTAAATTGTTCATAAAGATTAAATCTTGTTTTGATAGCTTCTAAATGTAGCAAAAATTCAGGTTATAAAAAGATTTTCTGTCATCTTGTCACAAAACCAATTTTGGTATTTTTTTTGACTATTGATTAATCAGAATTAATAAATTAAACAAAACAGACATAAAATGGCAAAAGGAAATATTAATGTATCGGTAGAAAACATTTTTCCACTGATTAAAAAATTCTTGTATTCTGATCACGAAATATTTTTACGTGAGTTAATTTCTAACGGAACAGATGCAACTTCTAAATTGAAGCACTTAATTGCTATCGGTGAAGCAAAAACTGAATTAGGTGATGCTAAAATTGAAATTAGTATTGATAAAGATGCTAAAACAATTACAATTAAAGATCAAGGTTTAGGAATGACTGCAGATGAGGTTGAAAAATACATCAACCAAATTGCATTTTCTGGAGCTGAAGAGTTTTTAGATAAGTATAAAGACAACGAAGCAGGGATTATTGGTCATTTTGGACTTGGTTTTTACTCTGCTTTTATGGTTGCAGATAAGGTTGAATTAATTACAAAGTCTTTTAAAGATGCACCTGCTGCTCATTGGACATGTGATGGTTCTCCTGAATTTACTTTAGTTGAACACGAAAAATCTGATAGAGGAACAGAAATTATTTTACACATAGCTGAAGATTCTTTAGACTTTTTAGAAGACAGTAAAATTGAAGGTTTATTAAACAAATACAATCGTTTTAACCAAGTGCCAATTAAATTTGGAACAAAAGAAATTAACGATCCTGAGTTTACACCTGCAACTACAAAAGATGCTGAAGGTAAAGAAACTACTGAAGCTCACAAACAAATTACTGTTGATAAAATTATCAATAATACTGAACCTGCTTGGACAAAAGCGCCTGCAGATTTAAGTGATGAAGATTATGAAAACTTCTACAGAGAATTGTATCCAATGCAATTTGAAGAGTCTTTATTTCACATTCACTTAAATGTTGATTATCCTTTTAACTTAACAGGAATCTTATTTTTCCCTAAGTTAAGTACTTCTATGGATATGCAAAAGGACAAGATTCAATTGTATCAAAACCAAGTTTTTGTAACTGATAATGTTGAAGGAATTGTACCAGACTTTTTACAAATGTTAAAAGGTGTTATCGATTCTCCAGACATTCCATTAAACGTTTCTCGTTCTGGTTTACAAGCTGATGGTGCTGTAAAGAAAATATCTGGTTACATTACTAAAAAAGTAGCTGATAAATTATCTTCTTTATTCAAAAAAGACAGACCAGATTTTGAGAAAAAATGGAATGATATTAAAGTAATTATTGAATACGGAATGTTGTCTGAAGATAAATTCTTTGACAAAGCGAAGAAATTTGCATTATACCCAACTGTAACTGATTCTTATTTTACTTTTGATGAATTAATTGAAAAAACAAAAGATTCTCAGACTGATAAAGAAGGAAACCATGTTGTTTTATACACTTCTAACAAAGAAGCACAACACAGTTACATTCAAGAAGCTACTGCAAAAGGATATGAAGTTCTTGTATTAGATTCACCTATTATTTCGCATTTAATGCAGAAATTAGAAGGTGCTGGAGAAAAAGTAAAATTCTCTAGAGTTGATGCTGATCATATTGATAACATTATTAAGAAAGACGATAACGTAATTTCTAAATTATCTGACGAAGAAAAAGAAACATTAAAGCCAATTATTGAAGCTGCTGTACCTTCTAAAACGTATACAGTTCAATTAGAAGCTATGGATTCTGCTTCTTCTCCGTTTATGATTACTGTACCAGAATTTATGCGTAGAATGAAAGAAATGCAAGCTTCTGGTGGTGGAGGTGGAATGATGGGAATGGGTAACTTTCCTGACATGTACAACTTAGTGGTAAACACGAATAGTCCATTAGTTTCTGAAATTTTAAATAACAAAGACGAAGCTGCACAGAAAGGTTTAATTTCTCAAGCTTTTGATTTAGCAAAATTATCTCAAAACCTTTTACATGGTGAAGATTTAACAAACTTTATTAAACGTTCTTACGAACTTATTAAATAAGCAACACAGTTGCATTAAGTATTAAAACCTCTTTGTGAAAACAGAGAGGTTTTATTTTAAAAATACAATTCATTTATAAACAGATTTACAATGCAACTAAAACATCTTTTTGTTTTTCTACTGGTATTCTTCCTTTCGGTTGCAGAATCTACTGTTTATGCTCTAGAAAGTACTTCTAATTATTACCAATCTTCTAAAATAATTAAAGTTAAGAGGATAAACTCTAAGCGTACAAAACAGATTACTTTTAAGAACGTTTTAGTATCTAATCATTATTTTCTTGCTTTTCTTTTTTCAAGTATTCATCTAAAAAATACTTTTCAAAAACAAACTCAGCTTACCATAAAACTACAAAAGCACTTGTATCAAAAAATTGCTTTACTGAATAATCAACATACTTTCTTAATCAATAAAATTACTGCTAGTAATTCAATTTATATTTTATACACAGCATAGAGCTTATCTCCTACTCTTTGCAAATGCTGACAAGCAATAAATGATAAAAATAATGTCTCATCATTTATCCGTATTCACATGTATAAAAATAAAAAAACTACACGTTTAGAAACATCTAGACGCTCATTATATTGGCTAAAATTGAAGCTTATGTCAATAATTACAGCGTTAATGTTAGGTATGTCTAACTCATTAAATGACGAAGATAAATCCATATTTGATAATCAATATCACATAGAACAACAAGATAAAAGGGATTGAAAGATTCACTTATTTGATCTTATAAACAAAATCTCTTTGTGAAAACAGAGAAATTTTTTAATACAAACTAATTAAAAACACAACTTCACTTACAAAACAGACCACTTTACTAAATGCCGGTTTTAAAAACCATAATTACTGTCTAAGTTTGATGTATAACTATTAAAATACATATTATGAAAAATGAAATTAATTTAGAAATTAAACAACCATGTTCAGAAAATTTTAATTCTTTTCAACAAACAGAAAAAGGTGGCTTTTGTAATTCTTGTGAAAAAGAAGTTATTGATTTTTCTAAAATGACATCAAATGAAATTATTAGCTATTTTAAAATAAATACTAATAATAAAACTTGTGGAAAATTCAACAAAAATCAATTTGAAACACTTTCTCAAAAGAAGCAACCAAAAAGGAAATTAAGTTTCTTTGGCGGCATTGGTTTAGCTTGTCTATCTTTTTTTATACTTGGTACTTTACAAGCCCAACAAAAACCTATTAAAAAAGAAATTAAACAAGTAAATAATGCAATTACTGTTAAGGGAACCGTATCTGAAGTTTCTACTCCTTTACCAGGTGTAAGTATTCTTTTACAAGGAACAAACATAGGTACAGAAACAGATTTCGATGGAAATTTCAGTTTTCCAAAAACATTAAAAAAAGGTGATGTATTAATATTTTCTTACTTAGGTTTTGAAACTAAAAAAGTAACAATAGATTCTAAAAACGCTGATCAAAATGTAACATTAGATATAAAATTCGAATTAGAATCATGCATTCTAATGGGCGCTGTAGATGTAAGAAAAGTTTATAATTCTAAGAAGAAATCATAATTAAATATTCAGTTTATGAAATACTTTCTATGCTTTCTATTTATTGTTTTTTCTCTTCAAATAACTGCTCAAAAATCAGATTTTAAAAATTTAAATTTTGAAAAATCTGATAATACTGCAAAGTTATTAAAAGGTGAAAATTTATATAATCTTCCTTTGTTAACTTATAATTTAACATCAAAATTAGATACAGATGTCGAAAAATTTAGAGCTATATATACTTGGATTTGTCAAAATATAAAGGGGGATTATTATATGCATAGAAAGGTGAGTAAAAATCGTGATAAGTTTAAAAATGATTCTATTTCTTTTTTAGATTGGAATAAAGAGTATTCTAAAAAGGTATTTAAAAAATTACTGAAGAATAAAAAAACAATGTGCACAGGTTATGCTTATCTATTAAAAACAATGTCAGAAATTGCAAATATAGAATGTAGAATAATTGATGGTTATCATAGAAATACATTTGCAAATATTGCAGAATTATCTCTTCCTAATCATTCTTGGAACGCTGTAAAATTGAATAACAAATGGTATTTAGCAGATGCAACTTTGTCTAGCGGTTATACAGATTTAAGTCTGGATACATTTATTTTTGATTATAATGATGGTTATTTTCTAACAGACCCAAAAATATTTATTCAACATAATTATCCTTTAGAAAAAAAATGGACTTTATTAAACCCTGAACTAAGTAAAGTAACACGTTTTTTAAATACTCCTTTAATGTATGGAGCAGCTATTAAGCAAAAAATATATCATGATTCATCATCAAAAATGAATACCGAAATTTCAAAAAACGAAACAGTTAATTTTCATTATAATTTTTTAGAGCCTTTAGCATTAGATAAAATTGAATTAAGAGTTGACGAACAATCATCAGCAATTAAAACGAGAGTAACACAAATTTCAAAAGAGAGAAATACTTTTAACATAAGTTGCAATTTCAATAGAAAAGGGTTGTATGATATTCATTTATATTACAAAAATGAAATTATTTCGAGCCAATCTATTGAAGTGAAAAACAAGATTTAATCGTCTATTATAGTTGTTAAAACGAAAACTTCTCTGTTAATTCAGAGAGGTTTTTTTAATAGTTTTGATCAAAAAACATTCAAATTTAAAAATAAAAGCAAAAAACATTTTTTTATTACTAACCGATTGTTTAGTTTTGTACTGTAATTAGAAATAATGGCAAGAAAGAAACAATACATAGAAGAAGAGGTTATTGATAAAGCAATGCATTTGTTTTGGAAAAACGGCTATGAAAATACTTCTATGCAGATGCTTGAAAAAGAAATGGGCATCAATAAGTTTTCTATTTATTCTAGTTTCGGTAATAAACATGGTGTATTTATAGAAAGCTTAAAAAGTTACAAAGCAAAAACAAAAGCTATGTTTGATAATTTTAAAAACGCAAAAAATGGCGTTGAAGATATCAAACAATTCTTTTACGACTCTGTTGCTGTTTGCCATCAAAAAGGAAATGAAAAAGGTTGTTTGGTAACAAATACCTACAATGAATTTTCAGAAAGTGAAGATGAATTGATAAATAACCAGATGACATCTTTTATGGATAATCTTAAAAATTTATTCATTGAAAAATTAAAAATGGATTCTTCAAAAGATGAAGAAACAATATTAAAAGAAGCTAACTTTTTAGTCTTAGCAAAACATGGTTTAGCTGCTGCTACTAGAGTTAATAACAAAAAAGAAATTGAAGATTATATAGAAATGACATTCAAAAATATTTAAAGCCTTTTTTTTACACAATAACTAAACGATTGTTTAGATAAAAAAATAACAAATTAAAAATAGAAATTATGACAACTTTAAAAGTTCACAACATCGAAACTGCTCCAGAAGGAAGCAAAGCATTATTAAAACAATCATTAAAAGCTAACGGAATGATACCTGGATTACATGGTGTATTAGCAGGAGCTCCTGGCATTTTAGAAGCTTACCAAACTATCCATAAATTATTTACAGAAACATCTTTTAATAAAGAAGAATTAACTGTTGTATGGCAAACTATTAATGTAGAACACAAATGCCATTATTGCGTTCCTGCACATACTGCGATAGCAAACATGATGAAAGTTGAACAAAGTATTACAGAAGCGTTAAGAAATGAAACACCTCTTGAAGATGCTAAACTAGAAGCTTTACGTACATTAACATTGGCAATTACTCGTAATCGTGGACATGTGTCTCAAGAAGAATTAACAGCTTTTTATGCTGTTGGATATGGTGAGCAACAAGTATTAGAAATCATCTTAGGATTGTCTCAAAAAGTAATTAGCAATTATACAAATCACATTGCAAATACTGCAGTAGATGCACCTTTCCAACCTTTTGCTTGGAAAAAATAAGAATGTAGTACTTTTAACTACACATTAATAGCATTAAACCTTCCCACTTAATGTGGAAGGTTTATTAAAATAAAAAACCAATTCTAAATGGAAACTAAAATCAGACCCAAAGTATTATTTTTTGATGTTAATGAGACGCTTTTAGACCTTGCTAAAATGAAAAAGAAAGTTGGAGATGCCTTAGGTGGAAATGAAGACTTGTTGCCTTTATGGTTTACTACGATGTTACAATATTCTTTAGTTGTTTCAGCAAGTGGACGCTATGAACCTTTTGGACATATTGGTGCAGCAGCTTTACAAATGGTCGCAGCAAATAATAACATTATAATCTCTGAGGAAGAAGCTCGTAAAATTATTCTATCAGGTTTACGTGGTTTACCAGCTCATCCAGAAGTAAAAGATGCCTTAACACAATTAAAGCAGGCTGGTTATAAATTGGTAGCATTAACAAATTCATCAAAAGAAGGTGTTACAAAACAATTTGAAAGCGCTGGTTTAAATAGTTATTTTGATGAAAGACTTAGCATTGAAACTGTTGCCAAGTTTAAACCTTTTACAGATACATATAATTGGGCAGCAAACGAATTAGACGTAAAACCTGAAGAGTGTATGATAATTGCAGCACATGGTTGGGATGTTGCAGGTGCGCTTTGGGCTGGATGGAGAGCTGCTTTTATAAGTAGACCTGGACAACAAACTTTTCCTTTAGCTCCAAAAACCGAAATTGAAGTATCAAACTTAAAAAAAGCTGCTGATATTCTTGTTTCTTATAAATAGTAATTAAAAAATAAAATGAAAAAAAAATTAAAAATAGATATCGTTTCTGATGTAGTTTGTCCTTGGTGTACCATTGGATACAAACGTTTAGAAAAAGCAATTTCAGAACTTGGAATTGAAGATCAAGTAGAAATTGAATGGCAACCTTTTGAGTTGAATCCAAATATGCCAGCAGAAGGTCAGAATGTAAATGAACATATTACTGAAAAGTATGGTTCTACTCCTGAACAGCAAAAGGCATCGAAACAAAATATGACAGAGGCTGGAGCAGAATTAGGTTTCAAATTCGACTATTTTGATGAAATGCGAATGGTAAATACTTTTGATGCTCATGTTTTATTAGAATATGCCAAAGATTTCGGTAAACAAACCGAATTAAAAATGACATTAACAAAAGCATTTTTTAGTGATCGTAAAGATGTGTCTAAAAGAGATATTTTAAAACAAGCTTTATTAGATGTTGGTTTAAATACAGAAGAAGGTTTAGCTAAGTTAGATAATGAAGAAGCTCGTTTTGAAATTAAAAGTAAAGAAAAGTATTGGCAAAATTTAGGTGTTAGTTCTGTACCAACAATTGTATTTAATAGACAAAGTGCAGTTACAGGAGCACAACCGGTGGATACTTTTAAACAGGTATTAAGTGAAATAATTAAAGCTTCTTAATAGGTTTGAAATTTTTTACAAATCTTAAAAATTGAAACTGTTTTATATATCATTAAAATTGAATTTTATCAACTAAAAAATAAGTAGTAGATTTAGATTTTTAAAATATAAGTTTATGAAATGGAAAGGAAGAAGAAAAAGCGCTAATGTAGATGATAGAAGAGGCGCTTCTTCAAGTAGTAATTCTGGTAGTGGTTTAGGAGGTTTAAGTCCGATGATAATTGGTCTTTTATTAAAATTAGTCACTTCAAAAAAAGGGTTAATTATTGTAGCCGTTATTTTGGGTGTAATGTATTTTACAGGTAACAATCCATTAAATTTTTTAACAGGTAATACAAATAACCAAATACAATCTACTACTACTTATAAAGGAACTGCAAAAGAAAATGAATTAGCAGATTTTAGCGCCACAATTTTAGCGGATACAGAAGATATTTGGAATCAAATAATACCAAATTATAGAGAACCAACGTTGGTTATTTTCACTGGATCTGTAAATTCTGCTTGTGGAAGTGCATCAAGTTCAACAGGTCCTTTTTACTGTCCAGGTGATGAAAAATTATACATCGATTTAAGCTTTTTTCAAGAAATGGAAAGAAAATTGAATGCTCCTGGAGATTTTGCACAAGCCTATGTAATTGCACATGAAGTTGGGCATCATATTCAGAATATTACAGGTGTTAATAGAAAAGTACAATCTATGCGTGGTAAAGTGAGTCAAACACAATACAATAAATATTCTGTAATGTTAGAATTACAAGCAGATTTTTATGCTGGTGTTTGGGCACATCATTCTCAAAGAATTAATAAAATGATGGAAAATGGTGATTTAGAAGAAGCTTTAAATGCTGCTCATGCAATTGGTGATGATCGTTTGCAAAAGAACTCTACAGGAAGAGTTGTTCCTGATTCTTTTACACACGGAACTTCTGCTCAGAGAATGCGTTGGTTTAAAAAAGGTTTTGATACAGGTGATGTTAATCAAGGAGATACTTTTAACGCAAGAACTTTGTAATTTATTTAAGATATTATTTACAACATAGATAAAAACAAAAAAGCTTCAGATTTACCTGAAGCTTTTTTTATTCCTTAAAATGACTAGACTATTTTTTAGCCATTATCATTGTTACTTTTGTTTTCATCTCTTGTCCGCTAACAAACATATCCATATTTATTTGAGAATCTACAGGAATTCCAGATGCTCTTTCTATAATGATACTTCCTGAAATACTTCCAGTAGACATACCAGAAACTTTACCAGATAAATCTAAAACTATTTTATCATTTGTAATAGATTTTACTGTGTAAATAAAATCCATAACCATTCCTTTTTGGTTTTTAGACATTGACCAAGTACCACCAACTTTTATAGCTTCTTTTGGATAAACAACATTACTAGACTGATTTGCTAAATCTTCCATTCCCATAACATTAGGTTCAACTTTAGCTTCTATAACTTCACCTAAATTATTTCCTTTAGCATAAATTACCGCCTTTAACATTGGAGCCATTTGAGCCTTCATCATTTTACCAGCCTCATCTAACTCATCATCGCTTTTAGAAGAATCAAAACTAATTGCTTGTCCTCCTTGTAACATGTCCATAGTCATGTTCGTAAACTTCATTTCACTGTCATAAGTATCTTCTGTAACATCTAGAACTTTTAAGTCCATATTAATAGTCATACCCATAGACATTACAGCCCCCATGTTTTGAGACATTTCCATAGAAACATCATAAGTTGCTCCTTTTTCATAATTTAATCTCAGTAATACTGAATCTTGAGCTAGACTCAAATTTGCAGAAATAACTAAAAATAAGATTAACAATTTTTTTATTTTCTTTTTATTTAAATTTATTATTATTATTATTATTATTTAAGCTTACGAATATAACATTTTGCAATAAAAAAAAAGACATTATCTTTTAATAATTATTGTAGTTATTATAACTATTGGTTTTAATATTTACCCTTTCCCTATCTTTCAACCTTTGTTTCTCAATCAATAAATCAATTACTTCTTCAATTGGTTTTGTTGTATCAAAACGTTCCTTTTTCTTAGAAGTTGTAAAATCTATATTTATTTTTTTATCAGAATTATTTACAATTATGTAATTCATTTTCCAATCTTTATTATACTCTTTTGTGTTATTAATGTGAGGTTTTGATTTAAAAAAATAACCTTCAAATCTATCATCCAAAATATTAAATTCTCTTTTTGAAATAAAAACAATACTATCTTTCAAATCTTTTTCTTGCTTTTTCGAAAACAACAAGGACTTATATATTTCTTTTTTAGAACTATACTCTTTTGGAAAAAGTTTTGTTTTATCGATTTTATGAAGTTTTTTATACAATACTCCTCTGCTATCAATTTCTGAAACTAATTTTTTAAATGTTTCTTTATTATAACTTTCTAAATTTTCTAATTGAAGAATTATTAGATTCGTTTTTACAGTAGCATCATCAACAAAATTTAAATTTTCATAAAAAGTTTTTACTTTTTTATCTTTTCTAAAAGGAAATAATAACTTTACATAAATACTTAACAAATCTTCTTTATTAGAGTAGTTATAAGAACTATAATTAGTACGATTATTTTTAGTTCCTAATTGTCTTTTTAATTCGATTTTTGCTTCATTTAAAATTTGTTTTTTGAATACTTCATAATTAGAAGTTTCTACTATTTTTTTATCAACTAACTTAGATAACAGATTATAAATTGGTTTTTTATATTCTAATATTGTTGTATAATTTAAAAGCTCTGGAAATAGGTTTTTAGCAAAGCCTAAAGAATCTTCCATCTTTTCAATCATACTATTTAATTGATAACTATTAGAAGTTAATGGAATATCTGCCTCTAATAACTTTAATAGTTTTTTATACGATTCTATCGTTTTATCTTTAGAAACTGTATTTATAATGGTTATTTGATTTTCTGGATTCTGAAAAGATTTACTATATAAATCCTCTAAAAACCGTTCTACTTTTTTAGTTTTAAACTGCCCTAATTCTTCAATCAAATATTTTTTTATTGGTAATTGATTTTCCTCAAATTCATACGTTTTTAAAATTTCTATCAATGAATTAATATCTTTCTTTTTAAATTTAACAACATCGTAACTATCTAAAGCTAAACTATCTTTACTTTTTAAGGCTTCAAAAAATATTGCCGTTTTATCTGTAAACAATGAAGTACCAATAAGTGTGTCTTTTGGTTTAAAAGAATTGTAAAATGTAGTTACAAATTTACTTTCTGTATAAAGTGTGTCTACCAATGTTTTTATGTCGTAAATAGTTCCGTGAGATAAAACTCGTTTTACCTTTATCGCTTTACTACTCAAAGAATCTTTTACATAATAAGAATAGAATTTATAACCATTTTCGTCAACTCCTTTTTCAATATTTTTCTCTTTTAAACGGTATTTACTTAAATAATTATGGAAATTCGTTTTATCTGTCTTATAAGAAATAGTTCTTGAAAGGTTATTATAATCAACAGGTGATTTATTTTTTTTCCAAAGAGAATCTACGTTTTCAAAACTGATTAAATCATTCAATTTATTTAATGTTACAGAAATTTCTTCGTTTGCATTATTTAAATATTTTGCCTTCTTAGTATACCCTTTATAGCCTTTTTTTTTCTTTTTTTTTAAATTTGGAGAAAATTCTGCTGAAGGGGGTTCAATATTTGTATTTACAGAAAAATGTAAAGTGGTATCTTTTTGTATTGTAAATTTCTCTTTAACATATGAAAAATTTGTTATTTTAAATGAATCGAAAAAAGTATTTTTATTTTTATCATTCTTAGAAATAAATCCTAAAAGATAATAATGACCTGCATTTGTAACCGTTTTAAGATAAATGATATCATTATTCTTTAATTTAGAATTGCTTTCAAAACTTTCTTTTGAAGAATTTGTAAATTTACCTGACTTATATTTCAAATCTAGATTTTTATAAAATCTTTCTTGAATTCTTTCCAATTCAAAAGCATCTTCTTCAATATATTTAACATCATTTAAAGTAACTTCTCTCACAAAATAATAACTACCATTTTTATCTACAGCTTGTAAAAGTCTATTTCCTGAATTCGTTTTGTTTGTAAAACTATGATGTTTTGGAACATTAACTTCAAATCCTTTGTTAGTAGGACTTACAGTAACCATTTCATCACTTAAATTATTAAAGGTAATCGAATTGAAAAATTGATTTCCAAAATCTTTTACATACGTTTTTTTACCATCCATTTTAAATATTAGTATTTCTAAAGGCGTAAAAAATATTTGATAACGTTGATAATCTCCTGTTTTTGTTAAGTTTACAATATCCAAACCTTTTACACCTTGCTTTATAATCTCTTTTTTTGTGATTATTTCTCCAGGTATCGATTCAAAAAGAAATTTATCAAAATCTTTGTTTTTAATTCTTTTATCATAAATTTTAGAAAAAGTACTTATTCTTGTAATAATTGCATAACCACCATTTGTTAAATCTGGACAGAGATAAACTGTATTATTCAGAATATTTAATTCATATAACTTTGTGGGTACTTTTACACTAAAAAACTTATCTTCTGATGTTTGAATAGTAAAAGGAACCTTTATTACTTTATCTTCAATTGCTTTTTTTAAAACAGTTGCTTTATTAGTTATTTTTGATGTTAAAGCGGTTACAGTATATCCTTTTTCTCGCAACATTTCTATAACACCTTTTTTCCCTCCTAAATGTGCAGCACCAATCGCTGAAAATAAAGAACCTATTTTTACAATAGAATCTATTTTCTCAGTCATATTTCTATTTCTGATGTATAACATATTCTCCATATAATTTTCGGTATACATAGAATTGTTTAAGGAATCTAAAAACTGAATATTTCTATCTCTATATGCATTATTCATTAGGGTGAAGTAATTTTCATCTTTTAACCTCTTTTGCAACCACATTTCTGGCTTGTCTTTCATCATTTTTCCTGATGAAACTGCTTTTTTAACCAAAGAAGAAGAATCTTTAAATCCCTCTAAACTAAAAATTTTCTTTCCATTTTTCTTACCACTTTGATAAATAAACATATCTAAAAAAGTATCTTCTTCAAAATTTTGTCTCATTCCATTTGTACGATACATAACTCCATTTAAAAGCATGTCTTCTCTAGATAAAAAGAACATAATTTGCTCTTGTTTAGGTTCTGTCAACTTAAAAGGTGCATTGTAAAAATCTTTAGAATTAAAACTATTTACTTCATTTAACTCTTTCATTTCCTCAGAAGAATTAAAAATATTCTCCAACCAAAATGTAGGATCTGTTTCCAAAGCAACATGATCTGCTTTTAGCAAAGATTCAAAGAAAACATCATCTAAATGAAAGGCAACTTTTGCACTTACATGCATCGTACCATATAAATAAGAATCTTTCTGTAAACCATTTCCAGAAATTTGCCAAAGAAGACTATTTTGTTCTTGAGCGTTTATAAAAAATGAAATAAGTAAAGTAAATAATAGGGCAATCTTTTTCATAAAAAAGCAATTTTCTAAATAGGTAAGTAAATTACAACTAAACTTTTTTAGGCACAAAAAAACGCTCACATATTGTGAGCGTTTTTAAGGTAATTATTTTTATAAAACTTAGAAATCTTGATTCACATCCCAAGCTTCTAAAATATCTTTTAAGGTTTTAATAAACATACCACCTAAAGCACCATTTACAACTCTATGATCATAAGAATGAGAAACAAACATTTTCTGTCTTATTCCTATAAAATCTCCTTCTGGTGTTTCTATAACTGCAGGAACTTTTCTAATTGCTCCCAATGCTAAAATAGCAACTTGTGGTTGGTTAATAATTGGTGTACCCATAATAGAACCAAAACTACCAACATTTGTAACAGTGTAAGTTCCTCCTTGAATATCGTCTGGTTTTAAGCCATTATTTCTAGATCTATTAGCTAAATCATTTACAGATTTTGTCATACCCACTAAATTTAATTGATCTGCATTTTTAATAACAGGAACAATTAAATTACCATCAGGTAATGCAGCAGCCATTCCTAAATTAATATTTTTCTTTTTGATGATTGAATCACCATCAATAGCAATATTAATTAAAGGATATTTTTTAATAGTAGAAGCAATTGCTTGCATAAATATTGGTGTAAAGGTCAATTTTTCTCCTTCTCTTTTCAAGAAAGCATCTTTAACTTTATTTCTCCATTTTACAATATTTGTAACATCAATTTCAATAAACGATTGCACATGAGCAGAAGTCTGAACAGAATTCACCATGTGTTTAGCAATCAGTTTACCCATTCTACTCATTTCTATAACTTCATCTTCTCCATTTATAGAAAGAGGTGCAGCTTTTGTAATTATTTTTTCAACTTGTTTTGGGGATTCAACTTTTACTACAGCTTTCTTAGGTGTTACTTTAGAAGAATTTTCTCTTTTTTCTAAATAAGACAGCATGTCTTCTTTAGTTACTCTACCATCTTTACCAGAACCGGCAATAGCTTCTAATTCATTCATAGAAACTCCCTCTGTTTGAGCAATATTTCTAACTAAAGGCGAGTAAAACTTACCAGAATCTGAAGTTTTAGCAATTGGAGTAGAAACAACTTCAACAGCTTTTTCAATTGTTTTTTCTACTTCAGCAATTTGAGATTCATCTAAAGAATTAATCGTAACCGCTTTTTCAGTATCAGAATCTTCTCCTTCAATTTCTATTACTGCAATTGTTGCTCCAACAGCAACAACATCATCTTTTTCAAATAAAATTTCAATTAAAGTTCCTTCTACTTCAGATGGAACCTCAGAATCTACTTTATCAGTAGCGATTTCTACAACTGCTTCATCTAATTCAATGGTATCTCCAACCTCTTTTAACCAAGAAGTTATAGTCGCTTCAGCAACACTTTCTCCCATTTTTGGTAATTTCAATTCAAATCTTGCCATCTTTATCTGTTTTTACAGAATGCAAAAGTACTAAAAATCGATGATTTTTCATCTAATTAATGTGTGAAAATTATTACAAATTAATTTAACGTATTACATTATTCACAAATAACACCTGTAAAAACAATAAAAAGAAACGATTAATTTAATTTTTTAATATAAATATTAAAAATAATTTAAAGTAAAAAACACTTAAAGAGATTGACTAGGATAACTAATTTAATTCAACCTCAAATTTAAATTAAACGATTCACTTATGAATAATTAAGATTTTAAAAGTAGTTATATTATGAGTTAGAAACCCTTAGTAATTACTGATAAAATAACAAAAGAACACAATACATATGATTAATTAAGTAATAGTTAAAAAAACAACATGATTATTATCATATTATTAATTTAAATGCTATTGTAAATTTACCTCATAAAACAATTAGAGTATGAAAAACAGCTAAAAAAAAATATTATTTGAATTAATTTATAAAAAAGCAGGAATAATATTCCTGCTTTTTTTATTTTTCAATTTAAATCCAATTTTTAGGTTTCATCAAAACTTCTAAAAGTCTCGCTTCTTCAGAACCTTCTTTTGGTTGATGGTTGTATTTCCACTGAACAATTGGAGGCAAACTCATTAGAATACTTTCTATCCTTCCGTTTGTTTTTAAGCCAAATAAAGTACCTCTATCATGCACTAAATTGAATTCTACATAACGACCTCTTCTAACTTCTTGCCAATCTTTATGCTCTTTTGTAAATTCAATCTCTTTTCTTTTCTCTACAATAGGCACATAACTTTCTAAAAAACTATTTCCTACTTCTGTTACAAAATTGAATCTGTCTTCAATTGAGTATTCATCAGTTTCCTTCTGATAATCAAAAAATAAACCTCCAATTCCACGTGCCTCATTTCTATGTGAATTCCAGAAATATTCATCACATACTTTTTTAAACTTCGGATAAAACTCCGGATTATGTTTGTCGCAAGCAAACTTACAAACTGTATGAAAATGAGTAGCATCTTCATCAAATAAATAATAAGGCGTTAAATCTTGTCCGCCTCCAAACCACTGCGTAACAATATTACCTGCTTCATCATACATTTCAAAATAACGCCAATTTGCGTGTACAGTTGGCACAAAAGGATTTGTTGGATGTAAAACCAAACTCAATCCACAAGCAAAGAAATTACCTTCTTTAACTTTAAACTGCTTTCTTAATGCTTCTGGTAATTCTCCGAAAACTTTAGAAATATTTACACCACCCTTTTCAAAAACCTTTCCGTTTTCAATAACACGAGTTCTACCTCCACCACCTTCTTCTCTCTGCCAAAGATCTTCTTGAAACTTTGCACCTCCATCAACTTCTTCTAATTTAGAAGTAATTGTATTTTGTAAATTCTCTATATATTTATAAAACTGATCTTTCATTTTCTTGATTTAATAGTGCTACTGTTTTTACTGATGCTGCAGTTACAGATAATGGTAAAACGATTATAATTCCTAAAACAGGAATTAACAAACACAGCATAAAAATAATTCCATTTCCGATAGAAGTTCCTTTATTTCTGCTAACAAAGTTCAGGCTATCTTTATAGTTAAAGTGTCTTTCTAAAGTATAATCCATGTTTCCAAAACCTGCATAATATGCTTGTACTAAAAATAGTAAGATGGTAGAAAATATATTTACAACAGGAATAAATTTAAGTAGTAAAATAGGAATTGTAATCAGTAATTCTTTTCCTAAGTTTCTAATATTAATTCGAATTCCTCTCCATAATTGTTCTTGAAAAGTAGTTTTTCTATGTTGATGTTTTAAATCTCCATTGATGTGAATTTCTATTTTCTCTGAAACCGCACTCATAAATGGTGCTGATAACGCTAAAACAATATGCTTATATAGAATTAAACCTATTACTAAAACAAAGATTGCTCCTATAACTGATGTGAATGTCGTAAATGCTTCTTTTCCCCAATCCCAAATCCATACTTTTGCTAAAAAATTACCAATATTATCTGACAATCCATAAGCTGTAAAACCAATAATTGTAGCGGTAATTAGACTAATTATAATAGGAATCGCAAAATATTTCCAAAGTTTAAGTTGAGACAATAAACGAAAAGAACCAACATAAGCTCTTATTGCTGAAAGTATATTTTTAATCATTAGCCTTGGTTTGCGTTAGTGATTGAAGTGACATCCTTTTTGCTTTTTCTGCAAAAAGATATAACGGAAAGCACGACTTTATGCTGATTTTTCATCAGCATAAAGTAACGCCCAAATATATTGAACTTATATCATTGATTTATTGCAATAAGAAGCCATTTCGAAATCTCTAATATTCATAGAAATAACGGGAACTTCTGGAAACAACGTGGTTAAAGTTGCTACAATTGCGTAAGAAAGCTCAGCTTTTTGATCTTCTGTTCTTCCTTCCATAATATTACCAAAAACATGTATAAAATCTGCTTCTTCGCTTTGTACTAAAGAGTATTTATACGGGTTTAAACGTACTTTAATATCATCTCTATCAAATAAACCTGTAGAAAATGCAGTTTCGAAAACTGCTTCTATTACTTTTCTAGGTTTCTGTTTTTCTAAAATGCTTTCTGAGCAATCTAAAATAAAATGTGGCATTATTTAGTTTGCTTTATATTCTTTTACAGCATCTATAAATGCTTTTGCGTTTTCTAACGGAATGTTTGGTAAAATACCATGACCAAGGTTTACTACTAATTTGTCTTTACCAAATTCATTAATCATTTCATGC
Source organism: Polaribacter sp. SA4-12 (assembly GCF_002163675.1). Lineage (NCBI taxonomy): Bacteria > Pseudomonadati > Bacteroidota > Flavobacteriia > Flavobacteriales > Flavobacteriaceae > Polaribacter > Polaribacter sp. SA4-12. Next base: position 117,679 of record NZ_CP019334.1, on the reverse strand, counting down.
ACCATTTTTTTGATAACTGCTGGTGGAGAAAATAATCTTGTTGGATCGAAATTACCCTGTAAAGTAATTCTTCCGCCAGATAAATAACGTGCATTTCTTGGTGAACATGTCCAATCTACACCTAAAGCAGAAGCTCCAGATTTAGCCATCTCGCCTAATGCAAACCAACAACCTTTACCAAAAGCAATTACTGGTGTAACATCTTTTAAAGCATCGATAATTTGCTGAATATATTGCCATGAGAATTCTTGATAATCTACTGGAGATAACATTCCTCCCCAAGAATCAAAAACTTGAACTGCATCTACACCTGCTTCAACTTTTGCTTTTAAATATGCAATTGTTGTATCTGTAATCTTTTGTAATAATGAATGTGCTACAACAGGGTTTGTGAAACATAATTCTTTTGCTTTATCAAAGTTTTTAGAACCTTGCCCTTGTACACAATAACATAAGATTGTCCAAGGAGAACCTGCAAAACCAATTAATGGCACTTCATCATTTAATTTTTCTTTGGTCGCTTTAATCGCTTCCATTACATATCCTAAAGATTCATGTACATCAGGAACGATTACGCTATCTAAATCTTTTTGAGAACGAATTGGATTTGGTAAATAAGGTCCGAAATCTGGTTTCATTTGCACCTCAATATTCATTGCTTGAGGAATAACCAAAATATCTGAAAACAAAATTGCAGCATCCATACCATATCTTCTGATAGGTTGTACTGTAATTTCTGATGCTAATTCAGGAGTTTGACAACGTGTAAAGAAATCGTATTTCTTTTTTATAACTTGAAACTCTGGCAAATATCTTCCTGCTTGTCGCATCATCCAAACTGGTGGTCTATCAACAGTTTCACCCTTTAATGCTCTTAAAAATAAATCGTTTTTTATCATGAATAAATAATTGTAATAATTTGTATAATAAACCCTAACGTGAATAATAACGCCGCAGTTTTTAATAATGAGAATCGAAAACTTTGATTAATAATTAATTTATTAAGCAAAGGAACAGATATTTTCTCATCAAGTATTTTTTGTAATTTCTTTGAAAAAATAATAGTTATAATAAATAATAATATTAATGGGATTAATACTTTTAAATTAAAACCTGTTAAAGCTTTTGGAGTTAATACGCCTATTACTCCTCCTAAAATTAACATTAAAAACCCTGGAATTGTTTTAATTACTTTTCTAATAATAGCTTCTGCTTTCTGTAACCATTCACTACCTAAAACTTCTGGTGCTGCAAACCAAAATGAGATAAATTGTAATGAAATTGAGGCAATACTAGCTATTTTTATCCAGTCCATTTTTAATACTAATTTTTATAACTCTATAAATTTTATATCCTTATTTGTCTTATTAATTTTCACAATATGATAAGGTTGTATTATTGCAGTAGTTACCATATCTAAAGGTTTTGGTCCTTTTGATTTTACTTTAATTAAAAAGGCATCACCTTCTTTTACCACTTCAATAATTTCAACAGAAAACCCTCCTGAATTTCTAACTTTATCAACAACTACAACAATCATTTCTTTTGAAAAATCAATAGCATTTTCAAACGTTTCAGAAACTTTGTTAGTCGTATCAATTTTTGATAAAAAGGATTTCCATTCTTCTTTAGAGGAAATAACAATATTCTCTTTCTTGAAGCCTTCGGATCCTGCTCCAAATAAATTTCCTTTAGAGAGAGATGTAAAACCTCCTTCTTCATTTTTAGGACAACCTACCAATAATAAACTAAAAATAATTGTTATAAAAATCTTCATATTTTACATTTTTGAAACAGCTAACATACCTTTATCAATAGCTTCTGCTATTATTTTAACATCCTTATCTGTTAAAGCTGATGATAAAAACCATGCTTCAAACTGACTTGGAGGTAAGAAAACTCCGTTTTTAATCATTTCCCAAAAGAAAACTGCAAACTTATCTGTGTCAGATAATTGAGCTTCTACAAAGTTAGTAACTTCTCCCGTTGTTACAAAGAAAGGATTTAACATAGATCCAAACCTATTTACAGTTAAAGCTACATTGTATTTTTTAGCAGTTTCTAATAGAATTACTTCTATAATACTACCTATTTCTTCAAACTTTTTATATGGATTTTGTTTTTTCAATTCTGTTAAAGTAGCGATTCCTCCTGCCATTGCAATTGGATTTCCACTTAACGTTCCTGCTTGATACATTCCTCCTAAAGGAGCAACTTCTTGCATAATTTCCTCTCTAGCTCCATAAGCTCCCACAGGAAAACCTCCTCCGATTACTTTACCTAAACAAGTAATATCTGCTTCTACACCTAATAATTCTTGTGCTCCTCCAAATTTAGAACGGAAACCTGTCATTACTTCATCAGCAATTAATAACGCTCCTTTTGTTTCTAAATATACTTTTAATTCTACTAAGAAATTATTTTCAGGAATTACAACTCCCATATTACCAGCAATTGGCTCAATAATTACTCCAGCAATATTATCATCATTTTCAAAGTGTTTTTTAACACTTTCTAAATCATTAAAGTTAGAAATTAACGTATTTTTCACAGCTCCTTCAGGCACTCCTTTAGAACCTGGTAAACTTAAAGTCATCAAACCTGAACCTGCTGCTACTAATAAAGCATCTTGATGCCCATGATAACAACCTGCAAATTTTATAATTTTATCTTTTCCTGTAAATGCTCTTGCTAAACGAATTCCGCTTAAAACAGCTTCTGTACCAGAATTTACAAAACGAACTTTATCCATTCCTGGAAAAGCATCACAAACAATTTTTGCTAATTTAATTTCGTTTTCTGTTGAAGCACCAAAAGAATATCCGTTTTTCAATGCTTTTTCAACTGCTTTTTGCACTTTTTTATGACGATGACCTAAAATCATTGGTCCATAAGAAAGCACTAAATCTACAAACTTGTTTCCATCAACATCTGTAATTTTAGTTCCTTTTGCTTTTTTGATAAACAACGGATTTCCACCAACTGATGAAAATGCTCTTACTGGAGAATTTACTGCTCCAACAAGATGTTTTAATCCTTTTTTATATAACTTTTCTGATTTTTTAAATTTCATAATTAATGTGTAATTGTGTATTTGTTTAATCGTGTAATTGTTGAACAGTTACACAATTAAACGATTTAACGTTTCAACAAAACTCTCGCTGCTTCTTTAGCAAAATAAGTAATAATAATGTCTGCTCCTGCTCTTTTCATAGACAGTAAACTTTCCATCATAACTCTTTCACCATCAATCCAACCTTTTTCTGCAGCAGCTTTTACCATTGCATATTCTCCACTTACATTATAACATGCAATTGGTCTGTCGAAATTGTTTTTTAAATCTCTAATAATATCTAAATAAGACAATGCTGGTTTTACCATTAATATGTCTGCTCCTTCTTGATCATCAAAAGTAGCTTCACGCATTCCTTCATCTCTGTTTGATGGATCCATTTGATATGTTCTTCTATCTCCAAAAGTTGGCGCAGAATCTGCAGCATCTCTAAAAGGACCATAAAATGCAGATGCATATTTTACAGAATAAGCCATAATTGGCAAGTTTACGAAACCTGTATTATCTAAAGATTGACGAACCATATCTATTGTTCCATCCATCATTCCTGATGGTGCAACCATATCTACTCCTGCTCTTGCATGAGAAATAGCTTGCTTTGCAAGATTTACTAAAGTAGCATCATTATCAACATCGTTATCATGAATAATTCCACAATGACCATGAGAAGTATATTCGCAAAAACAAACATCTGTAATTACATATAGACTTGGGTAATTCTTTTTGATAAAACGAATTGCTTGTTGCATAATTCCATTATCATTCCAAGTTTCTGTTCCTTCTTCATCCTTATGAGATGGAATTCCGAATAATAAAACTGCGGGAATATTTAAAGAAACAACCTCATCTAATTCTTTAGAAATTCTATCTAAAGAAAAACGTTTGATTCCTGGCATAGAAATAATTTCTGTTTCTATGTTTTCTCCTTCTTCTATAAAAAGTGGGTATACAAAATCATCAACAGAAAGTCTAGTTTCTTTAACCAACCTTCTAATTCCTTCTAATTTCCTTAATCTTCTTGTTCTAAACATAAGTCTAAAAATTTTTATTAGTTTGTCATTTTTGACTACTAAAAAATGACAACTTATCTATGTACTCTCTTTAAATTAAAAAGATAGTATTCAGTTTTTATTTTAAGAAAAATTAGGATTGGAAAAATAATTATTCACCAATTCTAAAACACTATCTACACTTGGCATATTTGCTACTTCTACTTTGTCGAAATGTTTTCTTGCTTCTACAGCAGTTGTTTCTCCGATACAAAAAGCAACTTTATCTGTTGAATTTTTTTCTAAATAACTATCTATTCCTGATGGGCTATAAAATAAAACTCCAGAAACTTCATCAGCTATTTTTTCTGAACTTAACATTGTTTTATAAGCTTCCACTTCATTTACAGTAACACCATTCTCTTTTAAAATAGTTGGTAAAACATCTAATCTTACATCACTACAGAAGTAAGTTACTTGCTTAATATCAGAATTTTCTAAGATATATTCTGCTAATTTTTCTGCATTTTTTGCAACGTGTGTAACTTTACCTATTCTATTTTCTATTAGTTTTTTGGTTCTTCTACCAACACAATAAATATTTGTAAAATCGAGTTCGTTTTGAGTAAAACTATTTAAAATTGCTTCTGCTCCATTTTGACTTGTTATAACAACGTTTCTGTGTTGTTTTTTCACCACTTTTGCAGGAATTCTATTAAAACGTATTTTAATAAAATCGCTATCTTTTATACCAATTGTTTCTGATAATGTTTTCTTTTGAAGTTCAGAAAGTTTTTTGGTAGAGTAAATATTCTGTAAAGGAGCTTCAGCATTTCCTTCATCTTCCGCCATCAACTCTTTACCACCTCTATTAATTATATAATCTGCACAATCTTTAGCCAAAAACTTATGGCTTCCAACAGCTGCAGTTTTATTAACTGTAATTTTCTTAGAACCGTCTTTTTTTAATAAAACTCCTTTAAAGTTAATTTCTTCAGTTTTAGCATCAATATAAGCCAAAGCTCCAATTGGTGCTGTACAACCACCTTCTAACAAGTGTAAAAACTCACGTTCTATTGTTGTACAAATTTCGGTATCTTTATGATTTAATTGTTCACATGCATCTTTAGAATAATCATCTTTACCTAAACATGTAACCATCATTACTCCTTGTGCAGGCGCAGGAATCATCCAAGAAAGACTAATTGCATCTTCTTCTTTTATACCTAAACGATATAAACCAGCAGCTGCAAAAATAGCTCCATTCCATTCACTTTCATCTAATTTTTCTAAACGTGTGTTTACATTTCCTCGTAAACCAACAACTGTATGTGTTGGGTAACGGTTTAACCACATTGCTTTTCTTCTTAAACTTCCAGTAGCAATTACTGCATTTGGTTGTCCAAAGAATTCTTCAGATTCTTTAAATATTAAAACATCAGAATAATCATCACGTCTTAAAACGGCAGCTTGTACAATTCCTTCTGGTAAAACTGTAGGAACATCCTTAAATGAATGTACAGCAATATCAATATCACCATTTAACATAGCAACATCTAAATTTTTTGTAAAAACACCTACAACTCCTAGTTCGTATAAAGGTTTGTCTAAAACAATATCTCCTAAAGATTTTATAGGAACTATAACTGATTCATAGCCTAACTCTGTTAATTCTTCACGTACTTTATTAGCTTGCCAAAGAGCCAATTGGCTATCGCGAGTTCCTATTCTTATTATTTTCTGCATTGAGTTATATTTAAGAGTGAAACACTTTTTGAATAATGTCTATACTTTCTGAAACAGAAGTATTTTCATCTTTTAAGTGTTTTACAAACTGAGTGGTAATTTTTTGTATAAAACGTGAAGTTAATATTTCTGCTTGATTTTCATCGAAATTAGTAATTTTCTTTTTCTGAAAACTAATTTCATCCTTTTTAATCGTTTCTAAAGACTTTTTTAAAGCAGCAATAGCAGGTGTAAATCTTCTATGATTTAACCAATCGTTGAATTCTAATTTATGTGTGTCGATAATATCTTCTGCAAAAGGAACTTCTGCAAGACGTTTTGCTAAAGTTTCATCTGTAACTTTAGATAATTCATCAACATTAACCAAAGTTACATTTTTATGATCTGTAAGATAATGTGCAACGTTTTCTGGCATAGATAAATCTAAAATAAGAATTTCTTTACCTTCTATAAGATGCTCTTCTGTAATTGTTGGTTTGTCTGCTCCTGTAGAAACTATTAAAACATCTGTACTTGCAATCTCATCTTTTAAATCTTCTATTACAGATTTTCGAATTGATGCATGCTCTTTTACAAACTCAGTTGTTTTTTCTTCTGTTCTATTTATTAAGCAAACTGATTTATTCTGCGTGTATTCAGCAAGGTTTTTACAAGTATGCTTACCCATTTTACCTAAACCATAAACCAAAATATTCTTAGAATTATAATCTGGTAAATTTCTAATAATGTATTGTACAGCTGCATAAGAAACAGAAGTTGTACCAGAACTTAATTGTGTTTCGTTCTTAACTCGCTTACTTGCTTGTAAAACACTATTTACTAAGCGTTCTATGTAAGCATTTGTAGTTTTGTTTTCTTTTGCTACTCTAAAAGATTGTCTTAATTGACCAACAATCTCGTAATCTCCAAGAATTTGACTTTCTAAACCTGTACCAATTCTGAATAAATGATGTATAGCAGCTTGATCTTTATAAACGCTTGAGATATCAGTAAACTCTTGAGAATCTCCTTCAGAAAAATCACATAAAAGCTCTATTAATAAACAAGGACGATTCACAAAACCAAATATTTCAGTTCTGTTACATGTAGAAATTATAAAGACGCCATTAACCCCTTTGTTCTTTGCTGATTGCAATAGAGCAACTTGATTTTCTTTAGATACAGAAAACTTACCACGCGTTTCCGCATCTGCTTTCTTATAACTTACGCCAATATTGTAAAAGTGCTCTTGCCCTAATTCTTTCATAAACTTATAAAGTGTTGCAAAAGTATAAACAACAGTTAAATAAAAACGTCGCTTAAAGAACTTTTTATAACGTTAGATGTTTTTTTGCGAATATTCACCTTAAAAATGCAGAAAAACCTTATTTTCGCCATATAATTCAGGCTTTACGTCTTTATTATATAGAATGATTCTAAATAAAAAGAGTTCTAATTTTAAATTAAGTTATGTTTAAAAATGTCGGAGAAAGTACTTTTGAAGAAATTATTTTAGATAAAGGTTTTTATCTGTTTCATTTTCAGAACGAAAGTAACACTATTCAAAATTTTGAAAGAGAGATAAATAGCACATTTATACAAATTCATTTTTGTTTAAGAGGAAAGGCGAAGTTTCTATTTAACGGAAGTACATATTCTTTTGATGTTCTAGACAATAGGTCTATCCTATTATATAATCCCCAAAGAATATTACCTATCAATTTAGAAATTCAACCAAAAACAACATTGGTTTCATTATTAATCTCTATTGAAAAATTTCACTCTCTATTTTCTAAAGAATCTGGTTACATTCCTTTTTTAAGTGATGAAAACAGCAACAAAAAATATTACGACGATACCGAGATAAAACCTACAGTTTCTATTGTTTTACAACAAATTATCAATTCTAATGTTAATAGTTCTATTAGAGATTTGTATGTAAAAGGAAAAGTATACGAATTATTAAGTCTACATTTTCAACAAGAAGAAAATAACGAAGGAGAATATTGTCCTTTTTTGGTTGATGAACAAAATGTACTAAAAATTAGAAAAGCCAAAGAAATTATTATTTCGAGAATGGCAGAACCACCAACTTTAAAAGAACTATCCACAGAAATTGGATTGAGTTTAAAAAAGTTGAAAGAAGGTTTTAAGCAGATTTACGGTGATACAGTATATAGTTTCTTGTTCGATTATAAAATGGAACACGCAAGAAGATTATTAGAAAGCAATCAATTTAATGTAAACGAAGTTGGTATTAAAGTTGGTTACAGCACTTCGAGTCATTTTATTGCTGCGTTTAAAAAGAAATTTGGAACAACTCCAAAAAAATATGTAATGAGTTTGAAACAGTAATCAGTAATCAGTAATCAGTAATCAGTAATCAGTAATCAGTAATCAGTAATCAGTAATCAAAACTAAAAATTCAGAAACATTAAAACAAATGTCAACTTTGATACCTTGTAACATTACTAATTAGACACGATAATAATTTGGAACAATTAACACATTACGATATAGAAAACGATCAAAAACAATTTCCAGTAACAATTGTTTGTGATGCAATTAGAACTCCAGAAAATATAGGAATGTGTTTTCGAATTTCTGAAAGTTTTGGCGTGCAAAAAATCTATTTTCATGAGAATTCACCTTCAACAGAAAACAGAATTGTAAAGAAAACAGCAAGAAATACTGTAAATCAAATTGAACACGAGGTTTACACAGACTTCAACCAAACCATCCATCAATTAAAAGCAGAAGGCAATACTATTATTGGAATAGAAATTACTGATAAAAGCATAAATATTCAAGATTTTAATTTTCAAAATCATGAAAAAATCGTTTTACTTTTGGGAAGTGAAAGAAACGGAATTGAAAATGTAGATTTATTAGATCATACAATTGCAATACCAATGTTCGGACGAAACTCTAGCATGAACGTAATACACAGTTTAGCAATAACTTTGTACGAAGTAACAAATCAATTAAAGAAATAACTTTAGGATATTATGAAAGGAATTTTACTTAACAATTTAGGATCACCTGACTCTACAGACACAAAAGACGTAAAAAAGTATTTGGGTGAATTTTTAATGGACGAACGTGTAATAGACATTCCTTATTGGAAACGTTGGTTATTAATTAACGGAATTATCTTAAAAACGCGTCCAAAAAAATCTGGAGCAGCTTACAAGAAAATCTGGTGGAAACAAGGTTCTCCATTAGTAGTTATTTCGGAAATGTTCACTAAAAAAGTGATCAAAAAAGTAGACATTCCTGTTGCATTAGCTATGCGTTATGGATCTATGTCTATGGAACAAGGAATTAAAGAATTGACAGATCAAGGTGTTACAGAAATATTTTTAGCGCCATTATATCCTCATTATGCAATGTCTTCTTTTGAAACCGTTGTTGTAAAAGCCGAAGAAATTTTAGCAGCAGAATATCCAGAAGTAAAATTAGATGTTTTAGAGCCTTTTTATAACGAACCTGGTTACATAAAAGCGATGAGCAATAATATTGCAAATCATTTAAAAGATTTTGATTACGATCATATTTTGTTTTCTTATCACGGAATTCCAGAAAGACACATTAAAAAGTCAGACCCAACAAATAGTCATTGTAAAATAGATGGTTCATGTTGCGATCGTAATTCTGTTGCACATCACACGTGTTACAGACATCAGTGTTTCGAAACCACAAAAGAAATCGTTAAAGAATTAGGTTTAAAAGAAGGTACTTATAGTAATTCTTTTCAATCTCGTTTATTAAAAGACCCTTGGTTAAAACCTTATACAGATTTCGAATTAGAGAAATTTCCAGGATTAGGTAAGAAAAAACTAGCGGTAATTACACCTGCTTTTGTTGCCGATTGTTTAGAAACTCTAGAAGAAATTGCAATGGAAGGAAAAGAAGAATTTTTAAAATTCGGAGGAACAGATTACAAACACATACCTTGTATGAACGACAATGATGATTGGGTAGATGTTATGGTTTCTTGGATTAATAATTGGAAGAATAAGTAAGCAGTATTCAGTTTACAGTCACAGTTTTCACACTCGATCGCGATTCACATTATGTCAGTTCGAGTGATTTCGATTTTTTTATCGAAATTGTATCGAGAACAACTTTAAAATAAGAAGCTATTTCATGCTTTCCATTATATCTTTTTGTAAAAAAACAAAAAGGTTAAGAATATCCACAGATATTCGAACGATTTCAATCAGGGCTAGACTTGTTTGCTAACAAATATCAAAAACGATAACAATTGTCATTTCGAAATGAGCTTTTTTAAGCGATTGAGAAATTTCAACTTTTGAGAAAAATTAAAAACTATGGATTTCCTTTACGTAAAAGCACTACATATTATTTTTATTGTTACTTGGTTTGCTGGGTTATTTTATATTGTTCGTTTATTTATGTATCATGTAGAAGCAGAAAAAAAAGACGAACCTGCTAAAGAAATTTTACAAACTCAATATAAACTAATGAGTAAAAGGCTGTGGTACATGATTACTTGGCCTTCAGCTGTTTTAGCAAGTTTTTTTGGTTTTTGGATGCTTTATAAAAGTCCATATTTCTTATCTGAATCGTGGATGTTAGTAAAACTAGCTTTTGTTTTAGCGTTGTTTTTTTATCACGGTTTATGTCATGTAATCTACAAGCAGCTACAAAACGATATTATAAAATACTCTGCTTTTAAATTAAGATTGATTAACGAAATACCAACTGTCATTTTATTTGCGGTTATATTTTTAGTTGAATTACAACATTCTGTAAATTGGATTTGGGGAGTTGTAGGAATTATTCTTTTTGGTGTTTTACTAATGTTAGGAATTAGACTTTACAAAAAAATTAGAGAAAAAAGATCTTGGGAAAAAGCTGAAAAAGAGGTTTTAAAAAACAAAGACTCTTAAAATCACTATATATAGGTAGAGATAGAGTGTTTATTAATCGTATTTTTGAGAAAATCACTAAATCTTAAAACTATGAAAAAATTACTTTATCTATTTATCGCGTCTACCATTTTATTTTCTTGTACTACTAATGATGATGACAATTCTTCAGATCCCATAATTGGTATATGGCAATTAAGCTCAGAAACTGAAAACGGAACAGACACCTCAACATCTTGCGAAAGAAAAAGTACTGTTACTTTTTTAGAAAACGGAACATTTAATTCAACATCATTTTACGACGACGGAAACGGTTGTATGAGTGAGTCTGATGGTGCTGCCAATTGGGAAAACACAGGACAATCAAATTACCTATTAGATTTCGGGGATAATGATACCAGTACTACAAAAATAACGTTTTCAGAAAACAATACGGTATTCAGCTTTACAGATATTGATGACTATAATGGAACAACAATCACATACATTAGCACTTTCAAAAAACTATAGAACTCATAAAAACTCATTTTAACAATGGGCTTTTTTTATGCTCTTAAAAATTTAGCAAAAGGAATTCTATTTACAATTACTTCTTTATAAGTTAAACTATTTATACGAATATAATCTCTTAATCAATTAAGTGTTTAATTACTCTTCTTTTAATTAAATAAACAATCTCTCCCCAAAGGTGCGAGGTATTAAAGAAGACTTTACATTTATCATTTGGACACAAACGTAGGGGGATTAAGTCAAACAACAATTAAATTAAAAACCTAATTTACAGATAATTAAAGTAAATGGGTAGGAAAAACTACCCCGCCTTTTTTTAGGAAACTCAAGAGTATTGATATTTATTAGTTTACATTGCAGATTAATCAAACTTAAATTATTATGAAAAAAATTATCCTTTTACTTATTACTATTGTAAGCTTATCTTCTTGTTCATCTAGTGATGATGATATGTCTTCATCAAATATTATAATTGGGACATGGCAATTAAAATCTGAGACCGAAAATGGTGAAGAAAGAACAACGGATTGTACTAGAAAAAGCACCATAACCTTTTTAGAAAATGGAAACGGTTCTCAAATGATTTATGATGAAAGTTATGATGGAAGTGGAAATGCTGTTTGTGAAAATGATTATAATGGTACTTTTACCTGGGAAAACACAAATGGTAATACATATAATATTTCTGAAGATGGAGAAAACAACTCCATAGAACTTACTTTCTCACAAAATAACACAATATTTAGTAGTTCATCTTCCGAAACGTATAACGGTACTACTTATACATCAACTTTCTCTTACATAAAAATTTAAAATTCTAAAAGCTCACTTTCTAAGTGGGCTTTTATTTTAACTTTTTATAGACTGCTCAAAAGGAATTCTATTTACAATAGATCTTCCCAAAGTAACTTCATCTGCATATTCTAACTCATCACCCACAGAAATTCCACGAGCAATTGTAGAAGTTGTAATTTCGAATTTTTCTATTTGCTTAAAAATATAGAAGTTTGTAGTATCTCCTTCCATGGTAGAACTTAAAGCAAAAATCAATTCTTTAACTTCACCACTACCTACTTTAGTAACTAAAGATTCTATTTCTAAGTTCTGAGGTCCAATTCCTTCAATCGGAGAAATTTTTCCGCCCAAAACATGATACAATCCATTAAACTGAGACGTACTTTCAATTGCCATCACATCTCTAATATCTTCAACAACACAAACAATTTCCGGGTTTCTTTTTCCATTATTACAAATGTCACACAAAGCAGTATCAGAAATATTATGACACTTTTCACACGTTTTTACATCATTTCTTAAATGTAATAATGCTTCAGATAAAAACTTAGTATTATCAGAAGGTTGTTTTAATAAATGTAAAACCAAACGCAACGCAGTTCGTTTTCCAATTCCTGGTAAACGAGATACTTCATTTACGGCATTCTCTAAAAGTTTTGATGAAAAATCCATGGCTGCAAAAATAACTTATTAAAGAGAAAACAATCAATAAAAAAGAGAAAAGACTTCTAAAAAACATATATTCGTAACACAAATAAAAAATTAAATGACCCCAGAATATATCATCTTATTAATTGTTGCTTATTTCTCTGTATTAATTTTCATTTCTTACATCACCAGTAAATCTGCAGACAACAAAACTTTTTTTAAGGCAAACAATTCTTCTCCTTGGTATTTAGTTGCTTTTGGTATGATTGGCGCTTCACTTTCTGGAGTTACATTTATTTCTGTTCCTGGTTGGGTAGAAGGTTCTAATATGAGCTATTTTCAAATGGTTTTGGGGTATGTTGTTGGTTATGCTGTTATTCGTTTAGTGTTGCTTCCACTCTATTATAGATTGAATTTAACTTCGATTTACACGTATTTACAAGATCGTTTTGGAAACTATTCTTACAAAACAGGTGCTAGTTTCTTTTTACTTTCTAGAACAATCGGTGCCGCTTTCAGGTTGTTTTTAGTTGCTAATGTGCTACAAATAATTTTGTTTGATGAATATGGAGTTCCTTTTTGGGTAACTGTTTCAGTCACGATTCTATTAATTTGGTTATACACTTTTAAAGGAGGAATAAAAACAATTGTTTGGACAGATACTTTGCAAACACTTTTTATGTTAGTTGCAGTAGGAGTTTGTATTTATACAATTTCTGATGAAATGCAAATTAGTAATATATTCTCTTACGTTGCCGACAGCGAATTGTCTAAAACCTTCTTTTTTGATGATGTAAAAGCTGGTAATTATTTCTGGAAACAGTTTTTAGCAGGCGCATTTATTGCAGTTGTAATGACTGGTTTAGACCAAGATATGATGCAAAAAAACCTAACTTGTAGAAACTTAAAAGATGCACAGAAAAACATGTTTTGGTTTACAATTGTTTTGGTAATTGTAAATTTTTTCTTTTTAGCTTTAGGTGTTTTATTAACAGATTACGCTCAGAAAAACGGAATTGACGCACACAAAGATCAACTCTTCCCTATTATAGCAACCAAAGGAACTTTGGGTTTAGCAACAGCCATATTTTTCTTATTAGGTTTAATTGCTGCTGCGTATTCTAGTGCAGATTCTGCATTAACTTCTTTAACCACTTCTTTTAGTATTGATATTTTAGAAATTGATAAAAAGAAAGATAAAAAAACGCAAGAAAAAATTAGAAAGAAAGTACACGTTATTTTCTCTTTTGTATTGATGGCAACCATTCTTGTTTTTAAATATTTTATTGCTGATGCAAGTGTCATTGCAAAAATATTCACATTTGCGGGTTATACATATGGACCTTTATTAGGTTTGTATGCTTTTGGTATGTTTACCAAACACAACGTAAAAGATAAATTAGTACCAATAATTTGTTTAACAGCTCCAATTCTTACTTATATAATTAGTTATTATTCTAAAGAAAAATTCGGTTTCGATTTTGGGTTCTTTGTTTTGATTTTAAACGGATTTATAACCTTTTTAGGGTTGTCTATAATTAAGAAATAATATGAAAAAAAATAATGTTATATTTTTAAATGACAACAAATTAATTGAAGAAGAATCTTATTTATGGAGATATTTAGACTTACATAAATTCATATCATTTATTAATGAAAAATCTATTTGTTTTACTAGGTTAGATAAGTTTGAAGACGCTAAAGAAGGTGCTACTCCGAATCACTTACTTAAAAATTTTTTATTTGATAACCACCAGAAAGAATTAGAAAAAACAATAACAACTTCAATTGATATTAGCGTTAATGGAAGAGACAGAAATCGAATTGATAAAGAAATTGAACAAATTCAAAGATTTAATTTTGCTAGCTGTTGGTTCATAGGAAGTGAAAAATCTGAATCCGTAGCCATGTGGAATATTTATAGTAAACCAAATGATGTTGCAATTAAAATAAAATATTCTGATTTTAAAGAAAATCTAAGTAAATATGGATTTTTAGGCAGTAATATAGAAATGAATATTGTTTGTAAACCAATAGAATATATTGATTTCCAATCCCCGAATAGCCTCATAAGTTCAAATATGGAAGATTCTGTTTTTATGAAAGACAATAGTTTTAATCACGAAAAAGAATTTAGATTAGTCATTAAAGAAGAATATCGTGAAATCGACAAATTGATCTTCGATGATAACATTTGTAAAAAAAGTCAAGAAAAAACATACAATGAAAGAGAAAATTATCCAAACATAATTTTAGAGTTATTAAATTTCAATAAATATAATTTTGAAGTTGTACATCATCCTAAATCACAAAAATGGGCAAAAGATAATATTGAAAAATTTTTAAAAGTTAATTTCAAAATTTCTAATTCAAATTTAGAATTGAACTAAAATAATTTGAGTTAAATTTAAAATTTGATAAAATGAAAAAAACAATTTCCATTATTGGAAGCGGACCTTCTTCACTCCTATTAGCTGCTTTTTTAGACACTAAAAAGCTTGAGGTTACTATTTATGAAAAAAATAAAACTGCAGGCAGAAAACTGTTAGTTGCAGGAAAAGGTGGTTTTAATTTAACACATTCAGAATCGATTGCTAATTTTATTGAACGCTACACGCCAAGTGATTTTCTAAAAGATGCTTTATTGAGTTTTACAAACGACGATTTTAGAAATTGGTTAAAAGAAATCGGAATTCCGACTTTTATAGGAAGTAGTAAAAGAGTCTATCCCGAAGAAGGAATAAAACCAATTACGGTTCTAAATACAATTCTAAACCATTTAAAAGAAAGAGGAGTAGCTTTTAAATTTGAACACACTTTTTCTGGTTGGGATACTGAGAATAATATCATCATAAATGATAAAACAATTACTACGGATTATACTGTTTTTTCTTTAGGCGGAGGAAGTTGGAAAATTACAGGTTCTGATGGAAGTTGGCTTGACACTTTTATAGAAAAAAAAGTAGAAACAGTTCCTTTTCAAGCTTCAAACTGTGCCTTTAAAATTGATTGGAATCCGAATTTCATCAAACAAAACGAAGGAAATCCTTTAAAGAACATTGCCATTTATTGTTCAGAAAAAAAACAAAAAGGAGAAGCTGTTATTACAAAATTCGGTTTAGAAGGAAATGCCATTTATGCGTTAAGTCCGCAAATTAGAGCAGAATTAAAATCCCAAGAAAAAGCACGTATTTATATCGACCTTAAACCAACATTTTCATTAGAAGAAGTTATATCCAAAGTTAAAAATTCAAGTTTTAAAAACACGACACAAGTTTTAAAAAAGGAGTTAAAATTAAGTACTTCTCAAATAGACCTATTAAAGACTTATCTTTCTAAAGAAGATTATTTAGATTCAACAATTTTATCAGAAAATATTAAAAAATTCCCATTAGAAATTATTGCTTTGGGAGTTTTAGATGCTGCTATTTCTACTGTTGGTGGAATTGATTTAAATGCTGTAGACAGTAATTTTCAATTGCAAAAAATAAAGAATCAATATTGTATTGGTGAAATGCTAAATTGGGACGCGCCAACTGGAGGTTATTTAATTCAAGGGTGTGCAAGTACTGGTGTTTTTCTTGCTAAACATCTAAATAAAATTATCTAAAAACTATCTTTTTTTAGTAATTATACTCTTATAATATTCTGTATTTTTACTGCGTTAAATAAAAAGAATGTCAAAAGACTTAAGTAACTATCGTAAATCTTACGAAAAACAAGAACTTTTAGAAAGTAACTGTCCAGAAAATCCCATGGAATTATTTCAAACATGGTTTTTAAATGCAGATACTTCAGAAATGGTTCATGAAAGTAATGCCATGACCATTTCATCTATAGGTTTAGATGGTTTTCCTAAAAGTAGAGTCGTTTTATTAAAAAAATATACTTGGGAAGGTTTTATTTTTTATACAAATTATAATTCAGAAAAAGGAAAAGCAATTGCAAAAAACAATCATATTTGTTTGTCTTTCTTTTGGCCAGCATTAGAACAACAAATTATAATTAAAGGAAATGCTGAAGTTTTAGCAAAAAATTTATCTGATGGTTATTTTGAATCTAGACCAGACGGAAGTAAATTAGGCGCTTGGGCTTCTGACCAAAGTAAAGTTGTACAATCTAGAGAAGAACTAGACACCAGTTTAAAAACCTTTGAAAAGAAGTTTGAAGGAAATGAAATTGAAAGACCAAAATATTGGGGAGGCTATTTAGTAAAACCTATTTCTATAGAATTTTGGCAAGGGAGACCAAATAGAATGCACGATAGAATTAGATATACTTTAGAAGAAGATTTTTCTTGGAAAATAGAAAGGTTGGCACCATAAATTTTTTATATTTACAATTCAACAATAAAATTGGATGAAAACTTTATACATTGTTAGACATGCAAAATCTTCTTGGGAATACTCTGGAATAGAAGATATTGACAGACCTCTAAAAAAACGCGGAATAAAAGACGCACATTTAATGTCTAAATTCTTATCAAAAGAAATTAGCAGACCAGACGTTTTTGTTTCTAGTAGTGCAAACAGAGCACTACATACTGCAGTAATTTTTTGCGAAAACTTTGAATACCCTTTATCTAACCTTAAAATAAAAAGACAACTTTACAGTTTTAGTGATGGCTATTTAGTTAAAACGGTTAATGCTTTAGATGATGGTTTTAATTCTGCAATTATTTTCAGTCACGATCATGGTATCAACTCATTTGTAAATAAATTTGGAAGCAAACCTATTTCTCATGTATCCACTTGTGGAGTTATTGGAATTAAGTTTGACGAGAAACATTGGAAAAACATAAAAAAAGGGAAAACTTTTATGATAGAATTCCCTAAAAATCATAAATAAAATAGTTTGTTAGAAATTAAAAAATACGGCGCTATAGATATTGGATCAAATGCAATTAGATTGCTAATTTCTAATGTTATTGTATCTGACGACAAAGAACCTCAATTTAAAAAATCTTCTTTAGTACGTGTTCCTATTCGTTTAGGTGCTGATGCTTTTGTTAACGGAATTATAAGTGAGGCAAACATTACAAGAATGATTAATGCTATGGAAGCATTTAAATTATTAATGGATGTTCATGGTGTAGAAAAATACAAAGCTTGTGCAACTTCTGCAATGAGAGAAGCAAAAAACGGAAAAGAAGTCGTTGACAAGATTCATGAAAAAACAGGTGTAAAAATTGATATTATAGGAGGTAAAGAAGAAGCTGCAATTATTTCGTCTACAGATTTAAACGATTTAATAGAAGGAGACGATTCTTATTTATATGTTGATGTTGGTGGTGGTAGTACAGAAATTACCGTTTTTTCTGCAGGAAAAATCATTGCTTCAAAATCTTTTAAAATGGGTACTGTTCGTTTATTAAACAACAAAAAATCTGTAAATAAAGAAATTTTTGCCAACGTAGAAAAATGGGTAAAGAAAAATACTAAAGATTTAAAAAAGGTCTCTTTAATTGGTTCTGGAGGTAACATTAATAAGTTATTTAAAATGTCTGGACGAACTGAAGGAAAACCAATTTCTTATATTTATCTGAATGCTCAATATCAATTTTTAAAACAAATGTCTTTTGATGAAAGGGTTTCTGAACTAAGTTTAAACCCAGATAGAGCAGATGTTATTATACCTGCAACAAAGATTTATTTATCTGCTATGAAATGGAGTGGAGCAAGCAAAATATTTGTTCCTAAAATTGGTCTTTCAGACGGAATAATAAAAAGTTTATTTTACAATAAGTTATAGCCGTTTTTACTTTCTTTTTAATTTTTTATTTTTTTTTCGTTCCCTTATGTGACTTATTAAATAATTATGTGTCATAACAACGAATCAAAAACAGATTAATTATGAAAAAAATATTACTAAGTGCTACACTATTGATGTTTGGAGCAACAGCATTTGCTCAAGACTTACCAGCTAACCCAGAACCAGGAAAATGTTATGTACGTTGTAAAACTCCAGAAGTTTGGAAAAACGAAGATGTAACAATTGAAATAGCTCCTGCTTACAAAAAGATTGTAACGCATCCTGCAGAATACAATACTGTAACTGAAAGAGTTTTAGTCAAAGAAGCTGGACAACGTTTAGTTGTTGTACCTGCTGTTTGGGAAAATAAAACTTTAACGTATACTGCAAAAGAAGACGCTAACAAATTAAGTGTTATTAAGGCTACTTTTGGTAGAGATTCTGAAACAATAGAAACAAAAGCTGCTTCTGCAAATTGGGAAATGAGTGAAAAAGCTCCTGATTGTGAATCTAGTGATCCTAACGACTGTAGATATTGGTGTTATAAACCAGTTCCTGCAAAGTTTGTTACGATTCCTTTAACTACATTAAATAAAGACGCTAATACCG
This sequence comes from Polaribacter sp. SA4-12, assembly GCF_002163675.1. Lineage (NCBI taxonomy): Bacteria > Pseudomonadati > Bacteroidota > Flavobacteriia > Flavobacteriales > Flavobacteriaceae > Polaribacter > Polaribacter sp. SA4-12. Next base: position 98,684 of record NZ_CP019334.1, on the reverse strand, counting down.
TTTCTAGTGAAGTTCCTGGATATGATAAAACATATACTAAAAGAGTTATGGTAACTCCACCAACGACTAAATCAATTGAAATTCCTGCAGAATATGGTACTATCAAGAAAACAGTATTAACTAAAGATGCTTGGCAAGAAGAAGTTACTGTTGCTGCTAAATACAAAAGTGTAACTAAAGAAATTTTAGTAAACAAAGGTGGATTAACAACTTGGAAAGAAGTTGAATGTGAGTTAGTAAACAATACTATTTTACCTATCAACTGGAATTTAGGAAGTGCTACTTTAACTTCTGGTGCTAAAAGAATTATTGACTCTAGATTATTACCTGTTTTAAAAGACGGTGTAGCTGTAGCTTTAGAATCTCATACAGATTCAAGAGGAACAAAAGAATCTAATCAAGATTTATCTGAAAGAAGAGCACAAGCTGTAACTAACTATTTAATTTCTAAAGGTGTAAACCCAAGTCAATTAACTGGTAATGGTTTTGGTGAATCTAAATTAACAAATAGATGTTCTAATGGAGTTTCTTGTACAGAAGCACAGCACAGAGCAAATAGAAGAACTACTTTTAGAGTTATCAATCAAAAGTAATTTTATTCTTCTAACAAAGAATTCAAAAATAGAAAACCGAAGCTTTTAGCTTCGGTTTTTTTATGCGTCAATATGTTTTTTTTATAGAACTTAATATCAATAAGTATAAATATTCTTAACGTATTCAAGAAGTTCCTCTATGTCTTTCAAAGATAATAAAGATATACAAATAAGAACTTTACACTATAAATAACTCTATTAAATCAAGGTTTACGCTCGTTAAACCATAAAACATCGAAAATATCTAAACGTATTAAATACTAGAGTCTCTACAATTACATTTTAATAGTAAAAAAGCTAAACAACCTTATGACTGTTCAGCTTTTAAATTATTTTTAATAAACTTGTAATTACTAAAATTTAATAGTTTTCTATAACGGATTGAATAAACGGATAATAATATTCAGTAAGAATTAATCCTTTTTTATATCCAATAATTTTTCCTTTATGATTAACAAAAACTAACGTTGGAAAAGATCTAACTTTAAATTTCCTTTGTAGATCATTATTAATCGCTAATTTTTCTGGAGAAATTATATCCTTATTTCTAGGACTGTCAGCTTCATATAAGATTAAATCGTTATCTGCTAATGTCTTAAACTTTTCTGAGTGAAATAGTTTCTTATCCAAAACCTTACAAGGTCCACACCAATCTGATCCCGTAAAATAAATAAGTATTGGTTTTTTCTCTTTTTTAGACTTTTTAAGAGCTTCCTTATAAGTAGCTTCCCAATTTACAGGAAACTTTTCTAAAGACGCAGTTTTATGTTCTTGCGCAAAGCTATTAACTGTCGTAAAAAAGCAAATAGCAAAACCTAATAATACTTTATTCATAAGAAGTAATTTCTTCAAAAATATCAAAAATAATACCAAATAAAAAATTCAATAGAATTTTACCTTAAAACTTTAAAAAATTAAGGATTATAATAAAGGTGAATTGTAAAAATAAAAAGCCGTAATAATGAAATTACGGCTGCGCTTGAATTTTGTATGCAAAAAAGTTTAATTCCCCAATTTTATTAATACATAGCATTTCAAATCTAAATCAAATATACTATTGTTATAAATTATAACTCAACATATACAACAATTAAACTACTACAAGTAGATCTAAATTAACACAAACCTACTATATTTACACAACAAACAAAATTAGCTTCCTGTAAATGAAAAGATTATCCTTTTTTAAAAAAATTACTTGTTTAATAGTATTCTTTCAAGTTACACTACTGTTCGCTCAAGATGTTTTAATCAAAAATCAAGATTCGTGGTACTATTATGACAATGGTTATTTAGAAAATAGCTGGATAGAAGTCAACGAATTTTCTAATTGGAAAAGTGGTAAATCTCCATTAGGTTATGGTGATGAAATAAACTTAACTGAACTTAGCTACGGTAGTAATAAAGAAAAAAAACACATCACAAAGTATTTTAAAAAGAAAATATTTATTGATAACAAATATGTTGCTTATGAAATTAGAATTCAAAGAGATGATGGTGCAATAGTTTATATTAATGGAAAAGAGCTCTTTAGGGATAATATGCCTAACTCTACAATTAACAAAACAACTTTAGCCCTTAGTACGATTCAAGAAGTAGGAGAGTATGAATTTACACAACACTTTTTTGATAAAACATTTTTTAATGAAGGTGAAAACATAATAAGTGTCTCTATTCACCAAGCATACGAATACTCAAGTGATTGTATTTTTAGTTTAGAATTAATAGGCCATACAAGCCCGGAAGTTTTATCTTTTGTTTTGGATAGTAAGAATAAAGCTAACAAAGACTTGGAATACAAAATAAAAGAACTGAATGCAAAGTTTGAATATGAAAAAATTTATCTCCAAAAAGAAGGAATAGAAGGTACAAACTTTAATTTAAAAATATTAGTTGCTTTAATTAGCCTTTTACTTATTCTTTCATTAATTGGTTGTTATTTTATTATTGAAACCGCAAATAAAAAGGGTGAAAAAATAAAGGAAAAATTAACAAATCTAAATTCTAAAAACTTAGCACTAGAAAAGGAAATGATTATTTTAACTACAAACTTACTACATAATAAACAATACTTTAAAGAAATAAAAGCAGACTTAAAAGGGATAAAAACAGACGAAAAAGCGATAATAAAAGACATAACGAAGCAAATCGATTATGTTTTAGAAAGAGATGAAGATTGGGATATCTTAAAAAAACATTTTAATGCTGTTCATGATAATTTTTATGATAAACTAATAAAAAAACACCCATCTATAACAGAAACTGAGTTAAGACATTGTATGTTTATTAAATTACACCTACAAACAAAAGAAATAGCACGTATTCTATTAATAGATCCAAGATCTGTGCAGACAGGAAGATATAGAATAAAAAAGAAAATGAATTTAAGTGAGAGTGAAGATTTAAGAGATTATCTTTTAAACTTAAATTAAAGCTTAATTAAATCCAGTGTTTTATTACGTTGGATTTTTTTTGTTTCTGTTTCTACAAACTTATTTACAAAATAAATCTCTTTTGGAATTTCGAATTTTGATAAGTTTGCATTATTTATTTCTACAGGTTGAGATTTTCCTTCAACTATCAAAACGAGTTTCTCTCCGAGTTTTTCATCAGAAACTCCAGCAACAAAAAAACGAGATGTGATTTTTTTTGATAGTTTCTCTTCTATTTTTTCTGGATGCAGCTTTACTCCTCCTGAATTTATGATTGTATCAAAACGCCCTAACCATTCAAACTGAGTATCAGAAATTAAATGAACAATATCATTTGTAAAAACAAGTTCATTTGAAACTTTTGGTGCATTAATCACTAAACAATTTCTTACATCTTTATAAATTTCTACATTTGGTAAAACTTCATAAAAACTAGGGATAATCATAAAGTTGTTTAGCTTTTTAACAGCAATATGAGTTATTGTCTCGGTCATTCCATAAGTTGCAAAAATAGTTGTAGAAAAGCCTTGTAACTTACCTTGAAGTTGATTAGAAACGACTCCTCCACCAACAATTAATGTTTTAATAAGATGCAACGATTTTAAAGAATTCTCTAACTGTAAAGGAACCATTGCAGAAAAGTCATACTTTTTTTCAATATTTTTTAAAGGGTTAGAACCAGCATCTACAACATCTAATTGCCATCCTAAAACCAAGGCTCTTACTAACATCATTTTACCAGCAATATATGCTGTTGGCAAACATAACAATGCACTAGTATTTTCTAATAAACCAAAGTATTTACCTGTAGCAAAAGCAGAATTAATCATCTGTACTTTTAACAATTTTATTTCTTTGGGAATACCTGTAGAACCAGAGGTTTTTACATAAATAAAATCCTCTTGAGAAAACCAAATTTCTAAAAATTGATAAATTTCATCAGAAAAATTATGAGCATATACAAGTAACTCATCAACAGAAGTAAATGATTTGCTATTTAATTTAAAATTTCTATGAAATCTATTTTGTTCCAATATCTTCTAAAATTCTATAATTCTCTGTAATATCAAAAGGCTTTTCGATTTTACCAGTTAATTTCTCTACCCAATTTTTCCATCCATATTTTTTAGAAAAAATAAATAACATCAATGGATATAAAACCAAAACAGGGAAAAACATTTCCCAACCAACAGAAGGTTCTGAAGTATCAACATACAAAGCATCTGTTTGAAAAACCGTCCAATTTGTAGTTACAAAAAAAGCAGCTACAATGTTATTAATTGCATGTAAACCAAGAGATAATTCAGTTCCTTCATCCATTAAAGTAGTTATTCCATAAAATAAACCTGTACCAATATAAAAGACCATAGAAATGTATCCTAATTTTTGAACTTCAGGATTTGCTCCATGTAATAAACCAAAAACAACAGAAGTAATTAATAAAGGAGTTAATTTTGAGTTATAAAAATTGACGAGATTTGTATTAAAATTACTATCTAAAATTTTTGATATTAATTCGAATATATAAAAAAACAGCAACGTAAATAGCACAAAAATTATACCTATATATATAACGTTTAAACTTTCTATTTTTAATAAAAAAATAATGAATAATATTGACGCTAATAAATAGTTAAAAATTAAAGGAAAACGTTTATTTAAAGTAGCAATACCTATTCCTTGCATAAAATACCCTCTAAATAATAACTCCTCAAACGAAGTTTGAAAAGGTAAAAACAAAAAAGATATACTTAATAATGTAAAAAATGGAACCGGTTTAAAATTCCAAACATAATTTTCTGGTGATAAGTAAACTCCTAAGAGGATTACTACAGAAGCTATAATACCCCAAGTTATAAAACCAAACCAAAAACGTTTCCAATCTATTGATTTTCTACTTGTAACTAAAGATGTAAATGTTCTTTTGTGTATATATTTAACACCAACAATAAGACTAATTAAACCAAATATAAACGTTAAAATCATAAAGAAAAGGAACAGATTTTTATCTATACCCAAAGTCATAAAATTATCTTGCGCTGCTTTTGTAAACTCAGCCATATTTGCAGAATTCATAATAGCCAGGGCAAATAAAGGCAATACACCTATGACTTGCCAACCTATAAAAACTACTAATATTGTGAATACCCAATGAAACCATTCATTGTTTCCTTTATATGCTTGTTGTATGTAATTCATGTTTATAAATTAAAATTCCAAATTTTATTTGGATTGTATTCCAGAGCTCCATTATTAACTTCTAACGGACTCTCAAAATTATTAGTAAACAAACCTCCTGTTCCTAATCCTTGAGGCAAATCGTTATGTAAAGTATCTGTAAATTGAGCAATTGCATTTAAACCAATGTTACTTTCTAAAGCAGAAGTAATCCACCAACCACAATTTTGCTGTTCTGCGAATTTAATCCATTCTTTACTACCTGCAAAACCACCTATTAAACTCGGTTTTAAAATAATATATTGAGGTTGAATGGTTTCTAATAATTGTTGTTTTTCTTCTGATGAAAATACTCCGATTAACTCTTCATCTAAAGCAATTGGCAAAGGTGTTTTAGCACATAATTGTTCCATTTCATTAACTTGACCTTGTTTGATGGGTTGTTCTATAGAATGAATTTCTAATTCTGATAATATTTGTAATTTTTCTAATGCGTTCTTAGGATTAAAAGCGCCATTTGCATCAACTCTTAATTCTATTTCTTTGGATGAAAATTCTTTTCTGATGGATTTTAATAATTCAATTTCTGTATCAAAATCAATCGCGCCAATTTTCATTTTGATGCAAGAAAAACCTGTATTTAATTTTTCTTTGATTTGATTTTTCATAAACTCCTTCTCTCCCATCCAAACCAAACCATTTATAGGAATTGACTTTTCTCCTCTTGTAAACTGAGATGGGAATAATTGAAACTTATCTTCACTTTTTAGTGATAAAAACGCTTGTTCTAATCCAAATTGAATTGAAGGGAAGTCAATGACTTCAGATAATAATTTATCTAAACCTAAATTGATGTTTTTACAAACCCAATTTAACTTTTCTTCATAATTAGTAACATCATCAATACTTAAACCTCTAAACAAACCAGCTTCTCCAACTCCGTTTTTTCCATTTTCTTCTAAAATGATAAACCAAGTTTCTTTTGTTCTTAAAATTCCTCGTGAAGTTCCACTTGGATTTTTAAAATTGAGAATGTATTTTTTATAGTTGGCTTTTATCAAAAGAAAGGATTATTGTTTTTCAGCAAACGCTTTAAAATTATTCAAATAAGATTGATCTTGTTCTTGGAAGGTTCCTTTAAATAAAGGATAAACACATGCCATTAAATAAGTATCACTTTGACAACTTGCGTTTAATGTAACTGTTGTAACCCCGTCCTTTTCGGTAAAAGTATAATCGTCTTTCTTTAGCATACCTTCTGCATCAAAAAACAATGTTACTTTTTCATTTTCTACATACGCCATCACTTTTTCTGTCATTGTAATCTCTTGTCCGTTATTATCAATAACAATTTTATAAACACTTCCTGTTTTTCCAGGATTCTTATTTACAACTTCAAAAGACTTTACTTCAGGAATCCATTTTTTTATGTTTTCTGAATTGTTAAACGTTTTAAAAACGTATGAAATAGGTTTATTTACAGAAACCTGTGCAGTATAAGTTGTTTCTTTTACAATTAAACCTGTAAGAAAAAATGCCAATACAAAAACAGATATGATTCCTAAAATTATTTTTATTGTTTTCATTTTATAAACTTTTATTTTCTCCTATTTCTAAAATTATTAACTCTTTTCCTTTTGATGAAAATTTAGATTTAGCATCATCAGTATCTATTTCTATTGGAGGAAAAGTGTTAAAATGACATCCAATTACTTTTCCACACGCTACCAAATCACTTGCAATAATTGCATCTTCTACTCCCATTGTAAAAGTGTCTCCTATAGGAAAAATTGAAGCATCTAATTTTACTGACATAGGAATCAATTTCATGTCCATTGTTACAGCAGTATCTCCTGCAACATATAAGTTTTTATCTTTTGATGAAATTACAAAACCACCAGGTTCTCCTCCATAAGTTCCATCTGCAAAAGAAGAAGTATGAATTGCATTTACATATTTAGCAGAAAAAGTATCAGATTTAAAAGTTCCTCCGTGATTTAATGGGAATATATTTAAATCTTTTGCGCCATAATACATGGCAATTTCATAATTAGAAATTATAACGGCTTTTGTTCTTTCTGCAATAACTTCTACATCTAAAACATGATCTTGATGCGCATGTGTTAACAAAATAAAATCTGCTTTTAAACTAGATATATCTATATGAGATGCTAAAGCGTTTCCAGAAATAAAAGGATCTATTAAAATAGTTACTTCATTTATTTCTATAGAAAAACAAGAATGTCCTAAAAACGTAATATTCATGTGGTAAAATTTAAAATTGATTTCTAAAATACAAGAGTTTGTCCGATTCCAAAAAGGATGGCAAACAAAAACGTACTTAATGCTACTTTCTTTAATTCACTGTCTAAATCTGCAGGAATTTTATTTTGCGCAACTGTTTTTACATTTTTAATTAATGGAACAAATGCAACTAAAAAAATAAGCTGATATATCGTGTTAAAATCTAAAAAGACATAAACTAAAGAAAAAACTAACGCTCCGAAAATTAAAAAATAATGATATTTTTTTGCGTTTTCACTACCTAATTTAACAACTAAAGTATTTTTATTATTCTTTTTATCTTCTTCTCTATCTCTTAGATTATTTAGATTAAGTACAGCTGTACTTAGTAAACCAACAGAAATTGCTGGTAAAATAACTTCAATATTGATGTGTTTTGTATACAAGAAATAACTACCTAATACACTTAACAATCCAAAGAATAAGAACACAAAAACATCACCAAAACCACTGTAACCATAAGCTGAATTACCAACTGTATATTTTATAGCTGCTGCTATTGATGCTACTCCTAACCCAAAAAATAAAATTGAATAGTCAAAATTTTCTTTTCCAAAAGAAACATAAATTAACAACAACGCTATTATTAAGGTGATAATTGTAGTAATTATCATGGCAGATTTCATTTGCATTGGAGTAATTGCTCCTGATGAAACCATTCTTGCCTCTCCTGTTCTATTCTTATCAGAACCTTTTACTCCATCTCCATAATCATTCGCAAAGTTTGATAAAACTTGAAAACCAATTGTGGTTAGAATTGCTAACCAAAAAATTGGTGATTGCAACACTGTTTGACAGCCAAAATCACTACAAGGAATTAAAGAGTTTTGATTTAGCAAAAAATTTTGGTTTCCTAAAAGAGAACCAACAATAATACCAGAAACTGATAAAGGCAAAGTTCTTAAACGTGCAGCTTTTATATAATTTTTAATCATCTATAAAATCGCGGATAATTTTAGAGCTTCTCTTATATGAATGCGTTCTCCATTTTTAATAGGAACAATAAAAGCATCATTACAAACACTTAAAAGCATCTTTTTATATTCTACTGCTTCTTCATATGTTGAAAATTCCCCTAATCTATATTTAGTAAGATTATTTTCTTTAGTTTTAACAATATTATCTACCGAATCTAAAATTTTATTTTCGTTTTTAAATGCTCCAATCTGAATTGTATAAAATAATTCTGAATTCGATTTTAAGTATTGCTCTGGTAAGCTCTTAGCAATGACTTTTAAATAGTTCTCATTTTCTTGTGCTGATAAACTATTTGTATTTATAAAAAAAAATGACATAAAAATTAGAAATAAAAAATTCTTCATTCTTATAAATTATTAGCTTCAGCAATTAATTCTGCAATATCTTTAACTTCTACTTCTGCTTCTTTTTCTTTGAATTTTATTCCATCGGTCATCATTGTATTACAATAAGGACAACCAGTTGCAATAATTTGAGGTTTGGTTTCTAAAGCATCTTCTGTTCTTAAAACATTAACTTCTTTATCCCCTTTTTCTGCATCTTTAAACATTTGTGCTCCTCCTGCTCCACAACATAAAGCTGTAGATTTGTTGCGTTTCATTTCTGTTAAATTAACACCTAATCTTTTTATTAACTCTCTTGGAGATTCATACACGTCATTTGCTCTTCCTAAATAACAAGGATCATGAAATGTAACTCTTTTACCTTTTAATGTAGTGTCATCAATTTTTAAACGACCTTCAGAAATTAAATTCTGTATGAATTGTGTGTGATGAAAAACTTCATATTTACCACCTAACTCTGGATATTCATTTTTTAAAGTATTAAAAGAATGAGGATCGCAAGTAACAATCTTTTTTACTTCATAACCATTTAATACTTCAATATTCATCATTGCTTGCATTTGGAACAAAAATTCATTTCCTGCTCTTTTTGCGGCATCTCCTGTAGATGATTCTTCAGTTCCTAAAACTGCGAAATCTACATTTGCTTGATGTAATATTTTTACGAATGCTCTTGATATTTTTTTGGCTCTATCATCATAACTTCCTGCTGCGCCAACCCAAAACAACACTTCTGGTTGTTTACCTTGAGCCATCATTTCTGCCATTGTTGGTACTATCATAAATTACAAATTTTGAATTATTAATTATGAATTAATGCAATTCGTAATTAAAAATTGTTAATTAAAAATTGTTTATTCTTCGTCTTTCCAGTTTAACCTGTCTTGTTGATTGTATTGCCAAGGAGCTCCATTATTTTCGATGTTTGTCATCATCATATTTAATTCTTGAGGTGCTGCACTTTCTTCCATTACTAAATATCTTCTCATATCTAAAATAATAGATAATGGATCTATATTTACTGGACATTCTTCAACACAAGCATTACAACTTGTACAAGCCCAAAGTTCTTCTGGAGAAATATAATCGTTTAATAATTGCTTTCCATCATCAACAAAAACACCTTTATTAGCATCGATATTTCTACCAACTTCTTCTAAACGATCACGAGTGTCCATCATGATTTTTCTTGGCGATAACTCTTTACCTGTTAAGTTTGCAGGACAAGCTGATGTACATCTACCACATTCTGTACATGTATATGCATTTAATAATTGCACCCAATGTAAATCTGCAACATCAGAAGCTCCAAATTTTTCTGGAACAACTTCTTCTGCTCCTTCTGCTGGCATAGCGTAAGGATCTGCATCTGGATCCATCATTAACTTTACTTCTGTAGTAACAGATTCTAAATTATTGAATTGCCCTTTTGGATTAAGGTTTGCAAAATAAGTATTTGGAAACGCTAATAAAATATGTAAATGCTTAGAATAATATAAATAATTTAAGAAAACTAAAATTCCTAAAATGTGAATCCACCAAGCACTTCTTTCAATCATATGAATTGATTCTGGCGAAAAACTATCAAAAAGGGGTTCAATAAACTGACTTATTGGATTTCCTATTCCTGCTTGCTGAAAAACTGTATCTGTGGCATTCATCACCAAAAATAAAGACATTAAAACCATTTCGAAATAAAGAATATTATTCCCATCACTTTTAGGCCAACCTTTCATTTCTTTACTTAAGAAACGTTTAATGTTTGATACATTTCTACGCAACCAGAAAATAACAACTGCAACAAAAACCAATGCCGCTAAAATTTCGAAAAAGCCAATTAGAAATGCGTAAAAACCGTTACCTAAAACCCCTTGAAAAACTCTATGAGTTCCAAATAAACCGTCAATAATAATTTCTAAAACTTCTATATTTATGATAATAAAACCTACATAAACGATAATATGTAAGAAACCAGAAAAAGGTCTTTTAATCATTTTAGATTGCCCTAGAGCAATCATCATCATGTTTTTTAATCGTTCTGGTTTTCTATCTTTTCTATTAACATCTTTACCTAATTTGATGTTTCTAGATAACTTACGAATGTTCATCGCAAAAAAACCAAAGCCTAATGCTAAAGCTAAGGCAAAAAATATGTTTGGTAAGTATTCCATATTAGTTGAAATTTTTTAAAAAATTATTTATTAGCATCCTTTTCTAATTCTGCCTCTTTAATTGGTGTATAAGCTTTTGCTTTTTTTCCAAATAATGAAAAATGTACAAATCTTTTTGGATGTAACTTCATTTCTCTTAGTAAGTTTTCTAATTCTTTAGACATTGCTGCAATATTATTATACAACTCATCATCCGTAACTAACTTACCAATTGTTCCTTGTCCTTTATTAATACCATCTAACATTAAATTAGCCGAATTAAGAGTAACTTCTGCTTTTCTCATAATTCCACCAATATTTGCATTAGCTAGAGTGTCTGAAACTTTTGAAAAATTCTCGGTAATTAATCTCGTGTTTTTTATACTCTCCTTTAAATCTAAAGAAGTAGAATCTATCATACTATTGACAGAAAACATCATCTTCTTAACTTCTTGTAAAGTATTTTCAAGATTTTTAACAGAATTTCTTAAACTTTTCTGTGTTTTTAAATCTAAAATATTATTTACATTCTTAAATAAAGAATCGGCACTAACCATTACCTTTTCTAATTTTGACTGAATAGGATCAAGACGTTCACCAATAGAAGTAAACAAACTTGACTCAGTTTCTCCTTTAAGAGTATCTCCTGAAACAGCATTTTCTGCGATGTAATCTGGTATAATTGCTAAATTTGAAGCACTTAAAGGACTTGGAGAATATATTTTTACAATACTATTTTTTGAAAACAAAAAATCCTTTTCGACAGAAAAACGAACAATTAAATGCCCCATTTTATCTGGTTGTTGATTGAATTCTATTTTATCTATTTTCCCTACTTTTAATCCATTTATGGTTACAAAACTAGATTTTGTAAGTCCTGCAATATTTGCATATTCTACATTAAAGTAACGAGTATCTGTATCAAACAAATTTTGCCCTTTCAAAAAGTTATAACCCCATATAAATATGGCAATTACAATAATAGCAACAATTCCTGTTTTTAATTCTTTAGACATCAATAAAAATTTAATAACAATATTACTAATAATTTTTGGTTGAGACCACCAAAACTATTGCATTTTAATCGCTTTTTGAATAGATATTTTTTCGCCATTCTTATAAGCTACAATAAAAGCAGAACTATATCCTTTAGATTTAGCTATTTTTAAAGATTTAGTTACGTCATTATAATCAGTAGTATTTCCATAATAATACTTATAAAAATTTCCAACTGGAATTCGTTCAACTTGCTTTAAACCTTTAAAATTATATGATTTAGTTGCAATTTTATTTTTTCCTGATGCAATCTGAATTTTATATTCTATTGTTTTTACTTCTTTAGCTTCTACACCAATATTAGTTACCGTATTTAATTTTAAATTACCGAGGTAATTTAATACAGCATCTATAATAGCATTTCCCATTTGGTCCTGCCCTTTTTTAGAATTTAGATATCTTCCTTCTTTCTTGTTTGTTAAAAAACCTAACTCTACCAAAACACTTGGCATAATGGTTTCTCTTAAAACCTGAAAATTATCTTGCTTAACATTTCTGTCATTTCTTTTTAATTTAAAGGCAAAATTATTTCGAATTAAGCTTGCAATAGCCAAACTTTTATCTAAATTGTCTTCCTGTAAGAGTGATAAACCAATAACGGATTCAGCAGAATTTGGATCAAACCCTTTATATTTATCTCTATAATTATCTTCTAAAAGGATTACTGCATTTTCTCTTTTTGCTATTTCTAAGTTTTTTTTATTTCCTCTTAAACCCAAAACAAAAGTACCTGCTCCATATGCATTTGTAGTATGAGAATCGCAATGTATAGATATAAATAGATCTGCTTTTGCTTGGTTAGCAACATCGCCTCTTTTCCATAAATCTATAAAAACATCTTTACTTCTTGTATAAAGAACTTTTATATCTTTATTTTTAGCTAGCTTTCTACCAACAACTAAAGCTACTTTTAAAGCGATATCCTTTTCCTTATAACCATTACCTACGTTTCCAGGATCTTTTCCTCCATGACCAGCATCAATAACAATTACGTATTTTTTTTGCGCAAATATCGATGATGAATTCATCAAAAAAGTGAAAGCACAGAGAAAAATAAAAATAATTCTTGCTTTGGTATTAATTTTGTGATTTTCTTTAAATATCATCAATAAAATTTAACTAATTTTGGCGTTGTAAATTTGGTGTTTCAAATATTGAGCCATATTTTTACCCTTATACAAAAATAGCATTTATAGCATTGCAAACAAACCTATCATACATTCTTTTATTTTACTGTACCTTTTTTATAGAAATAGGCTTTTCTCAAGACCTTAACTCTAAAAAGAATACAGTAATTGCTACCGTTAATAAAGATACTACCTTAAATAAGAATAAAGATTCTATTTTTAAAAGTAAAAGAGATTCTTTGGGTTTAAAAAAAACGGACACCATTGCTCTAGATTCTATTAAACCAAAAGAAACTATAGAAGATATTATTGTACACGTTGCCAAAGACTTCACAATACAAAATGCTAAAGACAAAACGGTAACGCTTTATAATGAAGCTAATATTACGTATACAGATATCGATCTAAAAGCAGGAATAATTGTTGTAGATTATAAAAAGAGTACCCTTTTTGCAAAAGGAATCATAGATAGTACTGGTTATGTTCAGCGCCCAATTTTTAAACAAGGTGGACAAGAATCTGAACAGGATTCTATTATCTATAATTTTAAAAGTAAACGTGCATTAATTTATGGCCTAAAAACCAAACAAGGAGAAATGTTTACTTATGGTGAAAAAACCAAACGTGTAAATGATTCTACAATTTATATTAGAAAAATAAAATTTACGACTTCAGAAAAGAAGGTTCCAGATTATTACATTGCTACTGATAAAGCTAAATTAGTTCCTGGAAAAAAGATAATTGTAGGTGCCAGTAATTTAGTTCTTGCAGACATTCCTACTCCTATTTTTCTTCCTTTTGCCTATTTTCCTATAAGCGAAACAAGTGTTTCTGGTTTTTTAATTCCTGCTTTTGATACAGGAAGTAGTGATAGAGGTATTGGTTTTCAAAATGGTGGTTACTATTTTGCGATTAGCGATTATATGGATTTAACTGTTTTAGGTGATGTATATTCTAACGGAAGTTGGGGGACAAGAATATCATCAAACTATAATAAACGTTATCGATTTAATGGTAGTTTTAATTTTAATTTTGAAAACAATATTAATGGCATTAGAGGTTTTGATGATTATAGCAAATCAAATCGATTCAATATTAGATGGAATCATAGTCAAGATTCAAAAGCGAGTCCAAATTCTAGATTCTCTGCATCTGTTAACTTAGGTAGTAGTAAGTTTTTTAAAGAATCTCAAAATCAGTTTAATGTTTCTCAAACATTAACTAATACACTTAATTCTTCTATAAATTATAGCAAAACATTTGTCGGCACACCTTTTAACATGAACCTGACTGCCAGTCATCAACAAAATACAAATACAGAAGCAATTACAATGACTTTACCATCGTTAACTGTAAACATGAATAGGATATATCCTTTTGCAGGAAAAGATGGAGTTCAAAAAACACCGATTCAAAAAATGGGGTTTAATTATACGATGCAAGGTCAGTATTTAATTAACACTACAGATGATGAGTTTTTTACTAGTAAAATGTTTGAAACTGCTAGAGCTGGAGTACAACACAAAACAGGAACAAACACAAACATAAAAGCGTTTAACTTTTTTACTTTATCACCTAGTGTTAGTTATGAAGAAACTTGGCAATTTGACTATATTCAAAAAGAATATGACCCTACTGCTGTTGATGCCGATGATGCTGTAATTACAGAGACTTTAAGAGGTTTTAAAAGCTATAGAGAATATAATGCTGGTATTAGTTTATCTACAAATATTTATGGTACATTTAATTTTAAGAAAGGAAGATTAAAAACAATAAGACATACTTTTAGACCCTCTGTATCTTATTCATATAGACCAGATTTTAAAGATAAATACATACAACAAGTTCAGCAAAGTGCAGATGCAACAGATTTATTAGATTATACTGTTTTTGACCAAGGTATTTATGGTGCCCCATCTTCTGGGTTAAGTAACTCAATCGGAATTTCCTTAAACAATGTTTTGGAGGCTAAAGTAGCACCCAAAGACCCAGATAGTGACGAGGAAGATGAAAAAATCACCCTTTTAAATAATTTAAACTTTAGTAGTTCATATAATATTGCAGCCGATAGTTTGCGTTGGTCTCGAGTAAGTTTTTCTGCAGGAACACGATTATTTAAAGATAAGTTAGCTGTTAACCTAAGTGGTTCTCTTGACCCCTATAAGGTAGTTCAAACTTCTAGTGGATCTATAATAAATATAGATGAATTTAACTCAAATATTTTTAGGTTAACAAATGCCAGTTTAACAGCAAACTATTCAATTTCTAGTTCAGATTTTGATAAAGATAACAAAGGGAAATCTAAAAACAGTGGTAATGGTGCTCAAAATGGAACTGATACTATTGGTGCAGATATAAACCCTACAGATAGATTTGGAGAAAAGAATGGTATTAATACTGATAAAGGAGATCAAAATAAAAAAACAAAATTATACAATGCAGACATCCCTTGGTCTATAAATTTAGCTTATTCTGCGAGTTATACAAATAATGGTATTGATAATGGCAGCATTGGCGTACATAGTATTATGTTTAGTGGTAATGTAGAATTATCTCCTAAATGGAAAATGGGATATTCTTCTGGTTATGATGTTAAAGGAGGAGCTTTTACTTTTTCTAGATTTAATTTCACTAGAGATTTAGATAGTTGGCAATTCAACTTTAATTGGGTTCCTTTTGGAACAAATTCTTCTTACACCTTTTTTATTGGTGTAAAATCTTCTGTACTATCAGATCTGAAATGGGATAAAAATAAGCCACCAGATAGAACATTGTTTTAATTAGCAGTTAGCAAAAATAAAAAAAATTGAAACTTACAGAAAATGAAAAAAATAATAACAACTACAAAAGCACCCGCTCCTATAGGCCCTTATAATCAAGCCGTTTTAACAGGAAACACTTTATATACTTCTGGACAAATTGCAATTAATCCTGAAACGGGGGAATTGGTTTTAGAATCTATTAAAGAAGAAACTAAACAAGTTATGGAGAATTTAAAAGAAGTTTTAGCTGCTGCTGAAATGACTTTTGAAAACGTAATTAAAACATCAATTTTTATTTCAGACATGCATAACTTTGTTGAAATAAATGAAGTTTATGGTCAATACTTTAATGAAGAAACGGCTCCTGCAAGAGAAACTGTTGAAGTAGCAAACTTACCTAAGTTTGTAAATGTAGAAATTAGTGCAATAGCAGTAAAGTAGTATTCAGTATTCAGTATTCAGTATTCAGTATTCAGTATTCAGTATTCAGTATTCAGTATTCAAAACTAAAAAAAGCCTGATAGATTAAAATCTATCAGGCTTTTTTATATCTAAATTCTTTATATTATAAAGAAGCAGCGTATTCAATTAAATCAACGATTTTAGTTGAATATCCCATTTCATTATCATACCAAGAAACAACTTTTACGAAGTTATCATTTAAAGCGATACCAGCTTTAGCATCAAAGATAGAAGTACGAGTATCTCCAACAAAATCTTGAGAAACTACCATATCTTCAGTATATCCTAAAACACCTTTCATAGCTCCACTTTCTGAAGCAGCTTTCATAGCAGCACAAATTTCTGCATACGTAGCTGGTTTTTCTAATTTAACTGTTAAATCAACAACAGAAACATCCATAGTAGGAATTCTGAAAGCCATACCAGTTAATTTTCCATTTAAAGCAGGAATTACTTTTCCAACAGCTTTAGCAGCTCCTGTAGAAGAAGGAATTACGTTACCAATAGCAGAACGTCCACCTCTCCAGTCTTTCATAGAAGGACCATCAACAGTTTTTTGAGTTGCAGTTGCAGCGTGTACAGTTGTCATTAAACCTTCTGAGATTCCCCAGTTGTCATTTAAGACCTTAGCAATAGGAGACAAACAGTTAGTTGTACAAGATGCGTTAGAGAAAATTTGTTGATCAGCTTTTAATTCTGTATTGTTTACACCCATTACAAACATTGGTGTATGATCTTTAGATGGAGCAGATAATACTACTTTTTTAGCACCAGCTTCTAAGTGTTTTCCTGCAGTTTCTTCAGTTAAGAAAAATCCTGTAGATTCAATTACATATTCAGCACCAACTTCATCCCATTTTAAATCTGCTGGGTTTCTTTCTGCTGTAATTCTAATTTCGTTTCCGTTAACAACTAATTTACCGTCTTTTACATCAACAGTTCCATCAAATGCTCCGTGAACTGAATCGTATTTTAACATGTAAGCTAAATAATCTACTTCTAATAAATCATTAATTGCTACTACTTGTACGTCTTTTCTATTTACTGCAGATCTGAATGCTAATCTTCCAATTCTACCAAATCCGTTAATTCCTATTTTAATCATCTTACTAGTTTTTATTTAATTATTTTATGTTGTTATAATATCTGAAATTCTAAGTAGCTCATAGTTTATTGAATGACCACCAGAAATTGCTTCTTTAATATCGGTACTAATTACTTGATTATCTTTTAAACCTACCATTAAGTTTGTTTTACCATCTAATAGTAACTCTACTGCTTTTACACCTAATCTACTTGCTAAAACTCTGTCGAAACAAGAAGGAGAGCCTCCTCTTTGCATATGACCAAGAATACTAACTCTTACATCATATTCTGGTAAGTTTTCTTCAACGTATTTAGCTAATTCATAAACGTTTTTACCAGATTTATCACCTTCTGCTACAATAACAATACTTGATGATTTACCTGCTCTTCTACTTCTTTCTAAAGATTCTAACATTCTATCTAACCCTAGATCTTCTTCAGGAATTAAAATTTCTTCTGCTCCTGCTCCAACACCTGCATTTAATGCGATAAAACCTGCATCACGCCCCATAACCTCAACAAAGAATAATCTGTTGTGTGAAGATGCTGTATCTCTAATTTTATCTATTGCTTCTACCGCTGTATTTAAAGCTGTATCATACCCTAATGTATGTGATGTACCAAAAATATCGTTATCGATAGTACCAGGAATACCTATTACAGGGAAATCAAATTCTTCATTAAAAATTACTGCTCCTGTAAAAGAACCATCTCCACCAATTACAACCAAAGCATCAACCTCACGTTCTACTAAATTTTCGTACGCTTTTTGCCTACCTTCTTTAGTTCTAAATTCTGTAGATCTAGCCGATTTTAAAATTGTTCCACCTTTGTTTATGATGTTATGTACGCTTCTTGCACTAAGTTCAACTAAATCATCTTCAATTAAACCTTCATAACCTCTATATATTCCTACACAACCCAAACTATAATAGGCACAAGACCTAACTACTGCTCTAATTGCTGCGTTCATTCCAGGGGCATCACCTCCAGAAGTCATTACTGCTATTTTTTTAATTTTCTTCATATATTCTGATGTAAAATTACTGCTTTATAACCATTTAAAATAATAAAACTACGAAATCGTTTTAGGCTAATTTTTGTAACTATAAGTTAAAAAAATGCTGAATTCTATTAAAATTTCTAATGGTTTTCATTCTTGTTTTGTTCTTTTTTTTCCCCTGCAAAAATAACAATGTAAATAAATAAAAAAAGTGATAAAAATCACTTTTAGGATTAAAAATGAAGCTTATTAATTTCCTTCAAAATTAATTAAACCGCTTTTTGCTTTTTTAATGCTATCGTTTATAACAATTGTCTTTGGCTTTTTTGTTTTTTTTATTTTTCTACCAATTTTCTTTAACAAACCAGATAGTGTATTAAAGTTTACCTGATAAGAAAGCCCTACTCCTTGTGTATATCCCTCTTCTTCAGTAGAGTATTGTATTTCATTTTGTCTATTAAAAATAATTGCTCTAAAATTACCTTCCTTGTTTAATAACACCTCGACTTTTACTTCACCAACAACACTAGATTGAGTTTGGGCACCAACTGGCACTCCCACTTTTCCATTAATGATAATTCTATCACTTACTTGTGTACTTACAGAAACATCAACCTGATTATCAATATTTAAACTTTCTATATCATTTCCACTATTTCCTTGTTGATAATCTACACCTAATTGAAATTTACTATCAGGATTATTCAACAAACTAGAAAAAGCTGCAGCAACAGCGCTAGAAGCTGTACTTGAAAATGTTTCACCAGCATTAAAATCTACTTTATCGGGATTTGCAAAATTTCCAAAGGCAAGTAATGATATAAACTGAGTCGTTTTCTCGTTTACATTATTATCATTTAAAATAAACTCTAACTCACTTGCAATTGTTGGATCTACATTTGTTAATTGTATATCTAAATCTTGCTTAGAACTAAATAAACCACCAGTAATTCTGGTAACTAAATCTACTTCAATCTTTCTATTTGAATTAAAATTCTGTAATAAAACTCCCGGATTTGCTTTTGCTTTATAAATAGCTGTTACATCTAAATTTGCTTCATATGGGTTTCCGTTCCAGGAAACAGTACCTCCTTTTTGTATTAAAAAAGGTTTGTTTACAATACCTCCGTATTTAAAATCATAGACTCCATTATCTATTCTATAATCTCCATACATTTCAAATTTACCTCGTGTATTTATCCTAATATCTAAAGTTCCTGCTCCATTACCTGTTAATTGACTTCCATAAACTTCATCAATTACAACTTGAGCAGTAGCATCTTTAGTTACTTCTAAATTTATATTTAATGAAAGGCCTTTAATTGCTTCTAAGGCAACTTCTTTCTGCTTTTCTTTAACCTCTGTTTCCTTCGATTTAAAATGAATTAAACTATAACTATCTACCGTTTCTATATCTTTAAGAGGAACAACAAAAGTGGTTCCTGGCATCGTTTTAGCATTAATATCAATTGTTAATTGATCTGTTAACCCTGTTATACTAGCATTACCATCAATAAATGCAGCACCATAGTACAATGCTTCCTCTGTATTTTTTGTATCTAAAACCAATAAATTATCAGTTTCAATTTTGATATCTAAAAACCATTGATTAAAATTTTTATGAGAAATACTACCTTTTAAAAGTCCTTTTGTTTTATGCTTTGTGTCTAATAAAGAAAAACTTTCAAAAATAAAAGATTGTTCTTGCAGCGTAATAATAGATTCTCCTTTAAAATCATAATCTACATTTAAATAAGGAAATTTTAAACCGGCTTTCTTAAGCATTAATCTTCCTTCCATTTCTGGATTACCTAAAAAACCTCTTAAAGAAAAATCGCCAGATGCAGTTCCTCTAATAGAGGATAAAACATCTTGACCTAGTGGACTAAAAGCATCTAACCCAAACTCTTCTAAATATACATCTAAGTCTATTAAAGGTCTTTTTTCTGAAAAATCTAAAGAACCAGTAGCTGCAATACTTTTAACTTTTTCATTATTTATAGACAAATCAACTTTATACTTTTCGTAAGAATTATCTCCTTTTACATTTAAAGCTAAATCTCCTTGCTTAAAATCATTTACCTCAAAATCTTTAATTGACAACAATGCTTCTGGACTATAAACGCCTTCTCTCTGCACAAAATCTAAACTACCAGACAAGGTTCCTTTTAAAGCTAAACTATCTATTTTAGGTAAAAAACTCTGTAACTTAACTTTGGTAAAATCTGCTAAAAGCACTTTTTCTGAGTCTCCTTTTAAGCTCCCTGAAAACTCAACTTTTTGTTCGCCAGAAACTAATTTAAACTTACTAAAATTGAAATCATTTGTTTTTAAATCGAAGGTAACTTTATTTGTATTTAATGTATCTGCATTAATGTTCCAAACATTCTCTTTAAACTTAAAAGATGATTTTTCTAGACCAACTACCGATTTTCCTTCTGGATTGAATGTATAGAAAAAATCAAGATTAAAATCTTCATTTTTCTTCTTCCCTCCTATAAAAACAGATTTAAAATACAAAGTGTCATTTTGATTTAAACTCAATAAATTTAATTTAGAAACTTTATAATATTTTGTATTGACTTCGGATGCTGTTAAATGCGAATTATAAAGTGGGTTTTGATTATCTGTTCTTAACAAAACATCTTTTATCTCATTACCATAAACATCAATTTTGGGAGATGATAATGTTAATCTTAATTGATTTTTATCTGCTTTTATTTTTCCTTTGATCTTTGTTTTATCATCTATAGAAATCTCAGGAAAAAATACGGTAACAATTTGATTATAAATAGTAAAATTAAAATCTAAAAATTGATTTGGTTCTACAGCATAAGGTGTATAATTTGTATAAATGCTACCTAAAGCATTTTGTGCTACTGGCAACAATTCTGAAAAAGAAAACTTACCAGAAAGATAGCCATTAGCAATGTCTTTAGAAGCTACTTCTATTCTTTTAATACTATCTTTTAAAGACGATGTTACATGAAATTCTTTAAAATCGTATTCTTCTTTTTGGTTTGTATATAGAATATTCTTAAAAGTTGCTTTACCGGTTATATCATCAAACGTATTTCCTTCTACATCTAATTCAATATTTCCCTTTACAACAGAGATACTATCTCTTGTAAAAAGGTTGGTTTCTTTTAAATTTAGATACTCAATATTAGAGTTAAAATCGAATTTATTTATTTCTGATGATAAATCTGCTAGACCATTAAACTTCATTTTAAAGTTTTCATCATCAATCTTTAAATCCCCATCAAACTTATTATTTTGATATTGACCATTTGCATCAATATTTTTATATGAGTAATTCTTAAAATTGATTTCAGAAATTTTACCGATAAACGAAGTGTTAATATTTTCTAATATAAAACCACTTCCTTTTACATCACCTTTTAAAGAAGTTTCACCAAATAATGGGTTGTTAAATAGTACACCAATATTTAATTTATTAAGTTCTATTTTTCCATTATAAGTAGCATAATCGATGTTATCTATATTAGAAATTTGTAAGTCAGAAATAATACCTCCAATTTGAGATTTCAAATTTACGGTTGCATCAATTTGATCTGGAGTTAAATTTACTTTTCCTTTTGCAGTAAACTTACCGAATTTTCTAAATTCTGTTGGTAATGTCTTCCCTAGAACATTAGGTAATATTTTTTTTAACTCATTATAAGTCGCAGTCAGGTTTTTTAAATCTCCATTAAATTTAAATCCTCTTTCAAAATTAACTGCATTTACAAATTCTAAATCTCCAATTATTTTAATTCCATTTTTTGATGTTAACCAAAGTTTCTTTAATTCAAAATTATTTAATTTTCCGTTTAAGTTTCCAGAAAGATTAATTACATCGTTACCACTTAATTCGTTGTAATATTTTTTTAAATCTGGTACTGCAATTTTACTTTTATTAAAAACTGCTTTTATATTTACCTTATCATTAAATTCTACTAAATCTTCTCTTTTATAAGTAAAATCAATATCTGCTTTAATATCAGATTTTCTTGTTTGTAATCTTGTATCCTTAAAATGCATTGCAGACATAGAAAATGAAAAATCTGTAGTTAAACTCGTAACTTCTAAACCTTTATTATCTACAAAATAAAGCCCTCTTATTTTTGCTGAAAAATCTGATCTATAAATAAGCATATCTTGTAAACTACCACCAATCCTTTTGGCAGAAAAATTTACAGAATCTTTCTTATTTGCATTTATCAATCTATAGTTTAGGTTGCTTGCATACACATTAGAAGATCTTAATATAAATGGATTTGCTAAAGAATCCTTTGGAGTATCATCATCAAAACTATCATAAAAGATAGTCATATTATCATCTGTTTCTCCTTTGTAGGTTTTAGTATAATAATAAACGTCTTCTAAAGAAACACTTCCTAAGTTAATTTCGCTATCTAACATTCTTTTCGCACTTAGAAGAGAAGTACTTAATTTGTTTACAAAGATTAAAGTATCCTGATGATGATCTCTAATCTCCACACCTTTTAATTGAACATTTCCTAAAAAAGATAAATCTATTTTCTCGATAGACATATCTGTATTAAAATCTTCATTCAATTTTTTGGTCGCGTAATTCCCTAATTTTGTTTGAACTACTGGTAAAGAAAGTAAAACACTAACTAACAACAAGAAGAGTACGAAGTACCCTAGCCATTTCAGTATTTTTTTTCCAACTTTTTTGATAACCTTTTCTTTTAATTTGTTAAGACAACGATTTGATATCTACTTATCAAAAACATTGCCAATTACTACAAAGAACGTGCAAATTTAACAAAGTATTAAATTTCTATTCTTAAAAAAGAGAGACAACATAAAATTATCCTTAATTTTGCGCTAAATTATTATTTTAATGGAAAAACCTGTTTATATATTAGGGATCGAATCTTCTTGCGATGACACTAGTGCATCTGTAATTTGCAACGCAAAAGTATTGAGTAATATTGTAGCAAATCAAGAAATACATTCAAAATATGGTGGTGTTGTTCCAGAACTAGCTTCTAGAGCACATCAACAAAATATTGTTCCTGTTGTACAACAAGCAATTGAACAAGCAAATATTACAAAAGAAGATTTATCTGCAATTGCATTTACACGAGGCCCAGGATTAATGGGCTCTTTATTGGTTGGTACTTCTTTTGCAAAATCTTTGGCCTTAGGTTTACAAATTCCATTAATTGATGTAAACCACATGCAAGCGCATATTTTATCGCATTTTATTGAAGATGAAACTAGTAAAAGACCTCCTTTTCCTTTTATCTGTTTAACAATTAGTGGTGGACATACTCAAATTGTAAAAGTGACCAATTATTTTGAAATGGAAATTTTAGGAGAAACAATTGATGATGCAGTTGGTGAAGCTTTTGATAAATCTGCCAAAATTTTAGGATTAAAATATCCTGGTGGGCCCTTAATTGATAAACACGCTAAATTAGGAAACCCAAAAGCGTATCCTTTTACAAAACCAAAAGTGGGCGATTTAGATTTTAGTTTTAGTGGATTAAAAACCGGAATCTTGTATTTCATTCAGAAACAGGTAAGAATAAATCCAAATTTTATTGAAGAAAATTTAAATGACATTTGTGCCTCTATTCAATATACAATTGTTGAAATTTTAATGGACAAATTAAAAAATGCTGTAAAACAAACAGGCATTAAACATATTGCAATTGCTGGTGGAGTTTCTGCCAATTCGGAAATTAGAAATCGTTTCCAATTAGCAGAAAAACATTTTGGTTGGACCACCTATGTTCCTAAATTTGAATACACAACAGATAACGCTGCAATGATTGCAATTACTGGATATTTAAAATATTTAAACAACGATTATTCTGATATTTCTGTAACTGCAAAAGCGCGTTTAAAAGTTACAGAGTAACCTATGAAAAAATTTAAAAATAGATTTTTATTTAACGTTTACTACTTCCTTTTATGGATTGGTTATTTTGTTTTTGCACGTCTCTTTTTTGTCCTTTTTCATTTTGATAAAACAAAAGAGTTAGGCTTACTTACAACAATAAAAACATTTTTATATGGATTACAATTAGATATTGCTTTTACTGCCTATCTATCTTTCATTCCGTTTTTATTAATGATTTTATCGGTCTTTATAAATTCTAAAAAAATTGGAACCATCATAAAATGGTATTCTTACATACTATTAGTTTTCATCAATTTACTATTACTTATTGACGCTGGTTTGTATCAATCTTGGGGAGTTCGTTTGGATACAAGTCTACTTCCTTATTTAAACACACCAGAATTAATGATTGCTTCAGTTTCTAGCTTTCAACTAATTATTGGAACACTTTTTTGGATTTTATCATCATTTATCCATATAAAAATATTTAAAAAAATCATCAACAAAAAAATTAAAAAAACAACTATTAGTAGTTGGTTACAAGCTCCTGCTTTCTTATTAATAACAGCTTCTTTAATTATACCTATTAGAGGAGGGTTTCAAACCATACCTGTTAACCAAAGTAATGTGTATTTTTCTGATCAGATGTTTGCGAATCATGCGTCAGTAAATTTTATATGGAACTTCTTTAATACGCTTACTCATAAAACAGATGGTAAAAATCCGTATAAATATTTTGATGATGAAATAGCTAAAGAAATCATCAATAAAAATAGAAATCAACTTTTAACAGCAAATACAGATAGTATTTTAAATACTACAAAACCGAATGTTATTTTAATTATTTGGGAAGGATTAACAGCGAAAGTTGTTGGAGCTTTAGGAGGTGAACCTACTGTTACGGAAAACTTAAATAGACTTTCTGAAGAAGGTATTTTATTTACTAATTTTTATGCAAATGGAGATAGAACAGACAAAGGTCTTCCTGCCATTTTAAGTGGTTATTATCCTCCTCCTGTAAAAAGGATTATGAGAATGCCAAATAAAACGAGAAGCTTACCAATGTTGCCTCAAAAAATGATTGATTTGGGTTACAAAACTTCTTTTTATTACGGTGGAGATTTAAATTTTGGTAATATGAATACGTATTTACGAAATGCAGGAATCACTAATTTTATAGACGGAAGTGAGTTTGATAAAGCCGATTGGAACTCTAAATGGGGTGCTCATGATCATGTTTTAATAAATCGTTTAACTAAAGATTTAGAAGGCAAACAAGAAACTCCATTTTTTAAAATTGCTTTAACATTAAGTAGTCACGAACCTTATCAGTTTCCTGATACCTATAAATTTGGAGAAAATTCTGAAGACAATAAATTTAGAAGTTCTCATGCATATACCGATAAAACGATTGGTAAATTCATCGAGTTTGCAAAAAAACAATCTTGGTATGCCAATACTTTAATTGTTATTATGGCAGATCATGGACATACTTCTCCTAAACATGAAGGTCCTTTTAATTCTCCAAAAAGATTTAGAATTCCGATGTTGTGGTTGGGTGGTGCTGTACATAAACCAGGTTTAAAAATTGACAACTTTTCTAGTCAAGTAGATTTTCCTTATACATTGCTAGATTTATTAAAAGCTGACAATTCTGATTTTACTTTTAGTAAAAATATTTTTAATACTTCTTATAAACAATATGTGAACTACCTTTTTAATAAAGGTTTTGGTACACTTACAAAAAATGGCGTTTTTATATACGATTATGTTAGTGATGAAGCTATTTTAGAAAAAGGGACAGAAACAGCAAGATTAGACTCTTTAGGGAAAGCTATTTCTCAAAATTCTTTTCAAGATTTCATGGATAGAAAATAGGTTTTTCTTATTGATTTCTTGACTCAAAAAGCCTAACTTAGCTAAAGACTAAATTAAGTCATTTAAACGATATCATATCAATGTTAAGTTACCCTATATAATGAGTCTTATAAAAAAAAATGTCAATTATATTCTTAAATTTATAAGCTTCTAGTATAAAAAATTTTAGGTAATTTTTTAGGTTCGTTTACAGCATCTTAAAAAATAATCTTTATGAAGAATCTATTAATAATTATTCTTTTATTTTTCTCGAGCAATTTATTTGCTCAAATAAAGATTGACAGCCTTGAAAATTTACTTCAAAAAGATTCTGAAAATATTTCATTATTAAATAAGCTAGCTTATCGATATTGGAATGTTTATCCTGATAAAGGTCTTAATTATGCGAACAAAGCTTATTCTTTTGCTTTAAAGGAAAATAGTAAAACAGCTATTGCTAAATCGCTTCAAAACATAGGTCTAAATTATTGGGGCAAGAGTGAGTTACAACTTGCGTTGAATAATTATCAAAAATCATTAGAAATATACGAAGAGATTCAAAATACAAACGAAATATGTTCATCATTTTGTAATATTGGAATCATTTATGGTGCTTTATTTGATTATGAAAATGCTTTGAAATATTATTTAAAATCTATAAAAATTTCTGAAGAAAATGGCTTTACCGATCTTTACATTAAAAGTATTGGTAATATTAGCGCTATCTATTTAGCACAGCAAAACGACTCGAAAGCCCTAGAACATGTGCAGGAAGCTATACATTTATCTGATGAAAAAGGTGATAGAAGTAATTTGGCAACTCATTTAAATACGATGGGCGCAATTTATGAATCTCAAAATAATTACAAAAAAGCGAAAACTACTTACAGAAAAGCCCTTGAGTTATTTAAAAAAAATAAAAACGTTTTAGGTACTGCTATCGCTTTGTATAATATAGGAGAAACAGAATATCATCTTAAAAATTACGCCAATGCCATAACATATTATAATGAATCTCTTGTTCTAAGTGAAAAAATTAATGATCAAATTGGTGTGTTACTTACCAACAAAAGTATTGGGAATATTCATAAAGAAAAAAACCATTTTAACGCTGCCCTAGCCTATTATAAAAAATCATTGGATTTAGCAAATAAGTTAGATTCAAAGGAAGAAAAATTAAAACTCTATAATAAGTATGCTGAGCTCTACAAATCGACTGATGAATTAGATATGTCATTGGTTTATTTAGGTAAATTTATTTCATTAAAGGATAGTATTTATAATCAATCTAACTCAAAACAAATTGCAGAGATACAGACCAAATATGAAAGCGAGAAAAAGGAAAAAGAAAATGAATTACTTCGAAAAAACAACGAAATTCAAAATTTAGAAATTACGAAACAAACCAATATAAGAAACTCATTTATTGGTATTTCAATATTAATTATTCTTATAATTGGTATCCTTTTAAATCGATTTGCTAGTAAGAAAAAGACAAACCAATTATTGATTCTTAAAAATGAAGTAATATCAAACCAACGAGATGAACTTAAAAAAGTAAGTGCTACCAAAGATAAATTCTTAAGCATTATTTCTCATGATCTTAGAAGTCCTTTTAATAGTCTTTTAGGTATCACTAATTTATTAGTTAATGATTATAATAACATTGATGATACCCAGAAAAAAAATCTATTAAAATCACTTAATAAAGCATCTCAATCTACGTATGAATTGTTAGAAAACTTACTTTCATGGGCCAGAGCACAAAGAGGAAAAATCGAAATTAATAAAGAACTACTCAATTTAAAAGAGTTGGTTGATGCCAGTATTGCTCCTTATAAATACAATGCTTCTAAAAAAAATATTGAGATCGTAACAAATGTTCCTTTAAACACCATGTGTTCTATAGACAGAAACACTTCTATGACATTTATAGGAAACCTGATAAACAATGCTATTAAATTTACACATGAAGGAGGAACGATTACAATCAATTATCAAAAAAATGAAGATTGTATTGAACTACATATTATTGATACAGGTGTTGGTATGACTCCAGAACTTATTGATAAATTATTTAGGATAGACATTGTAAACTCATCTAGAGGAACAAACAATGAAAAAGGTTCTGCATTAGGACTTATACTTTGTAAAGAATTTATAAAACTGAATGGTGGAAATATATCAGTAATAAGTGAAGTAGGTAAAGGTAGTAAGTTTATCATTTCACTACCGATTTAAGAATAAATAAAAAACGAACTTGATAACTTGTTAATATCCGTCCTTAAAATGGATGTAATATCAGTATTAACATTAGCTCGATTCAGTATTCAAATAAAACTCAAAAAAATATAAAATGAAAGAAATGTGGAATAACAGATATGCTGATGATGACTATGCTTATGGAACAGCACCTAATCAATTCTTTCAAGAAACGCTAGATAAATATAATATAGAAGGTAAAATTTTGTTACCCGCAGAAGGAGAAGGTAGAAATGCTATTTATGCTGCAAAAAAAGGCTTAGAAGTATTTGCTTTTGATATTAGTATTGAAGGAAGAAACAAAGCCTTAAAACTTGCAAAAAAAGAAAATGTTGCAATAAATTATGAAGTTGGTGCCTTTTTTGACTTAAAACTAACTAAAGAAAAGTTTGATGTAGCTGCATTGATTTTCGCGCATTTCCCTCCAAATATTAGTTCCAAATATCATAATAAAATTGCCGAATTAATTAAACCAAATGGTTATTTAATTCTTGAGGGTTTTAGCAAAAATCATTTAGAACTTCAGAAAGAAAACCCAAATGCTGGTGGCCCAAAAAACATTGATATGTTATTTTCTGTGGATGCTATAAAAAAGGAGTTTCCACATTTTGAAATAATTTTATTGGAAGAAAAAGAAATCGAATTAAATGAAGGAAAATATCATACTGCAAAAAGTAAAGTAGTTCGATTTATAGGCAGAAAAACTGTCTAGAATTTCACAAATACTAATACTCCAAACCAATAATTTTTCTAACTGAATCTAACGTTTTTATTAAGTTTCTAGAAAACTCAAAAGTCATAACATCACTTTCTTTTTTATTTGTTCTTAGAAGATTATTAAAATGTATTGTTTCAAAATTATAACCAATCGTTTTATAATTAAAGTCAATAATTTCATCTTTACCGTTTACTGTAATCGTTACAGTTGTTGGCATATGAAACATCGTATTTATTTTTATAATTCCTCTTTCACAAGTAAAAGTTGCTTCTGTAGCAGTATCTTCTACCAAAGTACTTTTTAAAAGAGCTTCTGTTTCATTGTATTTAAAAATCATATTACATTCTGAGTCTGCTCCATTATCAAAAAAAGTAGCATCTGCTTTTATAGAATTTGGTTTACCTAAAGTAGATAAAGCAGCAAAAATGGGATAAATACCAATATCTAATAAACTTCCACCACCAACTTCTTTCTTAAACAATCTACTATTATTATCAAATGCTCTGGAGAAACCAAAATCAGCTTCTAGTTTTAAAAGTTTTCCGAATTTTTCATTTTTAAGACTTTCTAAAACATACGTATAATGAGGTAAAAAATAAGTCCATAAAGCTTCCATTAACAAGACATTATTCTCTTTTGCCACCCCAATCATTTCTTCGACTTCTTGCAAATTCATTGCAAAAGGTTTTTCACATAAAACTGCTTTCTTATTTTTTAAACAAAGTATCGCATGTTCTTTATGAAAACTATGTGGAGTTGCAATATAAACAGCATCAACCTCAGCATCTTTTGCTAAATCTAAATAAGAATTATACGCTTTTTTTGAGTTATGTTTCTTAGCAAACTCATCAGCATTTTCTTGACTTCTAGAAGCAACGGCAACTAACTCTGCATTTTCTATAGTTGCTAAATCTGTAGCAAATTTATTAGCGATGTTTCCAAGACCAATAATTCCCCAACGTATCTTTTTATTTTTCATAATTTACTCAATTCCTATTGTTTCTAAATCACCGTTGTCGCCCTCTTTAGTAGGAATAAATGTTTGTAGTATAATTGCAATTCCCATTACTAAAACACATCCTAATAAATTCAACCATAAATAAGGCAACCAATCAAGTAAAAATACGATAATAATTAAAGCTTGAGTAATTAATGCTGCTATAAAAACAGCATTTCCTGTAACATATTTAACAAAGAATGCTAACAAGAAAATCCCTAAAACATTTCCATAGAAAATAGACCCAATAATATTTACTAACTGAATTAAATTATCGAATAAATTGGCGACACAAGCCACCGAAATGGCAATGATTCCCCAAGCCAACGTAAACCATTTTGATGCTTTTACATAATGCTCTTCGCTCCTATCTCCTTTTACATTTCGCTTATACAAATCGATGGCCGTTGTACTTGCCAACGCATTTAATTCTGATGCTGTAGAAGACATTGCTGCAGATAAAATTACCGCCAATAAAAGTCCGATTAATCCTCTTGGTAAATTGTTTAAAATAAAATGAATAAACACATAATCTTTATCGTTCGATTCTATTTTATCTATTGATTTTTCATCAACCTTTTTTATAATTTCTTTCGCGGCGGCTTTTAACTCTAAATCTCTAGTATTTAATTCTAGAATTCTGTCTTTTTCTTCAACCTGAAACCCATCAGAAAACAACAACCTTTTATCATTTTCTATAATAGTATGTTCATCTTTTAATGCTTGATATTCTTCTACATATTCAGAATTTGCAATTGCAGCATTTGCAGTCGGATTAAAGTTTAAAGGAGAAGCATTAAATTGATAAAAAACAAAAACCATAACACCAATTAACAGAATAAAAAACTGCATTGGCACTTTTAACAATCCGTTAAAAATTAAACCTAACTGACTTTCTCTAACGGATTTCCCAGATAAATAACGCTGCACCTGACTTTGGTCTGTTCCAAAATACGATAACATTAAAAAAGTTCCACCAAGAATACCTGTCCAAACTGTATAACGATTGCTTAAATCAAAAGAGAAATCTAGCACTTTCATTTTATTACTTGCTCCAGCAATTTCCAATGCTTTCGTAAACGTAATATTTTCTGGAAGCTGACTCATAATCATAAAAAACGCGATTAACATTCCAATAAAAATGATAATCATTTGTTGTTTCTGAGTAACATTTACTGCTTTTGTTCCTCCAGAAACCGTATAAATAATTACTAAAAAACCGATGATAATATTTAACGTTAATAAATCCCAACCTAAAACTGCACTTAAAATAATTGCAGGCGCAAAAATGGTAATTCCTGCTGCCAAACCTCTCTGAATTAGAAACAAAATTGCGGCTAAACTTCTGGTTTTTAAATCGAATCTTCCTTCTAAAAACTCATATGCAGTGTACACTTTTAATTTGTGATAAATTGGTATAAAAACCACACAAATAATCACCATTGCAATTGGCAATCCGAAGTAAAATTGCACAAACCCCATTCCGCTATGAAAAGCTTGTCCTGGAGTTGATAAAAACGTTATTGCACTCGCTTGCGTTGCCATTACAGACAAACCAATTGTCCACCATTTCGAGTCACTTCCACCTTTTATATAATCGGTAACATTGTCGTTTTTTCTGGTTACGTAAGTTCCGTAAGCAACAATAAAAATTAATGTTACAGATAAAATTATCCAGTCTACTGCGTGTAATTTGCTTTCTATCTCCATCAATTAAACCGTAAAATAATTAGTGATAAAATAAAACGCGATAATGTAAATTACATTCGCTATTAAAACCAATGAATACTCTTTTTTCCAGGTATATTTTTGTCCTTTCATTCTATTTTGTTTTATTTTTTTGAAGCTATTTCCTGCTTTCCACTATATCTTTTTTATGAAAAATAAAAAAGGATGCCGTTTCAATCAGGGCTAAACTTATTTGCCAACTTTATTTATTTCCGAAAATATAGTTTTCTAAAATCACTTATTATGGATTCCTGTTTTCACAGGAATGACAACACGAATCCTGAACTTTGCAACTTTAAAACTTTGTAACTTTCAATCTATTCTTTCCCAACAGACAACAAATTCGCAAATAATTTATAAGCTCCAGAAACTCCTGCAGGCAATTCTCTAAAGAAACTTAAACCTGTATAAATGTAATTTCCTTTTCCATATTTCGCAATTAGCAAACTTCCATTTTTAGCAGTTTCACCTTTATCGTTCATAGATAAAATTGGTGTGTATTCTCTACTCCAATAATCAGGAAAATACAATCCACGTTCTTGCACCCAACCTTTAAAATCTTCGTTTGTAATTTTATTTGGGAAATTTAAAAGGGAATTATTTTTATCTAAAATCCGAACCTCAGCAAATTCATCAGTAACTCTATCTCTCGAAAGACTTAATGAAAAAGGCGCAGCAACATCTACTCTTCTATTTGTATTGTACTGCACAATCATGTTTCCTCCTTTTGCTACATATTCTAACAAGAATTTTTGCTTGAATTTCAATTCCTTCACAACATTATAAGCTCTAATTCCTAAAACAATGGCATCATATTTTAATAAGTTTTTCTCATTAATTTCTAATGGATTAATATTTTCTACAAAATACCCAATTTGACGTAAACTTTCTGGAACAACATCTCCAGCTCCTTTTATATAACCAATCTTATCTCCTGCTTTTTTAATGTTTAAACGAACAATTTTAGCTTCAGAATTTGATAAAACTGATTGTTTAGGAATGTGATTATAATTGATTTCAATCAACTCCTTTTTGTATGTTTTTCCTTCTGAAGTAGCAATTACTTCTAACTTTCCTTCAGATTGATTTTTTGGTGGAGTTACAAAAAATGCTACAGTTCTTTTATCGTTCTTTTGATTGATATTAAAAGCAATTTCTTTTGGAGAAACCATCCAACTTGTTGGTACTTTTAAACTCACATTTCCAGAAACATTATTTGCCCCTGCTCTTACCTCAACCAAAACTTTTTTAACAACATCATCAGAAAAAATAAGTACTTTATCTTTTAGTTTTGTAGTAACTCTAGGTAAAATTTCGAAAGGCTCATAAATTTCACCTTTATCGCGTTCTGCATACCTTCTCACCACATTTTTTGTGATAGAAATAGCTACATCATCAATAATTAAATTGAAATCAATTTTTGCTGGTCTTGGTGTTTCTGGATTTCCAATCAATAATTGATCATCTACATTGTACATTCCTAAAGAAGCTTCTTTTCGCAACCAATAAGGATCAGAAAAACTCTTTGCTTTTAAGTTGATTGTCTCTTTAAAATTGATTTTTTTATTCAATTCTAAATCTAATTCTTTAGAAACCGTTTTGTTATCAATTGTTGATGTAATTGAAGTCAATTCAATATTTACATCACTCCTATTTAAAGCTTCAAAATTAACTTCAATAGTAGAATTTGGTGTTCCTGAAGAACTCACAGCAGAAGCTTCTAAATACAAACCAGCACACCCTTCAATAATTGTTTTAATTTGCTTTTCTTTAATTACTCGCCAATGATTGTCCTTTAATTCTTGAATCAATTGATACGCTTCCATCAATTTTGGTAAATGTTTAGACGGATTTACAAAATCGAAATTATTTTCAATTTCATATAAAATAGTTCCTATTTCTCCTCCGTTTTTCACACGATTCCAAGTAGTATTTATTCCTGAAAAAATATCCGTTTTATCTTTTAAAGGATTTCCTTTTAATAACTCAGCATATTCAGTTTGTTCTCCTCTTGTTGTTAATCGCCCAAAACCTTGACATAAATGTTGACTGCTTGCCATTGAAGCTAGCTCATTATTAGAAACTCCTTTTAAAGGATAGTAAACTCCAATATTGAATTTCGTAAAACCTTCGGTTGCTTTTTTAAATTCATCTTCTCTTCCTCTATAAAACCAAGAAGATGTATTTTGAAACAAACGTTTTGGTTGCCAAACACTCGTATATTTAAGTTGTTTAGCATATTTTGTTTTATCATTTGCAAGATCAAAAGCTTCAACACTTAACATCGCAGAAGCTGTATGATGACCATGTGTTGTACCTGGAGTTCTATGATCGAATCTATTAATAATTACATCTGGTTTAAAAGTTCTAATTGCCCAAACAACATCACTTAAAACTTCTTTTTTATTCCAAATTTCTAAGGTTTCATCTGGATGTTTCGAATAACCAAAATCATTTGCTCTACTAAAAAACTGTTCTCCTCCATCTACGCTTCTTGCGGCTAATAATTCTTGAGTTCTAATTACGCCTAACAATTCTCTAATTTCTGGACCAATTAAATTCTGACCTCCATCGCCTCTTGTTAGCGATAAATAGCCAGTTCTTGCTTTTACGTTATTTGCTAAATATGCAATTAATCGCGTATTTTCATCATCTGGATGTGCAGCAATGTATAAAGCGGTTCCTAAAAAGTTTAGTTTTTGAATTTTCTCGTAAATCTGATTCGAAGTTAATTTTTGTGGCTTTTGAGCGAATAAACTCAATGATATCAACAAAAATGTAAATATAAAAATCGTAGTTTTTTTCATGTAATTGGTTTCGTGGTAGTGACAAAAATAGGTTTTTTATGTCCCTTAAAAGTTGAATTAACATAATTATAACGTTTATGAATTCATCAACAAAATGCTAATAACCTGTTAATAAAATAATTTTTAAAGTCACTTATTTAGAATATATTTGTAAAACAAACTAAGAAAAGACATTACATGAAATTTATTGTATCTAGTTCGCAATTATTAAAACAATTACAGGTTTTAGGAGGCGTTATAAATAGTAACAACACATTACCAATTTTAGACAACTTTTTATTTGAATTATCTGAAAATGAACTAAAAGTTTCTGCATCAGATTTAGAAACAACTATGAGTTCTGTAGTTGAAGTAGAAAGTGAAAGTTCTGGTTCTATAGCTGTATCTGCTCGTTTATTATTAGATACTTTAAAAACATTTCCTAATCAACCTTTAACGTTTAAAACGGAAGGTGATAATGCTATTGAAATTAGCTCTGATCAAGGTAAATATGACATGGCTTATTTTAGTGGAGATGAGTTTCCAAAAGCGGTTTCTTTACCATCACCAAGTAAAACAGTTGTTCCTGCAAGTATATTAGGAACAGCAATTTCTAAAACAATATTTGCTGCTGGTAATGATGATTTAAGACCAGTAATGAGTGGAGTATTCTTTCAATTTAGTTCACAAAGTTTAACTTTTGTTGCAACAGATGCTCATAAATTAGTAAAATATTCTAGAACTGATGTTACTGCAGATCAAACTGCAGAATTCATTATGCCAAAGAAACCTTTAAATTTATTAAAAGGAATTTTAGGTGGTTCTGATAGCGAAGTAACTATTGAATATAATGACGCTAACGCAAAATTCACTTTTGATAATATCGTTTTAGTTTGTCGTTTAATTGACGGAAAATATCCTAATTACGAAGCTGTAATTCCAAAAGAGAATCCAAATAAATTAACTGTTGATAGAGCTTCTTTCTTAAACTCTGTAAGACGTGTTTCTATTTTCTCTAGTAAAACGACTCACCAGATTCGTTTAAAAATGGCAGGAACAGAATTAAATATTTCTGCTGAAGATTTAGATTTCTCTAACAAAGCTGACGAACGTTTAAGTTGCGATTATCAAGGTGATGATATGCAAATTGGTTTTAACTCTCGTTTTTTAAGCGAAATGTTAAACAACTTAAGTTCTAACGAAGTTTTAATTGAAATGTCTTTACCAAACAGAGCAGGAATTTTAACTCCTATTGACGGTACAGATGAAGGTGAACAAGTTACAATGCTTGTGATGCCTGTAATGCTGAATAACTAGTACACGCAGTGTACATTTAATTATTCCTACTAAGTAAGTAGGAATCTATAATATTGAAAAGCATCGTTTAATTACGATGCTTTTTTTTGTGGTTAACTTTTTGTCTCTATCAATCTACACTCTAGAGATTATAAAGTTAATAGCTCTTTAAATAAAGAAGCTTTAAAAAGTTAAAACTGCAACTAAACTTTCATATGACTTTTTAATTATTACCTTTATAAATACAAACCCTAAAATCATTAAAGATTCAAATTTCTTATATGAAAAAAATTACCCTCTTTTTTTTACTATATGCTACTACCTTTTTATCACAAAATGCGACAAAAAAAGAAGCATCTATTTGGCTAGATTCTATTGTGGGTCAGCATAACTTACCTATAAATAATGGAGTTATATACATAGAACAATATAGAACACTTAAAGGCAATCATCATTTTTTAATAGACAACAACTTTCATAATGGAGATATTGTATATGATGAGCAGACCTATTACAACGTTCCAATAAAATATGATGTTTTTGAAGATAATATTATCGTAAAGATTCCTTCAGTAAACGAAAACTATCCTTTGCTTTTAGAAAAAGAAAAAATTAGTCAGTTTTATTTAAATGGTAATCATTTTATGAAACTAAATGATTTTGGATTCAGTCGGAAATTATTACTGAAAGACGATTTCATCCTATATAAAAAATATTATAAAGAAAGAATAAGTAAAACATCTACAAAGTTTTCTTACAATAAATTTAAACCCGATAATAAGTATTTTATTTATCATAATGGAGCCTATACCATTATCAAAAATAAAAAATATTGGATGCAACTATTCCCTAATAAAAAGGATATTATACGAAGCTATTATAAAGTTAACTCAAAAAAAATTGAAAATACCCCAGATGTTTTTATGATTGAATTGCTAAAAAAATGTATTAATAAATGAACAAAAAATTCATAATCATTCTTCTTTTTTTAAGTATTAAATTTTATGCTCAAGAAAAAGAACAAATCTCTATTGACTTTAACCAATTAACACAATTAGAAGCTATAAGTTTAATAGAAAGTAAAACTAATTACAAATTCTTCTACATCGATAAATGGTTTAACAAAGAAACTCAAGTAAGTTTAAAGTTTACAAACAGTTCTATCACTAAAATTTTAGAAGCTCTTTTAGAAAACACCAATCTAAATTATTACATTCTAAATAATGTCGATATCATTTTAACACAAAACAGCTTAATTTATGATAGTGTTTACCAAGAAACTATTGAATCTACAGTGTCTGAAACAGAGAACATTTCTGAAGATAAAAAAACAGCTCCTATTCTTATTTCAACCAACAATGCTATAACTAATTCTTATATAAAAAGAATTAAAATAGGTAAAGAAAATAATCTTGCTAAACAGAAAAACTACAAATTATCTGGTACTGTAAAAAATAGTATTACAGGAGAATCAATTGCTAATGTCGTTTTATTTGTTAGAGATAAAAACATCTATACATCAACAGATAAAAATGGTAAATACACTTTTAATCTACCTTATGGTTCTAATATTATTGAACCTATTTTAACAGGAATACAGAAATCTAAAACAGAAGTAATAATATACGGAAACGGAACTTATAACTTTAAACTAAACGAAGTTTCTGAACAACTAGAAGGATTTGAAATTGAATCTAGTGCTAAAAAAAATATTAGAAGCACACAAACTGGTATTACACAAATTAAAGCTGAAGAAGTAAAAACGATTCCACAAGTACTTGGTGAAAGAGATATTTTAAAAATAGCAACTACATTACCAGGAATTCAAAGTGCTGGTGAAGGTGCAGATGGCGTAAACGTTAGAGGTGGAAAATCTGATCAGAATTTATTTTTATTAGATAAAAGTGTTTTATACAATCCTACTCATTTTTTAGGATTATTTTCTGCGGTAAATCCATTTACAACAGATAATTTAAAAGTATACAAAGGAAATATTCCTTCTGAATTTGGAGGAAGGATATCTTCCGTTTTTGATATTACTACGAAAGACAATGATGCTAAAAAGTTTAAAGGTGAAGCTTCTATTGGGCCAATAACGAGTAATCTTAGTATAGAAACACCTATTATTAAAGGTAAATCGACTTTACTATTTGGTGTAAGAAACACCTATTCTAACTGGCTTTTAAAAGCTTTAAATGATAAAAAATTAAAAAATAGTAGCGCTTCTTTTTATGATATAATAGCAAAATACAAACATCATATTAATGAAAATAATGTAGTAAGAATCTCTGGTTACTATAGCAACGATAAATATAGTATTGCATCAGACACTACAAATGCTTATGGTAATAAAATTTTAGCAGTAGATTGGACTCATAAATTTAATGACAAAAACTCTGGAAACCTTTTATTATCAAATAGTAATTATTCTTTTAATATTGATTTAGATAGTGATTCAAATAATAACTTTACATTAAAATATGTAATTGATGAAGTAAATTTAAAATTGAAAATGAAATACTTATATTCTAAGAAGCATAAATTCGATTATGGTATAGCTTCTAAATTATATAATGTAAAACCTGGAAATAAAGATCCAAAAGGAGAAAATTCTATCATTACTCCTATTAGTGTTCAAAAAGAAAGAGCAATAGAAAATGCTTTATTTATTACAGACAACTACACTATAAATAAAAAACTCGCAATCAGTTTAGGAGCACGTTATACGCTCTTTTCTGCTTTAGGAGGATCTACACAAAGAACCTATGCAGCTAACACTCCTAAAAGTGATGCTTCTGTAATTAGCGTACAAGAATATGATAATAATGAAGCTTATAAAACCTACCAAGGTTTAAGTCTTCGCCTTTCTTCTAGATATGCTATTGATGATGAATTGTCTATAAAAGCTAGTTTTAGCAACCTTTATCAATTTATTCATCGACTTACTAATAACACTTCTGCTTCACCAACTGATACTTGGAAACTGTCTGATTTAAACATTAAACCACAAGAATCTTTACAAGCATCGTTAGGAATTTATAAAAATGTAGATGGAAACAATTATGAATTTAGTTTAGAAGGCTATTACAAAGCTTATAAAAACATTCTTGATTATAAAGTTGGCGCTACTTTTTTATTAAATGAATATATAGAAACTGAAGCGTTACAAGGTCCTGGTAAATCTTACGGAATTGAATTTTTAGCAAGGAAAAATAAAGGAAGATTAAATGGATGGTTAAGTTATAGTTACTCTAGATCTTACCAAAAACTAGACAGTGATTTTCTAGAAGAAAGAGTTAATAATGGTAATTATTTCCCTACAAGTTATGATAAACCACACGATTTAAACGTTATCGCTAATTACAAACTAACAAAAAGATTTAGTCTTTCTGCCAATTTTGCTTACCAAACTGGAAGACCTATCACCTATCCTACAGGAAAATACATTTTACAAGGAAATGAATATTTACTTTATAGTGATAGAAATAAATTTAGAGTTCCAGACTATTTTAGATTAGACCTAGGTTTAAATATAGAGGGTAATCATAAAATAAAAAAAGTTGGTCATAGTTTCTGGAACATTTCTGTTTACAATGTATTAGGTAGAAATAATCCATACGCTATCTTCTTTGTTACAGAAAATGGAAAAGTACAAGCTTACAGAAGCTCAATTTTCTCGAAACCAATTCCAACAATTACTTATAACTTCAAATTTTAAAGAAACTTATGAAAACTATAAAACTATTTTTCTTTTTAATCATAATTCTCACATCAGCAAATAGTTGTGTAGAACCTATTGAAATTAAAAACATTACGTACGAAAACTTTCTAGTTGTTGAAGGAAATCTTACAAATGAATTAAAAAATCATACAATAATACTATCCCGAACTTTTGCAACAGAAGAAACGGAAGCAAACCCAGAAACAAACGCTTCTGTACTTGTAAAAGGCAATAATGGAAGTACCTTTTTATATTCAGAAAACACCCCTGGAGTTTATGTTTCTACAATAGCCTATAAAGCTGAAATAGGGAAATCATATACTTTAGAAATTACCACTAAAGATGGAGCATCTTATATGTCTACTTCTCAAGAAATTTCTGGTATAAATGAAATTAATACAATTAAATCAAAAAAAATAACAAGACCAAATGGTGATGAAGGAGTTGGTATTTACGTAAAAAGTGAAGGTGCAAATGATGGCGCTAATTATTATAGATATACATATGAAGAAACATATAAAATTGTAGCTCCAGAATGGTCTCCTTTAAAATTAGAAATTATTTCTGACATTCCTACTTTTAAAGTAAAAACAGTTTTAAAAAACACAACAGATGGTAAAGTTTGTTACAAAACAATTAACGCTACAAACATTGTACAAACAGAAACATTTTCTCTTTCGGAAAATAATGTGGACTTAAACGTACGATTTCTTGATAAAAACGATTTTATCATTTCTCATAGGTATAGTATGTTATTAACACAACATGTAGAATCTTTCGAAGCATATTCTTATTATAAAACGCTTAATAAAATATCTTCATCTCAAAGTAGATTCACTCAAAATCAACCTGGTTTTGTTCCTGGGAATATTTCTTCCACAACAAATACTGATGATAAAGTTTTAGGTTATTTTGATGTAACTTCTGTTTCTAAAAAAAGAATGTTTTTTAATTACTCAGACTATTTTCCAAATAATACAATCGATTTTATCGAAGAATGTGTTTATATAGTTCCTTTATTGAGTGACGAAGGAAAATCTCCTTTAATAGACGAAATAAGAAGAGGTAATTATCTCTATAATAAAGTTTTTAATCCACCTCCACTTACACTTGGACCACATGGACCTTATTTATTAGTTGCAAAAGTATGTGGTGATTGCAGAGAATTAGGAGATAGTATTAAACCTACTTTTTGGGTAGATTAAATAAAAGAATTATGAAATTTAAAATAGTCCTCTTTTTTGCTTTTTTGATGAGTTCCATTCCTTTTTTTGGGCAAATCAAAATTTCTGATGAAGCGTATACTGTATATCAGAAAATACCTCAAGAAAAAATATATGTTCATTACAATTCTAATTTTCTATTAACTGGCGAAAGTTTAATTTACAAAATATACTGTTTAAACACTAGTACTTATTTATTCAGTGACTTTAGTCAAATAGCATACATAGAATTGATAAACGCTAATAAAGAGCGTGTTTTAAAACAAAAAATTAGATTAAAAAAAGGTATTGGTCAAGGTGATTTTTTTATAGCTACAGATTTACCTTCTGGCAACTATAAACTAATTGCATATACAGAATGGATGAAAAATAAAAATTCTTTTTATGAAGAATCCATAAATATTATAAATCCTTTTACTCAAAAAATTGCTACAGATACCATAAATAGCAAAAACAGTTCAATTCTAAAAAAGGATATACTTCCTTTAACCACTAAAAATGGGTTTTTAGAAACAAATAAAATCCATTTTTCAAAAAGAGAACAAGTTACTCTTAACTTTAATGAGAATTTAATAAACAGAACTTCTGGTAATTTTTCGATATCTGTACGAAAAACAATGCCAAATGTATCTTCCGAAAAAACAACTCCTTTAGAATTTACTCAATCAGAAAATCATAATAAATTAGAGAATCATAATTCAGAAAATAAAATATTCTTACCAGAATTGCGAGGAGAACTCATTCAAGGTAAAATTGTAGCATTAGATGATGAACAATCAATAGAGAACAAAGCAATAGGTTTATCTATAATTGAAAAAAACGGAATTTATAAAATTGTAAACACTAAAAAGGATGGTACATTTTATTTTAATTTACCAGAAGAATATGCATCAGAAAAAGCAATTGTTCAAATTTTAGAAAGCAATAAAAATGATTATAAATTAATTATTTCAGAAAGTAAATCACTAGACTTAAGCTCTTTAAAATTCAGTGCTATAAAAACGAATTCACAAATAAATAAAAGTATTAGAGAACGTGCTATTTACTTACAAGTAGAAAATGCTTATAATGAGTTACACCAAGATTCTATATTACCTCCTAAACAAGTGGAGTCTTTATTTAAAAACGCGCTGATAAACTACAAATTAGACGATTATACACGTTTTAACACCATAAAAGAAACAACAGTAGAGGTAATTAAAAATACGTGGTTAACAAAAGAAGGAGACAACTATACTTTTCATGTAAGAGACAATAATTTACATACAAATTATCAAACAAAACCTCTTGTTTTAATTGACGGTTATATTATAAATAATCATAATGAACTGGTGGATTTTAATCCTAAATTAATAAAACAAATTGCTATTATTAGAAATAAGTACAAGTTTAACGCTAACATTTATCAAGGTGTTATTTCTGTAAAAACCTTTAAAGGAGATTATACTCCAAGTTCAAATGAGAAATCATTATCTATAACTCTTTTTAAACCTTTACCAATAAAAAAATACTATTCAAAAAATTACACAAATACAGATTTAAAGAGGGTTCCAGATTATAGAACACAACTTTTTTGGAATCCGAATATTAATTTAACAGAAAAGAATATTACTTTTTTTACTTCTGATGTTACTGGTCATTTTGAAACAATTTTAGAAGGTTTTACAAACGATGGAAAACCTATTTATGAGAAAATAATTTTTACAGTCAAATAATATAAACTGTAATTGGCTTTTTTGATTACATTTAGCAAATGAACTTCCTAGCACATTTATACTTATCCCAAGACGATACCAATATTATGATTGGTAATTTTATTGCAGATCATATTAGAGGTAATAATTATGAGGCATATTCAAAAGAAATTCAGCAAGGTATTTTCTTACACAGAGAAATAGATACGTTTACAGATGCTCATGAAGTTGTTAGAAAAAGTAAAAGACGTTTACACGAGCGTTACAGACATTATGATGGTGTAATTATAGATATTTTTTATGATTACTTTTTAGCAAAAAACTGGTCAGATTATTCTGCAATTCCTTTGGATGTATATACAGAAACGATCAATGATTTATTTAGAAAAATAGCTGAAAAATTACCTATAAAATCTCAAAACTTCATCAAATACATGTTGGAGTATAATTTACTTTTCAATTATGGAAATAAAGAAGGAATTGCGAAAGTTCTGAATGGTATGAATAGTAGAACAAAAGGTAAATCTCAAATGAATTTAGCTATTGAAGATCTACAAAACCTAGAAGAAGAATTTCAAGAAGATTTTACGTTGTTTTTTAAAGATTTAATAGCACACACAAATCAAAAATTAATAGAAATTAAAACTGCTGTATGAAAAAAATAATTTTATTATTCGCACTTTCTTTATTATTGATCAACTGTAAAACAGCAACTAAAAAAGAAAAAATAACTGGTTTAGTAACTCAAAAAGCAATGGTTGTTACTGCCAGAGAAGAAGCTTCTAAAATTGGTGCAGACATTTTAAAAAAAGGAGGAAATGCTTTTGATGCAATGGTTGGTACAGAATTAGCTTTAGCAGTTGCATATCCATTTGCAGGAAATCTTGGTGGTGGTGGTTTTATGGTCTATAGAAAAAACGACGGAGAAATTGGCGCTTTAGATTACAGAGAAAAAGCACCTTTGGCTGCAACCAAAAATATGTATTTAGATGCCTCAGAAAATGTAATTAAAGGAAAAAGCACACTTGGCGCAATGGCTGTAGGTGTTCCTGGAACAATTGCAGGAGTTTTTGCAACACATAAAAAATTTGGAACACTTTCTATTGAAAAAATATTAC
Organism: Polaribacter sp. SA4-12; assembly: GCF_002163675.1. Classification (NCBI taxonomy): domain Bacteria; kingdom Pseudomonadati; phylum Bacteroidota; class Flavobacteriia; order Flavobacteriales; family Flavobacteriaceae; genus Polaribacter; species Polaribacter sp. SA4-12. Next base: position 54,928 of record NZ_CP019334.1, on the reverse strand, counting down.
AACCTGTAATTGAGTTAGCTAAACGTGGAGTAATCGTTACCAAAAAGCAAGAAAAAAGAATTAAAAACTATCAACCTTTATTTTTAGAAGCGAATAAAGATTCAATTATTTTTAGTAAAAGCTGGCAAGAAAATGACACGATAAAATATCCTGCTTTAGCAGAAACTTTAACTAGAATTCAGCAAAACGGAAAAGACGAATTTTACAATGGTGAAACTGCAAAACGTTTGGTGAAATTTATTCAAAAAAACGGAGGAATTATAACCTTAGAAGATTTATCTAAATATGAAGCAAAATGGAGAACTCCTGTTACTTTTAATTATGACGATTTAAAAGTAATTTCGATGTCTCCACCTTCTAGTGGAGGAATTTGTTTAGCGCAAATTATGAAAGCTATTGAACCTTTTAACTTACATGAATTCGGTCATAATAGCACAAAATCTATTCAAGTAATTACAGAAGCAGAAAGACGCGCGTACGCAGATAGAAGCTACTTTTTAGGAGATCCTGATTTTGTTACAATTCCGCAACAAAGATTAATATCTAAAGAATATTCTAAAGAAAGAATGGCTAATTTTTCTTTTGAAAAAGCCACAAAATCTTCTGATGTTTCTCATGGTACTATAGAAATTATTGAAAGTGACGAAACCACTCATTATTCTATTGTAGATCAATTTGGAAACGCAGTTTCTGTAACAACAACTTTAAATGGCGCTTATGGTTCTAAGTTATATTCATCTGAATTAGGTTTCTTCTTTAATAATGAAATGGACGATTTTTCTAGCAAACCTGGTGTGCCAAATATGTTTGGTTTAATTGGTGCAAAAGCCAATGAAATTGTTCCAGAAAAAAGAATGTTAAGTTCTATGACACCAACAATCGTAGAAAAAAATGGTAAACTATTTATGGTTGTAGGAACTCCTGGAGGATCCACAATTATAACATCAGTTTTACAGACTATTCTAAATGTGCATGAATACAAAATGGGAATGCAAGAGGCTGTAAATGTAGCTAGATTTCATCATCAATGGTTGCCAGATGTTATTAAAATGGAACCTAATAGTTTTAATACAGCAATAAAAACTGATTTAAAAAGTAAAGGATATACTATAGACGAAACAACTTCTACTATTATAGGTAAAGTATCGGCAATTTTAGTTTTAGAAAATGGTAAATTAGAAGGAGGAGCAGATAAACGTGGAGATGATACAGCTATTGGTTTTTAATGTTTAATATGAAATACACAGGAAAACCTACCAAAGGCGTGAAATTTTATAACTTACTTTATGAATCTGAAAGATTTTGCTGTGAATTAGGCAAAGTAACTTTAGCTTCAGGAAAACTTGAGGCTGAACTAATTTTATATTTTAAAAAGCATAAAATAAAAGACAATTTTAAAAAAGCTACTTTGGGTAAATTGATTTCTATTGGAGAAAAAAATAATTTAATAAATGAAAATTTCTCAATGGTTTTAAGAAATATTTTAATTCAACGAAATGAATTAACTCATAATATTTACGCTCTTTTTATAGATTTAAAAGACGATTCTATATTAGAAAAAGATAATCTCCTTGATTCTGATGTTCATACTTATATAGAATTTATATGGCAAGTAAGAGAAAATATAAATGATGTAGCAGAAATAGTGAGAGAAAAAACAGTTACAATATGATACAACCATTCCATTTAGCAATTCCAGTTCAAAATTTAGAAAAGTGTAGAACCTTTTACAGAGATATCTTAAACTGTGAAGAAGGTCGAAGTTCTGAACATTGGGTAGATTTTAATTTCTTTGGACATCAATTAGTTATTCATCAGAAAGATGGATTTAACCCAGAGAGAATTTCTAATCCTGTTGATGGACACGATGTTCCTGTTCCGCATTTTGGAGTCGTTTTAACTTGGGAAGATTGGCATTCTTTAGCGGATCGATTAAAAGCTAAGAACACAAAATTTGAAATAGCACCTTGCATTCGTTTTGAAGGAAAAGTAGGAGAACAAGCAACAATGTTTTTTAATGATCCTGAAAATAATGCGTTGGAATTTAAAGCTTTTAAGGATATGAACCAATTGTTTGCCAAGTAATGCAATTAACAGAAACACATATTGTAGAAAAGCTAGAAAAACCAATTCGTTTTCAAGAATACGGAGTTGGAATTTTTAATACAATTCCGACTAAATCTGGCATAAAAAAAGCCATCAAAAAAGAACTTATTTTTATTGATGGACTTTTAGCAACAACTTCTAAATTTATTTCTGGTGGAGAAAAAATTGAGCTTTATCAATCAGAAAAATCATCAACTTTCGAAAGGTTAAAACTTGATATAGAAGTCTTATTTGAAGATGATTATTTAGCAGTGATTTATAAACCCGCAGGAATATTAGTTAGCGGAAATAAATTTGTAACCATTGCGAATGGATTAACTCAAAACCTTAAAAAAAGTAATCAATCTGATGCTGTAAAACCTCAACCTGTTCATCGATTAGATTACCCAACAAGTGGACTTTTACTAATAGGAAAAACGAGCAATTCTATAACTGAATTAGGAAAATTATTTGAAGAAAAGGAAATTCAGAAAACATATTTTGCGATTTCTATTGGAAAAATGAATCTTAAAGGGATTATAAATATTGATGTTGATGACAAAAATGCGCTTACAGAATTTGACGTATTAAAATCCGTTGTTTCAGAACGTTTTGAGTTTTTAAACTTAGTAAAACTACTTCCAAAAACAGGGCGAAAACATCAACTTAGAAAACATTTATTAGCAATTGGAAATCCTATTTTAGGAGATAAAGAATACTTTTTAGAAAATAAGATTTTAAACGGAAAAGGGTTGTTTTTACATGCAGCTTCTTTAGAATTTACACATCCGTTTACGAAAGAGCAAATTTCTATTTCAAAAGAATTGCCTAAAAAATTTACAAAGATTTTTCCTGATTTTTAATTCAAATAAAAATATTATAAAAACATCTCGATACGATTTTGTGAAAAAACAAAATCACTCGATGTGACATTATGTATATTAAACTGTTTGTACGTAATGTCAGTTCGTGTGAAATTTCTTTTTCAGAAATTTTGTATCGAGAACATTTTAAATTTGAATAACTTCATTCATCGTTTTAGACAGTCTGTTTATCAACTCGTACATTTCTTCTTCATTATAAGTTGCAAAACCCATTCTGATAGAATTATGACCTAATTTTGCTAAATCATAGCGTTGCCACTCTCCTATTTCTAATTTATGTTTTTGGGCAACTTCAGCAACTGTTTTCCATGAATACTTTTTATCTAATGTAATCCAAACCGCCATTCCTCCTTTAGGAGTTTCAAAAGAAAAAAAAGTTCGAAAATGTTCCTTTAAAAGTTGACAAAACAAATCTCTTCTGGCCTTGTAAACTTTCATCACTTTCTTAATATGTCTGTCTAAATCTCCCGATTTTATAAAATCTTCGAATGTTAATTCTAACAAAGCATCTCCTTGTCGATCAATAAATCTACGTTGATTTGCCGCTTCGTTTACAAATTCTTTTGGAGCAACTACATAACCAACTCTAAAAACGGGAGCAACTGTTTTACAAACAGAACCAATATAAATTACGTTTCCATTTGTATCATGACTCGCTAAAGGCAAAATCGGAGAATGATTGTAATTAAAATCGTAATCATAATCGTCTTCTATAATTGCAAAATTATATTTCTTCGATAAATTCAATAAATGAATTCTTCTTTCTGCAGATAAAGTTACCGTTGTAGGATGATGATGATGAGAGGTTACATAGACTGCTTTTATTGGTTTTTTCTTACAGATTTGTTCAATTTCATCAGTAAATAATCCATTTTCATCAACAGAAACACGTACTAAATTTGTTGTTCTTTGTAAGAAATTAGTATCAGCAGAACCGTAGTTTGTTTGTCCGACTACAATAATATCACCTTCATTTAAAAGTAATTTTGAAGACAAATAAATTCCCATTTGACTTCCTCTCGTTATTAAAATATTGTTTTTATTAATATTTAATCCACGTGTTTTATTCAAATAATCTGCTAATGTGATTCGTAGTTTTTCATTTCCGAAAAGTGATCCATAAGACATCTCTTTATAGATCTCTTTTTTACTACAAATTCTTCTATACGTTCTTGCTAAATCTTCTGTTGGTGTTAATCTTGCATCAGAAACACCATCATTTAAAGACATAAATCCAATTTCTTTCTTAATAGGTTTTCTTTCTAAAGATTTGTCTTTATAAAATTGAAAACCGATATTATTTATTGGTGAAATCTCCGTTTTTGGTAAAAATCCTTGTTGATGTAACTCGGGTAAATTTGCATTGATAAAAGTTCCTTTTTTAGGAATACTTTCTACCCAACCTTGCAATAATAATTCTTCATAACAAGCCACAACCGTTTTTCTATGAACACTTAATAATTCTGATAAAGTTCTGCTTCCTGGCAACTTCGTTTCTGGCATTAATTTTCGTTCTTTAATCAATGCTATAAATTGATTAGACAACTGCAAATACAATGCTTGTTTGCTTTTTCTGTTTAATTGAAAAATGGTTTTATATGGAAACATAAACTGGACTATTATTTATTTTAAATCTGGACGATTACAAGAGTCCATAAATATAGTAATTTTGACGAAGTAAAAACAACAGATGATTAAATTAGAAAAATTTAATGTTTTAGATTATGATCGATTAATTAATTGGATTGATTCCGAAGAATTAATGATTCAATTTGGCGGGCCTTTATTTAGTTTCCCGATGACACATCAACAATTAGATGAATATGTTACCAATGAAAAAAGACTAATCTATAAAGTTATAGATATTGAAACACAGAAAGTAATTGGTCATGCTGAATTAAATGACATCGATTCTACAAATAAAAATGCACGAATTTGTAGAATTTTAGTTGGTGATACATCAAGTAGAAATAAAGGTTTTGGCAAACAAATTATTGATGCTGTGGTAAAAATAGGTTTCGATGAATTAAATTTACATCGTATCGACTTAGGAGTTTATGATTTTAATAAACAAGCCATAAAGTGTTATGAAAATTGTGGTTTTGAAATTGAAGGATTATTTAAAGAAAATATGAAAGTTGGTAATGACTATTGGTCTACTTACAATATGAGTATCCTAAATACCAAAAAAGAATAATTATGTTAGAAATTAGGCCAAATTGCGAGCATTGTAATAAAGAGTTACCAAACACATCTACAGAAGCAATGATTTGCACTTTTGAATGTACGTATTGCAAAACATGTGCTTTAGAAGTTTTCGAGAATGTTTGTCCGAATTGTACCGGTAATTTTGTTGAACGACCTATTCGTCCATCAAAATTTATGGGAAAACATCCTGCTTCAACAAAGAGAATTTTTAAACCTAAAGATTTAGTGATCGAAAAAGTAAATACTGAAAAGTATAAAAACATCAACCCAAAAGAAAGATAAAAATGATAGAAATTAGAAGAGCAACTGTTGCTGATGCAATTCATATCGCTTTATTAGGAAGAATTACATACACAGAATCTCATGGAGATTTCGTTGAAAATAAGAATGATTTATTAGAATTCTACAATACCTATTATTCCGTTTCTCAAATAAGAAAAGAATTAAATGATGCTGAAAATTTGTTTTGGATTGTTTTTTCTGATGAATTACCAATCGGTTTTGCAAAGATTTCTTTAAATGTTAATTACCCAAATTTAGAAGATAGCAACTCTTGTAAACTACAGCGTTTATACATTCTGAATGATTTTATAGCATTAAAAATAGGTTCTCAGTTACAAGATATCATTTTAAAAAAAGCAACTGATTTAAAGTTTACTTCAATTTGGTTAACAGCTTATTATAAAAACACCAAAGGAATTCATTTTTATAAAAAATATGGTTTCGAGAAAGTGGGCGATATCAACTTTTTTGTTGGTGAAACAAATTATGAAAACTTAGTATTTTCAAAAAAACTGTAGAAATGGAAGCATATCAACAATCAAAATTAAATAGAATTAAAAGAGGCGCCAATAGAGGAACTTACGATGTAGAAAAAATCAACACTATTTTAGATGCTGGTTTTATATGTTACGTAGGTTATATTTATGACGAAAAACCGATTACAATTCCGATGGCGTATTCTAGAAGAGAAGATAAAATTTACATTCATGGTTCTACGGCAAACAGAATGTTAGTTTCTATTTTAGAAAGCGGAGAAACATCAATAACCGTAATGCATTTAGATGGATTGGTTTTAGCACGTTCTGGTTTACATCACTCTGTGAATTATAGATCTGTTACACTTTTTGGAAGTTTAAAAAAGGTTGAAAAAGACACTGATAAAACGGATATCTTAAAGTGGATTGTAAATCAAATGGTACCAAATCAATGGGAATCGATTAGACCAATGCATCAAAAGGAATTAGATAGAACATTGATTGTAGAGTTCACGATTGAAACTGCTTCTGCAAAAGTGAGAGATGTTGGTGTTATTGATGAACCTGAAGATTATGATTTAGATGTTTGGGCAGGTGTTGTTCCTATAAAACAGGTTGCAGAATTCCCGATTTCTGATGAAGGAAAACCTAAAAATATGGAAATTCCGAAACACGTTTTAGATTATTATGAAGCTAACAAATAGTTTCTTCTTTTAAAAAATGATATTTTAGCTTCTGATTTTTTAATTTATAAAAATGAAGAAGCTTTTTAAATTTATCGGAATTCTTTTATTGCTTTTAATCGTTGCTGGAGGAATTTATTATTTTGCTAATAATGAATCTTTACCTGAAGGAAAAAAAGGAAAAGAAGCAGACGCATTGGCTATAAAAATGTTAAATGCATTAGATGGTGATGCTTTTGATAAAACAGAAATTTTAAAATGGAGTTTTAGAAACGAGCATTTTTATACATGGAATAAGCAAGAAAACATTGTTCATATTTCTTGGGCTCAATACAAAGTGACTTTATACACGAAGCAGCCAGAAAAATCTGAACTTTATATTGATGGAAAAATTTCTAATAATCCAGAATTAATTAAACAAGCTCAAAACTTTTTTAATAATGATTCTTTTTGGTTAGTTGCTCCTTATAAAATCTTCGATTCAGGAACAGAAAGAAGTATTGTAAAACATAAAAACAAAGATGCTCTTTTAATAACGTATACTTCTGGCGGTTCTACTCCTGGAGATTCTTATCTATGGATTTTAGATGATAATTATTTACCAACTTCTTTTAAAATGTGGACAAGCATTATTCCTATTGGTGGAGTTTCTGCAACTTGGTCTGATTTAAAAAGCACAAAATCTGGAATTAAGTTACCTACAAAACACACGCTTTCTTTATTCGGATTAGAAATAGATATGGGAGATGTAAGAGCTTATAACGAAAAGGCAGACGAATTAGCTGATAAAATCTTAAAAGCAATCAATCATAAAGCTTATAAAAACACACGTTTTATAGAATGGAGTTTTGGAGAAAAAAGACATTTTAAATGGGATAAAGAAAAACATATTGTGGACGTTTCTTGGGATACAATTCGTGTAAATTTACATCCTAGAAATAAAGAATATAGTACTGTATTCTTCAATGAAAAATTGCAAGAAAAAGCAGATTCAATAATTGTAAAAAAAGCTTGGAACATTTTTAACAATGATTCTTTTTGGTTAGTTGCTCCACATAAATTATTCGAAAACGGAATTTTAAGAAGCATTCAAAAAGTTGATGATAAAGATGCCCTTTTAGTAAAGTACACAACTGGTGGATCAACTCCAGGAGATTCTTATCTTTGGACTTTCGATTCTAATTATATTCCTAAAAGTTATAAAATGTTTGTTCCGAGTATGAAAATGAATGGAACTCCTGCAACTTGGGAAAATTGGATTACCACCGAATCAGGAACATTATTACCGACAAATCACAAGTTTTCTAACGGCAGAAATTTAAGTATGGGAACTGTAAAAGGATACAATTAATGACATCAAAAATATTGGCAAACGGAATTTTAAGAGCTTTAGGAATCCTTTTAGGAATTTTCCTTTTGGGCTATTTTTTATATGCAATTCAATCTGTAATTATCTATATCATAATTGCCGGAATTTTATCATTAATTGCAAGGCCTGTCATTCTATTTTTAAGAAGAAAATTAAAGTTTCCTAATACAATTGCAGTTGTTTTTACAATGGTATTAATGCTGGGACTTTTAACAGGTTTATTTGTAATGTTTATCCCTTTAGTTGCCGAACAAGGTAAGAGTTTGTCTTTGCTAGAAGTAGATAAACTACAAGAGAATGTTCAACAAATATTTAATCAAACTACCGCTTATTTTTCATCAAAAGGCATTGATGTTTTAGGTGAATTAAAGAATGTAGATTTTGTTTCTCAATTTAAAGAAATCCCGAATTTATTAAACTCAGTTTTAGGAGCTGTTGGCTCTTTAAGCGTTGGTTTATTTTCTGTATTGTTTATCTCTTTCTTTTTTATGAAAGATAGCCAATTACTCAAAAAAGGAGTAATGACAATTATTCCAAATGGAACAGAAGGCAGGTTCTCAAAATCATTAGAAACCATTAATGATTTACTATCAAGATACTTTATAGGTTTGCTAACTCAAATTACAATTCTATTTGTTTTATACACCATAATTTTATTGGTTTTTGATATTGACAACGCTGTTGTAATTGCTTTTTTATGTGCTTTATTAAACTTAATTCCTTATGTTGGACCAATGATTGGTGCCGTTATAATGTTTATGCTATCTATGATAAGTAATATTGGTTTAGACTTTCAAACAGAAATATTATCAACCTCTTTATGGATTATGTTTTGGTATTTAATTGCGCAGTTAGTAGATAATTTTGCAAGTCAGCCACTTATTTTTTCTAAAACAACAAAGTCTCATCCTTTAGAAATATTTTTAATTATTATTATTGGTGGCTTACTTTTTGGAATTGTAGGTATGATAACTGCAGTGCCAATGTATACTGCTTTGAAAGTAATTTTAAAAGAGTTTTTGTCTAATAATAAAATAGTAAAATCTTTAACCAAAGACCTTTAATTTTCTTTTGAATCCGGCAATATTACATCCAGAAGTTCAGCAATTTATTACTGATAATTTAAAATCGAACATTACAAAACTGATTTTAAAAGGAAGTCCTTTTGATAATATTTCTGTACAAGAATTAGCGAATCAAATTGTTGCAAAACAAAAATCAGAAAACAAACTATCTTCTTGGTTTAATACCAAAAACATTTACTATCCGGCAAAAATTAGCATTGAGCAAACCTCATCAGAAATTACGGCAGAGTATAAATCTACTTTAGTAAAAGGAGATTTGATTATTGATATTACAGGTGGTTTTGGTGTTGATTGTTTTTATTTTTCTAAACACTTTAAAGAAGTAACACATTGTGAAATTAACGAAGGTTTATCAACAATTGTAAAACACAATTATCAACAATTAAAAGCAAAAAACATCACTACTTTTTCTGGTGACGGACTTGAATATATTAAGAATTCTAAAAAAAAATTCGATTGTATTTATATAGATCCATCAAGAAGAAATGATATTAAAGGAAAGGTTTTTTTATTGGATGATTGCTTACCCAATGTTCCAGAAAATATTGATTTTTTATTTTCAAAGACAAATCAAATTCTGATTAAAAACTCCCCTATTTTAGATATTACAAGCACTATAAATGAGTTGAAATTTGTAAAAGAAATTCATATTGTTGCTATTCAAAATGAGGTTAAAGAACTATTGTTTTTATTAGAAAAGGATTTTGAAAAACCAATCAAAATTAAAACAGTAAATATTGGTAAGAATGATATTCAATCATTTGATTTTAATTATAAAGAAGAAGCAATATCAGAGTATTCAGAACCACTCACCTACTTATATGAGCCAAATTCGGCTATTTTAAAATCTGGTGGATTTCATCAAGTATCACAGCAATTAAATGTATTTAAATTACATCAACATTCACATTTATATACTTCAGAAAAAATAATTGATTTTCCTGGGCGAGTTTTTAAGATTGAAAATGTGATTCCATATAATAAGAAGAAAATCAAAAATTTATTACAAGATAATAAAGCAAATATTACCATTAGAAATTTCCCGAAAACGGTAGATCAAATTAGAAAAGAGACAAAAATTAAAGATGGAGGAAACTCTTACTTATTCTTTACAACACTCAATTCCAAAGAGTTTACTGTTATTTATTGTAAAAAAACAGATAAATAATGTTAACAACTAAAATTATTTCTGTTAACAACTAAACTTCCCTTTTCTTCAATTTAACGCTTTTTTTTATTAAATTTATAATGAGTTTAAGTGTTTTTAGATTAGGGGCTTAAAACACTTAAATAAAAAGTCTCGAATTCACTTTCGAGACTTTTGTTTTTTACCAACTACTTTTTTCATTAAGTTTGTATTAAAAGTACAACTTTCCATAAATGCAAACAATTACATATCAGGCACTAAAAATTAACAAAAACACCCAAACTTCTATTCAAGATGTTTTGGTTGTTGAAGCTGCATTGCAAATTAACATTAACAATGAACCTTATACAGTTGTTATGAGAACTCCTGATAATGACAAAGAATTAATAAGAGGTTTGCTTTTTGCAGAAGATATTTATAAGAGTGATGAAACTTTAATTTTCAATATAGAGAAAGAAGATTATGAAATTTCAACAATTATTAATGTTACTATTTCAAAAGATTTATTAGGAAAAGGTTATCTTAATAAAAGAACATTATTATCTGTTTCTTCTTGTGGAATTTGTGGTAAAAAAGAACTAAAAGACTTAAAGGTTGATGGAGATAAGTTAACTCAAAATCATTCTATTAATAGTGATTTATTACAAGAAATGCTTGCTAAAATGAATAGTTTTCAGCATACTTTTAAAAACTCTGGTGGAAGTCATGCTGCTGCCATTTTTAATAAAAAACATGAATTTTTAAATATCAGAGAAGATATAGGAAGACATAATGCTGTTGATAAAGTTATTGGAGATCTGTTGATAAAAGGGTATTTAAAACAAGCAAAATTCTTAATTGTGAGTGGTCGTGTTTCTTACGAAATTGTATCAAAAGCATTCATTGCAAAAATACCTATTATTGTTGCCGTTTCTGCTTGCTCTTCTTTAGCTGTAGATTTTGCAAAAGAGTTTGGTATTTGTTTAATCGGATTTACCAGAGAACAAAAAATGACAATTTATTCTAACCCATCATTTGTTAAAACAGAAGTTGATTATGTCTAAAAATCCAAATGAACAACCACCAGAAAAATTAACAGGAATTCGTTTAACTGAAGTTCCAAAAACTTCTGTTGGTATAAAGGCAATTGTTTCTGCTTTAACTCATATTAAGAATGAAGTTGGTGTTACTAAAGGAATTCAACTATTGTCTAAAATGAATCAAAGAGACGGTTTTGATTGTCCAGGTTGTGCATGGCCAGATCCGGATGAAAAAAGAGCTTTTTTAGCTGAATATTGCGAAAACGGAGCAAAAGCTGTTGCTGAAGAAGCTACTAAAAATAAAGTTTCTCCAATATTTTTCGCAACAAACTCTGTACAAGAATTATCTAAGTTATCTGATTATGAAATTGGTAAAAGTGGGAGAATTACGCATCCAATGTATTTACCTGAAGGAAAAGATTATTACGAAGAAATTTCTTGGGAGAAAGCTTTTAAATTAATTGCTGATGAATTAAATTCTTTAGATTCTCCTGATGAAGCTGTTTTTTATACTTCAGGAAGAACCAGTAATGAAGCTGCTTTTTTATATCAATTATTTGTACGTCAATTCGGTACAAACAATTTACCTGATTGCTCTAATATGTGTCATGAATCTAGTGGAGTCGCTTTATCACAAACACTCGGAATTGGTAAAGGCTCTGTAACTTTAGACGATTTTAATCATGCTGATTTGGTAATTGTAATTGGTCAAAACCCAGGTACAAACCATCCAAGAATGTTGGCTGCTTTGGGCGAAACAAAAAAACAAGGAGGAAAAATAATTACTATAAATCCTTTACCAGAAGTTGGATTAATGAGTTTTAAAGATCCACAAAACCCATTAAAATGGATTGGTTCTGGACAACAATTGACAGATTTATTTCTTCAAGTAAAAATAAACGGAGATGTTGCTTTGCTAAAAATTATCTTAAAGTTGATGAAAGAAAAAGAAGACGCTGAACCTAATTCCGTTTTTAATCATCAATTTATTAAAGAAAAAACAGCAGGAATAGAAGCACTTTTAAAAGATTTAGATACCTATTCTATTAATGAATTATTGCCACAAACTGGTTTAGAATTATCAGAAATAAAAAAAACTACAGAACTTATTATCAACAATGAAAACATTATTATTTGTTGGGCAATGGGTTTAACTCAACATAAAAATGCAGTTGATAACATTCGTGAACTTGTAAACATTTTACTTCTAAAAGGAAGTATTGGAAAAAAAGGAGCAGGAACTTGTCCTGTTCGTGGACACTCAAATGTTCAAGGAGACAGAACAATGGGAATTTGGGAAAGGCCAAAAGCATCCTTTTTAGACAGTTTAGAAAAAGAATTCAAATTTAAAGCTCCAAGAGAATATGGTTTTGATGTTGTTGAAGCCATTGAAGCGATGCATCAAAAGAAAGCAAAAGTATTTTTTGGAATGGGTGGGAATTTTATTTCTGCAACACCAGATACTACTTTTACTGCGGAAGCTTTACGTAATTGCAACTTAACGGTACAAGTATCAACAAAATTAAATAGGAGTCATTTAATTACAGGTAAAAGTGCTATTATATTGCCATGTTTAGGCAGAACAGAAAAAGATTTTCAAGGAAATAAAGAACAATTTGTTTCTGTAGAAAATTCTATGGGAGTTATCCATCAATCAAAAGGAACATTACAACCTTGTTCAAAAGAATTAATAAGTGAAGCAGCTATTGTTGTCGGTGTTGCAAATGCAACGTTAAAAAACTCAACTACAAATTGGTCTGAATTAATTTCTAATTACGATTTGATTCGAACTAAAATTGAAGCAACAATTCCAGGTTTTGAAAACTATAATAATCGTGTAAGAATTAAAGGAGGTTTTTATTTACCTAACAATGCTAGAGAAAACAACTTTACACCGACTAAAACTGGTAAAGCAAATTTTAGCGTTAATAAACCTTCAGAAATTGAGTTAGAAAAAAATCAATTTATGATGATGACGATTAGAACTCACGATCAATACAATACTACTATTTATGGTTTAAATGATCGATATAGAGGTGTTTTAAATGAAAGAAGAGTTATTTTCATGAATGAAGATGACATGAAAACTTTAGGTTTAAAAAAATTAGATTTAGTCGATTTAACAAGTCATTTTAAAAATGAAGAAAGAAAAGCAAAAGGTTTTTTAGTAGTTCCTTATAATATTCCAAGCCAATGTACTGCTACCTATTTCCCTGAAGCTAATGTATTAGTCCCTTTAAAAAGTAAAGCAGATATCAGTAACACGCCTGCTTCTAAAACAGTTATTATTACCATCAAAAAAAGATAAATATTACCTTATGAAAAAGTTTTTACTTGTATTAATCATTTTTATTTCTAATCAACTTATACATTCTCAAACAGAAGAAATTCCTACAAAAAACATACAAAAAGGATTTGCAAAAATAGATTTCCTTTCAATAGATATGCCCATTACCAATATTCCAAATGAACGAGCAATGGGATTTACTGGGATACACTACAACTTACTTTTTAATAACTCATTTTATACAGGTGTTGGTATTTATGGATCTGTAACTGGAGAAAGAGGAGGGTTTTTCACATTGGGTGTTAACGCAGGAATTAAAAAGTATTTTTCAAATGACTTTTATATTGATACCGGTTTTCACTTTGGTGGTGGTGGTGGTGCAGGTGCTCCTGATGGTGGTGGTGCATTTATTTTGCCTCATTTTAATTTAGGTTATAATTTTAAAAACTTCTCTATAAATAGTGGTTGGAGTTATGTTAACTTTTTTGATGGAGGAATAATCAAAGGAAATCAACTAAATTTTGGTATAGAAATTCCTTTAAATTTTGAATATGCAAATTATAAATCCGCAGAAAGAGAAATAAGTATTGATCGTTTAAAAGAATCTCGTTGGAATCAAAAACCAAAAAGGAATTCTTTAATGGTACATTTTAACAATTTAAAAGTATTAAGTGAAACCAAAGCAACAGGTGGTGAAGTTTTAGAAGGAAAAACGATAAAACTAGCAGGATTCGAATTTACTTCATATATCAATAAAAATTGGTTTACATTTTTAAAACTAGATGGTGCTTACGACGGTATTAGAGCAGGTTATATGGATGTTATTCTTGGTGGAGGATATCATGTATCAATGAATAAAAACAAAACAAACATTTTAGCCAAATTCGGTATTGGTGCTGGAGGTGGTGGTGGTGTAGATACAAAAGGTGGTTTTTTATTATATCCTGATGTATCTATAGAGCAACAAATATTTAAAGATATTTATGTTTCTGTAAATAAAGGTTTCTTGTTAACGCCAAATAAAGACTTTTCTACCTCTACATTTGGACTTGGGATTAAATACTATTTAGAACGAAATGGAGTAAAAACAAATAACAAATCTTTTACACAAGGAAAGTTTAAAGGATTTGACGTAATTGTGAAACAAGATATATACTTCAAAGCTGAAAGAATGACAGAATCAACAGAAAATATGCATCAAATTTCAGTACAAGTAAATTTAGATTTAAATAAAAATGTATTTGTTGCAGGACAAACTTCTTTTGCAAATTTTGGTAATGCAGGAGCTTACGCAGAAGGTTTAGTTGGTTTAGGTTTAAAAACAGCTTCTTTCTTTAATAATTCAACAACATTTTTTACACAATTTTTAGGAGGTGCTGCAGGTGGAGGAAATATAAGTACTGGACAAGGTTTAATACTTAAACCCAGTTTAGGCTTAGATTATCAGCTATCAAACACGTTAAATCTAAGAACTTCTGGAGGTTATGTTAAAGCCAAAGGAGGTGAATTAAGTAGTCCTTTTATCAACTTTGGAATAAAATACAACATATCTCTTTTAAAATTAAAATAATTTCATATATTTGCACCATCAACATCCCCTTGTTGATGTACCCTCTTTTTATATTTATAATGAATTTCTAACATGTTAGACAACCTAACGCGTTATTCATTTATTAAAGCTCCCTGACTTTATAAGTATTATTTAGTTGCTATTTTTTTAATAGTAACAGGATACCTAAAACTAAAGTCCTCTACAAAGTTAGTACCTGTTTACCTATTGAATAATAGTGTTTTATTAATTGTAAAATATTTTATTATGAAAAAAGTACTATTTGCTTTTGCATTTGTAGGGGTGTTAACAAGTTGCCAACCTGTAAAAACAGAATTAAAACATTATGAGTCTAATAAAGTAACGGTAGAAAAGGAATATCCTAATTATCATATTACTTCTTTTAGGCAGTATAGCTATGTCTTTCAGGTATCTAATCCAGAACGCGTAATTCAAGTTACTTTAGATAGTAGTGCTAAAATTGTTAAGAGAGATACTTTAAAAGTATTTAGCTCTCTTGCTGGAAGATAACTACTCTCAAAGTATATTTAACATAACTTAATTTCCCCAGTTTTGTATTTATAAGAGCAATCAAAAAGGTTGCTCTTATAGCCTTTTCAAATAATCAATTACAAAGTTAATTTCTTGCTTTGTAGTGTATTTAGAAAAAGAAAACCTAATAGAGGTTTTATCTGCATCAATAGTCTTTAAAATTTCTGTCAACACATGTGATCCTTTATTACTTCCGCTTTGACATGCACTTCCTCCAGAAACAGCAATTCCAGCCATGTCTAAACTAAATAAAAGCATATCATTTGCATAAGGAAAACGTACATTTAAAATAGTATAACTACTTTTATTTAAGTTTGAAGAAAGTCCATTAAATTGAATATCGTCTGAAACACTTTTCAATTCAGAAATAAAGTACTTTTTTAAATCTTCTATATAATTCTTATCACTTTCTAAATTAGAAATAGCAATACTCAATGCTTTTTCCATACCTAAGATAGAATGAACATTTTCTGTACTAGATCTTGCTCCCATTTCTTGATCTCCTCCATGAAGCATTGGTAAAATGCCGAACCCTTTTTTAAAATAAGCAAAACCAACTCCTTTTGGTCCATGAAATTTATGAGCACTCGCTACTACAAAATCTATTGGAGTTTCATGTAAATCTACAGGATAATGCCCCATAGCCTGAACAGTATCTGAATGAAAAAGCGCATTATTTTTCTTACAGATTGTAGAAACTTTTTCAACATCTAAAAAATTACCAATTTCATTATTTATAAGCATTAAACTTACCAATGTTTTGGTATCTGAACCAGAAAGTAATTCTTCTAAATGATCAGTATTAATAGTACCAAATTCATCAACATTAACATAATCAACAATTATATTATGTGTCTTTTCTATATGATTACACGTATGAAGAACAGCATGATGTTCAATTTTAGAAGTAACGATTCTTTTTACACCTAGGTTTAAAACAGCATTATGTAAAATTAAATTATCTGCTTCTGTACCACCAGCTGTAAAAACAATTTCACTTGCAGTAACATTAAAGTGTTTAGCAATTTTTTTTCTAGCAGTTTCTACTGCTGATTTTGCTTTTCTTCCAAATTGATGAATAGAAGAAGGGTTTCCAAAGTTTTCTTTCATAGAAGAATGTATCACTTCTATTACTTCTTCATCAATTTGAGTGGTTGCAGCGTTATCTAAATAGACTGTTTTCATAGCGTAAAATTACAATTAATTAATTCTGAAATACATAAACTTCTGTAGCTCCTAAGCCATATTTTTTATAAGAAGCATCGTAATACTTTATAGGATATTTATTTAATAATCTTTGAAGTTCAGATTTTAAAACTCCTTCTCCTACTCCATGTATAAATACAATTTTCGAAATTCTTTTAGAAATAGCAAACTCAACTTTATTTTTTGCTGTATCTAATTGAATATTCAAAATATCATAATTATCCATATTTCTAGTGGATTTCACTAGCTTATTAATATGTAAATCTACTTCTAAAATAACTTCTTTTTTTTCTTTTTTAAACAAACTCTTCTTTGGAGGATTTTGAGAAATTTTATCCTTTAAAAGAGAATTATTTATATCACTATATTTTGATAATTCGTGCTGCTCAATATCTACTTTTACTAATTCTGATGAGTTAAATTTAAAAATCATACCATCAGTTGTTTCCACAGAAATTTCATCACCATTAATATTGATGACCTTTCCTTTTAATACATCATCTAAAACCGCTACTTTATTTCCAATTTCTAAACACATTCTTAACCTTATATTTATTTGTTTTCAATTTTGAAGACAGTATATTTGCTGCAAAAATAACAAGATGATTATGACTTCAGCTATTTCTAGTGAAAATTTCTTTTTAAATGCTTATAATAAAATTACTTTAAGTGACGATAGAAAGAATTTACTTCTAAAAATCTCTGAAGGAATTATAGAAGAATACAAAAAAGAAGGAGTTGTTAATTTAAATTTCATCTGTACTCATAACTCAAGAAGAAGTCAATTAGGTCAAGTTTGGGGATTTTTTGCAGCTAATTATTTCGACCTAAATATTAATAGTTTTTCTGGAGGAACAGAAGTAACAGCTTTTTTTAAGAACACTGTAAAAACCTTACAAAAAGTAGGTTTTACATTTCATTTAGGAAATTTTTCGCATCAAAACCCAAAGTATATTATTTCTTTCGACGGAACAACTAAATCTATTTTAGGTTTTTCTAAGAGGTATGATGATGTTGAAAATAAAAATCCTTTTATTGCTATTACAACTTGTAATAATGCAGATACTAACTGTCCGTTTATCCCTGAAGCAATTTATAGATTTCACTTGCCTTTTGTAGACCCAAAAGCTTCTGATAACACAGAATTACAAGATGAAACCTATTTAAAAACGAACCAACAAATTGCTGCAGAAATGTATTTTATTTTCTCTGAAGTAAAAAAAGCACTCGTTTAAATTTTTAAATTTTTAAATTTTTATCATAAGGAATACTATCTAAGATGTGATTAATCACATTTATACGAGCATCCGTTTTTCTATTTGCCCTAATAATTTTCCAAGGAGAAATTTCTGTATTTGTTTTCTCGAACATAGATTTTTTATATACGGTGTAATCATCCCAAAAATCTTGAGCTTTCTCATCTAGTTTTGTCATTTTCCATTGCTTTAATGGATCACTTTTTATTTCTTCAAAACGTTTAGATTGCTCTTTTTTAGATATAGACATGTAAATTTTAACGACATGAATTCCAGATTCTAAAATCATTCTTTCAAAATCATTCACTTGATTCATAAAAATATCATATTCCTTTTGTGTACAAAACCCATTAACAGGTTCTATAACAGCTCTATTATACCAACTTCTATCAAAAAAAACAATTTCTCCTGCTTTAGGAAGTTGCTCTACATATCTCTGAAAATACCATTGAGATTGTTCGTCTTCTGTTGGTTTTGGTAAAGCAACAATACGCATATGACGTGGATTAATACGTTCTGTTAATCTTCTTATTGCTCCACCTTTACCTGCAGCATCTCGTCCTTCAAAAATAACAATTATTCGTTCTTCTTGATTAATTGCCCATGTTTGTAAGCGAATCAATTCTACTTGTAATTCTTGTAGTTTCTTTTGATAATCTACATATCGAATTGCTCTATCAACATTTAGAGGTTCTTTAGATAAAAGTGCTAATAACCCTTTTTTAGAATTGAGTTTTTTTAAATTTTTAGGTGATAATTCCATCATAAACTTAATCTATTTGAGTGTTAGATCTATAATAACGCATAACAACATTAGGATCAGGGTTTAAAACTATTTTCGCTTCCTTTTCTTCATAATCAAACTTTGATAAAACATGTCTAATTGCCTCTAACCTTGCTACTTTTTTATCGTTTGTTTTTATCAGCATCCAAGGACTGTATGACGTATGTGTTTTAGAAAACATTTCTTCTTTGTAATGCGTATATCTATCCCAAAGAATTTGTCCTTGTTTATCCACCGGACTAAATTTCCATCTTTTTAATGGATTTTCTTTTCTTCCTTCAAAACGTTTATGCTGTTCATCTTTAGTAATAGAAAGCCAGAATTTAATAATAATAACTCCATCTTCATACATCATGTGTTCAAATTCAGGAACTTGCACTAAAAATTCTTTGTATTGCTGATCTGAACAAAACCCCATAACAGGTTCTACAACAGCTCTATTGTACCAACTTCTGTCAAAAAAAACAATTTCTCCTGGGTTTGGTAACTCCTTAATATAACGTTGAAAATACCATTGCCCTTTTTCTATTTCAGTAGGTTTATTTAATGCAACTAATCTACTAGAACGCGGGTTTAGATGTTCCATAAATCTACGAATATTACCACCTTTACCAGCAGCGTCTCTTCCTTCAAAAATAATAGCGACACGTTTATTGTTGTTAGATATCCATCTTTGTAATTTAACAAGCTCTATTTGAAGCAACCTTAGTTCTTCATTATATATAACTGTTTCTTTTACTTTCTTACAAGATTTATTCTTCTCTTTTATAAGAGCGAATAATTCCTCACTAGTTTTAGCGTTCTGAAAGTCTTCTGAACTTAATCCTTCTTTGATTTCCATTAATTCTTTTTACTTGGTCTAAAAATAGTTTTTTTTTTCATAAATCAATAAAAAAAACAGCAATTTAATTTAGTTCTTTTATATTTGCTTGTTATGAAATACTACATCTTTACGCTGCTTTTATTTGTTTCATCACTTACAATATCACAAGAAAAATTTTCGCAAGATATAAGCTTTATCACTGACAACGATTTATATGTTTCTAAAGTAAGAGATAGATATTATACTAGTGGTATTTTTTTAGCATACAGATATCTTTCTAATAATAAAAACGAATCTTTAGAGAAACGCATTTTAGAATGGAAATTAGGACATGAAATGTATACTCCAAATAAAGCTGTAGTTTACAATATTAGTCAGCACGATAGACCTTTTGCGGGGTATTTGTATGGAAGTTTTGGTATAAATAGAGTTTATAAAAAACCACAAATTTTAAATACATCAATACAAATTGGTGTAATAGGTTCTAATTCTTATGCAGAAGAACTGCAAGAATTTATTCATGATATTTATGGTTTTAAGGAAGCTGTTGGTTGGGAATATCAAATAGAAAACGCATTTGTTCTAAATTTTAATGCTGAATATTTAACAACAATCTTAAATACTGAGAAAAATCTTTTTGATATTACTTGGACTAACGAGCTTAACCTAGGTACAATTTATACAAATATGTCAACAGGTATTAATGCAAGAATAGGATTTAGACCTTTGCAAAAGATATCTAATTCAATCGCTTTTAACACGAGTTTGAACAACGAACAAAATAACTCTTTTAGAGAAGTTGAATCTTTTTTATATATAAAGCCGATGTTACGTTATGCTGTTTATGACGCAACTTTACAAGGAAGTTTTTTAAACAATACAAGTTTAGTTACTAAAGAATTGGTGCCGATAGTTCTTGATATAGAATTAGGTTTAAAATTTACTGCAAATCGTTTTAACTTCGGATATACTTTTATTTACAATACGAACAAATCTAAAGACTTAAGATATACTTATGGACATAAGTACGGAAGTATAATAATTAACTACCTACTTCGTTAATCATTAAATAAATCATCTTTAAAACCTATTAAATACAACTTTTCTTGTGCTCTTGTTAATGCCGTATATAGCCATCTATAATATTCCTTAGAAACTCCTTCTGGTAAATAAGGTTGTTCAATAAAAACAGTTTTCCATTGTCCTCCTTGAGATTTATGACACGTCATAGAATAAGAGAATTTTACTTGCAATGCATTAAAAAAGACATTTTTTTTAATTGCTAAAAACTGTTTCGATTTTGATTTTTCGTGTGCATAATCTTCTTTTACTGCTTGATATAATTTATTTGACTCTTCATAAGTTAAAGAAGGTGTTTCACTTGTTAAAGTATCTAATAACAATACCGTTTCAAAAGGTTGCATATCTGGATAGTCAATCATTCTAACCTCAACTTCTGCAAATTTAAAACCGTATAATTCTTTGATGGAAAATATTTTTAAAACTTCACAAATATCTCCATTGGCAATAAAACCTGCGGTTGAATTTTCTTTTAACCAAAAATAATTATTCTTAACAACCATTATATAATCACCTGGAGATATTTCGTTTTCTTGTCCACGAATATGCATTCTAATTTGTTCATTATACTGATTTGCTCTTTTGTTAGAACGTACAATAAAAGCAGTATCCTCTACTCCATCATTATCATAAGCAGTCACTAAAGCATCTTCAATATCATAACCATCTTCTAATCGTATAATATCAGGAAAATCGATATTAAATTGAAAATCGGTTGCATCATTTTGAATCATCAACCTTAATAAAGTTGCATTTGCAAGTATACCAGAATCTTCATGCTGACGCATTACCTCATCTAATTCTATTTCTGTTACATTCTTATGAAAATCATACGTTAAAGTATCATGTTCTAAGGCAGGACTAATATTTAATTTTACTGGTGGTAATTGAGCTGTATCACCAATAAATATCAATTTACATTGATGACCAGAATAAACATATCTTATTAAATCGTCTAATAAAGAACCCGTTTCAAATAATTTTTGATTTTGTCTACTATCAGGAATCATAGAAGCTTCATCAATAATAAAAATTGTATTTCTATGCTTATTTGGCTGTAAAACAAAATCTACAGAACCATTGGATTGTTTCTTTGGAAAATAGATCTTCTTATGAATCGTAAAAGCTTCTCTTTTTGAGTACAAAGAAATCACTTTTGCGGCTCTACCTGTAGGAGCCAACAAAACTGATTTTTTTCCTGCAGAAGCCAAACTATTTACAAAAGCACTAATTGTTGTCGTTTTTCCTGTACCTGCATATCCTTTCAATAAAAACAAATCATCTTTATCTTCTCCAAAAATAAAGTCACTTAAAAGGCGTAACAACGTGTTTTGTTTAGAAGTTGGAGAATATTGAAACTTTTTCAGCAATTCTGAGTAAAATTCGGCTGGTTTTTTTATCATATAAAAATTAATTCAACAAAGATACATTGATTTGCTAATAAAAGTTTTTATCGTTAAAAAAAAATTGTAGATTTGCTAGAGACTATTAAAAAAACATAATTAAAATGGGATTAATCGGAATGATTTTGGCAGCGGTTTTAGTTGCAGTGCTTTTAGCTATTATTATAGTTAAATATTTACCTTTAAAATTGAGATGGATTGCATCGATATTGTTACTGGTATTATCAGTATTTTTAATTTATAAAATATACTATGGAATAATGCAGCCAATTATATTTAATAAACAAAAAGTTACAAAATATGCTAAAGTTATTAATCAATTAAAAATAATTAGAGATGCAGAAGTAAAGCATTTTGAAGTAACTGGTAATTATACGAAAGATAAAGCTGGTTTAATTAAATTTATTGATACTGCACAAGTAGCTTTAACAGAAACTAAAACTATTGTAGAAAAAGAAGATAGAGGTGGTGGAATTATTATTGATGTAGAAATCAGAAAAATAGATACTATTGGTTATGAATCTGTTGCAAAGTATTTTAAAGGCAGAAATTACCAAGATATGTTTAAAGTTCCTGGTACAGAAGGAAAAGAATTTGATATTGAAATAGGAACTGTAGAAAAAGTACAGGGATTAATAGTACCTACATTCATCGTGAAAACTGAAAAAGCAGGTATTTTAAAAGGAATGGATTCTTCTTTAATTAAACAAGAATTAGAAGCAATTGCTACAGACCAAATTAAAGGAGAGTTTGTTTCTGTTGGTTCTTTAGATGAAGTTTCAACTGGTGGTAATTGGCCTCCTTCTTACGATAAAAAAGCAGGTGATAAAAAAGAATAGTAATACTACTTTAATAAACATTAAAGATACTAAGTTATCCATCCAATTTAATTTGGATGGATTTTCTTTTTGTATAACAAACAATACAACTAAAGAAGTTTTATATTTTTCTGAATATATATTTGAAGAAAAACAAATAACTCCTGAAGGTTTATTAAAAAAGATTGAAGAAATCTTTAAAACAGACGAATACTTACAAAAAGATTTCTCTTCTGTATTAGTAATACATCAAAACAATTTATTTACGTTAGTACCTAATGCTTATTTTTCTGAAGTGAAACTTTCTGAATATCTTAATTTTAATATTAAAACATTAGCTACAGATTTTATTGCTTTTGATGATATACAAAGTGTAAATGCAAAAAACGTTTACGTACCTTATGTAAACATCAATAATTACTTATTTCAAAATTTTGGCGAGTTTGAATACAAACATCATCTTACTTCATTTATTGAAAGTTTAATTACTTTACCTAATTCTGATGAAAAAAAGGTGTTTGTAAATGTTTCAAAAGATACTATTGATATAGTTGTTCTTCAAAATAAGCAATTAGAATTTTCAAATTCTTTTTATTTTGAAACTAAAGAAGACTTTATTTATTATATCCTATTTACATTTGAGCAATTAAAATTAGATGTAGAAGAAGTAAAACTATATTTTACTGGAGATATTGAATTAGAATCAGAAATCTATACTATTGCATATCAATATATCAGAAATATTTTCTTTTTAGAAAGTAAGAATAACATTTTCGACAAATTAAACGCTTCTAAACATTCAAATTATATCCTTTTAAATTCATGAGAATAATTTCCGGAAAGCATAAAAGCAGACGTTTAAAAGCGCCTAAAAACTTACCTGTTCGTCCAACAACAGACATGGCAAAAGAATCGCTATTTAACATCTTAAATAACACCTATTATTTTGATAGTATTTCTGTAATAGATTTATTCTCTGGTACAGGAAACATCAGTTATGAGTTTGCTTCTAGAGGTACCAAAACAATTTATGCAATTGATGCTCATTTTGGATGTATTAAATACATTAACGAAACAGCAAAAGAATTAGACTTACCAATAAATACTTTTAAAAGTGATGTCTATAAATTTTTAGAAAAAACCACTTTACAAGCTGATGTAATTTTTGCAGATCCACCATATGATTTTGATGCAGAACAATTTTTAAAAATCGTAGATTTAGTATTCTCTCAAAATATTTTAAAAGAAGAAGGTATTTTAATTGTAGAACATTCTAAACATACAGATTTATCTAAACATGAAAATCATATTTACGATAAACGTTATGGAGGAAATGTATTTAGTTTCTTTGAAAACCTAGAACAATAGTTTTTACTAAGCTTTATTATTATACTTATAAAACATAAAAAACACGGCAAATGCCGTGTTTTTTATGTTTTATATTAAAAGGTAATTTCTATAAGAGAGATTTTATAATATCTGAAATAGTAATTCCTTCTGCTTCTGCTTTATAATTTTTCACAATTCTATGAGATAAAATAGGAATAGCAACTGCTTTTACATCTTCTATATCTGGTGAAAACTTTCCATTAACTGCTGCATATGCTTTTGCTGCTAATATTAAATTCTGAGAGGCTCTTGGACCTGCTCCCCAATCTAAATAAGATTTAACTAATTCTGTTGCTTCTTTAGATTTAGGTCTTGTTTTACCTACTAAACGAACTGCATATTCTATAACATTATCTGCTACAGGAATTTTACGTATTAATTTTTGTACCTCAACAATTTCTTCAGATGAAAATAAAGGATTTATTGTTTCACTTTTATTACCTGTTGTGCTTTTTACTACAGCAACTTCTTCTTCAAAAGAAGGGTATTCTAAATAAATTGAAAACATAAAACGATCTAACTGAGCTTCTGGTAAAGGATACGTTCCTTCTTGCTCAATAGGATTTTGAGTTGCTAATACAAAAAATGGTAAATCTAATTTATAATGATTTCCAGAAACAGTTACAGAACGTTCTTGCATTGCTTCTAATAAAGCTGCCTGTGTTTTTGGAGGCGTTCTATTAATCTCATCAGCAAGAATAATATTAGAGAAAATAGGGCCTTTTATAAATTTAAAATGTCTGTTTTCATCTAAAATTTCACTTCCTAAAATATCAGAAGGCATTAAATCTGGTGTAAATTGTATTCTTTTAAAGTTTAATCCTAAAGCATCAGAAACAGTATTTACCAACAACGTTTTTGCTAAACCAGGAACTCCAACTAATAATGAGTGTCCTCCACAAAGAATAGATAATAAAGTGAAATTTACAGCTTCGTGCTGACCAATTATAACCTTACCTATTTCTGCCTTTAAGGCGTTGTATTTAAATACTAAATCATTTACTGCTTTAACGTCAGACATTATTTACTTACTTCTTTTTTCCAGTTCTTATCAAAAGTACACTTACCATGATCTTCTCCTATTTTAATATAAGTATCTTTTATTTTTTCTTTAGCCCACTTTGTAATGGTTTCTTCTTTCTTTTTTTGAAGGGCTAATTGTTGTACTTTAACATAATCTTCAATAATATCTGCAACATGAGTATCTGTTCTGTCTTTCATTAAAATAAACTTATACATTTTATCTCCAGATCTTTCTTCATCATAAAAAGGCTCTGTCATTTCACCTTTTTTAAGATCACTAACCCTTGCATAAAAAGCAGGGTCCATTCTTGTTAAATCAAATTTTGATTCTCCCGTAGATGGGTTTACAATAAGTCCTCCATTTTTCTTAGTATCATCATCAGAATATTTCTTAACAGCATCATCAAAAGTTATTTTACCTTCTCTAATATCAACTATAATTTTTTCTGCTTTCTCTTTAATTTCTTTTAATTTATCTTCAGGAACTTCTGGTTGCATTAAAATATGAGATGCAATTCTTGTATTACCTTTAATTGCGTGCAATTGCATAATATGGTAACCAAACTGAGATTTAAATGGTTTTGAAACCTGACCAATATCTAGTGTAAAAGCCATTTCTTTAAATTCTTTAATAAAAGCAGACTCTTTAGTTACAGTATATTCACCTCCATTACTTGTAACTCCTGGATCATCAGAATTAATAATAGCTTTCATTTTAAAACTAGAACCATCTTCTATTTGCTTTTTAATTTCAAGTAGTTTAGCAATAACTCTTTCTGTTTCTTCATTTGTAGGAACAGCTTTTAAAACAATTTGAGCAAGTTCTATTTCTGCAGGAAATTGAGGTAATTCTCCTTTATCTTTTAATCCAACATAATATAAACGAACTTCTTCTGGAGTAACATCTACTTTTTCAGTAACTTTTTGTTGCTCTTTTTCAATTAAAACATTTTCTGTTTGAACTGTAGTTAATTCCTTTTTTAAATCTTCTAAGTCATTAAAACCATAAGCTTTAATCACTTTTTCTATACTACCATATTGTTGCGTAAAATATTGAATACTTCTATCTACTCTAGATGTAATTTCGGGGTCAGATACTGTAACACTATCAACAATTGCGTGATGTGCCATTAATTTCTGCTGCATTAATTCTTCTAACATTTCGCAGTCAGTAATTTTTACTTTTCCTTCACTTCTTAATTCAACTTCTTGCTTAAACTTAGCAATATCAGAATCTAAAACAATGTTTTTACCTATTACAACTGCTACTCCATCAATTTTAATTTTCTGAGCAGAAGTTTGTAATCCTACAAATCCGAAGAAAAGGGTACAAACTGATAATTTAATATATTTTGAAATTGTTGTTCTGTGTTGCATCTTTTACTATTATTTTTTCTATATCTCTTAATAATTCAATTTTACGTTTATGTAAAATCATTTGTTTTATTGTTGATGTTATATAGCTTATAGGTGCTATAGAATTACGTGGTAAAACATCTTTTATGGTTGCCAAATATAAACCTATTGAATCTTGTTTTTCGATGAATTTTGTTTTTTTTAACAGTTTACCCTTTGAAAAAGGAAGTTTTAACAAAACCTTATCTAATTGAGTCCAAGTTGAATCGTTAAATTGATGGAATTTAAAGCTTAACTCTCGTTTTTCTAACTCTTCTAAGTCATTTATATCATCAGATTTAAAAAGAGACAAAATCTCATCTATATCAATCATATTATTATCTACATGAAGGTACCTTATTTTAACTAATTCTTCATTTAGTTTAAAGTTTTCTTTATTCAGTAAATAATATTTTTCTAATTCTTCCTCAGAAACAATAGTATCTAATTTTTGTTTTATAAGTTGCTCTTTATAATTATTAATTAATAGACTTTCTTTATAATCTTGAACTAAATCATCTATTTGGTTAACCGTTTCTAATGAGCTATTATTCTTTGCCTTTTCTAATAGAAGTCTTTTAATTGCCCAATTTTGAATATAACTATTAACTAAAACAAGACTATCGCCTTTATTTATATTTTTAGGCAAAACACCTTCTAAATCTTTTCTAAACAGTTTCTCTGTATTAACAATAGCTACAATTTCTGAAGCGTTACTTTCTTTTTCTTGGATTTTAAAAAGATCGCAAGAAGCAAAAAGAACAATACAAAATATAAAAAGGAAGTACTTCATTAATTTTTTCCGTAGAATTTAATTAGTTTCTTTAATTGTTTTTTATCAACTTTAATTTTACTTTTCTTTCTTAAATCTGCAATCCAGTTTTTCTCTAAAAAGTTTTGATAATCGTTAATCACCTGCCCTTTTATCGATTTTAAATCATCTGTTTTGTAATTAACTGTATTAGATTCGAAATATTTTTTTAAACCAAGAGTATCTTTAGAAGACTTTGTCCAAATTTTATTTTGCATTAATTCAAAAAGTAACAAACCATCTTCATACTCTTTTAATGTATACGCATATTCTGGTTCTGTATGAATTAAGTTTTCTTTATAATATGTCATTATTTGATCTTCTTTAAACATTTCAAAAAGTTTAAAGGTTGCCAAATGTCTTCTATTTCTAATATACTTAATAAAAGTTTCTTGCGTTACTTTTTTATCATTAATACTGATAATTGTACCTTGTAAAGAATCTTTAGGAATCGATCTTAAATTCTTTCTATCTAAAATCTTTTTTGCGTCTTCAAACTCTATAATAGAATATTCTTTTTTTAATTTATTCACAACTGCTTTTTCAGACAATTGCATTCTAGAACTCTTTTTAACTTTTGTTTTTAAACCTTTTTTCATTTCATCAAAAGACTTAATAGGGTATTTCTTTATTAACTTAACAATATGCCATCCAAAACGAGTTTTAAAAGGCTTAGAGTAATCGTTAACATTTTCTAAAGAAAATGCAGCGTCAGAAAACGGTTTCACCATTCTTCCTGCACCAAACTTACCTAATTTACCTCCATTACCTTTAGATCCTGGATCTTCTGAATATTCTTTAGCTAAGTCTTCAAACTTTTCTTTCGCTTGTAATTTAATATAAACATCAACAATCTTCTTTTCTCCAACAGCAGAAGTATCTCTAATTAGAATATGAGCTGCTTCAATTTCTCCTTTAGACTCTTTAAAATCGTCTACTTGCATTATATGATAACCAAATTGCGTTTTAAAAGGCATCGAAATTTCACCAATTTTAGTAGAATAAGCAGCATTCTCAAAAGGGTACACCATATTAAAAGCAGAGAAATAACCTAAATTACCACCATTTCCTTTTCTACCTGTTTTTGGATCATCTTGTGCAGATTTATCATCAGAAGACTCAGCAGCAACTACTTCAAATTTTTCACCGTTTAAAATACGCTCTCTTAATTTAAAAATTTTATTATAAGCTAATAAAGTGTCTTTTGGTGTTGCTTCTCTAGGCATTCTTATTAAGATGTGCTTTGCTTTTACTTGATTTTTAGTCCTAAAATAAGCATCTTTTACTAATTTGTCTATAAAAGTAGTGTCTTGTAAATAAGGAGCAGAAAGTTGGTTTTTATACGTTTCCATTTCTCTTTTATAAGAAGGTAAAGTATCAAGCTTAATTGCGTAAGCTTCTTTCACTTTTAACTTATAGTTTATATATAACTCTAAATTTTTAGTTACACTTTTAGCATCTTCATTATCTATAGCGTCTAAATTCTTTTCATAAACTCTTTTAAATTCTGAAACTGTTATTTTTTCTCCATCTATTGTAATTAGTTTTTTATCTTTTTTCTGTGCGAAAACTGATACTGATATACTTAAAACAACTAATAAAACTATTTTTCTCATAAATTTTTAATTATAACGAAATTATTCCTTTAATTTTTTCTGCTTTTTGATAATATGTAATTACATGCTCTGATATTTCTATCTTTATTACGATAGAAACGCTAACATATTTCCCTGTCTTTGATTTTTTTTTATTTATTACAGCTCCAGAATCGTTAAATATCTCTTCTACTTCACCTACCTGATTAGCATCCGTAGGTACAATAAACTTATACAGATAATCGGCAGGAAATGTAGTTGTATCATCTAATTGTGCTTTCAATTTTGTGTAAAACTCTTTCTTATCGCTCATAAAAATAGTTTCTTTTTTATAAATTAAATATAAATAATAAGACACAAAATTACATTAAAAATTAGTTTTATAAGGGGAATCATTTATTTTTGTCGAATGCAGCAAAAAATTCTATTAATTGGCGGACCAGGAACAGGAAAAACTTCGGTTTTAAATGAATTAATTAAGCGAGATTATTTTTGCTTTCCAGAAATATCTAGAGAAGTAACTTTAAAAGCGAAAGAACAAGGTATAGAACAAATGTTTTTAACGCAACCTTTACTATTTAGCCAAATGTTATTAGAAGGTAGAGAGCAACAATTTTTAGACGCAGAGAAATCTGATTCTGAACTTGTTTTTTTTGATAGAGGAATTCCTGATGTTCATGCGTACATGGATTTCTTTAAAACGGAATATCCATCAATTTATATTGAAAAAAGTAAGCAATATAAATATGACAAAGTATTTCATTTTTCTCCATGGAAAGACATTCATGAAATTGATAATGAGCGTTATGAAACTTTTGAAGAAACAACTGCAATTGATGTTTTTTTAATGAAATCATATTCAGATTTAGGTTACAATATTATTAATGTTCCTTTTGGCTCTTTAGATGAAAGAACCAATTTTGTGCTTAATTCACTTTCTTGTGAATTATGATTTCTTCTAAAGAAATATTAAAAAAATATTGGGGCTTTTCAGAATTTAGAGCCCTACAAGAAGAAATAATCACAACCGTTTTAGAACAAAAAGATGTAATTGCTTTGTTGCCTACTGGTGGAGGAAAATCTATTTGTTTTCAAGTTCCTGCATTGGCAAAAGGCGGTGTTTGCTTGGTAATTTCTCCTTTAATTGCATTAATGCAAGATCAAGTAGAAAGCTTAACTCAAAAAGGAATTAAAGCAACAAGTATTAAATCTGGATCTACACAAGATGAAATAATCACTTTGTTTGATAATATTAAATTCGGTGGAACTAAATTCTTATATATTTCTCCAGAAAGATTGCAATCTTTTTTTATTCAGCAAAAAATAAAAGAATTAAATATTAATTTAATTGCAATTGATGAAGCGCATTGTATCTCTGAATGGGGACACGATTTTAGACCTTCTTACAGAAATATTAAAATTTTAAGAGAATTAAAACCTGATGTTCCTTTTATTGCATTAACCGCAACAGCAAACGAAAAAGTTCTTAAAGACATTTCTACAAATCTGGATTTAAAAGAACCACAGATTTTTAAAAAATCGTTTTCTAGAGATAATTTAGCCTATCAAATTTTTACAATTGAAGATAAATTACAACGTTTACTTCAAATTTTCACCAAAACAAAAACACCAGCAATTGTTTATGTCAATTCTAGAAAAAAAACAGAACAGATTGCTGCTTTTTTAAACGCCAACAACTTTAAAAGTTCTTTTTACCACGGAGGATTATCATCCGTAGAAAAAAATATTTCTTTTGAAAATTGGATGACTGAAAAAACCCCCATTATTGTTGCTACAAATGCATTCGGAATGGGAATTGACAAAGCTAATGTTAGTTTGGTAATTCATTTAGATATTCCTTCTAGTATTGAAAATTACGTACAAGAAACGGGTAGAGCTGGTAGAAACAATAAAAAATCATTTGCCGTTTTGTTATTTAATAAAAGCGACACATTATTATTTAAAGATCGATTAGAGAAAACGTTATTAAGCATCAAAGAGATTAAAGAGATTCATAAAAAATTATATCAATATTTTCAAATTTCTTTAGGTGAATTGATTGAAGAACCTTTTTCTTTTAATCTTTTAGAATTTTGTAAAAAATATAATTTCTCTGTTTTAAAGGTTGATACCGCTCTTAAAATTTTATCAAACAACGGAATTATAGAAATTAGCAGTCATTATAATAAGAAATCTACACTCCTATTTATTGTGAATAGTAAAACGGTTTTAAATTATTTGGATAAAAATCCTTTTATAAAGAAATTCACAAATTCAATTTTAAGGACGTATGCTGGTTTATTTGAGCAAGAAGTAAATATTAATGAGTTTTTTATTGCTAAAAAAGCAGGAATTACAACCAATCTTGTGTTATCGAATTTCGAGCGTTTACAAGAAGATAATATTATTGAGTATAAAGCTGTAAAAAATGAATCTGACCTTACTTTTTTATTTCCTAGAGAAGATGATTACACTATAAATCGATTTTCAAAAGAAATGAAGCAGTTTATAAATCAGAAGAAAAAGAAATCTGAAGACTTAATTCAGTTTATAAATAACGACACTATTTGTAGAAGTATTCAGGTTTTAGGTTATTTTGATGAAGTAAAGGCAGAAAAATGCGGCATTTGTGATGTTTGTATTTCAGAAAACAGAAAGTCGACTGTAAATTTAGCATCAGAAATAATTCAACTTCTAAAGAACCATCGCAGTTTATCATCCGCAGAAATTAGTGAATCTTTAGTTGCGAATGAAAAAGACATTTTAATACATTTGCGACTATTACTAACGGATGATAAAATCAAAATAAATCATCAGAATAAATACCAACTAAATTTATAATTATGAAAGACTTACGTATTGTTTTTATGGGAACTCCAGATTTTGCTGTTACTATTTTAAAACACTTAGTAGAAAATGATTATAATGTTGTTGGCGTTATAACAGCATCAGATAAACCTGCAGGAAGAGGAAGAAAGTTAAATGAATCTGCAGTAAAAAAATATGCAACTTCTGTAAACCTACCGATTTTGCAACCTACAAATTTAAAAAATGAAGACTTTAATAAGGAATTAAAAGCTTTAAAAGCAGATTTACAAATTGTAGTTGCTTTTAGAATGTTACCAGCAATGGTTTGGAAAATGCCTAAATATGGTACTTTTAATTTACACGCTTCCTTATTACCAGAATATAGAGGTGCAGCGCCAATACATTGGGCAATTATAAATGGAGAAACCAAAACTGGTGTTACTACCTTTTTTATTGATGATAAAATTGATACAGGTGAAATTATCTTACAAGAAGAAATTGAAGTTTTAGAAACTGAAACTGTTGGTACACTTCATGACAAATTGATGAACTTAGGAGCTGGTTTAGTTTCTAAAACGGTAGACTTAATAGAAACCGGAAAAGTCAGCACCACAAAACAACCTGATTTAGAAGAAAAATCTGCTTCAAAATTGAATCCAGAAAACTGTAGAATAGATTGGACAGATTCAATAGACAATATATATAATAAAATTAGAGGTTTAAATCCTTTTCCAGCAGCTTGGTCAATTATAAAAAATGAAGAAGAAGAAATTTCTTCTAAAATTTATGCTGTTAGAAAAGAAAATGAAGCACATAATATAGCAGTTGGTAAAATTATTGCAACAAAGAAAGAATTGAAAGTCGCTGTTACTAAAGGATTCATCATTATTGATGAAATTAAGTTATCTGGAAAGAAAAAAATGGATGCTAAAAGTTTATTAAATGGCTTCACTTTTTCATCTGAAGCGAGATTCATCTAAAGCCTCTAACAGTAAGGTTTTTACAGTTTTTCGTATTTTACAACTAGGTTTATTAACAATTTACGTCGTTTTATTAACAAAAGGGCACTTTTTTCACCCTCTAATTTGCGTAAGGCCTTAATCCGTCTATATTTGTTAAGCTATTAAGCAAAAAAATTTATTCAATTAATTTTAAAAATCAATTTATTATGAACAAGTCAGATTTAATCGATGCAATGGCTGCTGATGCAGGAATTTCTAAAGTAGCAGCTAAAGCGGCATTAGAATCTTTTACAGGAAATGTAACTTCTGCTTTAAAAGGTGGTAACAAAGTTGCTTTAGTTGGTTTTGGTACTTTTTCTGTTTCTAACAGAGCTGCTAGAACTGGTAGAAATCCTCAAACTGGAAAAACTATTCAAATTGCTGCTAAAAACGTAGCAAAATTTAAAGCAGGAGCTGGTTTAAGCGACGCTGTAAACTAAGACTCTTAGTTTTTAAAGTATATAAAAACTCTCTTTTTAAGAGAGTTTTTTTTGTTCCAAAAATTTTATTATATTTAAAGTATCATAATTTATAAAATATCATTTGAAACCAACTAAAGGTAAATTACTAATTGCAGAGCCAGCTATTTTAAATGATAGCTCTTTTAATAGAACCATAGTTTTACTAACTGAGCACACAAAAAGCAATTCTGTTGGTTTTATTTTAAACAGACCTTTAGAGTATACTCTTAACGATTTATTACCAGATATTAATTGTCATTTTCCTGTTTATCAAGGTGGACCTGTAGAACAAGATAATTTATATTTTGTACATAAAATACCTCAGTTACTTCCAGATAGTGTCGAAGTTGCTAACGGAATTTTTTGGGGAGGAAATTTTGAATCTCTAAAAGACTTATTAAACAATGAAGAGATTGAAACTTCTGATATTCGCTTCTTTTTAGGATATTCTGGTTGGGAAAAAGAACAACTTGACGAAGAAATGAATCAAAACTCCTGGTTTGTAGGAGAAAATGACTTCGAAAATATTTTTTCCGTGGATGATGAAAGCCTCTGGAAAAATAAATTATTACAAAAAGGAGGTAATTATAAGCTTTGGGCAAATGCACCAAGTGACTTTAATTTAAATTAATTACCAGCTATTTGTAATATTTTTAAATTACTAGCAATCTTCTTCCCTATCTCAGTAGAAAATGTTTTTTTCTTATAACTTGTTACAGGTTGTACACCAATAATTGCATTTGTAATAAATACTTCGTCTGCTTTTTGTATTTCAAAAGGAGATATTGAAGTTTCCTCAATCGTAAGTTCCTTATTTCTAAAAAGAATTTCAAGAACTTTAAGACGCGTAATACCTTTAATACATCCTTCTGTTAAAGCGGGCGTTTTTACAACATTTCCTTTCACAACAAATATATTTCCATTCGTTACTTCTACTACACCTTTCTTCTCATTTAATAGAATACAGTTATCTAAATCATTTTCATCAGCAAAAATACTTGCTAATGTATTAACCATTCTGTTGTTGGTTTTTATGGTTGATAAAAGCCCAGAATAATTATAAAAATCTTTATATACATCTAAAGCATAAGTATCTTTAGTTTGATAAGTACTTTCTTTTGCTTCAATAGTAAAATCAATTTTATTCGTTTTTGGAGTATATAAACCTCCATCTTTTCTAAAAACATTTAGTCGAACTCTGTATGCAATTGCCTCATTTTGAGTTGCAACTGTTTTTAAAATTTCTTGTTCTAAAAATTCTAATGTAAACTCAATAGGAATTTTCATACGAAGCATTCTCATAGAAGCCATTAATCTAAAATAATGATCTTCCCAAAAAACCACTTTTTTATGCATCACCTTTACAGTTTCAAAAATGGCATCACCATATTTAAAAGCTCTGTTTTCTAATGATAATTTTATGTTTTCTGGATTCTGTAACTCTCCATTGAAGTTGATCATAACTAAGAATTTAAAGATGCGAAATTAGTGTATTTTAAAATATTTAGGCATAAAAAAACTCAACAAAAAAGTTGAGTTTTATAATTTTATAAAAAGATTAATTTAAGCACCTATAGTATGTCTTAATTCATCAATTTGATTTTCCCATAATTGCTTAGACTCTTCTACTTCATCTTCATCATCTGCAAAATCTGTTACAATTAAAGATACATCTTTCGTTAATGCATCAACTTGAATTTTAATTTCAAAGAAGCTGTCATCATCTTCACTTTCTAACCATTTAAAACGAATTCTATCATCCGTTTTTTTAGTTATTAACTCTGCTTTTTCTTCTTCTCCATCCCAAACAAAACTATACTCTTTACCTCTAGAGTTAACTTTATCTGCAAACCATTCTTGTAAATTAGAAGGGGATGAGATATATTGATATAGCATGTGAGGTGATGCGTGAATAGGAATTTCTAGTTCGAATTTTACTTTATCCATTATTATTATCTTAAGACGACAATATAGGTAATAATTCTATTTAAAAAAAATTAAAACACTTCTTGCGAGTTCATAAAATTAATTTATATTTGCAGCCTCAAAAGAATGGCGAGGTAGCTCAGTTGGTTAGAGCGCAGGATTCATAACCCTGAGGTCACGGGTTCAAATCCCGTTCTCGCTACTAAAAAATCCTAAACAATTTGTTTGGGATTTTTTTATTTATTTAAGCTCTTATAAATAGCAATCTTTATCTTTTCTTCGGTAATCCAACCATTAAAAGAGACATAATCTTTAGTGATTTTTTTGTTATGTTTTACTTCTTCTAAAGTTTTACCATTATCTATTTCAGTTTGAATCCTTGATTTTAAATCAACTAACATCTTTTTAAAAGAAATAAGCTCTCTCTTATTAGAAATATTTCCATGACCTGGAATAATTTTAGTTTCATCATTCGCAAGAACTATCATTTTCTGTATTCCATCTATATAACCATTAATACTTCCTCCAGAAGACAAATCTATGTAAGGAAACTTACCTTGAAAGTAAGCATCTCCAGTATGTAAAATGTTGTTTTTGGTGAAATAGACTAAAGCATCTCCATCAGTGTGAGCTTTATGAATGTGAGAAACATAAATATCGTCATTATTAATATGCATCATCATATCTTCTGTAAAAGTAATTACTGGTAGTGCTTCTTTTGGTGATGCTTTCTTAACTTTACCTCTTATAACCTGATCAACACTCATTCTTTTTCTAACATTTTTATGTGCCAAAATTAGAGCTCCTTCTTTTTGCATATTTAAGTTTCCTCCTGTATGATCTCCATGCCAATGCGTATTCATTAAATAATTTACAGGTTTGGGAGTTATCTTTTTAATTGCTTCTAAAATTTTAGGTGTTAATGGTGCAAATTGGTCATCAATCATAAAAACAGCATCATCACCAATAAATAATCCTATGTTTCCTCCTTGACCTTTTAACATAAATACCTGATCAGAAATTTTTGTTGTTATTATTTGCACCTCTTTTTTTTGCGATTGCATAGAAAAAGTGATAAAAATTGAGATACTAAATAGTTTAATAGAATTCATTATTAATAATTTTGATGATTATATTTACTGATGAAATATACAAACAATATATTTATTTAAAATTAATACGCATGAAAACACAAATACAAGTCATTAAAGCAGAAGAAATTTTGACTATAATTCCACTTTTAACAAAATTAAACTCAAAAACACCTCCAGAATTATTAAAAGAAAGAGTTTTAGAAATAGCTGAAATAGCAAATTATGAATGTGTAGGCTTATATTTGGATGGAAAATTAGTCGGTATTTCTGGCCTTTGGTATTCAACAAGACATTATATTGGTAAAACTGTTGAGCCAGATCACGTAATTTTAGACGACACAATTAGAGGACAAGGTCTTGGAAAGCAATTCTTTAATTGGATTGATAATCATGTTAAAAGTAAAGGTTGTGAAGCCATAGAATTAAATGCATATGTAAACAATCCTCAATCTCATAAATTCTATTATAATGAAGGTTATAACATCTATGGATTTCACTTTTTAAAGGTATTACGGGATGACAAAAAGTTTTATTAATTTTTTAAAAAAACAGTTGTAAAACTCAAAAAACATTCTATATTTGCAGCTCTTTACCATGCGAAAGTAGCTCAGTTGGTAGAGCGTCAGCCTTCCAAGCTGAATGTCGCCAGTTCGAACCTGGTCTTTCGCTCAAAAGACTTCATAAATATTATGGAGTCTTTTTTTGCTCAAATTTTATATAAAAAAACACTTGTAGAACTCAAAAAAGATTCTATATTTGCAGCTCATTACCACGCGAAAGTAGCTCAGTTGGTAGAGCGTCAGCCTTCCAAGCTGAATGTCGCCAGTTCGAACCTGGTCTTTCGCTCATAAGACTTCATAAATATTTATGGAGTCTTTTTTTATGCTAAATATTGTATAAAAATGAAAAAGTTAAGCAGTAAATTTGCATCAATAAAAACAAGGTAAAGACTTGTCTTTCAAACACAAAAAAAACCGAAACGTTTAAGCTTCGGTTTTTTAATTTATAAGTTTTTTAATTTGTCTCCAAAAAACAATAACAACAAAATAGGTATTCCTAATGCAATTACTAACATCTTATTGGTTGAAAATACTGAAGGGTTTAATAATAATGTTAAAGCAAAACCTCCAATTGCCCCACCTAAATGTGCAGAATGACCTACATTGCCTAATTGTTTTTTCATTCCGTAGATAGAATATAATAAATAACCTACACCAAAAATGTATCCAGGAATTGGTATTGGAATAAAGAATAAATACAACTCCATTGCAGGATATAAAAGTATTGATGCGTAAACAATACCAGAAACTGCACCAGAAGCACCTACAGCGCTATAATAAGGTTCGTCTTTATGATATTGAAGTGAATATAAACTACCAGCTAATAAGCTACCAAAATAGATGATTAGAAAACTTGGAATCCCTAAAATATTTGCTACAATATCTCCAAAAAGGTATAAAGCATACATATTAAAACCAAGATGCATCCAATCTACATGTAAAAAACCAGATGTTAATGCTCTTATTTTCTCTCCTGATAAAATTCTACTTACTTGAAACTTATATTTATCTAAAAAAGAATAATCTTTAAACCCTTTCATAGAAACCAAAACATTGGCTATAATAAGTAATAAAACTGCTTGATTTATATTGTTCATCATAAAACAAACTTACTAAAAAACAGATTACTAATACTATTCCATTTTAAATTTATATACGATATTTGCAGCACCAAAAGTATTATATGAAATTTATAATTTTTGCTATTGCCTACCCTTTTATTTGGGTACTTTCTAGATTACCAATGAGGGTTTTATATATAAAATCTGATTTCCTTTATATATTAATGTACTATATAATAGGATACAGAAAAAAAGTAGTTTTAGATAATTTAAAGCTTTCTTTTCCTGAAAAGTCTGATGAGGAGCTAAAGAAAATTTCTAAGAAGTTTTTTAAACATTTTATAGATCTAATTATGGAAAGTGTAAAAGCATTTTCTATTTCTGAAAAACAAATATTAAAAAGATATAAATACAAGAACCCAGAACTGGTTGATAAATATGCAAAACAAGGTAGAAATATTGCTTTAGTAGGTGCGCATCAAGCAAACTGGGAATGGTCAATTAGTATGCCTTTAGCTTTAAATATTGATGTTTATGGTGCTTATACAAAATTAAATAATAAATATTTCGAAAAATGGGTTAGAGAATCTAGAGAAAAATTTGGTATTAAAGGATATAAAACTTCTGACACTGTAAGAGGGATGCAAAAAAACTTTAGTGATAAAAAACAAGGAGCTTATATTTTATTAAGTGATCAATCTCCTCAACCTCATAAAACTTATTATTGGAGAGAATTTTTCGGAATAAAAGTACCAATTCACACTGGTGCAGAAATGCTCTCAAAAAGATTCGATTATGTAGTAATTAATTATGTTGCAAAAAAAGTTAAAAGAGGGTATTACGAAGTAGAATTTCAATTGATAACAGATACTCCTAAAGATTTTGAAGATTATCAAATTACTGATAAATACACAGAATTAACTGAAGAGAATGTAAAACAACAACCTGAATTATATTTATGGTCACACAGACGTTTTAAGCATAGAGATAAAGTTCCTAAAGAGTTCTTATAACATATTTTTACATAAAAAAAGTTGCTTTTTTTGTAACCTAGGAATTTCTAATGGAAATTCTTTAGTAGCAAAAGGAGCAACTTATATTTTGATTAAGCTATTAGATATTTAAAACTTATTACTTAATTAAGTTTTCTAATACTTAATAAATAACATATTCAAATTGTACCAATAGATTTTTTTTTAAAACAATCTAAATCTACCACCTATTAAAATATTGTTTTGGAAAAAATAAAAACTCTGTGATGCTGAATCTACAGAATTTAATGACGTTTTAATATCTGGCATATTAATATAACCTATTTTATAATCTGCCTGAATATAAAAATGCTTTAAAAAAGTAATATTTAATCCTGCTCCTGCAGAAACTCCCCAGCCAGATAAGTGAAAATCGTCATGTCTTTCTTTTCCTAATAATGTGGTATCCGTTTTTGGGTATAAAACTCCTAACCCAAAACCTTCTGTTAAGTTTATTTGTAAATTTTCTAAATCTAAACCAAACCAATGATCAATATTATCAAAACGTTTTAGCTCTATATTCAAATAGTTTAAACCATCTGTATGTTCTAAACGTAAAAAATCTTCGGTTAGTTGAACTTGTTGATTATTATAGATTCCATAATACTTAGAATTACCTATATTTATATTCCCATCTATATCTACAAACTGATCATTATCTACAACATATTTCATATGATCAATACCAATTGAAATTGTATAATTTTCTTTGAAAAAATAACCTATTCTAGCATTTGTTTGAGGTTTAGTAATGTTTGTTATTCCAAAATACTTACTAATAGAAAATTTTGATGGAGTGTCTTGTGCTTTTACATCAGATAAAGTAAAATCGTAATTTTCTCCTTTAAATCTAATATCAGAATTGGTATAACTTGCCCAATTCCATCCCCAGTAAACAAAAAACTTTCCTTTATTAACAACTTTATTTTTTTTAGAAGGTGTTGGGTTTTCTTGTCCAACCAAAGAAACTGTGCTAAAAAATAAGACAACTAAAATTATAATATATTTATTCAAATTTTCTAAGTAATTATTTAATTATTGCTTTAATTTCATTGATAAACCTCACTGCTAAATCATCTGCAGCTTGTTGTGATTTTGCTTCTGTATAAATTCTAATAATTGGTTCTGTATTAGATTTACGTAAGTGAATCCACTCATCTGCAAAATCAATTTTTACACCATCTATTGTATTTACATCTTCATTTGAATATGTAGCAGCCATTGTTTCTAAAATTTTGTCAACATCTATTTCTGGAGTTAACTGAATTTTATTCTTGCTCATAAAATAACTTGGATACGAATCTCTTAATTCTTTACAAGACATTTTTTGATTTGCTAAATGTGATAAAAATAAAGCTACACCAACCAATGAATCTCTTCCATAATGAGAAGCAGGATAAATGATTCCTCCATTTCCTTCTCCACCAATTACAGTATTAGTTTCTTTCATTTTAATAACAACATTTACTTCTCCTACAGCAGATGCGGTATAAGTACCTCCATGTTTCTGAGTAACATCTCTTAATGCTCTAGAGGATGATAAGTTAGAAACTGTATTTCCTCCTCCTAATTTTCCTAAAACGTAATCTGCACAAGCAACTAATGTATATTCTTCACCAAACATAGAACCGTCTTCAGAAACTAAAGCCAATCTATCAACATCTGGATCTACTACTATTCCTAAATGTGCTTGTTCTTTTACTACAAGTTCAGAAATATCTGTTAAATGTTCTTTTAAAGGTTCTGGATTGTGAGGAAACTCTCCATTTGGAGTACAATACAATTCAATACATTCTACATTCAACTCTTTTAATAAAGCAGGTATAAAAATTCCTCCTGTAGAATTCACTCCATCTACAACAACCGTAAAGTTAGCTTCTTTGATTGCTTCTACATCTACTAATTCTAGTTTTAAAACTTCATCAATATGTTTTTTAACGTATGTTTTGTCTTTAGTATAAGTACCTAAATCATCTACTTCTGCAAAAGAGAAATCTTCACTTTCTGCTAACACAAGAATTTGTTCTCCTTCTTCTCCATTTAAGAATTCTCCTTTTTCGTTTAATAGTTTTAACGCATTCCATTGTTTTGGATTATGTGATGCTGTTAAAATAATTCCTCCATCTGCATTTTCCATAGGAACAGCAACTTCTACAGTTGGTGTTGTTGATAATCCTAAATCTATAACATCGATTCCTAAACCTACTAAAGTATTTGCTACTAAACTAGAAATCATTTTACCAGAGATACGTGCATCTCTACCAATTACAACTTTTATTTTTTTCTTACCTGAGTTTCGTGCAATAATAAAAGCTCCATAAGCCGAAGCAAATTTTACAGCATCTAATGGTGTTAAATTATCAGCAGTTTTACCACCGATTGTTCCTCTTATTCCTGAAATTGATTTTATTAATGTCATATTGTGTTATTGTCTTTTATTTTGGCTAAACAAATATAAATTATTCTTATTTAGTTCATTAGTAAAAGTCTAAAAAATGCTTTTTGATTGGCTATTAACAAAGAATATTGTAAAAAACTTGCAAATAGTCTGCGTTAGGGATTGAAGCATTTGTTTGAGCTCTTTTTTATGTTAAACTCGTTTCAATATCTCATCTAAATAATGAAATTATTATAACATTTACAGGTGCTGAAATAAAATCAGCATAAAAAAAGCGAGTGCGTAAAGCCCGACCTTTAGGTAACGCCCAAAAAGAGTTGACAGTATTCAGTATTCAGTATTCAGTATTCAGTATTCAGTATTCAGTATTCAGTATTCAAAAATGAAATATCGTGAGATTTATACCTACAGTTTTTTGAAACTTTAATGCATAAAAAAAAGCCGTTACAAATTGTAACGACTTTTAATATATTATGGTTTCCTACCTGGGCAGGAAAAATAACTTAGAAATTATTATTTCTTGTTACCTTCTTCCATTTTCTTCTTTAATGCTGCAAGTCCACCGATATCTCCTAAGGTAGTTTTTTCTGCTTCTGCTGCTTTCTTAACGGCAACTTTCACATTTCTTTTCTCTTGCTCTTTAAATAAAGATGTATGAGATACAACAACTCTTCTGTATTCTTTAGAGAATTCTAAAACTACAAATTCGATTGTGTTTCCTTTATCTAATTTAGTACCGTCTTCTTTTTCTAA
This sequence comes from Polaribacter sp. SA4-12, assembly GCF_002163675.1. Lineage (NCBI taxonomy): Bacteria > Pseudomonadati > Bacteroidota > Flavobacteriia > Flavobacteriales > Flavobacteriaceae > Polaribacter > Polaribacter sp. SA4-12. The sequence goes on along the minus strand of NZ_CP019334.1, from coordinate 12,626 downwards.
GAATCTTGTTGGTGCAAAACCTTCTACTCCATCAGCAAAAGTTACAACTGCTCCTTTATCATTCTTTTCTTTGATTGTTCCTGTATGTTTAGAACCAATTGCATACGTAGCTTCATGTGCATCCCAAGGGTTATCTTGAGTTTGCTTATGACCTAAGTTTAACTTTCTGTTTTCAACATCTAATTCTAATACTTGTACTTCAAGTTTATCACCAACAGTTACAAAATCTGAAGGATGTTTCACTTTCTTAGTCCAAGATAAATCAGAAATATAAACTAAACCGTCAATACCTTCTTCTAATTCTACGAATACACCAAAGTTAGTGTAATTTCTTACAGTACCAGTGTGAGTAGAACCTACAGGATATTTAGCAACGATGTCAGTCCAAGGATCTGGATGTAATTGTTTGATACCTAAAGACATTTTTCTGTCTTCACGGTCTAAAGTTAAAATTTGAGCTTCAACTTTATCTCCAACTTTTACGAAATCTTGTGCAGAACGTAAGTGAGTTGACCAAGACATTTCAGAAACGTGAATTAACCCTTCTACTCCTTGTTCTACTTCTACGAATGCTCCATAATCAGCTAAAACAACAACTTCACCATTTACTTTATCTCCGATTTTTAAATCAGCATTTAAAGCTTCCCAAGGATGAGCAGATAATTGTTTTAATCCTAATTGGATTCTAGATTTGTTATCATCAAAGTCTAAAATTACAACGTTTAATTTTTGATCTAACTCAACAACCTCATTTGGATGATTGATTCTTGACCAAGATAAATCTGTAATATGAACTAATCCATCTACACCACCTAAATCAACAAAGACACCATAAGAAGTAATATTTTTAACAATACCTTCTAATACTTGTCCTTTTTCTAATTGACCAATAATTTCTTTTTTCTGTAATTCAATATCAGCTTCAATAAGAGCTTTATGAGATACAACAACGTTTTTAAATTCGTGGTTGATTTTAACAACTTTGAATTCCATTGTTTTCTCAACATACTGATCGTAATCTCTAATTGGCTTAACGTCAATTTGAGATCCTGGTAAAAATGCTTCGATTCCGAAAACATCTACAATCATACCACCTCTAGTTCTACATTTAACGAAACCGTTAACTACTTCACCAGTTTCATGAGCATTGTTAACACGTTCCCATGCTTTTATTACTCTTGCTTTTTTGTGTGATAATACTAATTGACCAGAAGAATCTTCTCTTTTGTCTACTAATACTTCTACTTTATCTCCTTCAGCTAAACCTTGGTTGTAACGGAATTCGTTTAAAGAAATAACTCCTTCAGATTTAGAGTTGATATCGATGATTGCATCTCTATCAGTAATTCTGATTACAGTTCCTTCAATTACGTCTCTCTCGTTTACGAAACCTACAGTTCCTTCTAACGCTTTTTCGAACTCAACTAATTTTTCTTCATCAACAGCCTCAATACCTTGTTCGTATTTGTGCCAGTTAAAATCTGCTAAAAATTGTGTTGGATCTACAGCTGGAGTCGCTGTTTCTTGTACTTCAGTAGCAACTACTTGCTCTTCAGTGTTTTTTGTTTCTTCAGACATTCTGAAATTACTTTGTATCTTATTGTTTTTCAGATTTTTAACGATAAAAACGCAAAGAGTTGTTTTTATAAATTGTTTTATATATTTCCTTTAACAAATCTGTTCTCGTAAAAAGGAGTGCAAATTTACAAAAATTAGTTGATTTTAAACACTTTAGAATTAAATTATTATTCTTTTTATTAATGATACACAAAAAACTACCTTTGCACTTTTAAAACCTTTTTGATTGATTAGAATGACGATGGATAAAAAGACAAAAGATTTAGTAGATAAAGGAATAATGCTTCCATTAATGGAAGAGTTTTACACAATACAAGGTGAAGGTTCTCATACAGGAACCGCTGCTTATTTTATTAGACTTGGTGGTTGCGATGTTGGTTGCCATTGGTGTGATGTTAAAGAAAGTTGGGATGCTAATTTGCACCCTCCAACATTAGCAGATACTATTGTAAATAATGTAACAAATCACGCAAAAACAGTTGTAATAACTGGTGGTGAGCCTTTAATGTGGTCTATGGATTATATTACCGAAAACCTTCAAAAAAACAATATAAAAACACATATAGAAACTTCAGGAGCATATTCATTTTCTGGAAAATGGGACTGGTTTTGTCTTTCCCCAAAGAAAACAAAATTACCTTTAGAAGAATGTTATCCAGAAGCTGATGAATTAAAAATGATTATTCAAAATAATTCAGATTTTGATTTTGCAGAACGTGAAGCTGCTAAAGTTGGAGATAAATGTCAACTTTTTTTACAACCAGAATGGAGTAAAAAAGAAAAAATGACGCAACTTATTGTAGATTATGTGATGAAAAATCCAAAGTGGAAAATTTCTTTACAAACACACAAATATCTGAATATTCCATAATATTCAGATATTGTTATATTTTTTTTAGAAGCTATTTCCTGCTTTCCACTATATCTTTTTATAGTTGCCATTGCGAAGTTTACTTTTTTGTAAACTGTCGCAATCTCTTTATTTAAAATTATGAGCTCTATTTAAAGGACTATAAAAAGGATGCCGTTTCAATCAGGGCTAGACTAA